>NZ_JAFBDK010000013.1 GCF_016908195.1 Jeotgalibacillus terrae
CGTAGCTTGATTGAACACGTTGGTTACATATTTGATTTCCTTCATTTTGTCACGGAAGGCTAGACAACAGAAGGTGTGGTTCGTTTGACGCTTACGAAAAGAGGCTACTGTTCTTAGAAAAACCATCACGGTTCTCAGAAAAAACGCCGACATTTGTAGAATAGTATCAAAAGACCTATGCCTACACCTTAAAAAACCGCCCGGAACAATGCCCGGACGGCTTCATTCTATTCTTCAAATAAATCTGTTACAGCACCTTTAGACGAAGAAGATACTGAATTTGCGTACTTCGCAAGGATGCCGCGCTTGAACTTAGGTTCAGGCTTTTTCCATTCACTGGCGCGTTTTTCGAATTCTTCTTCTGAGATCTGCAGGTTAATTTCCTGTGTATCACTGTCGATTGCTACGATGTCTCCGTTTTGCAGAAGGCCGATCGGTCCGCCGACTGCTGCTTCAGGTGCGATATGGCCGATGACGAAGCCGTGTGAGCCGCCTGAGAAGCGTCCGTCAGTAAGCAGGGCTACTTTTCCGTTTAGTCCGCGTCCGACGATCATCGCGGTAATTGAGAGCATTTCAGGCATGCCCGGTCCGCCTTTTGGTCCAACGTTACGGATGACCACCACATCGCCTTCTTTGATCTGGTTGCCTTCGATCGCTTTTGTACATTCAGCTTCACTGTCATACACTTTTGCAGGCCCTTCAAAGCGGCTGATTTTCTGTCCGCTCATTTTCGCAACTGCGCCTTCAGGAGCCAGGTTTCCTTTTAGGACTACCAGCGGACCTGTCTTCTTAAGCGGCTCATTGATTGGTGTGATGACCTGCTGGCCTTCTTTTAACGAAGGTACTTCTGCAAGGTTTTCAGCAATTGTTTTACCAGTGACTGTGATACAGTCGCCGTGCAGCAGTCCTTCTTCTAAAAGAAGCTTCATGACTGCCGGTACGCCGCCTGCTTCATAGAGATCCTGCATCACGTATTTACCACTCGGCTTCAGGTCTGCAATGTGCGGGACGTTCTGACGGACACGCTCGAAATCATCCATTGTCAGATCAACTTCTGCAGCATGTGCCATGGCAAGGAGGTGAAGGAATGCGTTTGTTGAGCCGCCAAGTGCCATCACCACTGTGATTGCATTTTCAAATGCTTCTTTTGTCATAATGTCACGCGGGTAGATATCCTGTTCAAGCAGCTTAACAACGAGCTCCCCTGCCTGTTCACATTCCTGCTCTTTATAATCATTGATTGCAGGTGTTGAAGAAGAGCCTGGAATACTCATACCGAGTGCTTCAACTGCTGAAGCCATCGTGTTCGCTGTGTACATTCCGCCGCATGCACCTGCGCCCGGACAGGCACTGCATTCCACTTTATAAAGCTGCTCATCATCAATCAGCCCTTCCTGATACTGACCGACCGCTTCAAATGATGAGACGATGTCGATATCTTTACCATCAAGTTTACCAGGCTGGATTGTACCACCGTAGATATAGACAGAAGGAATATTCATTCTGGCGATCGCCATCACACATGCAGGCGTTGTTTTATCACAGCCGCCGATTGCAACAACGCCGTCCAGACGTTCTGCGTTCGTTACCGTTTCGATGGAGTCTGCAATGACTTCACGGCTTGGCAGTGAGTAGAACATGCCCTCGTGTCCCATTGCGATCCCGTCAGATACAGTAATTGTATTGAAGATCATCGGTGCACCGCCGCCTGCTTTCGCACCGCTTTTCGCACGCTGGGCCAGCTTATCAATATGTACGTTACAAGGTGTGACTTCACTCCATGTACTGGCTACACCAATCATCGGTTTTTTAAAGTCTTCATCTGTAAAACCGACTGCGCGGAGCATTGACCGGTTCGGAACTCTGTTCACTCCTTCACTGATCACTTTACTTCTGATTCTAAGGTCTTTTTTTGTTTTATCCATCGCATAACCCTCCTGATGTTTTTCCGCTTTACACCGTTGCAGCGAAACTTTTATATAAAGACCATCATACATACAGATGTGAGGTTCCGCAATAAGTATTCTGAATTTATCAATATTTCTATCAATTAAAACGCTTTCATTTTGAAAAAGTCAGCATTTTGTCAAATCATGTGTGAGTATCTGGAAAACTGATCTTTCGTGCGTTACACTGTGAAAGAAGGAGTGATCGTGATGTTTGAAACATTTTCAGTTAAGACAAACCGTCGTGATGAGATGATTGAAGTGACGAATGAAGTTCAGCACTGGATCAGCAGTCAGTCATTCAAGAATGGGATTGCCATCGTATCTTCGAAGCATACGACTGCCGGAATTACAGTAAATGAAAATGCAGATCCGGATGTAAAAACAGATTTTCTACGAAGGCTGGATGAAGTCTATCCGTGGGATCACCCGAAAGACCGTCATATGGAAGGCAATACTGCTTCACATATGAAAACCAGTACAGTCGGTCACGCGCAGACCATTCCCGTTCAAAACGGTGATCTAGTACTTGGTACATGGCAGGGTATATATTTCTGCGAATTCGACGGACCACGCTCGCGCCAGTATACCGTGACGCTTATTTCCTGTTAGGAGAACAATATGAGAGCATATTCAGCACTGATTGGCCTCAGCCTGATCTGGGGTCTGTCATTCGTTTTTATCAAAATTCTTGCAGATTCAGCCGGCGTCTGGGGCACTGTTTTTATCAGATGCTCAGCTGGCGCATTGATCCTTTTGCCGATTCTCATTGCACAGTGGCGGAAAATTGAGCGGCCGATTCCATGGATGCATCTGATTATCATCGGTGTGATGAATGCGGCTCTTCCATGGGCACTCATCGCACTTAGTGAAACGAGAATTGCTTCTAATACAGCTTCTGTACTGAATGCAACAACCCCTGTATTTGCCGGACTGATCGGATTCTTTCTGTTCAGGCAGCGGTTAAAGCTGCAGCAGTGGATCGGTATTCTGATTGGATTTATTGGTGTACTTGTATTAATCGAATTTAAAATTGGCGGGATTTTCGGTTCTGAGTTTATCGGGGTTGGCACGATGATGCTTGGGGCGATGTGTTATGGCTTCGGGTCCCATTATGTCAGACGCTTCACACCGGCAACAGGGGTCGTTTTGCTGTCAGCTACTTCTCTGATGACTGGTGCTGCCGTCGGACTGGTTATGATGACTGTGAACGGATACAGCGTTATGAGCTTTACATATAATACGTCCTTCTGGCTGTCTGCTATCGGTCTTGGTTGCTTTGGTTCGGGCATTGCTTATCTGCTGTTTTATTATATGATCAGGCAGAAATCGCCTGAATTTGCGACGACAGTTACGTACCTTGCACCGGTTTCAGCCATGGTGTGGGGCAGTGTGCTGCTCGATGAACCGATTACGCCTTCGCTGATTGCAGGGATGGTCATTATTTTTGCAGGGATCTATTATGCGAACCGGAAAGCACGGGCTGTCAAAGATGAGAGGCGTGCTACGGCATAGGAAAAGCGGCTGAAATCAGCCGCTTTTACACTCGTCTCACATACTGCTTCAATTGTCTCACAATATCTTCTTTTACATCCTCAGAAGCGTAAAAATGAACGCCATAGTGAAACTCTTCACCGCTGGCCCGCTTCCAGATCAATTCTGCTTTCATTTCATATACCACTTCATTCAGCATAAACTGCAGATGAATTTTGACCGGGTCTGTGTCACTTACCGGCAGATTCAGCATTGAACTGATTTTTGTACCGCTCGGGCTCAAGTCGTGCATCAGTGCTTTCCCCGGATGGGATTCCACCTCACGCCCGTTTAACTCATAAATCTTAAATACCGCTTCGATCGGCTTCTTGAACGAAAACCTGAAACCTTCTTTCCGATTGTACCGCAAAGTCCTCACCTCATGCAGAGAGTCATGTTTAAAACTTTCGTACTATATATATCGGATTGTTTAAAAATTTATATATGTATAAATGTGTTTTTTTGAATAAAAGCTTTGTTAAAGTTGGCTGTTGATTTCCGCTCAAGGGCTAACGGCTATCCGCTGTAACCATCCGCTGAGCTAGAACACCATCAGACATGAACTTAGCCCAAATAAAAACAGGCAGCACTCACAGCAGCCTGTTTTGACAAATAAATCTTATTGCCTATATTGATAAAACACTTTAGATTCCAATTCTTTTGCCGGCACTGGTCTGCTGAAATAATAGCCCTGGAAGATATCACATCCCAGTTCACGCAGCGCGCTTACCTGATCAGGTGTTTCCACTCCCTCAGCGACTACTTTCATATCAAGATTATGTCCGAGTGCAATAATTGTGGAAATAATCGCGCGGCCTTCTTTTGAATTCAGACGGTTTGTAAAGGCTTTATCAATCTTGACGTGATCTATTGAAAAGCTTTGCAGATATTTCAGCGAGCTGTATCCTGTTCCAAAATCATCCATCGCAATTTTGATACCTAACCGCTTCAATCGGTCCAATACGCCGATCGCCATTTCTTCCTGCATCGCAATGGTCTCCGTAATCTCCAGTGTAAGATATTTAGGCTGAATCCCTGTGTCCTCAATAACTTTTTCGATCATCTCGCATAAATCTGATTGAAAAAACTGTCTTAATGACAGGTTGACCGATATCGGTACAACCGGAAAACCATTCCGCTCCCACACTTTAAGCTGCTTGCACGCTTCTTCTAACACCCATCTTCCAATCGGCACAATTAAGCCAGTCTCTTCAGCGATTGGGATAAGTCTGTCCGGAGCAATCATGCCCAGCTCCTTACTGTTCCACCGGATCAATGCTTCTATGCCGCAAACCTCTTCAGTGTCAGCTCTGAATTGGGGCTGATAATGCAGAGTAAATTCATTTTCATGTAACGCTTTTCGCATCAGCACTTCCATTTTCAAATGATTTTGTGTGAGTGCTTCAATCGTAGATGAATAAAGTCTGATTGTGTTGCGTCCCTGCTTTTTTGCGTAATACATCGCACGGTCCGCTGCTCTTACGATTTCCTGCTTATTGCTTCCATGCAGCGGATAAAAGCTGATGCCTGCACTCGCAGTCACCACTGTATCATAACCTTCCCCGTCAAAAGGCTTTCCTAATTGAAGTAAGATATGATTGATAAAGTGGTTTACTTCAAACTCTGTGCAAAAAGGAGATATAATTGCAAACTCATCTCCACCATAACGGTATAGTTTCCCCTGATCACCCACTGCCTCTTTAATCCGTCTGGACACAATCGAAAGAATATGGTCTCCCGCTTCATGGCCAAAGTGGTCGTTGACAAATTTGAACCTGTCTAAGCCAATAATACATAATGAAAAAGACTCGCCACTTCTGTGGTTAATCTTTTCCTGAATATCTTTATTGAATAACTGTTGGTTCCCAAGGCCTGTCAGGTTGTCGTGATACGCCATCTGGTGCATCAGCTCATGATGATTCTTCTCCAGTGTAATATCCTTTCCTATACAATGAATATGATGTACTTCATGATCTACAAATGCAGGGATTAACGTAATATGAAGCCAGATGATTTCTCCTTCCTCATTACGTGTTGCAGTTTCATATTGATAAGGCTCTCCATTTAATACCTGCTGAAAGTTTTCCCATGTCTTTTCTCTTAAATCTTCTTCAATAAAAGGAAGGAAAGACTCGCCGGCAATTTCATCCTGTGTCACATTAAGAATCGTACTGGTCGCTTGATTAAACGTCAAAAAGTTCCCTTCAAGGTCAAAGGTAATAACCGGATCGATATTGTGATCAAAGAAGGCCCGGTGACTCTCTTCACTTCTTTTCAGTGCAGACTCCATTTCAAGACGTTCTGAAATATCCTGCGCAGTCCCGGTCACACCTTTCACTTGACCGTCTACAATAATAGGTACAGCTGTCACTTCAACCGTTAAAGGCTGTCCAAATTTATCATTAATCTGAATCTGAAAGTGCTGCACCTCTCCATGTAATACCTTTAAGAAATGCCCTTTCGTTCTTTCCCTGTCACCTTCAGCCACAATACGAAGGAAATTCAGCCCGGTAATCTCGGACAGACTGTAACGGAGTTTTTCCAGACCGGCACTGTTAAAATTCTTAAATAAGCCCTGCTCGTCGATTGTATATACAATATGCGGATTGTATTTAAAAAGGGATTCAAACTCTGATGATGTTTCCCTCAGATTTTTCTTTATATAAAGGTGCTCTGTTTCATCACTGATCATTAATAGAAAATATAACTTTCCTGCACCCGAATGAAATCTGTTCACTTTTATTTGGTACGTTTGACCGCTTGTTTCTCCAGTCACATTAGTATTTCTTTGATTCGATGAGTATTCGTCAGTAAAAAGTTCCTCATTAACCGGTAAATGAAGTGAATCCTCAAATAAAGTTCTCCATTTAGTTCCTGACACGTCTTCAGATGAAACACTAAATAATGCTTCAAATTGGTTGTTGATACAGATTACTTCATCTGGCTGCATCTGATGATCGCCGGAAATGATACACAGCGGTTCGGGAATCTGAGATAACAATAACTTAAAATCATTTAACCCGAAGTCTGAAAATGCATGTTTATGATTCAATGTTCTCACCGCCCAACGTAATGATGGTTCAGTCCATGATGCACTTTATCCAAAGTGCTAACTCAGTTCTAAATCATAGACTTTAAATACAGCATCTTTATATTTTTTTGCTTCATACAATGCCTGGTCTGCACAGTTAATTAACAGCTTTTTCTGATCTGCATGAGTCGGATAGATCGCTACTCCGATATCAAGCGTAAATGACAACTCATTTCCTTTCACAGTAATTGGATCATTAAACGCGCTTGCAATTCGTGTAGATATTTCAAAAACGTTCTCCTCATGTGTAATATCAGGTAAGATCACGACAAATTCATCGCCACCAAGTCTGCCCACCGTATCAACCTTCCTTACACACCCTTCGAGAATCCCTGCAACAGTTTTGATTACTTCATCACCCATCTCATGACCAAATTGATCATTGATCGATTTAAAATCACGCCCATCGAGAAATAACAAGCCGACCTTCTTTTCTGTTCTCTCTGCAAGGTGAATCGCCATTTCCAGCCGGTCATCTAATAACCTTCTGTTTGGAAGCCCGGATAAATAATCATAAAACGCCATTTTCGAAAGTTTCTCTTTATATTCGATTCTTTCAGTAATATCCCTCGAAGATGTGACCACACTTTTCACCTGACCGTTTTCAAGTATAGGAGTTGCGACTACTTCCTTCCATATACAATGACCGTCCCTGTGTAAATGTCTGATCTCAACAACTGCAGCTTTTTTCTCAGTAATGAGCAGCTCAAATTGTTCTTTGACCCTTTCACAATCACCATCATGTATGACTTCAGTAAAATGCTTTCCCTTATAGTATTCTGCATCGTATCCGGAAATCGTTTCACTGGAGGGTGATGAGTACTGAATGATTCCATTTGTATCAATAATGCGTATCACATCCATTGTATTTTCAGTGATAATGCGAAACACCTCTTCGGTTTCCCGCAGCTTCTGTTCAAGCATATATTTTTCAGTCACATCTTTTACAATACCAAGGATAAAGCGGCATTCGCCATCTGTGTCCAACAGCGGGTATAACGTTGTATCGCCTGTATACAGATCAGTACCGTTATTAATTGTATGGGTGAAATGTATACTTTTTTTCGTAAGCGCGACATCTAAGTATTGACCGTTTAAAGCTGCCGCCTCTGCTTTATCTTTAACCACTTCACTGACAGACCTGCCTATTACGTCATCAGAAAGCGCTGTCAAATTTTTCGCTGACTGATTAATATATTCATAGATTACCTGATCTCCATACACTCCCATTAAAAAAACAAGATCTTCAACGTAATCAAATAACCTTACAAAATCGAACAAACTTTCAGCATTACGGTGAGAATATTCAAACATAACGTCCTCTCCCTTGCATCATTCGTGGATAAAATTCAAACCCTTACTTCAGTAACGCAGGATAAAAATCACTTATTTCGTGAGTAGAAAGACTAATATAATTTGCATTTTTATAAATAAATTCAGTCATTACTAGTTATAAAGTATTATAACTGAAAATTCTTTATTCCGTGCAACATTTTTTATTATCTGGTTATGCGTTTGCACTGACTCAACCAGATACAATTAGAAGGAATTTATTACACTTTTTTATACACAGTCGTGTTGAAGTCAACATCGTTTTCTGAAATCGCACCGTAGTCTGGTGCTTCACCGGCAAATCCATAGTGTTGATAGCTGGTACTCCCATCTATATATAAGTCCGTACATATATGAAAATCACATTCAGTAAGAATCCTTAAGTAAACTGTTATTTAATATATTTTTATTTAAAATTAATAATTATTTATTGTTTTGCAATAAATATGATGATATTATCTAGTTACTAAAAATTTTAAGGAGGGAAACCCATTAACACGTATACAGAAAGTAAAAACAAAACTGTTTCAGTTGATATACGGACCTTTACAGTAAATCAATTCAAATCTGCCATGTTTCCGATCTATATCTTTATTTGCTTAGGGCTGACACAGTTCATTGTCTTACCTGTTTTTGACCGGTATGACTGGCTGCTTTTCTTTTGTATGCTTATGCAGGTACTGATGGTCCGCCTTGGAATTGAGAGTATGGATGAGTTAAAAGTGATCACCGTTTTTCACTTAATTGGTCTGGTGATGGAGATTTTTAAAGTAAATATGGGGTCATGGACTTATCCGGAGGAAGCGTTTTTTAAGGTGTATGGCGTGCCATTATTCAGCGGTTTTATGTATGCAAGTGTAGCAAGTTACCTTTGTCAGTTCTGGCGGAGGTTTGATGTTGAACTCATGAAGTGGCCTTCACTTTTTCTCACGATTCCACTGGCGGCTGCAATCTATCTGAATTTTTTTACTCACCATTACATCTTAGATTTACGCTGGATTTTATTTGTGCTTGTAGCACTGACTTTTTATCAGGCGCAGCTGACCTTTAGTGTGAATCGCCGACACTTTAAAATTCCGATTCTCATGTTCTTTCTTTTGATTGGATTCTTAATATGGATAGGAGAAAACATCGCTACTTTTCTGGGTGCCTGGCAGTACCCCAATCAACATGGATCATGGGAATTAGTGCACTTAGGAAAGATAAGCTCCTGGCTGCTGCTGATGATTGTGAGTTTTTTAATAGTGGCGAATCTGAAGGTTGTTAAATCTAAAATCAAATAATGTTCAAAAGAGGTGTACGATGAAAAAAGGATCAACTCTTTTACTTAAATTAACGCTTCTTGTACTTGCATTACCTATTTTAATATTGTGCATATACGCATTCCCGGTCTTGTTTTTTGATGTGATTGATGAAGCATATAACGGAGAGGCGTTAGCGCTTGTATTAATCGGATTTATTCTGATTATGTACGCAACAGCTGTTCCTTATTTTCTTGCCTTGTATCAAACATTTAAATTACTTTTAAATATCGATAAAAATCAGGCTTTTTCATCTCAATCAGTCAATTCGTTGAGGCTGATTAAGAACTATGCAGTGATCATTAGTTTTCTTTTTTCAATCGCACTGCCATTCATTATTGTAGTGGCACGGTCGGATGATACGCCGGGATTTATACTAATTGGAATGGTTATAGCTGGAGCCTCACTGGTGATCGGTGTTTTTGCAGCTATTCTTGAAAAGCTCCTGTGGGAAGCTATCCAATTCAAACGTGAAAATGAATTAACAATTTGAAATGAAATTTTTGATTTAACTGATGAAACGAGATAACCATATGATGGAGGAAATGATGAACGAAATAGATTTTATATACATGATTAAAATAATCATGATTGGCTTAATACAGGGCTTTACTGAACCAATACCTGTATCTTCAAGCGGCCATGTCATGATTGCCAGTGAATTATTAGGACTGGGCGATCAGGGGTTCGCGTTTGTCATTTTGACCAATACGGCTTCCCTTCTGGCTGTTCTCACTATATATAGAAGAGATATGATCAGACTGACCTCAAATTCGATCACTTATGTAAAAACCAAAGAATCCGGTTATAAAAATGACTTTAAGTTCGTCAGTTTTTTAGTCATTGCAACACTTCCGGCAGGGATACTCGGATTGCTGCTAAATGATATGATTGCTGATAAATCGAGTATGACGACTGTTGCGATTATGTTATTTATAACTGGAATTGCATTATGGTTAATTAAAAGTATGAGTGGAACAAAAGGTGAAGGTGACATCTCTATTCAGGATTCATTGATCGTAGGTTTTGGCCAGTCACTTGCTTTAATTCCGGGAATAAGCCGTTCAGGTGCTACTATCATCACTTCGATCGCTGCAGGTATGAAACAGGAGACAGCACTAAAATTTTCATTCTTGCTCTATATACCTGTCAGTCTGGGTGGTGTTGTACTTGGAATATCTGAATTTATTAATGAGCCGGATAAATCAGATCTGATCATTCCTTATCTGCTGGCATTTGTTTCAACACTTATTATGACTTATATTGCGATGAAATGGTTTATTGGCGTAATGAAAAATGGAAATCTTTACTACTTTTCATATTATTGTTTTATAGTCGGAATATTACTTTCCGTATTTTTTTGAGTATCTTCATCAACAAGTTGAAATGAATAAAATAGCCAAATAAACATCAGGTGGTACCTGGGGAAGTTCAATCTATTTAAATAGATATCATACCGGTCAACTACAACAATGCCACAAAAAAGGAGCTGTTCAAAAAGTTATTTGTTTTAACTTTTTGATACAGCCCCCATCGTTTATATTCTTTTATCTTATTGTTCAGTCATGCGCGGCAGCACATGATGAAAAATATCATTCATCGTTATGATGCCGAGAAATTCAGAACCATGCATGACGACTGCTAACTGCTCACTCGATTGTCGCATATTGGTGAGCGCTTCATGCAAAAGTGTGTCCGGCTGCAATACAAATGATGGACGTGCCAGCTCCCATGCAGAGCGGTCTTCCGGCTCAAGCAGTGTATCACGAACATGCAGGATTCTTGGGGGTTTTCCATCCTCAGCCATGACCAGAATCCGTTTGTGTCCTGTCCGCTGTGTCGCCTGTTGAACATCGTACGCTGTTGAATTGAAGTCAACCGTTGTCAGAGGTGCTTCATTCGACAGCACTTCTCCAACTTTTAACGTTTCCAGATCCAGTGCACCTGAAATCGGCCTGCGGATCGAAGCGTCAAGGGCGCCAACATTCGCTGAATATTCCACCAGTTGTCTGATCGTATCCGCATCCTGTCCACCCACTGCTGCAGTATCAACCGGCTCAACGCCGGAAGCCTTTACAAGTCGATTTGCTATGTTATTCACCCACATCAGCAGAGGTCGGAAAATCCCGATAAAGATACGAGCTGGTATACCAATCATAATTGCAGAAGCTTCAGGGTGTGCAATGGCCCATGATTTTGGAGCCATTTCACCAATGACCAGATGCAGGAATGTGACGATCATCAGTGATAAGAAGAAGGCAGTTCCATCAGCCAGCCAGTAAGGTAATCCAGTCGCAGTAAATAATGGTGAAAACCAGTCATCTACAGCGGGTTTAGTGATCGCCCCGAGTGCAAACGTACAGACTGTAATACCCAGCTGTGCACCTGCGAGCATAACTGTAAGTTCATTCACCGATTTTAAAGCAGCCCTTGCCCCCCGGCTTGAACGCGCTGATTCTTCAAGTCGATGGCGTCTCGCTCCAAGTAGCGAAAATTCAATCATAACGAAAAATGCACTCAGTGCAATAATGGCAATTGTTACGACTATCACAACGAAGGGATTACTCATCACGATCCCTCCTTATCTGTTCAGATTCATCGTCATTCTCCCGCTGTTCGATTGTCAGAGAGACCATCGTTGGCACCCATTTGTCCACTTCAATGATCTGTGCGATCAGGTACCGTTTAACAGGCTCATCCTCCACAAGGTCAGCCGGGTCCTCCGGAAGTTCAACTGTTACCTCTTCATTGACATCAGGGAGTTTTCCGCTATTGGCAATGAGTAGACCGGCAATTGTCTCGAAATCACCACGGGGCAGCTGATAACCGATTTCCCGTTCAGCCTCATCAAGATGAACATCCCCACTCATCTGCCAGGAATCTTCTCCTTCAGGTTCTACTACTTCACCCTCTTCGCTATCATGTTCATCTGAGATCTCACCCACAACTTCTTCAGCGAGATCCTCAATTGTCAGAATACCTGTAAAGCCGCCGTATTCATCGATGACACAGGCAAGATCGTCTTTTGACTCACTCATTTGCAACTGTGCTTCTGTCAAAGACATCAGCGTTGGAACAACTAATGGAGGTCTCATAATGGTTGTAACCGGATCATTTTCATTAACTGATGATGACAGAATATCAACCAGGTGCACAACACCAATAGGCTCATCATCTGAATTAACAACCGGATATCGCGTATGTTCCTTCGCCATTAATGACCGTACCTCTCCAATCGTGATATCCGGTTCAACTATATTTGCACGTGCCCGCGGTGTCATAGCATGTTCAACATTACGTTGTGGAAAGTCCAGAATCCGGTCAAGTAAGATAGACAGATCTTTCGGCAAATCACCGCTGTCACGGGAATCAGCTACGATATATTCCAGGTCACGGGCATTGGCACTGCTGTCAAGATCATGCACTGGCTCGATTCTGAGAAGTTTTAAAAATTTATTAGCCGATTGATCGAAGAATTTAATCAGCCATCCAAAAATCATCAGATAAATATTGGTAGAACGGGCAAGGTTTCTTGCCAAAGGTTCAGCTTTTGCAATTGCAAGGTTTTTAGGATACAGCTCGCCAAAAATCATCTGTACAATCGTAGAAACAGCTAAAGCAAGCACTGTCCCTACAGAGATACTGACTGCTGCAGGAACCCCTGCCCCATCAAGCAAAACGCTCAAGCTTTCACCAACAAGCGGTTCAGCTACATAACCAATCAGAAGTCCTGTCACGGTTATACCAAGCTGTGCACCTGAAAGCATAAATGAGGTTCGCTCCGTTACACTCAATGCACGCTCAGCTGCTGCATCGCCCTGTTCTGCCATTGCGCGCAAACGGGAACGGTCCACGGACATATATGCAAACTCCTGGGTTACAAAATAACCGTTTGCTGCAATAATAGCCAGAATGACAATGATACCGAGCAGTAGAGTCAGAGTTGCGGTTAGCATATACGATTCACCGCCTTACTCAGATCGATTGATTGCAAACCATCATCCGGATACTGAGCAAATAGCCTGTCACTATTCGAATCAGCATCATCAGTTTCGTTCTTAATTGAAGATAGAATATATATATTCATCTTTTTCTTCCTCCATTGTGTTCGTCATTATTTTTCAGAATATAAGACACTTATTTTAGAAGCTATAAGCCAGCTCATTCAATGTACTGTGACACTTTACCCTAAATTTAACGGCGCTAATCTATCCAGCAATAGCAGATTTTCAGATAAAAAAACCACCAAATATGTATTTGGTGGAGATAGGAGAACGTTCAACTAACTAATTATTACAAAAATATAATGGGATACTTTAAAGAATAAAAAACCAGCAACAAATTATATCACTTTTCATTCTTACTTAGTTAATTTAAGAATGAACAAAAGCCAAGTACCGACTAACCATGTTTATTATTTGAAAGAATGAACTAAATTGCGTAAAAGATTGTATTATCCTTTAATATTCATTGCTGGAATTTTAGTAGGATTATTTGTGATCCCTATATTTTATTGATCTCTTTAAAAAAGACAAATAAAAAACCACCAAATATATATTTGGTGGAGACGGTGGGAGTCGAACCCACGTCCAGAAACTTCAATACTTAAGCTTCTACGAGCGTAGTCAGCCTATTCGCAATTCACCGTAACTTATGCCAACTGACAGGCGTCCGAACGGCTAACCTGATTAGTCTCTTCAGGCTGCTTCAGGTGGTAGCAGACTGCGTATCCCACTATAAGTGAACCTCAGGCAGGTCTACATGGGTGATAGACAAGTGAGGCCTCAAGTGCTTATTAGGCAGCTAGAGCGTAATCTTGTTCGTTGTTAACTATTTGTGTTGACGTTGATGACGGAGACGATCCCTCCGACTCGCAACTCAAGCTCGAACCATTCCTGTCGAATCCGTAACGTCCCCATGATAAGGATGAAATCAGGCATACGCCTGGTTTCAGTACGGGATCCGGAAAATTAATCCGGTTGTCCTGCCGCTGTTAACGGCATAATCAATTATAACATAGTACCGTCTTTTTTCAACTGGAAAGCCTTACCGCTGGCGCTCTTTCAGTGCACGTGCCACTTCACGCTTTGCATCCTTCTTCTTCAGCGTCTCGCGCTTATCGTATTTCTTCTTACCTTTACCTAGACCAATCAGCACTTTCGCATAACCGTCTTTGATATACAGCTTTAACGGAACGATTGAATAACCCTGCTGTTTTGTCAGACCTATTAACTTATTAATCTGCTGTTTGTGTAAAAGCAGCTTTCTTTCACGAAGCGGATCGTGATTGTAACGGTTACCTTCCTCATAAGGACTGATATGCGCATTATTTAAAAACACTTCGCCATTACTGATTCGCGCAAACGAATCCTTCAGGTTCACACGGCCTCTGCGGATTGATTTGATTTCTGTTCCCTGAAGCACGATCCCCGCTTCAAATGTTTCTTCTATAAAATAGTCATGACGCGCCTTTTTATTCTGCGCGAGTAATTTACCTTCTCCTTTAGGCATGAGTAACAATCCCCCTATCTAAAGGTAGCAGGGTCGAAACAGACCCCGCACCTTACTTTCTCTTCTTCTTTTTATTCTTCTTATTCTTAGGCGCACCTTTGTAAAACTTCTTCTTGTCGCCCTTGCCGCCGTCATCGCGCTTGCGTTTTTTCTTTTTGTCACGGTCACTGGTTTTGCCACGGCCACGGCTGTCGACAACACGTGCTGTTTCACGGCGGACTCTTGGCGTTCCTTTCATACCGACAATTTCAAAATCAATCGCACGTTCGTCTTTATTGACGTTGACAACGCGGATAGAAATCTCATCACCGATTCTGAAGACATTGCCTGTCCGCTCACCGATCATCGCCATATGACGCTCATCAAAGCGATAATAGTCGTCAGTCATATAGCTGACGTGTACAAGACCTTCAATTGTATTAGACAGCTCTACAAAGATACCAAAGTTTGTGACAGATGAAATGACGCCGTCAAACTCTTCGCCGATCTTATCCATCATATACTCAGCTTTTTTCAGCTCGTCTGTTTCACGTTCAGCATCAACTGCGCGCCGCTCGCGTCCTGACGTATGTGCAGCAATTTCAGGCAGCTGTTCAGACCATCTGCGCTGCGTCTTTTCGTCCACCTTTTTGTTAATCAGATACGTTCTGATCAGGCGGTGAACGATTAAGTCAGGGTAACGTCTGATTGGTGAAGTGAAATGCGTATAGAAATCAGTCGCCAGACCAAAGTGCCCCAGGCTGTTCTCATCATACTTCGCCTGCTGCATTGAGCGCAGCATCATCGTTGAAATGACCATTTCTTCAGGTGTTCCCTGAATATCATCAATGATTTCCTGAAGCGCACGCGGATGTATTTCATTACCTGTACCTTTTACCGTAATACCGAAGTTCGTGATGAACTCAAAGAAACGCTCCAGCTTCTCAGCCTTTGGATCCTCGTGAATCCGGTAAATGAACGGCAGGTTCATCCAGTGGAAGTGCTCAGCAACCGTTTCATTCGCTGCAAGCATGAATTCCTCAATCAGCTTTTCACCGACAGAACGTTCGCGGATTCCGATATCAGTCGGATTTCCTTCCTCATCCACCAGGACTTTCGCTTCCTTAAAATCAAAGTCGATTGCCCCGCGGCCAAAACGCTTACCGCGCAGAATCGCTGCAAGCTTTTCCATCTCACGGAACATCGGCACAAGCGGCTCATATTTTTCAATCAGCTCTTCATCTTCATCAACAAGAATTTTATTCACGTCAGAATACGTCATCCGCTCATTTGTACGGATTACACTCTGGAAAATCTCATGATTAATGACGCCGCCATTCTGATCGATTTCCATTTCACATGACAGTGTCAGACGGTCCACTTTTGGGTTCAGTGAACAAATTCCGTTTGACAGTCGGTGTGGGATCATTGGAATCACACGGTCCACAAGGTAGACACTTGTCCCACGCTCGTATGCTTCTTCATCAATCGGGGAATGTTCTGTTACGTAATGGCTGACATCCGCAATATGAACGCCCAGCTTATAGTTACCGTTATCCAGTTTGCTGAGTGAAATCGCGTCATCCAGATCTTTCGCATCTGCCCCGTCAATTGTAACGGTTGTTACGTCGCGGAGATCACGACGGTCTTTCAGATCTGCCGGATCAATCTCATCAGGAACATCATTCGCCTGCTGGATCACTTCATCCGGAAACTCAATCGTAATGCCGTGCTTATGAATGATCGATAAAATATCCACACCCGGATCATTTTTATGACCGAGAATCTGAATGACTTCACCTTCAGCACTGTTACGGCCATCAGGATACGCAGTAATTTCAACAATTACCTTATGTCCTTCAACTGCACCCTTACTTCCCTCTTTCGGAATAAAGATATCACTTGTCATCTTTTTATCATCCGGCATCACAAAGCCGAAATTCTTACTTTCTGTATACGTTCCGACGACCTGCTTGGTGCCGCGCTCTAGTATACGGACAACCGTTCCTTCTTCGCGGTCCCCTCTTGATTCACGGGACACACGTACCATCACTTTATCTCCGTGCATGGCGTGTGCGGATTCATTTGGCGGAATAAAGATATCTTTCCGGCCAGGCTCATCAGGAATCAGGAAAGCGAACCCTTTCGCATGTCCTGAAAGCGTTCCGCGTACAAGATTCATTTTTTCAGGAAGTCCGTAACGGTTGCTTCTTGTTCTGACGATCTCACCTTTTTCCTCTAAAATCACAAGTGACTTTACAAGGGCTTTGAAATCAGCAGAATCATGAATACCGAACGATTCCTCGAGCTCCTGCACTGTCAGCGGTTTATATGCTTCCTCCCGCATAAATGTCAGCAGCTTGTCTTTCATTATCATCACCGATTCTTCCATCGACGACCCCTCCATTTTCAGCTGTTATTTTTCAACTGACCAGTCAAGGGAATCAAGAAACTCCAGCACATCTTCATGCAGCTGTTCCTTCTCTTTATCAAGCGTAATCACGTGGCCTGACTCCTCATACCATTTCAGCTTCTTCTGATCAGTTTCGATGCCTTCATAGATAATATTGGCTGAATCTGTGTTAATCATGTGATCATGTCTGCCCTGCACAACAAAAGTTGGCGTATAGATCATATCAACAGAATTTCTCACATCACCGATCAGTTCCTGAAGTGCCTTCAGCGTATTCATCGGCGTCTTTTCAAAATCCTTCATTTCAGCTTCAATCTGATCCTCATCTTTTTTCTCATATTTCTTAAATTCGCGGGCGTACTCTAAAACTCCTTTGTACATCACTTCTTCACTCTTAATGTACATCGGCGCACACATTGTCACGATACCCTTTACAGGAGCAGTGTAACCTAACTTCAGTGAAAATACACCGCCAAGTGAAAGTCCTGCAACGGCAATTTCCTCATAGCCCTGACTCTTCAGGTGTTCGTAGCCTTCTTCAACATCCTTCCACCAGTCTTTGGGACCTGTCTCAACAAGCTCCTCAGGTGGGACGCCATGCCCTTTATAGTGAGGTGCATGTGACGTATAGCCGTTTTTTTCTAAAAAGCGGCCAAGCATTCTTACGTCAGAAGAATTACCTGTAAAACCGTGCAGTAAAAGCACCGCACGCTTCCCGCCTTCAAATGTAAATGGTTTTGGTAAATTCAATTTCATCATCCGTCACTCCAATTGCAATTTCATCTTGTTCTATTTTAGTAGAAAACGCGCCGGAAAGCTATTTGTGCGCATTGTTGATTTTCATAAAAGCCGTTCACTGCGCTTCAGGGGGACGCTTTCCGCAGGGCCGGCGGTGAGCCTCCTCGAGCTTCGCTCTGCGGGGTCTCACCTGTCCGACTTATCCTGCTGGAGTCGCCCCCTTTCGCTCCATTCACTCTAATCGCATTTCAATAATCAGATGATGTACAAATCACACCCTTAGAAGCACCTTAACTTCTAATGGTTACATTCTTTAAATTGATGGGATTATTTTGGTAAACGACAGTTGTAGTATTAATAACTATGAAAGTTTTCGAACACACCCTCAAACTTAAAAATGGGGGTTAAGTACTTACTAACTATTTATAAACCACACAAAGTTGAGCGTAGCGGAAGGGGGCGACTCCGGGACGATAAGTGGGAAGCTGAGACCCCACAGGCGTAGCCGAGGAGGCTCAGCAACCACCGTCCGGAAAGCGTCCCCCTGAAGCGCAGCTCAACGGTTACATCCGCAACTCAATTTTTATCAAACAAAAAAATAAAAACCCGACCATCCGATCGGGTTTCAAGCATTTATTTTACAACAAAGGCAACTGAAATCGTCAGAACGAAAAACAGTACCGAAAGAACAATTGTAATACGGTTTAAAACAAGGTCAATCCCACGCGCTTTCTGCTTGCCGAAAAGCTGCTCAGCACCACCTGAAATGGCGCCTGAAAGACCAGAACTTTTACCTGACTGCAGAAGAACCACGACGATCAACGAGATACATACAATGACTAATAGGACAGTTAATAATGTTTCCATATGTTCCACCTCCTGAACCGACCTTACACTCGTTCCATTTTATCATACGCCCATAAGGCATACAATCTTTGTTTTTGTCATTCACAAAAAACACTCACATTTGTCAGAATTCTTTAATAAGCATATGATTAAACTAAAATTGACACATATGTCGGGAGGTCAGAATATTGAACGGGACGATCCATGTTGAAAATATAGAAAAAACGTTTAAAGGTGATGTGAAAGCGGTCAGAGGGGTGTCCTTTAACGTAGCAGACGGTGAATTTTTTGCATTCCTCGGACCCAATGGAGCAGGGAAATCTACAACTGTCCAGCTGCTGACGACACTGCTGAAGCCTACTTCAGGCAAGCTCGAAGTGGCAGGATATGACGTAAATAAGGATCCTGAAAAAGTGAGACTCTCTATTGGCGTTGCGCTTCAGGAAACCGGCATTGACCCTGATTTAAAAGGCAGGGAACTGCTTGAGTTTCAAGCAAGACTATTCGGCTTTTCAAAAAAAGAAGCAAAAAAGCGTGCTGAGGAACTGCTCGAACTCGTTGGTCTTACAGAAGACGCTGACCGTCTGAGCGGGAAGTACTCCGGCGGGATGAGACGAAGACTGGACCTTGCGATGACACTTGTCCATCAGCCTAAGATTCTGTTTCTTGATGAGCCGACGACAGGACTCGATCCTGCAAATCGTAAAGCGATCTGGCGGGAGATTAAGCGACTGAATAAAGAAGAAGGTACCACGATCTTTTTAACAACTCAATACCTCGAAGAAGCCGATCAGCTGGCTGACAGAATCTCAATTATTAATAAAGGTCAGATTGTCGCCACAGGAACGCCGGCTGAACTGAAGCGCACCCTGGGATTTGATGCCATTGTGCTGCAGTTTGATGAAGAAGATGAAGCAATCAGCGCTTACGAGGCAGTTGCATCTGATGAGTATCAGACTGAGCGCGTGAAAAATGATGTGACGATCCTTGCTGAGAATGGTACGTCTATTTTAGCTGATGTGATCAGGAAACTGGATGAACGGAACCTTCACCCTGCCCAGCTGAATGTGAAGCCACCATCACTGGATGATGTATTTATTCAGGTGACCAATGAGCAGAAAGAAGGTGGACTCAATGAATAAACAGCAGGGTAATTTCTTTTCAGACACATTAGTAATGACAAAGCGGAGCATTGTCACGATTCTCAGAAATCCGCTCATTTTCATTCCGAACCTTGCGATCAGCATGTTTTTCCTTTTCGTCTATGAAGCGGGACTGAGCGGAATCGCCAACCTGCCTGCATTTGAAGGGGCCAATTATCTTGCCTTCATCTTACCTGTTTCTATTGTATCAGCAGCAATCGGTGGAGCGGGTGGTGCTGGTCAGGCGCTTGTGAAGGATCTGGATAATGGATTTTTCTCAAGGCTGCTGTTAACACCAAGCTCACGGCTTGCGATTGTGCTTGGTCCGATTATTGCCGGCATGCTTCAGCTTGTGATTCAGGCAGGTCTGATCATTTGCGTAGGATTCTTCCTGGGACTTGAGGTTGCTGGAGGAGCACTGGGCGTTGTCGTTGTTTTATTACTGACACTCGGCTGGGGACTAGCGTTTGCAGGCTATTCCGTCGGTGTTGCGCTCCGTGCCAAAAACGCACAGTCAGCGCAGGCAGGAACGTTTATCTTCTTTCCGCTGATTTTTCTCAGTACGACGTTTGTTCCTTATGAACTGATTGATGCTGCCTGGTTAAAGGTCGCTGCTTCAATCAATCCTGTTACTTATTTATTTGAGGCAATGCGAACTGTGCTGATCGATGGTTTCACTGATACGTGGCCGATCGTGCTCGGCTTCCTTGTGATTGCAGGGCTATGCGGCATCACAATCACATTCTCAGCTGTATCCGCTAAAAAAGCTGTCAGCACGGATTAAGACAGAGAAAAGCGGCTGCTTCGCACGGCAGCCGCTTATTCTTATACATGTTCGTATGTCTTACAATCTGTCTCATCACTTGATTCGGCGCGTCCTTTGTGTGGCGCAACATGAATTTTGGGTGCACCGCACCGTGTACCTTCTTTGTTAAACTTGCAGCTGTTCACTTCGCACATAATGATTTGTTCCATCAAAAGCCCCTCCTTCTTTTGCAGAATCAAATAATGTACTGAGATTTCATACTCTTATTATATCCGACAAAAAACCTTAAGTAAACTGAATATTCTTTTTATTCAGTTTACTTAAGGTTATGTATATTATGTCCACAGTCCTTTTTTCTAAACATACAAAAAATCCTCCCATTTTTTACTTACAGGAGGATCTCTTAAATGCATTTAACGTGTATTTATCTATAAACACTCTCACACGTATTAGCCTGCGGTTCGTAATAACAATGCTGCTTAAACTGTCCTGAAAATGGCTGATCATACCATGTCGGTGGGCATGGAGCATACGGATTGAAGTACCACAGCGCATACTTAGAAGGATGCTGCCTCCAGGACTGCACAACCTGCCTTGCCAGGGCTCTCTCCAAATCTCTTGCCGGACTGTAAAATAAATTTCCTTTTTGTACGGCTTCAAAAGAATAATTTCCACCCTGAACCTGAAAGATGACATCATTGATCGTTCTGACATCCCTGAAATCCAGACAATCAGCAACTGCCCGGTTGACGATGACGTTTCCAACCATCAACATACCCAGTTTTCCTTCACCCTCAGCTTCAGCCCTCATCATCCTTGCGATCAGATCAATATCCTTGCTGGTATGTTTCACTCTCGTCACGTTTTTCACCTCTCAATCATTGTATGAAAAACGCTTTGAAAGATGTCTTTTAGCAGGTAACGCAAAAAATCCCCTCTGTCATTACTGACAGAAGGGATTTTCACATTAACCTAAGTTATAGAATGTTTTAGCACCAAGATACTGTGCTGTTGCACCCAGCTGGTCTTCAATACGAAGAAGCTGATTGTACTTCGCAACGCGGTCAGTACGTGAAGGAGCACCAGTCTTGATTTGTCCTGCATTTGTTGCAACAGCGATATCAGCGATTGTTGCATCTTCAGTTTCACCAGAACGGTGAGAGATAACTGCAGTGTAACCTGCGCGCTTCGCCATTTCGATTGCATCAAATGTTTCAGTCAGTGTACCGATCTGGTTCACTTTGATCAGGATTGAGTTACCAATTCCCTGCTCGATACCACGTGAAAGCTTTTCAGTGTTTGTAACGAATAGATCGTCACCTACAAGCTGAACTCTGTCACCGATTTTTTCAGTTAACAGCTTGAAGCCGTCCCAGTCATTTTCATCAAGGCCATCCTCGATTGATACGATTGGATACTTGTCAGCCATTTCAGCATACCAGTTCACCATTTCTTCAGAAGACTTCACAACGCCTTCTCCAGAAAGGTGGTACTTGCCGTCTTCTTTATTGAAGATCTCAGAAGCAGCAACGTCCATTGCAAGAAGAACCTGTTCTCCCGGCTTGTAACCTGCTTTTTCGATTGCTTCAATAATTGTTGAAAGTGCTTCTTCATTTGAACCAAGGTTTGGAGCAAATCCACCTTCATCACCTACAGCAGTGTTAAGACCTTTGTCCTTAAGAACTGATTTTAGTGAATGGAAGATCTCTGCACCCATACGAAGTCCTTCACGGAACGTTTCAGCGCCAACTGGCATAACCATGAATTCCTGGATGTCCACGTTGTTATCAGCGTGCTCTCCACCGTTCAGGATATTCATCATTGGAACCGGAAGCTGCTTCGCGTTGAATCCGCCAAGATACTGATAAAGTGGTACATCAAGGTAATCTGCTGCTGCGTGTGCAACTGCCATAGATACACCAAGAATTGCGTTAGCACCTAATTTACCTTTGTTTTCAGTACCGTCAAGCTCGATCATTGCATGGTCGATTGATACCTGATCAAGTACTGAATAGCTGTCGATCAGTTCAGGTGCGATTACGTTATTTACGTTTTCTACTGCCTGAAGAACACCTTTACCAAGGAAACGGTCCTTGTCACCGTCACGAAGTTCTACTGCTTCATATTCACCTGTTGAAGCACCTGATGGAACAAGTGCACGGCCAAAAGCGCCGCTTTCAGTGTAAACTTCAACTTCTACTGTTGGATTACCGCGTGAATCAATTACTTCACGTGCGTATACATCTACGATAAATGGCATGTTAAAATCTCTCCTCTTTTTAAATGATTTTTCGGGATATTTTACTTCTTATAATTTGTCCGTTGATTTCCGCTCCAGGGGGGAACGCTTTCCGCAGGGCGTGCGGTGAGCCTCCTCGACGCTGTGCGTCTGCGGGGTCTCACCTGTCACGCTTCTCCTGCTGGAGTCGTCCCCCCTTCCGCTCCAAACAACTTTGTGCGTAAAACATTCATGTCATTGTTACTCAGCAGGCCGGAAGTTACACTGCATCAATAACTTTATAACTGATTCTTTCATGTGTATGAAACAAAGTCCGGAAGATCCTTTGCTTCCCTTATTATAGAAGTATCCAGCAGATCGAAGCGGAAGGCAGTGACTCCGGAGCGATAAGTGGGACAGCTGAGACCCCACAGGCGAAGCCGAGGAGGCTCAGCGACCACCGCTCGGAAAGCATCTGCCTGGAGCGTAGATCTGCGGTTATTATAAACCCTACTTCTTAATAAGCGACTCACCAGTCATTTCTTCAGGCTTTTCAACCTTCAGCAACTCAAGCATCGTCGGTGCAAGGTCGCCGAGAATTCCGCCTTCGCGAAGTTCCACGCCTTCCTTCGTTACAATCACCGGTACAGGATTTGTCGTATGCGCAGTCATCGGCTTATCCTCAGAAGTGATCACTTCATCAGAGTTACCATGGTCTGCTGTGATAATGGCATGTCCGCCTTTTTCATGAATCAAATCAACAATCTTACCAAGACATTCGTCTACAGCTTCAATTGCTTTTACAGTCGGCTCAAGCATACCGCTGTGGCCAACCATATCCGGATTCGCAAAGTTCAGCAGGATCGCATCAAATCGGTCTTCATTGATTGCATCAAGTAACGCGTCCGTCACTTCATATGCACTCATTTCAGGCTTCAGATCATACGTTGCCACTTTAGGTGAATCAATCAGGATCCGTTCTTCGCCAGGGAACTCTTCTTCACGTCCGCCGCTCATAAAGAACGTTACGTGAGGATACTTTTCCGTTTCAGCAATACGCAGCTGCGTAAGGCCTTCAGCTGACAAGACTTCACCAATTGTGTTTTTCAGATCTTTTGCTTTAAATGCTACATCAGCGCGCACTTTATCACTATAGTGCGTGAAGCTGACAAACTGCAGATTCTCAGGCTTGTTCTGACCAAGGTCAAAACCTTTGAAATCCGGGTTTGTGAGTGCAGTTGACATTTGAATCGCACGGTCAGGACGGAAGTTGAAGAAGATCACTGAATCCTGACTTTCAATTCTGCCAACTGGCTCACCATTCTTTTCAACAACGAAAGGAATGACAAACTCATCATAGACTTCTTCATCATAAGATGCCTGAATTCCTTCAGCCGCTGAATCAAACGTTGGACCTGTACCGTCAACCATCACACGGTACGCCTTTTCAACGCGCTCCCAGCGGTTGTCACGGTCCATTGCGTAATAACGGCCGGAAATTGAGGCGAACTCACCAACGCCGATCTCTTTCATTCTCTCTTCAGCATCCGCAATATACTGAAGACCTGATGAAGGAGCCACGTCGCGTCCATCTAAAAATCCGTGTACGTAAACTTTTGTCAGACCATTCTCTTTTGCAAGCTCAAGCAGTGCAAAGAGATGTTCATAATGACTGTGTACGCCGCCATCAGAAAGCAGCCCCATAATATGAAGTGCTTTGTTATGACGCTTAGCATTATCAACCGCTCGGAGAAATTCCGGGATAGAATGAAACTCCTTATCACGAATTGAAATATTGATACGCGTCAGGTTCTGATAGACTGTGCGTCCTGCGCCGATATTTAAGTGACCAACTTCTGAGTTACCCATCTGCCCATCCGGAAGTCCGACAGCTTCACCGCATGCTGTCAGTGTATTGTGGGGATAGTTTTCCCAGTAACGGTCAAAATTCGGCTTGTTTGCTTTTGCAACTGCATTACCTTTTGTTTCATCGCGCAGTGCAAAACCGTCAAGAATAATTAAAGCAACTGGCGATTTACGCATTTGCGCCAGCCTCCACCAGTGCAAGGAATGAATCTGCTTCAAGGCTTGCACCGCCGACAAGTGCTCCGTCAATATCGCTTTGTGCCATGTATTCTTCAATGTTAGCAGGCTTTACGCTGCCGCCATACTGAATACGTACTGCTTCTGCAGCAGCTTCTGACACAGTTGAAGCAACAACTGAACGGATGTGTGCACATACTTCATTTGCATCTTCTGCAGTTGAAGATTTACCAGTGCCGATCGCCCAGATAGGCTCATATGCAATCACTGTCTGTTTTACCTGTTCTTCAGATAGCCCTTCAAGTGCAGCCTTCACCTGTCCGCCGACAAAGTCTTTTGTTTCGTTGTTTTCACGCTGATCAAGAGATTCACCTACACACACGATTGGTGTAAGTCCGTGCTTGAATGCAGCATGTGTCTTCTTGTTTACTGACTCATCCGTTTCACTGAACATGTCACGGCGTTCAGAGTGTCCAAGAATCACATATTGTACACCAAGGTCCTGAAGTGCCACAGGGCTTGTTTCCCCTGTGAATGCTCCATTTTCCTCAAAGTGCATGTTCTGAGCACCAACAGCAGCTTCTGAATCCTTAGTCAGATCCACAAGGTTTGCTAAAAACAGTGCCGGTGAACAGATTACAGCATCCACCTTCTCATTTGAAGGTACTTTTGAAGCAACTTCTTCAGTAAAAGCTTTTGCCTCAGATGCTGTTTTATTCATTTTCCAGTTTCCTGCAATAATCGGTTTACGCATTGAAAATCATCCTTTCCCGGTTTACTTATCGTTTAGTGCGACAACGCCTGGAAGATCTTTACCTTCCATAAACTCAAGAGAGGCACCGCCACCTGTTGAGATATGACTCATCTTATCAGCCATGCCGAACTTTTCGACTGCTGCAGCTGAGTCTCCTCCACCGATGACAGAATATGTATCCTGTGCATCAGCAAGGGCCTGTCCTACCGCCTTTGTACCATTTGCAAATGAATCAAGTTCAAATACACCCATTGGTCCATTCCAGATCACAAGCTTGGACTGAAGGATCACATCACGGTACAATTCGCGTGTTTTCGGTCCGATATCAAGACCTTCCCAGTCAGATGGAATTTCATCTACTGAAACTTCTTTAATATTGGCATCGTTTGAGAAATCATCCGCTACCACGATATCGACCGGCATATAGAACTTCACGCCTTTGTCTTCTGCTTTTTTCATAAATTCTTTGGCAAGATCGATTTTATCTTCTTCTAAAAGAGATTTACCAACTTCGTGGCCTTGTGCTTTTACAAACGTATAAGCAAGTCCGCCGCCGATAATCAGGTTATCCACTTTATCAAGAAGATGATCAATGACACCGATCTTATCCTTTACTTTTGCTCCGCCAATAATCGCTGTGAACGGACGCTCCGGATTAGATAAAGCTTTACCTAGCACGTCAAGCTCTTTTTCCATCAGCAGACCTGATACAGCCGGAAGATGTGCTGCGATACCTGCAGTTGAAGCGTGCGCGCGGTGTGCTGCACCGAATGCATCATTAACATACACATCTGCAAGGTTAGCAAAATGCTTCGCAAGCTCAGCGTCGTTTTTCTCCTCACCAGGATAGAAACGCACATTTTCAAGAACAAGAATGTCGCCTTCTTCTAGTGAAGAAACAGCTTCTTCCGCCTTTTCACCGTATGCTTCTTCAACTGTTTTCACATCTTTTCCAATCAGTGAAGACAGATGTGCAGCGACTGGTGCAAGACGAAGTTCTTCAACAACCTCACCCTTAGGACGTCCCAGGTGACTCGCTAAAATGACCTTAGCTCCTGCTTCTGTTAAATACTTGATCGTAGGAAGGGCTGCGCGAACGCGTGTGTCGTCAGTTACTTCTCCGTCCTTCATCGGTACGTTAAAGTCGACGCGGCAAAATACCCGTTTTCCTTTAAGATCAACATCTTTCATGCTTTTCTTATTCATTGAATCCAGGCCTCCTTCAAATATTGGCAAGCGGATGAAAAAAGGGAGTGGGGATCATTCCCCGCTCCCCGTTTCACCCTCTTATTATAAGGGATGACCAGTCGAAAGACCAATCATACTCTATTTTCAACCGTATTTCTTACAGTCCTTTAGCAGCCATGTAAGCAGCAAGGTCTACACAACGGTTTGAGTAACCAGTTTCGTTATCGTACCAAGAAAGTACTTTTACCATGTTATCTTCAAGTACCATAGTAGAAAGACCATCTACGATTGAAGAGTTTGTGTTGCCATTGTAGTCAGTTGATACAAGTGGCTCGTCGCTGTATGCAAGGATTCCTTTAAGGTTGCCTTCAGCAGCTTCTTTAAGTGCACCATTAATTTCATCAGCTGTTACGTTCTTATCCAGCTCAACTACAAGGTCAACTAGTGATACGTTAGGCGTAGGTACACGCATAGCCATACCGTTCAGCTTGCCTTCAAGTTCTGGAAGTACAAGAGATACTGCTTTTGCAGCTCCAGTTGAAGTTGGGATGATGTTTTCAGCAGCAGCACGCGCACGACGGTAGTCTTTGTGTGGCAGGTCAAGAATCTGCTGGTCATTTGTGTATGAGTGAACTGTTGTCATCATACCGCGCTTGATACCGAACTTGTCGTTAAGAACCTTCGCATATGGTGCAAGGCAGTTCGTTGTACAAGAAGCGTTAGAGATAACATTGTGGCTTGCTGGGTCATACTTGTCTTCGTTAACACCCATAACCACTGTAAGATCTTCACCGTTAGCTGGTGCAGAGATGATTACTTTCTTCGCTCCGCCTTCAAGGTGCTTGGCAGCAGCTTCACCTTTAGTGAAGATACCAGTTGATTCGATTACGATCTCAACGCCAAGGTCTCCCCACGGAAGGTTTGCAGGGTCGCGTTCAGCAAGTACTTTTACTTTGTGTCCGTCAACAAGAAGGTTGTCGTCGCCATCAACTTCTACTTTCTGATCTAGTTTGCCGTGAACTGAGTCATACTGTAGAAGGTGTGCAAGCATATTTGCATCAGTAAGGTCGTTTACTGCTACAACCTCTACGTCCGGGTTGTTAAGTGCTGCACGGTATACGTTACGTCCGATACGTCCAAATCCGTTAATTCCAATTTTCACTGTCATGAATAATTCCTCCTTAGAATGTTTGGGGATGGTGCTGTTTGGCTCTGTTAAAGAGGGCTGTTGATTTCCGCTGCAATCACCAGCTGTGCCAGAACAATGTTGGTCTTTAACAAAGCCTATATTTTAAAAGGACTTAACCTTTCAAAAGCTCTCTCGCTGCTCCTTCGTCTGTTATCAGTGTCGAAGAAGTCTGTGGTGCGCCTTTAAAATAAGCGCGGATTGCCTGTGCCTTAGAGTGACCTCCGGCAACGGCAAATACGTTAGGTACATTGCTCAGGTCTTTCAGCTGAAGCCCGATGGTTTTTACTTTATGGACAATGTTCCCTTCCACATCAAAATAATAACCGAATGCTTCGCCAACAGCCTGTCCATCTGAAATTGTACGAAAGTGCTCTTCAGTAGTGTTGCGGCGCTTTGCCATTGTATGCGCGTCGCCAATCCCATGGAGCACAAGATCTGCTGATGTAATGAGTGACATCACTTCTTTAATGGCAGGCTCTTTAGTTATCGTTTCATAGACTTCCCGGCTGACCTGATCCGGCACATATAATACCCTGTGCCTCGCACCTGATTTGAGTGCCATAGTCGAGCAGATCGTATTCGCCTGGTTCTGAACATCTTCACCAATTCCGCCACGCGCCGGAACAAACAACGTCTCCGGAGTCGCAAAATCAGGTGTCAGCATGCCTGCTACTGCAGACATCGTCGTCCCCCCGGTCACTGCAACCACTGTGTCAGTGCCGACAAAAGGCTTCATACTCTGAATTGCTGCTCTGCCAAGCTCTTCTTTCACCCACGGCGAATCATCACTGTCACCGGGTACAATCATAACCTCTTTCACATGAAGCATTTCTTTTAGCGATTGCTCCATTAAGGTTATACCCGATATCTCATTGATCATGCGTTCAAGCGGAATAAGAATTTCCATTCCATCTCTCGTCAGGCTCATACCTGAAGAATGAATATGGATCAGATCCTGAGCTTTTAACTGCTCAACTTCTTTTCTTAATACGCGTTCCGTCATGCCAAGAGACTGTGCAAGACTTCTTCTGCCGACAGGCTGTAAAAACCTGACTGACCTCAAAACCTGGTACTTTAGTTGAATCTCATCTAGCAGGTCAGGCACCAGACGCTTTTGGATGTCAATTATGTTTGCCATATCAAAGCTCCTTTTCAGTGAAACATCACTTCAAGGCCCGGGCATATTCCTGACATCGAAGTGTTCCTGGTCATTTTTTGTCCCACATAGACATATTATGTCCCATTCAGTCCAAAAAAAGATCCCTGCTACACATTTAATAATAGCAAGGTTCTTAGAACGTTTCAAGAAATAAAGTCAAGACATTTTTTGAAAACGTTTACTTATTGTCACAAAATCAATGTTGCTAGCCTGGATGATCTCACCGTTTACTTCAACAACTGGAATCATCAGCCCATACTTCTCGGTCCACTCATCAGACGTATCAATATCACGTTCTACAATCTCAAAACCGTGATCCTCCTGCGCCAGCTCAAGCATCAACTTACCCTCTTCACATAAACCGCAGTTTTTGCGGGTGTAGAAATGTACGATCATGTGGTTGCCTCCCAACGGAAGCCTGGGACAGACCCGGACTTCGCTCAATTGAAAAGCCGGTCCCCATAAAAGAGACCGGCCCGTAAGAATTATTTTTTGTCTTCAGCTAACTTATTGCGGTCCATGATCTGATCAACAAGACCATATTCAAGTGCACGCTCAGCAGTCATGAAGTTATCGCGGTCAGTATCTTTCGCAATTGTATCGAAATCCTGACCAGTGCGCTCAGCAAGAATCTTATTCAGCTTTTCGCGTAGGAACAGAATACGTTTTGCTGCGATATCAATTTCAGTTGCCTGACCTTGTGCGCCACCAAGTGGCTGGTGAATCATCACTTCAGCATTTGGAAGTGCATAACGGTGGCCCTTTTCACCGGCAGCTAATAGGAATGCACCCATTGATGCTGCCATACCGATACAGATCGTGTGTACTTTCGGCTTAATGAACTGCATTGTATCGTAGATGGCCATACCCGCTGTAATGCTTCCGCCCGGGCTGTTGATGTATAGGTAGATATCTTTATCCGGATTGTCTGCTTCAAGGAATAGGAGCTGAGAAACGATTGAGTTCGCAACGTTATCGTCAATTCCGCTTCCAAGCATCACAATACGGTCTTTCAGCAGGCGTGAATAAATGTCATAAGCACGCTCACCGCGGTTAGTCTGTTCAATAACTGTAGGAATTAAATTCATTGATAAATCCTCCTTTAACAATCTTTGATGGTGTTGCAACGATATGTACTGTCATCTTACAATGAAGGTCAAATAAGGTCAAACAAAATGACTTATTCTTTCTTCCTTTCATCATACCCATCTGAGTAGCTGATTAACAAGTCTAAACCATCTTCTTTCATATAAAACTTCGCTTGCAATCCGAAAACTCCTTTATTATAATAGAAAAGCATTGTTAAAACATGCCCTCGTAGTTTAATGGATATGACGCAAGATTCCGGTTCTTGAGATAGGGGTTCGATTCCCTTCGAGGGCGTTAGATCATGATTTTGATATACTTTTGATGAAGTCTGATTTCATCAAAACGTTATCATAGCAAGGCTCTTTTGACTTTTGGTCAAAGGAGCTTTTTTATTTGAATGCTTAGAATCAAAAGTTTTGCTACACATTACACTACACATTTCCAATATCAATGCAGTCCCTTATATATAGAAGATAACCGGTAATGAAAGTTAGTTGATAATGGAGTTCATTAAGACATTTGGAGTCTGTCCGTATTAGAATTTATTATGATGAGGATTCTTTTATCACATACTATTTTTTTAAACCAAATACATCCTATTCATGTATACTGTTGGTAAATACATAATAGGAGGAGATTGAATTGAAAAGGTTGTTATTACTTTCATCAGCTTTTGTTTTTCTTTTCGGCTGTAGCTCAGAAGCTGAATCTCAAAATTCAGCGCCAACTGAGCCTCAAGATGTTACTGAGGATCTAGATAATGAAGAAACTGAAAGTGAATCTACAACAGAAAACACTGAGGAACCTACAGAGATTGAAGAGGACTTAAGTGAAGAAGGGCAAGACATTCAAGAAGATAGCAAAGAAGAAGTATCAACTTGGGAAACAACTATTAGTGAAATCGCTACTTCAGATGCTTCTGAAACCGAAAAGGCAGACCAAATAATGATTCAAGCTGCATCTCATGAAACTACTCAAGAAGAAGTAAATATTTTTCTTGAAGATATAATCGATGAGTATTACCAAGGGTTATACCTTGATGATGTTACTGATCATGAATATATGCTTAAGAACTTATTTAAGGCTCAAGTAGTAGAAAGTTTTTACGACGATTCAGAACAGCTCCCGGAGGATAAATTCGCGTTTGATTTTATTCAAAATACTAAATACACATATCGCGGTGTAGATGCAGTAGACAGCGAGAGCGTTTTAGCGAATGAAAGCCAGATGGATAAAACTCTGTTGGAAATAAAATATTAAATCCAATACAAGCTCTCAAGAGGGCTTGTATTTTTGTTTTATGTAATGAATAACTTTAATCTTTAATATCTGAGACAAAAAAGCATGTTCAATCTAACGAATGGTTGGCGGATCGTCTATCATGCATGATTAATTCCGACTACGTAATCAAATTTGATTTTCGCTTCACCTGAATTAGCTTGGATTAGTATGTAACGCTGCTGATATTCAATCATTTTCACTTTACCAGTCAGTGACTCCTTTTTATGACCTTTAAATATTTTGATTTCTACTTCCTGGTCAAACTCCATTGACTCTTGGATCGTCAAGAAGATCATCTCCATCATCTGTTCATCCATGATCGGTTGCTTTTCTGCATTGTACTCATACTCAAAGAAGTCACGCAGCTGACCCACATGTTCAGGCAGCATCATACTGGTCCATTTGATTGTTCCCCGGTCTCTATTTTGATCATCCATTTAAACCACCATACTTTCACGTTTGATTACAGGAACAATTGAAAGAACATTATCATATTGAAAGTTGCGTACCGCTCCACGCTTTAAACAGAATGCATTGAATGAGGTATCACCAATATTCCGTATTTTGATTCTACGTTTTGAGCATCTGCCGCTCTTATCCATATAAATCATTTTCAAGGTGTAGCCCTGCTGCTGGTACTTCAATAGCTTATCCTTCATCATTATTCCCTCCCTTTGATCTGATTATACGAACAAACGTTCTTTTTGTAAACAAAATAAAAGCCCTCAACCAATTCTATGGCTAAGGGCTTAAACTTATTTTTGTTTATCGTAATTATAGAACATTTGGTTAACTTGCTGTCGGGTAGCAGGCAGGGTCGGTCTGGATCCGTCTGATATGCCCTTCTCTTTCACCCATTCAGTTGCATCTTTGTGAGCTGGATACGGTTCAGCGTTTGGATCCTGAAGAATGCCAACACGATTCAATATAGTAGCAATTGCACCAATAGCATCTGACTCAGAGATATCACCTTTCTCTGTCTGTTCAGCATGTTCTCTTGAACTGAAAATACCCACTGTATGAGCATCTTCAAATAATTTGATTGTCTCTTTTCTAAATGTAGGACTATTTGGTTTGAACAAAATGGTTTCCTCCTTAGGGTCATTTTTAGTTGGCGCACTTGCACCTGGTACTGCAGGTGGTTTGACTGCTGCTTGAAGTGCTTTCTTAGACTGCGGACCATATACACCGTCTGCAGATAGTTTTCTACTAGACTGAAAAGCTTTTAACGCTGCTTCGCTTGCAGGTCCGAATATGCCATCAGCTGTGATCTTATGGCCAAGCGCAATCAATAGCTTCTGCATTTCTTCTACTGCTGCACCTTCATCACCATTTTCAAGATAGTCACGCTCTGCAGCTGCTTGTACACTTCCGAATGATGGCCGCTTGCCAGCTTGTAGGTCTCTCCAGGTTAATCCCTTCGTATATTCCAAATGCGGCGCATCCACAAACCCCTTCCAGTCTCCACCCCATGTGAAACCTAATGACTTTCCGATTTGAGCAACCCGACGCCATTGGGCGTTTACAACCCAGATTGCTTTTAAACCATCATTTGAGACTAAAAAGTAATCAATGGCCAATCCGTAATTATGCACGGATTGGCCAGGCTGAGCGTTTGAAACGATGCTGCCTGTATTTCCATAGTGCTTTCCGTTCCACCAGTAGTTTGGCCGGCCCATTCCGTATATAGAAGCTTGTTGAGTATTGGAACGATAACCTGAACTGATTTGAACGTGAATACCCTCATTATATGAACGTGTTATTAGTTCAACAGCAAGTGTCCGGATCTGAGGCATGACAGCGCCCATATTACGCACACTGCGGTCAATGAGCGTTTGTAATGATACTCTACTCATTTAAATCCATCCTTCCGCGGTGCTTTATACGTAAGTGCTTGCTTACTATCAGACAGACCTGCAGTTGTGGGATCCGGAAAGATATTCAGCACGCTTAAAATCACAGCGATAATGACTGCTGGATTTGATACAGCATTAATCAAAAGATCACCAACACTTTGCCATGTTGTTAGATCATCAATCGAAAGACCGAAATACGCTAGGATTGGACCGAACACAGCAATAATTAAGCGAATCCAAAACTCTTTACTTTTAAAACGTACTTTCCAGTTAATTTTCATGATTTTCCTCCTAAAAGATAAGATTAAAAACTTGTGGAACGGCAATCGCAATAACTGCAATCACGCTAGTTATGATCCAACGTTTTTGAGTACGTTGTTCTTTGCGTGCTTCCTGTTGAGCTTTTTGTGTTTCCTTTTGAGCTTCTTCAAGCTTATCCAATCGAATGTGTGCAGAATCGGCTTGATTTTGAGCATTCTTTGCAACGTTACCGGCTTCAGTCGCAATCTCTTTGATCTCTTTAACGTCCTGTTTCATATCATCAAACTTTTCGTTAAATGACTTCAGTACTTCTGCCATGGCCTTTACGTCTCCACGCATCTCTGACATGCCTTCTATTAACTTGATATATACGTCAGTTGATGTTCCCATGTCTGTGCCTCCACTCATTGTTGACCCCCTAATAGTAGATTTGAAATAACCCGACATAAAAAGACCCGGCGAATGGGCCGAGTCTTTCAATTACTGCACAAGATATTTTTTATGTTGCTCTCTTTTTCTCTCATCTGATAAAATTGCATACGTCTGGGTCGTTGCTGGACTGCTATGTCCTAGAAGCTGCTGCACAGCAACAATGTCAGCACCATTGTTCAGCGTCAATGTGGCAAATGTATGCCTGCAAACATGAGGGTGGACTTTGTGGCCCAATCCAATTCGTTCCGCGATTCTCTTGAATTCCCGTTGAATTGCCCGGTGCCCCACTCTACGATACGGCTTTCTCAGTGTAATGAATAATGCTTCCTGATCATCAGTACGTGTCATTAAGTATTTTCTCAGGTGATACATTGCCTTAAAGGAGAAAAAGACTTCACGCTCCTTGTTCCCTTTACCGATTACTCGGCAGCTCATTGACTGTAGGTTGATGTCATCTTTGTTAAGCGCCTGAATTTCAGATAGTCGGCAGCCAGTAGCATAAAATACTTCAAGCATTGCCCTTTCACGCGGAAGCTTGCAAACTTCTCTCAGCATCTCGAGTTCTTCGATAGAAAGTGATTTCGGTGCTCTCTGCTCCTTTTTAGGAGCTTTCAGCCGGCTAGTAGGATCTCTTAAAATAATCTCTTCACCGGTGATCCAGCCAAAGAACGATTTTAATACTGTCAGTTTCTTACTCAGTGATGATAGTTTAAGATGTTCGAATTGCGCAAGATATATTCTGATGTCTCCTGCCGTGATGTCCTCTGTTCGCTTTTTAACAAAACTTGAAAATGTGTTCAGCTCATATTTATATGATTTGAGACTATTGAGTGCCATACCTTCAAGTTTTTTATTTGCGAGATACAATTTCACGTTGTCAGTAAGGTCAGGATGAGTCTCATCATCCTCTACCTTTTCAACTGCATAAGTAGATAGTAAACCAGACAGCTTACCTCTCATATCCTCAACATTGACTGGCACCATTTCAGAAACAAATCCGACAAGCTCTGTGATTAACTGTTCATTTGATTTTTGCATCGTAACCACCCCTTTTTGATATGTTAAACATATCATACAGTAATAGGTTTTACATATCAAGTGATAAGTGATATTTTAAACATATCAACTTATAAGGAGTGATTCAATGCGTGTTGTAGTGACTTTACAAAATGTGCTTGACTCAAGGAGCATTTCTCAACATCAACTGTCGAAGTTAACTAATATTCCTCAGCCTGCGATCAATTTAATGTGTAATAACAAAGCTGTAAGATTTCCACTGGATAGGTTAGCCAAGATATGCGAAGCTTTGGAATGTGAAATAACAGACGTTTTAAAATTGGAAAAAGAGCAATCGGAGTGATCCGGCTGCTCTTTTATTTGGAATGCTTTTGTTTGTAATAACTCAATGCCTCTAAATGATACGCTTTTGTAATTTTGCCGTCACTATACTTATTAAATTTCTTTAGATGATAATTTACTGCAATATAACTTTTAATTAGTCTGAAAACCCTCAATTATAACCCTCCTTTACAAATTCTCCTATGTGTACCATAAATTTTCTAGTACTATGAACATAAGGAGGTGAAGATAATGGATGGAAACAGTAATATAAAAGATACTGCAGATGCAATCAAAGGCATAGTAGAAGCTGTACCGGTTTATGAAGATGCTTTACAACCCGCCGCTAAGGAGTTAGGTAAAGGTCTTCATACATTAGCTCAAGTAGTAAATGTAGCAATCTCTCCACTAAAAGCGTTGGTATGGGGATATGATCAAATTTCTGAACACCTGGATAAAAAACTAACTGAAAAGCTAGAAAATGTCCCTGTAGAAAATATCATTACTCCGGATCCATCTGTAGCAGTTCCTGCTATAGAGTCATTAAGATATAATGCTCATAAAGAGGAGATTAGAGAGATGTATACCAGTCTAATAGCTTCTGCCATGGATAAAGAACAAGCAAAAAGAGCCCACCCTTCGTTTGTAGAAATCTTAAAACAGCTTACTCCAGATGAAGCTAAAATTTTTGCTACCTTTACAAATCACATGTCTCGAGCAGTAATTAAACTAAGAGCATTAAATCAAAATGATGATCATTATACCTATCGACTGCAAGAATTCACGGTAATACCATATTCAATTAATTGTGAGTACCCTGAGCTTGGGCCAAGTTATATAAACAACTTGGTTAGATTAGGGCTTATTGATATCAATTATACATCATATGCTACATTACCAAACTCTTATGAGCCAATTTATGAACATCAAAAATTTAAAGCTGAAATGCAATTTATTGAAAATAATAATATGCGTTCCGAAGTAAAACGCGGAACTTTATGTCGGACTCAATTTGGTGAAAACTTTTATAAAACATGCATAGATTAACTATGAAAGAGAGCAGCTGGATTATTTAAAAGCTGCTCTTTTTCGCATAAAAAATACACCTATTCAATGGTGCTTTCTACGACGCATAAAATTCCGATTATTCAACAGTAACGATTAAATCTTCCCGTCCTTCGCCGATTAGAATTGCGTCTACGTCCGCTTGGTAACGTTTGTAAAGACTGATGCTGAATACGTATGAATACTGCTGACTACCGTCCATAATTTTTGTTGCGATATACATTGCCATCATTAAATTCCTCCTCCATTTAGTTCAGGTATGATGATAAACATTAGTTCTTCCATTGTTGCGTCTTGCATTTGTGCCTTAGCTTTTAACTGCTCGTTTTCTTCAAGCAACCGTTTGGCTTGTGGATTGTTACGGATCGCTGAATCTGATACAAGATTTTTATTTTCATCCACACTATTAATCCAGATTGTTTTCTCAAATTCATCCCCAAGTGCATACTGCTCACTGATAGCGTAGTCGTAACCAGTTAACAGAGTAGGTTCTGATTCGTGGATTTCAACTACTTGTTTTGTATTGATTTCATACTCTAAATAAACCAAATTAAACCCTCCTATTCTACACGCAATTCATAAAGATAAGACATGTATCCAGTTCTATAAGTGGATTGAATATGAAATCTAATATAAAATTCCCCAGTCAAACCACTTACATCTAAAGATTCGACCACCCTATTAAATGAACCGTCACGGGTTCGCTTAGCCTCAAATGTATTGAAATCCCCATTTTTTACGGACGAAACAATCAAATGACTTTTCCCGGCTGTAAGAGTAGTCCCCCAATCAATAATTACAGTAGAGAAGTTAGTTAAATCTAGGGGTTGGTCTGTTACTAGCGCTAATTGCCCTCCACCGTTTATTCCCGTACCACTAGCGTCAGAATTAACACAGTATAATCTAATATAACCCGCGTTTCTTTCAACTTCTTTATTTGTACTTACATTAATACCTTCGACTAAAGGAGTGAATTCAGTTCCCTCTTTATATATTTGTACCAGGTATTGCATAAACTCTTTCCAAACACCTGAGATATTACCCTTCGGCAACACCTTTTCTTTCCACACACCGCCGACATTCTGCCACACGTTTTTCACTTCAGTCCATGTACCGGATATATTAATCCACGTTTTTTTAGCCATGCAAACACCTACTCATACTGGAAGTAGATGTCTCCATCGCTTCCACCCGTAGGCTCTGCCGTTCCGAACGTGATCTTACGTTTCTGATCTGGGTTCAGTGTAGATTCTTTTCCGTTAAGCGCACTTTGTAATCCAGTGATATTTCCGATCACGTGTGCACCAGTCGTCTCTTCCGCCGAATGCGTCGTAACTCTCTCATCTAAATCTTGAAGAATCACAGCATTTCCCTTCACGGTTTCGACTGTTCGACCCGCGCCGGCAAGATCATTAAAATCTTCCTGCAGCTCTGATTTTGTCTGATTAACCAAATCAACTGTCGCGAAAACCAAAGACTCATTAATGACTGCGGATACTGATGAGGCATTCCCCACCAATGTCACGACATCAATTGTTTTCTCTATCAGATCGGTTCCGCCACCCGCTCCTGAAGGGATATAGTCAGCTGTATTTCCTGCATTCGCATAACAATAAAGAACCTCACCGAGATCCGGATCAGTCGCAAACACCCCGATTTCTCTAAAATAGAAGCCGGATGTAATGTCCTGGTTATTCAGAACACTACCTACCCGTGCCTGTCCAGGTGTATTTGCATTTAGCTTTGTAATGGCCATTGATTTTCTTTCATTTTTTAATGCTGTCAATTCAATAATAGATGATCCGCTAAGGTTGCCATCACCTATGGCCATTCTGGTAAATTGCAGTTCTGCTCCGGCTTGTGCCTTCGCCTGAAGGTTCCTGCCTCTGTTCGTTAATATTAAGCCTCCAAATGAGCCCATTTACGTCACCTGCCTTAAAGTAATATTGTCGCCTGTGTGAGATACCCCACCAAAATACAAATTCATTTTCTCTACCTGACTCAACTCAACTACATCAAGCCAAGAACTTTTCCGCTTAACAGAGTTTAATGCACGTATAAATTCTGCTGCCTGTTCATTCGTTACTGCCGGATTGTTGGTGGTCACCTTAAAATAACCAGGTTGTGCCCCATATTCAAACCATTCAACCACCTGACCTTCACCAAACACGATTGTAATTAAGTCCTCTACAGCTGCGGGCGTTGCCTTTCGCTGATGAAAGTAAAATGCATTATTGATAAGCTCCGCTTTTTGATTGGCGCTGAGTGATGGATCGTAAAAATCCACATGTTCTTCAATCGCAATAATGTCCAATAGAGCTTCAGGGAGAGAAAAAGGATCCAATATTTCTAACTCCTGATTGACTCGCTGCATCATCACAGTTATAGCCGCTGCCATCGCTTGGTCCTGTTTACTTGATTTCAACGGCTGAGGGAGAAGTTGCGTCAATGAGAAGTTATTGAAATCAATCATTGATCAACCCTCCATAGGTGAGGTTCACAGCCACGTGAGCAACCTCATTATCTGCAACTGACACATAAGTATTCGGATCAACTGAAATCCTCTTAGCGCCTTCTTGAGTCATTCTGGCATATAGTTCACTTGGGTCAATCCCACGACCAAGCTTTGACTTCTGCCATAACACATAGTCATCAACTGAATAACCTACTGCAGTTTGATAGATCGCTTCCTGAGCAACTAATGACTGAGGTAAATAATAAGTCACATTAATCGTGTGATTGGTGATGACTGGATCCGCCACTGAAACTAAGTCTGTCATCGGTCGGGCTGATCGGGCATTACATGCTGCTAAAATCGCTGTTTTTTCATCTTCATCAGGCGCTTCTCCATTGATCATTAAAGGAGTAATGACAATTTCGACAGCTGCAGGTGAATCGACATGTACATCAATCACATTTTGACTGGCTGATTTGGCTAAATACTCATAGCCTAACTCAGGTCCGGCAGTGGAAAGATTTTCGTTTGCTGTTCTAATTCGCTCAGCGTATGCATCATCTGTTTCCCAATCTGTTCCACCGCTTGAAGTGGTTACATTCACTGCTGATGAAACCCACGGTAAAGGATCGACGATCTCTGTGATCTGACCGGGCAAAAAATCATTACCTGCTGTTCCGGGCTCAGAGCAAACGGACTGAATATCAACATACTCCACGCCGATTTCAACAATCGTTGCCACTTGCGTTTCAAAATACAGATCATTAATGCTTAATCGATGGCCGGCCGGAATGGTGAACTCTTCCGGATTATTCACGTTATACCGGACCATGGTCTTAGCTGCTACAGGTGCCAAACGGTCAACATTCTTACCCGCTCCAATATGCTCTAAATAGTTATCCACTGCGTAGGTTAATCTGTTTTGTTTCGCAGTAAAATCAATGTTATTCGCAAGCATTGCACCTACAAACGCTACCGATTGAAGCATCTTTCTGCGCGGATCAGACTCACTTAATGTTTCACCCATTAATTCTTCAAATTTAGTCACACCCAACCGCTCAAGCTCAGCTGCATCTAATTCCACGAAATTAATTTCGGGTAAATTGAATCTACTCATCTTCTATCACGACCTTCACGATTGCTCTTAACTGACCTACCTCCGAGTCGTGTGTAAAAATGATCTCGTTTACACTTAATCCTTCAATAGATCGCTCTAACATTTCAGTAATTCGAGCTCTACTGACCCCTTCCGCAACTGGTGTAGGTTCATCTATTGGTACCTCCCAGCCATCTTCCCTGCTTAATGGAGAAGTGCCGATATGAAGGGATAATAAAAAAGCCGCACTCTGCAGTTTGGCTTCAATTCCTTTTGCTCCATAATTCACGCTGTTATATTCGTTTGATGTCACTGTATAAGTAGGCATATATAGTCCTCCTATGACTTTTTAAAGGAGACATACTTTGAGTTTGCTGAACAGTAAAGCCCACCGCCAAGTACATACCAGGTAATATCAGTTGTTGTGGTGCCATATGCCTTAAATGCCTGATTTTTATATAACACTTTTTTAATCTTCCCTGATAACGAAGGTGACATTCTGCAATTCAACATGCCCGCTTTTATCGTTACAATACCTGTGACAGGTGATCTTTTTGCATTTGATGATGAGTTTGTAGCAGAGGCAGATTTAACAGTCGGCTTTGATCTGATTTTTGTCGGTACAGGGTATTCTTTTAGATTAATTGTAGTCGTAATACTGTGAACTTTACCTGTCTGATCATAATGTTCATTCGTCTCTTGAAGATCATCAATGTACCAGTAGTTAGTTGTCACTGGCTGACTGCCAATAATCAACGAAGATACTTCGCCGGTGTCTCTCATCAACCGCAATTTTTTTAAAATCTCTTCAGGATTTACTCCTAAAATACTTTTTAATACTACTCTGAGAGAAAAGGCTTCCTGTCCTGGCCCTAAAAATTCAGGCATAGGCTTCTTTTGGTGAATGTCGTGAACCGCCCATCTGGCACTACCGCTTCTGGACACATCATCAAATGTTAGTACTTTCTTTGCCGATACCTCAAAAACTACTGATCCAAAACTTCCGATTTGCACTCATGACACCTCCTTAAGTGGGACCAGTCGTTGTACCTGAACTTCCGCTAAAGTTATGAGTATGATTTTTGAGCGAGATACCATCAGATATTACATCCCCCTGCACTGTTACATTCCCTGTAGCTTTGATCTGGACATTACCCTTAATGTCTAATAAGAATGTGTTTGATGTGAAATCATACTCAATGACTGACTCGTCCGGGAATTCAATTCTTCTTTTATTTACTGTACTTGATACAGATTCATTTAACTCATTAAAATAAGAGCCCAATATGAAACCGGCTCTTGAGGTGTTATCTAAAAACCCACACAACACATTTTCATCTACTGAGGGCATCCAGAAGTCTTTTGTGTTCCTTGAGCCCCTATTTACAATCGGCAACTCTCTGGACACAACATCTTTATCTTTAAAATAAACTTTTGCTGTTCCCCTTTCAGGAAATACTGAACTGACCCGGCCTACCTGAAAAGCATTCATTTAATAGCCCTCCAATACCTTTCTCAATTCAATCGACGTTTCTGATCCGCTTCCAGTACTACCACTGACTGAGGTAATAATGTATTTGCCATTAAATGTGCCAAACCCATCCAAGTCGACACATTGACCTGAATATAAGAACATGAATCCTGCGAACTTGAGGGAGAATGTGCAGCCGTCTTTATTGGCATTCCTCAAACTACTTTTTGCAAGTTTAATCGCTTCAGACTCTGACTTTACTTCTTCATTCACGATGAGAACACGACCGGTTTTAGGCGGGTTTTTTGGTGTGAATGTGTATGATATTGTTTTATTCGTTTGTGGTTCCGTGTAATCTACCCGACATGATTTATAAAGTGATGATAATGAATCATTTCCGCTATACGTCTTTAAGTCTGCATCGTCTATATGAAATCCGGTCACTGTGCTTTCATTCTCCAGTTGCTGCTCACTCATGATGATGATTTTTTTAACCGACACCTTTAATACGAGCCCTGCATCTGAAGTCAGTTTATTTAAAAATGCAATATCACTTTGATCATCCTGGTCAATACGATCATACTCAGTATCATCTGAAGCAGAAAAATAAAGTGTTAAACCATTATTCCTTGCGATTTCATTGGCAATTTTTTTAAGCGTTGTATTCTCCCACGCTTTGTTTTTTCTAGCCTTGATTGATCCGCTCTGAGGCAGTGATGTACCTCTGATGGACACTTTTAATGGGGGTCCGCTCATGGGGGTTTCATCAATCTCAAAATCACCCAGTTTTTTTGCAACTTCTTCATTGTTTTGCCAGTCTTTCGATAGCTTCACAGCAACACTTAAGGTATCACCTTTTTTTGGTGCCCATTGTTTCGTGAGCCATCTGCGTTCCCGATCTACTAATGATACGGAAATACTGTCTGCTTGACCGGATAGGTTATCCTGAAAGCTGATATTCTCCAAAAAGTCTTCAACTTCTATGGAAATATCCTGTTTGTTGTATTCCATTTCAACTGATAGGCTGCGTCCTCTCATGACCATTAAGCATCAACCCCATTTAAGACATTGATGTCTTCAGTTAATGACTCATCATCTTCAGGTGTGAGCCATGATGGACCTGTATCATATATTTTTGTTGCATTTAATTCAGGTATTTTCAATTCAATGCCGGCCGAAAAGATAAGCGTCTCTCTATGCCGATAATTTTCTTTTAAAAGAAGAGGGAACAGATACTCATTCCCCAGCTCCTTTTTGGCAATCAGATCAAACGTATCACCTGAAACAGTGGTGTATGTGCGCATGCTGCTCCCCCTTTTTTAATCCTCAAAAGATAAACGTTTCTTATCTTTTTGAAGGTTGTTGTACCATTCCATGAATCTCTCAAACGCAACTTGAATTGCTTCTTCTGCAGCAGTCTTAACTTCTGACGCACTACCTCCGCCAGATACATGAATAATCGGTGCAAAAACAACCTTTTCATCAGTTGAAGCATATGATTGAACTGATTTCTGAACACCTTGACCATTAGAATCTTCTAACAGGTTATTCAGTCGATTCTTTGTATCCGTATTGTTGAAGATATTTGCGCCACCTGGCAGTTTCAATAGTTCAGGACCTCTCTCACCTACAAGCGCCCATTGGCTATAACCAGTGCGTCCACCTTTATAATACGGTTTATATCCTCCACCGCTTGCCATTGACCGGATACCCGGATGACCGCCAATGCCTCCATAACGAGAGAGCATATAACGGATTGCAGCTACCGCATTATGAAGTGGATTATAAATATCATTCATGCCTTTTAGCTTGTAAGCATTGAAAGTCGGATCAATCGTCTGGAACATCCCTTTTGAAGGAATACCCCGCTGCGCGTTAATGTCCCACAGGTTGATTGCTCTTGGATTAAAACCTGATTCATGATGCGCAATCTTCATCATTGCAGGTAACCATGACTGAGCCTGTCCAGTGATACTTAACGCTTGCATGATCGCGCTTCTGGCCATATTAGAACCGGATCCGGAAAAGTCAGATGATGAGCCCATAATTCCTTCTAGTTTACTTTTCAGGAATGTTAAGGACTTATCTTTCAGCATACTAAGTGAACCCTTTGCAATATCACCCATAATGCCGGACATATTCGGAACACTTACCCCGAACTGCTCGAGCATTTTATTGAGCAATTTTGAAGGCTCAGAGATATAACTGAAAATATCAAATGCTTTATCCTTCACCCAGCCGACACCGGTAGAAATCGCATTCGAGATTGTACCATTTGCGTATGCCGGAATGTTCATTTGGCTCATGATTTTAGCCGTTTCACTTGCTGAGATAACCTGTGTGCCGCGAGGAAGATTCATAAGTGTATCAGTAGCTGGACTAAGACCGATATTGCCATCAGGTGTACGGAATAACTCAGATCCAGCATTCGAACCTCGGCCATCACCAAGGACTGCTAATCCGCCCGGATGACCCGCAGTGCCATTTGCATAGTACTGGACTGCTCCACCACCTGCAGCAGCACCTCCTGAACCTCCGATCTGAGGAACGCTCCACTTACTAATACGGGTATCGACACCGATTTTACTCAGCACCCAGTTAAGTCCACTGATCAAGCTATTTACCATATTTCCAACATTATTCAAAAGGCGTTGTCCCATTGAAATGACACCGGCTATGGCTTTACCTGCCATCGAAGCAATACCCTGACCTATTTTACCCGGTAGAGATTTTGCCCCGCCAACTATGTCATCGAATATGCCACGCACGGCTTTCCACATTGAACGCGCAATATTGACTGCTCCATCCTTCGCAGAAGTAAATGCATTTCGGATTTTTGTTCCCATGTTTACAACGAGCTGCCACGCATCATCAGAGCCATTCTTAAAGAACCCGCTCACATTCGTCCACATTGTCTTTATTGGACCAAGAGCATTTGTAGCAAGAGCCTTGATACCACCTAAAATTCTGCCCAGGAATAACAGATTCAAATAATTCCAAACAGCCTGGATTGCGCCGAAGAAAATGTCCTTAATACCCTGCCACATTTTTGAGAAATCGCCGGTAAAAATACCGGAAAATAGCTTCACTAATCCAGTAATGACCTTAAAAGCGCCCTGTATGACACCCTTCACATTCGACCAAACCATATTAATGATTGAAATTATGACCGGAGCTAAAAAACCTATTACTTTATTTATGATCGAAAATACGTTTTGTACAGCAGTAATAATTTGGGCACCTTCTTTATCCCAAAAAACAAGTATTTGACCGACAATATCCATCACAAAATTGATAATTTTGATTAAAAACGGCTGTACGATCGTAAAAACAGTCTGGAAAACTGAAAAAAGACCACCGGCAACCGCGCCAATCGTCTTAAAAATTGAAGTAACCGCATTTACTATTTCAGGTCCGTTACTCTGCCAAAACTTATATATGGTACTAAACGCTTCTACAGCTGTATCACCGATATTCTTAACTAATGGTACAACAGTATCAGAAATCGATTTAAAAACAGGTGTCAGGTTTTCTTTCATTCCAGACATTATACTTTTAAATTGTCCGATGTTATCAGAAGCTCCAGCCTTCCAGGTTTTTATTGATTCTCTAAAAGCATTAAAATGCTCAATACCCGCAGACATATTTGTTTCAATACTTTCTTTAATTGATGGCATGATTTTTTGAGTAAAACTTAATAAATCATCCAATACCGGCAAGGCTTGTTCTCCAATAGGAATAATGATTTTAGTCTCGATTTCTCTCTTTATTCCTTGTAGCTTCATCATGGAAGTATCGAATTTAATACTTTCAATATCTTTCATGGTGTCCTTGGTCATATCAAACTCACTTCGAACAGTTCCCATTGCTTTAATTACATCTGACTCTAAATCTTCAGCCATTGTTCCGAATAAGCCTACTGAAGCTGTATTTCTTGCTACAGGGTCATCTAATTCAGCTATAGCATTTACAACAGATTTGAAAGCCTGTTGCGCGGCAGGACCTCCCGCTGCAAACGTCTTAGTCATTTCAGCAGCATTCATGTTCAGTAATGCATATGCTTCTGCACTCGCTGTCGATCCATCTTTTGAACGAATATTAAATTCTTTAATTGCGTCTCCAACTACACTTAAATTAAATGCCCCTTCTGAAAGTCCGGCATTGAATATATCAAACATCTCATTAGCACTAAAATCTAATGTTTTAAAATGGACTGCAAATTCGTTTGTCATATCCAAAAGTTCACCGGTTTTATTAAGACCGTTTTGAGCACCTTGAGAAAGTAGATTATAGGATTGAGTATTTGTAATACCAAAATTCTTCATAAGTGTATCAGCAGTTTTGATGGACTCTGCTACATCTTCCTCAAATACATCTCTATAAGTAAGAGCGTTGGCAGTTGCATTTTCTAATTGCCTACCTGCTAAATCAGTAACTTGTTTGGTTGTAGATATAGCTTTATTCAAATCATTCCAATCTTCACCATAGTTATTATTGTAAAGATTTTCACTGATCTTCTTTATTTCTTTCATTTCTTCTGCGCTTGATCCAGTTGATGCCTGCAGTTGTCTCATAGATTCATCAAATTCATTTGCATTTGCGACAGCTACACCTAAACCGGCAGCCATTGTACCGATTGCCGCTGTAGCTCCAACTGCTGCACCTGCAAGTAATTTGACTGATCCACTGGCCACAGAAGAGGCGGTCCCAAACGATGAAACGTCACCGTCCATTCCCTTCATGCTTTTAGATGCTGCATCAAATGCTTTACGCATACTGGAATCAATCATACCGCCCAATTTAAAAGCAATTTCAAAAACCTGTGGCGAGCTCATGTTTGTTTATTCACCTCTTTCACATCTTCTGCAAGATCATTAAGATCTCTCAATCTCTTTTTCATAAAGTCTTCATAGCTTGTCGCTTTCAGGACATTAGAAAGGCGGATGCATATTTTTCGTATGCCCCGCCCGGTTAGTACTATTACAGCCATTCTTTCAGTCACCTGAATGATGCCTAGTTGTTCAAAAAAACCATCACCATAGTACGGATTTTTAATGCTTCTTTCGCCGGCAGCCCCTTAAAAAATTCAAAAGGCAGATCTGTTACTTCAGCAGCAATTAAAAGTGTGTAAGGCAGTGTGACCTGAGGCATTGGAGAAATCGAACCAAGTTCATTGAACTTTTGTTCTGTATTCAACAAGTCATCCCCTGTTAGATTATTAACACCCGAGAGATCAACTTCAACGTATTCTTTTCCCTCATATTGATAAGGTTTGGCGAATACCACCACTTCTTTTTTATCTTGTTTTACTGATTCTGTCGCTTTAGCCATGTATCGTTTCCTCCCTGTTTATCAGATCATTTTTGTTAAATCTTTGAGCATGTCTTCACCATCTAAGATGAATACGTAATTAAGCTTGTCCAACTCCAGAAGCACTGTATTGTTTTCCTCAATCTTGATATATAGTACTTCCATTACGTTTGTAGTCTCTGTTGCTGCACCAGGACTAAGCTTACCGAGAGTAAGAGACTTCGGCTGCCCCTTGAGGGTGATCTTAAGTGGTCTATGCATGATCCTTCCTGCAGTAGAGTCATAGCTTTGTTGTGCCGCTCTCAAAACAATAGGTCTCCCAGTGCTTTTCATTAAGCTGAAGTTCTTCTGAGAAAGTGATTTAAATGGCAGTTCAATTGTAAGGCTGCCAAAGTGGCCAGGGTTTGTACTCTCATACTCACCCATGATGCCAGCTCCACTCACTGTTTCACTCATCGCTTCAAGGTTAGGGAGAGTAATCTCTCCGGTAATCCCGATTAGTTCATCTGTATCGTCATAAGCTTTAAAGTTCCATACCTTTTCTGGAATTTTCGGCATATTAAGCACCTCCAAGTGCAGTTGCTGTAATTGTTGGATCAAATTCTAAGATATTTGTAATTTGCTCAGCCGGTGAATAAGCACCGATTCGCTGAATGAAGACGATTTTTCCATTCAGGATGTTTTCAATCGGGTTCATACTTTCACGGAACTCAATCACTGCTCCTGAAATTTTACCTTCAGCAGCAAACCCGTTTGCACGGATGTTTTCTGCAGATACAACACTTTCAATCAATTTAGTATCAGCCGGGTTATCAACTTTATTGAAGTAAGCGAGAATAAACGTGTTACCCCACCACTGGAACACTCGACGGACCGCGATAAAGCGATCTTGTGGAAGTGTCGATTCAGGGAATGCAGCCGTGTTATTACCCCATGTTCTCCATCCGTTGAAGTTAATCGCTGTGACAATACCTGCTCCATTCAGCACATTTGCTTCCGGCTGATCCAGGTACATTTCTGTTCCACTCTTCAGTACCGTTGCATCGATGTTGAATGGCTTGTTCGATGGTGAAACATTCGGCACATCATCGTTTTCAGCATCAGTTTGAGCGATTCTTGCAGCTAAAACAGCACTGAAATAAAGGACTTGTCCGTTTTTCTTAACCATTGGCCAAGCAACAATGCTTTCTTTATTGTCATAGCCGTTATCTACTTTCCATGCTGCTACATCTTCATACTTTGTAACTGCAGTTGTATCGACATCCAGAACGTTCATTGCTGAAAAGTTACCATTGATCTTTTGAGATTTTGCGGCTAACACTGCTGCTACATCAGGTTTATGACTGAAGCCTGGTGCAAGTAATTGAGCGCCAAGGATGTTGTATTGAGGGTATACAGATGTCATTAACTCAATACCGGTTCTTACACCAGTTGCCGCGTCATACCCGCCGATGACATCCACTTCAGTGACTGCAGAAGGATCCAATGCAGAGTATGAAACCGTCACTTCAGTTTGACCATCTAATTGACCGCCAGAGATTACACCAATGACCGGCTCACCTGCAGTATTGAAAGATAATGTATAATCAACATCTCTCTCGTAAGTAGTGAGACCATCAGCGTTCTCAGCTACTACTGAGGAAAGCAGTACTTTTTTGTTTGCAATTTTGGCCGTCCCTTTTGAAATGGAAACAACTTCATCAGTCACATCAGTTTTATGCACTGCAGGATCCAGTACGTTGATTACGACAATAGGTGCAACATTATATAGCTCAAGACTTGCAAACAGAGAATGATTGACTGTGAAATCAAAATCTCTGTTATCACGGCTATATCCAAGCTTTGTTTTTGCGTCTGCCTCACTATTAATCACGATTGGTTTGTTTACTGCTGCCGCTGGATCATCAAGTAGATTTACCTGAGCTGTACCAAATACGACCTGAACGGCAGATAGCGATCTAATCGGTTCGGGACCGGTACGCTGTTCGACAATATCAATACCGTGTTTGTACATCATTCATCACCTCGTCCATATTTAATGACTTTCTGAGTCAATACATATTCTGCAGACCCTTCTTGTTCAAGATTTTTTCGTGCTGCTGCAAGTTTGCTCACAGGCACCATCAGTGATTTAATTGCAGTACATTTTTCAAAATGCACTTTCACTGATTCAGGAAAACCGTTTTTAAAAACGGAAAACTGAGTCAGCGCTTCACCTGGAAGTGATGGACCAACGTAAACTACTGTTTGCTCCGTCTGTTCAGGTGCAGCAGTTTTAGTTGCCACCGGTTGTGACTTAACACTTTTAGTTTTTGACTCAATCTTTTTAACCGGTGTCTCATCTTTCACTTTCTGCTCCTCGATCTTTGATTTTTCTTCACTCATATCATCGCCTCCAGATCTACCCTGTTGAGTTCAGGGGTTTCAAATGACGCTTCTACAGCGCCGAAATAATAAGAACCAGTGTCTTCCTCGTGGAGTACCCATTTCAGAGGTCCACTTAAAGTAAACTGACCTTTAACAATGGGTTGTTTTTCAAGATTTTCAATGATTCGATTAATAATATTTGCTGTATCGCGATAGCCTTGGTTGTAAACATCTGAGTCCACAGTGCCAATAACAAAACCCACTGAAGTGATATATGGCTCTTTCTCTTTTTTCTTTTCAGCTTCCAGCAATTTCACGATGACAAAAGGGAAAAACTCTTCTTCTTCGGATTGCTTTTTCGGAAGATTTTGTTCATAGACATTCAATGGCACTCTATTACCTGCCAGATCATTAAAAAAAACGTCCTGAAATGTGTTTTCAAGACGTCTTTTAAGCTCTGATTGAAGTTCAAGTTGTATCATTGTCCGGCACTCCGTTCTAAAATACGATTGATTTCGTGATCAAGCCTCTTATTGAACATTAACTGCCCTTCCTGGTTGACTCTCAGCCTGATATCCTCATTTTTCAACATTTGAGGCACTGAAGGACCAAACATGCGGTCAATAGGTAACCTTTTCTTCCCTTGTCGCCTGAACACTTTGTTACCGTTGATATCAGCTACAAATGCACCAAGAAGAGTCTTTTTCCCACCCTTTTTAACGCCTACTCTGATAGGCGCTTTACGTTTTGGCGAAGGATTCTTAGGCGTCACTTTAAACCGATCCAACGGAATCAGGTTGCCGCGGCTACTAACGATGGCATTCATGTTAGTTCTTGATGCACGTGTTTTTGACAGCGTTTCTTTAATGTCACCCGCTTTGATATTGTATTCTTGGCGTATTTCCTTTGAAATATTGGTTGCTACTGTATTCATGGCACGATTTAATGCAGCTGATATCGCATTGGGTGCTTTCTTTTTCAAATCACCAAGCATATGCTCCGCGTAATCAAGTGTATTTTGATCAATACTGACTGTTGGTCTCATGATCCATATCCCACCAATACAATTCGATAGACGCCATCACTCTCACTGATGTCTGTGACATAGTAAGGCCTATTGCCAACAGAGATTTGCATGTCTCGAAACGGCTTTTTACCATGGAAAGATACTACCGGCACATGAAAAAGAAGCTCACCTCTAGTAAGCTCCTCTTCATACGCCTTTATATTGTATTTTTCCAGCTCATGGTCATCTTTAATGATTAGCATCGGCTCTCCATTAATGATGGCCGTTTCAGCAAATTCAGCCTCATTGAAGAACGTCTCCAATATATCTGACTCTAATGCTGCCTTGAAGTTACTCATTGTCCTCATCTTCATCATCAAACTGAGATAGTACGCCCTCTGTTTTATCAGATTCAAGTACCAGGTCAATCAGCTTTGCATGTGAGATGTTGCCAGCAAACTCAAGACCTGCATCTTTTGCTGCTGCTTTAAGTTCTGCGTACTCAATCCCATCGAATGAAGATTGATCAAAATCGTTCGGCGGATCAGGCTCACCTAAATTTAATTTAAATTCGCCATCAGCTGCAGCTACCTTTAATTGAATCAGACGCTCAGCATCTTTTTCATCAATATCGGTAATTGTATCGCCTTGAACATACGTTTTACCGTTATGTCGGACAGTTTCATTTTCATTTACTTTAACAGACATGATCACTCACCCTTTCTGTTTTATAGTACTTTTGCGACATACCATGCATCTACTTCAGTAGGTACCGGCAGTGGCTTGGAGTGCATCTGAAGGAATCGTGCTGCAGGATCCTTTTGAATCCAAGAGTCAGGTACACGCTCACCTTCATAAGTCGTGAAATTCTCTGTGCTGTGATCTGCCAGAGTGACCGCACCGTAAAGCATCTGTGATTTAGTACGTGATGAAAGAACAGCAAGTGTGCCCTCAGGAATCATAGGCTTTTCTTCCTCTGTTTCCTCGTCAAAATACCATTCGTCATAAGTGTAAAGTTCAAGACCAAGCGCAGCGATCGTCCCGATATACGTCACCCCATTCGCAAGCTTCTGAGGTTCGATGTTACCCATAGTAATGCGTCGATTTTCAAGCATTTTTTGAACTTTAGGATGAGAAACAAATGCCGCTCCAACATCAGAAGACATGATCACTCTATCCGCAGTTACACCCGAATTTTTAATGACTGCAAGACGATAGCGTTCAAGGTCTCCATAAGGGTCACTATTTGTTCCATCGCTCCAAAGATCAGTACCGGACAAAGTCTCCTTATTTGTGAAGCCGTAGTCCATTACAGCATCTACACCTTCACCAATAATTTCTACTTTTCCAGTAAAGATTACTTGTGCAGCCATCCACTCTTCACGACGTGTAATAGCTTCATCCAGAAAAATTAGATCTTCTGCAAGCATCTCAAGTGCTCTGGCTTCAGGTGTACGTGTACTGTACACGCCTTCCCCGAATGCACGTTTGTTAATGTCATGCGCTGTGATTGGACGCATTGGTTTGATCGTTGCAGGAGTAAATGTTTTCATTGTTGTCCCGCTCCGCTCCATTACCTTACCTGCAATAAGTGGCGATACGAAAGGAGCCATTTTTCTGCGACCTTTACGATATTCGACATCCACGTGTTCCGTTACAAATGTTTTCGGAGTACCGAAGAACATATCTCTCAGAAAAGTGTGCGCAGGTTTTAGATTAGATACTGCTTCTAACATGAAGCGTGTCGAGTGTACATTAATTGCCATGATTAAGTTCCTCCTTAGGCTTTAACAACATCTTTTAAGAAGATGCCGATTTCGCGTAGTTTAGGTTTGTGAGTTTCGAATGTATCAGTGCCTCCAAAGATTAGTACGGTCTGATTAAATTCACCTGTCAGGTAAACTGGGGCCGGCAGAGATTCGTCTGTGGCATCAACATCTTTGGCAAGGATAGCGTATGGTACTTGTGAGCCGTCTGTGGCAACAGAATCAACAGCCTTTGCTAAGCCTGTATCATCAACCCCTAATACTGTTCCGCGCAAATAAACAGCTCCTGCTTCTAACTCCACAGAATCAGTAACGATAGGCGATACTCCGCCTCCAAGTAAATTGTCATATTCGAATGAATCAACATTTTGCACAAATTGTTCTGGCATGATTATTTACCTCCTCTTTTTTTGTTCATGATTTCAGCAAGATTAGTTGCTTTGGTTTTTCTTTCTTCGTCTTCAGAGAGACTTCCATTGTTTTGAGGTGTTGAATCGCCTGGTACTTCGTTTGCCTGTGTTGCATCCTCTTCTCTATTTTGCAGGTATGTCGCACCTGCAGCGTTTTGAACCTTCAGAATCTCAATAGAAAGATCGCCGGCAGAGTTTTTCGTTTCATACTTTGTTTTGTTTACAAGATCTTCATGACCCTTAAATGGCAGCTCATCAATCGCCTTCATACGGGAGTTTTCTGATGCAGCCCCCGCATTAAAGGCTTCTTTATAAAGATCTGGGTACTGGTTTTTCAGTTCGTCTAATGATTTCAAAGATGGTTCCTCCTTCTCCGAATTTTTGTTTTCGACCGCCAGATTGTCTTGTAGTTGTTTTTGAAATTGTGCATTATTTACTTCTGTAATATCAGGCTTTGTGCTGTATTTAGAAAGATTATGTTCAATACCGTTAACAACAAGGTTTTTACCACTTGCTGATGCAACGATTTGAATTTCATCATTCAATGAATCTGCAAATCCAGTTTCAACAGCCTCCTGCCCGGTCATCCAGGTCTCTTCATCCATCATTGCTGACAGAACTTCATAAGAGTGTCCTGTCTTGTCCATATAGGCAGCAATAATACTGTCTTTCACCTTGTTTAGCATATCGATAGACTTCTCAAGATCAGACACTTCCCCAAAAGCAAGGACTGCAGGGTTATGAATCATCACCTGTGAACTCCTTGAGGCGTAAATATGATCTCCAGCCATCGCTATGAAAGATGAAATTGAAGCAGCAATGCCATCAATATAAACATTTATTGTCGCAGGATGTGCTTTCAACTGAGCATAAATGGCTTGACCTGCATATACACTGCCCCCTGCGCTGTTGATACGAATATCGATATCAGAGACATTCCCTAAATCACGTAAATCTTGAGCAAAAGTAAATGCAGTTACGTCATTTTCGAGATATCTGTATTCTTCGATATCTCCATAGATTAAAATTTCACCTTTGGCGTTCGTGATATTACGAACTTCCCATGACTTAATGTTATTCGGTGTCTCTGTCGTCTTCTGAGTCGTCTTCGTCGGTTTGCCCGACATTCTGAGACTGCTCAGTATCTCCTGTAGCTTTGACATTTTGCTTTAAGCCCCCTTTCTCCATTAATTGTTCTTCAACCACCCGCAATGGGTAATTAGTGAAGAAATCTCCACCAGTAAGCTCTACTGTTTCCCTTGCACGTGTGCTGAAGCCATTTTCAACACGTTTCTGAGCTGCGTCCACCTCCTTCAACGGGTCAAGCTGACCTTGTGATGGACCATTCCACTCAGCACCGCAATATGCTTTTTTTATCAGTGGGTCACTGAAAAATCCAGGAGCGCTAATACGTCCTTTAGCAACTAACTCTGAAAGAAATTCTTCATAGATCGGCTGACAGAAATCAGAAGCTAGCCATGAGCGTCTCATGCGATACATTTTCCAAGCTTCAAGCAAAGCACCACGACTGGCACTATATGAAGCTGTGAAATGTTTAAGTAATACTTCATATGGTATTTCTAATGCCGCTCCGATTTGACGACAAATTGATGTGACAAAACCATCAAATGCTGTGTTCGGTCGAGTAGGATTGCTCGTATCAATTGATTCGTTTTCCCCCAGGGCAACCACTGCTCCATTACCTAATTCATAGTTACCTTCTGATATACCGTCTTCATCATATTCATCATCGTCATTTATTCCAAAAGGAGAGACATTGTCAGGTGTAGTTGTTTTAATAAATACCGTGTACATACCTGAAACTACTGCAGCCATCAGTTCAGCTTCTGTATACCTTGCCAATTGTTTTAGTGATTCAATAACCGGCGCAAGAATCGGCACTCCTCTTCGCTGTTCAGGTCTCTCCGTCTCCATCAAATGCAAAATATTAGGACGACCTGTTTTAGAACCGAACTTTTCTATTCGTGTCCATTTATTAATAAGCGCTCCGCTTGCCGGGTGTTTATCAGCGACATGATAAGCAACGACTTCTCCGTATTCGCCAATCTCAACGCCGTTAATAATTTTGTCGTTTTTGTTTAACAAGTCGCTTCTTGGAGAACATACCCGGTCCGCTTCAATGACCTGCACTCTTAAATCAACCGTCATACCTTCACGCGGAATAACTGGAAGTAGAGAGAAGGCGTCTCCCGATTGAAGCCAGGCCATAAAAGCAAGCTGCTGTAATTGATAGAAATTATTCATCCGTTGAGCATCGCAGTGTACACCATCCGCCCACAAAGAAAACTCCCGCTCCACTTGGGTTTCCCATTTATCAGCATCTTCAAGTTTCCACCCTAAAAATTCATAATCCACTCTGGAGTTCAATTTCAGCCCTGTTCCAACTACACTCGTTCGAATAGACTTCAATGCGCCAGTCGCTAAAGGTGCCCCCATATATAAATCCCTTGAACGCTCTCTTAACTTCGGAATATTGTGTTCAACATCATCAATAACCGAACCGATCCTGCTCGCCCAGCCGGCCATGCTATTTTTTTGGGATGCACCATGAAATCCATATCCTTGATTTAATACTCTGGCAGACCTTCGTGATCTAATTGACTTCCTCACTCGGTTTCGCTGTGAATTTCCTCGCAATCATTCTCACCTCCCTTAAATATCACGCGGAATGATTCTTCTGACACGACTTCTTCCACGTGATTTCATCCGCGCAATGCGATTTTCCCAGTATTCAATCTGTTTTCTAATCTCCGGAAGGTTCACACGGGTCAGTGTGCGCCCTGCGATCGTGTATGATTGTCCTGTTGAAACCTTTAATTCTGCATCATACCAAGCTTCAAGATGTGTTTTTGCTCTTTCAATACTCATTTCTCCGGTCATTTTCAGTCCTCATTCCATAAAAAATAACCCTACAAATGAGGGTTTTTAGGCTAATTCACCCCTTTTGAAAGGGTTCTGCGCCGTTTTTTCACTTTTTTCTTCTTTTTCGGCTCATTTTTAGCCTGTTCAGAGGCTTTTTCAGATTTATTAAGGTTAGGGTTCAATATTTCAATTGCAGCCGTGTTATACACCCTTAAATCGATTGGTTCGTTACGGTCCCTGACTTTTTTCCATACTTGATAAGCATTACCGGCTTTAAAGCGTGTAACAAGCCTCTCAGCAGTCAATCCTCTGTAATAGGCCTCGTTATAGCCTTGATTTGCTGTATTTTTAGGAAAATGACAGTAACCGGGCCCATGTTCCTCAATTTTCAGACGGGACATGGCTTTATTTTTCCCTTCATCTACACCCACGTGTATTAGCAATGCTCGTTCACGTTTTGTACGAGTGTAATTACTGATGAGAGAAGTATATTGACCATTTCGTTCACCCTGCCCCTTGATAGCAAATATCCTTCTGGACTCTCTCGGTGCAGTGAACCGGTAAACTTCTGATGTGAAGTGACCGCCGGAATCAATACAGGTGCATGCTATTCCTCGTTCATTGCCATCTCCGTCTAACCATTTTCGAGCAAGATACTCGTCAAGTTCGTTCCATACTTCAGGTAATTTCAAATCACCATAGATACGGTGATATTCAATCCCCCAAGATTCTTTACCAAATCCCCAACCCATTACTTCAATTTCAAAACGATCGTCCTGCACATCGACAGCTGCAGTTAAATATTTAACGCCGTCAGGTACCGGTGCTGCATACCCTTCCGCTCTAGCCATCAGTTCGTCCTCTTCAAGTTGGTCACCGGTTTCTTCCCATGTCTCACCTAATGAAGTATTCGTCCAAACCTTCAATGTCTCAGGTCCATTCTTTTTAGCATCTTTAAAATCCTGAATAATGTCTTTCCACTTTTTCCATGGACTTAACAACTCATTAAGGTGAAATCCTCTCACTGGTGCTTCCCCCTCTTCCGCTATCCACTTACCAGGCTGATCTTTCCATTCAAATTCATTGTGAAGAAACCCGCAGTGTTTGCATCTGTGGTTAACAGTCTCAAAATCAATCTGTTCCCACTTAAGAGGTTGGTACTCACCACATGAAGGGCAGGACAGATGATAGTATTCTTTTGTGCTGAGCTCGAATTCTTTTTCAATTCTTGAAACACCTTTTACAGTAGGCGTACTTACGAATATTTTCTTTGCATTATAGAAAGTAGTGGTCCGTTTTTCAGCTAATGAAAGTGGATCACCCTCAGTCCCGGCACTTACCGGAAACCGGTCAATCTCATCCGCTAATAATACTCTGATTGGACGAGAAGCCAGGCCGCTTGCTGCATTCGCACCTACTAATGCAATGTATCCGCCTGGATATGATTTATTTAAAGTGGTGTTCCCTGAATCACGCGATTTCACATCAGACACTTTGTTTCTAAGTACAGGCGTGTCTCTTAACATTGGAGCAATACGCTCTTTTGAAAAGTTTTTAGCAAGATCTAGTGTAGGCTGCAGAAGCATGATCGGTGCCGGGTCAAGATCGATATGATAACCAAGCGTGTTTAAAATGATCTCCGTTTTTCCAACCTGAGCACTGGCCATCACCACCACTTTTTTCAGTTCCGGATCCGTAAAGGCGTCCATGATTTCTTTTTGATATGGTGCTCGTTCTGTTCTCCATTGACCTGGTTCAGCTGATGACTCGCTGGAAAGCTTTCTGAATGCGTCCGCCCATTCTGATACCGTTAAGTCCGGCGGAGGTGCAAGGATATCTTTGCGAAGATTGATAAATAGTTTTTCACTATTCGTCTGTTTTCGCCTTTCTGCCATGAGGCTCTATCCTTTCTTCCTCATCATCAGCGTAAATATCCAGCTCTTCATCTTCGTCTTCGTCATCACCTAAATAAATCTTATCTTTTGAAGTATCAAAAAAAGCATATGGATCATACTCCGAGAGTTCATCCAAAGCTTCATATACAGCTTTCTTTAATGTGTCTTGGATAGGTAGGATTTCAGTTTTACCTACAATCATTGGTGCAGTTTTTGAAGGAATACTCAGCAACCTCGCTTTAAATGCAGCTAACTGATCACCCATTAAGCGTTTAACATCTGCTCCCCGGTGCAACTCACCCTCCATGATCTTGTATTCAAGTTCCGTTTTCTTTCGACGGGCCCGGGTCCAAAGAGCTTCTTCTTTCCCTTTGTCGAGCTCATCTTCATTCAGAACGTTATTTATTTTGTAATCAATATAGGCAGCAATCGAAGCAGGGACATCATACTTTCCGTGCTCTACCCTCACCAGCGCATCCTCTTTAACGAGTTGACGAATTCGCGATTGTGATAATCCTAGAATTATCGAAATATCAGCTGCACTAACGATCATTTCTATTTGGTTAGAATTCTTTGCTGGCAAGGGTTCCACCCACCTTCCGAAATTATTTCCCAAGCAAATGCAAACGCAAACGTTAATGACCTTTTGGCGCAAAAAACTAGCGCGTTTTCGGGCTCGTACGCACCCGCACAAAAAATTTTTCTCTGAAAGGACCCGAGCGCTTGAAAATGACGAGTCGATTCAAAGAAAAATTCTTTTTTGTCCTGAGATATGCTATTAAAATTATTTTTTACTCTTCACCCTTAGGTGGCACGCGTATGACTACCGTATGACATCAACATTTTCCAATTCCTCAGAAAGCCTTCTCTGAAGCCGTTTGACCTTCCTCTTAGCTCGTATGATGTGCGTCTGAACAGTTGGCTTTGTTATATTCAATTCATCTGCGATCTCTGACATGCTGCACCCCTGCGCCATGTGTAACAAGTAGCACTCTCTTTCTCTAAAGGACATGTCCATTAGCAGATCAATAATAATATCCCGCTCCCTCTTAGGGATGACTGCCTCTTCTACTTCTAAGTTCAATGACGGGAACAGTTCCATATCCAACAGAGCAGTGCGCTGGTAATTAGCCCTGCGGTCAATGCCTCGTCTGCTGTGTGGCCGTCTGCCCTTTCTCATCCATTGCAAAGAATACTCCATATCAGAGATCATGGTTGAGACAATGCGGTGTTCATCTGCATTAGCTGGATTCTTCATATCTAACGACTCCCTATATTTAATTAGCTGATACTTACCTTTCGCATACTCTTCAATCATTTGTTCCACCCATGTCTGCATGCATGATGCCCCCTTATCGTTGTATGAATGCTCCCCCACGTTTTCTTACATAGGTCCGTCCTTTAGTGCCCATCAGCTCCTGCAGGTCACGTTCGCTCAGTTTCTCTTTAGGTTTCTTCTCAGGTTGGAGCGGCTGCCGCTTAACAGCAATTTGATTACTGGATGCCCAACTCATTAATTGATCTCTGAAGTTCTCATTCACTGTTGTTCTCTCCCTTCTCAAATAAAAAAGAGAACGCCAGTAAAGTGCATGCGCTCATGCAGCTTACTCAGCGTCCTCCGTTTTTCGGTCAGACAATGTATTAAATTTTCTTTTTTCCGTTCAGTCTAATGCGATTAGTTCTTACTACATCCACCACTCGACCTTCTTGCCATACGATCTCATCACTGCCATATCCATCCCCACCAGGAGGTTTCAGTTCTGTAATCTCTCCATCTTTGATTATGTAGAGACCATTCTCTTTTTCTTCAAAGGCTTTCCCCTTCATGAAGATCCTCCTCTTCTATGTCCTGCAATATTTTATTGAGAGCGGCTATGGCGCCGGACTGGAACTGTGTACCGACACCCGCTCCCTGCAGTGTTTCAGTTAGTGCTTCATACCGTGCTATTTCTGTTTCTATCATTTGCTTTATTTCTTCTGCAGTTAACAATCCGTTTCAACATCCTTGTGGTCTATTAATTTCATTTCACTTACAACTGAAGTGATTTCTCTTTTTACATTGATTAACACTTCCATGATCTCTGCAAGGTTCTCAGCATCACTGACACGCAGCTCATGATCCATAAGGGCGAGACACACCCGCTCGAAGTTTGGATAATAACCGACGAATCGATTAATATGCTCATCTTCTATTACATTTCCCTCATCGTCAGTCTTAGGAACTTGCTTTACCAATTTAAAATTGAGCGGGTCACTGGTTACCTGGTAATCACCTATTTTAATATTCATACGCCCGCTCCTTGTTATTCATTAAATGCTTTGGCTACTTCTCCAATTAAAGAGAATCGCTTCATCATGACATGATCACGCTTATTCATCCAACATGTTTTGCATGAGTTAAATTCATTCCAGTCTGTCTGTTTACTTTCTTCAGGGGCTACTCTGACATTGCAGACGGAACATTTATATTGGCCGCGCATTTCAATCACCTTCTGTTTTCTTGCTGCTTTTGTATTCGATGTAAGCTGCAACAGATGCAGGTAAGTCGTAAGCCCCTTGCCCAACTTTGATAACAGCTCCCTCTGCAGCTAACATACGAATTCTAGCATCCGACAGACCAAGTGCTTCAGCTAGTTGACTCGTTGAAACAATAACCTTCTTTGATACGTAAGTTTCTACTGTATCTCCTTCAGCAAGAGCGATTACAGAAGACTCACTCTCATCAATATCTTGGGAGAAAAATTTTAAATATATTGTTAACTCTGTTCTTTCTTTTTGAATATTAATTAATTTCTCTTCTGTGGCATTGAGATCATTCCGCATAAATTCAATGTCTCCTATGAGCTCCTCTTCTCTTTCAGAAACAAATTTAAGCTTGCTTTCAATTAAATCTTTAACATATTCCATTTTCTACACTCCTCTTCTAATTAGACTGAATATACCTTGCGCTGTTTTCCCTCTTGCAGCTTCACCGTTCTCAAACATCACATACGCTTCATCAGACTGCCCATGACCGCAACACGCGTTGATCACGCCGGGCAGTTCGCCCAGACAAGCATCATGCTCATCCGGACGATTAGGCTTATTACAGTAACCACATGCTCTATACTTCCAGTGCTTCATAGTTGGCTGATCGTTATCCTTGTACCTCCATTGCTCACCGTCGTAATAGATTTCATGACCTCTTAACGTGTCTGGCATGTTCAATTACTCCAGCAAGATAACTCTTCATAAAATACGTCTTCCCGATTTTCAGGAGTGTCTGAATCAATCCACCCGGACTTAACACATTCATCAACCATTTCTTGCACTTGCTTTTCATCAAATCCATTAATGAGCAATATCCGCTCATAATAACCTGCGTTCGGGTATTTTTTAGCTGCTCTTTTCATACGGATGTTAAAAGTGACCTTCCACCATAAGTGTGAGATTTCCGTTATAAGTTTCGGCAAAGATTATTCTCCTCTCATTTATGAAATTGCTGGAATGTATAATTCAACAAGCTTTCTCAATGCAATTGTTTCTGCTTTTAGTTTCATATTTTCTTTATATAGAGCATCTGACTTTTTAATGTGATTCTGCAGCTGATAGTCCAATTCATAGACTTCTTTCTTCAGACCATCGATTTCTTCAGCCTGATGATGAGTCTTCATTCTGTATTCAATAAGCTCATCATTTGCAGGAGTAGACAGCTCAATCGGCGTACCTTCTAGTGCACTGGATAGTTGTTTGAGCAGATTCTCGTATTCCTCATTTGATGGATCGCACTTTACTGAAGCCACACTTTCTACAGACGGATTGTTATCATTCGTTTCACTGTGCTCTTCAATATCGACCGTTACTTCGATTTCCTCCCAATCCCGCTCACTGTTATCAATTTTGTTATTCTTGGGTACCTGTGATTTTCTTTGAGGGGTCTCCTGCTCTAATGGCTTATCAAGTGTCTTTGAGCGGAGCGGCTGAACACGTTCTCCCTCTCTGTAGATAGGAGTGGTAGGTTTTACAGGCTCCTGCTTTTCTCTGTTAGCAAGTCTTCTGCGTTTTTCTTCAGTGATCTGACCTTGAATAGCAATACTGTTTTTCCAAGAGCTTAGTTTTGATTGCTGCATGCCGAATTTTTTAGCGATATCTTTATCCAGGTACTTTTTGTCTTTCAAATCGAGATACTCTTCAACTGTGATTTTTGACATTTCCAATCACCTCTTTATATTTCTTTTTGAAATCATCTACAGCTATAAATTTCAGGTAACTAGCTATATCAATTAACATCAATAGCATGATTGCCAGTATCGTTATCAACATCTCGTGAAATCCAAAGATGGAGGATAAGGATACAAACAGCAGGATGAACAAAACATTTTTTAAATTGGATTGGGTCATCATTCTTCATCACCGCTAGTTTGAAGGTCAATATCCGGTATTATCGTTTCCGGTCTGAAGATTACTTTGTAATGAAAAGGATCTACACTTTTTGATTCAAGCTGTTCTGAAAAGAAGCTAACATTGTCGCTTAATCCAAGCGTATGCTTTACATACTCGTCTTCACCGATCTTACAAGTTACTGTCATTCTCAAATCACTGTCTGTATTACCAAGAGAACACCTACCCTCCACAGTGAGAAGGTATTTATCTGTAATCCCATTAAAGAACACTACTCGTCTTTCTACCTTGAAAGAGTCAGCTTCTTTGGATAGATTCTCTGAAACTGTATCGGCCTCAGTACATGCAACTAATACAACTGCTAGCAAACTTATGAACGCTACTAATATTTTCTTCTTCATATTCATCAACCTTTCAATTTGTGATGCGCTGCGTTTTTTACATTCGTTTTTAAAAACTCTTTCACTTTATCTATTTCGCTTTTTTCGATCATAACTACAGCTGTAGACGTTCCGGCAAAGAATTGGATAGTATCACTTGCATATTCTTCAACAAATTCTTCAAACTCATCTTGATCTTCCAAAATATCTTCCCATGGTGCATAGGATAAACTTTGTTCCTTATTAAAGGTGAATTCTGAAGTACTGCTTGTTTGCGGCTCAGGTAAAGCTTGATAACAGCAAGTGCACACTTCTTTTTTTAATTGATATTTGATAGTCAATGAATCCATCATTCATTCTCCTCTCTACGACGTGGAATGTTCGGGATGCGATTTACTTAGGCAGTAAAACATTCTTTTTTAAATAGTTTTTCCACATCTTATATGCGTGTTGGAAATATCCTTTAGTAGAAATCCCTTGATGTTTACAGAAGAAAAATCCATACCACCACGCAATAGCTTCTTTAATTAGTCTGTAATTATAATTTGACTTGTATTTTTCAAGATTAAAACTGCCTTTATCAAAATCTTTGGCGTGACCTATTTCATGTGTGAAAGCATGAATAGTTTTCAAATCAAGATTTGATGAAACCCATATTTCTTTTGACTGAAATACAATTCCGTTGAATTTAATAAAGCCAGAAACCTTCACATTAAAGCCATATTGTTCAGCGATTTTACACAGGTTTTCAAACTCCGTCTGTATGTTTCTCTGCAACTGAATTTTCACCATCCATTCTGTTTAAAATTTCTCTCGTATACTGAAAAAGAATTGACAGATATTCTTGTTGCTTCTTTTCTGATGAAGTATTTTGATACTTCGCATACCATTCACCGTATTTAATTAAGAGATCACTGTTTGTTTCTTTTTTGAGATTTAACACTTCAACCTTCATACAAGATTAAGACCTCCTTGCGACGTATCTTGTGTCAGATCTAAATCACTCCCAAATAGGTCTGCTTTTCACAATTTCCATAGCCTGGGCTTCAGTGAACCCTTGCTCTACCAAAAGATCATATTTCTTTTTAAGCGCCTGAGCCTGAGCTGGAAATTGTTTCATGATCCAAGGTAAAGCTTCCATGAGAGTGTCATGCCCTTTTTCAAACTCACTCCGAGTATCAAGATTGGTAACTTTGCCACCTTCAAACTTTTTCATATCAGCACCTCATTTCTTCATATCACTGTTTTCTCTAAGTTGATTCGAATACTGGATGAATCGTTCCTTGTCACCTTCTTGAAGCGCCTTATCGATCAGCCGCTTAAGATTCTCTGCTTCAAGCTGGTTAATCTCCGGAAGTTCTTCGGCTGGCTTTTCGTTTTCAACAGCCTCAGAAGCTTCAGTGAAAATATCTGATCCGTGTATGAACTTTGCAATAAGAATTTTGTATAGCTCATGGCTTTCGTTGTACATATTACTCACCTTCCAAAATGAAATAACTACGACCTGCCATTTCAGTGAATGGTATTTTCAAAAACTCTGCTTTAGTAAGCTCGATTAAATCGCACATCTCTATCACACCGTTTTTTTCAATAAATAAATTTGAAATATTGCCCTCGTCGACCAGCTTCATTGCCTCAAGAAAAGTGATTTGTTTGATATTCATAACCATTCCTCCATTCAATATGTTTTTTTAGGCTGAACAAAGATTCCGACCTCTCTCACATGAGTCACTTTGCTCTTATCCAGGACAATTACTTCATCCTCGCCGCGGCGCAGGAAAAGTGCTAAAATATCAGAACGTTTTACTTTATATTCATGGACTGTATTGACGCCCCGCTCCATAGCAAATCTTGCAGCGATTTTTGGAGAAAGAGTGTAAGCGATCCAGTCCTTTTCATTTGGTCTCTTTGCCCGATATATGGTTACTGTCTCAGGCAGTCAAAACAGGAAATCAACCTCGAATGGTTTCATGATGGCTTTCATTCTGTCCGGCCGCTTGCTATTAAACAGCTTCTTCCACTTCTGAAGGTCCGACCATCCGGTATAGCTCACCCAGCAAGTAGATAAGTAAAACCAGTATGCGTAATCTGATAGCTTAGAAGCTTTCTTTTCGAAGTACAGAATAGCCTCACGTGTCCCCTCACGCTCGATAATCTCTTCAGCGACTTTCCGGTCATACTTCGTTGTTTGTCTTGCCAGTGGTGAATACTGTGGGTTTGGTAACATATCATTCACTCCTCATGTAAATTGTCCGTCATACCACTCACGATCATTCGTTTGAAAAGCTAGGGAGCGGGATATCTCCTGCAGCTCCCTTTTAAATTGTTCATCAGCATTTATTTGCATGACTTCATCCCGATCCCAGTGATATGGCCGTAAAGAATAGTAATGTTCATATTGCTGGTAGTACTTTTTTGTCCGAGGGTCATAGAAATTCGCTATGTAACCTTTAAAGCGTCCATTTTCTCTTACAGGCTTTAAGAGAATTCCTACATGCCCCTCACCATTTATGACTGTTAGTCTTATACAACTCATACTGATCACCCGCTTTGTTATCTGCTCAGTACTGTTTATTTATGAACCTTGCTCATGATCCTCCGATATCTGGCTTCCGTTTCAGCCCTTGCTCTATTAAACTGACGATTTGTTTTGTGTACTTGGATAGCAACGTATACGAATCCGACAACCCCGATAATGATCATACAAATTGAGATTGTCAGGTACCCAACCATGAACGGCATGGCAAGATGATTTAATGCATTCATGAAACCACCTCATACTTCCCGCTGCGGCTTACCAGTAGTAATTGACTTCGTGTAAATGGAACTGTGTCTCTGACTACTTTTCTGCCGGCAGCCTCTTCAAAGATTGTTATGACCGTTAAGTAATCACGCTCTCTATTAACTGATCGGTGCTCTGTAACGTATCTCGGCATGACACCCGCTCCTATTTAAGAATCTTTCGTACATAATGCTGAGGGCGGTTATCAAGCACCTGGCTTTTCACTCGCGTATCAACATCCATAGACCAGGAGCGGCGTACCTGTTTCTGCTGCTCGATATGGTCAATTGTTTTATAGATCTCTTCTTTGAATTTTTCTACACTTCCAAATATCGCTTTTACACGTTCCACCCATGCATGAGCGATCCCAATTACAAATTGAATAAAACCTTCTGCCGTTTTTCTTATTGCATCAATCCGCTCATGTATATAGGCAACCACCCTCTCAATCTGCATGTATACATAATCGATGTGTGATAACTCTTCTAATGTCTTAGCATTATAGATTGTGCCAGATTGCCCGATTACAACGTTCATAACCTCACACCTTTTTCTATTTTGTGAAAATATTAACTGTTTGTGATTATAGAGAAGGGACGCTTTCTCAAACGCCCCTCATTTAACTGGTTTACGAGATGATCATGACTGAACCACTGTCCATTGTGCCGCTCAGTTCATCTTCTAAGTATTTACGGATGTTTCTCATGGCTTCATGTTTCCAATAGCCTCCGTCAGCTTCGAACAATGCACAAGCCGGACCATCTTTCATGCGGAAGATGAAATCACTCTCTGGCTGAGCTACTTCAACAAACGTTCTTCGAGGTGCTAATGTAATAGGGTTAGGTACCTTCACGTTATCTACTGAAGACACTCCGGTTCTAGCAACGACACTTTGACTGGTGCCGTCATCCCCTACAGTTTTAACAGCGTCCTCTCGAATATTCCCGACTACCTTCAGAGCGATTTTACGATCTTCATTTTCTACAAAGCATGACTGTAGCTTAATGTTGAATGCTTCAGAATCATAGAATCGGTCAAAACTGAACTCAGGTAGCCAGGCGATAGATCTGATCAATACTTCCCGCTCTCTGTCATCATTGAGCTGCTTTAGTACTTCAACCTGCTCAGGACTCTTGATGTGAATGATCAAGTCTGTCTCACGATCTACATTTTCATCAATGTAATCAACAATTCCTTTTAATGTGTTAAGTACGAGCGGGTCAGCAACTGGACGCTTCACAAGGTGCATACGCTCAGTTGAATATGTTTGGCCATGCTGCTCATAGACTTCGTTTCCTGCTTTGCTTAGTAGATACTCCATAGCTTCTTTAATCATGTTTAATTCCTCCAGTAGTTTTATAGTTTATTTGGATTGCTTTTTCGTGGCGCGGAAATCAACTATGTTCTCCTCACGCTGATCTTCATCTTTCACAACGTTCCCTTTGTCATCAGCAAGGTCACCGTTTTCAGTCATATACATTTGACCTTTAACCCCTGATTTGAGCTCCGCTCCGACCACACCTTTTTCATCACGACCCAGAAGCATTCTTGCACTAACTGATTTAGTAGGTGCCAGCTTACTTTTAACCTGAACATCCGTGGAGATCAGTTCACGATCTTCCTCAGCAGAGAATGAAAGGGTTAAAGTCACTGATCGTTTAGTCTTAAATTCGGTGTTCGGATCCTCTATATTTTCCATGACCCTTTGAATCTCTCTGTTTAGCTTTTCTGCGAGAGCTCCATTTGCGAAGTTATTAAAATCAATTTTTGTAGTCATTATTTTTCCTCCTTCAACTTAGGGTTTTTATAAATATTGCCTACCACTTCATTTTCATTAATTTCTGACCACAAAGGTATGCAATAATCAATTTCATTGTCGATAACCCATTGCCCCTCTAACATAGTGACAACGCCATCAAACGCTCCATATTCTAACGGGTCCGGTCCATGTATTTTCTGAGACACTATATACCCTTCATAAATCTCCTGGCTGTTTTTATCATTCACTCCTGTGTATTGAAGTAAAAAGACTTCATCGTTATTAAATACTTTGGAGTCATATTCATATTCACTGTCTGTTAAATCCAAACAAACAGAATTGCTCCAAATAGTTGTAACAGGAAATACTTCATTGGTTGCCTTAATTACTGCTTTGAATTTAATCTCTCTCACTCTCTCACCTCCCATGCAGCAGTCAGCCAATCCAGTGTGATATTGCTCCCTGCAGTGATTAATTTGCCCCGTTGCTGAATGACTTGATACGGAATGCTCTTCACGTCCCGTACACGGCACTCTTTTAGGCATTGATTAAATGCTTTGAATGGCAGCAAGTATGTTTTTTTATGTGTGACGAACCGTATGATCAGGAAGCTAAAACCTCCCTGGTCTTCCCAATGCTTCAAGTCCTTAATCTGATGTTGATGTACATTGTCGATCGGAAAACTCGTTTCTGACTTTGTTTCTTTAGCGTCAAAACAAACTGGAAGATTACTAGCGAGCCCGATGTAATCCGGTGCCCCTTTTGATTTATAGAACCCGTCAGTCACCTTTTTATCCTTGAATCCAGTAACCTTTACTTCAGGGTGTTGCCTGACTACCACCGCCTGACCACGCTGCTGATATGTTGCATTAGCCTGATCAATGTATATTTCAAGCGTCTTCCCTCGGTTCGCATGGCTCCTTGATTTCATTTCCTTCACCCTCTTCATTGAACAGTTCGTACAGGACCCAGTCTGTATCTGTTCTTTTCTCTTTTAGGTATTCATTTAGCAGTTCGTTAAGCCTTTTTATATTTTGCGGCTTCACGTATCGGTAAAGTGTTTCGTGATCGTGATATTTAACCGCGACCTTCTTTTCGTTTACAAGATAATCAATGGTCAGTGCCATGCTTTTATCTTTTTTTGCAATTGCCTGGTCAAACAGCAGATGGATGTACATCTCTCAAACGCTTTCCAATCGCTTTATATGAATCTTCAATCTTTTTCCGGCATTCCGCTCTCATTTCATCCGGATCAATGCCAAACTTCATGCATGCTGCATCGATTTTTTCTCTTGTGCGTTTGCTGCTTTCTTCAGCCTGTTTCAAGTTGCGTTCCTGGCATTCAGGCATAGGGCAAGGAATAGTTTCTTTGCCAAACGAATGAAACTTATAGGTGGCTCCATGACCGTTACAATGATCACACATATGATCCCGCTCCTTTCGTCATTTAAAATGATCCATTCATGCGATAACTCTTACCTGTGAATTCAAGGATATGAATGTTTGCAAAGATGCGCTCATATATCTTTTTACTGACATGTTGCTGCAGTTCTTCCGGATCCGGGTTAGATGTGTAGATGGTGTTTCTTCCCTGTCTGGCATCTGTGATCTGGAACAACATATCGTTTAACCAACTCTGCCCCTGCTCATCCTGTTTGTTCATAGCACCGCCCAGCTCGTCAATGATTAGCAGATCACATGTTTTTAGCATGTCTAAGATCTGAGATTCACTGATGTTGCTATCCTTCCGCCATGTAGCCTTAATTTTAGTGACCAGTTCCGGAAGGTTAATAAAGATCACCGTGATTCCTTCTGTTCCGTCCGGCTTCGTGTGGGTAGATCCCAACTCTATGACTCTTTTAGCAATCGCTACTGCAAGATGACTCTTGCCAAGCCCATACATGCCATGAAGCAGTAATCCGATATCATTCTCTTCGTTCAGGTTCTTCGGGAAGTTTTCTGCGTACCTCCTGCAGTCATTTAATGCCCTGGACTGGCTTTCATTTGCCGGATTGTAATTATCAAACCCTGCTTTCTGTAGTCGCTTTGGAATGATGCTATAAAGGTTAAAGTGATCCTGAAGCCGAAACATCCGCTCTTTACGGGCATTTTCTTTGGCCGCGGCAGCCAGTTGCTGATCTTCCTGCATGATGTGATCACAGTACATGCAGTACTCTTTGCCTGAGTCGTCGATCATCAGGACCCGGTTACATGGGCTCTTTTCTCCTGCATATTTATTCTGGCAGCGGTTAGAACTTGCCGGCGGAATCTTTCCGTTGTTGAATAGCTTCCTGCCAATCTTGGCTAAACTCTCCGGATCCTTGTGCTTTAGTTGGTTCACGTTTCTTCACCTCCGGCTGATTTAGGTATGATTCAAATTTCGTAGAAAAGAGTGTGATTGGTCTGAGGTACTGCTCCATATCAGGATTACCTTTCCACTCTGCAGCCTTTTTGTTAATCACTGACTTGAATTCATCCAGTGTGAATTTTTCATTCCACCGTGCTTTAATCAGGTCTTTGGTTTTTTTAGAACTTGACCTGAAGTTCGTACCTGCTTTTTCATTCAGATATTCGATAATTTCAAAGAAAGGGATATATTCTTTTTCTTTCTCTTCTTCTAATTCTTCTTCTAGTTCTATGTCCGTTACCTGTAACGTTACTGTTTTCTTGCTCAATCCTTTTGTTTTCACGGTGTTTGGCTACTCGCTCACGCGTGTCTTTTCTAATCTTTTCCAAAGCTGATTCACTTTGATGTTTGCCCCAATTTGCGATTCTTACAAAATTATCCTGTTCTAACTCAATCATTCCGAAGTCTCTAAACGTCTGTAACGCTAACCGAACTGTGTTGAGCGGACGATTGAAAATAGTAGCCAGCATTTCTTCTGTGTAAGGGATATTTTCATTCAGATAAATGTATCCACTGGCATTCGTTTTACCGGCCTGAGCCAGTAACTTCACCCATATGATTAAGATTGTGTCAGCCTCAGGCATGCTCTCAATAAGACGAATTTTTTCATCTTCAAACATCTGAGTGCTTAACTTAATCCATTTAACTTCAGACAATTAAAACACTCCTTTGATTTAAATCATTGGTCTCCAGTTACGAATCCATGACACTGCATCATCAAAATCAATCCGTCTGATATCCCGGTATGAAGGTACTCGGAATGAGTCTCTTAGATTGCGGTGGAGCTGGGGATAAATTTTCTTTTTATCCAACTGATCAGGATTAAGATTTTCATCATCATGCACTCTTGCAACACGCTTACCAATCTGCTTTTGGATGACCGTCTGCTGAAAAGCATCGATGCGTGTATTGTTTTCGAGCTTCTCCATCCGCTCATCAAACTGTTCAAACTTCTTTTCATGCTCAAGAGTAGCCTGCAGTACAGCAATTCTCTGTTCTTGATCAGTAAGAGGTTTAGGTGATTTTAATTGCTGTTCCATTTCTTCAAACTGAGTTGTATAAGCAGCAGTAAACAACACACCTTTTTCACCGGTCATTTTGTTGGCAACCATGTCACAGCCTTTTCTCGTTAAGAGAAAGCATTCATAAGATCGTAGGTTTCCTGATGTTTTATATGAGCTAGGTATGAAGAAATCAACAGAACGCAATTTTGCGTTCTCTAAAATATCCACATAACCTTTGATTGTACGGAGCAGGTCGTTATGTCGTTTGTCGATCATGTCCGCTACGTCTCTACTATCTGTTACAGCAATACCATCTTTATTAAATACAAGGTCTTTTGTAGTACTCATTTATAGCCCTCCTGCTAAAAGTAGTTGTCAAAATGCGAGGGTTCCGATAAAATGAAATCAACGAATTTATTCATGCTTTCGAAACCCCCCAACCGTCCAGTTCATACCTGGTCGGTTATTTTTTTGTTTCAAAAAGCTCTGCAGGTGCATAAGCGTATCTCTCCACACCTTTGACCTCCTTACAAGCTGTATAGTACATCCCGCAGAGTCCGAAAGTAATGACGCCTGCTGCCGCTCCCATGATAATGATTTCAATTCCGCCCATTGTTCCTCACCCCAATCTATTTTCCTTGCCATGAATGATAAAATGACAAACTGCTCATAGTTCAAAGGCTCATGATTCACTCGGCCGCTGATGTGTCGCCATTTCAAGTACTGGATGTACTCTTTGATCATTTTTACTGTTTTCTGCGGAATGCTGGAGCGAATTGAAAAACTGCGGTAGTATGGAAAAATGGATTAATTTCATCCCATTCGCCCTTATGCATATATTCGATTCTTTCTCCAAGCGCAAAAGCAGCTGCAGCTTCTTCTCTACTTAAGTAAGATCTCTTTGCCAATGCTTCAGCTTGATCTTTTTCGTTAACTGGAAATGTTGGCATGTGTTTTAGAACCTCCTTCTTCTTTCACTTCAACTTTCCAACCACATTTGCAAGTTCTTCGAAAAGTCGTGTCATCAACATAGATCATTCCTGATCCACCGCCGATTTTTGAACTGCCGCATTGCGGACATTTAGAATGTTGTTTTCCTAGTTCCATTAATCGTTCAAGTCTCATTAATGATTGCCACCTTTCTGGCCACTCTTCACTAATTTCTTAAGAGCAGGATATTTATCTGATTCCTGAAGCAAACGCTCGGCTTCAAGCCTTACTTTTATAAAAAATGGTTCAGTTGCCACGTGTTAACCTCCTAAAATATTTAATAATCATCCCCTTCTTAGAGTCTGTTAAAATGATTTAGAAGGAGGTGGATATTTTGAACTGGAATTATGATGATCCAATTGTTGAAATTAACAATGTAGTTGGCGAGGAATCAGCCAACACTTACTTGAATAAAGGGTGGATAATTGTATCGGCAAGTTTTGGCCCCACCACAAACTTTGATGACCCTAATCAAGGTACTTACAATGATTTTCATTACTCCTTTGGGAGACCCCGATCGGTTAATAAATTTTAATCCGTTAACAACTCCTGTTGGTACCAGGGGTTGTTTTAAATTTGATCTAAATAGACCTGTCCTTCTTTAAATCTTTTAACAGTGTTTTTTTCTGAGTCATTTAGTTTAATCGGCAGATACTTCAACTGCCTCTCAGTCTCTCTTGCCACAAACTCAGCTTCATTGATTGTTTTACACTCAGACAAAATTAACTTTGAAAACTTTTTTGATAGTTTCATCAACCGATCGTGTCGGTCTTGTGCATTTTCATTTTCACTCATCACTCTTTCATCACCCCTCACTCATCTGATTTACCAGAACAAATATCGCTAAAATACTTATCAAGAAACTCAGCCGCACCACTTGCAAGGAATGTCCACTTTTCACCCTTCTTTTGAGGGTAGTAAACGAATCCGCCGTTCCTGGCATCGATCTTCTCTCTGAACCTTGTTGAAAAGAGAATGTTATCTTCAAGCCAGTTGCGTTTTTTCTTCGTGCGTTCCTCTAAATCTTTCAAGGACCACCACATTCCTTTAAGCTCTTGCTCTTGCAGTCTCTTAAGCTCTACCTTTTCAATCACGACTAAGTGATCTGGCACTTCAATCGACAGTTCGACTTTGAATTTTTGATTACTCATTTTGAATTCCTCCTTAATCGGTTTGTATATAACTTCCCGATTAATCAAAGGAGAAATACATTTAAAATACTAAGTGACGTTCAAATCATAGTTTTAAGAAACTTAACGCATATAAATTTCTGCAAAGTGATCATCAAGAAAATCAGCCATTTTCAAAGCATGAAATGCATATGTCTCTCCTTTGATCTCTGGATAGTAAACAAAACCACCATACTTAACATCCAGCGTTTTTCTGTACTTTGCTTTTGAAAGAATGTTTTCTTTGATCCAGTAAGACTTTTTGCCAGTTCTATCTTCAAGATCCTTCATAGACCACCAGAGACCCTTCAACTCTTGATCTTGAAGTCTCTTCAATTCAACTTTTTCTATAATGACCAAATGATCAGGAACTGGAATTGAAACCTGAACTGCAAATTGCTGATTCACTACCTCACCCCCTTTCTCAAAACCACAGATGACTATGCATTTTGCCTAGCTCGGAATTCCTCTTTATTTTTTTTAAAAAGATATTCAAGTTTCTTGTCAGGAAAAAATTCATCTCTGATAGCTAAAGCATGTTCAAAAGAGAATTTATATTTCCCGCTCAATTTGTCATTGACAGTTTGAGTTTTAACGCCTAGAAACTTCGCTATCTTTTTGGGAGGAATACCCTTTCGAGCCATTTCGGCTTTCAAGTTAACTAACATTCTATTCACCTCCCCAAACGCAATTGCGTTCATCTGTGAATCAAATATAAACGCAGTGTCGTTCTTTGTCAATGAAAAAACAATAAAAAATACGATATTTCGTTTTATTTTTATTTACATCAATAATACCGTGATGTAATATAAACTCATAGACGAAATATCGTATATAAAGGAGATATTAAATTGGATAAAAGAGCGAAAATTATAGACAGATTAATTACAGAGCAAGGTTTTAGTAAAAAAGCTTTTGCAGAAAGTATTGGAATACCTCCAACTACTCTTAGATCGATGCTTGAACGAGGTATTGGGAAGGCTTCAGTTGATAACGTAATTAAAGTTTGTAATGGTCTCGGTCTTACAGTAGATGAATTAGAAATGATGGTTAAGAAGGAAAACAACGAACTACCAGAATTAAATGACAAAGATGAGAGGGATATTCAAAAGGAATTACAAAAAATGATAGATAATCTTGAAGGAAATGGAGCATATGCAGCTTTTGATGGTAATTCTTTTGATGATATGGATGAAGAGGACAAAGAACTATTGAAATCCAGTCTTGAAAATTCATTAAGATTGGCTAAGAGACTTGCTAAACAAAAGTTCACGCCAAAGAAATACAAAGATCCGGAGTGATTTTATGTCTGTTGAAACTGCTCTTAATCACGTGATGAAAAAATATAAAACAAATTGTCCTTTTAAAATAGCTGAAGAGATTGGTATTCAGGTAATTTTTGAAGACCTAGGCAAAACTCTGGGATATTACCATAAAAATTATAGAATTAAACTCATCCACATCAATGAATCTGCATCCGAGAATAAGAAAAAATTTATTTGTGCACATGAGCTCGGACATGCACTTTTGCACCCCGATGCTAATACCCCATTTTTAAAAAGCCACACTTTTTATTCCACAGATAAAATTGAGATTGAAGCGAATAGGTTTGCTATAGGCCTATTATTTGCAAGTGACTATACATACGATCAGGTGCTGCTAAAAGAAGCAGTTCATGAATATGGCATTCCAAGGAGCCTCATTCATGAACGTTTGCAGCCCCAAAAAATTTAATGATAGCCTGACATAATTTAATCAATTTGGGGAGGTGAGGGAATTCATGGCCAGTATCACAAAAAGGGGAAAGACATGGCAATATACAGTAAGTAGATATACTGATGGTAAGTATGATCCAATTCGTAAAGGTGGATTTAAAGGAGAAAAGGAAGCTCGTCTTGCTGCAGCTAAAGTTGAACTGGATCTTGCTGAAGGTGTACAGGAGTCTTATTCTTCGGATATATTCGCTGATTACTTTGAGGAATGGGTTGAAGATTTTAAATCAAATCGTGCGACCCCCACTAAAAAGCGCTATAAGACTACTCATAACATCATCAAAGAAGAATTCGGCAGAATAAAAATTAAAGATATTAATAAAAGAAGGTATCAGAGATTCCTTAATAATTTTGGTAAAAAACATAGTCATGAAACTTTACGTAAGATCAACACCCATATTAGAGCCTGTGTAAAAGAAGCGGTTGATGAAGGGATTATTAGAACTGATTTTACTCGTGGGGTTGAAATAAATGGCCAGGTTAAAGCGAAGTCTGCAAATGATAAGTTTTTAAGTTTCTCTGATGCTCAAATGCTTTTAGAGTATTTACACATACACAGATCTAGGAGCCCCTTGTATTATTTATTAATTTTAGGACTGCAGACAGGTATGAGATACGGGGAACTTTTAGGTTTAAAGAAATCTGATTTTAAGTTTGATGAAAATATCATCGAAGTAAGACGCACATTAGACTATAAATATGGCGAAGGGATCGGACCGCTGAAGAGTGAAGAAAGAGACCTTGAAATGGATGAATGGACAATGAAACTATTCCAAGACGAATTATTTAAATCTTCTGTAACTACTCTTGACGGCATGGTATTTTTTAACCCCAGAACGAAATATGGAACTTACTCAAACGCTGCTCCGAATAAGATTTTAAAAAAAGCATTAAAGAAGCTTGAAATTAAACCTGAGATCACTGTTCATGGTTTGCGACATACCCATATATCAATATTACTTTTCAATGATATAAATGTTCAATACGTCTCAGAACGAGCCGGCCATAAAGATACAACTGTTACTCTTCAAACATACGCTCATGTGCTAAAAGAGATGGAAAATAAAGAAAAAACCAAGACAAGAGATGTATTAAATCAGATGACGAAAATTGCTCAGTAAACTCACCTGAATATCTTTGAAAAACATAGATAAAACACTTTTACTACACATCACACTACACAAAATAATAATGAAAGGCTATATTATAGGTTAAAAACGCCTTAAAAGGATTCCCTTCGAGGGCGTACAGTACAGCCGATCACTCTGATGAGTGGTTGGCTTTTTTTGTTGGGTGTGTAGTGGCTGTGTAGTGGTTTGCGCTTGTGAGGTAGTAATCTGCGCTTAGGAAGTAGCGATACAACCGACCACTTGTAGCATTCCACGTCCGCCAGGCAGCTAGCGCGGCGTGAGCGTGTCACATCCGCTGGACTCACTGCAGCAACTCAAGCCCGCTCCGGCCCCATACCTGCAAAAAACCCTCCCCCGGCACAGCCGGAGGAGGGATCTTCATCAACTTTCTTTTTCCACATACTCAGCAAGCGTTTGCATAGCTGCTTCTTCATCATTGCCTTCAGTAATTAGCGTGAAGGTCTCACCTGTGCCGAGTGCAAGACTCATCAGGCCCATGATGCTTTTTGCGTTTACTTTCTTGTTATTCTTTTCGATAAACACTTCTGCCTGAAACTTTGTTGCCTCCTGAACGAAGATGGATGCAGGCCTCGCCTGCAATCCACTTTTCAACTTAACTGTCACTTCTTTTTGCTGCATCTGATCTCCCCCTGCCTGAATTTAACTTTGTACCATTTCACCTTTACGAAGCTTTTCTGCTATCTGATCAATCTTTCTGAGACGATGGTTAATTCCGGACTTGCTGACAGCGCCGCCGGAGACCATTTCACCAAGCTCTTTTAGCGTTACATCCTGATAGGCGACTCTGAGTTCCGCGATTTCACGGAGCTTGTCAGGCAGGATGCCAAGACCTGCAGTACGTTCGATAAAACGGATATTCTCCACCTGTCTGAGTGCTGCACCAATCGTCTTATTCAGATTCGCTGTTTCACAATTCACAAGACGGTTGACAGAGTTTCTCATATCTCTGACAATCCGTACATCCTCAAAACGCAACAGTGCCTGGTGTGCACCAATCAGACTGAAGAATTCAGTGATTTTTTCAGCTTCCTTCAGATAAGTGACAAACCCTTTTTTACGTTCAATCGTTTTACTGTTCAGATTAAACTGGTTCATCAGATTAGCCAGTGAATCATTATGCTCCTCGTAAAGCGTGAAAATTTCAAGGTGATAAGAAGAAGTTTCAGGGTTGTTCACTGAACCGCCTGCTAAGAATGCTCCTCTCAGATAAGCACGCTGACAGCACTTTTTTCCGATTGTGGCAGGTGAAATGTCGTGGTTCAGGCTGAAACTTTCACCGAGGATATTCAGATCTTCAAGTATATCGCGCGCCTGTTCAGCGATTCTGACGATATAAACATTGTTTTTCTTCAGCCGCATCTTTTTACGGACGAGCAGCTCTACCTGCACAGTATAATTCTTTTTAATAAGTGTATAGATTCTGCGGGCAATTGCCGCATTTTCTGTTTGAATATTAACGATTAAGACTCTGTTTGAAAAAGACAGTGTTCCGTTCATTCTGATCAGCGCGGATAATTCCGCTTTCGAACAGCAATCATTTGCCTCAATCTGGGTGAGTTCTTTTTTCGTTTCTGACGCAAACGACATATGTCTTTTCCGCCTCCCTCTTTCACTAACTACGCGAGCTGGCCTTTTGATTCAGCCATTAAGCGGACAACAATTTCTGCGACCCGGTCTGTATCATGACGGATCAGCCCGTCGCGATTAATGATTATTTTATCATAAACCACCTGAAGTCCGAGCCCTTTTAAGCGATCTACATCAAATTTTACGGGTTCCGCCATTTCTTTATCATAAAGTGAGCGGATTTCAGCCGGTACATCTTCATTATTAACAAGTACATAATCCATAAACTTAGATCCCATATGCTGATAGATTGCCTCAACATGCTGCGAGGCAGTGTAGTTCATCGTTTCACCAGCCTGGGTCATCAGGTTGCATATATACACTTTTGGTGCGTTACTCTTCAGCACTGCTTGTCCAATTTGTTTGACAAGCAGGTTTGGCAGAATACTTGTATAAAGTGAACCTGGTCCGATAATGATCATATCAGCTTCCTCAATCGCTTCTACAGCTGCCGGCAGAGCTTTAACATGCTTTGGCGATAAAAAGACACGATTGATTTTTTTGCCGCTGTATGGAATTTTAGACTCACCTTTGATAATCGATCCGTCTTCCATTTCAGCAGACAGCACGATACTCTGGTTGGCAGACGGTAGAACGCGCCCTCTGACATTCAGTACTTTACTCATTTCCTCAACGCCATGCGCAAAGTCTCCGGTGATTGATGTCATCGCTGCGATAATTAAGTTCCCCAGCGAATGACCGTCCAATTCATTTTTACCTGCGAATCTGTACTGGAACATTTCTTCAACGAGCGGTTCAACATCAGATAATGCAGCAATGACATTTCTGATGTCACCCGGAGGCGGAATTTTCAGGTCATCCCTGATTCTTCCCGAACTGCCCCCGTCGTCCGCCACTGTTACAATTGCCGTGAGATCGAGCGGATGCTGCTTCAGCCCCCGCAGCAGAACAGACAGGCCTGTCCCGCCTCCGATCACGACTACTTTTCCCTGCCTGTTCATGTTTTGGGCAGTCCCTGCTTTTTATGAATATCACGGTGTGTGATCTGAGTGTGATAATCCTTCGCAAATGCACGCGCAATTTCTTCAGCCAGCGCAACAGAACGGTGCTGACCGCCTGTACAGCCAATGGCAATCACAAGCTGACTTTTGCCTTCACGCTTATAATGCGGAAGCATAAACTGCAGAAGATCAATTGTTTTCTCCAGAAACTTTTTCGTCTCTGTCCATTTCATCACATACTCAGAAACTTCTTCATCCAGGCCTGTCTGGGGTCTCATGTGGTCAATATAGTGGGGATTCGGCAGGAACCTCACATCAAAAACAAGGTCAGCATCAATCGGTAAACCATGTTTGAATCCAAACGACATTACATTGACGGTAAACAATGACTGCTTATTCACTGAAAACTCCTGAAGAATTTTCTCACGCAGTTCTCTCGGTTTCAAATTAGACGTATTATAAATGGTCTGTGCGCGCCCTTTCAGATCGGCAAGCAGCACCCGCTCCTGCTTAATCCCCTCCATTGGTAGACCCGCAGGTGCCAACGGATGAGAGCGGCGCGTCTCTTTGTAGCGTCTGACAAGCGCCTGATCCTCTGCATCTAAAAACAGAATGCGCGGCTTCAGTATTTCTTCTTTATCAAACTGATCGAGTGCCTGAAAAAGTGAATCAAAAAATTCACGCCCTCTTAAATCCATGACAACTGCCACCCGGTTCATCTTATCCCCGGATTCTTTCATGAGTTCAAGAAATTTCGGCAGCAGCGTCGGAGGCAGATTATCCACACAGAAGAAACCGAGATCTTCAAAACTTTGGATCGCTACCGTTTTACCAGCTCCGGACATTCCGGTAATAATCACTAATTCCATATCTGTTGACATCACGACACTCCCTCTCAGCTAGGATCCAGACGATAAGATAAAAGCTCAAAATCTTTTGTATAAGTGAATGTTCCATAGATCACACCCTGACCGTGAACCACGTATTCAAGAATGTGGCGGTCACCCTCAGCCATATCAAGGGACTGAATCGCTTCGACCGGCTGCCACTCAAGAATTCCCTCAGGAGACTCTTCAAGCATCAGACCATCACCTTCTGTTGCAAGGAATGTGAACATCATCCACTCAGAAACGACCTCGTTACCATCTTTTATAATAAACGTGAAAATCCCCTTAATATCAGGGTTTTTTACATAAATACCTGTTTCTTCTCGGTACTCTCTAATCACAGCATCCCGGACTGATTCACCCGGCTCCATCTTTCCGCCCGGCGCAACCCACCAGTCTCTTCTCGGCTTCTGTAGAAGAAGCGCCTGATTATCTTTTATATAGACACAATTCGTTATTCTCTGCATATCATCACCTGCTCATTTTTGCTCATTCATTTTATTATACATGCTTTCAAAGTCACTCACAATTAAGCCGTATTGTTTCCTTCTCTATCCTTATGCAAATCTCCTCTTCAATATGAAGACAAAAAAAGGGCACGGACTGTTTCAAGTCCGTGCCAAAATATATATTTAAGGGGGTCAATTACTTATGGTTTTACTATACCCGCTTATTGTTGCGTTATGGTTACAGTTTGGTAACGATTAGATAAAGAATTATTAATCTAATACGCGTTATTAAAGTTGGCTGGTAACATCCACTTAAGGAGAACGCTTTCCCGAGTCGTCCTCTGTAGCGAGGATCACCAGGTATGTTGGCATTCAGATACTTTAAAAAAGATTAGTTTAAAGATGAAAAAGCTGGTCATTGGAGTGGAGGGCGGAGACTCCCGCCCCAGGAAGGGACAGGTGAGACCCCGCAGAGCGAAGCTCGAGGAGGCTCACCGCCCGGGGGCAGGAAAGCGCAGCCCTCCACGGAAATGACCAGCGGTTCTTATTGATAATTAAGACTGCACCTTCAACGACTCAGCAAGCTCTTCCACATAGTGCTGGATTGCCTGAGAAGCCACACTGCCGTCGCCCGTTGCCGTTACAATCTGGCGAAGCGTCTTATCACGCACATCGCCTGCTGCAAAAATACCAGGCACATTCGTACGCATCAGCTCATCCGTCTCAATATACCCTTCATCATTTAAAATACCGAGACCTTCAAACGGCTTCGTCAGCGGCACCATTCCGATATAGATGAATGCGCCGTCTGCAGTGAAGTCTGTTTCCGATCCGTCTTCAGTCGATACAAGCGTCACAGAACCGACTTTACCGTCTTTTTCATTGATTTCCTTCACTGTTGAGTTCCAGATAAAATCAATTTTATCATTATCGAATGCACGCTGCTGGAGAATCTTCTGCGCGCGCAGTTCGTCTCTGCGGTGAACGATCGTTACTTTGTTTGCGAATCGTGTCAGATAGACACCTTCTTCAACAGCAGAGTCACCGCCGCCTACAACGACAAGTTCTTTATTCTTGAAGAACGCGCCGTCACAAACTGCACAGTAAGATACACCGCGTCCGCCAAGTTCTTTTTCACCAGGCACGCCAAGCTTTTTGTATTCTGCACCAGTTGTAATGAGTACAGCACGTGCTTTATATTCTTTTGATCCGGCTTTGATCGTTTTATAATCTTTGCCGTCTTCAATACTTTTCACATCGCCATACGCATATTCAGCACCGAATTTCTTCGCGTGATCAAACATTTTATTAGAAAGATCCGGTCCGAGAATGTGGTCAAATCCAGGGTAGTTTTCAACGTCCTCTGTATTTGCCATCTGTCCGCCCGGTACACCGCGCTCAAGCATCAGTGTAGATAGGTTTGCTCTTGAAGTATATACAGCAGCTGTCATCCCTGCAGGACCTGCGCCAATAATAATTACATCATAAATTTTTTCTTCAGTCATGAAATGACACTCCTTTTAGATGAGTTCATAGGTTTATATCATCATTTATCGTAATCCAAGTGTGAATAATCGTCCAATCATCTGCTTACGGAAGGTAACACTCGATTTCACGCTTATATCTCGCAAGCGTTCCGGGTGCTACGCCATATTTAGCAGCGATCTCTTTCTGCGTCAGCTTTGACCCTCTCACTTTTCTCCACAAGTACTCCACAGCAGCTGCGAGTCCTTCTATATTAGTAAAAGGATACCCATTTACAGAGCCGTGATAAACAATATGGAACCACATATAAAACAGCCCCTGATGAGATGCCTCATTCAATTCAAAATGCTTCAGCAGTTCACCCGCTACGCTGTGAGCCCTGCTGATTGGTGTATCGTGGTGCTCATCAGTCTGCAGCATCATATAATAATCCGTTTCAATCTGCGTAAAATAGTCAGGCGGCGGTTCTTTTAAAAACCGGTCCGACTCCTGAATATCCTTAAACAGGATAAACATCCGCTCTTCCGGATAAAATGTCTTCAGTTTTTCATCATTTCGGGTGGTCGCACGGTTCCAGGGCTCCTGGCCGGCTTTGTCAGGCTGCTCTTCAATGACACGCTTCCACGCATCTTCTGCCGCTTTCTTATGACCAGTCTGCCATGCAGAATGCGACAGCCAGTAGTAAAAACCGCCGTCTCCTTCAAACCCTCTTTTCAAAAGGCTTCTCAGCCACGCATACGCCTGCTCATACTGACCCAGCAAAGCAAATGTCGCACCGAGCTTAAAGCGGTGTTCAATCAGAAACGGCCGCACTGTTTCAAGTGCTTTCGTCAGAGCTTTCAACTCCTGATCGCGTCCTTCATAATGGTAGTACACGGCCAGGTTGCATAGCGCATGCAGGTTCCCCGGATTCCGGTTCAGCACTTCAGTCAAGATCGCTGAAGCCTGTTCTGTATCACCCTGATAAAAGTAGGCAAGCGCCAAATTATTATAAGCGGACCAGTAATCCGGAAAACGTTCAACAACGCCCTCAAGTACTTCAATCGCTTCATTGAACTTTCCATCAGCAAGCAGTTTTCCCGCTTTCTCCTGATGAACAATCAGCTCATCCTGCTCAAACTCTTCGTCAAAACCATCTTCATCCTCAAACTCCAGTAAATCAAGCAAATCCTCAGCATCCTCTGAAAATTCACCTTCAGGCTGATCGTCTAAATATTTATTAACATGGCGGTAAGCCTCCTGGAATAAACCAAGATGCGCATAGTTATTCGCCATAAAATAGTGAACCTCTGTCATTGACGGATCGGTTGATTCAAATATGCGTTTCAAACGCTCATTCGACTCCTGGAAATGTCCCAGTTCCGTTTCAATCATCGCAATCTGCAGCGCAATCATCGGCTCTTCCGGCTCAAGTTCAGCGGCTTTCCCAAGGTATTTCACAGCTTTCTCGAGCTGACCCTTCTGATAAATGGCCATTCCCCTTTTATACATACTCTCACCTGTCTGGGTAAATGGCACAAGCTTTCCTTTTTGATGATCCGATCCTTTTTTCATGTATAGCCTCCGTACTGTGTATTAACTAATCAATTTTAGCACGGATTGCGGAGTGTGGAAAGGGGGTGGTTTTGTCGGGTGGTGCAGAGGGTAGAGGCGGGTCAGACCCGCTACTACGACAAAGCCCGCACACAGCGAAGCCGCCCTTCATGCACTTGGGACACAGGCCTTTAGTTTCTTAAGGTCATCAAGAAGGTGGACCGCTGCAACCAATTACCGTGCGCACGACGTTCGGTTGGGCTGATACAACGTTCGCGGGGCCAGATACGACCTTCACCCCGGGTGTATCCGACCTTCGCGGCGCGATATACGACCTTCACCAGCGATTATGTGACCTTCAATCCCCTTCCCTGTCCGCTCGCTCGAACAGCACCATCACACAAAAAACACCCGCTCCAAAAGGAAAACGGGTGTCCATACATTATTTATTATGACGCTCTTCTAAAACATTCATCACATCTGCAAGCGGCAGTCCCTGCTCGCGAAGCAGCACAAGTGTATGATACAGCAGATCAGCTGTTTCCCACTTCAGTTCTTCCTTATCACGGTTTTTCGCAGCGATAATCACTTCAGCGGACTCTTCTCCGACCTTTTTCAGGATCTTATCAACGCCTTCCTCAAACAGATACGTTGTATAAGCCCCTTCCGGACGTTCCTCGTGACGCTCGGCAATCAGCTTTTCAAGCACTGATAAAATCTGTGTGCCTGCAGTTTTTTCATCCGCTTCATAGACTGTCTCATTAAAGCATGACCGCTCACCTGTATGGCAGGCTGGACCCGCAGGCTGAACGCGCACAACGAGTGAATCGCCGTCACAGTCAAGCTTCATTTCCACAATCTTCTGCGTATTACCGCTCGTTGCCCCTTTATGCCAGAGCTCCTGGCGTGAGCGGCTGTAAAACCATGTTTCACCTGTTTCAACTGATTTTTGATAAGACGCTTCGTTCATATACGCAACCGTCAGCACTTCACCGGTTGACGCATCCTGCACGACTGCAGGAATTAATCCCTTTTCATCAAAGCGAATGTTCCCTGTTTCAATACTCATCTGACATTCACTCCTTCATTTCTTAAATGTGCTTTTACTTCTTTTACACTTGTTTCTTCATAGTGAAAAATGGATGCGGCAAGGGCAGCATCTGCTTTTCCATCTGTAAAAATTTCTGTGAAGTCTTCACTGCCGCCTGCACCGCCTGAAGCAATGACCGGAATATTCACTGCTTCGCTGACTGCTTTTGTCAGCTCTACATTAAAACCTGATTTCTCGCCATCACGGTCCATTGATGTAAGCAGGATTTCTCCCGCTCCGAGTGACTCAGCTTCTTTCACCCAGTCGAGTACCAGTCTCTCTGTCGGCTTTCTCCCGCCGTGCGTATAGACGCGCCACGTGCCGGCTTCTTCGTCCCATTTCGCATCAATCGCAACAACGATGCACTGGGTGCCGAAGTATTCTGCACCTTCACGGATCAATTCCGGGCGCAGCACTGCAGCCGTGTTAAGTGACACTTTATCAGCTCCTGCACGGAGGATTCGTTTCATATCTTCAAGCGCGTTGATACCGCCGCCCACTGTAAATGGAATCGCAAGCTCTGCTGCGACACCCTGCACGACATCGACCATTGTTTTGCGACCTTCATGTGACGCTGAAATATCAAGAAACACAAGCTCATCCGCCCCCTGCTGATCATAGGCGCGGGCAAGCTCAACAGGATCTCCTGCATCTCTCAGTTCAACAAACTGAATCCCTTTCACCACACGACCTTCTTTTACATCAAGACATGGGATAATCCTTTTTGTCAGCATCAAGACGTCTCCTCAATGGCCTGTTTGACAGTGAATTTATTTGTATAGATTGCTTTACCGACAATCGCACCGGCAACACCGATTCCTGATACAGCCTGCAGCGTGCGCAGATCTTCAAGTGAGCTGACGCCACCTGAAGCAATCACTTCAGCACCCGTGCACTCGGCAAGCTCAACAACAGCATCCACATTCGGTCCGCTTAACATGCCATCCGTTGCGATATCTGTGAAGATAAACGTTTCAGCCCCAGCTTCAGCCAGCTCTTTTCCGAGGTCCACTGCTTTCAGTTCAGATGTCTCAATCCAGCCGTGTGTTGCCACGTAGCCGTTTTTCGCATCAAGACCGATCGCAATGCGGTCGCCGTATTTCTTCAGCCACTCTTTGACTAAAGCAGGATTCGTTACTGCAAGACTTCCAATAATCACGCGGTCCACACCCTGATCAAGATAGTGCACAACGTCTTCTTCTGTACGAATACCACCGCCAACCTGTACGCGTGCCGGCAGTTCTTTTACCACGCGCTCAACAAATACATCATTCACGCGCTTGCCGTCTTTCGCACCGTCAAGGTCAACCATATGAATCCATTCTGCACCTTCATCAACAAACTGCTTTGCCATATCAAACGGTGAATCACCGTAAATGGTTTCCTGCGCATAATCGCCCTGTGTCAGGCGCACACACTTTCCGCCTCTCATATCAATCGCCGGATAAACTGTGAAACTCATACTTCCACCTCCGTATTTTGTACATACTGCGTATAGTTTTTCAATAATGCCATGCCAAGATCACCGCTTTTTTCCGGGTGAAACTGCATGCCGAATACATTTCCCTTACCAACAACTGCAGGAACTTCCCCGAAATAATCACAGGATGCGATCAGTGCGTCGCGGTCTTCATTAGTCACATAGTACGAGTGCACGAAATAGACATGATCCGCTTCCACATCAGCCGTCAGTGGCGAGTCCTGATGAAACATCAACTTATTCCAGCCCATATGTGGAACCTTATAGCGCTCACCATTTGACTCGCCGGAAAACTTCACTGCCTTTCCTTTTAAAAGACCGAGGCCGCTGAATACGCCATTTTCTTCACTTTCATCAAATAACAGCTGCATCCCAAGGCAGATGCCCAGAATCGGCTTGCCAGCATGCGCCTGTTCTTTGATAAAACCAGACAGATTTGTTTCATCCAGCAGCTTCATTGCGTCACGAAACGCACCAACACCCGGTAAAATCAGTCCGTCTGTTTTTTCAAGCTGCTCTTTTTTATCACTGATGATATACGGAACGCCAATCCGCTCCAGCGCTTTACTCACGCTGAACAGATTTCCCATTCCATAATCGACAATTCCGATCATTTACAACATCCCTTTCGTTGATGGCACACCTTTAACACGCGGATCAATCTGAGTCGCCTCATCAAGCGCACGTCCAAGCGCTTTAAAAACAGCCTCAATCATATGATGCGTATTGAACCCGTAATGTACATTGACATGAAGATTCATGCGGGCTTCAATCGCAAGCTTCCAGAGAAACTCATGGACTAATTCCACATCAAAATTGCCGACCCGTTCAGCCGGAAATTCAGCATTCATCACTAAATGCGGACGGTTACTCAAGTCGACTGTTACCTGCGCAAGCGCCTCATCCATTGGAACAAATGCGTTACCGTAACGCTTGATCCCTTTTTTATCTCCGAGGGCTTCAAGCAATGCCTGTCCGAGTACAATGCCGATATCTTCTGTGGTATGGTGTCCGTCAATATCCACGTCGCCGCGGCCTTCAACTGTGAGGTCGAAGTGGCCGTGCTTTGTGAAGAGGTCTAGCATATGGGTCATGAATGGGACGTCTGTCTTGATATCACTTTTCCCTTCCCCGTCGATGTTAAGCGCGAGGGCGATGTTTGTTTCGTTGGTTTTTCTTTTTAATGATGCTTTTCGTTCGGTCATGTTGGCCACTCCTTTGTATGTATGGCAGTTATATTTATGCTTTAATAACCTGGCTGAAGATTGGAGCTCCAGGGGGACGCTTTCCGGACGGTGGTTGCTGAGCCTCCTTGGCTGCGCCTGCGGGGTCTCAGCTTCCCACTAATCGTCCCGGAGTCGCCCCCTTCCGCTCCAATCATCAGCTGTGCAGATATACTAATGGTACTCGATAAGAAAACACCTATTAACTAGAATCTAAAATCTTATAAGGAGTCTACCCATCCTTTAATACCAACCACTCTAAGTATTTAAGTTTGTTACTTATACCAATTCTTTAGTATACAAAAATACTTCAAATATACCTTATTCAGCTGAGCATTCGGAGGACGGAGACTCCCGCCCCAGGAAGGGACAGGTGAGACCCCGCAGAGCGAAGCTCGAGGAGGCTCACCGCCCGGGGGCAGGAAAGCGCAGTCCTCCGAAGGCTCAGCGGTTCTTATACGTAGATCAGCTTCTATATCTCGCCTCAATCGCTCTCGCATGTGCCTCGAGGCCTTCAAGACGGGCGAATTTTGCTACTTTGCTGCCGTGCTCGTCAAAGGCTGCTTTGCTGTAGGAGATGATGCTCGACTTTTTGACGAAGTCATCAACTGACAGCGGGCTCGAGAATCGGGCAGTGCCGCTTGTAGGCAGGGTATGGTTAGGTCCCGCAAAGTAGTCTCCGATCGGCTCAGAGCTGTAGCGCCCGACGAAGATCGCGCCTGCATGGCGGATTTTACCGATGAGCTCCATCGCATTTTCCGTCTGCACTTCAAGGTGCTCAGGCGCGATCTGATTGACTGCTTCTACTGCCTCATCAATCGATTCCGCTACATAGATTGCACTGTGTTCTTCGATTGCCACGCGCGCCATTTCATGCCTTGGCAGTTCGTTTAACTGTAATTTAACTTCTTTCTGAACAGCCTCAGCAAGCGATCGTGAAGTCGTCACAAGATTGGCCTGGGACAATTCACCATGTTCTGCCTGGGATAATAGATCCGCTGCGACCTCATGTGCAACAGCTGTGTCGTCTGCAAGTACCGTCACGTCACTCGGACCTGCGATCATATCAATATCAACAATCCCGAATACTTCCCTTTTTGCTAAGGCAACAAAGATATTTCCGGGACCCGTAATTTTATCTACAGGGTCAATCGTTTCTGTGCCGTAAGCAAGCGCCGCGACTGCCTGGGCGCCGCCGATTTTATAGATTTCTCTTACACCGGCAAGCCGGGCTGCTGCAAGAACGCCTGCCGGTACTTTACCATCTCTCCCTGGAGGTGTGACCATTACGATCCGCTTCACACCTGCAACCTGGGCCGGAATGGCATTCATCAGAACGGATGAAGGATAGGCAGCTGTTCCACCGGGTACATAGATACCGGCCGCATCAAGTGCCGTTACTTTTTGTCCAAGCAGTGTACCGTTTTCCTCAGTCGTCATCCATGACTGCTGGACCTGCTTTTCATGAAAAGAACGGATATTATTTGAAGCTTCCTGCAAAATCGCAAGCAGTTCTTCATCGAGCTCCAGTAATGCTGCATCCACTTCATCATCCGTCACTCTTAATGACTCAAGCTTTACACCGTCAAACTGCTCCGTGTAAAAGCGGACGGCTTCGTCACCTTTCTTCTTCACCTGATCAATAATCTCCTGCACACTCTTCCGCTGCGCCTCAGTCCCCTGATCAAGCGACTGGCGCGGAATCTTGTCTTCATTTAGAAAACGAATCTTCATATCAAGCATTTCCTTTCTCATTACAAAATGGGATGAATAGGTATGATCCGCAGCGCTGATCGCAGTGGAAGGCGGCGACTCCGGGACGATTAGAGGGAAGCTGAGACCCCACAGCCGAAGGCGAGGGATCAAGATTGGACCACGTAACGGTCCACCGTCCGGAAAGCGTCCGCCTGGAACGTAGATCAGGCGCCAGCTTGTTAAAATCATACTGATTATCCGTTCACAACCTTCTCAAGCCTGTCCGTCATTTCACTGATCCGGTCATGCATCAGGCGGTAACTCACCGGATTGGCAATCAGCCGTGACGTAATATCCACAATATGCTCGTACTCTACCAGGCCGTTTTCCTTTAACGTACGGCCAGTCGACACGATATCCACAATCCGGTCCGTCAGTCCGATAATCGGTGCAATCTCAATCGAACCGTTCAGCTTAATGATCTCAACCTGCTCGCCCTGTTCTCTGAAATAAGACGATGCGACATTCGGATACTTTGTTGCGATCCGTGGGGCCACTTCATTCATTTCCGTATCAGGAAGCCCTGCTACCGCTAAATAGCAGTGGCTGATTTTCAAGTCCAGCAGTTCATATACGTGCCGCTCTTCTTCAAGCATCACGTCTTTACCGGCAATGCCGATATCCGCTACTCCATGCTCCACATAAGTCGGAACGTCCATCGGTTTTGCTAAAATAAAGCGCAGATTCTCTTCCGGCACTTCAATGATCAGCTTTCTCGAATCATCAAATTCAGGCGGCAGGTTGTAGCCAGCCTCCTTCAGCATGACGACCGCTTCTTCAAATATACGCCCTTTAGGCATGGCAATCGTTAATTCCTTCATGCCTGATCCCCTGCCTTTCCAATAAACGAATACACTTCTTTAAATCCTGCAGTAAAACTGTCCAGGTCTGTGACACCTTTTACATCCTGTACGATCACAGGCTGTTGATTCTCTCTGAATTCGGCCGCTTTTGCCGCAGCTTCTTTTCTCCGTTCAGCTGAAAATAAGATGAGTGCCGGCTGAGCCTGTACCACACTTTTGCCGAGCGCTTCCATCAGGTAATCCATTCTGATGCCAAACCCTGTTGCGCCCACTTCCGCACCAAATTTCTTCAGCAGGTTATCATAACGCCCACCGTTACCGAGTACGAATCCTACGTTATCTGCGTATACTTCAAACAGAACGCCCGTATAATACGACATATGACTAACGAGTGACACATCCATTTTCACATAATCCTCAACGCCATAATCCTTTAACACTGACAATAATTCCTCAAGCTCCCGCAGTGCACCGCGCCCGCCTTCTCCTTCTAAAAGGGCTTCCGCTTTCTCAATCGATCCGCCATTACCCTGAATATGAAGAACATCAATCAGTCTCTTTTTATCAATAGAAGAAAGCGGCAATGAGTCAACATGCTTTCTGTAGCCTACATAATTCTTTTCATAAAGGTGTTTCCTTAACTTTTCAGCACGTTCTTCTGTACCGACAATCTGCAGAAACAGCTCCTGTAGAAAGCCGACATGACCGACTGCAATTGTGAAGTCTTTCAGACCAGAGGCTTTCAGAACTGAAGCCATAAGTGCAATTGTTTCAGCGTCCGCACTGACAGTTGAATCACCGATCAGCTCTACGCCAATCTGTTCAAATTCAGCAGGTCTCCCACCTTCACGCTGTTGTGCACGGAACAGATTTGCTGCATACGCAAGTCTCAGTGGATTGCGGTCTTTTAACAGCTTTGATGCTGCAACACGTGCAATCGGTGTTGTCATATCAGGGCGTAACACTAATGTTCTGCCCTGCTGATCAAGCAGTTTGAATAGCTGCTGATCTAAAATGGCTGATGCTTCGCCGACTGTTTCGTCGTATTCAAGGGCCGGTGTTTCCATGAATTCATAGCCCCAGTTCATCATTTCGTTTTCAATGTTCATGCGGATTTCTTTTTTCAAGCTATATAAATGAGGAAACGTATCTCTCATTCCGATCGGTTTTTCAAACATAAACAGCTTTGACACCGTCTCCACAACCTTTCATGAATTGGTTATCTGAAACGCTGACCCTTTCCGGTGAGGGCTGCGCTTTCCTGCCCCCGGGCGGTGAGCCTCCTCGAGCTGCGCTCTGCGGGGTCTCACCTGTCCCTTTCTGGGGCGGGAGTCTCCGCCCTCCACTCCAAGGGTCAGCTCAGTATAAGTAATAGTAAATTGATCGTAAAAAACAAAGTTTGTTGCATTAAATATTGTCATTAAGCGTATCTAATCATTATACCCTATCAAGCTCGTAATACTCGAATAATTGACTGAATCCTTTAGTTCGCTAATACGATAACAAAATAAAGATATTGTGTAGTTTACTAGGGATGGGGTGGTTAGTCAAGGGGTGTGTTTCGACGTGTATGCGGTGATGCATCAGCGTATTTGAATATGAAATGGTCGTTTAGCGCGGGACACACGTAATGCTTTAAGAAACTAAGGTTTGTTTCCTAAGTGCGTGAAGAGCGGCTTCGCTTTTCACAGGCTTCAGTTGTAGTGTTTTGGCTTGTAGCTGTCACGTTTTTGCCTCCAGCTGTAGGATACACCAGGGTTTGCTGTAGTGAGACGTGCCATAGTTGTAATGAGACAGCCCGCAGCTGCAGTGAGCCACCGCCACGATCCTCGCTGCAAAAGCTCAGCCATACTAAAAAAAGACACCTCCCTAAGGAGATGTCTCTCGATCATTTAGATCATAGTTTCAATTTCTGCTTCTGCTTTCAGCTCTTCAAGGTGAGCCATCAGTAGTTCCTGCTGTTGCTGATCAGTCAGGATTGTTACGATTTGGTCACGTGTTTCTTCAAGCGGAGGTACTTCCTGTCCAGCTTCTTCACCCTGGGCAGCTGCCTCGTCATAGTATGTCTGGATTTCTTCGTCAGTCGGCTCTTCCACTGGAGCTACCTGTTCGATATACTTATCGAATTTAATTGAATCAGCCATACGCTCACGGAGTTCAGCTTCTTCCATACCCTGTGCTGTCATAATTTCGTTCAGGGCTTCTTCACCGCCGTTTTGCTCAGCAAATGTTGCGTATTCCTCGTTGATCTCTTCTTCACTTGCTTCAAGTCCAGCTTCTTCTGCTTTTTGAAGAATCAGTGTCTGATTCGTCAGCAGTTCAATTGTCTGTGTTTTAATCTGTTCTGCTGCTTCTTCAGTCGTAGGATCCTGACCCATACGCTGGAAGTTGTTTTGTGCAGATCCAAGTGCTTGATTGTATTCTGCACCCAGAATTTCTTCACCGTTAATTGTCATAACGACTTCATCTTCAGCAACCTGCTGTTCTTCAAGTGCAGCCTGCATGTCTTCCATAGCCTGCTGTTGTTCTTCAGTCGCCTGCTGCTCTTCAGCAGTTGGTTCTTCTGTTCCTTCAGCTTCTGTATTTGCCGCTTCTTCATCATCACTGCATGCCGCTAGCCCTAGTGCCAGTGCACCTGCAGCGAAAGGAAGAAAGATTTTTTTAAAGTTCATTTCGGTAAAACCCCTTTCGAATTTCCAAAATCTCTAATTTCTAAGCCTAGATTGCATTGTAACGAATATTAGAGAAAAAGCAAACCTTTAACACTTATTTTCACTAAATTGAAACATCGGTGTAACGAAGTTGGGGTCTGTCCCAGCCTCACTTTAAGTTAACCTTTATAAAAATTAGGTTGACTTAAAAATCACTGTCCAATATAATTTGGTTTGTACATCATACAATACATATTAAATGAAAAGAGGAATGAACATGGTTAAATCACCCGTTCACGGAATGGTGCTGGCATCACTTTTTGCTGCACTGATGGCAATTGGCGCTAATATTACTTCAATTGTGCCGATCCTTGTGATTGGCAATGTGCCGGTCACGCTGCAGACTGTTGTCTGTCTGATTGCAGGTATCCTGCTTGGTAAGAAGTGGGGTCCGATTGCAATGACTGTTTACTTAATGATTGGTCTTGCTGGTATGCCTGTATTTGCAGGTTGGGGAGGCGGTCTTGGTACGCTGATCAGTCCTACATTCGGATTTATTCTTTCTTATATTGTCGTTGCCTGGTTTGTCGGTTGGATGACTGAAAAGCATAAGTCGTTTGCAGTACTGGTGGCAGCAGCGCTGATCGGTTCTGTGATCAATTACGTGCTTGGAACCAACTGGATGTATATGGCATATAAACTCTGGTTTAACGCTCCGGAAGGGTTCACGTATACGATGGCATGGGTATGGATGCTGCCGACGATTCCCAAGGATATTATTCTTTCGTTCGTGGCAGCGGTTGTCGGGGCAAAGATGCTTCAGGTATTCCCGCAAACGCGCGTGGCAAAATCAAGTATTCCAGCTTAAATACAAAAAGAGCAGAGGAGTTAATCCTGCTGCTCTTTTTTCTGTTCAGGCATTTTAATAATCTGCATCGGGTTGCCCCCTGCAAATGCACCAGCCGGCACGTCACGATGAACGAGTGTGGCAGCTGAAATCACTGCGCCGTCTCCGATTACAACGCCGGGCAGGACAGTTGAGTTGGCGCCAATCATGACATTATCGCCTATGATCACTTCACCAAGCCTGTATTCCTCAACGAGATATTCATGCGCCAGAATTGTAGAGTTATAGCCAATAATCGTATTCCGGCCTACTTTAATCATTTCAGGATAAAGTGTATCCGGCATCACCATGAGCGCAAAAGCTGTCTTTTCGCCGACTTTCATGCCAAGCAGGTTCCGATACAGCCAGTTTTTCACACTGAAAAACGGTGTATACCTAGCCGTTTGCAATACAACAAAGTTGCGTGCCACTTTAAAAAACGAAACGGTTTTATAGAGCTGCCAAAGCGAGTTTGATCCTTCTACAGGATAACGCTTCGTTCTTCTCATGAGCCGCTTTCCTCAATCACCTTCAATAATTCACTCATATGCTCAAGCATATAATCAGGATGATACGTTTCGAGGTAGCCCCTTCCCTTTGAGGTCCAGGCAACTCCTGCTGTTAACGTCCCCGCGTTTTTGCCGCCTTCTATGTCGTGGTGGTTATCACCAACCATGATGGCGGAGTCCGCTGTCGATCCAAGTGCATCAAGAGCCTTGTTGAGCGGTTCCGGGTCCGGTTTTGCGCGCTCGACGTCATCGAGTCCAATCACCACGTCGAAATACTGATCCAGGTTCATCAGCTTCAACCCTTTTCGCACCATGTCATGACGCTTTGTGGATACGATGGCGAGCTTGATACCACGTTCATGTAGTGCTTTAACGGTCTCGTCCACTCCTTCAAAAGGGGTGACGAGCTCGTCGTGCATCTTCATATTAAAGGCTCTGTAGTAGTCCACCATTTCCTGCGTTTTTTCAGGGTTCAGTGACTGAAATGAATCAACGAGCGGCGGCCCCATGAATTGAAGTACATCATCGCGTCCGTACTCACCTGGATAATAATGATCCATCACGTGTAAAAATGAAGAAATGATTAATTCGTTTGTATTAATTAATGTGCCGTCAAGGTCAAACAGCACAGTATCAATGCGGTTGCTCATAGCTTGGTTCTCTCCTCTCAGCCCTGTTCCAGATTGCAGCGACAGTAATGGTCAGTATGACTGCTGTTGTCAGACGGATCAGTAAAAGCGGCAGGATCGGGATGCCCAGTGGAATAAAGATCAGTGTATCCTCAACGACTGCGTGACAGGCAACGAGGAAAATAAACGCAAGTGTTGCATCCTTTTTGCTGACACCGTCTTCCTGAACCGCTTTAATCATGACACCTGCGCCGTACGCAAGGCCGATTGTCAGCCCTGCTACCAGGGTCATAGACGTATTTTCTTTCATGCCAAGCCCTCTTGTAACAGGGGCCATCCAGCGTGAAAATACATCCAGCCATTTCAGGTCACGCATGATCTGAATGACAACCATTAACGGAATGACGATCATCGCAAGCTGCAGAACGCCAAACGCTGCCTTCTCAAGTCCCAGCAACAGAATCGATCCCCAGCCGCTTATATCCGGCTCACTTACAGGTACCATGCCGTACTGGGCGATCTCACCGCCGCCGCTCCAGACAAGGTTAATGACAATCGCTGACCCAAATGCAAGTCCGAGTCTCACAAGCAGGATCACCCAAAGTTTGACGCCTACCTTTAACGCAACGCCTGTTTCTATTAACAGGTTATGTGAAAAAGATAGCATGACTGCAATGATAAATACTTCTTTTACCGTCATTTCAAGCGATAGAATACCGGCAATTCCGGCATATAAATTTAACAGATTTCCTAAAACGAGCGGTACGGCTGCTTCACCGCTCAGACCGAACAGTCCCATAAAAGGGGCAATCAGGTCAGTGATGAAGCCGAGCACAGGTGTGAATTGAAGAATCGTGATCAGAAATGTGATTGGAAAAATAATCTTCCCCAATGTCCACGTCGTATTCAGTCCTGCTTTCAAGCCGTCTTTTATCGTCTGTTGATTCATGTCCTTCACCTAATTTCGTTTATCAGCGTAGCGTGTTGTGATGCCCTTGCCAAATCTGCGGTACAGAATAAGCGCGACTGCAACGATCACAAGCAGAATGGAAATCGCCTGTGCCACACGGATTGTCTCAGTGAGCATCAGGCTGTCAGTCCGCAGTCCTTCTACAAATGCCCGTCCAACTGAATACCAGATCACATAGCTGAGGAAAATCTCCCCGCGGATTGGATTCACTTTTCGAAGAAGCAGAAGCAGGATCAGTCCTGCAAAGTTCCAGACAGATTCATATAAAAATGTCGGGTGATAATAAGCGAAGCTGCCATTTACCTCAATATACATCTGATTGATAATCCAGTCTGGAATAAAAAGTCCTTCAAGGAAACTGCGTGACACTTCACCGCCGTGCGCTTCCTGATTAATAAAGTTCCCCCAGCGCCCAAGCATCTGTCCTAAAATAATACTTGGCGCTGCGATATCGACAATCTTCCAGAATGAAAGATTCTTTATTTTTGCAAATACAACACCCGTGGCTACTGAACCGATCAGTGCCCCGTGAATGGCAATCCCGCCATTCCAGATAGCCACGATCTCACCCGGATTCTGAGAATAATAGTCCCATTGAAAAATCACATAATAAATTCTCGCACTGATGATCGCGATCGGCACTGCCCAGATCAAAAGGTCAGCAAACATATCCTTTGGCATGCCAAGTCTGTCAGCTTCACGGTTTGCAAGTAAATAACCGAGTACAATGCCAGTTCCGATAATCAGTCCATACCATGCCACACTGAGCGGCCCGACGCTGAATGCAACCGGATCGATCGGCTGGGCTGTTAATAACATCATCTCTGTTCCTCCTGATTAAATATCGTCATGGTCGCCGTCAACAATAATATCGTTCAGACGGTTTGAAAATTGCTCCGCTGCATTCATCCCCATTCTTTTCAGACGGAAGTTCATTGCGGCTACTTCAATAATAACTGCAAGGTTTCGTCCGGGTCTGACAGGCAGCGTGATCTTCGTAATATCTGTATCAATAATCCGCATTGTTTCTTCATCCAGACCAAGACGGTCATACTGCTTCGTCTTATCCCAAATCTCAAGGTCAATCACCAGTGTTACGCGCTTATGACTGCGCACTGCCCCAGCCCCGAACAGCGTCATGACATTAATAATGCCAAGTCCCCTGATCTCCAGCAGATGCTCAATCAGTTCAGGAGATGATCCAATCAGTGTATCCGTATCCTCCTGGCGAATCTCCACGCTGTCATCAGCAACCAGACGGTGTCCACGCTTTACTAATTCAAGCGCCGTTTCACTTTTACCAACACCGCTTTTACCTGTAATCAGCACACCAACACCGTAAATGTCCACAAGCACTCCGTGAAGCGCTGTTGTCGGTGCAAGCTTACTTTCCAGAAAATTTGTCAGCCGGCTTGAAAAACGCGTTGTTTTCACAGGCGTCCTCATCACCGGTACCTGGCTCAGCTCAGAAGCTTCAATTAATTCCTTTGGCACTTCAATATCGCGTGACAAAATAATGCCAGGCGTATTATCCGTGCATAACTGCCTCATCCGGTCCTTCTTCTCATCCGTTGACAGCAGCTCATAAAATGACATCTCTGTCCGGCCGAGCAGCTGAATCCGCTCAGCAGGATAATAGCTGAAGTAACCAGCCATCTCAAGACCTGGTCTTGAAATATCACTCGTCGTAATCGGACGGTGAATCCCTTCCTCACCGCTCACAAGCTCCATCTTAAACTTCTCAATAATCTCATTCGTCGTTACCTTAGCCATATCGATCCTCCCTGCTCATCTCACATACAGTCTATTGTAGCACTTTGAAAAATGAAGGACTACATTAGAAAGCCGAAATGTTTTGACAAAAGGTGTCTGAATGGCTGGTGGGGAACGATCTGTTTTATGGGGGACGGAGTTGGCACTCCATTTCTGGGGACAGACTTTGCGCGAGGGCAGTGGGCTTTGGGGACGGAGTTCGCACTCCATTCCCGGGGACAGACTTCGCCCGAAGCGGAAGGCTTTGGGGACGGAGTTAACACTCCACTCACAGGGGACAGACTTGCGCCGAGACGGAGAGCTCTGGGGACGAAGTTAACACTCCACTACAAATTCAGGAGGGATCATATGACAATTGTGTGTATTGATGCAGGGCACAGCTATGACACACCGGGTAAAAGAAGTCCGGATGGGATGAATGAGTATGCATTTAACAGAGCAGCTGCTTTAGCTGCTAAGAAAATGCTGCTGAAGGAAGGGATTACTGTACTGACACCGCACCGGGATGATCACGATGTACCTTTATCAGCAAGAACAAACCTGGCAAATGACAGTAGGGCTGATCTGTTTGTATCTATTCATGCGAATGCATTTGGCGGTAACGTGTGGAAAGGTGTAAAAGGGATCGAGACTTATATTCATCCTCTTCACTCGCATGAAGAAAAGAAGCTTGCTCAAACTGTACATAGCAAGCTGATTAAAGCAGTTAACAGACCGGACAGAGGAATTAAAACAGCTGACTTTCACGTGTTACGTGAAAGCAAAATGCCAGCATTGCTTATTGAATGCGGGTTTATGACGAACCGGGAAGACAAGCAGCTGCTTGCAAGTGAGGATTACCGAATCAAATGCGGTGAAGCGATAGCTGAGGGCATTCTTGATTATCTGGGGAGATCGAGAAAAATTTATTTTGTACAAACAGGAGCTTTCTCTCAAAAAGAACTCGCTCAGAAACAGGTGGCGGCTTTAGAAAAAGCAGGTTTTGAGGCGATTATTAAATAAACAAAAAGAAGCCGGGTATGCAGTTCACAATGTGAACTGCCCCCCGTCAAGTAGACAGTGGAAATAATAAAAGTGATTTAAGCGGCTTTCGCTCTATATTCTATAGGGCTGAGGCCGTTTAATCGTT
>NZ_JAFBDK010000014.1 GCF_016908195.1 Jeotgalibacillus terrae
CTCAAGAGAATAACGTTTATAAGACATAGAAAAGCTCCCCCCTAGGCAAACAGATTTTTGTTTTTAATCTGTCTACTTAGAGGGGAGCATATCAATGCGCACCCGGCTTCTTTTTAATTCGCGTTAGATACTTCAGGGTTTTCTTTACCTGAAGAAAATCTCAGCTTCAGTCCCACTGCTAAAATCGCAAGGGATAACAGCAGACTGATTCCGCCTACACCCCAGTGGAAAATGAGCAGCACCCACTTAAAGAATCCCATGATATCGGCATTCATCGTTACAAAAGCCAGCACAACAAAAAGAACACCAGTTCCAAGAAAAGCTGCACCAACCGTACTGAATCCAAACCACATGATCCGGTTAATAAACGTCTCCATCATCCTCACCCGCCTTATGTATTTATTGTATTATACCTTGAAATGTGGGGAGGGAAACATATTAGTTAGTTGTGTGTATTTTTGGGGACGGAGGTTAAGTTGTATGAAACGTACACGACAGGGACAGAGATGAATCCACGCGGTTAATACATTAACCTCTGTCCCTTCATTGCACATAATATGACACTTTAACCTCCGTCCCTGCTGTGTAAATAACAAAACAGCCTGACGCGCATGTCTGGGGGGACGCGCATCAGGCTGCTTTTTTATTTGTGTGAATCCTGGTCACCTTTATAGACGAATGAGTTACGCGTTTGTTTCACGATTTTTTGAATAAGATTTGACAGTTACTGCTCCGGTTTTTGCATCTGCTGTGATATAGAGCTTTGATGCGCCTTCACGGTCTTTTCTGAAATTCAGTCTGCGCTGCATCATTTCCTCGCGCTCTTCAACATGGTCCATCTGGTCAAAATCGACTCTCAGCTTACCAAAGTTGGTTCTGAGTGTTCCATCAAGAGATACTGTCTCCGGCACGTTGATTTCAATCGGGCCGGCAAGAGATTTCGCTTCGATTCTTCTGGCAGATGAGCTTGATGTACTGCAGACAATCTTTCCATTGACAGATTGCGCGTCAATTTCATCAAGGGCACCTTCAACATTGACCTTACCGTTGACTGATTCTGCTTCAATCAGATCAGCACGTGTATTTTCAACGTTGATTCCGCCGTTTGCTGTTTCAAGTTCTGCTTTTTCAATCAGCATATTTGAAAGTTCGATCTTTCCGTTCGCTGTACGGACTTTGACTTTATTGACGTTTCCGCCTTCAGCCTGGAACTTCCCGTTAAACAGGCGGATATCCCATCTCTCAAAATTCGCTTTTGGTACATAAAGGACTGTATCCAGGCTCATCATTTTAAGATCAGACACAAATCTAAGCTTTTTAAAGTTAGTGTTAAAGATAACCGAATCCTTCAACTGCTGCTTCGCTTTAAATTCATCATCACTGCGGAATACTTTCACATTACATTCTGCACGGACGAAATCTTCATCCCACGGACGAATGGTAAGCTTCCCGTTTGAAATACTTGCTTCAAGATCGATCAGTTCAGCTTTTTCAGATTCAAAAACATGTTTGAACTCAAGGGATGGTCCCATATTGAATTCAAGGTCAAGCCCTTTTACTTTTTCAAATGCTGTCTGAACGAAATCTGTGAGTTTATCCTTCTGCTGCTGACGGGTATTTTTTTTATTCTGTTCAGTTTTGAATTCCTTTGATTTCTTCTCAATCGTCCCAAACAGATCATTGATCATTTCATCAAGATTGAATGGAAATTCTTTTTTCTGTGAACTGCCTGAATCAGTATATTCACGTGACTGGTCAGATGAACGGCTTTGCTGCTCATACGTTTTTTCCTGGTGTGTTGAAGTGGAGCTTGAAGTCGTACTTTCTGATGAAGTTCTGCTATCTGCCGACGCTTTAGCTGAACCATCTTTTTCAAGCGCTTCTAAAAGTGTTAGAGCTTCTGAAGCTGTGATTGTTCCTTTTTCCACCATACTTAAAATTCTTTGACGTTCGTTTTCCATGTATTTGACACTCTCCTCTGATTTTGAAATTGTCTCTACAATCCTGAACTACCTTTTATACGAATGACAGAAATAAAAGTTTCATTTGATTATAAGCATGACAGAAAAACAGGAACTCACCACCCGTCTCAGGGCTGAGATTGTTCTAAAGCCCCGGGACGATTTTTACGCATTCACTTTCTCACCGGTACGCGCAGCCATCTTCTCTTCCATTCGGCTGCGGTCACGTTCAAGAACCGGTTTCAGGTAGCTTCCAGTATAGGATTCTTTGACCTCAGCAATATCCTCAGGTGAACCGCAGGCAAGAATGGTACCGCCTCTGTCTCCGCCTTCAGGTCCGAGATCAATAATATAATCTGATGCTTTAATGATATCCAGATTGTGTTCAATGATGAGCACTGTATCTCCGTTATCAACGAGACGTTGAAGTACATTAAGCAGTCTTGAGATATCATCAACATGCAGTCCGGTTGTCGGCTCATCAAGAATATACATTGATTTACCTGTTGAACGTCTATGCAGTTCTGAAGCCAGCTTCACACGCTGCGCTTCACCACCTGAAAGAGTTGTAGCAGGCTGACCAAGCGTGATATAGCCGAGTCCAACATCTACAATTGTTTGCAGCTTACGGCTGATCTTTGGAATGTTTTCGAAAAATGACAGACCGTCTTCTACAGTCATTGCCAGTACATCTGCAATGTTTTTACCTTTGTATTTCACTTCAAGCGTTTCGCGGTTATAACGTTTGCCGTGACACACTTCACACGGAACATATACATCCGGCAGGAAGTGCATTTCAATCTTAATAATCCCGTCGCCGCGGCAGGCTTCACAGCGTCCGCCTTTTACATTAAAGCTGAATCGTCCCTTTTTATACCCGCGGACTTTTGCTTCATTCGTTGTAGCGAAAACGTCTCGGATATCATCAAATACGCCTGTATACGTCGCCGGGTTTGAACGTGGTGTTCTTCCGATTGGTGATTGATCAATATCAATCACTTTTTCAAGCTGATCGATCCCTTTGATTTCCTTGTGTTCACCAGGTTTTACTTTAGAACGGTGAAGTTTCTGGGCAAGTGATTTATGCAGGATGCTGTTGATCAGCGTACTTTTACCTGAACCGGATACACCTGTAACAGAGGTTAGGACGCCAAGTGGAATATTCACATCCACTTCTTTCAGGTTGTTTTCCTTTGCCCCTTTAATCTGCAGCTGACGTTTTTTATCAGGCTTTCTGCGCTCAGCAGGCAGAGGAATAAACTTTTTACCTGACAGATACTGACCTGTCAGTGACTTCCCGTTTTTCATCACCTGTTTCGGTGTGCCGGCAGCGACGATTTCACCGCCGTGGACACCTGCACCAGGGCCAACGTCGATCAGGTAGTCAGCTGCGAGCATTGTATCTTCATCGTGCTCTACAACAATCAGTGTATTACCGATATCCCGCATATTTTTTAAGGTTTCAATCAGGCGGTCGTTATCGCGCTGATGCAGTCCGATTGAAGGCTCATCTAGGATATAAAGTACACCTGACAGCTGAGACCCGATTTGTGTGGCCAGTCTGATCCGCTGCGCTTCACCACCGGATAGCGTACCGGCTGCGCGGCTGAGCGTCAGGTAATCAAGTCCGACATTTACAAGGAAGCTGAGACGTTCATTAATTTCACGCAGAATGAGACGTGCGATCTGCATTTCTTTTTCAGTCAGCTCCACTTCATTAAAGAATTGTTTTGCTTCTTCAATTGAATATGAAGTAATGTGTCCAATATGCAGATCCTGTACTTTTACCGCAAGACTTTCACGCTTCAGACGGTGTCCCTCACAAGTCGGGCAGTGATGTTGCGCCATATATTTCTGCATCTGCTCACGGATATAATCTGAGCTTGTTTCACGGTAGCGGCGCTCAACATTTTTGAGAACACCTTCAAAATTGATGTTATTTTCGCGAACCTGACCAAAGTCATTTTCATAACGGAAATAAATTTTTTCACGGCCTGATCCCTTCAGAATTTTGTCCATCTTTTTCTTCGGAATCTCTTTCACCGGAATATCCATATCAATATCATAGTGCTCGCACACTGCTTTTAGCATGGATGGATAGTATTGTGAGCTTGTCGGTTCCCACGGGGCAATCGCATGGTCATTAAGTGAACGGGTCCAGTCAGGAATGACAAGATCCATATCCACTTCAAGCTTTGTTCCGAGACCATCACAGTCAGGACATGCGCCAAACGGTGAGTTAAATGAAAACATTCTCGGCTCAAGCTCTTCAATTGAGAATCCGCAGATCGGGCAGGCATGATGCTCATTGAATTTGATTTCTTCTTCACCGATCACGTCAACAATGACGTTGCCATCTCCGAGTTGAAGAGCTGCTTCAAGAGAGTCTGCCAGTCTTGCCTCTGCACCTTCTTTTACAACAATACGGTCAATAATGACTTCAATTGAATGCTTCTTATTTTTATCAAGGTCGATTTCATCACCGATATCCATCATTTCACCATTTACACGAACCCGAACGTAACCCTGCTTTTTCACATCTTCAAGGATTTTGGCATGGGTGCCTTTACGTCCTGATACAAGCGGAGCAAGAACCTGAAGCTTCGTCCGCTCAGGGTATTCATAGATGCGGTCTACCATCTGTTCAACAGTCTGTGATGTAATCTCAATACCGTGGTCCGGACAGACCGGTCTTCCGATTCGTGCAAAGAGCAGGCGTAAATAATCATAGATCTCTGTTACTGTTCCAACAGTAGAACGCGGATTGCGGCTTGTTGTCTTCTGGTCAATTGAGATTGCAGGTGACAGTCCTTCAATTGCATCAACATCCGGCTTATCCATTTGTCCGAGGAATTGTCTTGCATAAGCAGACAGTGATTCAACGTATCGCCTCTGTCCTTCTGCATAGATCGTGTCAAATGCGAGTGATGATTTTCCGGAGCCCGAAAGCCCCGTCATCACTACGAGTTTGTCACGCGGAATTTTAATATCTACATTTTTTAAGTTATGCGCACGGGCGCCCTGTATAATAATCTGATCTTTACCCATTGTCAGGTCATCCTTCCGCTTTCAATTCTAAAACAAGGTCACGCAGCTCAGCCGCTTTTTCAAAATCAAGCGCACGTGCTGCTTCCTTCATTTCAATTTCCATCGACTCAATCACTTTCGCACGTTCCTGCTTAGACAGTTTCTTCATTTGTTCAGCAGGTGATACGTATTCTTCCGCTTCTTCAACAGCATGAGTCGCTCTGATGACATCACGGATTTCTTTATTAATTGTGATCGGCGTAATGCCGTGTTTTTCATTGTGTGCAATCTGCTTTTCACGGCGTCTTGCTGTTTCATCCATTGCGCGCTGCATGGAGTCAGTGACTTTATCAGCATATAAAATAACGTGACCGTTTGAATTACGGGCTGCACGTCCGATGGTCTGAATCAGTGCACGGTCAGAACGCAGGAACCCTTCTTTATCTGCATCAAGAATCGTAATAAGTGATACTTCCGGAATATCGAGTCCTTCTCTGAGCAGGTTGATTCCGATTAACACATCATATTTACCGACTCTGAGGTCCCTGATAATCTCTATTCGCTCAAGTGTTTTTACTTCTGAGTGAAGGTACTGAACTTTAATGCCTATCTCCTTCAGATAATCTGTCAGATCTTCAGACATTTTTTTCGTGAGTGTTGTAATCAGTGTCCGTTCATTCTTCGCAATCCGGTCCTGAATCTCACCAAGCAGGTCATCAATCTGTCCTTCACTCGGTCTGATCTCAACTGTCGGGTCAAGAAGACCGGTCGGACGGATAATCTGTTCGACCATTTCATCTGTATGTTCGATTTCATATGGACCCGGTGTTGCGGATACATAGATCGCATTATGCACATGCGTTTCGAATTCTTCAAACTTCAATGGGCGGTTATCCATCGCTGAAGGCAGACGGAACCCGTGATCCACGAGCACTTTTTTACGCGCCTGGTCACCGTTATACATACCGCGGATCTGCGGCAGCGTCACGTGTGACTCATCAATGACCAGCAGGAAGTCATCAGGGAAATAGTCAATCAGCGTATATGGTGTGGCACCTGCTTCCCTAAGTGTTAAGTGTCTGGAATAGTTCTCAATGCCTGAACAGAATCCCATCTCTCTCATCATCTCAAGGTCATAGCGCGTGCGCTGTTCGAGGCGCTGTGCTTCAAGCAGTTTATCTTCTTCTTTTAAAATTTTCAGCTGCTCTTCAAGTTCAATCTCTATATTTTCAATGGCTTTGCGCATTTTCTCATCGCGTGTAACGAAGTGTGATGCCGGGAATACAGCTACGTGGTCACGATCACCAAGAATCTCCCCAGTCAGTGCATCAACCATTCTGATCCGGTCAATTTCATCACCAAAAAACTCAACGCGAATGCAGTGCTCATCATTTTTAGCTGGAAATATCTCAACAACATCACCACGCACGCGGAACGTACCACGTGTGAAGGCAATGTCATTGCGCTCATACTGAATATCAACCAGCCTTCTTAGCAGCTGATTACGTTCAATTTCCATGCCGACTCTGAGTGAGACCACAAGCTCTTTATATTCTTCCGGGGAACCTAATCCATAGATGCAGGAAACGGATGAAATAATAATGACGTCATCCCGCTCAAACAGTGAAGAAGTAGCAGAGTGACGTAATTTATCGATTTCATCGTTGATGCTTGCATCTTTTTCAATAAATGTATCAGTCTGAGGGACGTACGCTTCCGGCTGATAGTAATCATAATAACTGACGAAGTATTCAACTGCGTTATTCGGGAAGAACTCCTTGAATTCACTATACAGCTGTCCAGCAAGCGTCTTGTTATGGGCAATAACCAGCGTTGGTTTTTTTACCTCCTGTACAACATTTGAAACCGTAAAGGTCTTCCCTGTACCCGTTGCACCCAGTAATGTCTGATGCTGCTTTTTCTGCTCAACACCCTCTACCAGTTTCTTAATTGCAGCAGGCTGATCCCCCGCCGGCTGATATTTTGACTGCAAATCAAATTCCTGCACCATGTATCAAACGCCTCCTAAAAATCATTCCGTGAAAAACCTTCTTCTATATTCATACCCTTTATGATGAAATGAAACAGGGTTTTAGGCAAATTAATTGTCTCAATAAGTTTACCACCTTGAGATAAAAAAGGACAGCAAAAAGCGAACATACATTCTAATTAGTTATTTAGGGCAGATGAACAGGTCATCAGAATGTTGAAAATGCTACTTCCTCAGCCGTCCCATCTCCAACATCAAAAAACAGCCCGGAACCTAAGCGATTCCGCGCTGTTTATCTGTATATTTTTTCATATATCTGTTGGCATACCAGAGACCGAGTGTCAGTGACGCAGCGTCTACGATGATGACGTACCAGCTGCCTGTATATCCTTTGTAAGAAGACCCTGCAATCAGCGCAATTGTCAGCAGCATCGCGATCGTGCGGCTGTAGGTGATGCGGGTGAAAAGGACGACTAACAGTGCCGGCAGAAACATGGCCATCAGAATTTTTGTGCCCATATGATCACCTCACGTTTTCATCATACTGGACTCACTTTGATGCTGCAATAAGATTTTCCGTAATTTTACTCAGCTCTGAGTGTGGAATGAACTTTTCAGCAAGCATATCCGGCAACACATTTTCAAGAAAGAACGCAACGCTCGTCATTTCACGGAACCTTAAGATCGTAGACAATGCTTCCTGATAGATCTCAAGAAAAATTGGTTCCGGATTGCCTTTTTGAATTTCGCCAAAAGATTCATACAGCAAATCAATTTTATCTGCAACGGATAAAATATTCCCTTCTAGTGTACGGTCTTTTCCTTCTTTAAAGCGCGACAGATAGATGGACTGATATTCATCCGGAAATTCAGCCAGTACAAATTTGTGCGCCATTTCCTCTTCCACTTCACTGAAGAGGCGGTTCAATTCTGAGGATGCGTATTTCACGGGTGTTTTAATATCACCTGTGAAGATTTCAGGGTAATCATGGTTTAATGCTTTTTCGTAAAGGTTTTTCCAGTTGACTGTTTTACCGTGATGTTCTTCGACTGTTCCGAGGAACTGGGCGATTTTTGTGACTTTAAAAGAATGGGCTGCTACTGTATGTTCGTTGTATTTGAACTTACCCGGACAGCGGTACAGCTTTTCCATGTCTGACAGACTTTTAAAGTAATGATGGATCCCCATAAGCTCACCCCATTATATAATTTAGCTAATAGTAGCATTGACAGGTGAGGTTGCACAATACAGAGTTTGTAAAATAATTTGTTAAAAGACATTGAGGAACTGGGAGTGGGGTTTTTCTATCACCTTTTAGGATGATTCAATCAGCTTATTCATTTATTTCAGCCTGATGCGCCTGACATCATGATAATTGTTACACCGCTTACCATTTATCCTACACCTTCCTCATTTATACTATCACCTGTGCTGATTATTCATCTCCCTCACATCCCCGGCCCCACAAACAAAAAACAGCCTGATCGCTCAGGCTGTTTCACGTTTGCGGTCTTCTATTAAGATTAATCCGAGCTGATGGTGCTGGCCTTCGTACAGGGCAGCCTGGGTGTAGCGGACTTCACCTGCATGGTTCAGGACTTCGAGCTTGCAGTGTGCACGGCTTTTTTGCACAGCCTGGTAGAATTCGCGTTCGTTGCTGACGATCTGACCGTTTACTTTATGAATCATTTCACCGCGCAGCAGACCCATTTTAGCAGCGGGCGTGCCAGGCAGTACATCGATGATCATGACGCTTTTATCTCCATTAATAAAATGGTAGCCGGACCTTCTGCAGACTTTACGCGTTTTCAGCATAATGAAAACTTTACCTGCAAATGCGATGGCGAACGAAGCAATAATCAGATACGGTGCCCAGATTGATCCTGCTGCAAGAACTGAAGTCAGAGCACCGAGCCAGATGACCTGTGCTGCATTTACTTTCAGAATGCTCTGCGGCAGATCGTGAACGACAGTCAGCTGATAACCGAGCACTGCCGGAAGAATCATCAGTGAATATGAATCACCGACACTAAGCAGCGGCCACCAGCCTGCCCCGCTGATCAGTCCTTCAGGAATCGGAACCAGTAATGGAACAAGCCAGATTCTTTTCGTAAAAAATGCACCGGCTTTCATCCCGCGCGGCGTTTTCACTAAGCGTGGTGATGTCTGTTTGACTGCGTTAATCTGAATCAGCAGCCCTTCAGCAATCAGCAGCAGACCCATCAGCACACCCGCTGCAACAAAGGTTTGCGGCAGCGATGGCGCCCATTCAGGCAGGGTGACATTAAAATAACTCATTGTATTCATACTGATAAAAGCGATTGGAAATATAAAACCTGCAGATAGCAGCCTGAACTGGCCTGTCACTGTGAATAGAATCATAAGCAAACTGACTCCATAAATCCACGTTGCTTCAAGCACAAGCCCCCCACCGCTGATCACTCCTGAGAGCACAACGCCAATGATCAGTGAAATGCCTATTAAGCTGAGACTTTCTATGTACCATGGCTTTACTGCTGTTCTTAAGTCACGCCGTTCTCTTTTGACTCTGACTACACCTGCAATGACAGCTGCAAGTAAAGCGATGATGAAAACCGGATTGAGTACGCCTGACAAGAGTGCGCCAGGCAATTCATTCAGCCAGTTACTTAACATACGATCCCCCCGGTTGAAAACAAATTCTTCTATTTATTGTATCAGACCGGGAGCAATCGCTGTATAGGAATTTCGCCGCTTAATGACGCGCGATAAATTCAATGGCTGACTGAAGCTGATGATCGTGGTTCGGATTTTTCTTATAATCTTCAAGCGTTGCAGAGAGTTTTTTCAGTGTAGATGTATTGACTTCACCGGTTTCTTTTAGATTTGATTTCTTTTGAAAAGCAAGGATCGCTTTTTCCGTACTGTTACTATAATATCCATCAGTGCGGTCAACTTCATAACCAAGTCCAATGAGCAGCTTTTGAAGGGCTGATACCCGCTCATCGTTCATTCCTCTTTTCAGAATGATTGAGGACTGCACCGGTGAAAGTTCGAATAGATCAGGCTGTACAACTTCAAGTGTCGGCTGGATACCTTTTTTATGAATCCAGCGTTTATCAGGTGTCAGCCATTTTGATACTGTCAGCTTCATCTGGCTGCCATCCCCAAGTTCAAGTGACTGCTGGACTGTTCCTTTGCCAAATGTTGTTGTGCCGATCAGCGTATAACCTTCCACTTCATACATCGCTGCAGCCAAAATTTCCGATGCTGACGCGCTGCCTTCATCAATCAGTACGGTGACCGGATACTCCTTTTTGCTTTTTGTCGCTGAAGTCAGTGCCTCCCGTTTGCCTGAGCGCTGCTCCACATACATAAATGGTTTTTTATCTGTAATGAAATGAGAGAGCACTTCCTCCACACTTGAAAGCAGGCCTCCCGGATTTCCGCGGACATCAACGATCAGCCCGGCGAGCTCTGATTTCTCAAGGTCTTCCAAAGCCGCTTTCACGTCCTTACCGGTTCCTTCACCAAACGTTTTAATTTCTATGTAACCGGTTTTATTTCCGTCCCGCTCATACATTTTATGCGTAACGGTTTCTACAGGAATATCGTCTCTGACAACATTGATTGTCAGTGATTTTTCCGACTCACCCCGCTCAATGCCAAGCTGTACGCGGCTGCCCTTAGGCCCTCTGATTTTAGCTGTCAGTTCATAGATCGTCAGCCCGATGATTTCTTCGTTATCGACATGAGTAATTACGTCATTCGGCTTCAGCCCTGCTTCTTCTGCCGGAGAATCTTTCAGTGGCGCGACAATTAAAAACTTTCCTTCTTCCTGCGTAATCTCTGCACCGATTCCACTGAATGTGGAATCCAGAGACTGGTGAAACTGCTTTGACGCCTGTTCATCCATATAGACTGAATAAGGGTCACCCAGTGCTGCCACCATGCCTTTTAGCGCACCGTCAAGCAACACCTGCTCATCCACCTTTTCAACATAACTGTCCTGAATTATTTGCTGTGCTTTTTCAATTTTTGATTTCTCAACTGATACTTCTTCCGGAACGCGCTTAATCAAAAAACGGTCAGCACTGTAATAGACGCCAGCCCCAAGGACCATACATAAAATAATCATCAGTACTCTTTTCACCAGCTTCCCCCTCCCTTTTATACGCTATGAGGCATTATTTTCACTTAGAAGTTGATTCATGGCTCCCTCAAGTTTAGTGGCTGTCACCGGTCCGAAAAACGTCTCGCCCACATAACCGTCAGGCGCAATGATCACCGTAACCGGTATCGTAAAAATCCGGAATGCTTCCTGCATGGCGCCTTCTTCGTCAAAAGCAACCGGAAAGTTAAAGTCATGATCTTCTATAAACTGCTCAGCAGACTCTTTCTTAAATTCTTCCTTTGTCAGATTGACGCCGATTAATGTGATATCCGGATGTGCTTTTACAAACGACTTCAGCTCCGGAATTTCTTCAATACAAGGCGGGCACCAGCTTGTCCAGAAATTAAGGATCAGCGGTTCACCTGACAAATCCTCTTTTGACAGTGTGCTGCCATCCTGCATCTGAAGTGTGAAATCCGGCGCCAGAATTCGCTGTTCTTTCATCACCGGTTCACTGGTCTCAGGGTCTATACTGATTAATAAAAACAGTCCGGCACAACACATGACAGCAAATGTCCACCCTGCAGCCTTCAATCGTTGAACAGACATATACAGTCCCTCCTCGCTGGGAGTATATGCTAAAGGGAAAACAGGTATGAATTGATAAGAATCATTCACGAGGAGAATGGTAGAAATCCTTTATCTAAATATATGTAAAGAATCCATTGTTGTCTTAATCCATCTGGTGATTGAAGCGTAAGGGGGGAGACTCCAGAGCGAGAAGCCGGACAGGTGAGACCTCGGCGTTGAGGAGGCTCACCACCGGCCGCGCTTCCCCCTCGGAAATCACCAGCCAGTTTTAACAGGCTGACATCAAAAAAGCTCCCAAACCGAAGTTTGAGAGCTTACCAGATTAGAATGAGATATATTTACGAGGGTTTACAGCGTTTGATTTAGATCCGTTCCATCCACCTTCGTGAACTTCGAAGTGAAGATGCGAGCCGAATGAGTAACCTGTGTTACCCATACCGCCGATATACTGACCTTTTTCAACGTAGCTTCCCTGAGAAACACCAATGCTGCTTAAGTGAGCATATAGCGTTGTAATCGTTTGACCATTGATATTATGTGTAATTAATACCATATTGCCATAACCACCGTCATTAAATCCGGCTTCTACTACATAGCCTGAAGCTGCTGCAGAAACGGCCGTTCCAGGTGAATTCGCAATATCAATACCATAATGATATCTCGTTTTTCCATTTAAAATGTCATAACCAAATTCAGTTGTCATTCTTCCGTAAGAAGGACTTGTCCAGTCTCCCGCTGAAACCGGTGCTGATACTGCCGGAGCAGATGGTGCAGGAGCAGGCGCTGATGATGAAGATCCGCTAGTCTGTGATGCAGATGCTGCTGCAGCTGCAGCGGCTTCAGCAGCATCGGCTTCGGCTGCCTTACGTTCTTCTTCTGCCTGACGCTGGCGCTCAAGTTCTTTCTGACGCTCAATTTCACGCTGTCTTGCAAGTTCTGCAAGGCGTTCCTGCTCAGCCATAATTTTGTTTTCAACATCCGCTGCCATTTCGTGCAGATGCTCATCCTGGGCTTCAAGTTCTGCTTTTTCATCTTCAAGCTCTGCCTGTTTAGCTTCAAGTTCATCCATTAACGTACCCTTGTCAGCTTTCTGGCCATCAAGCTCTGCTTTTAATCCGTCAAGCTCAGCTTTCTGAGCTTCAAGTTCAGCAAGCTGCTGCTGTACTTCTTCTTCTTTCTGTTCTAAAGATTCTTTATCCTGACGCTGTTCTTCCATAATTTTCCGGTCAGCGGATACAAGTGTATTCACTGCTGAGAAACGGTCGATAAAATCACCGAAGTTTTCAGCGCCAAGCAGTACATCAACATAGCTGACTGAACCGCCTGTCAACTGGATCGCGCGTGCACGTTCTTCAAGAAGTGCTGTACGCTCTTCAATCTTTTTCTTCAGCTCTTCGATTTCTCCACGGAGCTTTTCAATCTGAGCGTTTGTATCATCAATTTCACCTGAAACTGAATTGATCTTACCTTCTGTATCTTCAATCTTGCTATCAAGTTTTTTGATTTGAGCAGTTACTTTCTCCTGCTCTTTTATAATCTCTTCAATGCGGTTGTTTGTTGTGCTGATTTCACCGCTGATTTCTTCACGCTGGTTCTCAATTGATGAACGTTCTTCTTTTAAGTTATTTAAAGTTTCAGCAGAAGCTGTATTGATTGCCGGAATGCTTCCTGCAACGAGTGCTGCTGCCAATGACAGGCTGACGAATGACTTTTTCACTAAACTGTTCTCCCTTCGAATCTAGCATTACTGTTTTCTATTTGTCTTTGTTAAAGTTGGCTGTTGATTTCCGCTCCAGGGGAACGCTTTCCGCAGGGCCGGCGGTGAGCCTCCTCAGCGCGGGGCGCTTGCGGGGTCTCACCTGTCCGACTTCTCCTGCTGGAGTCGTCCCCTTCCGCTTCAATCAACAGCTGTGCAAAAACGACATGTAACTTTTACATAGCTTTATAATTTATACACGCAGGAATTTTCTGACGGACATAAAGCTTCCCCATACGCCGATTACGACGCCCATCAGAAGAATTAATGCGTTAATCTGGTATATAAACGGTGAGAATTCAAGGATCTGTATAAATGAATTTTCTAACCGTGGCTGCATATATTCATAAACGTTGTAATAGATCATGGATACGGCTGCAATCGGCAGAATAGAGCCAATAATACCGAGCCAGATTCCTTCAAGTATGAATGGAATTCTGACAAACCAGTTAGAGGCACCAACCAGCTTCATAATCTCAATTTCTGTTCTTCTTGCAACAATTGTGATCTTAATTGTGTTTGAAATCAGGAACATTGCGGTAAACAGTAAACCAAAGATTAAAACTGCACCGACATTTCTGCTGACTTCAAGAATGCTGAACAGCTTGTCGATTTTACCTTCACCATATTCGACGGAATGTGTATTTTCAAATGTGCCGATTTGGGAAGCAAGACGTTCAGTCTGTCTTGGATCAACCGCCTTAACGACAAATTTATCACGGAGCGGGTTGTTCTGTTCAAACAGCGCCATCTCCTCACCAAAGCTGTCAATTAAACCGGATAGTTCTTCTTCTTTTGTGGAGTATTCAATTGATTCCACTCCGGAGAGCTGTTCAATCTCCTGTTCAAGTGTTGTTACTGCCTGCTGATCTGCTTCAAGCTCAACGTAGACATTCATCTCAACATCGTTTTCGATATCGTCTGCGGCTTTATTCATATTCAGCATTAGCGCTGTGAACACACCGACAAGAAGTAAAGTAACAGTAACTGCACTGACGGATGCAAATGTCATCCATCCATTTCTCGCCAGACTCTTAAAACTTTCCCTGAAGTGTCTGAGCATTGTTCTAGCTTTCATAGCCGTAATCCCCCCGTTGTTCGTCACGGACAATGACACCATTTTCAATGGCAATGACACGGTGGCGGATCGTGTTCACTATTTCACGGTTATGCGTAGCCATAATAATTGTTGTGCCGCGTGAGTTTATTTCTTCAAACAAGTTCATAATTTCCCATGAAGTCTCCGGATCAAGGTTTCCTGTCGGCTCATCTGCAATCACTACTTTAGGTGAATTCACAATTGAGCGTGCGATAGAAACTCGCTGTTGTTCCCCTCCGGAAAGCTCATCGGGCATCATGCGGGCTTTGTGTTTCAATCCTACAAGATCCAACACTTCCATAACTTTCTGTTTGATCACCTTTGGCTCTTCCTCTATTACCTCTAAAGCAAATGCAACATTTTCAAAAACGGTCAGCTTGTTCAGGAGTTTAAAATCCTGGAAAACAACGCCGATATTTCTGCGGAGATAAGGCACACGATTCGCCTTGAGCTTCGCAATGTCAATTCCGTTTACATTAATTGTCCCTTTTGTCGGTTTTTCTTCACGGTACATCATTTTGATAAATGTAGATTTACCAGCGCCACTCGGTCCGACTACATAGACGAACTCTCCTGCCTGGATCTTCACATCAAAACCGTTTGCAGCCATGATACCGTTCGGGTACTTTTTGTATACTTCTTTCATCTGTATCATATAAAAAATACTCACCTTATCTGTAAATTTCACGATGACTGGTTCTGGCTGTCTTCGGCCTCGAAATCGCCAATATAATAGGAATAAATAGCTAATTATATCGGTTTATCGATTTTTGGCACAAGAACATTATATCATTCTAGCGAATTTTGTTAACGACAATTATATTACAGTTTCATTTCGACAGTGAAATATAAAAAAAGCACCTTTTCCCATTTTGGAAAAAGATGCTTTTAAATGAATGTTTATTCCATTCCTGAAAGCCATTCAGCTACAACTTCAGCTTCTTCACCTTCAATTAAATTTCCAGGCATTCTTCCTTTACCCTCTTGGATCACTTGAAGAATCTCATCCTGACTCAGCCTTGACCCTACTTCTTCAAGGTTTGGACCACTGGCACCTTCAAGATTATCACCGTGACATCCTGAACAATTCCCGATAAAAATTGTTTCCGGGTCCATTTCACCAGCTGAAGAACCCGTGTCTGATGCCTCTTCGTCACCACCACCACAGGCTGCAAGCATCATTGAAGATACAAGTGCTGCACCTAACCACCATTTTTTCATCAAAATCCACCTCATCTTCAACATTTTGTTAATAATTTTCTTAAAATAACATTTACTCCCGCTTAAAACCTTCTCCTAACACTTCTGATGCATCATTTACAATGACAAAAGCTTTTGGATCGATCTTTTTTACTACATTTTTCAGTTTTGTGAATTCAGTCTGATCAATCACACACATTAAAATCGGTCGCTCATGATCTGTGTAACCACCATATGCTGACAGCTTTGTCACACCTCTGTCCACTTCATCAAATATTGCACGGCTGATCTCTTCCTGGCGATTCGTAATGATATGCACCATTTTCGAACGCTGCCACCCGACCTGTACAAGATCGATTGTTTTACTAGTCACATACAGTGCGATCAGTGCATATAACCCTTGCTCAATACTGAATACAATGGCTGAGCTGAGAACGATGAGTCCGTCAATAATCGCAATACTTGTCCCAAGACCCAGACCGCTGTATTTATGTATAATCTGCGCAGCCAGATCCGTACCACCTGTAGATGCTTTACCTCTAAATACAATTCCTAAACCAATCCCGACGCCAATTCCGCCGAACAACGCGCCAAGTAAAGGGTCCTCTGTCCATGGTGCCCAGTTCTCCGTTAAAAAAACCCATCCCGGAAGTGCAAGCGTTCCTACAAATGATTTCAGGCCGAAATTTTTACCAAGTAAAATAACTCCCGCTATAAACAGCGGAATGTTAAAAGCATACTGAACGATAGCCGGCCGCCATTCAAACAGCCCATTTAAAATCGTACTGATCCCGCTTGTGCCACCTGAAGCAACAGCATTCGGAAGTAAAAACACATTAAAAGAAATCGCGACAAATAATGCCCCGATAATCACATACACATAGTCAATCGCACCATGCCAGGCTTTCGGCTCACTTTGCCCCCGGCGATTACGCTTACCCATTGACGTTCATCCTTTCTCTATTCAAGTTTACACCGCTAGAGAGTATAGCATGTAGAGACATTTCTGTGAATATTGTCATGCTAGAGCGTTAGTGCGGTGAAGTGCGGGTGGTCGGCGTAGTGGTTTTTGAGGCGGTAACACTAGTGAGACACGATTTTGCTACAACGAAATATCCTCTTCATGCACTTAAGAAACTAAAGGCTTGTTTCCTAAGTGCAAAAAGGGCGGCTTCGCTGCGTTGGGGCGGGCTGCGAGGTCGTATTCTTGCCGGCGGTGGTCGTATTGCGCTGCACGAAGGTCGGATACACCCGGATTGGAGGCTGTATCATCGTCCGCGAAGGTCGTATCAGCCGAATCGAAGGTCTTGATGCCACTTGCCAAGTGCCTCGCCGGCCAACAATAAAAAACCCGCCACCCTCATCAGGCAGCGGATCAGCATTAATTTTCAATTCTTGATCGCAGATAAGCATTAATGAATGGATCGATATCTCCGTCCATTACGCCCTGCACGTTTCCTGATTCTGTACTTGTACGATGGTCTTTCACCATTGAGTACGGGTGGAACACGTAAGAGCGGATCTGGCTTCCCCAGCCGATTTCTTTTTGCTCCCCGCGGATATCAGCGAGTTTTTGTTCCTGCTCTTCAATTTTTAATTGATAGAGCTTTGACTTCAGCATTTTCATCGCTGACTCACGGTTTTTGATCTGTGAGCGTTCAGACTGACACGATACAACTGAGTTCGTTGGAAGGTGGGTAATCCGCACGGCAGAGTCAGTTGTATTGATGTGCTGACCGCCGGCGCCGCTTGCACGGTACGTATCCACTTTCAGGTCTTCAGTACGGATCTCAATTTCAATTTCATCATTGAATTCAGGCATAATATCACAAGACACGAATGACGTGTGACGGCGGCCGGATGAATCAAATGGTGAAATCCGGACAAGACGGTGTACGCCTTTTTCTGCCTTCAGATAACCGTAAGCATTGTGTCCTTTGAATAAAAGGGTAACTGACTTGATCCCCGCTTCATCACCCGGAAGATAATCGAGCGTTTCGACTTTGAATCCGCGCTTTTCACCCCATCGCTGATACATACGGAGAAGCATTGAACCCCAGTCCTGCGACTCGGTTCCGCCAGCACCCGGATGCAATTCAAGAATTGCATTGTTTTTATCATAAGGCTCGCTTAGTAACATCTGAAGCTCGAATTCATCCAGTGTTTTACGGAATGTTTCAAGTTCAGTGACCATTTCAGCGTGCATTTCTTCATCAGGCTCTTCTTTTAAAAGTTCAAGCGTGACTTCCAGGTTTTCCTGGGTGTCGACCAGGTTCTGATAGCCGTTCACGACGTCTTTCAGTGCGTTTTGGTCGTTGATGATGCTTTGTGCTTTTTGCTGATCGTCCCAGAAAGTTGGTTCGACCATGATTTCATCGATTTCAGCGAGTTTTGCCTCTTTGTTTTCTAAGTCAAAGAGACCCCCTGAAGTCCGCCAAGACTCTGGCTGTTTTTTCGAGCTCGTTTCTTACGTCTGATAATTCCATTTGAGTTCCACCTTAATGTAAAGTTGATTTTCGTTATAAAAACCGCTTGTGATTTCCGTGGAAGACTGCGTTTTCCTGCCCCCGGGCGGTGAGCCTCCTCATGCTTCGCATTGCGGGGTCTCACCTGTCCCTTCCTGGGGCGGGAGTCTCCGTCCTCCACTCCAATCACAAGCTGAGATTACTTAATACTGAAGGTTTTAAAAATAAATGATCTGTTAATTACAAGGTTTATACCTCCACAGCTGATGATTGGAGCTCCAATCATCAGCCAGCTAAACAGAGACCTATTTAATTAAACCCCGTGACAGTTCTTATATTTCTTCCCGCTGCCGCATGGGCATGGGTCGTTGCGGCCGACTGTGTTTTCGCGGCGGACCGGCTGTGGCTTTTTCTTTGTTTCGCCTTCTTCTTTCGGATTGACGGCCTGTCCCTGGGCAACTTCCTGGCGCTCGATGTTGCTGCGGATTTCAGCTTTCATCACGTATTTTGTGACTTCTTCATTGACAGAATGCTGCATTGTTTCGAACATCGCGAATCCTTCGTTCTGATATTCACGCAGCGGGTCGATCTGACCGTATGCACGCAGGTGAATACCCTGACGGAGCTGGTCCATCGCATCGATATGGTCGATCCATTTTGTATCAAGTGAACGGAGAAGGACAACTTTTTCGAATTCACGCATTCTCTCGCCAAGTTCTTGTTCACGCTCATCGTAACGCTTATTCACTTCATCCATAATGAGTGATTTCATTTCCTCATTAGACTTACCTTCAAGCGTTTCAGCTGTGATCACATTTTCAGGCAGCAGGTTGGCAAAGATGAAGTGCTCAAGACCTTTCAGATCCCACTTGGCTCTCTCTTCAGTCATTGGTGCATAGGCTTCGACTGCGTTGTGGACAGTTGTTTCAACCATTCTGTCAACGATATGGCGAAGGCTATCTGATTCAAGAATTTCATCTCTGTCTGTGTAAATGACTTCACGCTGCTGACGAAGCACATCGTCATATTGCAGAAGCTGTTTACGCGCATCAAAGTTGTTACCCTCAACGCGTTTTTGTGCTGATTCAACTGCACGTGTCACCATTTTACTCTGAATTGGCTGGGAATCATCCATGCCAAGACGTGACATCATTGACTTCATATTGTCAGAACCGAAGCGGCGCATAAGATCATCTTCCATTGAAAGATAGAACTGCGTTACACCAGGGTCTCCCTGACGGCCGGCACGACCACGCAGCTGGTTATCAATACGGCGTGATTCGTGACGCTCAGTACCGATTACTGCTAATCCGCCAAGCTCTTTTACACCGTCGCCAAGCTTAATGTCTGTACCACGCCCGGCCATGTTGGTTGCGATTGTTACGGCCCCACGTTTACCGGCGTCCGTAATAATCTGAGCTTCACTGCCATGGTTTTTCGCATTCAGCACGTTATGCGGAATGCCTTTTTTCTTTAATTCACTCGCAATCAGTTCAGACGTTTCGATTGCAACTGTACCGACAAGTACCGGTTGGCCTTTTGTATGACGCTCTGCGATATCTTCAATTGCTGCCATATGCTTTCCTTTGACAGATGCATAAATCAGGTCAGCTTTATCATCACGTACGATTTCACGATTCGTCGGGATCACAACAACTCTCATATTGTAAATGTTGCGGAATTCCTCTTCCTCCGTTTTTGCTGTACCCGTCATACCGGACAGCTTCTCGTAGCGGCGGAAGTAGTTCTGGAAGGTAATTGAAGCCATTGTCATAGACTCATTCTGGATCTCGAGCCCTTCTTTTGCTTCAATCGCCTGGTGCAGTCCGTCGCTGTAACGGCGGCCTTTCATCAGACGTCCTGTAAATTGGTCAACAATGACAACTTTGCCTTCTTCGACAACATAATCAAAGTCACGCTTCATTGAAGCATGAGCTTTTAACGACTGTGTAATGTGGTGATTCAGCGTCACATGCGCATAATCATACAGGTTATCAATACGGAATGCTCTCTCTGCTTTAGTGATTCCGTCTTCAGTCAGTTGCACGCCTTTTGTTTTTTCATCATACGTGTAGTCCTCATCGATTCTGAGGTTGCGGACAAATGCATTTGTCTGAATATAAAGCTGCGTATTTTTCTGAGCCTGACCCGAGATAATCAGCGGTGTTCTCGCTTCATCAATTAAAATCGAGTCAACTTCATCAATTACAGCAAAGTGCAGCGGACGCTGAACTTTTTGCTCTTTGTAAAGGACCATGTTATCACGCAGATAATCAAATCCAAGCTCATTATTCGTGCTGTATGTGATATCAGCCAGATACGCTTCACGCTTCTGGTCTTTATCCATGCTGTTCAGATTTAATCCGACTGTGAGCCCAAGGAAATTATAAAGCTGACCCATTTCCTCAGCATCACGGCTGGCAAGGTATTCGTTGACTGTCACAACGTGTACGCCTTTTCCAGTCAGTGCGTTCAGATACACCGGCATCGTAGACGTCAGCGTTTTACCTTCACCGGTTTTCATCTCGGCAATATTACCTTCATGAAGTGCTGCAGCACCCATCATCTGTACGCGGTACGGGTCGAGTCCAAGCACGCGCTTTGCGCCTTCTTTAACAACTGCAAAAGCTTCCGGCATCAGATCTTCAAGTGATTCACCCTGCTCGTAACGGGCTTTTAACTCATCTGTTTTCGCACGCAGCTGCTCATCTGAAAGCTGCTCAATGTCACCTGTTTTCGCAATTACCTGATCTGCCACTTTATCAAAACGTTTCACATCTCGCTTGTTTCCATCGAAAATTTTATTCAAAATTCCAGCCATGTTAACGCTCCTTTATATAACGGGCGGTAAAACCGTCCTAGCTATTCATATCAAAACAAGGTTTATACCCCTGTTACGTTTCCATTAAACCTACGTATACACCTAATTATCTTATCACTTACAGATGGGAGATACAAGAATTGGAGGGGAAGGCGGCTGAGGGTAACTGCAGCCAAATCCGCTGATACGACCATTGATCGCGCTGATGTGACCTTCACGGAGACGGACGCGGCCTTCGCCGGGCCAGATACGACCACCAACCCGGGTGTATCCGGTCATCGCGCGGCGCCATGCAACCATCACCAACGAATAGTCAACAATTGCTCCACGCTCAGACAAACAGCCCCTGCATGCACTTGGGTAACAAGCCTTTAGTTTCCCAAATTCATTACGAGGGCAGGTCGCTGCAACGAGTGCACCGCTCACTACAGCTGCGGGCCGTCTCACTACACCTGTGCGCCGTTTAACCGCAGTAAACCCGGGTGTATCCAACAGCTGCAGAGCGAAACACGACAGCCACCAGCCAAAACACTGCAACACTTGCCTGCGCGCAGCTCCCCAAAACCCCAAAACAAAAACCGGGCATCAGCCCGGTTTCATCATGTCCGCTCCATATACTCCACAACTTCCATATCCACATACCCTTCTGCCTGCTCACGCATTTCGAAGTTTTCTGTATGCAGATAGTTTCTGAGTGCCTTTTCGATTGAGATCCCGTCTTTCAGATAGCCGTGACGCACAAGCTGGAGCTCAAGCTTTTTCTCGACTTCTCCTTCGATTGGCATAAGAAATTCTTTTTTAGATGGCGCGAAGTAGAGCTGGTGAAGTCGGTAGATTCTCACCAGTTCATCGACTGGCGTTGTGTGATCGTCTACTCTCAGATCTATGAAGCGGTCATTGTATCCGCCATAACCACCCTGATCCTTCACGACTAACAGTGCAGCGGATTGCTGGCCGCGTGAGTCGCCGCCTGCAGCCTGGCCGGCAGATAGAGCTGCGAGCAGTCTGTCTGCAAGCGGCTGCCCTTCTGCATTTTCAAAAGCGCGGGCCATTGACTCCACCGTGCCTTCAACCAGAATGTTTCCCTGCACTGCAAAGTTTTTACCAGTCATGCCACCTGCCCAGTCATAGCACTGTTCACCTGTATATGTAGCCGCGTTGCCCTGATTATCAACGATACCAACCTGTCTGTAGTCGCGGTCCTCATCTTCTTTAATCAGCAGTTCGATCGTTTCCTCAGCCGTTTTACCGGACATAATGTAGGTCATTGCCTCAGGTCCATACGCAGTATTTGCATACGACTGTGTCGCCACTGCCCCGACACCTGCCACTGCATGCGGAACGACTGCGCCGACTGCCAGAAATTTTGACTGCGTCGCAACGCCCCACTCTTTTTCTACCGGATCGTAACCCACGATTGAATACGTCATATTCAGCACTCCTCTAAATCAAGATGCTTTTATTTACCCTAAAAAAACCGCTCCGTAAACCAGCGCGCCTGCAATCACAAATGCAGGATGCACCTTAAACCGCTCCAGTAAAACAAAGCTGATGGCTGCGAGAACAACTGTCTGCACAGTACCTGTCGCCTCAATTGCATCCGCGAAAAAGCCCCATGTCATCACGCCTAAAAGAACAGCAATCGTCGGGCGCACGAGTGTGGACATTTTTTTCACACGCGGTGAATCCTTATATTTCATAATCAGCCCAAGAAGGACAATCATCAAAATAAGTGAAGGTGCGATCGTTGCAAAAAGTGCAACACCTGCACCTAAAATCCCGCCTTCAGCATAACCGATATAACCGGCCATTTTTGTCGCAATCGGGCCCGGCAGTGAATTACCGAGTGCGAGCACTTCTGAAAATTCCTGCGTCGTCATCCAGCCGTAACGGTCAACCACTTCATTTTCAACGAGTGGGATTGAAGCAGGTCCGCCACCGTAGCCGAGAATACCGGGTATGAAAAACGCTAAAAAGATTTCCCAGTAAATCATTTCTTCGCACCCCGCTTCCCGCCAAAGATCAGCGCATACAGCAGAATGCCTAAGATGAGAATCGCCGGGTGCAGGCCTGCTATTTCAAGCAGCACAAAGCTTCCGATAATCAAAGCAATAGCAACGCCCCAGCCAAATGCAGTTTTAGACTTCTTCACAAAATCCCATGTTAAAACTGCAAGCAGTACGCCGACAACCGGTACCACCGCCTGCGACATCCCGTTTACCCAGGCAACGTCGCGATACGCATTCAGCGCCATCAGCATGACAATCATCGCAATAACTGATGGAAACGTCGTGGCAAATACAGCATTGATCATGCCTAATACCCCGCCGACGCGGTAGCCGATATAGCCTGCCATCTTTGTTGCGATCGGTCCCGGCATGGCATTACCGAGCGCCAGTACATCTGAAAATTCTTCGTCACTCATCCATTTATAATGTTCCACTACTTCCTTATGAACAAGTGGAATCGATGACGGTCCGCCCCCAAAGCCGAAAATGCCGACTCTGAAAAATCCCATGAACAGACCGCCCTGTTTATTGTTAGCCAATCCTCATCACCACGCTGCAATTTGTCCGTCTGTACGGGATTCTGTCCCGCCTTTTAACACGCCGGTCTCAGGATCACGCCAGATAATCTGTCCACGTCCGAAAGATCCGCCGTCTGTTGTTACCTGAATCGTATGCCCTTTTCTTACAAGCGCCTGCGCTAAATGGTTCGGGAAGTGCGGCTCCACGTAAACCGTTTTCCCATGCATCCACTGCCACCTCGGCGCATCAAGCGCTGCCTGCGGATTCAGATGGAAATCAATTGTATTCACCGTCACCTGGAAATGCCCCTGCGGCTGCATATAACCACCCATCACGCCAAACGGTCCGACTGCCTCACCGTCTTTTGTAAGGAACCCGGGAATAATCGTGTGATACGTACGTTTGCCAGGCTTCAGTGCATTCGGGTGCTCAGCATCAAGACTGAAGTCATGCCCTCTGTTCTGCAGTGAAATCCCCGTTTCAGGCACCACTACACCTGAACCGAATCCCATATAATTACTCTGGATATACGAGATCATATTGCCTTCATCGTCTGCTGCTGCGAGATATACCGTGCCGCCCTTTGGAAGCTCCATCGGCTCAGGGTTCATGGCCTTTTCACCGATTACTTCACGGCGTTCATCCGCATACCCTTTTGATAAAAGCTCTTCCGTTGAAATCGGCATATCCTCAGGCTCAGTAATAAACGCTTTTCCATCTGTAAATGCAAGCTTCATTGCTTCAATCTGCTTGTGATATGTATCTGCACTCTGGAATTCGTCAAACTCAAACCCCTGCGCAATATTCAGTGCCATCAGTGCAATCATCCCCTGCCCGTTCGGCGGGATTTCCCACACATCATAACCGCGATAATTGACTGATATGGGATCCACCCACTCAGGTTTGAACGTAGCCAGGTCTTCTTTAGATAAATAGCCGCCGTGCTCTTTCATATAAGCATCAATTTTATCAGCTAGCTCACCTTTATAAAAGCTCTCAGCCTTCGATTCTGCAATGCTTTTTAACGTTTCGGCATGCCCTTTTGACGACCACATTTCACCGATCTCAGGTGCGCGCCCTTCAGGTGTGAACGTGTCAAACCATGATTGATAGACATCGTCCTTAAAAATCTCCTTGAATTTCTCAGCAGCACCCTTCCAGTACTTTCCGAGAATCGGTGAGACTGGATACCCTTCTTCCGCTAAACGGATCGCCGGTGCCATCAGCTTTTCAAACGGAAGCTTCCCATGCTGTTCAGACAGCTCAGCCCACGCAGCCGGTACGCCCGGTACAGTAATCGGCTCCACTCCAAACACAGGCATCTTCTCATAACCGCGCTTTGTCATTTCTTCTATTGAAATAGACTGCGGTGCCGGACCACTTGCATTCAGTCCGTGCAGTTTATTTTTCGTCCACACAAGCGCAAACGCATCGCCGCCAATCCCATTAGAAGTCGGCTCCACAACAGTCAGTGCTGCAGCTGTCGCAATCGCAGCATCAATCGCGTTGCCTCCCTGCTGCAAAATTTCAAGCCCTGCCTGTGCAGCAAGCGGCTGACTCGTCGCCACCATCCCCCGCTTCGCAAATACAGTATTTCGATGAGATGAAAATGGATGATATAAGTAATCAGTCGTCATATATGTACGCTCCCTTTATTTCGGATTTCGAATCAATAGCTTTCATTATAGTCTAAATAGAGGGAAAATTCTAGTTTTGGTTTTAGAAAAAGGGGGCAGAGGCGGTGCAGCGGGGTGGCGGCTCACGACAGCTGGGGGCTGGTTCACAACACTAACAGCGCGGCTCACTACCACCAACCCGGGTGTATCCTACAGCTGAGCAGCATAATACTGCAACTAAGCATGCCACATAGCGAAGCCGCCCTGCATGCACTTGGGAAACAATCATTAAATTTCTCAACTGCATCACGAGGACGGATCACTGCGCTGAAATGTGCGGATACGACCTTCGCTTGTGCATACGCGACCTTCACCAGTGTATATACGACCGTCAGCCCGGGTGTATCCGACCATTACAAGCGGGCATACAACCTTCACCGCCCAAAACGTGACCAACCCCTCTGCAGAAAGCGCAAAAAAACCGCCAGATCTCATATCTGACGGCTCTTTCTATTTTGTTGAATAGTATCCACCTTAACTAAGAATATCAATAGAGTTGCTTTAAAGATTTGTTGATTTTCACATAGACTTCCTTTGCTCCCTCGATTGTGAGATGTGTGCCGCTGCTATCAATTAATCTCGAGTCAACAAGTTTTGTATCAAGATCCTCTTTTTCTCCAGCAATAGTAATAAAATGCTGCCATATATCTATTAATTGAACTCGCTCTGAAACTGCGATCTCTCTCACAATGTCATTGTATTGATTCACCCACTCACGCGGAGAGATTTTTTTGAAAAATGATGAATGATGTCTCGAAAGGTAATAGCCATCCTCTCCACTTCCCTCTATTAAAGGTATGACTGTCATTAAGACAGGTTTTAAGTTAATTTCATGTAGTTTTTTAACAAAGAAAATGATATTTTCTCTGAATCTTGTCAAACTGACTTTTGGTTCTTCCAGTTCTGTTATAACAGAATCATTTGTTCCAAACATGAATAGTACAATATCTCCATTCAAATAAATATCTTTACTCTCTAACCTGAGTTTTGCGTCTTCAGTCGTGTGACCATTTACTCCTTCGTTGACAACCTCTGTACCTGTTATCTCTGCTAAAAGTGTGGTCCAGTTTTGATCTCCTAACATCTCACCTTTTGTATTACTATCTCCTAATGCAATGATTCTCATCAGGATGCACCTCTTTTCTTAATAGCGAAAGAGAGCTCTGATAAAAGAACTCTCTTAAGCACTACCGTCTGTTAATTTCCTCTGCCTGGATGGATTTTTCCGTTCTTATGTGTCACATACACTTCAATTTCACTCGTGTATCCTCCGGAATTTTTTATTCCTTCCGGCAATTGCAGCTCTCCAGAAATGGTGTATGTGCCTTTTCTCTTGTCGTTATAATCAGATTGATTCTTATTCCAAATAACCGGCACTTCAAGTGTATAGTCATGATCATTAAGTGTTATGCTAACGACCGACGGCAACTCCACCTCATCAAGGGGAGTTTTATGCTTAACGTAAACTGCTTCAGGCTTTTCAACCGACTTCACTTCTGTTTCTTCCATTGAATACACGTAAACATCGTCGTAGTAAACATTGGAGACATAAGCTTCATTACTGGCAAGATGAATCACCATGTATGCCGCACCTTCAGGAGGTGTTACGGTAAATTCATCGTTTCTCCACTCACCAAGTTTGCCATCAAAGATGATGCCAAGACCGCGTGTCAGATTAATAAACTCTTTATTTTCATCATAGTAGCGAACCTGGAACAGTGATCGACTGGAAGAAAAAGCTGTACCTGTTTCAGGATTTATAAGAGGCTGATCCAGATAAAAGCTTGCGCCTGCAGTATATTCTTTCCCAGGTACAACAGGAATCATTGATGACTCAAGTGCAGCAAAGCCGACTGTTGTGGCATCCTTTAAGTTTAAGCTGTACTCACCTGATCTTGAAATTGAATCTGTTAGCTCAAGGGATGTATCATCTTTCCCGGCAAATACTCTCCAGCCAGGGATTTCACCATTCACGTATCCTTTTTCAAAACCTGCATTTTCAATCAAATAATATTTTTTGAATAGCCCGAACTGCTTTTCAAGTACAGTGATTTCTACTGAAGCCTTTAGCGCTTCCTGGTTCATAACGCCATCCGGCAATACCAGTTCACCGTAGATGACATATTTACCTGGCGTGGTTCCATCGTATTCTGAATTGCTCGTTTTCCATTCAATATTCACATCTATTTCATTCCCGTTACTTAAAACTCCCCTTACGGATGATGGGAGTTCAAGCTGCTCTGCCGTTGTGCCATATGCTACTGTAAGCGGATCAATATCTCCAATACTAACAACGTCCGGGGATGCTTCAGTTGATACATAAACGTCATCATAATAGACATTTGATACCCAGTTTGTACTTCCTCCAAGATGAACAGTCATATATGCTGCTTCTTCAATCGGAGTTACACTGAATTCTTTGACCTGCCACTGATGCAAAGGACCAAGAAGTTCTGTACCCAGACCACTCGTATACTGAATAAGCTCTTTGTTTTCATCGTAATACCTCACCTGTAAAAGGCTGCGGTTTGATGAAAAGTTTCCTCCAGCAGGATTTTCAGGAGGGTCAGATAAATAGTAGCTGACACCAATTGTGTATTTTTGACCCGGAGTCACTGAAAACAGTTCGGATTCGAGTGTCGCAATCTTAGATGTGGACTGATCAAGCATTCTTAAACTCTTGCTGCCTGACAATGCGTAATCTTCTGAAATTTCGAGCGACGTATTTTCCTGCTGTATAAAGGTTTTCCAGCCAGGAATTACACCATTTGTAACTCCCATTTCAAAATCAGCATTTTTGATATCAATTTCAGTCCGGACGGGTGCATTAATATCATCTACTACCCGAATCCGCTTGAGCATTGAGGCTTCGCTGTAATAGATGTGTCCATCATCTCCAATTACCATCAGGTTTGTACGGGTACCTGGAAATGATTGATGTTCCATTGTCTCTGTATCAATTACAACAATTTGACTGCCAAGGGTCGTATAAAGAATAGATCCTTCCCAGCGCAGCTTTACAGGACTCCACAAATGAGAAAAGTTCCAGTTAGTTGAGATAATTTCTTTTTGTTTTACGACTTCATAAGTATCAGGATCTAATGCGAATATTGTTCCATAGGCAGCACCCCATATATTCCCATCAGGACCTGTTGACAGACTTCCAATCGCTTTTGGCTTTTGACCATCAGCCAATTGAATATCCGGGACAAATTCTGTAATTTTTTCACCTTTTTCAACATCCCAGACAAACATTTTTGCTTCTGATGCTTTTGGTTCTATTCCAAGCCCGTTCCATATCGTGGTTGAACCAAATAACTTACCATCCTGATACGCCAGACCCATTACACTTTGATCCTCTACAACATTTCTATGAGTTTCCCAATTCACTCCATCGAAAATCGAGATAGCTCCACCATAAGTACCGCCTTTTGAAATTGTACCTGCAAATAAATATTCATCACCTGTAGTCATCGCAAAAGGTCTGTCCTGATCATCTTCAATGTCATGGATTTTATAAGGGTTATTTTCACTGATTGGCAATGCCGGATCCAGTTCATAGATTTGAGCACCTGCATACACGCCAAACATCATTTTGTTATCATACGGGGTCATACCCTCAGTCTGGCCCATGCTGAACCTTTCAATCTCACCAGTCTCAATGTTATACCTTGTACCCGATGAGCCATGATAACCTCCCATATACAGAAGACCGTCCGGACCAAACTCCATTGCCTGAACGGAGATTGGTGTTCCACTCACGACTGGCGCACGATCTTTTATCACGCCAGTTTCAAAGTTGATGAGCTTTACACTTCCGCTTGCAATTGTGGCAAGTGTCTTTCCCGGAAGCTCCGGATCTCCCTCAACTTCAATCCATGTACCATGCCTGAAATAAAGCCCATATGCAATATCAGTTGGTGTAGAAACTTTTGTGGACAGATCAAATTCTACAAATCTGTTTTCTGCAATATAATAGGTTTTACCATCAATCTCAGGTGTAACATACATACTGCGATAATTTTCAATCACTTCAACCCATTCATCATTTTTCATATCATAAATCAGCCCGAGATTTGGCGTAGATGACATATGAATAAAGAGAAATTCGTTTACAGCCTGCATCCTGAAAAGTCCCGGGGCATCATTTTCTGTATATCCCGTTTCTTCCGGAAAAGGAATGTATGATCTTTCACCGCTTTCAGGATCCATCTTATATAGACCCCCTACTGTAGCAGTGCCAGCAAACAGACTGCCATCATAGTAAGCTACATCCTGTACGTACTGTCGGTTTGTTCCGAAAGCTTCATAAAGTTCAATTTCACCTTCTGCCGGGTCATATTTAAATACCTGACCAGTCGGGTATGTCCCGCCATATACGACATTATTTTCATCTACTGCAAGCCCGTAGATTGTGGACGAACCAGGAGGGTTCCCTAAGTTCTCTACCTGTTTGGCAGCGGGATCATAGACAAAAAGGTTTCTGCCGCTTGTAATATAAACGAGTCCATTTCCATCAACGACATGCCCCCAGGTCTGTCCGCCTCCTGTTAAAGGTATTTCTCTTATTAACTCGTTAGTCTGGAGGTCAATCACACTGAATAATGCAGGATCCCCCGTTACAGTCGTATATAAAACCTCTCTTCCATCTTCAATTCCGTATGCGCTATCCAGCGTACCAGCATTAGTTACAAATTCACCAAGGTCTTCAGGTTCTGAGAAATATCCGGGAATACTCTCTGCATTTGCTGTAATGATTCCAAAGGACAATGTGAGCAGAAAAGCCAATAGAATAGCAGTGATCTGTTTACTGGAAACCTGTAAAGATATATTCACTATTGTTTTCTCTCCTTTTATGGTGCTAGATTCATAAGCTGGGACACTTGACATCACAGTTGTGATTACTTTCTAACTGTTTCGTTCTTTTTTGCAGACTCATATGCCATGAGGGCGGCTTCTACCGCACGCATACCGTCTTCCCCGGTAATAGATGGGCTGCGAAGATTTTGAACAGACTCAATAAAGTCTGAGATCAGCCCGTAATCCATATCCTGTCCCACAAAGTCATAAGTGAGATTTTGTGATTTATTTTTATGAAATATTGATAAATGCTCACCAAACGCATCTGCACGGATCGTTTTTTTCGTCCCAATTACTTCAATCATTACGTCTCCCCATGTCGGATAATCCGGGTAACGAGACCAGCTGGCATCGTGTGAAGCAATGACCCCATTTTCAAATTCAATCATCAGCAGGCCGGTATCATCAATTTCACCTTCATGATATATCGTATCAACAAAAGCCTGAACTTCTTTCACCTCACTGCCGGTAAACCATCGCATGATGTCTACCATATGTACGGTGTGATCCAGAACAGCTCCGCCGCCCGCTTTACTTGCATCAATAAACCATCCACCCGGGTTCTGACCGCGATTAGTCGTTCGAAATGCAATGATATCTCCTACATCTCCATGATCAATCTGCTCTTTCAAATTACATATCACTGAATTGAAGCGAACCGGAAAAGCAGTTTGTAACAGAACATGATGTTCTTTGCAGACATTGATCATTGTTCTGCAGTCATCTAGTGACAGGGCGAGCGGCTTCTCGCACAAAATGTGTTTTTTATTCCTGGCAGCATACTGAACCATTTCAAGGTGCCGGCTATTTTCAGAACATACAATCACAGCATCTATTTCATTGGAAAAAAATGTTTCATACGTCCTGTCTACCTGTATGCCAAAATCTTTTTCCAGTTGCGCAGCACGGCTACTGTCATCGTCAAAAATTGCACTGATTTCAATGCCCTGCTTTTTCAACGCATCTGCATAACTATATGCATGCATATGTGCAAAACTCATCATTCCGATCTTCATGACATCAACTCCACCATCTGATTTACTTCATGAACAGTAAAACCCGAATGTTGATCAGATTTTACAGATTTACACGCTTCAAAAAGTATATTTTCATTGCTAAAAGCACGGTTTACATCACTATTAAATGTAATGATTCTCTCCTGACCACTCCATTCCAATTCAAAATGAAACGGACGGCCAAAAGTATAGTCAGCTTGCATGATCGTACCTTCTTCAAATAACACAGAAATAATCAGATGTTCGTCATGTCTTTTCATAAAGCATTTTTTTACTTCCCCAAATAATTTTTTAATTACCAGCAGATCAACTGCGGCTACTGTTATCGGATCTTTCGCTTCAGACAGAACATGTCTGATCCTGAATACGCCTTTTTTGCTTTTTTCCTCTGCAATCGCTGACTTTGCCTTAATAAAGACTGGATAAGTTGATAGTGGACTTATGAGCTTTTTGGATTCATGAACCTCAGACCACTTTGCCTGCTCAGAGGAAATCACGCCTGTCATCACAATCACACCCTTCCAATTAACTCACGCAGACGGTTGACTGCTTCTTTATTTGCTTCTTTTGCATCGTCAAATCCTTCATACTCGATCGATAGAAATTCTTTATATCCAGTATCTTTGAGCCGCTGTACAATCTTTTGGAGATTGACCTGGCCGTCTCCGGGTACTACGCCAATCAGCTCTACTCCTTTTACTGATTTAAAACCATTCATCTGTTCTCCCTCTTCTTTTTCACGGAAATCTTTAAAATGCACATGGCTGATTGAAGACTTTAACCGTTCAAACGCCGCCTCCGGTTCCTCATGGACAAGAAGAAAATTACCAGTATCAAAAGTCGAAGTGACATAGGGGCTGTTTACTTCTTTAATCATTTTTTCAACCTGTTCACTTTTACCGGCAAGCAACCCATGATTCTCAACAGCAAGATAAACTTTTTCCTTTTCAGCTACTTTGGCAGCTTCTCTTAGACCTTCAATAATCCACTGTTCACCGTCTTTGAATGTTTCACCTTGCTTTACATCGCCACAGAATGTACGGACAATATTCGTTCCGAGTTCTTTTGCTGTATAAATGGCGTCTATGACCTTTTGGATTTCAGCTTTGCGTTCTTCAGCGTTAGCCTTCACAAAATCATTTGATACATCATAGGCTGAGACAGTAAGACCATGCTGTTCAAGGTACTGATTTACTTCAGGAATCTCTCTCTTTTTATCAGTCCAATAAAAATCGAGCAGTTCAACGCCATCAAGTCCAATTTCTCTTGCATAGTCAAGAAAATCTATTATTCCCCATTGTTCTTTCTGAATCGTACTTGCCAGGCTGTACATACTTACACTGACTTTCATACTTCCTGCCTCCGTTTCTCATAAAAGCTTTCAGGCCATTCCAATTGCACACCGGAACTCTTCAGCGTCTGTTGAAAAGATCCCAGAAGTGCTTTATCATTCCTTACCTCTTTTGGTGTATGACCTCTGCTAATACAAAAAGCAGCCAGTTCCCCGGCAGATTCGCCTATATTCCACTCAACCGGATGCAATCTGTAACATCCATTTGTAATATGAGTCGTCCCAATGTTTTTACTGCCGGCAATCACGTTGTCCATATCTGCCGGAATCAGCGCGCCAAGGGGAATATGAAATGGAAGAGCGGGAATATCTAGGTAATTCCTGCCTCCAATACTCGGATGAAGATCAATGCTATATGAACCAACACCTACTGAATCTTCATACTGTTTCCCACATTGGTTTGTCTGAATCCTGGGAGAAACATCGTCTTCAGTAACTGTGTATTCTGCTTTTATTCTTCTTGATTCTCTGATATAAGGTGCTTTAGCAAGTCCGTCCCTTGTCTCAAAAATATCCTTTCTGAGCATTAGACCTGGATAACCCTTCTTTCCGCCAGCTCTTTCAAGTTCCGTTTGCATCCAGTAAAGTAGAGACAGGCTAAGTTGCTTGGCCTGATAATCATGCTTCTTCCGCTCTTCTTCTGTAACTTCATACACATTTCCAAGAAAGTAATCATTCATAGGCCAGTTCATTAAAGTGACTTCACCTGCATGCCCCATTTGCGCAAATGAGCCGGTATGCAGAATCCTTCTGTAATCCCATAACGGAAATCCGTTTTCTTCTTTAAAGAGCGTATAAGTCCGTTTTTCTTTTGTTTGTGGATGAGGAGCGTAAAAACTTAAATACTGATCAGGCCAGAAATCGGGTTTGAAAGACTTCCAGAAATCATACATTTCCGGTTTTTCAATTGTGTGATCTTCACCGTCACGATACTCGATTCCCAGTACATATGTAAAAGCCTGAATATCTTTCGGACCTGCCACATCTCCTGCATGTTCTTCCCCTGTATCCGACTTTGCTTCAGCGCCTGTTACATAATTCATACCTGCAAGTGGCAGAAGGTCTCCCTCCTCACTAGCATCAATCACATATTTGCCCGATACCTTCGTATACTTGTCTGTATCGCCATGAAGAAACACGACTGAATGCAACATCCTGCCCGTACGTTCTGTCTCAGCCGGTGCTGTCCGGTAGTCCACGGTCAGAAGACCTGTAAGCTGATAAGGTAATATCATTTCATTCAGTACCTGAAGTGACACTCTCGGGTCGTGACAAATATTGCTTACAAGTCCATTGCCAGGATTTAAGTACTCTTCTTCAGCCGTTACCTGCATGATTTTTTTATAAATGGAACGAACTGATTCTCTGTATTCACGATAGCGGAGGGTGCTCCCAAACTCTTCAATCCACTGATGTTCATCTGGTGGTACTCCCTGAGAAGTCACCTGTCCGCCAATCCAGTCAGTCGGTTCTGACATATAGACGCGCAGACCTTTTGAACATGCAGCAATTGCAGCTGCAGTCCCTCCAAAACCGCCTCCAATAATGATTAAATCCACTGTTAGTTGATTCATATTAAAGCAGGACCTCTCTTCCTTCTTTCGCAGACTGATAAATCGCATTCAACATTTTCATCACTTCCACACCATCTTCAACCGGGGCGATTTGCTCTGCACCATTTTCAATCACATCTACAAAATGCGAAATCTCACTTTGAAACGCTTCAAACATATCAAGACCAGGATGATCTATTTGCGGATCCATATTAAAAATCATATCGTTCACTTCTGTCATTACTTTCAATGCCGGTTCGAGCTCTGCCCCGCCTTTATCACCATAAAGCTGGCAGCTTAATTCATCTTTTTTGGCGTGTAATGTAAAGCTGACATCAACCAGCAGACTTGCACCATTTTCAAAGCGGATCATGGCATTAGTCAGGTCTTCAACTGAGTTAACAGAGGGATCATAGTCAGCTGCTTTATAAAAATCCAGATGCTTAATGTTGCTGCGGTTACCAAGCTTGTCATAAGCATTTCCTGATACAGAGACCGGCTTTGGTCTGCCCATGAGATACCAGCAAATATCGATCATATGTACACCGAGATCAATCAGAGGGCCACCGCCGGAACGTGTTTTATCACTGAACCAGCCTCCCGGATTTCCAAGGCGGCGCAAACAACTCGCTTTTGCATAATAGATCTCTCCAAGTCCATCAGATTCAATAAAGTCTTTTAGCCATTTCGCGTTATTCGCGTGCCTGCGGACAAAACCCACTTGAACAATCTTATCCGTTTGTTTCTGGGCTTCCTGAACAGCCAGCGCTTCCTCTGTTGTAATGGACAGCGGCTTTTCAACCAGTACATGCTTTCCTGCATGAAGCGCCTTAACTGCCAGGTCTGCATGGGTATTATTCCATGTACAAATGCTGACAGCTTCAACATTCGTATCTGCAAGAAGCTCATCAATATCCGTATACAGTGCTGATACATGATACTGTGATCCTTTTTCTTTGAGCCGCTGCTCATTCATATCAGCAAGAGCAACAATCTCTGCACGTCCGTCATCATGATAAGATTTAAGATGAAAATCTGAAATCGATCCAAGTCCGATTACGCCTACTTTTACCATTAGAATCGCCTTCCTCTCTCTTTTAGGCTCTATAATCAATAATATAGGTGAGTGCACCTTCCGGATTAAAGATGTCCTCAAATGTTTCTGATGCATCCGCCAGCTTTCGTTTATTCTGATGAAATGCAGTCACATCAATCTTTCCAACAGATATTAGCCGCAAAAATTCCCTTATATTACGTCCTTCAGTCCACCGTACATATCCATATGGGTAGTCAACTGCATCTTTTTCATAAACCGGATCATATCTCCCCGGTCCGCCTGCACGGGAAATCAGAATTTGGGCTTCTTTTTGGAACATTACTGAACGGGGGAAATCAGGCTCAACGTCCCCTACGATGACCACTTTCCCCTTATCTCTGACCCACTGTATACTTTCACCAGTCAGGGGTGTTTTTTTCCCTCCGGTACATAGCAGCACTGCATCAGCACCATTACCGCCAGTTTCAGACAGAATGCTAGATTCAACTTCTTCCAATCGGGTCTCAGCTATAATCCCAAGCTCTCTGATAGATTCTGCGCGTTTTCTGCTCAAATCGCAGCCTATAACATGATATGAAGCGGCATCAGCTATTTGAGCAATTAATCTTCCTAATGGACCAAGCCCGACAACTGCAACAGTTTCGCCAAATTGCAATGATGCCGTTCTTAATGCATGAATGGCAATTGCCCCTATTCCACACAGTGACGCTGCTTCAGAAGAGACATTATCAGGCACTTTTGCACAAAGTGTAGCTGGTACGCTGAGCCACTCTCTATGTCCGACATAAGGAGCACCGTAACAGGCCACTCGGTCTCCAGGTTCAAGCCCCGGAGCCTTAGATTCTGTTACAATCCCCATCGCACTATAGCCCAGATCAATCGGATTCTCCTTACTGATCTGAATAATTGTTTTCTCAGTGCCGGCAGATATAGCGGAAAATTGTGTTTTGATCAGAACATATCCTTCTTTTAATAAAGGCATTTCAGCTGTCACCAGCTCAGCCCGGCCATTTCTTGCAGTCACTTTCTTCATCGTAAATTTCACTCCTGCCGCCACCTGTTTACATTCGCTCTGACAAACTCATTGTCACTCAAATGAGGATATTGTGAAAAGATCCGGTCAATTTCTTCTGACTGTCCCGGACTGAGTGTCTCATGATCCATCAGGCACCAGTTTCCTTTGAGAAGCCCCTGTCTCCTCAGCACTTCATTGATCCCTGCAATACTGCCTTTGAATTGATTTGCAGAATCAAAGAAGGCTGCATTTGCATCTGTTACCTCCTGACCTGCAATAAGCAATTCAGATGAGATATGTCCTTGTTCTCTATCCTGTTGTACCTGTTCAAATAAATCGACTGCTTTTTTGGTCCACACAGACCAGTGACCAAGTAACCCGCCAACGATCTGCTTTTCAACTACACCCTGATCAGTTTGTACTTTATAATTTGTTAATAAATCAGCTACGATATTATCGTCATTGCCTGTGTAGAGTGCAATCTGATCATTCCGCGTCGAAGCTGCAACAGCCCGGACCACATCAAGCGTACAGTATCGGTCAAATGGTGCGATTTTAATTGCATGAACATTTGGAATTTCAGCAAATGCTTTCCAAAAGTCATAGCTGAGTCTTCTGCCACCAACAGCTGGCTGCAGGTAAAAGCCGAATAATGGAATGATATCCGCTACTTTTCTTGCGCGATCGAGCAATTCCTCTTCACTCCAGTCGTTCAGCCCCCCCATACTTAATAGCCCGAGATCATACCCTTTACCAGCTGCAAACTCCGCCTCTTTTACAGCCTGCTCTGTTCTTCCTGCAAGACCGGCAACTTTGATAAAATCATGCTTAACATCCGCTGTTTCGATCTCTTCCATCGCAAGCCCCAGCACTCTTTCATACAGGTTAATTTCGGGATCCCTGATTTCAAACTGCGTTGTATGAACACCTACTGCAACACCGCCGGCTCCTGCTTCAATATAATAGCGGGTGAGTGCGCGCTGACCGTTTTCATCCAGTGTTTTGTCTTCATTTAATGCAAGCGGATGGGCGGGAATCACTGTCCCATCCATTAGCTTTTGTTTGATTTTTTGGGGGATCATTTAAAACGCTCCTTCTCTTTCCTGAAAGTGTGTCGGCTTATTTAATGTATAGCCTCCATCACTAACCCAGTCAGCGATTAAATCAATCATTTCTTTTACAGAGACACGCGGATATCCAAAAAGCTTGTGTGATTCAGAAGCATTGTTCAAAAGTGCTCTGTTTGACTCCTCTGAAATAAAGCTCACTGTTTTTCCGAACCTTGCAGCAAACTGTTCTGCAATCCATCTGGTTGATAATGTTTCAGGCCCTGTGACATTCAGGATTTTTGCAGGACTTTCAGTATGAAGCAGAGACCTGAGGGCATATTCATTAGCATCTCCCTGCCAGATGACATTGACGTTCCCCATTGTCAGATCAACAGGCTGATCATGGAAAACCTGATTAGCAATTTCGAGCAGGACACCGTAACGAAGGTCAATTGCATAATTAAGTCTGAATATCAGCATCTCTGTATTGTTCTTATGAGAAAAATGAGTCAGAACACGCTCTCTTCCCAGACATGATTGAGCATACTCACCAACAGGGTTTACCGGATGCAATTCATCACAGCCATTTTTAGAGACATCTGTTAGTGGGTATACATTCCCTGTTGAAAAAGCAACAATTCTTGAATTTTTATATTTCTCTGCGACCCTTCCCGGAATATAAGCATTCATTGCCCATGTGAAATGCTCATTTCCAGTAGTCCCAAATTTGTTACCGGCCATGTACATGACATTTTTGACATCAGGAAGGTTTTGAAGGGCTTCATCATCTAATAAATCACAGGAAATGGTTTCAATTCCATACTGTTCAAGCTCCTCTTTCAGTACATGATTAGAAAACCTTGATACTCCGATCACCCGCTGGCTGCTGCCAATTTCATCAAACGCTCTTTTTGCCATTTTTGAGAGTGTGGGTCCCATTTTTCCTCCTGCCCCTATAACAAGCAAATCACCATCGAGCTTCTTGAAATCCTCGATCAGTGCGTATGAGGGTTCTGTCATAAACATTTCCAGCTGTTCAATTGATTTCATTTCTTATTCCTCCTTTAAGGAAATATGTAAATTGACACAAATTATTTGAAGATTTAATCTATTAAAGACATGTCTTTTAATAAAGTCTAAAAAGGTGGGTAAATGATGACTGTTTATCAAGCTCCTGGTGAGTCCCGGATCCCAATTGGTATCATCGGTCCTCAACATCATTTTCAAGAATTAAAACCTGTGCTTAAAACTTTTCCAAGCTTTATACCTGAGTTTAAAGAAGCAAATCATTTTGATGAAATTCTAAAATATACAGAAGAACTGTTGAATAGCTCAGACGTTATATTATTTTTAGAGTGGCAGCATTACCTTGAAGCAAAACAGCATTTGAAATTTAATATTCCTGTTCATGTTGTTTCACCTTCCGGCACTGGATTATACCGGGCTATACTGCTTGCATCTCACATATTTTCACCACACGCATTGACGATTGATACAGTTGAAAAAGAATATGTTGAGCAAGTGCTTGAAGATCTTAGCCTCTCAGTTGATACCCAAAGATATATTTCTTCTGATCATTTACAGCAGACCGATGAAGTAATCAATAAACATCAATTGTTTATTGATAAAAATGGCGGCGTTGTTATTACCGGCATCACTGAAGTTGCATCTACTATGCAGCGTGGAGGATATAACGTTCAATTGATCAGACCAACCAGACAGGATTTCATTGTCTCTTTAGAACGCGCACTACTTTCCACTGATACTAGAAAGAACAAAGAGACACAAATAGTTTTTATGCTGATTAACATTGATTCCTTTAGACAGGTGATTAACTCTTACCGATCTGAACATGACATACAGCTTTTAAAACTTAAAACCCAGGAATTACTTTTAGACTACGCTAAGCAGCTGGATAGTCACTTTTTAACGGTTGGAGACGAATATTTGTTTATTACTACACGCGGGATATTTGAAAGTGAGACGCGTGGTTACAAATATATCCCACTGCTTCATTCTATTAAAAAGCAGACTGGATTCAGTGCAAGTATCGGCATCGGTTTTGGGCAGTCAGCAGCAGACGCTGGAAATCATGCCCGACTTGCATTAAAACAGTCTAAGGACGTTGGTGGAAACGCCTGTTACATTGTCCGTGAAAACCGAAGCGTTGTTGGACCGGTAGAAGTTTCACACTTAAATGATTACGAGCAGTATGAACTTTCTATTACAGATCATGACTTTCTAGAACGCGCAGAACAGGCAGGTATGTCAGCTGCTTATATGAAAAAACTGATGGCACGTGTTACCAGACATAAAAAAACTGATTATACAGCACAGGAACTCGCTCAAACGCTTAATATCACTGTCAGAAGCGCACATCGTATCCTGCTGAAATGGATGGATGCCGATCTTGTAAGGATTATCGGTGAAGAAAAGCTCACTTATAAAGGAAGACCCAGAAGAATTTACAGTCTAACCTTTACCGAAGATAGCTGAGCGTGATTTAATGCTTCTGTGATTCGGATGGTATCAAGCATCTGATCATGAGATAAAGGCGCCTTTCCTGATCTGGTGAACTCAGTAAGCATTTTTATTAAGCCATCAAACAGATTACTGCCAATTTCCTTATGATCCTTTTCATCAGGATATGAAATAGTTGCTTCATATTTATAACTTCCATTCTGATGAAAGGTCATAAAATGATTTCTACCTTCTGTATCCTTTAAATGAAACTCATTTTTTTTATTAGAGTTTTTAATAGAAACTTCTTTTACTTTTGCACCTGTCATACCATGCAGCATGTCGACTAAATGAATGCCATACCAGAAATACCCGTTTTGTGTTTTCTGCCACTCAATCGGTCCAAAGCATGCTGCAGAGACCAAATTATTTTGATCAACCTTTATTTCTTTCGCAAATCTTAATGCTGAACTACTCATAACTGGAACACCCTTTTGTTCAGCTAGTTCAAGTAGCTGATCTGCCTCTTTTAGTGACAGGGCTAAAGGTTTGTTAATATAAACCGGTTTTCCTGCATCTGCTATTTTCTTGAACTGACTGAAACGATTCCTTGCATCTGCTGTTTCCATCCAAATTACATCACTATGAATCATCAACTGATCTAATGAATGAGCCTGCTCAGCGCCATAGTCATTCTTAAGATGCGATAGATTGATACTAACTTTGTCTGCGGCAAACCTAAAATCTTCTGATGTGCATGGAAATACGGACGATATTATGATGTCACGTTCATTACTTATTGCTTTTGCAAAAGGTGTAACATGTGAAGTGTCAAGACCAATAATGCCAACTTTTAACATATTTACTTTAACCCCGATAACTGGATGCCCTCTGTGAAATAACGTTGGAAGAACAGGAAAATCAAAAACGTCGGAATAAAGGAAATCGCAGATCCTGCCATTTCAATTCCAAAATGACCTTCTTTGCCTAAAAGAGAAGCAAGACCAACAGTTACCGGAAACATATTTTCCTGAGTCATATAAATCAGCGGTTGAAACAAATCATTCCAGTTTGCAATAAATGAAAATGTCCCAACTGTTGCCACCACCGGAATAGACAGCGGGAAAATGATTTTCATAAAAATCTTAAAATCACCAGCACCATCAATTTTAGCTGCTTCTTCGAAATCATTCGGTATATTCTGGAGATATTGACGGATTAAAAATACGCCCATAATTCCCCAAATCTCAGGTACTATTAATGCTTCATAGCTATTAATCCAGCCGAAGTTTGAAAACATAATGTATTTTGGAATAATCAGAAGCTGTTGTGGTATCATAACTACGGCCATAAACACCCAGAATATAATCTCACGTCCTGGAAAAACTTTTTTTGCGAAGATATATCCTAAAACTGTGCAGAAAAACATTTGACTAAATACTGGGATGACTGTAATTACAACTGAGTTGAAAATCCATCTAAGGAAAATCCCGTCACTTAATACATAACGGTAATTTTCAAGCGTAAGCTGATCTGAAAACCAATACGACGGACTTAACAACGCGTACTGCATGTCTCTTAAAGATCCGAAAATCATAATGATAAATGGTAAGAGAAAGCATGCTGCAAAAAACGTGACACTTGCATAAGCAATGATTCTTTTCATGGTAACCGCTCATCTCCTTTCCTCAATGATCAATAAATTGAGCTGTCTTTTCCGATATATTTACGCTGAATGAGCGAAATGATCAAAATAATGAAAAACAAAATATATGATAATACAGCCGCATAACTAAGATTTAATGAAGCAAAACCTTGTTGATACAAGTAATAAACGATTGTGGTTGTTGAATAATTCGGTCCCCCTCCTGTGAGCAGGAAAGTGGAATCAAAGATCTGAAACGATCCGATCGTGGTGATAATTGCTACGTAAAAATGAATCGGTTTCAGCAGTGGAAAAGTGATGCTCCAAAATATACGTACGGGACCTGCCCCATCAATTTTAGCCGCTTCATAAAGCTGTGATGGAATAGATTGGAGACCTGCAAAATAATAAATCATTGTACTGCCACTAACCTTCAAGATACTTAAGCCTGCGAGTACCATTAATGCCTGACCTGAACTGGACAGGAATAACTGCGAGTCAATACCAAATACACCTAAAATCGAGTTAACAAGTCCTGTTTCAGTTCCCTGAAAAATCCATCCCCATATCCCTGCGATGATAACAAATGAGGTAACAACTGGCAGAAAGAAAATTCCTTTAAAAATCCCTGCAAATCTAATACCTGAATTGATCGTCAGAGCTAAGATGAGTCCTAATGCCATCGTGGGGATAATATAGTACAGCGAAAATAAAACCGTATTCCAAATCGCTTTATGAGCAAGTGTGTCACTAAAAAAGTTAATCCAGTGTTTTAAACCGACAAACTCAGATTCCCCGATAAATCGCCAGTCCATAAAAGTCAGTACAAGACTGAAGGCAAAAGGAAAGACCTGAAAAATCAGAAAATGTATAAGAATCGGCACTAAGAATATGTAGACCATCCCATACTTTCCCCAATGTTTTTTCAATCTTAATCCGATTGGCTGTGCATCTGACTTTCCTGAAACTGTAGCTCTTGCTGTCTCTTCCATGAATTTCACCCCTCAAATCTGTTGAAGGAAAGAACATAGGGCGTCATGAACTATATACGCCCCAGGCTCTTTTCTCATTATTTAACTCTTACTGAGCCAGTACATTTTCGATTGCTGCGGCTGCTGCATCAGCTGCTTCCTGAGGTGACTTTTCACCTGCCATCATTGACTGAAGCTCTGCCTGGATAGAAGGCATAATATCTCTGCCTTTCGGATGGATCACACCAGGTAACGCATATTGGGTATAAGATGCAATTTGTTCAAGGTGTGGCTGTCCATCAAAGATGTCTTTAGCTGCTTCACGTGTTGGAATATACTTTGTAACAGAATTAAATCTCCGCTGATTTTCTTCATTTGTCACGTGTTTTATAAATTCAGCTGCTGCTTCCGGATTATCAGTATTACTTGGTGCCACAAACATTCCAGTCGTACCGTAAGTAACCTGCTCCTGATTTGTTAGTGGTGCTGCCATGGCAAAATTTTCATAGCCTTCACTTTCAAACAGGCTTAGTGTATTACCCGATCCGGTAATGGCCATAATTTCTCCATTAAACCACTGCTCATTATGCGCCATCGCTGTGATTGAATCTTCCGGAATCCACCCATCCTGATACATTGTATTAATCAATTCAAAAGCCTCTACTGCTTCAGGTTCATTAATTTTCACTTCGTCATCCGATGTTAATACTTCCCCGCCAGCCTGCCACAAGAAAGGATAAAGCGTTCCATTCATCGAGCCTCCACCCTGGAAACTGTGCGCATAATAACCTGCCTCAACAGCTTTTTCAGACCAGGCTGTGAATTCCTCCCATGTTTCAGGAAGGTTTTCAGGATCCTCACCAATTTCTTCTACAATATCCGTGTTGTAAAATAATGTATACGCCTCCTGAAGGATAGGAAGCCCGTAAGTTTTGTCCTGCCACTGTACTGAAACAAGAGAACTTTCTACGAAGTTTTCAAGATCGTAATCTCCAAGATAAGAATCAAGTTCGAGCAGCATACCCACATCTGCATATTGTGGCATCTGATCAGGGATCGCGTAGAATACATCAGGTCCATTATTGGCTGCCAGTGCAGTAAGAACTTTCTGATCTCTATTTGCCCAAGGGATTGTTTCAAGGTTCACAGTCACACCATGTTCTGACTCGTAATCTGATACAATTTCATCCCACATAGCATCTTCTTTTTCCGAATCCCCTGTGTATGGATGAACCCATACTGTAATTTCACCCGACATCTCACCATCGCTGTTTGAACTTGCATTATCTGATCCATCTTCCTGACTGCAAGCTGCTAAAGCCAAACTTATTACAGGCAGCCAAACCCACGTCTTTTTCATTCTTTTAACCCCTCACTTTTCATCTGATTTTTGGAAGGAATCATTATGCCGTTTTTTATAATGTAAGCGTTAACAAAACTTTTAACATGTCTAAATTTTCTGATAAGCACAAAAGATATCCTCCAATTAATCATTACATTACGGTTTTTTTCTCCAAAAGACAAGTCTTTAATTGGTCTTTAAATACCATACCTGTTATTTTCTTATTGGCAATGGCATTTAAGTCTTTTATAGTAAAGACTAGAAGGAGGCGGAGAAATGAGTGGGTGGGGGACTTTTAATAAAGCTTCTTACTGGATGATCAGAGCAGCATATCTGAATATCCTCTGGATACTCTTCACAGTGATTGGTCTTGGTATTTTCGGCTTGTTTCCGGCGACAGTGGCCATGTTTACGATCGCGAAGCAGTGGATGATTGAAAAAGACCTTTCTTTAAAAATATTTAAACAGTTCACACATGTTTACTTTCAACAATTTGTAAAAGCAAATCTATATGGAGTCATTTTTGGTGTCATTGCATATATTATTTATATTGATTTTATGTTCATCTATTCTAATGAACAGCTGGGGATTTACCTTCTCCCTGTCATCGGACTGATGGCTGTTATCTTCACTGCTATGCTTGCTTTTTTCTTTCCTGTATATGTTCATTTCGAGCTTTCATTTTGGAAGTACTTAAAGCAGACATTCCTAATCACGATCGCCTCTCCTTTTCAGTACGTGATTATTTTATTAAGCGCAATTGCACTCGGTTTTTTAATTACGCTATTACCGGGGATAATTCCTCTTTTCACTGGCAGTGTCATGGCATTGATTATTACCTATCTGACCGGTCAATCATTACATCAAATACAAAACAAACGAAAAAAGCAGCTATCCGCTTAAAAATGGATAACTGCTTTTTTATTATGACTGTTTATCTGACACAGCACGTGCTGTCCGTTCCCTTACTTCCAGTGCTGTATCTTTTGTTTGTTCAAGGACCCCATTATATAGCACATCAATAACTGAGAGCTGTGACATAATTGAAGTGATTGAGCTTCCATGCAACGGATTTTCTTTACCTGCCACCAGAAGCGTAATATCCGCTATTTTTGTAATTGCAGATCTCGCACTGCTTGTCATGGCTACAATCCGTGCACCCCGTGTTTTAGCGATTTTCAGATGATCGATCGTATCTTTCGTTTCTCCTGACACTGATATCCCGAAAGCAGTATCTTTTTCCGAGAGCATACTGGCAGCCATCGCCTGAAAATGACAGTCCTGGACCGCTTCAGAAGGTTTTCCAATTCGTAAAAAAGTGTGTGCAGCCTGTGCTGATACAAGACCTGATGTCCCAACTCCAAAAAAGCTGATTTTATCAGATTCCACAATATATTGGACTACCTTCTCAATTGACTCAGCATCTGCATATTGACTAGTGTCTTTTATTACTTCAATGTGCGTATTAATGACATGACTAACCCTTTTTTCTTTATCACCGGAAAATTCCTGACCATCTTCACCCGATTGATCTGATCCGGCGCTTGATGTTCTTGCAAGTGAGATTTTAAAGTCCTGAAAGCCTCTAAAATTTAATTTGCGGCAGAAACGCAGCACAGTGGTTTCACCAACATCGGCTTTTTCAGCCATGTCAGTGACTGAAAGGTAAACCGCTTCCTGAATATTATTCATAATATAATCTGCGATCTTCTTTTCAGTTTTAGTAAATGAATTTGCATAACTTCGAATTAATAATTTTATATCCGGCTTATCCGCCATCTATTTCACCTCATTTGTGAGAGATCAGCAGGTTCAGTTAAATAAGCCGCTCCGATCACTCCTATATTTTCTCCATCTGCAGCGATTGACCAGTTCACTTCCTGCTGGTGACCTAAAGAAAGCAGAATTCGTTTAAGGTCGGCTTTCATCAGATAAAATGCTGATGATAACCCCCCTCCAATTATTATCTCTTCAGGATCAAAATATGCCTGAATATTGACCATGACTGTCCCAAGATCTCTTAAAAACTGTCTGATGAGCCGCACTGCTTTGGCGTCCCCACTTTGATAAAGCTCTAGCAGTTCATAGGAATGACAGTCTGAACTGATTTCTTTTGCGAGCTGGTTCAAGGCAGTTCCTGAAACATATTTTTCAGCACAGCCCATTTTACCACAGCCACAGGCTAGCCCATCCGGATACAGTATGGAATGGCCAATTTCCCCGGCACCCCCGTTATTCCCTGAAACAATACGACCGTTATGAATGATAGCACCTCCCAGGCCTGTCCCGATTGATAAATATACGAACTGATGAACCGGGTGTCCATTCAATTTTCTATTAATAAATTCACCTAATCCCGCAACATTTACATCATTATCAATTGTTACAGGGATCGGAAGTTTTTCTTTTAAATATTTTCCGACCTCTGTCCCAAGCCACCCTGGCATTGTATCACCAGCCCCGGTAATAACACCGGTAATAGGATCGATGACGCCAGAGAGTCCGATACCTGCTGCTGAGATTTCGTACTTTTCATGTTTTAGATAATGATCAATTAAATTTACCAGCACGGGCAAAACATCCGGTGCAAAGGCCGGAGTTGGTTCTTTAATTAAATCCAGCACCTGACCGTTCTCATCAACGACTGCTGCCCTGACATTCGTTCCTCCTACATCAACTCCAACTGCATGCATGGCGATCCCTCATCTTATAAAATTTTTGCCTGACGTTCCTGAATTTTCTCAGTAAACTTTTTTGTAATTTGTTGCGGACGTGTAATGGCTCCGCCTACAACGACAAAATATGCACCCGCATTCAAAGCAGATACTGCTTCGTCAGGTGTGCTAATTCTTCCTTCTGCTACAAGCGGTACGTCAAGCACGTTTGCAAGCTTTGTGACGAGATCCAGATCCGGACCGTCCAGGGCTTTACTATATGGTGTGTATCCTGATAATGTGGTGGAAACAAAATCCACACCAAAAGAAGCAGCCTTTATTCCTTCTTCAAAAGTCGAAATATCAGCCATTACTAGAATTCCTTTAGATTTTAATATGCCAATTGTTTCTGAAAGTGACCTGCCATCCGGTCTCACCCTGTCGGTAGCGTCCAATGCAACGATATCAGCACCTGCCTGACTGACCAGAAGTGCATCTTCAAGTGTCGGGGTAATATAAATGTCATTCCCGGGATAATCTTTTTTCAACAACCCGATTACAGGAAGGTCAACGGCTTTTGAAATTGCCTTAATATCCTCAATACCGTTCGCCCTGATCCCTGCAGCACCGCCCTGCATTGCTGCAAACGCCATTTTAACCATTGTGTCTGATCCGTGAAGCGGTTCATCCTCAAGTGCCTGACATGAGACTACCAGGCTTCTATCAGGAATAATACATGTCATGTTCAGTCCTCTTTTCCGGAAGCCTTCTGAAGATCCGCCTCCCTGATTTCTTCATGCACATCATCAAACAAACTCATATTCATTTGACCTAAAAGCAGACCGGTTCCGATTACCCCATTTGTCCAACCGCTTTCCATACAATATGGCCCCCAGCCTGTATCACCGTTATTTCCAAAATACTCTTCATAATTGAGGTCATATGCCCTCATCCACCCGCCATGATACAAACAGGAATCACTTTCAATCTGTACATTGACCAAAAAGTCACGAAGTTTCCTGTAACACTCAAAGTAATACTCGTTTCCGGTTTGTTTCCATGCTTCCCAGACATTCATCAGCATAAAATTATTTGTATACAGCAGATCTGCTATTCCTTCCCCGTTATAAATATACACGCCAGTATCTTCATAACCATAGCGTTCAGGATCGGGGTTATCAGCTTCTTCCACACCTCCGGAAGAATGTTGATGACTGATCAGGTAATCCATCACACGGGACAGACCATCCCTCAATTTTTCATCATCTTGAAATTTTAATAATCCACTTATTGCGAGAGAAAATCTGGCATAGGCTGACGTTTTACTATACATCCACTTTATTTCATTCAGATGATTCAATAAATATACAGTTCCCATATAAGCCGTTTTCAAAAACTTCTCATCACCTGAAACCTGATAAGCGAGTATAAAAGCAGTATGAGCAATACTTTCAAAATGAGGATTCATTGAAACTGCAAGAGAATTAATATACCGGTCACCCTGAGATCTAAGAAGCGACCCTTTATAGTTTTCGGGGCGCAGACCATTTGCGTGTTGTGTTCTGAATAAAGCTTCCGCTGTTAACATTCCTCTTTCCCTGAATATATCAATGCCGGTTTCTTTATATAAAAACAAAAGTGCAATTGTAACCCAGGAATTATCATCAGTGAACATATCTTCAGGTAATGTCCCAGGATACTGAAACCATTTCCAGAACCCATAGCTTGCTGAAGAGGGATCGTTGTCCTGATAACCTTCACGGATTAAATAATTTATCAGTTGAAATGCTCTTTCTTTCGAAGCATCATCATTTTTATACTTGCCATACAAATAAAACATAATGGCTGACTGGGCATGACAGTCCGGTCTTTTATCCATTGACACCTGTTGATAAAATGAGTGAATATTTTCATACACACCTTCTGTTCCATCAATTTTCGGCATAATACCTGACTTTAAAAACCAGTCATGTACCCTTTCAATGGACTCAGCAGGTTTCAAATCACTTCTTTTTATAGGGTTACGAATTGAAGGAAATTCAATTCCCGCCTTTTCACTAACTTTTTTAAGTAAGCGGTTCCACAAATAATTCGGACGATACGCCATAAATGAAGTTTGACCGAAAAGAGGAAACGCTGCATATACAACTCTCCCTTTACCCAAAGAGTGATAAGTCAGCGCCGGTAGTTTTTCGCCCCCGGATAGATTTCTGTGAGTGTCCTTAAAAACTCCCACTGATAGCAAAGGAACACCTGTTGTACAATAACCTTTCTGATATGTCCCCTTCCATTCGAGGAGATAGCCATTTAACTCATTACATAGTTCTGGTTCAACGATCAGCTTTTCATTTGTTCTGGCAAGCTGGGAAAAGTCCTGCTTGAAACCTAAAAGCCTTGAAGTAGGAAAGTCAAAAACAGCAAGGTTTTCTGCATATAAGATCCCGCCGCCTTCAGTAAATTCCCACAGCGAAGAAATAACTTCATTCTCAATTTTTTCTTCACCAAGGCCAATAATGGCTACAGCGTCCACATCTTTGAATTTAAAACCTTTCAACTTGCTTAATGGCCATGACCCGTCGTGATCAGGAAAACTTTTAACGTTCTTATGATCTGAAAAAATATGTAATGACAATTTTGCACCTCTTTCTAAAATAGTTTTGACAGAAAATATCCTTTTTAAAATTATATATTGGAGAATATATTTAGTCAATGAATTAAAATTAGTTTTTTTCTCCTACACAGATTTATTTCATCTGACAAAAATAATATCTTTCAATACAACTTCCAGAATAAAAGTAAGACCAATCAACAGAGCAATATCTACTCGTATGATTGGTCTTTTTTATATCTAGCTGATGTAATAAGTAATTTACAGGGCTTATTCAGCCTGTATTCAATGACTGAATGTCACTATTTTAGTGCATTATTTTAATAATGAACTTTGTCTTTGATTACTTGATTCGAATAAAGCATCCTGATCCACAATTACTGTTACATCGCGATGTAGACGTAGTATAGAAGCAGGAAACTCTTCGCTAATATGAGAAGACATTAGCTTTTGAAAAGCTTCCTTTTTTCTATTACCGGATATTAGCAGGACAATTTTTTGGCTCCTCATAATAGTGTCAATCCCCATCGTAATTGCAATTCGAGGCACTTCTTCAATAGATGAAAAATATTTCGCATTGGCCCTTCTAGTGCTCTCTGCCAATTTTACAGTGTGAACTGATTGATTAAATGGTGTAAATGGTTCGTTAAATCCAATATGACCATTTTCCCCTATTCCAAGAATTTGAAGATCAATTCCACCATTCTTTAAAATCTTTTCCTCATAATCATTCACTTCTGACTCTATTAAATCCATATCTCCTAAGGGAATAAAACGCTGATTTTCCGGTAGGTTTACATGTTTAAATAAATGCTGGTACATATATTGATGATAACTTTGGGGATGATAACGATCGAGTCCTACGTATTCATCAAGATTAAATGTTCTAACTTTCTCAAAATTAACCTGATTCGAACGATAAAGTTTTATTAATTCTTTGTACATACCTACGGGTGTTCCACCTGTGGAAAGTCCAAGCACACTGTCCGGTTTTTCTGCAATCTGTTGTACAATCATCATTGCAGCATTTTTACTAAGACTCTCATAAGTATCACATTCAATAACCTTTAGTTTGTATTTAATCCCGTTCATACTCACACACTCCCCGGCAAAAAGTCATTACAATCTCTTTATTTTCATCTAAAATGATTAAATCAGCATCCTTGCCTGTTTTAATAGAACCTTTTCGAGATTCCAGCCCGAGCCGAACTGCAGGATTAAAAGAACAAAAAGAAATGGCTTCTTCAAAAGAACATCCTGTAAATTCTATGATATTTTTAAACGCCTCACTCATCGTTAAAGTACTTCCTGCAAGTGTTCCACTTTCAAGAGTTGCCTGCCCATTTTTCACAATTATCTTTTGACCGCCTAATTCACTATCACCATCACATAATCCTTTAGCTCTCATTGAATCTGTTACCAACACAATTTTATCGCGCGGTTTCAGAGCATAAATAAATTGCACAGCTTCTTTTGATATATGTATTCCATCAGCAATGACCTCAGTATAACAACGCCTGTCTAACAGAAGAGCCCCAGCTAATCCGACGTCTCTGTGATGTATTGGACTCATTTGATTAAACAAATGCGTGCCCTGAGAACCTCCTTCATCTATCATTTCACTTGCAATACTGTATGACGCATTACTGTGACCAAAGGAAGAAATAATCCCCTGTGATACAAGATGTCTGGTAAAGGCTGAGGCACCTGGTAATTCCGGCGCAAAAGTTACGATTCGGATATTGTTTCCTGAATGATGGTTCCAGTAATCAAAAAGGTCAGCATCAATCGGACTTATATGTTCAACAGGTTGAGCTCCCGCTTTATCTTTTGAAATAAAAGGCCCTTCAAGGTGTATACCCAGTATTTCTGCTCCAGTTCTATCTTCTGACATCACCTTTTTGACAGCTTTCATTGCCTGGGTAATACATTCCTTATGCTGAGTCATTGTAGTAGCTAAAAAACTTGTAGTACCTTCTTTTGGTAGATGTTTCTGCATTTTGCTAATCGACTTAATGTTTCCATCCATTACATCCACATTTTCTAAACCGTGAATATGCAGATCAATAAAACCGGGAATGATTGTCCACTCTTTTTTCAAGTTAATTATTTCTGTATCATCAGTTAAGTCTTTAGAGTGATCTGTCACACTTTCTGACATGCCCACGATTTTACTCCCCTCCAGAAATAGACTCCCGTGGCGTATATTCGACCCTTCTGCATATATGCTGGCTCCTCGCAAAATCTTCTTGGTCATACCAAGACCTTCTTTCTTAAATCTCATACTCTAATCAATAGAGTTTGCCAGAGGCATTTTCTGAGATTTTCATTTTTACTATTTTGGACTGTTCCATATTCTTCATCGCTAATCCGGTACAAATGAGGTCTATTGTGTATAACTGAGAGATTTTAGCAATAAGAGATCCACTATCAAGCGGATGTTCCTTATACGCTGACAAAAGAACATAATCTGCATATTTTGTTAAGGGTGACTTTTCATGATTAGTCAACGTTATAACCGTTGCACCATTTTCAGATGCAATTTTGACTGAATCTACTATATCCCTGGTACTCCCAGTCAAGCTAATCGCTACCACAACGGTTTCACTCGACGATGTAGTAGCTCTCATAATTTGAAAATGAGAATCCGTTACTACCTGAACTTGTTTTCCAACTCTCATTAATCTGTTTTGCATATCCATAGCTGCGATGCCTGATGCGCCAATGCCAAAAATCACAATATCATGAGCTTCATCCAATCTATCAACAATATTTTCTAAGACAGCCTCATCCGCTACCTGTGCAGAATCTTCTATTGCCTGTATCATATGGTGTTTTATTCTTTCAATCGAATTTTGTTCTCCTTCTATTTCTGTACTATTGGAAATTTCCTGTGCAAGCATGAATTTAAAATCCTGAAATCCTTTATACTCCAATTTTTTAAAGAAACGCAGGATTGTAGCTTCAGCCACATCACATGCATCCGACATTTCAGTTAATGAATAGTATATAATTGACTCTTTATGGTTAATGATGTAATTGTAAATCTTTAGATCTGATTTGGTGAATTCAGATCTTTTTTGCATCATCACTAAAGTCGGTTTTAAGATTTTTTTTCCAACTTTATTCATTTTTTCACCGCTTTCAATTAATCATTCTATATCTAATAATTTTCACTCCTGAAATTATTCATAGTATATGAAAATGAAAGTTTATTGTCAATATAAAAATAAAAATGATCAATTGTAATCATTTTTATTATCGAAATATTTAGATAGCTTTTTGAATCCTCATTTTTACCAGGACGGTCTACATTTTCACACAAAAAAACGGCACATCGTACATATATGTGCCGTTTTTAAACATTATAAAATAACTTAAAGAAATTATCTCGACTGCTTCTTCAATTCCTCAAGCTCTCCAACAAACCACTCTTCCACCTTGCGTGCAGTTGAAGACACGCTTGAAGCTGTTACATCGAATGCTTCACCAGCTTCTTTCTGCGTCATCGGCTGCTCAGTTGCGTGCTGCGCCATCAGGTATGAAAACGTTGCAAGGTAAGTTGACGGCTTTCTCACTTTTGCACCATGCTCAGCAAAGTACGCTGATGCAATGTGGCATGCGAAGAGAGACAGATCTTCATCGCGCTGATCCCAGAATGATTTCAGCTCATGAAGTGACTCTTTCTGCAAATCAGATTGAAGCGGTTCAGTCATCTGATCAATCCAGCTGTCACTTTCAGCTTCACTGCGGGCGATGATCGCTGTAATAACCTCAACAACACCTTCTGTTGTGATCCATTCATTACGGTCATGAGCCAGTTTTTCAACGCGTGACTTTAGTGCGATCGCCTCTTTTTTCGTGTACACGGACGGGAACATAAAGCCAAACGGCACCCACTTATCTTCAAATGGAAGCAGCAGTGTGAAAAGATAATCAATCGGCGCCCACGAATGGAATTCAGGGATCGTCACACGGTACGATTCACCGCTGATCAGGTCCTTCATCTCCACTTCACGCGTCAACTCTTCCATCTCCGTTACTTCTGCAATCACCGGCTTCGGGTGCTGCCAGCTTTCAAGCAGCTCTTTCAGGCGTGGGCGTTCCACTGAAGGCGTACGCTCATCCAGGAACTGCTCCCAGCTTGAAGGGTTGCCGTGAAGGCCAAAAATATATGTTAGAAATACAGTCAGAAACTGCGGCTCATTGAAGACGTCCTGCACTTCCTGAAGCACATGTTCATAATCTTTTTTAAATGATGATTGCTTTGGCGCCATCGCTTCATTTAAAAAGCCAAGCTGAAGGTCCATCTGTTCCTTCACTAAAATCGTCTCGATATTCACAACTTTATTTGCACAGCATTTCTTATATTTCTTACCGCTGCCGCATGGGCACGGCTCATTACGTCCAATTTCCTGCATCTCGGGCACTTCCTTTATAAAATAATCACCCACTATTGTAACACGGTGGCGCGAGAACGCAAAAGAAGTGGCAGTGCAGCCCCGATTCTAAGCACCAGCACTTTTAAACACCAAATGTTTTACCACCATTTACGTTAATATTTTGTCCTGTCACAAAATCACCTTCATCACTCGCTAAAAAACGGACCATACCAGCGATATCCTCAGGTTTCCCAAGACGCTGTAAAGGTACTCCTGCCACATAATCAGATGCACTTTCCTCTGTCACCTCACCGTGGCGCTCAACCGGAATAAAGCCCGGGTGCACTGCGTTTACAGTGATATTGTGCTTGCCAAGCTCATTCGCCCACGAGCGGGTCATGCCAATTACCGCAGACTTCGCAGTAACATAATTTGAAAACTCCGGATTTCCTAACTCCACAACTTCACTGCCAATATTAATAATCCGTCCCCACTGATTTTCTTTCATTGCCGTCATTACAGCTTTTGTGAGCAATAATGGGGCTTTCACGGTAAAATGCAGCTGATCCAGATAATCTTCCCACGTTACATCTTCAAGGGACAGCTCAGGCTGTGGACCAGTTGCGTTATTTACGAGAATCTCAATCGGCTGCTGAAAAGTCTGATTTGAAATTGTCACCAGCTTATCGACACCTTCATGACTGGTCACATCTGCCTGAATCGCAACCGCTTCCCCGCCAAAAGCATGGATCTCGCGGACAATCTCTTCTGCTTTATCCTGATTGTTATAATAATTCACGATCACTTTTGCTCCGGCTTCAGCCAGTTTGACCGCTATGCTTTTTCCAAGACCTCTTGAAGCACCTGTAACAAGAGCTACTTTATTTTTCATGTGAATCCTCCTTTTAAATTGGTGAGTGTAGGAACGAGTCTGATCCACTTCCACGTTCAGCCTGTTGCAGTATTTCTGCTCGCAGCTGCAGTGTTTCACACCTCAGCTGTCGGATACACCCGGATTTGTTGCAGTGAGACAGCCTCCAGATGTAGTGACCGCACACAACAGCTGCAGCACCTCTTCCTCTTCATGCTCTTATGAAACCAAAGGCTTGTTACCTAAGTGCATGCAAGGCGGCTTCGCTGTGCGCGGGCGTTCAATTGTTGCATATTCGCTGATAGTGGTCACATCACACTCTGTTATGGTCGGATACACCCGAATTTATGGTCGTATCCCGGGCTGCAGTGGTCGTATGAGCCGTCTTAATGGTCGCGACTGCAGATTCGGCTGCATCACCCCAGCCATCGCAGAGCACCAAAAACCCAAAAAAGAACGCCCCCTAAAGGACGTCCTCTCTCAATCAAGCTTCAGTTTCAATCAGGCCGTACTTTCCGTCTTTACGCTTGTACACGATATTTGTACCGTTTGAATCAGCGTCAGTGAAGACGTAGAAGTTGTGGCCAAGCATATTCATTTGCAGAACAGCTTCTTCGCTGTCCATTGGCTTCAGGTTGAATGTCTTTGTGCGGACAATGTCGAACTCGCTTTCGTCTCCATCGTCAGCGCCGACAGTAACCGGCTCAAGTTCTTCGATGCCATTTTCCGCGTCAACCGTTGTTGCGAAAAATTCAGGCTCATTTGTTTTTTCACGGAATTTACGATTTACTTTAGTTTTGTGCTTACGAATCTGACGCTCAAGCTTGTCGAGGATTAAGTCAACCGCTGCGTACAGATCTTCATGACGCTCTTCTGCGCGAAGAGTCAGTCTCGGCATAGGGATTGTAACCTCTGCCTTTGTCTGCTTATCGTTATACACCTTCAGGTTAACGTGAACGTTTGCATCAGGTGTATCGTTGAAATAGCGCTCTAGCTTATCGATTTTTTTCTCCACGTATTCGCGGATCGCTGGAGTTACCTCAATATTCTCGCCTCTGATATTATAATTCAACATGTGAACTCCTCCTTTGAATCTTAAAAGCTATACTACCTATTTCTCCTCTACCCTTGCTTTATCCTTCTTAACCGTAAAAGTTTTTTTAATTTTTTGTCGAAATGGTTGCGGTAAAAACTGGATTGTGTCACAATCAGACGTTTTCGTCAGTATGCACCGCGGATATGAGGGTGCACCTCTTTTACATAGAAATCATGCAGCCGGTTCAGTTCACTTTTAGAAAAAGAAGGTGTATTCAATGCCTGAAGATTCTCCTGGATCTGAGACTGATTTTTAAAACCTGGAATCGCACATGTCACTTCATCCTGATCAAGAATATAACGCAGTGCAGCACGCGCCATATTCACTCTTCCCTCAGCAATCCACTCAAGCTCTTTGGTCAGCTCCACACCCTTTTTAAAACCAAGTCCTGCAAATGTTTCACCCACATTGAACTGCTCACCATTTTCATTAAAGCGGCGGTGGTCATCCTCTTCAAACTCATGATCGAGTGAGAATTTGTTTGTCAGCAGACCGCTCGCAAGCGGCAGACGCGTAATAATGCCAACGCCCTTTTTCTTCGCCTCAACAAACAGCTCTTCTAGCGGCTTCTGACGGAAAATATTAAAGATGACCTGAAGACTTTTTACATTTGGGTTCTGCAGACAGATCAGTCCTTCTTCAACGGTCTCCACACTGACACCGTAATGACGGATTTTCCCCTTTTGCTGCAGCTCATCAAGCACGCCAAACACGCTGCCATCCTCTAAAATCTTTTGTGGCGGACAGTGAATCTGATACAGATCCATCCGCTCCCGCTCAAGACGCTTCAGACTCGCATCCAGATAAGCTTCCACCTGAGACATCTCATATGTTTTCGGATCATGAATGTCACCTGCACGGCAAAATTTCGACGCAACATGAATACTTGACTCCTGCCCCTTCGTCGCTTTTGCGAGCAGCTCCTCACTGTGGCCGTCACCATAGACATCCGCTGTATCAAAGAAATTCACCCCGCGGTCAATCGCATAATGCAGCGACTTGAGTGCCTCCTGATCATCAGACTGACCCCAGGCGCCTCCGATTGCCCATGTTCCAAAGCTGAGTTCACTTAAACTGAGTTCTGTATTACCTAACTGACGATATTTCATTTCACAACACGCTCCTTACTGTCATTCAGCATTCGACTTAATTCTTTAGTTTGATTGTACACCTGTTGATAGATGTAAAACAAATTTTTATAAGATTCTTTATTTTCCATATTCGGCACATATACCTTTTCTTCATTTAAAAAGCGTTTCGCACATTCATTTAAATGAGTGAACCAGCCGGACCCAACCGCTGCAATCATCGCAGCGCCCATTCCGGGTCCCTGTTCGGAATTCAATTTAACGATTTCCGCATTAAAAATATCAGCCTGCAGCTGCAGCCAGAAATCACTTTTCGCACCGCCTCCAATCGATACAATGCGGTCAATCTTCTTGCCGCCTTCTCTGAAAATGTGAATGGATTCATAAAGCGAAAACGTAATTCCTTCAAGTACAGCTCTCGTAAAATGGCCCCTTGAATGTCGCTGGTCCATTCCGATAAAGCTGCCGCGGATCACAGCATCAGAATGCGGCGTGCGCTCACCTGAAATATAAGGCGTAAACAGCAGCCCTTCAGCACCAGCCGGCGTCTTGGCAGCTTCTTCAATGAGCGTCTCAAACGATAATTCCGGGGCGAAATTTCGTTTATACCACGAGAGGCTGTCTCCTGCCGCAAGCGTCACGCCCATTGTATAGTAAGCGCCCGGTACGCCATGGTTAAAGTAATGGACTTTACCGTTGAAATCCAGATCGCCTCTGTCCTCATACGACAGCACAACGCCTGAAGTCCCAATGCTGCACATACTCATGCCTTCATTCAGCACACTTGATCCAATCGCACCGCACGCATTATCTGCCCCTCCGGCATACACTTTTGTATCAGCCTGCAACCCGGTTAAAGCCACAACTTCAGGAAGCAGCAAACCTGCTTCATCAGTGGAAAAAAGCAGCGGCGGACAATGTGTTTCTTCTATTTGAAAGGTACGCAACACTTCTTTACTCCATTTACCTTTTTCCACATTTAATAAAAGCGTCCCTGCAGCATCCGACAGATCCATCGCAACTTCACCTGTCATGCGGTAACGCACATAATCCTTCGGCAGCATAAACTGACTCAGCCTTCCCCAATTCTCAGGCTCATGCTTTTTCACCCACAGCATTTTCGGGAGTGTGAAGCCTTCAAGTGCAGGGTTTTTGGTCAGCGCGAGCAGCTGATCCTGTCCAAGCACCTCAACGATCTCCCGGCACTCAAGCGTCGTTCTTGTATCATTCCATAAAATAGCCGGACGGATCACTGCGCCGTCATGGTCAATCATGACAAGCCCGTGCATCTGTCCGGAAAAACTGATGCCATCGATTTTTTCATCCCCAGTCAATGAAGATGTCAGTTCCTGCAGCGCCTCATAAGTGCCCGTTACCCAGTCTTCAGGATTTTGCTCACTGTAACCTGTTTTCTCGTGCATAACAGGATATGGTCTTGACGCTTCTTTTACTACCTGACCATTACGGTTCACTAACAGCGCTTTGACTGCGCTTGTACCAAGGTCGATTCCGATAACGTAGTTCATGTTCATTCCTCCATATGTAAATCCCCCGGGACACGGGTGCTCCGGGGGACATAAATTTTAAACTCTCACCTGCGACAATGTCTCCAGCAAATACTGATTCAGAATCCCTTTCAGGCGTTCCTGTCTGCCCGACTCGTTACGGATTTCATCCAGTGACAATGCATATTGCTCAAGCGATTTCAGGTCTGCTTTACCGCTCACGATATCAAGACCTACACCTTCAGTAAATGATTTATAGCGGTTTTCAATTACCTCATCAAATACGCGGTCTTCAATGAGTTTTGCAGCGACTTTAGCGCCGATCGCAAAGCTGTCCATTCCTGCAATATGCGCTTCAAGAAGGTCTTCCTGAGCAAATGACGCACGTCTCACCTTCGCATCAAAGTTCAGGCCGCCTGACCCGAGTCCGCCGTTTTGGAAGATCTCGACCATCGCAAGCGTTGCAGCATACAAATCAGTCGGGAATTCATCCGTGTCCCAGCCAAGCAGCGTATCGCCCTGGTTTGCATCCACTGATCCAAGCATGCCGTTGATTCTTGCAAGGCGCAGCTCATGTTCAAATGTGTGGCCTGCAAGCGTTGCGTGATTGGCTTCAATATTGAATTTAAAATGATCAGCCAAATCGTATTTTTGCAGGAATGACAGGCTCGTTGCCACATCAAAATCATACTGGTGCTTCGTCGGCTCTTTTGGCTTTGGTTCGATCAGGAACTGACCTGAATACCCGATTTCTTTTGCGTAATCAAGCGCCATATGGAAAAAGCGTGCCATATTATCCATTTCAAGCTTCATATCTGTATTTAACAGCGTTTCATACCCTTCACGGCCGCCCCAGAATACGTAGTTTTCAGCGCCGAGACGCTTTGCTGTATCAAGCCCTTTTTTCACCTGGGCGGCAGCGTAGGCAAATACATCCGCGTTATTTGTCGTCGCACCGCCGTGCACGTAGCGCGGGTGCGTAAACAGATTCGCTGTGTTCCAAAGAAGCTTCGTATCCGACGTCTTCATGTATGATTCAATCAGATCCGTGATTTCATCAAAGTTTTTAAAGGATTCCTTCAGCGTGCTGCCTTCAGGTGCCACATCCACGTCATGAAAACAGAAGTACGGTACCCCGAGCTTTTCAAAAAACTCAAATGCTGCTTCAACACGTGCTTTTGCAAGATCCATCCCGCTGAAACGGTCCCACGAGCGTACCATTGTCGGCGCGCCGAACGGGTCTGTACCGTCCGCTGTGAATGTATGCCAGTAGGCAACTGAGAATCGCATCCACTCAGCCATTGTCTTCCCGTTGATCTTTTCATCAGCCTGATAATATTTAAACGCCATCGGATTTTTAGATCCTGCTCCTTCAAACTGGATATTTCCTTCATTAAAATGCGTCATTTGTCTTCCTCCTCAAATAATCTGATCTCAGCAGAAACCTCAAACGTTTCGCCGGGCTTAACCGCTTTAAATCCTGCAGCAGGATCTTGTTGTAAATGGGGTGCATTTGTGATCCATGTATAAGGTTCAGGACAGATAAATCCCTCTCCTTCATGGAAAATCACCCAAATGATAAAGGCTTCTGAAGCTTTATAATTTATCGTGATCTCCGGTCTTTTGATTGTCACAGTTCTCTGACCATTATCCGTATAGGCATCATCGAGCATGACCTGATCAAGCGATTCCGGCAGTGTCGCGTCACTTCTTTTTCCGGTCGGCAGGTTACGTTCGTTCAGCTCCCACTGTTCTTTTACAGAAGCTGTGAATTGATCTGTCCCCGCATCAAATAAAAAGCTTGTATGCCATCCGAAACCTGCAGGCATATCGCGCTCACTTAAATTCTTGATCCGGCAGCGCTTGATCAGCGTGTCACCTGACAGTTCAAAATCGAGTTCCACTGTAAAGTGATGCGGGAACCCTTCATAAATTTCAGGATGATCTCCACTGTCAAACCTTGCTGTCAGCAACGTATCTGAGTGGCTGATGACGCTGAACGGACGGTCGCTAACAAAGCCATGGATATGGTTGTTCAGATCAGTTTCATTTAACGGCAGACTATAGTCCGTTCCGTTAAAATGGAATGTGCCGTCTTCAATCCGGTTTGGCGGAAACAGGGCTGGCGTGCCAAACAATATTTTTTTCTTTTCGTATGCTTCCTTACTTGAGGGAGCGCGGAGCACTTCTGTTGAACCCTTTTTCAGGGACATCATATTTGCGCCTTCAGACGGCACGATTGTTGCGGTTAAATGTTCATTTTGAAGTGTGACTGTATGAAACCATTCCATTTTGAAGCGCCTCCTTTTTCCTGCTGATCTGGAGGAATCGATTGTAGGCCGGGACCATCAGTGCAACGGCAAATGTGACGAGTCCGAAAAACGGAAACAGGGCAGGCATTGCCACAAATAATAGAACCAGTGCCGCTGCGCTGAATACCATGAGAAGCGTGTGCAGCGGACTGACGAGTGCAATGAGCGCAGCCTGTTTAACCATTTGCACAAAGCTGAGCTCATAATGAACCCATACCGGAAACAGATAAAGCGCCACGCCGCCTGCCAGTGCGATAAAAAGCACAACCGCTGTAAACTGCACAGGGTGGACGGCTTCCTGCACCAGCAGGTACACCGCCTGCGCGCTAAGCAAAAGGAGTACGGCCGTAAACAGTACCATCGGCTTCCACGATTTCCTGCAGGATGTGATGAATGTAGTATGGAAAGTGTACCACGTTTTCAGATCCACCTCGCCTCTCAGCCATTTTCTTACAACGGTAAATGCGGCGATCGCAGCGGGCACAGCAGTGATGCCGAGCCCTGCGATCAGATAAGCGAGCCAGATCAGATTCAGCCAGGCGCCTTTGGTGATCCATTCACATAGTGTGTACAGCCCGTTCATGGTCTTTTCCATGAACCTCATCTCCTTTAGATTCATCAAGCCATAAAATACTTGTCACGCCGCGCGGATAATATTTACTTCCTGCGATCTCACCGTTAATAATCTGGTCACTCCAGCTCCAGAAAGAAAGCTCAGGATGCGTCAGCCACTTCACGTGTGCTGCATCTGCAGAGGAATCAACATCTTTCCCCATAATTTCCCGGGCAATAAACTGACACAGGTAGATCTTACTCAGCCACGAGTTACCGCTTGTCGACGAAAGCTTCCACCCGCCATCATCAAACAGGCAGATCCCTTTTTTCAACACTGCTTCATAATGCGTATCAAGTGCGCTTAAATATTCTTTAAACGGTCCATCTTTTTCAAGCGCTTTTTCAAGTCCAAGCACATAAGGGAAAATCAGTCCTTCAATGGCTGGTATAATTTTCGAATCATTATTCTCACCCATAACAGCCGGAATATAACCGTCAGACGTTGCAAATGAAACCATCGTAGCGGCCGCTTTTTCAGCCTGGCTGTACGCTTCATCCGCAGCGTCACGGTCTCCTGTATCGTTTAACATCTGTTCAAGCGCAAGGTAGGCAGCCCACGTTTTGCCGGCAAGGTACAGGTTGTTTCTTGACTGACCAAGTGATACGTCAAGGCTGTCGTATGTTGTAATCTCAGCGCCGCCCATTGTTCTCGAAGAATCAAGTGCCATAATGCCGTTGCGCTTATCAGGGTCCGGATGATCACGATTCATCAGACTTTCAAGACAGTCTTTAACGATCTGTTCATTTTGCTTCAGCCAGGTCTGATCGCCCGACTGCTTTACATACACTGCAGCCGTCAACACCCAGTTCACCAACTGCTCATGCGTCATATGCGAGAAGCAGCCATCAATGCCGTACAGCTCATAAGACGAGTAACCCGGTCTAGAAAAGGTATTCGCGACGCCCATGTCGTGCGTGAAGCTGATTCCGCCCGGATACGTCTTCTCTTCACCGGGGAACCTCACTTCATCGCGGTAGCTGTAGCGGTCAATAAATAAATCAAGTTCATTTTTCACCGTCCATGGATTCATCTTCATTTCAAAAAACAGCTGATCTACTGTCAGGTCAAACGTATTCATCATGCGGTACTCGCCCTCGTTTACAACCCAGAGCGGTTTATCATCCTGCATTAAAAACTGTGTGCAGCCAAAATAACTTCTGATCGCATGATTCATCATAAACCGCTGATCCTCGGTTAAATGGTCAGCTTCAGTCAGCTGATTCGCTGCAACTGCACGCTCTTTTAACGTGTCGAAATGGTCATGTGAATATGCTGCGACTTCTTCAATCGAATCAAACAGCTTCGTATAATAATAGCTGCTCTTCATGCCTGCAGTAATATTCCCATCACGGTAAAAGCTGATGACTACGTCAAGCGTCTTTTTCTCACCCGCAGGCACATCCACAAGCAGTGTCCCTACAGTTCCGAGGCCAAACGCCCAGTTTTCTTCATGCGGATCTGTCAGGATATTTTCAAGGCTGAAGTGCATGGCAGAATGCGCATCAGGATCCGTTGTGGTGACAGCTGTGAATGTGCCCTGACCAAATCCTTTTGCATCCATCGTGTCATCAAGCTTTCTGACAGATGTATAAGGATCAGTGCCCTGGTAGCCAAAAAACGCGCGTCGCGTGCGGCTGCCTTTTGTATTATCAATCGTCAGTGTTGCGAGCACACTTGGTACAATGACCATTTTCAATTCATCCGCATCCGCTTTCTCAGGATCCGGAACACTTTCTGCTTTTGAATAAATCGTCAGTTCCATATCGCCTGCTTTAAATTTATCTGTGCCAAGCTTGAATTCTCTTGTGATATCCTCTTTTGCAAACTGATGAAGGATTTTCGGCTTATCAGGATCCGGATCCATGTTTTCTATGTCATACCGCTTACTTTCCTCTTCAGTCAGCTGATGGAAAAACGGAAAAGCATCATAATGTCCTTCCCTTTCAGCCGACTCAAGCCCAATATATACATTCTGCGCCGGAGAACGTCCAAGCTCCACATCGAGCCCGCCCCCTGCACCCGGGAACCCAAGCGTAAAACTTGAAAACGCCCCGATCGGTGAATGATGCGCGTTGAAAAATTGATTCATGTAGATCATCCTTTCTTCGTTATGTAGTGAAGACCCGGGACAGTCCCTGGTCTTCGGTGGTGCGTAGACCCGGGTCAGACCCGCTTCTACGCTACCCCTTCACTGACCCGGCTGAAATCCCTTCAACAATCCGGTCGCTCAGGAAGATGAATGCGATCAGAATTGGCAGGATGCTGATGACGAGCGTTGCCCCGATTGCACCCCAGTCAGTTGAGTATTGTCCGATAAAGTTCTGGATACCGACTGTCAGCGTTTTGAACTGATCAGCACTGATGAATGTGTTGATAAAAACGAACTCATTCCAGTTATAGATCATGTTGATAATTGCAGCCGTTGCAATCACAGGCGCTGTCATTGGCAGTGTGATACCGAAGAAAATCCTGTGGACAGATGCCCCGTCCATCACAGCCGCTTCTTCCACTTCACGCGGCAGCACCTGATAAAACCCGTACAGTATCATGATCGTAATCGGCAGGTTAAATGCCGTGTACGTCAGGATGATCGACAGTGGATGATTGATCAGATCCAGATTTGAAAAAGTATTAAAGAGTGGAATTAACGTCGAGTGGACCGGGATCATTAACCCGACCATAAACAGCCCCAGAAACAGACTGCTCTTTTTCCACTTCATTCTTGTCAAAGCGAATGTGGCCATACTCGCGAAAAGGATCGTCAGCACAACAGCTGAGCCTGTATAGAGCACGCTGTTAAAGAAATACTGGCCGATGTTTCCTTCCGTCCATACTCTGATATAGTTTTCCCATCTTGGAGTGGCCGGCAGGGCGAATGGTGACAGTTCGAATACTTCCTGATTGTTTTTCAGTGAAAATAGCACGAGCCATACGAGCGGGAAAATCTGAAAGACGCCGACGATCGCGAGCACGATATATAAAAGCGTCATGCTGATCGTGTGTCTGATTTTCCCTTTTTGTTGTTCAGCAGCTTTTTGGCGTGCCAATGCGGTCTGTTTTTCAGTTAATGCTTCATTTCGCATAAAGCAGCCTCCTTAATATTGAATATCTTCATCGGATACTGTGACTTTTCGGATCAGCCATGTAATCAGCAGACAGATCACCAGCAGGAAGAACCCAATGGCACTTGCATAGCCGAAGTCAAAACGGCTGAATGCCTGACCGTACATGTATGACGCCATCACTTCACTTGCGCCGTTTGGACCACCGTTTGTCATGACATAAATCAGATCAAAATATTTCAGTGACCCGACTACTGCAAGTACGATCGTCACTTTGATTACGTTCATAATCAGTGGCACTTTGATCTTCCATGCAATATCCCAGGCACTTGCGCCGTCAATTTTTGCAGATTCAACAAGTGACTCAGGGATATTTTTCAAAGCAGCGTAGTAAATGAGGATATAAAACCCTGCATACTGCCAGATGATCGGGATGAAAATTGCAAACAGCGCAAGCGACGGTTCTGCCAGCCAAGCCGGCGGATTTTCAATGCCAATCGAAATCAATAGTGTGTTTAAGATTCCGTTTGTCGGATGATAAATTTTCATCCAGAGCTGCGCAATCGCGACAGATGCGAGCAGCATTGGAACGAGATAGATTTTTCTGAGAAAGTTCGCACCCTTGATCTTGCCTGCAAGCACAAGTGAAATCAGCAGATAGCCGATCAGGCTGAGTGCTGAAAATACTGCGAGCAGCAAAGAGTGCCACGCACTATCCCAAAACGCTGCGTCCTGGATCAACAGCGTATAGTTTTCAAGGCCGATAAACGACATCTCCCCAATCCCGTTCCATTCCATCAGACCAAAATAACCTGTCTGGAAAATCGGAATATACACAAGCGCGAGCAGCAAAAGCAGCCCAGGCGCAAGGTAAAGAGCAATCATCTTCTTACTGGATAAAGCCTGATCCATACGATCATTCCTTTCGTAGTGTTGAGCGTTGTGCATTTGAAGTGGGCTGGTGATTTCCGCTGCAGGGGGAACGCTTTCCGCAGGGCGTGCGGTGAGCCTCCTCGCGCTTCGCGCTGTGGGGTCTCACCTGTCACGCTTCTCCTGCTGGAGTCGTCCCCCTTCCGCTCCAATCACCAGCTGTGCTAAAACAAAATTGGATTTTAATATGTCTGATTTCAAATCCAGCATCCCCTTACATTCCACAGTGTAAGATCGGCGGGGACTCCGGGACGATTAGCGGGATAGCCGAGACCCCGCAGCCGGAGGCGAGGAGGCTTGGCGACCGCCGTCCGGAAAGCCTTCGCCTGGAACGCCGATCTTGCGCCCGCTTCTCAGGAAACCCGATTTTCGCGTAAAAGAAAAGACATACCCAAAACTGGTGATATGTCTTCTCTTATCGTCAGCAAAGTCAGCGCCTACTCAGCGGCTAGGGCTTCTTCGTGCTGTTTGACAAAGTCTGCCGGTGTGACTTCATTTCCGTACAGTGACTGGATCAGGTTCAAGTGCGTTTCAGCAACGCCAGCACTCATCTGCACATCTGCAAACAGCGTCAGGTTACTTGAATTCCCAAGCTCATCAAGCACATCAATATACATCTCAGGCAGGTCAACGGATTCAGTGTTCACAACCGTTGCCGGAATGACCCCAGCATCCGTTACAGAGCGCTCGCCCCACTTTTCAACAAAGAACTTAACAAATTCTTTTGCTTCGTCCTTTACTTCAGAGTTTTCAGAGACGAATAACCCTACACCAGGTCCGCCAACCCAGCTGTCGATATCGCCTGCTCCGCCTTCAACTTCAGGAAACTTGAAGAATCCGATATTGTCGCGGAACTCCTGCGGTACGTCTTCATTCGTTGTATAGTTCGGCAACTCCCATGTACCCATCAGATACATTGCAGCGTTACCATTCATGAATTCAGATTTACCTTCATCATTTGATAATCCGTTGAATCCTTTGTTAAATGCATTTGCATCCACAAGCCACTGAATTTCCTCTGCAGCCTGTTCAAGTGCCGGATCTTCAAATGATCCTTCGCGGTTGATCGCTTGCGTCAGCACTTCAGGTCCACCAAAACGGTCAGCCAGATACATGTACCAGAGTGAGCCTGTCCAGCGGTCTTTATTCCCGAGTGCGATCGGTGCAACGCCCGCTGATTCAAGGTCTTCTACCACCTGCTTAAATTCTTCATACGTTTCAGGAACTTCAATGCCATGCTCTTCAAAAATCGCTTTATTGTAGTAAATTGGCGCAATATTTAACTCAAGCGGCAGTCCGTAAGTCTGGTCATCAATTGCATAAGCTTCAGTTGTACCCGCTACGAACTGATCCTGCAGACCGTCATCAAGTACATCATCAAGCGGTGCGAATAATTCACCTTCGACAAACGGCTGAAGGTAACCTGCTGCCCACGTTACGCCGACATCCGGCAGGTCATTGGATGATGAAAGAACTTTGATTTTATTTTTATACTGTTCATTTTCAAGTACTTCTGTTTCGATTGTGACACCCGGGTTTGCTTCTTCATACTCAGCAATAATGTCTGATGCGATCATATTGTGCTGCTTCGAACTTCCCGATGGCCAGAGGTGCATGAACTTTACAACTTTTTCACTTTCTGATGCAGTACCGCTTGCTTCTTCCCCCGATGAACATCCGGCCATAATCAGTGCAGCTGTCATGGCAGCCGCCGAAAATGTTAACGCTTTCTTTTTCATGTAATGTGTTCCCCCTTTGTTTGTTTGGAGCTGACTTAAGTGTAGCACCGGTATCTTTTGGCCGGTAGGTCACACTCATTGGGGAAAATTCCACTTTGATTAGATCGAATTTTCAGTCAGTTATGATGCTTTCTGAACCTGCCAGGCGTTATCCCTTCGTACTCTTTAAAAATCTTATTAAAATATTTCGCCGTCTGATAACCGGCCGATTCTGCAATATCCGCAACCGGCATAGACGTTGTTAAAAGGAGATGCTTCGCCTTTTGCAATCTTTTACGCGTGACATATTCACTAAATGTCAGACCCGTCTGCTCTTTGAAAATGACGCTGAAGTAACTCGGATTCAAGTGTACGTGCTCTGCTACTTCCCTGATTGTCATCTGCCGGTCCATATGGTTGTCAATATAATCTCTGCCCGCCTGCACAGGTGAGGTCATCTGTTTTTGGTCCTGTTCAAGACCGGTCAGCGAATGATCCGCTGCTTTTTGCATAATGCCTGCACGCTCCTCGGAAAATTCTTTTTCAAGTGCCTCTTCAACCGACTGAATCAGTTTTTTCTTTTGCACAGGCTTCACCAGATAATTCAGCACGCCAAGTCTGATCGCCGTCTGCGCAAACTCAAATTCAGAATGCCCGGACAGAATAAGTGATACCGGTTTTTGACCGAGCCGCTGAATTTCTTCAATCAGCTCGAGCCCTGTCATTTCAGGCATACAGATATCCGTCACGATCACATGTACCTTTTCCTGCTGCGCTGTCTGAATTGCTTCTTCTGCTGAACCAGCCGAGCGTATCATATATCTACCGTCAGCCCAGACTTCAAGCGACTTCGTCAGTCCGCGCAGCGTTGTTTCCTCGTCATCCACCAGTAAAATCGTTCTCTCTTTATCCAAGACGCTCACCCTTTGATTCGTAATATGGCAATTCAAAGTACACCATGGTTCCCTTTCCTTCGACACTATCAATCTGAAGGCCGCTCGTGCCATGCCCTTCAAAATGCAGCAGCAGTCTGTGATGCACATTCGCAAGCGCGACGCCGTTCCCCCGTTTAGATGAAATGCCTTCAGCCTTCATCGCTTCAGTCACCTGAGTCAGCAGCTGATCTGACATACCCGGACCGTCATCACTGACCATCACAAGCACACGATCCGCTCCCACTTCAGCTACTTCAATCTTAATTTCACCCGGCTTCACTTTTCCTTCAATCCCATGCATAATTGCATTTTCAACGAGCGGCTGAATCATGAGCTTTGGGATCTGAATCGACTTCACCTGATCCGGCAGCACGATTTTCCATGTGAGCCTGTCCCCAAAACGCATCTTCATCACAGACATATAGCGCTCTGCGTGATCAAGCTCCTCCTGAAGCGTTACCCACTCATTCTTTTTCTGACCATTTGAAATCGTATAGCGGAACAGTTCGGACATTGTCACCACATGCTCAGCCAGCTCACTCTCCTCTTTTTCCTCTAAAAGCCAGTACAGCGCATTCAGTGTGTTGAAAAGAAAATGCGGATTAATCTGCGCCTGAAGCGCTTTCAATTCTGCCCGGTTTTGAATAATTTCTTTCTCATACACAACCTGTATCAGATGGTTCGTTTGCTCAACCATCTGGTTATACGTCTGATTCAGTTCATTAATCTCAATTGACGATGACCTGATCTTATTTTTCTGAAGATGACCTTCACGCGCTTTTTTCATCGTTTCAGTCAGTTTGAAGATCGGCTTTGTAATAACTGTTGAAAAGCCGTATGACGCCGCACCGAATATCAACATGCCTAAAAGCGCTGACAGTAAAATAATCAGCCCGAGCACACTCGCACCTGAAGCGAGCGCGGTCATCGGCGTGGCAATATAAGTTGTCCACCCAGTCACAGGCGAGGTCTCCTGCACGAGAATATGTTCTTCTCCATCCAGACTTACCCGTTGCTCACCTTCCTGATCAAGCAGTGCCTCCGCAAAATTTGTATTCGTCGTAATCACATTATCGTTCGAATCGGCAAGCACCTTCGCATCCCTATCCTCAGTACGCTCTCCGTCAGAGAACTTGAAATAATTCGGATCAATTCTGATCACCAGATACCCGCCGCTTGCAAAACTCCGCTCAATCAGACTGATCCGCCTGATCGCAAGCAGCGAACCCGGGTACTCCGGATCCTGCCCGACCCAGATCTGGCGCCCCTTCTCATAATCCGCACGCACCACCCAGTACGGCGCGATCCTGTCATACAAATATGTATCATCTAACGGAAACAGCCGCTGATTCTCAGCACTATACATCTCAAACGACTGAATCCCGTCCGAATACGCCTGAAACGTATTTCCGATCGTTAAAAGCGACTGCCGCTGCTGAAACGTCGCCTCCTCCCCGTCATATAAACGGGTGAGGAGCTGCTGCACAGACTGATTCGTCGCTACCTGATTCGTTAACAAATCAATCTGACCATAAAGCGTATCCGTCTTCCCCGATGCCTGAACCGCAGTCTGCTTCAACTGGCGCTCCGCATTATCGCGCAGAATCTGTCCGCCAAAATAATAAGTCGACACCGCCACAAAGCCCAGCACAATCACCATCACAATCAAAAAAACAATCAAAATCTGATTCCGAAGCGTATTATACTTCCCCAGCCTCTGCACCCAAAGTCCCCCTTTCACACATTTTTCATCTACTGTAACAGACTATTTCGAAATGCGGAATAGGAGGGAATTGGAAAAAGAGTGAAGATGGGGGACAGTCCCGGGTCTTCAGAGGGGTGACAGTGCAACCATTTCCGGCGTCACGACCATTGATTGAGCTGATACGACCATTGCGGCCGCCGACGCCACTAAAAATCCGGGTGTATCCGACCACTGTGCGGTGCCACACGACCATAACTGAGCAGAATACAACCACAAGTCATTAGCCTGGGACCGCGAAGCCGCCCTTCATGCACTTGAGAAACAAGCCTTTAGTTTCTTAAGGGCATTACGAGGGTGTGGCGGGGGACTGGGATGTGCGGATGTGACACCCGATTGTGCATACACGACCTTCGCCGGCGTATATACGACCTCCAATCCGGGTGTATCCGAGCTTCACACGGTGCAATACGACCTTCGCAAGCACATATATGACATTCAGGCCCTCCACAAAGACTGGCCGTCCATTTCGCCACAACGCAAAAAAGCGAAGACCTAAGTCTCCGCTTCTCACCCGCCTGGTACGTAGAGGCGGGTCAGACCCTCACTACTACCCCCGAAAATACTCCAACGCCTCTTCCTTAAAATACGGATAGATCGGGTTATAAGGATGTTCTTTCAGATGCACCTGCAAGTCGTGCAGGGCTGAAATGAGTTTGTCCCGATCATTTTCTTTGATGAGGAATTCCACACCATAGCTGTAGAGATGATTTTTGAGTTCATCTTTTCTTCTGCACTGACCCGTCATTTCAAACAGTTTCCCATTTATTTCGAAGCTGAATTTCATCATGACGTCCTGCCTGATTGGGAGCTCCATTTTCCCCGTAAAGGAGAGTCCGCCACCGCCGATATCGTCAATCAGAATCGGTGTATTACCAATAGACAGCGGCCGCCCGGCAAGCTGTGTGATCGTCATGGCACCGGTCATTTTGTATGGTAGCTTGATCCTGAAATACTGACGTCTATTTTCCACAACCAGCTGACCGCCTGCGTAGACGGGTTTCAGCACACGTTTCGCGAAAATCTTCCGGATATTTTCAGCGGAAACAGGTTTACTGTAGATGTAGCCCTGAATATAATCGCAGCCGCGCTCCTGAAGCCAGCGCAGTGCAACAGGTTCTTCGACGCCTTCAGCTGTGACTTTCAGGTCAAGGTCCTGCGCCATTTGAATAATAGCGTTTGTGATTGCCATATTTTCAGGCCCGTCAAGCAGACTGCCGATAAATTCACGATCGATTTTCAGTGTCTGCACCTGAAATTCTTTCAGGTGAAACAGTGACGAAAATCCTGTTCCAAAATCATCTAGCGCAATACGGAAACCTTTTTCCCCCAGCTGAGCAATCACTTCTGCAACGCGGTCCGAGTTTTCAACAAATGATGATTCCGTCAGCTCAAAATTAATAAGTGACGGATCGACATTGTAGGTTCTGAGCGGTGTAATCATCCGCTCAAGCGTGTCGAACTGCAGAAAACTTTTAGCAGAACGGTTCACTGAAATTGGCACGAGCGGCACCTTCTGACGGCGCCACAAATCAAGATTTCTGCACACTTCTTCAAGCACCCAGTTATCGATGTCCGCGATCAGGCCATTCATTTCAGCTAAATTCAAAAATTCATCCGGTGACAGCAGCCCCCATTCAGGGTGGTTCCAACGAATCAGCGCCTCTGCCCCTACAACCATGTTCCGGTCCGCTTCCACAATCGGCTGGAACTTCAATTCGAACTGGCCTTCTTTTACAGCTTTAAATAAATCACGGTCAAGCGAGATTCGTTTATATGTATCAAGACTAAGATCCTTAGAGTGAACCATATAGGAATTTACACCGGATTCAATCGCATAGTAAAGTGCTTTATGTACATTCTGAATCAGCGCACCAGGCGTATTACCGTCCTCCGGAAACGCAGCTGCACCAACAAACCCTGTAAAATACAGTTCAAGCTTATCCACAATAATCGGATACTGAATCCCATCAATCAGTTCCCGGCACAATTTGACTGCTTCGTCATCATCAAGCTGCCGATCATATACATAAATAAATTCATTCTTCCTCACATGATAGATTTTCGCACGCTCCTGATTCAGCACCTCAAGCAGCTGCGCCATTTTTCTGACCGCTTCCTCACCGGTTTGACGACCGATTACATCAGCCACAAGCGTCATCCGGTCAAGCTTTAACGAGAACACGGTAAACGGTTTCCCCTGCGCCATCTTCTCTTTCAAATCTTTATTCAAACGCTTCTGATTCGGCAGACCCGTCAGCGTTTCATGCTCCGCCTCATAAGCATCCCTCAGTTCGCGCTCCTTCTCCTCAGTGATATCAAGCACCAGTCCATAAATGCCGACCAGCTCACCAGCCTCGTCCAATTCCGGGATCACCCGGTCATTTACCCAGCGGAGATTATCCGACCTGTCTTTGATCTGATACTGACTTTGAACAGGCTTTCCCAATTTTAATTGCTTCTGGTTTTCAAGGTATAAATGATGGTACTCTTTTGGCACCAGATGCTCCCACTTCAGTTCATCCCTTAAAAACATCTCTGCCGGATAACCGCAAATCTTTTCAATACTTGGGGTACAGCTTGTCACAAGTCCTGTCTGAATATCAATCGCCCAAAGCGCAGCCTTCGCAAAAACACCTAACTCATTTAAATGCTTCTCCTCCACAGTAAACGACAGATCAGCAGCCGTAGCCGCCGTCTCATCTCTCTTCAAGCGATCAAAGAACCCCATTGCCATACCCCCCAGACCATTGTTAAGACTATTATAAAGCATATGTAAGAAAATAGGGAGGTTTGTCGGATAATATTTTTGAAAATTGTGATAAAAGGAGTGGTTAGTGAAGACCCGGGACTGTCCCAGGTCTTCAGAGGTGGCGCTGCGACCGATTTCGGCGTCACGACCATTGACTGAACTGATACGACCACTGCGGCCGTTGACACGACTATAAACCCGGGTATATCCGACCATTGAGCAGCGCGATACGACCACAACTGAGCATCACACGACCACAAGCCAGCAGTCGAGAACAGCGAAGCCGCCCTGAATGCCCTGCGGAAACAAGCCTCTAGTTTCTTAAGGGCATCACGAGGGTATATCGCTGCACTCAGTAGCTTGGCTCACTGCAACGTAACCACATTTCACTACACCTACGAGCTGTTTCACTGCAACAAACCCGGGTGTATCTTACAGCTGCTCGGGCCAGACACGACACCTACCAGCCAAAATACAACAACCACCCCCTGATTCTGACCCAGCTCCTCCCTCAAAACAAAAACCCGGAAGCTATCATAGCCCCCGGGTCCGACATCATTAATGATTCAACTTAAATTTTCTAACCTCAACAGCCAACTCCTCAGCCAGTCCCGCCAGCTCATCTGCACTTGCAGAAATCGTCTCCATCGTGCTGAGCGACTGCTCGCTCGATGCTGCAGCTTCCTCAACACCAGCTGCTGATTCTTCAGAAATAGACGCGATTTCCTGCACGCTTGCATTCATCGTCTGACTGCTGCCGGAGATGTCATCAAGGTTTTCTGAAATGCGGTCAACCATATGAATCATTTCTTTAATTGAACCATTGATCTCATTGAACTTCTCACCTGTCACCGCAATCTGCTGTGTACCGGCATTGACTTCTTCATAGCCCTGCTCAAGTGATCCGACCACGTTACGTGACTCTGACTGAATCCCGCTAACAAAGCCGGTAATATCATTGACTGAATTCGATACCTGCTCAGCCAGTTTACGTACTTCATCCGCAACGACCGCAAACCCTTTACCCTGCTCACCTGCACGTGCTGCTTCGATCGCTGCATTTAACGCTAAAAGGTTGGTCTGTTCAGCAATATCACGAATCACACCGACAAGCTTCGTGATTTCATTCGTCTGTTCATCCAGCCCGCGCACTTTGCCAACTGCCTCAGTCATTACCTGATCGATAATCATCATCTGTTGAATGGATGACTCCATCATCTGAGAGCCTTCCTCAGCGCTCGACATCACATTGCGTGAACGCGTTGAAATCGCCTGGCTCTGGGCATTTGTTTCCTGAATCTTGGCTGTAAATCCATCCATCGTTTCTGAAAGCGTCCCTGCATTTACCGCCTGCGCTTCTGTTCCCGATGAAATTTCCTGCATCGTCACAGCAATCTGCCTGCTCCCGCCCTGCACTTCATTGGCCGACTGCTTGAGGTCCGTGCTATGGGAAGACACAAGATCAGTAGCTGTAGCAATTTTTTGAATAACCGCCAGCAGTTCTTCCTGCATCTGATTCGTCGCAGTCACAAGAGAACCAATCTCATCTTTTTGCTTAAATGTCAGCGGCTCGTGGTTTAAGTCCCCGCCTGCAACGGCTGTCATTCTGTCAGATACTTTTCTCAGCGGATTCGCAATCGCTCTGCCGACAAGAATCCCAAGTACAATCGCTGCCAGCAGTACAACTCCTCCGATGATAAAAATGATCATTCTGTTAAGCTGGTACGTCTGCTTATTCTCATTATTCAGCCGCTCTGCCAGCTGCAGATTATGTTCTTTTAATTCGCGCAGACTTCCCTGAGACTTGGCAAACAGAAGACTTCCTTCACCCAGTAAAGCATCTGTCGCATCAGGATTCGCATCTTCAATCAGTGTAATATTATTTTCCACAAGCTCTGTAAACGCACTCCAGTCCTGTTCAAACGCATCAATCAGTTCTGTATTTTTTTGATCTGTTGACGCTTCTCTCATTGTGCCGATCAGCTGATCAACCTCCTGCAGATTCCCCTGTGCGGCACTGATCATATCTGCCTTCTCAGTCAGAATCGCCCCGTAGATCTGCACCCTCGTGTTTTCAGTCAGCTGACCAAGCTCGATCAGTTTCGTCACCGGCACCATCCGGCTGTCATACAATTCTTCCCCGTTTTTGCTGACCTCTTGTAAAGACATCAGACTCACCCCGGCAAGCACAAGTACAAGTCCCGCAATCAGTAAATAAGACACGATCAATTTCCCTTTAATCTTCACAATCCTGACCCCTTTTTCAGCTTAATTTCTTTGTTTTATGTAAAAATCAGTTTTGTACAACCATCATTCAGATATAAACCCGGAGCATTCGCCGCCCCGGGTTCTTTCATCATGCATTCAATTTGAATTTTCTTACCTCACCAGCTAATTCCTCAGCCAGTCCGGCAAGCTCATCTGCACTTGCAGTGATCGTCTCCATCGTACTCAGCGACTGCTCGCTTGATGCTGCAGCTTCCTCAACACCCGCTGCTGACTCTTCTGAAATGGATGCAATTTCCTGCACACTTGCATTCATCGTCTGACTGCTGCCGGAAATGCCTTCAAGATTCTCTGAAATGCGGTCTACCATCTGAATCATTTCTTTAATGGAACCATTGATTTCATTGAACTTTTCACCTGTCAGAGCAATCTGCTGTGTACCGGCATTGACTTCTTCGTAGCCTTTTTCAAGTGAGCCAACCACAACTTGAGAGCCGCTTTGAATACCGGTCACAATGCCTGTGATGTCATTCACTGAATTTGCCACCTGCTCAGCAAGCTTCCTCACTTCATCCGCGACAACTGCGAATCCTTTGCCCTGTTCGCCTGCCCGCGCCGCTTCGATCGCAGCATTCAACGCTAAAAGGTTGGTCTGTTCAGCAATATCACGAATCACGCCCACAAGCTTCGTGATTTCATTCGTTTGCTCATCCAATCCGCGCACCTTACTGACTGCATCAGTCATCACCTGATCAATGATCATCATCTGCTGAATCGAGGACTCCATCATCTGAGAGCCTTCCTCAGCGCTCGACATTACATCACGTGAACGCGTTGAAATGGCCTGGCTCTGCTCGTTCGTCTCCTGAATCTTCACAGTAAATCCTTCCATCGTTTCTGAAAGGGTGCCGGCATTTGTTGCCTGCGCCTCAGTTCCGGAAGCGATCTCCTGCATCGTCACAGCGATCTGCTCACTGCCTTCACGCACCTCATTAGCAGACTGCGTCAATTCTTCACTTTGAGCAGAAACATTGTCAGTAGCTTCTGCAATTTTACCGACAACTGATTTCAGATCTTCCTGCATCTTATTCGTTGCCGCAACAAGCGTACCGATCTCATCTTTTCTTTTAGAAGTGAGCGGTTCACGCGTTAAGTCACCTTCAGACACACGCTCCATCCGGGAAGCCACACGCTTCAGCGGTCCTCCAATCGACTGACCCATTGACACTCCGATTGCAATCGCGGCAATCAACGCCACTACGCTGATCACTAAAATAATCAGTTGGTTCGTGCTGAAAATTTCAGCATTTTCATTATTCAGCTCATCCGCCACTTCAACGCTGCGGTTTTTCAAATCAATCAGGTCAGACTCTGCCATGTCAAAAACAGACCCCGACACGCCGATTCCCTGTGCCGCCTCATCAAAGTCGCCAGCCTGGATCACCGGAATATTCCGTTCAACCGACTCACGGTACACTGACCAGTTTTCTTCAAAACTCGTCAAATATTCAGACATCTGCGGGCCGGGATTCGTCGCCCACAACATATCAACAAGGATATCCACCTGCTCCAAATTACTCTGCGCATCAAACGTCATACGCGGACTCTCGAGCAGCACCGCACTCGACATCTTGACACGTGTATCCTCAGAAACCCTTGTCAAATCTGTCACAACCGAAAGCGGCACAAGCCGATCCTCATACATACTTTTGCCGTTCTCATTCACCACATTCAAAGAATTCAAGCCCACAAAACCAAGCACCAGCAAAAGCGCAGCAATGATCAAATACGAAATAATTAATTTCCCTTTAATCCTCAACACCCTAACCCCCACCAAACGTTGTGTATGTATAATTCTATTATCGGGTATTTAGGCTTATTTGTGAAGTGGTTTTTTGGGATTAAAGTTGTGAACACGAACGGAGATTAGGGTCAGAGCGTAGACACGGGTCAGACCCTTTACTACGCCAGCTGTAGTGGTCCAGCTTAAATGACCCCCACCCCACAGCTGCAGCAACACCTTTTCATCAAAAAACAGCACCAGCTCAAACACCGGTACTGTTCTTCCTGCTCTTACCCTCTCAACAACTCCAATACCCCTTCCTGCCTCTGCCCCGCTTGCAGCATCATCGTCTGCTGAGCCTGCGCCAGGATGGACAATTTGGTTTTGTTCATCATCTCTTTAGCCATATCTAGGTCTTCAATTCTGCTCAAAGCAGACGCAGTCTGTTAAGTCTGGTTCGCCAGGTTGGAAGCAATGTGCTCAAGGCTGTTCTGCACTGCCCCCATATTTCCAAGTTCATTTGTGATAAAAGCAAGTGATTGATCCACAACATTCAACCCTTGGCTTGCATGGTCATGTTCTCTAACACAAAGCATGCTGACTGTTTCCAGGAGGTTGTCGAATGAGGCGATTGATACTTCTTTTTGCATACCCGCATTTGCACCTGTTTGGAAAATGAATTCGTTGTCGCCGTATGCGGTGCCCTGACGTACGTCATATGAAAACTGCAAACATTGACTGAGGACTTCCAGGTCAATTTCTTCAGGTATCAGAGTCACTCTGCCATTTTCAAAAGTAAATTGTTCATCATTTAATAGACTTCCATTTAACCTGACTTCTAAAGAATCAGGCAAAATTTCAGACTGAAATATAGATCCGTCCTGTGTATGGTCACAATACGCTTCAGCAGCACCGACACCTGCAACACCAGCTTGATTTAATGCTACACTCATTTTAGGCACATAATAAGCTTGCAGTAGATGTGCGTAGTTTCCGTATATCGCATCAGGCCGGGCATCCCCCAGCAGTTCAACCTTTGTGCCATTTTGTACCCAGCCATTTTGATCAGCTGCTGCCGCTTTGTTAACATCAGCGTATTCATGTCTGACTGTCGAACACATATGAACCTGCCGGGACATCAATAGCGAGTGCAGAAGGATTTACAGCATAGACTTTGTAATCTGGAAATGGTTCTCCAGAGAGCGGACTTGCATCACCATGCAGCGATACTGTTTGAGTGACTTCGTAGTATGTAAAACCATGATCCTCATCAAAACTAATAGCTGTCCCGTTCTTATACACAGCTACAGACGAGGGACCTTACTCCCCAGGTTATAGTCAAGCGTCGCTGTACTGAGCTTAATGTCATATGAATTATTTTATAAAAGAAAATTCCAATCGGAATTTAGATATAAAATCAATTTCCAATATAATTATTCAACCCTGTAAAACTATAAGTTGGTAAACCCTTTGAGCTATCTACTACCATTGATATCTTATCTGTTAGTTTCTTAGTACCGGTAGTAATACCCTTCTTTTCATTTGAAGCCTTCAGTGAGGTTACGCTGTAATAAAACAATTCCAGGAAATCTGCAGCTAGGCCATGAGTATTTGAAAAGAACCTGATTTGGTCAACCTCATTATCAGTGATAACTTTAATAGACCATTGATCTAAAGAATCCGCCAGATTACACTTTTCCTCCCAACTAACAAGGTTGTCGTTATCACCTTGATAAGATATAATCTGAGCCATATTCTGAAAGTCCTTATAGAGATTAGTTAAATTTAAAAAACTAGGGTCTGTCACTAACCGCTTACTCAAATATTCAAACTGAAAGTTAACGATCGATTGATCAAGTTTTATATTTATGTATCTATCTCTAGTTAAATAAACTGGTTCTATCCATGCGGAATTATCAATTATGTTCGAAAAAAAATTGTTCTCAAGAAGATTTGCTAAATGCAACAAAAATGCTCCATGCGAATGACCATATCCAATCACTTTTGATTCATCATAGTCAAAAGAATTATCTGCTAATATTAATTTCACAACTTCAATCGCAGTAATAAGGTCTATAGCCTGCATTAATCCCATATCGTTAAAATTACTTATATTCTCATTCAATTTACATTTTATCAAAAAATTCTCTTTTGAAGATTTCATGATGTTAACTAGGTTCTCTGGAGTATCTTTTATTCTTCGAACTGTCAAATCAGACAAATTATTAGTCAGCACAAACTCTTGTTTATAATTCTTTTCGCTCTGCATGTATGCGCTGCCGAAATAATCACATTGGATTGTTACTAAATTATACTCATCCGCCAAATTTTTTCTTAACTTCTTATATATATTAGAATCAATATTACCACCGAAACCTGGAACTATAAGTAACAAGCCCGTTTTGTTATTAACACCTGATTCAGGTACTGAAAAATCAATCCTTAGTTGTCGTTCATTTGTGTCGCCATATATATTCGGATGTCCTGGAACTTTTACACTGTGATGATTAGACATAGATATTTTCCTTTCACGACTTTTTAAAAGCAATCAAAAATGTCTCTAAAGTTATTATTAATAACTTTAGAGACACTCTAAATTCTACTTACTCACATCAACATTCCCGCCCAAATGCGGCTGGGCTGCCTGCTGAACTGCTTTTGCATTTGTAGAACTCATCATTTCAATTAACGAATTCGCTCCCTGCTGTGAATGGTCCATTGTCTTTTTCATAAGAGCAATCGATGCACCCTGCTGCACTTTGGAACTGCTGAGTGCGATTGATAATGCTGCGATATCCATTTCACTTGCTCCCTTCAGTTCCGCTTATCGTAATAAATGCCATCGTTTGCTTCTGCGTTTGCGTATGGATTATTATACTTTCCAGCGGTTTTTTTCTTTTCACCGGTCTGTTTAATCTTTTTCTGAATATCCAGCTTGATGATCGCCAGTTCCGACTGAATTACTTTATTCCATTTAATAATATCCTGAGCCAACTCTTGTTCTTCATCAGATTCCGGCGTTTGAACTTGCGCCAGAACCACTTCTCTTTCATTTAAAAGTGAAGTGATTTTTTCAATGGTTTCATCGCGATCGGCATCTTTTTCTGCAGTTACTACTTCATATAACTGCTTAGTAATTCGATGACAAATTTCCAGTGACATCAAACTCTACCGCCTGCTCCTACTTGCTGAAGCTTTCTGTTTTCCTGAATAACCTGTTTCCATGTATCTCTGAACTCAGTCACAAAACCAGTTACTTCTCCAAGAATTTCTTTATTGTTTTGTATATTTGCTTCTATCAGACGACTAATTAGAAAGTCATAGAGGGCTAGCATATTTTTACCCAACTGCTGATCAGTTTTAAGTGTCACTGAAAGTTCACGTAATATAGCCTGTGCCTTTTGTATATTTATATTCTTCTGTTCAACGTTTTTTTGTTCAATCGCTATTTCAGCCTGCTTGATAAACTTCAAACAACCATTATACAGCATTAATGTTAATTCGCCTGGTGAAGCTGTGTTGACTGAGTTATTTGCATACGCCTGTTGTGGGTTTTTCACCATTTAAAACACTCCTTGTTCGATTACTGACCACCCATACCCAATTGACTCATTAAATAAGCTCCCTGGGAGTTTGCCTGGTTGACCGCTTTTTCCATTGCAGTGAATTGAGCCCAATATCGGTCTTCAACCTGAATGAGACGATCTTCAAAACGCTGAATTCGCTCATCAACACTTACAATACTTTTACCAAGCGAATAATTTTGCAACGTCGAGAATTCATTCCCTGCTTTCGTACGAAGACGCTCCATTGTTTCAGTCGCTGTATCATGCAATCGATGAATAATCCCTTTTTCGCTGTCATTCGTGCTATTACTTCCTCCGATAAACATTGCTTCTACTGCTTCAGGATTATCGTTAATCGCTGCTTTTAATTTTGCTTCATTGATTTCTAATTTACCACCCTCACGATAATTCGAGGTAGTTGTGATACCAATTGAAGCTAGCTGTCTCATCATTGGATCAGTCTCTGCATTATTAACAGGCGAGTAAAAATCATTTCTCATTGCAGTAAGTGCACCGGTCAGGATCGGATCTCTTCTGATTAAACCACTTTTTGCTTTTTCGTCCCACTGTTCCTGTTGTTTCTCAGACATTTCACCACGCTGTTCGTCTGTTAAAGGCTGGAATGAACGATACCGTTCCTCAGAAGTTTTAAGACTAATACCACCAATTAGTGTATTATAATTCTCTACAAATTCTTTAATATTATCGAATACCTGGTTGCCATCGTTATTTACAGTGAGGCCTGCAGGAGTTTCAGTTTCAGCAAATGTCTGCTTCAAGGTAAAAGTCACACCACTCATTGTAAATGTGTTAGACTTTCTAGTTGTTGCAAGTCCATTAATCATGAACTCTGCATCAGCTCCTTGTGTAACAGTTGCAGAATCAAGATTGAGTAAACCGGCCAGGTTACCTTCAAGCTGAATATCATTTCCACCTGCATTGTAATCTCCGGTTTCTTTTTTCATTACTGAAAGCTGACCCGTAGTCTCATCTAAAAGCATTGAGATGCCTGCTTTACTTGTATTCACTCTTGAGAACACCTGATTCAATGACTGTGATGATTCAATTAAAAAATTCTCCGTTACTGGTGAAGCCCCTGACGAAGAGTTGTAAGCACCTGCTGTTAAACTTGTGTACTCCTGCTTATAATCAACACGGATTGACATATCAGCAGAAACAACACCATCATCAAATGTAATAACACCGGTATCAAGGTTGATTTCACCAATTCCATCAAGTGTACCAATGTTATCGGTCACATTAGAGATCGAGACAGCTGCTCCGCCATTGAGGCTTACTGCAAATCCGTCCTCTACCAGATTTTTTTTGCTCAAACTAAATGTGCCCGCGCCTTCTTTAAGTGTACCTTCATGTACCTTCTGGTTAGTAACGTAATCGACTCTAACAGCAGCACCGGAAGCGATTTGCACGTCACTGCTGAAAGATAATTCACCATTCGCACTTATTGTTACCTGATTCGCAGCACCTTCAAGGTTTGCAGCATCAACAACCTTATAAGATGTGCCATTTACTTTTACACTCATCTTACTCAGTTCACCATTAACAATCGCTTCATCTGCATGAAGGTTTAGCTTAATGGGATCTGTTCCATTAGAAGTAATTGTCTGAGAACCTACTGCTCCTGTATTCCAAGTCAATGTTTTCCCAAATAAACCTTCCTGTGATTTAATCGATTTTGAGCTATCAACCGGATTACTATTATTACTATTAATACTAGAATTCGTAACCCATGTTTCTGCAGAAGCAAGTTTATCTACTTTAGTGATAGAATAAGAACCCTGTGCCGCTGCACTGGATGCTGTTGCTGTAACACGTGTATCATCAGAAGTGGACACAGTTCGTGCACGGTAATTTGTTGTAAATCTCATATCCGATAACTTGTTTCTAAAATCAAGCATTAACGCATTCATTGCACGGTAATCATCGCGCTGCCATTCCAATGTCTGCTTATCCTGCCTCATGCGATCCAAAGGCATTCTCTCAGCTCTCATCAAATCTTTAACAATCGAATCTATATCCATTCCACTTGCTAATCCGCCAATACGCATAAACTCACTCCTATGCTTTTTGATCCATCAGGATTCCAAGAAAATCAGCCATCGCAGCGTAGGAATCCAACAGTTTTTTTGAAGGAATTTCTTTAATCACTTCTTTTGAAACATCATCAACAATCGTTACGTAATATTCACCCAAGTCTTCGTGATACTCAAACTTCAAATGAGAATCATAAGGCTTTAGTAAATCATTCATACCCTGAACAGCCTTCTCCAGTTGCTCTGCCTTAGGCTTTTCACTTTGTCGGCTTAATTCATTTGCAATTTCTTTCGTATGTTTTACAATCGCTTCACTTTGAGTAGCTGATGATGTCTGACCAACCTGTTGAAAATTACTACTGCTACCAATCTCTCCAATCCTGTTCATAGTTCCATCTCCTTGAGGGTTATAGTGTTTATATCGGTATAAACTGATGAATTTTTAGTTTTAATTAAAGTGAGAATAGTTTAGAAGGAATGAATAGATAACAAAAAGGAGCTGACTATTTTATTAGATAATCAGCTCCTAAACTTCTTTTTACCCTATTTGATTATATTATGTATATTGAACTTATTATTGACATTTACTTTTAAATGAGTTTCCACCCCAATTATTGTTATATAAAAAACACTTATTTTTCTCTAAAGTATAATAACGAGCAAAAAAATTTAGAATTACTTAACGAATAAAGCGTACTTTTCAGATTTTCGTCTGGATTAATGTGAATCAACTGATATAAAATAGTATGCTCTTTCACATGTATTTTTCATACTTTTAACTATACTCATTATTAATAATATCTTTAAATTAATTCTAAGCTTCCTTTACCAATGTTTTTTCTCTTTGTATACAAGTAAATAGTAAACTGTACATTGAGCTTAATACATTACTATATCTTCATTTTTAACTTTGATTTCCTTTATTAATATCATATTCAATTTCATAGAGTATATCGCCACATTTCAAAACTGAAAAATAATATTTCCTATTTTTTCCATCTATACCGCTAACGAAACCAAACAGGAATTTACTAAGATTTTATTTTTCAATGTAATAATTATAATTACAGATTTTAATTGATCTATATACAATATTTTCATTGTTAATAAATCAAGATAAAGAATGTTAAATAATTTTTTCCCTTTTAATACGCTTCACAAGAAAATCATTTTTATAAAATAGAAAATGTTAAGTAAACGAATTAATCTTTTTATAAATCCTAATACTCATTAAAGCTTTTCAAATACTTCAGTTAAAGGGTTTCACTTGATGTGTTTCCATTCCAAAGGAGTCCCTCTTTTAATATCATGGCTCGCTACTGCACTATAAATTTCCTTGCTATACTTAGGCGAAAGCCCATACCCAGGTCTAATTGATCGTACATTTTTTTCAGTCAACTCTTCTCCAGATGCTATATCTTCAACTACAAATAAAGACCTTGAAAAATCTCTATTTTTTTTCTTTTTTTCTGTCAATTCATAATCAACTTTACCTATTGCTTTTTCAGCATCTCTGACTGAATCTACAAGCTGCTTGAACTCATTCTGGTCAAGAGAGAAGCTGGCATCCGGTCCACCAACGCTCTTATCTAAAATAAAATGTTTCTCAATTACTTTTGCACCCATAGCTACAGATACAATAGGAACTGTTAAGCCTAATGTATGATCTGACAAACCTACTTCTACATCGAATGTTTCTTTTAAATTTTGTATTGTTTTTAAATTTGCATCTTCAATCCTTGCTGGGTATGCAGATGTACACTTTAACAAAATGATCTGATCATTACCCGCTTTTCGACAAGCGAGTACTGCGTCATCGATGTCTCTGAGCGTAGCAATTCCAGTTGAAATAATAACTGGCTTACTTTTTGAAGCGATATATTCTATTAAAGGAATATCTGTGATTTCAAAGGAAGCTACTTTATAGGCTGGGACATCGAGGTCTTCAAGTAAATCCACAGCTGTTTTATCAAATGGACTTGAAAAACAAATTATATCTATCTCATTAGCATATTTGATTAATTCTTCATGCCACTCCCAAGGAGTATGAGCCTCTTTATATAAATCATATAAAAACCTACCGTCCCATACTGAACCATTATCTAACTTAAAATACTCGTTATAACATTCCATTGTTATTGTATCAGCAGTATACGTTTGTAACTTAATAGCATCTGCACCAGCTTCTTTTGCAGCTTTTATAGTTTCTTTAGCAATATTAATATCATTTCCATGATTCGCAGATAGTTCCGCTATTATGAAAGTTTTATTCCTACCTATTTCAAAATTAGATATCTTCATTCTTTTCTCCTTCTTGATTATGCATATATTTATTTCTATAATCTAGATAGAATAGATCTCTTTGATAGCCACTTCTAATTATTGTTAATGCGTTAACAAAACCTTCATTAAAAAGCAAGTCATATATTCCTATATGTGATATGAAATCTTTTCCTAATTGATTATAAATAGGATGATTATAAATATGATAATATAAACCAATTTTTCTTTTTGTGAACTCCCCACCAGGATTATTTTGCTCTATATATTGTGCAGATCCGGGAGCTGATAAATAATAATTCGCATTCAGAGATTGACAAATACTTGCTAATAAACCATCTTTGTTTTCTTGTTCTTTTATTACACTAGATGAAGTTATTAACTCAGTATCTATTCCTATCTTATTACAAACACTTTTAATAACCTCTATATTAAAGTCCGCCAAACTTATATGCTTTTTTAAATATAATCTTTCAATAAAGGAATAAACTTCATCAAAGTATTTAGATTTTGAGTAGCTATATTTGATAGATTTTAAGTGCGCTGCTTTCCACTCTAAATTATCGTTATAAGATGTATTATTAATAAATCGGTCAATTCTTTCTTTGTCTTTTACTACCGGAATAGATAGTATTAATTCATTATCGTTGCTTTTTATTTTATTTCGAACTTGCCAACTTCTCTTAACTAATTGGACATCATCTAAAAAAACAAAAATATCAACTTTATCGATCATAGAAAAATACCCTATCCAAGGCATATATGTTGGTTGCATAATAGCACATTTCATTTCAAAAAATCTCCCACTCTTTTTCTAAAAGAGAATATCTTAACTGGTCTTTATACTTACCTTCAAAATAATGTGACAGGCGTTCAATACCTTCTTTTTTAAAACCTAACTTTTCGTATAAAGATATTGCACTTACATTATCTGGAAAAACCTGAAGCCAGATGCGATTTATACTTAATTGTTTAAAAGCGAAGTTAATAACACATACTAAAGAATAATACCCTAACTTTTTACCATATGACTGACTATCCCCGATATATAACTGGAAAAATGCTGAATGATGTTGATAATTCACAAAAAGAAGTATATTACCACAATGATTTTTAGTATCAGGATCATATATCGCCCAAATGAATGTATTCTTTAATGAGTTTATCCACCTTTTATGAGAATCGATTGTTACATACTTGGTTAATCCAAAATTTGATTTTATCTTTTCATCATTTAGCCATTTGACCGTATTTTTGTCATGATCATCATTATATGGAATTAGTCTTATGTTTTTATAAACTAAACAACAATCCAAATATATCAACCCCTCAATGACAGCATAGTATCCACTATATTAGCAGAACCTAATCCACTGATGCACTGCTTACCTTTTAAAAACATCTTTCGTAAATCTTTTTTATTTCTGATAAATAAACTAATAGCTGTTATAAATTCTTGATCACTTATAAATTCAGCGTCCCCCAGTAATACACAAAGTTCATTTTGATGCAATTTTTCTAAAATTTTCTTTTGATTCTTAGAAATAATTAAATACCCAGAAGGTAGACCAACACATGCACGTTCCCAAGTAGCAGTACCGGCAGCACCTATAGCAATATCACACTTAGACATATGTTCTGCCATATTAAATATATTTTGTTCCCAACTAAATCTCTCTTTATATTTACGTGAAAGCTGCGTAAGTGAATCAGTACAATTATAATTTTTCCCAACTACTGCACATATATTAATATTTGAAAATTCGTCGAGAAGTAGCTTACTGAATTTCTCTGTAAAATTTTTACGATCAATCCCACCAAAAAAAAGGTGAACTTCAATATTATTTTCATCAAGTACAAAGTTGCTTTTTCGATGTTCCCTAAATTGAGGTCTTAAAATAGCATAGTTTACGCCAAATAATCCTATAGTATAATCTGGGATTAATTTTTTATACCTTTTTCCATCTTCCCCAAATGTTTGATCTACTAGTACATCACAATAATGACTTCTATCAGCTAGATCGTCTATTACTAAAATCTTATTAACGTATTGCTTAAGATTCTTCTCCCAGTTGATATCTAAGCCGTAATGGTCCACTATCAACCAGTCAACACTTTTTTTCTGACTGTTTAAAACTTGAATGGTTTCAAATGCATCTTGTTCCCAATTATTCTTAATCCATTCGAGTGATCCTTCACTATCTTGTTCCAAAACCTGTAACACAATCACTTCATATCCTTTTTCTTTTAGAAATCTTATCAGGTTCCCCTCAAAAGCCCTGCATATAAAAAAGGAATTTATATTTTTTTTTTCATTTCATCAGCTAATGTTAAACATCTCATAACATGGCCAGTTCCTATATCTATTGAAGCATCAATTCTAAAACAAGCTTGCATTCTTCTCACCTCAACAAATGATAATATCAACTTATTCTTTTAATTAATTTCCTTTTGTTCAACATGAGCATTAATATCAATAAGTTCTGGTTTCTGTTCAAATAATTCGATTATTTCTTTTAGGAAAAAATCATGTTTTCCTTTATACAATTCATCATAAATTTCACTAATCAACTCAAAATCTCCCGCTGTGTCCAGAGTCCATCGATATTTTGAATAATCAATATTATTTTTAAAAAGATATACTTTATCAGCATTCTCATAAATATATGGTGTTACGTGTTCTCTATGATAATTTTCTTTTCCAAGATGATAAGCCTCTTCTAAAACTTTAAAAGAAAACACTTCCGTGTCTAAGCCTCTCGGAAATGTTCTGTTAGTTGGATCTGTTCCTGCATTTGTCACGATGCTATTGTTTCCATTTTTATAATAATTTACGACTTCATCAATTACATGTGGATCAATAAGCGGACAGTCAGAAGTTATTCTAACAATTGTAGTAACTTCACTTTCCTTTGCAGCATAATAGTAACGACTGAGCACATCTTTCTCGCTGCCCCTATATACTTTAACTCCACATTTTTTTGCTTCATTACTAATAACATCGTCATTGTTTTTGTTAGGAGTGGCAATGATGATCTCATCTATTGTATTGGCTTGGCTTACTCTTGCAATAACGTGTGATAGTATAGTTTTACCCATTAATTCTTTCATTACTTTCCCTGGAAGTCTTGTAGATCCCATTCTCGCCTGAATAATAGCTGCGACTTTCACGTTATCGCCCTACTTTCGATATTTGTTAATCACATTATTTACAGAAGTAATTACGTCCTCTATATCTTTTTCTGTCATAGCTGAAAATAGAGGTAATGTAATAATTTCCTCATACAATTTTTCAGACTGAGGACATATCCCCTTATGATAGCCCAATTTTGAATAGTAGGGGAGGAGGTGTACTGGAATGTAATGAACATTTACACCAATATTATTATTAACTAATTCTTCAAAAATTTCTTTTCTGCTTACTGATAATTTTTCAGAAATCAATCGTATTATGTATAAATGCCAACTGGATGCACCATTCTCATTTTGAAATGGAATTTCAATTTCTTCCAGATTACTAAATGAATGATTGTACATAGCTACGTATTTTTTTCTACGATCTATAAATGTGTCAATTTTCTTTAATTGACTTTCTCCTAGCGCGGCTTGGATATCTGTCATCCTGTAGTTGAACCCTAGAAATTGCATCTCGTAATACCATGGACCGTGATTGTCTATTAATTTTTCAGGATCTCTTGTTATACCGTGAGATCTAAACTGAAGCATTTTTTCATAATATTCTTTATCATTTGTTGTGATTATACCGCCCTCACCGGAAGTAATATGTTTTACGGGATGAAAGCTAAACATAGTCATGTCACTTAAAGAACCAATTTTTTCACCTTTATAAGTAGCTCCCAAGGCGTGAGCAGCATCTTCTATTACAATTAAATTGTGCTTTTCTGCAATTTTATGTAGTTTATCCATATCAGCAGGCTGTCCAGTAAAATGGACGGGAATAATTGCTTTAGTCTTTTCAGTAATTGCCTTCTCAACCTGTGAAGGATCAATATTGTAAGTGACTTTATCTATATCAGCAAAAACCGGTTTACCACCAACATATAAAACACAATTAGCACTGGCAGCAAAAGTCATAGGTGAGGTAATAACTTCATCCCCCTCACCAATCCCCGCAGCAAAACAAGCACCATGTAATGAAGCCGTTCCGCTTGAGAATGCAACTGCATACTTCGCACCCACGTATTCACTCACAGCTTTTTCAAACCTGGCAACAGCAGGACCTGTAGTTAAATAATCACTTTTTAATACTTTAATTACTTCTTCAATGTCAGCATCATCTATCCACTGTCGTCCATAAGGTAGATACTCTTCCCTCACATCGGTATTAAACTCGTTATGTTTCATTTAATCAATCCCTTTAACTCCTCGACTGTTAACCACTCTCTATTCAAGTTACTAACATAACTAAAGCCATCAGTCAGCTTATTCCCATGTGAAGAGACTTCTCTATTCCACCAAGGGAATTCAGGAGCAATAATATAATAATCATCGAATTCAATCGTTCTTCTTGCGTCATCTTCAGTAATCATTGCTTCATGCAATTTCTCTCCAGGTCTTATACCAATAATTTTAATTTTAATCCCAGGGGCAATCGCTTCCGCCAAATCTGTCATTTTCATACTCGGAATTTTGGGAACAAAAATCTCTCCACCACTCATTCTCGATAAACTATCAATTACAAACTGAACACCCTGATCTAAAGTAATCCAGAATCGAGTCATTCTTTCGTCCGTAATAGGTAATTCACTCGCACCATCAGCAACAAGTTTTTTAAAGAAAGGTACAACACTCCCTCTACTGCCTACTACGTTTCCGTACCTCACAACAGAAAATCTGGTTTTTTTGTCACCCACATATGAATTACCAGCTACAAAAAGTTTATCTGAGGCAAGCTTAGTAGCTCCATACAGGTTAATCGGACTGGCCGCTTTATCAGTGCTCAACGCTATAACTTTTTCTACTCCCATATCAATTGCAGCCTCAATAATATTTTGTGCTCCGTGAATATTTGTTTTGACAGCTTCAAAAGGGTTATATTCACATGCTCCTACATGCTTTAATGCAGCTGCATGAATTACAATATCTACGCCTTCAAAAGCCCTGTATAACCTCTCTTTGTCTCTGACGTCCCCTATAAAAAACCTAATCCGAGGATCAGTGAATTCCTGTGCCATTTCATATTGCTTTAACTCATCTCGGCTAAATACAATAACTTTTTTTACATTGCTTTTTAATACTTTTTGAATAAACATCCTACCAAAAGAGCCAGTTCCACCAGTAACCAGTATCGTTTTATCATTTAATAACATATTAAAAATCCTTTTCTTTCAGCTGATTGATCATCTCGGAAAAAACCGGTTGAAAAAGCTGATCTTTATTTTTTAATGTCATAATGTAATTTTCAAAAGCATCTACAAGTACTTTCTTTCTCTCATAAATACTTTTCGTGTTTTTTGACTTTCTAATTTTATCATTAATTATAGTAAGTTCATGCTTGATAGAAGTATTAATTATCGCATGGAAATATAAGTTATTCTTGATCTCTTCGTTGATTTGATCAATTCTTTGAAGTTTGTTTTCTATTTTTGATGGTTGCATTGTGTTTTGCAGATAGTTTAACTCTTTTGAGAGATTATTAATTAATCTACTGATTCCATTAGAATCATCTTCTAATTTTCTGATCTTATTTTTCAATAAAGGTGGAGTTATCAGATCTTTTTTAATTAAATCATTATCAGTAACTTTTTCTTCCCATTTCTTTATAAGGTCTTTAAGTTCAATAAACTTAGTACCGTTTATTTTCGCTCCATTAACTGTAGTATTGATCGTCTCAACTTCTACATTTCTTTGTATGTAATGCTCCAACTCTGAACGCATTCTGCTATAGCCTTCATCGCTAAACACTGTTCCTGACAATACACTTTCTACTTCAGTTAGTTTTTTTTCATCTTCATCTGAAATTACTGAAGCTCCTGATTCGTATTCAATACCTATAGCATAACGCTGCTTTCCGTCAAAGCTAAGGTTTTGTCCGACAAGCACTATTTCTTTAAATCCAGCTTTAGATAACAATTGATATGTCATAATCGCTATTGAAGGAGCGTCATTTATCGTCTTCTCATTTAAATTTTCACAGTCTATTAATTGGCTGGAAAGCTTATCCTGACTTGTAATGAAGTGAGCTTTGGGGCCGGTGTGTCTCTCTACTGTTTCATACCCAACAGATGTCCCAAACAACATTGTAACGTCATTTATATCTTGCTCAATTAGAACTTCAGATACTTTGTAATTATGTGCTTGAGGATCATAAGTACAGAAAAAGTCAGGCCTTATATCGTTACGTATTAATGCACTTATTGCTGATCCTACCGCAAATATATAAGCAAGCTTCTTTTGCTTTATTATTTTCAGGTGTTCAAATTCATAGTTCAGCGATGGTCCGGCAGCTACTAAAATTGCTGGTTTCGATAAATCATATTGCGTTTTTAATAGTTCAATTGCGTTAAAAGTTTTTAATACAAAAGGAAAATTTTTAATAGAATTTAAAGCCCAACGTTCTTGAAAAGCCATGTTAGTTACTAAACTGCTTTTTTTGTTTTTTAAATGATTTAATAACAGTCCACCTAAAATTTTTTCTTCAGTAGAATATACTTTTGAAAAGCCGGGTGTAACTAGATAATTAATATCTCCTCCTAATTTATAAGACTTATTTAAAATCTTCATCATTTTATCTTCATCAACTTTATCACATATATATTTGATGTTTTTTAAAACTTTTTTTGACAAGTCGGTTTTAATAAATATTTTTAAAAGTTCATGATTAGGTTCAACTATAAAGAGGTTTATATTAGGTTTAATGTCGATTATTGAGGATAGTATATAACCTAGACCCGCACCTAATATAATTAGATTATCAGTTTCTTCAATTTTTTCTTTTGAGAGCGCTGCGAATTTCTCTGCTTCGTTTATAGGGTCAAATTTACTCGTGAGGTAGAAAATACTATTATTCGACAAATATTTAATTGTTTTTCCGTTTCTTCTTGCTTTTTCAATAATAATATTTTCTTCGGTATTACCCTGACTTAAAAGTTGCTCCCTTAGAGATGGATCTATTACATCTAAGATTTCGTTATACTTAACCATTTAATTACCTCGCTCTTTACCTATACTTCTTCAAAAAACTTTTGAATCTCCTGAAATATTTCAACTACTTCATATTCTATAATGTCCGCCACTAAAACCGCATCATTATTTTCCAGTCCTTCATTCAGCTCAATCAGTGCACTTTGTAATTTAGCAGTTAATTCATTTTCTCTACTATTCGTAGTTATTTCATTAATTACGGCCAGAGAAGAAACAAGCCATTGAATACCTTCTGAAAGAGAAATGAATTTGTTTTTAACAGAACCTATCCCATCTTTATAAATACTTTTAGACATCTCCTCAAGCACAGGAAGAGCATTTGATATATATTGGCTTCCTTCAATTGCAATACCTTCAACATGTTCTTTACCAGTCAATGCTATTATTTCAATCTGCTCTATATCTGACAATGCTTCTTGATTATTTTTAAAAAATTCAATTGGGTCATCATATACAACAGTCCCATCAACCTTCATATAATTATATATGTATTGATCTCCAATCAATTCAGACATCGAATGAATTAATTTATCAGGTTCGCTGAGTTTTATTTGATGTTCTTTGAAAATAAGTTGCATGAGATTTCCTCCAAATAAGTTCATTATTATATATATCGGATTATGTACTATAAAATTAACAAAACACGACCCTCAAAAGGTCGTGTTTTGTTAGAAATATTATCGAAGCAACTGAAGAACAGCCTGTGGCTGCTGGTTAGCTTGTGCAAGCATTGCCTGTGAAGCCTGATTAAGAATATTTGCACGTGTAAATTCCATCATTTCTGATGCCATATCAACGTCACGGATACGTGATTCTGCAGCCTGAAGGTTTTCAGACGCATTATCAAGATTCTTAATTGTATGATCTAATCTGTTTTGATTAGCTCCAAGATATGAACGTGCTGCTGAAACGCTCTCAATCGCAGCATCAATAGCAGTGATATTATCATCTGCATTTGCAGCAGTTCCACTCCATGAAAGGTCGCCACTAGCAACACCCAGTCCAGAAGCATCAAAACCAGTGCCAGACGCACCAGCATTAATTGCTAGAGTTAGCTGTTGGCCACTATTTGCTCCAATTTGCAAATCGTTATTAAAGTTACCATCTAACAGTTTTTTACCGTTAAATTCAGTCCGGTCTGCAATTCCAGTCAATTCAGACTGAAGCTCGTTGATCTCGTCTTCAATCGCTGTCATATCTTCAGCTTCAAGCGTGCCTTCGTTTCCAGCTTGAACCGCTAATTCACGCATTCTCTGTAAGATAGCATGAGTTTCATTTAATGCACCTTCAGCTGTTTGAATAAGAGAAATTCCGTCTTGAGCATTTCTTGATGCCTGGTCAAGACCACGGATCTGTCCACGCATTTTTTCAGA
>NZ_JAFBDK010000015.1 GCF_016908195.1 Jeotgalibacillus terrae
GTATGGCCAGTCGTCCTTTTAGACACAAAAATGCCCCCTTCATAGTAGTAGAGAATTTTTATTATTTCTCTGTCTACTATGGAGGGAGCATATCACATTGATCCGGACTTTTTATGCTTCTAATGCATCTTCAGCTTCATTGTGCTGGCGCATATGGACAAGTGTATATAAATCTTTTGAAATCACATATAGATTAAAAACATTTTCGTCTTTATTAATTTCTTCATAGAGTGATTGATTTGTTTCATTTGCTGAGACAACATAAGGCAGTTTTTCTGCCGCTTTTTGTGAGCGCAAATTTGTCTTGCGGATTCTCAGGTAAACATTTTCAATACCAAGTTCATAAAAAAGCTCATCAAAAAAAGCTTCTTTTGCAGATTGATTATACCCGAGGCCGTGATATGGCTTGCCGAGCCAGGTACCAAGAAAACCACTATTATTTTGCACGTCAAATAAGCTGATCGTTCCAGCAGGGTTTCCCCATTCATCAATAATTGTACGTGAAATGACTTCTCCACGCTCTTCGGCTTCAATCATTTGTTTAATCATAAACATTAGCTCTTCTGAAGAAGATGCCTTTTGTCTCACATATGGGTATACTTCGGGATGCGTCATTAGGTCAAACAGCGCCTGGCTTTCATGTACGTCACGCTTTTTAATCATGGTAGTGCCCTCCTCAAAAGGGCAGTATCCTGGCAGGACCTGAAGAACACCACCCTCGAAATTTTTCATTGCGTTCATAAAAAATTTCGGGGTGGGAATCGAACCCACTAGAACCAGCCTGACGCTGGTGGCGCACCATTTGCCTTCCCTCCATAAAAGACTCATATGACAGTCTTATGGCATCATTGTATTGTAAACTTATTCAGTTACGTCTACATCTTTGCAATTAAATCATACAAAATTATAAGCACTTTGAGAATAGTTTTTTTGCCTTATTTAAAAAAATATTTTTTTACTTTTGATAGACGATTTCACCCTTAATCATCGTAAACGCAGGAGAGGCCATAAAATGAAGCGGATGCTCACTCCACAGGACCAGATCAGCATCCTTACCCGGCTCAATACTGCCAAGTTTTTGTTCCATCCCCAGGTTGCGTGCTGGGTTAATCGTAATGGCTTCGAGTGCAGCCTGAATCGACAAACCTTCACGGACAGCAATCGCTGCGCAGACGTTTAAATACTGAATCGGTGTATAAGGATGATCAGTAGTGATAGATACTTCCACTCCGGCATCAGATAGAATCTGGTAGGTCTTCCACGATTTATTTCTTAACTCCACTTTAGATTTTCTGGTAAATGTCGGACCCACACATACTTTTGCTCCGGATCTTTTTACTTCTTCAGTAATTAAGTGACCCTCTGTGCAGTGTTCGATCCGCAAATCGAGGTTAAATTCTTCAGCAAGCCTGATCGCTGTCACAATATCATCTGCACGGTGAGCGTGAATTCTGACAGGGATTTCTCTGCTGAGTGCTTTTTGTAAGGCGCTGAGCCTTAAATCATTCGTGCCATCAAAATTCTTTGCCAGATAAAGCTGCTCTCTCAACATTCCCATAATACCCATTCTTGTAATTGAATCATTAGATCCGTTCGAGTGCATTCTTTTAGGGTTTTCACCTAAGGCCATTTTTAATCCGGACTCAGGATTTACAATCATCGACTGGACGGTCTTACCATTAGTCTTGATAATCGCTGTGATGCCGCCGATCACATTTGCACTCCCAGGAAGAATATTAACAGTCGTTACGCCATGAGACCTCGCATTGAAAAATCCTTCATCTAATGGGTATACACCATCAATTGCCCGGATATGAGGCGTCATTGGTTCAATCGATTCATTTGCATCATTACCTGCCCAGCCGGTTCCCTCATCGTAAAGTCCGAGATGAGTATGAACATCAATTAAACCCGGCGTTAAGTGCTGTCCTGAGCAATCAATTATTTTTGCATCCTCGTGCCCCTTAATGGTTTCACTAACTTCTTTTATGATGCCATTTTCAATTAAGACATCTCCATATTGAATCATTTGTGAAGTGATTGGATATACGACTGCATCTTTTAATAAGATTTTCATGAAAGCAGCCCCCTCGCTAATATATTTATAATCTAATTTTACTTTAAGATTTTACAGGAGAAAAGAATTTTCAGAAACTTTGAGTCAAATGAACACTGTTTCCTTTACAAACTGAAGTCATTTCCGACATAATAGTAAGACAATCGCATATCGTACCTTTCGGGGCAGGGTGAAATTCCCTACCGGCGGTGATGAGCTGATGCTCTTAGTCCGTGACCCGGTGTTACCGGTGGATTTGGTGAAATTCCAAAGCCGACAGTTATAGTCTGGATGGGAGAAAGGAATCGCGTTTAAATGCATAGCATTAAACGTTTATTTCGTCATGACAAAACTCCCGTTGATCACGGGAGTTTTTTTATTGTATAGACAATCTACAGTCCAGGGATCCGGCTACAGGAGATGAGTAATGATGTATGAAAAATGGATGAAAACTGCAATTAGTCTTGCTGCTGCAGCACGGGGTCAGACTTCTCCTAACCCTGCTGTGGGCAGTGTAGTCGTTAAAGATGGCAGAGTGATTGGAATGGGTGCACACCTCAAAGCAGGCGACGCCCATGCAGAAGTAACAGCACTTAATATGGCGGGAGCCGAGACAGAAGGTGCAACCATTTATGTCACACTCGAGCCATGCTCACATTATGGGAAAACGCCACCTTGTGCTGACTTAATTATTGAGAAAAAAATTAAAAAAGCAGTGATCGGAAGTTTGGATCCAAATCCTAAAGTATCAGGTAATGGGATTCGCAAGCTCCAGCAGGCCGGCATAGAAGTGATAACCGGGATATGCAGCGCGGAGACTGACAGCATGAATGAATATTTCTTTCATTCAATGATGAATAATAAGCCTTTTGTAACCTTAAAAACAGCGATGTCCCTCGATGGTAAAACTGCTACTAAAAATGGCCACAGCAAGTGGGTTACCGGCCCTGAGGCGAGAGAAGATGTACACCTTGACCGACATCTGCATGATGCAATTCTGATCGGGGTGAACACTGTTGTTCATGACAATCCATCCCTTACAGTCAGGCTGGCTGAAGGTGGTATATCACCTCATCGGATTATTCTTGATACACAGCTGTCGATCCCAAGTGAAGCAGGACTTTTACATGATGGCGAAGCACCAGTTTTGATCATTTGCGGGATAAATGCTGATAAAGCAAAAGAAGAGCATCTCTCTTCATTGAATAAAGTAAATGTGTTAAGGCTCAATACGGAAACCATCGAAATTGAAAGCGTGTTGAAAGAATTAAACAAACTGGATATTCATTCCGTATATGTTGAAGGCGGTAGCGAAATTCATGCTTCCTTCATCAGAGAAAAAGCAGTAAACCGGATGATTACGTATATAGCTCCAAAGCTCATCACTGGAAAACTTGCTAAGGGTGTAACCGGCGGAGAAGGTATTGCCTATATGGATGAAGCTTTTGGAATGACAATTGAAAAAGTTGAAATGATAGGACATGACATCAAGATTACAACAGTACCGAAGGGAGATGGATGAATGTTTACCGGATTAATTGAGGAAGTTGGAACTGTCCATAACCTTCAAAAAGGTAAAAATTCAATGATACTGACGATTGACTGTGCAAAAGTCATTGAAGATGCAAAAATCGGTGACAGTATTTCAATTAATGGCGTTTGTCTGACTGTCACGGAAAGAGCTGGAAAACAGTTTTCAGTAGACGTTATGCCTGAAACCATGAAATCTACTACGCTGCATGAGCTGAAAAAAGGTTCTAAAGTAAACCTTGAGAGAGCAATGGCAGCCGGAGGACGATTTGGCGGCCATTTTGTATCAGGGCACGTTGACGGAACAGGTACGATACAGTCAATGAAAAAAGAAGAAAATGCAATCTATATCTATATTCAGGTACCGTCAGATCTCATGAAGTACTTTATGATGAAAGGGTCAGTAGCCGTTGATGGTACATCTCTGACTGTGTTTGATGTAACAAGAGATGCATTTATGATTTCTCTGATACCCCAAACTGCTGATGACACCATCATTGCTTCAAAGTCACCTGGAAGCAAGGTAAATATAGAATGTGATATGATCGCAAAATATGTACAAAACCTGATTCAGCCTGAGCAAAAGGGAATAGATGAATCATACTTAAGAGAAAACGGTTTTATGTGACGAACAGGAGGCATGAGCAATGTTTAATAAAATTGAAGAAGCATTAGAAGATCTTAGAAATGGCAAGCCGGTCATTGTAGTTGATGATGAAGACAGAGAAAATGAAGGTGACTTTATAGGACTTTCAGAAAAAGCAACCCCTGAAATGATTAACTTTATGATTACTGAAGGACGCGGCCTTGTCTGTGTGCCGATTACAGAAGAACGTGCAGATGAGCTGCAGTTAAAACCGATGACTGACACTAATACTGATTCCCATGGGACAGCTTTTACAGTAAGTGTTGACCATAAAGATACAACAACAGGGATCAGTGCACCTGAACGTGCTTTAACCGTAAGAGAGTTGATCAATGATAATGCCTCAGCAGCTGATTTTAAGCGTCCTGGTCATATCTTCCCGCTTGTTGCAAAAAAAGGCGGAGTTTTGAAAAGAGCAGGACACACAGAAGCTGCAGTTGATCTTGCAATGTTAAGTGGCTCTAAACCCTCAGGAGTGATCTGTGAAATCATTAATGATGATGGCACAATGGCAAGGGTACCTGAATTACAGGAAATCGCGAAGAAATTTGACCTGAAATTGATTACAATTGAAGATTTAATTGCTTTTAGAAGAACGAAAGAGCAGCTGGTCAAAAAAGAGGTTGAGACATTCATGCCGACAGAATTTGGTGAATTTAATGCAGTTGCTTATACTGAAATTTTAACAGGTCAGGAACACGTTGCCCTTGTTAAAGGTGATATTAAACCCGGTGAACCTGTTCTGGTCAGAGTGCACTCTGAATGTCTGACCGGAGATGTATTCGGATCAAACCGATGTGACTGTGGACCTCAGTTATATGCAGCTTTGTCACAGATTGAACGGGAAGGCAATGGAATATTGCTTTATATGAGACAGGAAGGCCGAGGAATAGGCCTCGTCAATAAGCTGAAAGCCTATAAGCTTCAGGAAGAGGGACTTGACACTGTTGAAGCAAACCATAAGCTCGGATTTGCAGCTGATTTGAGAGATTATGGAATCGGTGCCCAGATCTTAAAAGACCTTGGTGTTACTAAAATGCGTCTGCTCACAAATAACCCGAGAAAAATTGCCGGTGTCAGAGGTTACGGTCTTGAAGTGACAGACAGAGTGGCAATTCAGATGCCTACAAAAGAACAAAATGCTAAATATCTTGAAACAAAAAAATCCAAACTCGGACACATGCTGAATTTATAGGGGGAATTAACATGAAAAAAGTATTTGAAGGACATTTATCAGGATCAGGATTAAAAGTTGCAATTGTTGTTAGCAGATTCAATGAATTTATTACAGGGAAACTGCTAAGTGGGGCAGAAGACGCACTAAAAAGACATGGTGTAGAAGAGGCGAATGTATCAGTAGCGTGGGTACCGGGTGTTTTTGAAATTCCTGTAGTTACACAACGCCTTGCAAGATCGGGTAAATATGATGCAGTCATCACGCTTGGCACAGTGATCAGAGGTGCAACACCTCACTTTGAATACGTCAGCAGCGAAGTATCTAAAGGAGTCGCTAAAATTGCTCTTGATGAAGGTATGCCGGTCATCTTCGGCGTATTAACAACAGATACAATTGAGCAGGCGATTGAAAGAGCAGGTACAAAAGCAGGAAACAAAGGCTGGGAAGCTGCAACTGCAGCCATTGAAATGGCCAGTCTGTTTAAAAGAATGGACGTATAAAAACCGTATTAAAAGGAAGGCCGGGATAAATATCCCGGTCTCTTTTTTGATCTCAAAGGATGACAGAATGTAAAGTTCGTCGTATAATAAACTCTTGTGGCTCGCCGGATTCCGGTATGAGCGGGTAGGGAGAGGGCGCTTGCAAAGGCAGGCTATATAATGAAATCAGGAGGATTTTTTGAATTAGAACAACATGGTACTTCAGTTAAAAAAGAGGTAACCGCAGGCATTATCGGCTTTTTTACGATCGTGTACATTGTAGCAGTCAATGCATTGATCCTGTCAGAATCCGGTATGCCATTTGAAGGAGCTGTCATTGCAACCATTGCGGTGAGTGCTTTGGGATGTATATTGATGGCGGTGATTGGTAAAGCACCAATCATACTCGTTCCTGGAATGGGTATTAATGCGATGTTCACCTATACTTTGGTGCAATCAATGGGGTTTACATGGCAGGAAGCATTAACCATCGTCACGATTTCAGGTTTACTGTTTGTGGTAGTTGCTTTTACAAAATTGTCAGGTGTACTGAGTGAAGCAATTCCTCAGTCACTGAAAGATGCCATTACAGTAGGACTTGGCTTTTTCCTGTTGCTTATAGGACTTGAAAAAGGTTCATTGGTTATACAGGGGGAAAATTCAATACTGGCAATCGGGCATTTTAATGAGCCACAGGCATTGGCAACGATCCTGACGCTAATATTTGCGCTCGTTCTATTCATTAAAAACGTGCCGGGTCATTTTTTATGGACCATTCTTTTTGGAACAGCACTGGCTTTTGTAATGGGGATTACACCTGACACTGCAGGCAACTCAGCGATTACCGCAGATTCTGCTGTCTGGTTTCAGCTTTCATTTGATTCCTGGCTCCAGATTCCATTCTGGATCGGTGTGTTCTCGATGACAATGGTACTGGTATTTGAGAATATCGGGCTGGTTCATGGACACACTGCGTTTATTAAAAGGCCGGAGAAATATTCAGGTGCACTGAGAGCAAATGCAATTTCAGCATTCAGCTCGGGACTTCTCGGATCAAGTCCGACAGTTTCGACTGTTGAATCAACTGCCGCAATGGCTGCCGGTGGACGTACTGGCTTAACTTCACTGACAGTCGGTGTTTTATTTATCATTTCGGCTGCTTTTATTCCGTATATGGGTTATATTCCAGACCATGCGATTGCTCCGATCTTAATTATTATCGGTATCTTAATGATTCAGCAGATGAGGCATATGAATATGGAAGATTTCACAGAATCTATTCCATCTATCATGCTGATTGTGATGATCCCGTTTACTTACAGTATTGCAGACGGCATAGCGATCGGATTTATACTCTATCCGTTGATGAAATTTGTAACCGGCCGCTGGAAAGAAGTAACGGCACCACTCTTAATTATATCAATTTTATTCCTTGTATATTTTGTTCTTCACTTTATGCCTGGGGTATAACTATACACTGAACGTTAAAGAGGACCGTCAATTGACAGTCCTCTTTTTTAATAGATTCATTCTTCAGCCAGTTCCGGAATAAACTTTTTCTGGATTTTTATATATCTTTTCAGTTCAGCCCCCAGTTTTCCACGTACACCTTTATAAGGCGTAGCAGCTGCAATATGTGCAGGTGAAGGGAAAATGCCAATGTCATTCATGCTGATCTCGACAGGACCTTCATATACTACCTCTTTTAACCACCTGACTTGTACATGAACGGTAATCATATAACCACTGTCTGATTTAGACACCTCCAGCACATCGAACCTGAACTTCACATCTTCCTGATTCATAAATTACCCCCTGACAGTCTGATTGCACGAAAACAGTATTTATGGCATTGTATTTAAAACAAAGTTTATTTAAGGAGAGGTACAAATGGTATCAGCTATTTTGTCTCACGGCTCTAAAAATCATTTTATCATAATAGATGAAAATGAGGCCTCAATCGATATTCATGATCATTTAAGAAAGCAGTGGGCGTTAAGTCTATGTCAAAAAACACAGACAGACGGCATATTATATATTTCTGAAAGTGAAGCAGCATACGCAAAAATGAGAGTATTTAATTCAGATGGTTCCGAAGCTTCCATGTGTGGAAATGGCTTGAGATGTGCAGCAAGGTATATCGCTGAAAGAGACCAGATTCAGTCATTTAAAGTGGAAACGATGAAGGCGGTTTTACAGGTTGAACAGGTAGACGAATTGTATGGAAATATCCCTACTTATTCAGTAGAAATCTCACCTATTCTATTTAACCTTGATTCTCTTCCGTTATCACTGAACGAAAAAACAAAACTGGTGCTTGAGGCTGTCTCTGACTGGGACAAAGACCTTTCATTTACAGCCCTTGCTGTTCCTAACCCGCATATCATCACAAATGTAACAGTAGACCAGATCAATTCAGACAGTCAGGAAGAATTGGCATCATCTTTTAACAAAGAAAATCCATGGTTTTCTGATGGTGTAAATGTCAGTTATGTAGTGGAGCTTTCTGAGGGTGAATTTTTTGTCAGAACCTACGAGCGCGGGGTCGGTTTCACGAATGCCTGTGGAACAGCGATGTCATCATCGAGCCTTGTACAGGTCATTGCAGGCAAGTGGAAAGCCGGTGAACCATTAAATATTTTTAACGATGGCGGCAGGGTAAAGTGTATGGTTCACAAAAAAAATGACGAATTTGATCATATTGACCTGATCGGGAATGCAACATTCACACATCGTTTGACGCTTCAGTTGAAAGAAAATGGAGACGCTTTGATTGAAAAAACTGTTGAAACAGGTGAAGATAAAATCTATGAGCAAATGTCGGAAGCTGCAAAAGATTACCTAAAGAAAGTTGCTCCAGATCTAAAACTCAGATAATCTGCTATTATCAGAGTTGTTAAAAAAATTAAAGTTAAACTGTTGACTTTTTTTCCAATACCATTTAATATCATCAACAATAACAATTTAACGCAATGAAGGAGAGTAGTAACACTTCATTCTTTTCAAGAGAGCTGGTGGCAGGTGAAAACCAGTAAAGAATCAGTGTGAATGGACTCCGGAGCACCGGTCTGAAAGTTCAGTAGGATCAGGCGGTTCGTCACCGATAGCTGACGGCGCAGACAGTTTGTCGCGCAATGAGTGGGTTTCTTAATGAAATCAATGAAGGTGGTACCACGGGCTTCCCGTCCTTTTTTACAGGACAGGAAGCTTTTTTATATGGAAAAACGTTGAACAGGAAGAGTATGCAGTGAGCACAGTTAAGAGAGCCTGCGGGTGGTGAGAGCAGGACTGTAGCACTGACAGAATGGACCTGGGAGTGAGTCCGGCTAATGCCCGTTACAGCATCATGAAGAGGGAGCATTGCTCCAACTGAGGTGGCACCGCGGTATCATACCGTCCTCCGTACAGAACCATTTCTGTGCGGAGTTTTTTTATATTTAAAAGAGGTGAGAGAGTTGAGAACAGAAGAGATGAGTTATGCAGTAAAAAAAGTAATGGGAGATTCATTGACCCCTATTTCGATTTTTCAAAGTGTAAAAGGAAGAAAAAAATGTCTGCTTGAGAGCTCTTTAAAGCATGAGGAATCAGGACGATATTCCTTTATTGCTGCAGATCCGTTCGCAGAGCTGAAAGGAATAAACGGTGAAACAGTCGTAACAGCTGAAAATAGTGTCCAGGATGTGGCTCAAAAGCCGATTGCACACCTGAAGGAATTATTAAAAACGTATCATATACAGACTGAAGAAAGTCCGGTGGCCGGCGGAGCAATTGGTTATATCGGATATGATGAAGCAGCATCTTATGAAAATATCGGGCAGACACCTGATGATCAGCTCGCTATGCCTGATACACACCTGATGTTTTACAGTACGATCATCAGTTATGACCACAAGAAACATGAAATAACCGTTTTTAAATTTGACCCTGAGCGTAAAATGTCACATTCAGCGCTTGAAAGTAAAATTGATGAGGTGATCAGCCAGATATTTGACTTCAGCAGTATTACCCCTCAGCCGGATCAGACAGAAGTTTTGCAGTATGAGTCGAATATGGACCGGAAATTATACGAAAAGTACGTCGAAGAAGCAAAGGAATATATCCGTGCAGGTGATATCTTTCAGGTTGTTCTTTCGCAGAGGTTAAGCGCACCTTTTAATGGATCACCCTTTTCTTTTTACAGAAACCTTAGAAAAGATAACCCTTCACCATATATGTTTTATATCGATTTTGAAGATTACATTGTCCTCGGTGCCTCACCGGAAAGTCTGATTAAAGTGGATGGCAGCACAGTCACGACTAATCCTATTGCAGGAACGCGTAAACGTGGACGTACTGAACAGGAAGATATCAGTCTTGCAGAAGAACTGCTGAGTGATGAAAAAGAGTGTGCCGAACATAAAATGCTTGTAGACCTTGGCAGAAATGACCTTGGCAGAGTATGTGAGACGGGATCCATTTCTCTTTCTAAGTTCATGGTAATCGAAAGATATCAGCATGTGATGCATATTGTCTCCGAAGTAAAAGGTACGCTAAAGTCGGAAATTGACCCATTAGATGCATTAGTAGCAGCACTGCCAGCAGGAACCGTGTCCGGCGCACCCAAGATCCGTGCGATGCAGCTGATCAATCAATTCGAGCCGGTTAAAAGAGGCGTATATGCCGGTGCAGTAGGTTATGCCGGCTTCAATGGCTCAATGGATTTCGCACTTGCCATCAGAACAATGGTCATTAAAGACCAGACCGCACACGTTCAGGCTGGAGCAGGTATAGTCTATGATTCGATTCCTGAAAATGAATATGAAGAAACGATTAATAAAGCAAAATCACTGCTGGAGGTGGGACGATGATTGTACTAATTGATAATTATGATTCGTTCACTTATAACCTTTATCAGTATTTAAATGAATATGACGAGGTAAATGTTTTAAGAAATGATGCATTTACAATAGAAGAGCTGAGAGTAATGAATCCTGATTGTATCGTGATTTCCCCGGGTCCAGGCCATCCGGATGATGCAGGGAAATGCATAGAGGTCATTCAGGAGCTGGGAAGAGATATTCCGATTATCGGAATCTGCCTTGGTCATCAGGCGATAGGCGCAGCCTATGGAGGCAACGTCATCAGGGCAAAAAATATTATGCATGCAAAAGAATCACTGATCAATCATTCAAGAGCAGATATTTTCGGTGATAAAAAACAGATCAGTGTGATGAGATATCATTCACTGGTCATTGAAAAAAACAGTCTTCCTGACTGTCTGGAGCCAATTGCCTACTCTGATGATGATTATGAAATTATGGGCGTTATTCATAACGAGCATCCTGTACTCGGATTGCAATTTCATCCGGAATCAATCGGTACTGAGGAAGGCAAGGAACTGCTAAAGCAGTGCACTGATTTTATTACAGCGAAGGAGAGAGTCTAGATGAGAAAGTATATTGAGTTAGCTGAGCAGAGAATTCATTTAACAGAAGCGGAAATGACTGAGGCTGGTAGATGTATGTTTGATACAGAAACATCCCAGGAAGAGATTCAGCAGTTTTTGCTGGCGTTAAAAGAAAAAGGAGAAACTTCTGATGAGATCAGCGGTCTTGTCAGAGCTGTAAAAGAAATTGCGGGAACTTATGAAACGACGGCTGAAAATATTATTGATAATTGCGGTACTGGCGGAGACGGTTCACAGAGTTTTAATATCAGCACCTGTGCAGCTTTTGTAATCTCCGGTGCAGGAGTTCCGGTAGCAAAACACGGCAACCGCAGTATTTCAAGTAAAACCGGCAGCGCTGACGTACTTGAGCACCTTGGTGTCAGACTGGACTTTACTAAAGATGAAATGAAGGAATTACTTGATAAGCACCACATCACTTTTTTATTTGCTCCACATGTGCATAGCGGCATTAAAAATGTCATGAAAGCGAGAAAAGCACTGGGTGTGCCTACGATATTCAACCTGATTGGGCCTCTTACAAACCCGGTACAATTATCATCACAAATGATTGGTATTTATAAAAGAGACATGATTCATACGATGGCACTGGCAATGAAAAAAACAGGTCGTAATAGAGGTGTCGTACTTAACGGTGCAGGACACATGGATGAGGCTTCACTAGCAGGAACGAATTATCTCGCTCTTCTAGAAGATGATCAAATTAAAGAATTTACGCTTCATCCTGAAGAGCTTGGGTTATCTGTTGTTCCTAATGAAGATATTAAAGGTGGAGATTCTGTAGAGAATGCAAAAATTCTGCTTTCAGTTTTATCCGGTGAAGATTCAGTGTACCGTCAGACAGTTGTATTGAATGCAGGTATTGCATTATTTGCATCAGGTAGAACATCTTCAATCAAAGATGGAATCAAAGAAGCAGAAAAAAGTATTGATTCAAAAGCAGCTTTAAACAAGTTAAATAAACTCATAGAATTCAGCCAGAAGAAAGCGGTGGTCTAATGACAATCCTGGATAAAATTATTGAAAAGAAAAAAGAAGAACTGAAAGCTGATACTGCCATTTATTCAACTGTAGGAATTAAACCACTGCCGTTTCGAATTGGCCAGCACGAAAAAATGAGTATCATTGCAGAAATTAAAAGGGCTTCACCTTCAAAAGGACTGATCAACCCTGATATAGATCCTGTATCACGTGCGAAACTGTATGAGGAAAATGGTGCTTCTGCCATCTCTGTTCTGACAGATGAATCATTTTTCCAGGGATCAATTGATGACCTGAAAAAAGTAGCTGAAGCTGTTTCTATACCTGTATTATGTAAAGATTTTATGATCGATAAAAGACAGATTGATAAAGCAGCAAACGCAGGCGCGTCAATGATTCTGCTGATTGCAGCAGCATTGTCTGATGACTTAATGAATGAGCTATATCAATATGCAAAAAGTCTGAAATTGACTGTTCTGACAGAAGTGCATAATGAAGAGGAGTTGCAGCGCGCTCTTCATATAAATGCAGAATTAATCGGAGTGAATAACCGTAACCTGAAGACATTTGAAGTGGATTTAGGTATTAGCGGCACGCTTGGTCAAACAATCATTCAAAACGGGTTGTCCTTTGTCAGTGAAAGCGGCATTTCTTCGGAAAAAGATGCTATTGCAGCAGCTGAGACAGGAGCATCAGCTGTTCTTGTTGGAGAAGCATTAATGAGAACAGATGCCCCGGGCGAACTATTACAGTCGCTTCAGGTTCCATTAAAGAGTGATACACATGCTCGTTAAAATCTGCGGATTAATGAACAAACAGGACGTCACTGCAGCAGTAGACAGCGGAGCCGATTATCTGGGCTTCGTATTCGCTGACAGTAAGCGGCGGGTAACACCAGAACATGCTGCGCGAATCAGTAAGGATGTGCCTGGACATGTCCGTAAGGTTGGGGTATTTGTTAACTCCACAAAGGAAGAAGTTGAGGAAACAGTACGTGTTGCAAAACTTGATCTTATTCAGCTTCATGGCGAAGAATCACCTGAATTCTGTCTTGATATGCCAAAGCCTGTCATCAAGGCATTCAGCATCAGCAGCAATTCAGATCTCAACAAGTTTGAAGAGTATGATGTAAAGCATATTCTGACAGATGCACCAGGAGGGAAATATCGCGGCGGGAGCGGTCATACCTTTGACTGGACAGTGCTTAAAGGGGGTTCTGCTGAGATCTTTCTGGCAGGAGGCCTGACCCCTGAAAATGTGTCAGCAGCAATCCGCGAAACCTCTCCTGTCGGTGTAGATGTATCAAGCGGTGTGGAAACGGATGGGAAGAAAGATCATTTAAAAATTCATTCGTTTATTAAAGAAGCTAAAAGGAGCTGTTAATATGACAACCTATACACAACCCGATTTAAATGGTCAATTCGGTCAGTTTGGCGGCAGATTTGTCCCTGAGACACTTATGCAATCTGTCATTGACCTTGAGAAAGCATATAGAGAAGCAAAAGAAGATCCTGACTTTCAAAAAGAGCTCAATCATTATCTCAAAGATTATGTTGGAAGAGAAACGCCTCTTTATTTCGCAGAAAACCTGACAAAAAAAGTCGGCGGTTCGAAAATCTATCTGAAAAGAGAAGATCTCAATCATACAGGCGCCCATAAAATCAATAATACAATTGGGCAGGCGCTTCTTGCAGTGCGCATGGGTAAAAGAAAAATTGTCGCAGAAACTGGTGCCGGGCAGCATGGTGTTGCAACTGCAACAGTATGTGCGCTGTTAAATCTGGAATGCGTTATTTTTATGGGTGAAGAAGATATCAGAAGACAGGAACTGAATGTGTTCCGGATGGAATTGCTTGGGGCTAAGGTTGAATCTGTATCACAGGGCAGTGGAACACTAAAAGATGCCGTGAATGAAGCGATGAGGTACTGGGTTGCAAACGTGGAAGATACACATTACATCATCGGTTCTGTACTAGGGCCACATCCATTCCCTGAAATGGTGCGGGACTTCCAAAGTGTAATTGGACATGAAACGAAAGCTCAAATCATTGAAAAGGAAGGACGTCTTCCTGATGAAATTATTGCCTGCATAGGCGGAGGAAGTAATGCAATCGGTATGTTTTATCCATTTATAGACGATTCAGATGTTTTGCTGACCGGTGTGGAAGCAGCAGGGTCAGGTATTCATACTGATAAACATGCAGCTACACTGACTGCCGGTGAAGTCGGTATTCTCCATGGATCACTTATGTATCTGCTCCAGAATGAGGATGGGCAGATTCAGGAAGCACACTCTATCTCAGCAGGCCTCGACTATCCAGGAGTCGGACCTGAACATAGTTATCTGCACGAAATTAAGCGGGTATCATATATCTCAATTACAGATGATGAAGCACTCGAAGCCCTGCAGCTACTCTCTAAAACTGAAGGGATTATTCCCGCTCTAGAAAGCGCCCATGCCGTTTCAGAGGCCGTTAAAAGAGCAGAGAAAGGCAACGCAGATGACATCATTGTGATTTGCCTGTCAGGGCGTGGGGATAAAGATGTGAATACTGTAAAAGCAGCACTGGAAGGTGAAGAATAATGGGAAAACATGAGATCAGTCAGGCAATTGAGACAGTTAATCAAAACGGATCAAAAGCTTTCGTTCCATATATTATGGCAGGAGATCCAACAATAGATGCACTAAAGGATCAGCTCCTTTTCCTGCAAAACAGCGGGGCAACAGTCATTGAACTCGGGATTCCGTTTTCAGACCCGGCAGCTGACGGTCCAGTTATTCAGGAAGCAGGGAAAAGAGCATTAAAGAATGGTGCTTCTTTACCTGCTGTGTTAAGCGCCCTGCAGGAGATAAAAGACGAAGTGACTGTTCCAATTGTACTGATGACGTATATTAACCCTTTATACAAATATGGTCTGGATAGAGTATTCAACGATATAGAAAAATCAGGTGTATCCGGTTTGATTATTCCTGATTTACCTTATGAACAAAATGCGCTGATCAGTCCATATATCAAGCAGACAGATCTTGCATTGATTCAACTTGTAACACTGACAAGTCCTGATTCAAGAATTAAAATGCTTGCAGAAGCTTCTGAAGGCTTTTTATACGCAGTCTCAGTAACTGGAATTACTGGAGAACGTTCGAATATCAGTGACAGACTTGAAAGTTTTATCAAACAATTGAAAGAATACAGTAAAGTACCGGTTCTTGCAGGCTTTGGAATATCTACACCTGAACAGGTAAAAGAAGTGTCATCTTACGGCGATGGCGTCATTGTAGGAAGTAAAATTGTGGACCTTCAATATAAAAATCAGCAAAAAGACATTGAATCACTGATACATGCTGCAGTGAAATAATCTACAAAAACCGGTTTCCTCCGCAGGAAACCGGTTTTTGTTATAGAATAAGAGATAACCTATGTTTATAAGGTGGCGAAACGATGAAAAATAGAATATTGGTAATCGAAGATGAAAAAAACCTGGCCAGATTCATTGAACTGGAATTACAGTATGAAGGCTATGAGGTTGTAACAGAACATGACGGCCGCGATGGACTGAATAGGGCACTCAGTGAAGCTTTTGACCTGATTTTGCTTGATCTGATGCTGCCTTCTCTTAGCGGAATGGAGATCTGCAGAAGGATTAGACAGGCTGAAGATCTGCCCATTATCATGATAACTGCAAAAGACGGCGTAATGGACCGGGTTTCAGGTCTTGACAGTGGGGCAGATGATTACATCGTGAAGCCTTTTGCCATTGAAGAATTGCTTGCTCGAATGAGAGCGCTCATGAGAAGAACAGGAAGTGATTCACAGGATACACTGAATCATAAAGACCTTTCTTTAATGACAAAATCGTATAAAGTGGAAAAAAACGGTCAGGAAATTATCTTAACCAATAAAGAGTTCAACCTTCTCAAAATGTTATTAGAAAACAAAGACATTGTACTGACGAGAGACAGAATTATTGAGAAAGTGTGGGGATATGACGCTGAAGCTGAGACGAATGTTGTGGATGTGTATATCAGGCACCTGAGAAATAAAATTGACCCTGATCAGCCTTCAGCTTATATCGAAACTGTGCGCGGAACCGGGTATGTGATCCGGTCATGACAAGTCTGAAAATAAAATGGAACCGTCTGTCCATCAGATGGAAATGGATGCTATCTGCTTCAGCAACGATTTTTCTGGCGTTTACATGCTTCAGTATCATTCTGATCGTAGCCATGAGCCAGTGGATGATACAGGAGGAAAGAAATACGCTGACAGAAGTGTTAACAGATCTGAAAGATTTCTATGAAAATCGTAATCCGGTCATAACGAATAATGATATTGAAGAAGGAAGAGACCTTGCTGAGCAGATTTATGAGAGAGGTCAGATTATTCATTTTTATAATGAAGATGGATTTGAAATTTATCAGATCCAGCGTAATGACTCATCGCTTTCTGTTCCATTTAAGCCGGTAAGTGAGACTGAAATTGAAAGGAACAGGCTTGATGGGAGTGCTGTTCTGGTTGGACGGACTCCTGTGGTTACAAACAGTTTCAGAGGATATATTGAGATTATCCACCCGCTCAGTGCTTATACTGCACAATTGAACTATATGATCTTCCTGTCAGTCATCCTGCTAGTAGCTGCATTATTCTTCAGTTCGTATGCAGCATTTTTATTATCAGGTAATTTCATAAGACCTATCACAAGGCTAGGGGAAACGATGAAAAAGACACAGAAAGAAGGGTTTCAGCATCAGCTTCCGGAACCTGAATATCAGGATGAAATCGGCGGATTAATTGAAATTTTTAATGACATGATGACGGAGCTTGAGAAAAACTTTGTCAAACAGAAACAGTTTACAGAAGATGCCTCACATGAAATGAGGACTCCTCTTCAGATTATGGAAGGACATTTAAATCTTATTAACAGATGGGGTAAAAAGGATCCTGAGGTCCTTGAGGAATCTCTCCAGATCTCAATGCAGGAAATAATCAGGATGAAAAAACTGGTTAATGATCTGCTAATGCTTTCAAGAGCTGACAGGGATGTCAAGGCAAGTGAGATAACTCCGTCAGATTGTGCTGCAGTCATTGAAAAAACCATAGAAAAAATGCAGTCGCTCCACCAGCACCGTACGCTTAAAACAAATATTGAACAGGGAAATGCGCTGATTGAAAAGGACCATCTTGAGCAGGTACTGATTATCCTGATCGAGAATGCACTTAAATACTCTGATGATCGAGTAATCGTTTCCGGAACTGTTTATTCTGCGCATTATGAAGTAAGCGTTGAGGATTTCGGAGAAGGAATCCCTGAAGAAAATCTGCCTTTTATTTTTGACAGGTTTTACAGAGTTGAAAAGTCGAGAAGCAGAGAACTGGGCGGTAATGGCCTTGGCCTTTCAATTGCCAAAAGACTGCTTGAAGTGTACCGTGCTGAAATTGACATTTCCAGCGAACCTGGTCATACAGTTATAAAAATCATTCTGCCTTTGGAATAAAGGCTGACAAAAGCACGCTACTATTGAATTTGTATTCATTTTTTATTGCATAAAATTTTGAAAAAATCGATCTAAAAGCTTTATCTCATTCCTTTACAGTGATAAAATGGCTCTGTAAGCGTTTTAGCTCACCATAATTACTATATTTACATAGCAAATCACTCTATGACTCTTAAAGTGATTTGTCCAATACGTTGGAGGTTTTCAAAATGAGAAAACAGTCGGAGCAGCAGGATCCATCAGTATTAACTTTTTCTGGTCCAAACCTGGGCTATATGATGGAAATGTACGACCTTTATCAAGAAGACCCGTCTCTTGTTGATGAAGAATTACAGCAGTATTTCAAAGAAAATGGCTCTCCGTACAAAGAGAAGTCCAAACAGACTGAAGTAGCGATTGAAGGAACTGATTACAGCAAAGTGATTGCTGCAGTTCAACTTGCAGAGAATATCCGCACTTATGGACATCTTGCTGCAGATATCAATCCGCTCCATGACAAAGAAAAAGACAGTGAAAGAATTGATCTGGAAACTCACAATCTGACTAAGGAAGATCTTGAAAAGATTCCTGTCGATATTCTGATTGAAAATTCTACAGATGAAGTAACAAATGGATATGAAGCCATTGAATATTTAAGAAAAATGTACACAAAGACAATTGCTTTCGAATATTCACATGTCCATGACCGTAAAGAGAAGAAATGGCTGAAAAATTACATTGAATCTGGTTCACTTGATGCAAAAATTGAAGATGAAAAGAAAAAAAGTATTCTAAAAAGACTCATGCAGGTTGAAGGGTTTGAGAACTTTGTCCATAAAACATTTGTCGGACAAAAGCGCTTTTCGATTGAAGGACTTGACACGATGGTTCCGCTGTTAGATGAAATTATTCAGTCAACAGTTGAGAAGGGTGCTTCCTCTATTAATATCGGCATGGCACACCGTGGACGTCTGAATGTACTTGCACATGTTCTTGAAAAACCGTATGAAATGATCTTCGCTGAGTTCCAGCATGCACCAAGCAAAGACCTTATACCTTCTGAAGGCTCTACGGGTATTACTTACGGGTGGACTGGTGATGTTAAGTATCACCTTGGTGCTGACCGCAATGTGAGCAAAGATGAAGCGAAAACACGCGTAACACTTGCGAATAACCCGAGTCACCTTGAAGTAGTCAGTCCGATTGTTGCCGGTTACACAAGAGCAGCACAGGAAACACGTTCGAATCCTGGAATTCCCGATTTAAAAGAGCAGGCGTCACTTGCCATTATGATTCATGGAGATGCAGCATTCCCAGGGCAGGGCGTGGTAGCTGAAACACTTAACATGAGCCAACTGAGAGGGTATCATACAGGCGGTTCTATTCATATTATTGCGAATAATATGATCGGGTTTACGACTGAATCATTTGATTCAAGATCTACAAAGTATGCTTCAGATACTGCTAAAGGTTTTGAAGTTCCGATCTTACACGTAAATGCTGATGATCCTGAAGCGTGCCTTGCTGCAGCGATTATGGCCAGCGAGTACCGTGCTGAATTTGGCAAAGACTTTGTGATTGATCTTATTGGTTACAGACGTTTTGGTCATAACGAAATGGATGAACCAATGGTGACAAATCCGGATTTATATCAATATATTAAAAATCAGGATAACGTGCGTAAGCTATATCAGGATAAGCTCGTATCCAATGAGACAGTGTCAGCTGAAGAAGCTGAAAAAATGATTGAAGAAAACACAGCCAAGCTTCAAAAAGCGTATGATACAGTACCAAAATCTGAAAAGGATCCTGATACTGATATGAATCCGCCTGAAGACGTTCAATCAAAGCTCGAACATATTACGACTGCTGTTGAATATGACAGGCTGAAGAGACTGAATGAAGATTTATTAAATTTCCCTGAAGAATTTAACGTATTTAAAAAGCTTGAGAAAATACTTCAGAGAAGAAATGATCCTTTCGAAAAAGATGGAAAAGTCGACTGGGCACATGCTGAAACACTCGCATTCGGCAGCATTATTCAGGACGGGACACCAATCCGTCTGACAGGTCAGGATTCTCAGCGTGGAACATTTGCTCACCGTCACCTTGTCCTTCACGACGAAAAAACGGGAGAAGAATACACACCGTTACATCATATTTCTGATGCAAATGCATCTTTCTGTGTGTATAACAGTCCGCTAACTGAAGCAGCTGTAGTCGGATTTGAATATGGATATAATGTCTTTTCAAAAGAAACGCTTGTTCTGTGGGAAGCGCAATATGGGGATTTTGCAAATATGGCTCAGGTCATGTTTGACCAGTTTGTTTCTTCAAGCCGTGCAAAGTGGGGACAGAAGTCAGGTCTTGTCATGCTATTACCGCATGGTTATGAAGGACAGGGTCCTGAACACTCTTCAGCAAGAATGGAGAGATTCCTGACACTAGCAGCTGAAAATAACTGGACAGTTGCAAACCTGACAAGTTCTGCTCAGTATTTCCATATCCTTCGAAGACAGGCGGCAATTCTGAAAAAAGAAGAGGTACGTCCGCTCGTTATTATGACACCTAAGAGTCTTCTCAGACATCCGGTTGTATCGAGAAGTGCTGAAGAGTTGTCTGAAGGAGCCTTCTCACCAATTATCGAGCATCCAGAGCTTGGTAAAAATGAAGAAGCAGTAGAAAGAATCGTCCTGTCATCAGGTAAAGTTGGTATTGACCTGATTGAAAGAGCAGAGAAAGAAGAAAATAATGACTGGCTGCACCTGGTACGTGTTGAAGAACTCTATCCATTCCCAATGGAACAACTTAAAGAAGTATTCAGCCGTTATAAGAACTTAAAAGAAATTATCTGGGTTCAGGAAGAGCCTAAGAACATGGGTGCATGGACGTTTGTTGAACCCCGTCTGAAAGAACTTTCACCTGAAGGATCTGAAGTATCTTATATCGGCAGACGCCGCCGAAGCAGTCCAGCTGAAGGCGATCCGACAGTACACAAAAAAGAACAGCAGCGTATTCTTGAAAAATCAGTAGTTAAAGGGAAAGAATAGAGGAGGAAGACACAGTGGCAGAAATTAAAGTTCCGGAATTAGCAGAATCAATTACAGAAGGTACAATCGCACAATGGCTTAAGCAGCCTGGAGATGAAGTAGAAAAAGGCGAATACATTGTAGAACTTGAAACTGATAAGGTAAATGTTGAAGTCATTTCTGAAGAAGCAGGTGTAATTAAAGAGCTGAAAGCTGAAGAAGGCGACACTGTTGAAGTTGGACAGGTAATCGCAATTGTTGAAGCTGGTGAAGGCGGAGGCAGCAGTTCTTCAGATGAATCAGATAACGAGTCTTCTGAAGATAAATCTGAAGAAGCCAAGCCTGAGGAAAAAGAAGAAAAGAATGCTGATGAAAACGTTGAAAAACAGGAAAGCTCAGATAAAAAAGAACGTACAATTGCTTCTCCTGCCGCTCGCAAGCTTGCTAGAGAAAAAGGTATTGACCTTTCCAAAATCCAGACAGCTGATCCAATGGGACGTGTGAGAAAGCAGGATGTAGAAGCACACGGAACTGATTCACAGAAGCAGGAAAAGAAACAGGATGCGCCGAAGAAGCAGGAAACACCTGCAGCGAAAAAAGATGATGGCAAACCGGTAACAAGAGAAAAAATGTCCCGCCGCCGTCAGACAATCGCTAACCGTCTTGTAGAAGTACAACAGACAGCTGCAATGCTGACTACGTTTAATGAAATTGATATGACACACGTGATGGATCTTAGAAAGCGTAAAAAAGATAAGTTCCATGAAACACATGATGTGAGACTTGGCTTCATGTCATTCTTTACAAAAGCCGTAGTAGCAGCACTTAAGAAGTACCCTTATGTTAATGCTGAGATCGACGGAGACGAAGTAATCCTGAAGCATTATTATGATGTAGGTGTCGCTGTGTCTACTGCTGACGGACTTGTAGTGCCTATCGTAAGAGACTGTGATAGAAAGAACTTCGCTGAGATTGAACAGGAAATTGTCAATCTGGCTGAAAAAGCTAAAAACAAGAAGCTTCAATTGAGTGATCTTCAGGGTGGATCATTTACGATCACTAACGGTGGTGTATTCGGCTCACTGCTTTCTACCCCAATTTTAAATGGACCACAGGTTGGTATTCTTGGCATGCATACCATTCAGCTGCGTCCGGTAGCAATTGATGCCGAAAGAAGCGAAAACCGTCCTATGATGTATATTGCGATGTCTTATGATCATAGAATCATTGATGGAAAAGAAGCAGTAGGATTCCTTAAAATGGTTAAAGAGCTGCTTGAAAATCCGGAAGACCTGTTACTTGAAGGGTAACTAAAAAGACAGGGCCAGTCCAATTGTTGGACTGGCCCTGTTACGTTCATAATAAAAGCACACAGTAGATCACTGCGTGCTTTTTAAACATTATTTCCGATGTCGGCCGGCGTGAATACCTCTTTTTTGAATTTCCCTTTTTAAAATCACCTGTGTATCGTGTTCTCCATGTTTCTCAGCGTCGCGGTAAGCAGATAAAAGCTGTTCATTACTTAAGATTTTCAATGGATAGAACCTCCTTAGTGATTGTTAATGGAATATTCTTAACTTTCCATTAACGTCATTATACGATGAAGATATCTTGTCTTCAACCGGTAATTCGGGTTGTTATCTAAATGTTATATAACCGTATTAAAAGTGGAAAGAAAAGAAAATTTGAATCATAATGAATGAAAAAGGACATGATGCTATGCAGCGGTTTCATATAGATGTGATTAAAGGAAAAGGGTCTTATTATGATCTTGGGCTAAAAGCAGGAGCGCTTTTCAAACAGACTCCTTTATATCAAACTCATGTAAACAGACGCGAAAAATCCAAAAGATCATATCAGCTGGATATGAAAAAAGCAGAAGAGCACATAAAATCTTTTGCTCCGGGAATATGGGATGAATTAAATGGATTGAGCACTGAGCTCGGATGGGGACTGGAAAATACTGTACATGAATATTCAGGCTGGCAGCAGGATTGGAAAAAATCAGGCTGCTCAGTACTAATGAAACAGAATTTTTTTGCAAGAAACTACGATTTTCATCCAAAAACATATGAAGGCAGACTCATGATCTGGCAGCCTGATAATGCCTATGCATCAATTGGTGTAGCCGGCCGGATGATTGGCCGGATAGACGGCATGAATGAAAAAGGGTTATGTGTGGGCTTTCATTTTGTTAACAGAAAAAATCCAGGAGAAGGGTTTACCTGTTCAGTAATCGCGCGATTCTTACTTGATAGCTGCGCAAATGTCCGGGAAGCTGTAGCAATGCTTAAAGCTATCCCCCATAGACACGCGTTTAATTACACGCTTTACGATGCATCAGGTCAGCATGCCATCGTTGAAGCATCTGCTCTCGGAGTCTCTGAAAGACGCCAGAAAAATGATATCGCATGTACCAATCATTTCGAAACGCCTGAAAAACTTTCTGAAAACCGGTATCAACTGAAAGAGTCAAAATCAAGACTCAGCACAATTAATGAGCAATCTGCTACAACCACTGATCCGCTCAGTGCATTTTATCTGTTTAATGATCCATCATACGGAATTTTCAAAAAGAATTACGGCAGCTGGTCAGGAACCATTCATACAGTTGTCTATAACCCTGATGATCTGTCTGTCCTTTTTGGTGCAGGAGAGAATGCCGTCCCGCTTTATATAAATTTTAAAGACTGGCTCTCAGGACAGAGGTATCCGGTAACAAGGATTTTCGGTAGCGTTGATACAGGAGAACAATTCAGTCATGTGAATACAGGCTATTAACATTCACTGAAATTAACGATATACTAACGATAAAGATTATTGAAAGGGGTTTTGATCCATGCTTCACTTAGACTGGGAAAACCGGGAAACAATAAAACAAGTTAAATGTATACACGACAATGCAGCAAAATATGTCGTAAACAATGTATTAACTGTTGGTAAAACGTACGATGTTAAAAATGAAACTGAAGAATTTATTTTTATTATTGATAATTCAGGTAAAGTAGGCGGCTTCTATAAAGACTACTTTGAAGAGGTATAGGAGCTCAACATGTTTAATGAACGTGCAGCTTTAAAAATCCGTCTTGAACAAATGGAAGATTCAGAGATCAGGATTTTGCAGGAGTTCAGAGATGAACGGGAAAAAATTCTTCAAAGATTACGGGAATTAGATCAGTCTGAGGCTGCAGAAAAAGGCTCAGCTTCATCCGCTTCTCAGCAGACTAAACCCGTTAATACCGGAAAATCAAAAAAAATGCACGCTGCTGCGATCGAAGTTCTGAAAAAGAAACTAGAACCGGTGAAAGGTACAGATATTCAGTTCTACGTAGAAGAAACCACTGGATTCCGCGTAGCCAATATTACAACCTTTATGAAAACCATCCAGCGTCATTTTCCTCAGGTCAGAAAGCTTGACCGGGGGTTGTATATATATGAAAAAGAGTAAGGGATATCCCCCTTACTCTTTTTGATTAGTTGAACATCCAGCCTAAAGAACGGTACAATAAGTCATTGATGTTAAATGAAAAGGATGATTGAAATGAAATTAAATACACTGCCTGAAAATATCAGGGAATTAATTGAAAATAGTCCTAAGGGAGAAACAGATCCCGCAGGCAGAATCGGGACAGGGGGATATACTGCTGATGACCAATCAGTTTTACATGATGTACTGGTCAGTCTGTCATTACAAAAAAATATTCTGCTGAAAGGACCGACAGGGTCAGGAAAAACAAAGCTCGCAGAAACTGTCAGCTATACTTTTAATCAGCCAATGTATAGTATTAACTGTTCTGTTGACCTCGACACTGAAGCGATGCTCGGATTTAAAACAATTGAACAAATTGATGGCAAATCATCAATCACCTTTATTGAAGGACCTGTCATTCAGGCAATGAAAAAAGGGCATATTCTTTATATCGATGAAATCAATATGGCAAAGCCTGAAACACTGCCTATTTTAAACGGCGTACTGGATTACCGACGGACAATTACCAATCCGTTCACAAATGAGGTCATTACGGCCGCAGAAGGGTTTAAAGTGATCGCGGCTATCAATGAAGGTTATATCGGAACCGTACCTTTAAATGAGGCCTTAAAAAACAGATTCATCGTTGTAGATGTTCCTTATATTAAAGGAGAAACGCTGAAAACCGTTTTACAATCTCAAAGTACTCTTCAGGATGAGCGTCTGATTGACCAATATGTACAATTATCAGCTGATCTTTTTACACAAGTACAAAATGGACAGGTATCAGAAGAAGCTGCATCGATCAGAGCACTGCTCGATACTTGTGATCTGTCAGTCTACTTGCCTCCTAAACGTGCCATTCAAAGAGGTATTATTGACAAACTTGAGGATGATAGAGAAAAATCTGCCGTCAAAAATATCGCTGAAACTATTTTTGAGTGAGGTGATGATATGCAGCGCTTTATTCAATTCAATGACGAACAGGTTAACTCATTCCGCTTAATGCAATTGATTGATCTGGCTAAGACCCTTACCGGACAAAAAGAAATGAACGTTGAATACAGTCCGATGAATTACCTTGACGTTTCTGAAAACACGGTATTTGTCAGTCATTTTTGGGATCATCGTCCTGAAATTGAAGAGTGGCACGGACTGATTACTGATATATTCTTAAGAGCTGAAGGTGCATATAAGCATTCAGAGCCTGAGGTCATCAGACAATTTATCCGGTATACACATACACTTGACCATCCATCATTTGCAAAACAGCTATTTATGCTGATAGAGGATGCAAGACTTGAGGAAATTGTTAAGAAAAAGAGGCCGGGGACTAAAACTGCATTTAATACGAGAAGAAACATATATGAAAAGTATTTTGAGTCTCAATTAAATGTGCATCAGGTAAAAGGTGTAACAACGGATGCCTTTTTTAATCTGATTTATTTATTGATCTTTGCCAAATCACCGATCGATGACTGGCCTTCTATTCAGCCGGAACTGAATCTCGCAAAGCCCTTTATCACACAGCAGATTGAAAAAGTACATGAAACATCCTCAACGGCAGACTCCGTTAAGATCTGTAAAGCTTTGTGTGACGTAACGGATGAGCTGTTTAAAAAAGATATGCTGAACGAATATTTTCATCTTCCCGAGAAAACAATTGAAAACTGGGCGGAAGGGCTGACATTTGAAGACCTGAAGCGAAAAGACTCCTTGATCAACGATGATACTGAAAAAGAAAAATCAGGTGATGAAGAGGTTGAAGATGAGGAGTTTAAAGCCTGGCACCGTGAGTCAAAAGAAAAGGGTGAGTCATTTCTTCAATTTGAGCTGGAGGCCGGGACTAAAACGTCTATAGATACAGAAGCAGCCAGAGAAGGGGACGAGCAGGAACAGGCGCTGGCAAGCGTACAGGGCAGTTCTAAAAAAGCAAACAGAAGCGATTTTGATCAGGAAGATACAGATAGAAGATCAGATGAAGAGAATAAAGGCGGCAGCTCAAAGTACGGTAAAGAAAATGAAAATGCCTTTCCTGTATTCGAAGAAATTAAGCCTGTTAAGCCTGAGGAAAAAAACCTGTATGAGCAATATAAAAAAGAAGTATCTCTTTATCAGAAAAAGCTTCAGAAAATTATTGAGAAAACGCTTGATCATAAAAAAACCAGTCCGAGAACACATCTTATGAAGGGAAGGCTCAGTAAAAATCTTATGCCGTTATTTACTGATGAAAAGCCGAGAGTTTTCTATAAAAAAGATAAAGAGTCTCCTAAAATTGATGCTGCATTTGAATTACTGCTCGATTGCTCAGCTTCTATGTATGACAAAATGAATGAAACGAAAAAAGGCCTCGTACTGTTCCATGAAGCCTTGAAGTCAGTTCAGGTGCCGCACGAAATAACAGGCTTTTGGGAAAATGCTCCGAAAGCCGGACAGAACGGACAACCCAATCATTTTAAGACTGTAATACCATTTGACAGCAGCCTGTATCAGCAGGATGCAGCAGAAATTATGCAGCTTGAACCTGAAGAAGATAATAGAGATGGCTATGCGATCAGACATATGACGGAAAGACTTGAAAGAAGAAGTGAAAAGCAGAAGTTTCTACTAGTATTTTCTGATGGTGAACCGGCTGCAGCGGATTATGAACAAAATGGGATTGTTGATACTCATGATGCTGTACTTGAAGCAAGAAAAAGAGGAATCGAAGTAATGAATGTCTTTCTATCCACTACAGAGATTCCCGAGAGTCAGAAGGAAGTCATTCAAAATATATACGGACGGTTCAGTTTGTTCCTTCAGGATATTGATGAGCTTCCGGATGTTCTATTTCCACTTTTGAAAAGGCTGCTTCATAAAAGCATATAAAGGCTGAATATCATATCATCCTTCAGACGGAGCAAATTTCATGCTCTGTTACCGTTTCTGATTCTCTTTAATTGACTACACTAAGAGTAGCAAATAAAGAGGAGATGAAAAGTATGAATACAAATCATCAGGCACGGCTAGAAGAATTCAGCCGTCATAACGAAAAAGTGAATAAAAACCAATGGAAAGCAACAAAACGAAAAGCATTCAATTGGATGAGAAAAATGTAAAAACCGCTGTGTATGTGACCACAGCGGTTTTTTCTTATCCCCGTTTATTCTTCAGCTGAAGTAATTGCTGTTTCAATTCAGCTTCCATCGCCTGAATCTCACCTTCAGCCTGTCTTCTCTTTTGACGGCCTTCTTCCTGAATTCGCAGCGTTTCTTCAAGCGTTGTTACTAGATTCGACTGAGTTGTTTTTAATGTTTCGATATCTACGATTCCACGCTCATTCTCTTTTGCGGTTTCAATACTGTTAGTTTTCAGCATTTCAGAGTTTTTCAGCAGAAGCTCATTTGTTGTTTTTGTAACCTGCTTTTGTGCCTCAACTGCACGCTGCTGTCTAAACAGCGTGAGAGCGATTGCAATCTGATTCTTCCAAAGCGGTATAGCTGTCAGGATCGAAGCCTGAATCTTCTCAGCCAGGGCCTGATTAATATTCTGGATCATTCTGATCTGAGGTGCACTCTGAATAGTGATCTGTCTGCTTAACTGTAAGTCATGAATTCTTTTATCGAGTCTGTCTAAAAACTGCATCATATCATTAACTTCCTGATAAGCCATCTGGTCACTGCTTTTTTCAGCTTTATCGCGAAGAGCAGGGATTACGTTATTCTCAAGGTCTTCACGTTTCAGTTCAGCAGCTGCAATATAAATATTTAAAGCCTGGAAATATTCTTTATTTTCGTTGTATAACTGGTCGAGCATGTGAATATCATCCAGTAATGATTTTTTTGAGTGATCCAGCTTCACACTGATTCTGTCAACCTGTGCGCCGACCTTTTGATACTTTGATAAAATTTCATTCACTGAGCGGTTTACTCTGCTGAACAGCTTAGATATTACATTTTTCTTTTGATCAGACAGCTCATCAGGATCAATCTGCTCTAACCGGTTCATCAGTTCTTTTAATATATCACCAATGGGTCCAACATCTTTCCGCTGAACATGATCTAACATCGCATGTGAAAAGTTCGAAAGCTTGGACTGTGCAGCTGTTCCGTATTGCAAAATCGATTGATGATCTGCCGGATCAATCTGTTTAGATAACTGCTCAGCCTGTCTGCGGTCTTCTTCAGGAATCACATCCACAAGACGCTTAGGAGTGGATGCGGTCTGTTCCTGCTGTATGGTCGTCATTTCATTATCACCAAATGGGTTGGCGAGTAAGTCATCAAGTTTTGATGACTGCGTGTCCGTTTTAACATATTGATTGTCCTGCATACATATAACCTCCCGCTATTTCTGCTCTATCGTATTTTTTGCCATATCCAATTCAATGCGCAGTGTATCAAGATCATTTGAAAGCACCTTCATCAGATCTTCTTCAAGCGACCGGTTCAGCTCGTGAAGGGTTTGTCTCGTATCTTCAAGAGAAACAAGTACTTCTTTATTTTTTACCGGCTGAGTCACAAGCATTGTGTATTTTTCAGTCAGTTCCACTGCATGGTCAAGATGATAAAAGAAAAATCTCTCTGAAGCATAAAACCGTTTTGGATCTTTTTTAACGATCGTAAAAATTCTTCTCGAGAATTTGATCATATCATTCAGCTGTCTCATTGCAGAGATTGATCTGATTTGAAATTGTTTAGCCTGAAGCCGCGACAGTTTTTGCTGGGCCTCTTTTAAATTGCTTTGAATATACTGAAATTCACTTTTAGTTAATCCATATGATTTAATTAATGATCTTCTTTGAAACCATTTAATTGCGTAAAAAGGGAGTATGCCTCCCACTACACCTGTAAGCATAGAGGTGATGAAGGACATGTCCATCATAAACAGGGCTGTAATCCATGTAATCACAGCGATTGGCAGTGATACACCGAGACGGGTGAGAAAGTTCAATATCTGTTTCATAGCCATCTTCTCCTTATAGGACTTATAGTATCTTATACGGCTGAGACGATGATTAGTTTCATTTATTTATTCTCTATCTATTGTCTAATATTCATCACCAGTAAGCAAGCAAAGCGGCGCTAACTAACACTGATAGACTTAAAGACTATTAAAAACGAAATAAATACCATTATGAGTAGCTTTTTATAAATCTATCAGGGTATAATATAATTCGAAGGTACTATTTATGAGCCATTGGGTTTATTTTTTGGAAGCGAGGGGCTAGAGATGAGTCAACAGATTGAGTACTCACATGAATTAGCAGATCTATATCGATTATTTGGCGACCGGACAAGATTAATCATGGCAAAAAAGATGTCAGAAGAAGAATGGACAGTGTCTGAATTCGTCCAATTGTTCAGCATCAGTCAGCCTCTTGTCAGTCAGCATATAAAAAAACTGAAAACTGCAGATTTAATTACCGAGCAGCGTCAGGGTAAAAGAATTTTATACAAATTGAATGAACAGGCTGAACACTATGATCTGGTAATGAAAATTATCCATCCGCTTAAAGAAAAAGAAGCGGAAAAAGCAATGAATTATGAAACTGTAAATGTATAGAACCTGAGCAGATTCTTTTCATTTCAGGTCTATGTCCAGTACACTAAAAGCAGCACACTAAAGAAAGGCGGTGCTGCTTTTGTGGCGTATTGTACAGCTGAAAAGTGATGCAGAACCATGGTGGTTTTTAGATGGATGGGAATCAGATATCGTAAAAGAATGGACTTTTGATACGAAAAAAGACAGCTTTACTTTTTATAAAGAATTAATGGAGAAACAACTGCTGCACTATGAAAAAGTGCGGGTGAAAAGAGGGACACAATCTGCCTTTTGGGATCCTGATGAATTTTTCTTTTGTGATGATTGTGATGAAGACCTGCAGGTATACCACGGCTTTATTTTATTTCAGCAGCAGATACCATTTACGAAAGATCATATGACGGATGATGAAAAAAGGTTTTTTGAATCTATTTTCACACAAAAAAAAGAGGCCTGATCAAAGGCCTCTTTTTTATACCATTTTACTCTTTTTCATACGCTGATCATCATATCGCTTGCGGATCGTAATAAAGCGGTAAGCATTAACTACGATCGCTTTACCGACTGCATAAGTCGGGACAGCCATAATAAGACCGAGCAATCCTCCAAAACTTCCGGCTACAAGCAGCAGGAAAATAATTGTAAGGGGATGGACCTGAAGTTTTTTACCCATTACCTGAGGAGAGATCAGGTTACTCTCAATTTGCTGGGCAACGATAACAACAACTATGACCAGCAGCGCAATTAAAGGTGACTGTATGAATCCAACAACCAAAGCCGGAATCGTACCAATGAAAGGTCCGACAAAAGGAATAACATTTGTCAGCATGGCAACCAGCGCCAGAACTATCGAATATTCGAGACCGATGATTAAATACCCTATATAAAGAAGCACACCTACACAAAAGCTGACAATCAGCTGTCCCTGAATATAAGAGCTGAGTGCAACATCCATATCCTGAAGAACTTTTCTGCCTTCAGGACGAAATTCTTCCGGTGTAAAACGGAGAAATTGCTCAGGCAGTTTCTGGCCGTCTTTTAACATATAAAATAAAACAAACGGGATGGTGACAATCACGATCGCAATATTTGTGATCACGCCAATGATAGACATCAGGTTAGAACCGATTGCATCAAGTGAGCCCTGCAGCGTACTTGCTACCCGCTCAGTGATATCCTGAATGGAAAAGTCCTGCTGCTGCTGAATACTTTTAAACCAGTCAGACTGAACTAAATTCAAAGTCATCGCAGAAAGTTCATTGAATATAGTCGGAATGTTTTCAACCAAAGCATTGAACTGGCGTGATAATGGAGGTCCGACTAAGAAGATAAGACCTGTAATCAGTCCGATTCCTGCAAGGTAGATCAATAATATTGAAATACCACGGGGCAGATATTTTGCAGCAAAATTTACAATTGGCCTCAGCAGATAATAAAGTACCCCGGCAATTGCGATTGGTGCAAAAAGGGTTGTCACGATAATGACAATTGGTGTGAAAATATAGTCCACCAATGACAATAAATAAATAATAATCAAAATGGTAATTAAGCCAAAACCGAAACGGAACCATTTTGACTTTGCTAATTCATTCAATACTTTTCCCTCCATATGTATGTATAATTGACAATATCATAACCTACACAGCACCATTATGCTAACAAAATATTCAAACCGAAGGAGTCGTTTGATGAAATTTATCAAGAGAATTCAATTCGTTTTTCATTTTAGAAAGTCACTGCCGTTTATTAAAGATTTTTTTACTTCATCAGCTGTACACCCGTTAAAAAAAGTTATGACCGCTGGATTAATTGTTGCTTATGCTGTCATGCCGGCAGATATACTGCCTGATTATTTGTTTTTAATCGGCATAACAGATGATATTGCTTTTACGGCATTCATGCTGCAACTGGCTGTAAAGATGGCTCCGCCCGAGCTTGCAGAGAAGCATCAGCTGCACATTAAATAATTTTCAGCAAAATTTTAACTAATTAATTTGACATTCAACTTAAAGGCTGTATAATAAGGGTAACAAGTCAATAAGCAATGATACCTGCATGACAAGATTCACATATTACAAAGAGTGATCGGAAAGCACGGTACTTTTTGTAATATGTGAATTTTTCTATTTACGGAAAGTTGCATATTGTCAATTTATTTTTTGGAGGTTTTTCATTATGAAAACTGGTACAGTAAAATGGTTTAACGCAGAAAAAGGTTTCGGATTTATCGAAGTTGAAGGAGAAAACGACGTATTCGTACACTTCTCAGCTATCACAGGCGAAGGCTTCAAGTCTCTTGACGAAGGCCAGCAGGTTGAATTCGAAGTGGTTGAAGGTAACCGCGGACCACAAGCAGCTAACGTTGTAAAACTGTAATTGTTGATATAAAAACCGCTCTCTTAACTGAGAGCGGTTTTTTTCATATCCTTTTTGTCTGACTAAGTCCCAAGAGCTAATATAAGTGCCTATACGTTCAGGCTTACCAGGCATAGTCTAATAGCAGGGGGGAATAGAGATGAAAGATAAAGAACCGATTAAGTCCTCAAAACCGCATCCTTTTGATTCTTTTTGGGAATTCCAGAGAAAAAAATCAGAACGCAGCGGAAAGAAAGAAGAGTCAAAGTCAAAACCATATTGGTGGTAATTTATATACCGGCTGTCTTATGATAGAAATAGGAGCCGGTTACATAGAACATTTGCCGTGCAGAAGGAGGAGTCAGCTTTGGAACAAACCCGTGAAGAACAGGAAAACTTTTATTTTAAGCTAAGAAATAAGATTGACAACTTTTTAAAAGACAAGACAGGAAGAAATCATAAGTATGCAAAGTACCTGTTATTTGCACCGGATATCTTCTACCTGTTGATTCAGGTTGTCAGAGATAAGAGAGTTTCAGGTAAGGATAAAGCGATGGTTGCAGGCGCGATCAGTTATTTTATACTCCCCCTGGATTTAATTCCAGAAGGACTGATCGGTCCTGGCGGATATATCGATGATCTGGTTGTTGCGTCTTTTGTTTTACAAACGATTGTCAATAACCTGTCACCTGATATTATCAGAGATCACTGGGCAGGTGATGAAGACGGACTGAGTGTCATCAATAAAATTGCAGGGCTTTCAGATAAAGTGCTGAAAAAAGGTACATTGCCTGCATTGCTTAAAAAATTTCAAAAATAAAAACTGCCGGTTATCCGGCAGTTTTTTCATATCATCACATCAAGATGATACGCGTTCTTTATTCCACTCTAAAAATTCATCATAAGTCAGCTGCTTGTCCGTAATCTGGCCATCTGTAATATCAATAATACGGTTAGCAATTGTCTGAACGAACTGATGGTCATGTGAAGTGAAGATCATCGCGCCTTTATAATTGATCAGCCCATTGTTCAATGCTGTGATTGATTCTAGGTCTAAGTGATTCGTAGGCTCATCAAGAAGCAGAACATTGGCTTTTTTCAGCATCATTCTTGACAGCATACAGCGTACCTTTTCTCCACCTGAAAGAACGGAAGGCTTTTTCTTCACTTCTTCACCGGAGAATAGCATACGTCCAAGGAAGCCTCTCAGGAACGTTTCACTTTCATCTTCAGGACTGTACTGTCTTAACCAGTCAACTAGGTCTGATTCCTGACCTTCGAAGTATGAAGAGTTATCATGAGGGAAGTATGACTGTGTCGTTGTCACGCCCCACTTGAAGCTGCCACTGTCAGGCTCAATTTCTCCCATCAGAATACGCATCAGCGTCGTTTTAGCAATTTCATCAGTACCTGCAAGCGCAATTTTATCATCTTTGTTCATTGTAAAGCTGACATTATCGAGTATTTTAACCCCATCGATTGTCTTAGAGATATCTTTTACCTGCAGTACATCATTACCGATTTCACGTTCCATTTCGAATTGCACGAAAGGATATTTACGTGATGACGGTTTTATATCATCGAGTGTAATTTTCTCGAGCATTTTCTTACGTGATGTTGCCTGTTTGGATTTAGATGCATTTGCACTGAATCTTGCTACGAACGCCTGAAGTTCTTTAATCTTCTCTTCCTTCTTGCGGTTTTGATCAGAAACAAGTCTTTGTGCAAGCTGACTTGATTCATACCAGAAATCATAGTTACCCATATAAATCTGAATTTTACTGAAATCAAGGTCAGCAATATGCGTACATACTGTGTTCAGGAAGTGACGGTCGTGTGAGACAACAATCACAGTGTTCTCGAAATTAATGAGGAAGTCTTCAAGCCATAGGGTCGCTTGAATATCAAGACCGTTAGTCGGCTCATCAAGTAAAAGAACATCCGGCTTGCCAAACAGTGCCTGAGCAAGCAGCACTTTAATTTTTTCAGAACCTGTCAGTTCAGACATTTTTTTATTGAAATAATCTTCACCGAGTCCAAGACCCTGAAGTAAAATAGCTGCATCAGACTCAGCTTCCCAACCGTTCATTTCACCGAATTCACCTTCAAGCTCAGCAGCTTTAATGCCATCTTCATCTGAAAAATCTTCTTTCATATAGATTGCATTTTTTTCCTGCATGACTTCATACAGACGTGTATGCCCCATAAGCACGACATTCAGTACTTCTTCTTCTTCATATTCAAAATGGTTCTGCTTCAGCACAGCAAGACGTTCATCAGGTCCCATAGACACGTGACCTGTCTGCGCTTCGAGCTCACCTGAAAGAATTTTCAGGAATGTTGATTTTCCAGCGCCGTTTGCACCAATTAATCCGTAGCAGTTACCCGGGTTAAATTTAATATTCACATCTTCAAACAGTTTGCGGTCTCCAAAACGAAGACTGACATCTGATACTTGTATCATTTAATAATCCCTCCAAGAAAACATATCAATACATTATAGCACTTCTTGACCTGCTTGGAAATGCATATCCGAATTACACTCAGTTCAAGAGTCTTAAATTTGAAATAATCTTTTCATGTGAGATAGAATGGATCATAAGCAATGAATTGAAAGGCGGAGATGGTTATGCATCATATTTATCATGAAGGAAAGCCCGGAAAACCTGTATTACTCTTATTACACGGTACTGGAGGTACTGAGCAGGACCTGTTACCGATCGCTGATATGATTGATCCTGAAGCAAGTATCCTCAGTGTTAGAGGGAATGTAAGTGAAAACGGAATGCCACGCTTCTTTAAAAGGTTAAGTGAAGGTGTTTTTGATATAGAAGACCTGAAGCACAGGACACAAGAGCTGCACGAGTTTTTAAATGATGCAGCAATAAAATATTCATTTGACCGTAAAAACGTGATAGCAATCGGTTATTCCAATGGAGCAAATATCGCCGGAAGCCTGCTGTTTCATTACAGTGATTCTCTTAAAGCTGCGAGCCTGCACCATCCGATGGTTCCGTTAAGAGATAAGGAACTGCCTGACTTAAGTAAGATCAGCGTATTTATTGGAGCGGGAGAAAACGATCCGATATGTCCGCCGGAGGAAACCAAAGACTTAACGGAACTGCTTAAGGGAGCAGGGGCTCAAGTAGATACAAAATGGTACAACCGCGGGCACCAGCTCATCGAAGAAGAAGTGAGTGACGCTAAAAAGTGGTATGAATCGTTATAGTCCTGGTAAAAGCCTGCAATCATGCGGGCTTTTATTGTATAATAAAAGCAAACATATGATCGCAAGTGTTAAAAAAGGCATTTTTCACACTTGAGACAGGAGGAATTGGATGAGTAAGCATAACCCTAAAAAGTTTGCATTAAATATGAGCGCTTCACAGTTTACCAAGTTCTACATATTACATTTGTTATCCATTAGACACTCCGGTATGATCAGTGAACATTTCAAAGCGGAATTCCGAAAGATCGGCGGTAACTGGGAACCTGCCCCAAGCACGCTGTTAGACGCACTGCATGATATGGCTGAAGAAGGCCTCTTAAATAGACGCGAAGATTACAAATCCCATGAACGCAAGCGGCAGAAAGTATACTGGTATACGCTCACTGACCAGGGAAAAGACGCGTTTGAAGTGATGAAAAAGCAGTTTCTTCCGTTATTTGAAGAACAGAAGCAGATTATACAGAATATCCTGAATACAGTTTTTAAGTAGCACCGGTTCATTGCCGGTGCTTTTTTCTGAGTTCTTTCTGTTAAAAAGAATCTAACAACGCTATACTTACCTGTAACAGGACTAACATTTGTGGTACAGTTAATCAGTTATTTTAGATTTCAGGAGGCATTTATATGAGCGAGCAATCAATAGGTGGAACAGTACAAAAGTTAACAGTAGGAAGTAAAACATCATTTGGTTTTTATTTATTAAGAGGCGATGAAGAGATCCCAATCAATGATTCTGAGATCCATGAAGAAATACATGAAGGCGATACGAGAGAGTTCTTTGTATACCCTGACAGAAGAGGCAGACTGACTGCATCTACAATGATCCCGGAAATCCGGAAAGGTGTATATGGATGGGCCAAAGTCATAAAAGTAAATGATCGCGATGGAGCGGCACTTGATATCGGTATTTCACGTGAAGTAACTGTGCTGCCTGAAGATCTTCCGGCAGTTGAACACGTTTGGCCTGAAGCGGGCGATTATCTCTATATCACATTGAGAACTGATCTATCCGGTCAAATGTTCGGAAGACTTGCTACTGAAGAAGTCGTACAGGTACTGTCAGAGCGTGCTGATGAGGACCTCCATAATAAGGAACTGAAGGGAAGACCATATCGTCTGCTCAGAGTTGGAACATTTGTACTGACAGAAGAAGGCTATCGCTGCTTTGTACATGAAAGTGAAAGAAAAAGCGAGCCGAGACTTGGGCAGGATATCACTGTACGAATTATTGGTGTAAAAGACGATGGCACTTTAAACGGTTCATTACTTCCCCGTAAACAGGATAAGATGGATGAAGATTCAGAAGTGGTTTTTGATTATCTGCTCAGCCGTGGGGGGACTATGCCATTTGGAGATAAAAGTACACCTGATGAAATTAAAATGATTTTTAATATGAGTAAAGGATCTTTCAAACGTGCACTCGGAAGACTTTATAAAGAAAAGAAAATCATTCAAAAAGATGGTGAAACGCATCTCGTTCAGCATAACGGAGATCAAAAATGATGAAGCTGGATCTGACAAAAGAACAATACCGTGAACTTCTCAGAGCGGTTTACCTTGCAGATATGGTCAAGCATTCTATGAAAGAAACAAAAGATCACAGCAAGTCTTTTATTGATGCTGAACAGAAGCTTTATTCAAATTATCAGACATTTGAATGTGATGACCTGATCGAGCAGCATGATGGGGTGTTCATGCCATCGCTTACAATGGAGTCTGAGGAATCAGTACATCTTAGAAATTATGAAAATGCAATACTCGAGGACCAAATCGCAGCGGTTCTTGCAAGGAATGATCTTGAAAAAGAAATTAAGAGCGGAAATGTGTCTGAAGACAATGCAATTGAAACGTTAATTGAACTGGAAGAGAAATACCATCAGCTTATACAGGGAAAAGGATTATCTGCGCTTACTGTTAAGTAAAGGGGGAAATGCTATTGATGAAGGTACAGCCGGCAATGATTGCACTAAACCTTATTTTTGCGGTATTTTTCGCAGTGTGGAGCATAAGAAGATTTCTGGAAAGTGATTTTGCTTTAGGTTTATTTCTAATTTTCATCAGCTCAGTAAATGGTTTTATTGCTTTGCGCAGATATAAGATCGCACGAATGCATGAAGAAACAAAATAAAAAGTGTCTACGCACTTTTTATTTTTTCTATTTTGTCTCACTATTAATAGTAAACTTAAGATATGAGACATGATAATCTGTTTTTAGTTAACTTCCTATAATATATATTATGTAAACTAGAAAATTAAAATAAAATGTACAATGTGAAACATCTCCCCTCTATGCAGAAAAATAACCCGCAAATCGCGGGTTATTCATTTCTGGACGGATCTCTCGGATGCGCACGCATATTTTTACCATAAAAGATTTCATCCATTTCTATTTTAAGTTTATCAGTAATATCTGAAGCTTCATCTTGAGTTAATGAATCTTTTTTATAACCGAATAAATAGTTATTCAGATCAAAATCTTTCAGTTTACACTTCGTATGAAAAATATTTTCAGGATATACATTTACATCAATCATGTCATAATCTTCTTTAATACCGGCTGGGATAAAGTTTTGAATTGAATTAATGTCATGATCAATAAACAGTTTATGACCATCAACGTCACGTGTGAAGCCGCGTACTCTATAGTCCATTGTCATAATATCAGTGTCAAATGAATGAATCAGGTAATTCAGTGCTTTTAATGGCGAAATTTCACCGCATGTTGATACATCAATGTCAGCTCTGAACGTACTGATCCCTTCGTGAGGATGGTATTCAGGATACGTATGGACAGTAATATGACTTTTATCTAAGTGCAGTGCTGCTGTTGATGGCAGCGGCCCTGGAGATTCCTCAAAGTTTTCAGTGGGCACTTCAACGATCGGCCCTTCTGAAACCAGAATGGTCACACTGGCTCCCTGTGGTACATAATCCTGTTTAGCTACGTTCAATACGTGTGCACCTATAATATCTGCTACATTTGTGAGTATTTTTGTCAGTCTGTCTGCGTTATATTGTTCGTCAATATAGGCAATGTATGCTTCTCTTTCCTCTTTTGACTTTGTATAGCATACATCATACATATTAAAGCTCAGTGACTTCGTTAAATTGTTAAATTCATGCAATTGTATTCTTTTTTCCTGTGATAGTGTCATAATCAAACTCCTTTTAACATGCGAGTATTAATGTTCATACCCAAAGCACTTCAATCTGAAACGGTTTATGGTAACAGTTTACCACTGCTTACCACTTTAATAAACGTTAAAACTCCTTGCTGTAAAACGGAAGCAGCCATTTGACCCCTTTCTTATTAAAGGGAAGCATCTTCATATCGAGTAATAAATGACTCAGATAAGCCAGTGCGCAGACTGCAGTGACCCCTTCTATATGCAGCCTTACTTCCAGTGTATGCGCAATATATGTAAATACCAGCAGACCGGCAGCAGAGTGTGTCAGCCCTCTGTGAGGCAGCAATGAACTGGCGATAGTAAACAATCCGAAGTAAATAAGCCAGTACTCTGTGTAAAACCATCCAAGCAATCCTACTGTCAGTCCGGAAAGCATCACCATAAATCGCTGCTTAATTAAATATCTTGGTGCAATGATTAATGTCAGCGCGGTAATGATTCCTCCTGCTTTAAATAGCCCTGATAATGAAATCAGGCTGTATATTCCAATTAACACACCAATTGCAGACAGTGTATACCAAAGCCATTTGCGATGTAGGGAAATCCTGTTCGATAACCTCCCGTTTGTATCGAGATCCGGCGCAAGTGCTGCTGTACTGCCGAGCAGCATAGCAAGTCCGGTTACTGCAGGCTCCATATTATAATAAACAGCAGTTCCGAGTCCGATTGCTGTGCCAACAAGCGCGTGTGATGCACCCTTCATAACGTTTCATCCTTTTCTCTGTCTCAGTATCAATCCATTATACCGAACATATGATCTCACTGCCATAAAACCGCATATTTTAATTATTTTTTCACATAATGGATTAGCAGAGCACTCTCAGGGTAAATAATGATTGTAAACGATTAACATATGAAAGGGGTGACAGCACATGATGAGAATATTATGGTGGATTATCGTTATTTTGATTGTAGTATGGCTTGTTGGACTGCTATTGGATATCGCAGGTGGTATTATACATGTTTTAATTATTATCGCAGTCATCTTAATCATCTACAACCTCATTACCGGCAGGAAAAAGTTATAGATAAAAACGCAGTGCCTGTAAGGTGGCACTGCGTTTTTCTATTGTAGAAAGTTCTTAATAGCTTCCTGATTTGCTGCCCAGTCCAGTTCGAGCACTGCACCTGCGCCTTCATATCTTGGCGTTGAGTACGTGCCTTCAACGGGAACTGTTAATCTCTCAACTTCTACTCCACCACTAAAGAGTACGCTTGAGAACAATTTTAATTTTGCTGTCTCTGACAGACTGGTTTCAAGATATGGCTGAACGGAGCCGATCGTTTTAGGTGCTCTTGTGATTGAAGATACGCTGAGAGAATGGTCAATCAGCGCTTCAATGACCTGCTGCTGACGGTCGACTCTTCCAAAGTCACCCTCACTGTCGGCTCTGAATCTTGCATAACCCAAAAGCTCCTGACCGTTTAATTGCTGTTCTCCAGCTTCTAAAGACACACCAATTTTCTCAGACATTGCTTTTTCGACATTGATCGGAACACCATCTGGCGCGATCGTATCTACAGCCGTTTCAAACGCTTTAAAATCTACGATCATATAATCATGAATGGGAATATCAAAATTAGTATCAATCGTCTTTCTTAAAAGTTCCGGACCATCGAGGTAAAAAGCTGTATTTAATTTATATGGACCGTAACCCGGAATTTCTGCATAGATGTCTCGCATCAAAGAGACAAGTTTAATTGTATCCGTTTCATGATCCCACTGCGCAATCATCATTGTATCAGATCTTGACTGTTCTTCTCCTCTGCTGTCTACACCGATTAATAAAATATTCCTCTTTCCATTGTCAGGTGTAGAACGTTCAAACTCTTCACCCTGGTGCATCGCTTGAGCAGAACCTTGTGCTGACTGGTAGCCTAACCAATATTGGCTGCCTGCATAACCTGCAACAGCAAGAAAGGATATGATCAATAATGTAAGAAAAACTCTGCCTTTTCTAAGTTTCTTTTTTCTTCTATTCACTCTTGTTTCCATAATGCCTCCTAAGTGCCTTCACACTTACTAACTTTAAAGTATACATAATTAGACGTTTTGAGTGACCGTCCGTTACACTGTAAACCCTCTTTTTATAAAAATCAAACCATATTTCGGGAAAATCAGATAATAGAATGGTAAAATGAATTATTCATTATTGGAGGTTTTATAGATGAAATTAGAAAAAGCAACTTTTGCAGGCGGATGTTTCTGGTGCATGGTTAAGCCATTTGATCAGTTTGACGGAATTGAAAAAGTCGTTTCAGGATATACGGGTGGACATGTAGAAAACCCATCATATGAAGATGTAAAATCCGGAACTTCCGGACATCGGGAAGCTGTACAGATTACATTTGATCCGGACGTTTTTTCTTATGATCAATTGCTAGAGATTTACTGGCAGCAGGTTGACCCGACTGATGATGAAGGTCAGTTTCAGGACCGCGGAGAATCATATCGTGCGACCATCTTTTATCATAACGAGGATCAGAAAGATAAAGCAGAAAAATCCAAAAAAAAACTGGCTGAATCAGGACTTTTTAAAAAACCTGTCATTACACCAATTGAGCCTGCTTCTGTATTTTATGAAGCTGAAGAGTATCATCAGGATTTTTATAAAAAAGACCCGGATGCATATAAAGAAGACAGATCGCAATCTGGCAGAGATGAGTTCATTGAAGCCCACTGGGATCGTAAATAAAAAAGTGAAGGCGTCTAATGCGCCTTCACTTTTTTTGCAGTTATATAAGAAAATTAACTACTAAAGAATCAAAAACAAACCATAGCCCTGTTATAATGCCGGCGAGTGATAAAAACAAAATTACGACATTACGGTCAGCGTGTTGCTTCTTCATTTGTAAAAAGAATAAAGAACTGAAAACAATCAACAGTATCAAACCTGTCAACATCACTACACCCCTCTTTTATTCCCCCACACATACGTGTGAAGCTGAGGCAATACGCGTACCTGGTTCAGTCTGCTATTTTCCATCACTTTATCAATCAGCCACTCGTATCGTGCAATCAGGTTTGGTATTAGACGTTCGTCTTTTTCCTCATGCACCTGATCATTACCCGTCTGAAGATAAAATGGAACTTTCGGATATCTTGTATGCAGATCTTCTGCAAATTTTAAATCCTCTTCATCAAAAATCACAACTTTCAGAGAATGATCATACTGACTTTTACTGAGTTTTTCAATAATGTCATCCAGGATACCCATATTCGGCTTCATTCCGGAACTAGGCGGTTTTGGTGAAAGCGTAAGATCATCAATATCCATAAACCAGTCCTGCCAGATGCTCCCTTGAGTTTCAAGCGCAACCCTTATGCCTTCAGAGTGGAGGAGATCAACAAGTTCAGAAAGATTTCTCAATAGAGCAGGATTACCTCCTGAGATTGTCACATGTTCGAATAAGTTTCCTCCTGCAGTCTTTAACTCATCCAGAATTTCTTCTGCAGTCAAACGCCGGATCTCATCCTTTGCACTTCCATCCCAGGTAAATGCAGAGTCACACCAGGAGCAGCTGTAATCACATCCTGCAGTTCTGACAAACATTGTTTTCTGTCCTATGACCATTCCTTCACCCTGCACGGTAGGACCAAAGATCTCGAGTACCGGAAACTTTTTTTTAGCTTTTTCCATGACGATTCCCCTTTGGCCGGTAGAGCACATAGCTTGTTGGTGTCTCACGTAAAAACACCTGAAGGCAGGTCGGCTTGTTATCGGTTTGTTCTAGATGCTGTTCAATAATCTCCCAGATTGATCTTGCTACAACTTCTGTTGTAGGGAAGTAATCCGGGTCAACTTGTGAAAAAAGTTGGTCATCGTTCAAAAGAGAATGATCAAAACGGTCATGGATCAGCTCTTTAATTTTCTTGAAGTTAATTAAAAACCCGGCATGGTCGAGCTCATCACCGGCCACTGTAATATTGACATAATACGTGTGACCATGAACATGACGGCATTTCCCTGCGTCTTCTGAAGGAATAGCGTGTGCAGCAGAGAAATGAAAATCTTTATTTAATTCATATGAAAAATTGTGTGCGGGAGCGGGATAGATTTGCTGCATCATTTAAGACCCCTCCCTTTCACTTAAATATTCATTCATCCCTTTAAGGCGTAACTTGCATGCCGGGCATTCACCGCAGCCGTCTCCTTTTACACCGTTATAACAGGTAATTGTACGGTTTCTGATAAAATCGAATTGTTCCAGTTGATCTGCAAGTGCCCATGTCTCTTTCTTATCGAGCCACATTAAAGGCGTATGGAAAACAAAGTCTTTATCCATTGATAGATTAACTGAGACATTGAGTGATTTCACAAATGCATCCCGGCAATCAGGATAGCCACTGAAATCTGTCTCACAAACGCCGGTCACAATATGCTTTGCATCTCGCTGGTGTGCCAGAACGGATGCAAAGGATAAGAACATCAGATTTCTTCCCGGAACAAATGTGGAAGGTAATTCCCCTTCTTTTTCAACGATTTCCTCATCACGGGTTAAAGCTGATGGAGAAAGCTGGTTAAGCAGGCTCATATCGAGAATATGATGCCTGATACCGAGATCGGATGCAATTTCTTTAGCAGCTTCGATCTCTGTAGCATGCCTTTGACCATAGGAAAACGTCACAGCCTCAACTGAATCAAAATTTTTCATTGCCCAAAATAAGCAGGTGGTACTATCTTGTCCACCACTGAAAACCACTATTGCTTTATTTTTATTCATAAAAAAAGCTCCTCTCCTTTTCATGCTGTTCATGAAAGAAGTAAGAGTGTTCACGAGTTCACTAAAAAAGCAGGTTTCCCCTGCATGTGTCCTAGTTTTTTATAGAGGGATGGTCGCGAACCTCTTTACCTATTCATACTGTATTATAAGTGTACCACACGTACGTACCTCTTAAAAGCCGCAAGCGTACTTGCGGCTCAGCTATTAAAAACTTTGAGGGTTTGGTACGACTTCAATATTTCTGCTTCCTTTTACCATTTCACTGCCACAGATTGGGCATTTATGATCTTCCTGCCCTCTTACAGAGAAATTGTCACGCATCCATACATTGCAGCTTTCAGATGAACATTCCCATACGTCAGTCTGTTCTTTCTGAATTTCTTCAGTCGGTTTTCTTTGAAACATCACTGATTGTCCCCCTTAGGTTACAAAATCGGTTTTATCTGGTTACAGATAAAAAGGGATCTTGTAATGTTTTATCTTACAGTATATCATTATACATTTACTATTATACACTATTTTTTGATTCTTTGCTTGAACCTCAATTAAACGATTTTCTCTATAAAAAAAAGACTGGACAATTTTTCATGTCTCAGTCTTTTTTAAAACAAATTATAGCCTATGGTCAGAATGATGCCATCTGGCGCTATATTATTTTTCATTTTAATTTATACATACAATATGTCTTTGATTATTCTGGAGTACCCGGCCGAGGCGGCTTGCCTTCCTGATCTTCCTGCTGTTCATTATAGTATTGAACTGAAGTCTGAGCACCTTCAGACATCATTTTATCATCTTCATGAGAATAATCAGATGATTTCTCGCCTGTCTTATAATTGTCATAAGATTTTTTTGCGTCATCTACCATCTGGCTTACTCTAACTTTTGAATCTTCAAAAGCTGCTTTTGCTTTATCTCTGTTTTCTTTTTTCTTAAAATATGCAGCACCTGCTGCACCTAACCCTAGTAATGCAAAACGTTTAAGTCCCATGATAAAAACCTCCTATTTAATCATATTTTATTTATTACCTTCTTTTTAGATTTTAAAACATTTTTTATTCGGAGTTGCTACTAAGTAAGTTTTGTTGTTGAAAATAAAGGGAATTGTTAAAGTACAATGTTTAAGGAGGTGTCATCATGGCTGAAAATAAGAAACACCATGACCAGCCTGATCGCGTTAAAAGTAATAAGGAGAATATTTTAGATAAACATGAAGATGAGAAGCACACTGATCCTGTCCCGGTAGAAGATCAGAAAATTGATCAGAAAAATGAGAAAAAGAAACGTAATACACAGTCTGACTCCTCTTCTGAAGGTCTGCTTGATACAGAAAAATGACCTTTGTATAAATAAACTGAATTGTGTTAAACTACAAATGTAGTATTCCTCTAGTCAATTGATGAACATATTTTTCATGGAGGTGTCTTAACTATGAAGCGAAACCGAGATGAACTTTTAAGAGTCGATCAGCCGGAGGAAACAGTACACGTAGAAGCAGATCAGTTACTTTTAACAGGCTTGCGTGAAGATGAGGTCCAGGAAATTTATGAATACCGTGATGATGGTTGGGAATATGTAGACGAAGAATATTAAGAAATCGCCTCAGTCAGTGACTGAGGCGATTTTATGTTAACTTGATACGAATGTTCCCCCATTGATATGAATAGTCTGACCTGTCATGTATGAGCTGTCATTTGACGCAAGCAATACATATGCAGGCGCAAGTTCTGCAGGTTGACCAGGTCTTTCCTGCGGGTTTTCAGCTCCAAACTCAGCCACCTTGTCACTCTCAAACGTTGAAGGGATTAATGGTGTCCAGATTGGTCCTGGGGCAACTGCATTTACTCTGATCTTCTTTTTAGTAAGAGATTTAGCCAGAGACCTAGTAAAACTTGTAATTGCACCTTTTGTTGCCGAATAATCAATTAACTGCTCATTGCCGGCATACGCGGTAACAGAACTCGTATTAATAATACAGCTGCCCTCTTTTAAATGAGGTAATGCTGCTTTCACCAGATGAAACATTGAGAAAATGTTTGTTTTAAATGTTTTTTCAAGCTGCACAGCTGAAATGTCTTCAATTGAATACTGCGGATGCTGTTCCGCTGCATTATTAACCAGGATATCAAGTCCTGCAAATTCTTTTACGGTTGAAGAAATGGCCAGTTTGCAGAACTCTTCATTTCCAACGTCGCCGCTCAATATCAGGCACTTTGCTCCATACGCCTGTACTTCTTCTTTTGTTTTTTTCGCATCATCATGTTCATCAAGATAAACAATTGCTACATTAGCACCTTCTTTTGCATAGGCAATTGCAGCTGCTTTTCCTATGCCGCTGTCACCACCTGTTATTAGTGCCGTTTTTCCTTCAAGCTTGCCGCTACCTTTATAATTCTTGTCATCATGAATTGGTTCAGGATTCATAGCAGGAATCTCACCGGGCTGCTTTTCCTGATGCTGGGCCGGCTGACCATTTTTCTGTACTTTTGAAAACTCCATTATATCTACTCCTTTTCCATCATTCTCTATCATCTTCTAGTACATGTATTAACCAAAAAGCTCCAGCTGAAACCTCTTGCCAAATGAAAACCGCCTGTTACACTGACAGGCGGTTTGATTGATGTTCAGTTATAAATGTCCCCTGATTAACGGGTTTTAACGTTAATAATTGATAGCTGCTATATTTTTCAGATAATCGATCAACTACTTCAGTCAGTTGAGTATCCTCTGTGAAAATTGAAATACACGGACCTGCTCCACTGATTGTTACAGCAAATGCTCCTGCGTCACACGCATCCTTTTTTATATCAGCCAGGTCGGGAAAAAAGTCTTCTCTGAAAGGTTCATGAAAAGCGTCTTTCATCATAACCTGTCCAGCTTTTTTGAAGTCTTTGACTGCAAAAGCGGCAACCATCACATTAGCCGCTGCACTTGATAACACAGCATCTCTATATGGCAGATGATCGGGAAGTACACCGCGGGATTTTTTTGTTTCAAGCTCAGCATCAGGAGCCATAATCACAACAGAAAATCCCCCGACAGGAATAGATACAGTTGTCACTTCACCATTAGCAAACCTTGAAACAGTCAGCCCTCCTGCGATAGAAGCAGAGACATTATCCGGGTGTCCTTCTATATGTGAAGCTAGTCTGATCTGTTCATCCCCTGTTAAGCTGAGATCCATCAGCCTGTTTGCAATTGATACGCCGGCTGATATAGCTGCGGCACTGCTTCCTAACCCTTTGGACAATGGGATATCAGAACTGATAGATAGAGCAGCATATGGACACTCTATCCCTACAGCAGCCGCAACTTTATTAATCGTCTTTAAGATCAGGTTTGACTGATCAGTTGGAAGATCCTGAAAGTCTTCCTGCTCATACGACACGTTCCATTGATGATCCGGTTGTACATCAATTTTTTGATAGATCGGGAGTGCAAGACCAATAGAATCAAAACCCGGTCCCAGATTTGCAGTCGAAGCAGGTGTTTTTACTGTAAAAGGTGAGAAAGTCACAACTTCACTTCCCCTTTCAACTCATTTCTAAGCGCTTCAATATCAGGTTTAATAACAAGCGGTTCGAGGTCAGAAACGTTAATAGCAGTTTCGGGATCTTTTAAACCGTTACCTGTCAGAACAGCAGTGATAGTTGAACCTTTTTCTATTTCTCCTGCTTCAAGGCGTTTCATAATTGAAGCAATCGGTGCACAGGATGCTGGTTCTGCAAATACACCTTCACGTTTTGCAATTAATTGATAAGCCTTTAGAATCTCTTCATCAGTAACCTCTAATATATGACCATTTGACTCTTCTAATGCATTCAATGCGAGCTGCCAGCTTGCCGGATGTCCGATGCGGATTGCTGTAGCTACAGTTTCAGGTTTGTCGAATACGCGTCCATGCACGATCGGAGCCGCTCCGGAAGCCTGGGCACCTAGAAGTTTTGGTTTGCTGCCCCCGTGCTTTGCATGATACTCACTGAATCCCTTCCAGTAAGCTGAGATATTACCTGCATTACCAACCGGCAGCGCAAGAATATCCGGAGCCTGTCCTAACTGATCAATCAGTTCAAGCGCAGCAGTTTTCTGCCCTTCAAGTCTATATGGATTTACTGAATTAACTAAAGTAATATCCTCTTCTTCACTGATTTTTCTTACAAGATTCAGAGCTTCATCGAAATTTCCTTCAATTGAAATGATTTCAGCACCGTACATACGTGCCTGAGCCAGTTTTCCAAGGGCGATTTTTCCTTCTGGTATAACAACAATCGTTCTCAAGCCCGCTCTCGCTCCATATGCTGCTGCAGCTGCTGAAGTATTACCTGTAGAAGCACAGATGATCGCTTTACTTCCTTCTTCTTTTGCTTTAGCTACAGCCATTACCATTCCCCGGTCTTTAAAAGACCCGGTAGGATTTGTCCCTTCAGTCTTTACATATAAGTTAATACCCCATTCTTCAGAAAGGTTTTCCATAAAGATCAATGGAGTATTTCCTTCATTCAGGCTCAGCTTTGGTGTCTGGTCTGTTACAGGGAGCCATTCTTTATATTGTTCAATTAATCCAAGCCATCTCATTAACGGTCTCCCCCTTCCACTCTATATTGACTGATGATGTTTTTCACAACATCAGACTGTTTCAATTCTTCTACAATTTTATGATGATTTTTTCTTGAGACAGGATGAGTAATTAAGATAACCTCAGCTTCTCCTTCCTGTTCCCCGGGACGCTGAATAATTGAACTTAAGCTCGCTTCGTACTTGCCATAGATATCAGTGAGTGCTGAAAATACTCCGATCTTATCCTTTACAAGTAAGCGGTGAAAGAACTGTGCATGCTGCTGGTCTTCCTGCTTAATTTTCCGTTCATTTACATAATCAATATGTCGTGCTCCTGCAACACCGAGTAAAATGTTACGGCACGCAGCAATGACATCTGATACGACTGAAGTAGCTGTAGGCATTGATCCGGCACCCGGTCCATAGAACATCGTTTCTCCTACTGCATCTCCATAAACATACACAGCGTTATATTCATTCCTGACTGCAGCAAGCGGATGGGATGATTTCAGGAAGACAGGTTCTACTGCAACATCTACGCCTTCTTCATCCTTCTCGGCAAATCCGAGCATTTTCACGCTGTATCCGAATTGTTCAGCAAGTGACATATCTTCAGCTGTAATATTCGTCATGCCGGTTACTTCGACATCATCGAGATATACTTCCATTGAAAAAGCCAGCGTAGCAAGGATCGCCATTTTTCGTGCAGCGTCGAGCCCTTCTACATCTGAAGTAGGATCACTTTCAGCAAATCCGAGAGCCTGTGCTTCTTTCAGTGCATCTTCATAACTCCAGCCTTCTTCTTTCATTTTTGTAAGAATATAGTTTGTTGTGCCATTTACGATACCCATTATAGTAGAAATGCGGTCTGATGCCAGTCCATCTTCAAGTGTTCGGATAATCGGAATTCCACCTGCAACACTTGCTTCATAATAAAGATCTGCATGATGTTCTTCAGCTAACTTCAATAAAGAGTGGCCATGCAGTGCCATCAGATCTTTATTGGCAGTGATGACCGCTTTACCTGCCCTGAGTGATTGCTCGATCGCCTGATGCGCTTCTTCAATACCACCCATCACTTCGACAATGACTTTGATTGATTCATCATTAACTACATCATCTACGACGGTTGTCAGTTCACTGCCATTAGTATCAATATCACGGTATTTTTCAGGGTCTCTTACTGCAATTTTCTTTATTTTCACGTCAGCTCCCAGCTTCTGAGACAGCTGTTTTTCATTTTCTTTGATGATCGTTGCGACCCCGCTGCCGACTGTTCCGAATCCAAGCATTCCTACATTAATTTGTTTCTCCATAAATAAGCACCTGCTTTCAATACATTGTACGAGATAAAAAGACATTTGTTTTTGATATACGGACAATTATAGCTGTGAGATCAGGAGCTGACAACCCATTAATCTGAACTTTTTCACTAATCTGATAAGCAAACGCTTACATCTGTCACTTTACTGTGGAAGACAGCACTTTAATGTGAGAAACTAGTAAAAGAATCGTCTGGGAGTGAACAAGTTGATCAAATTTTTGAATCTGTCAATTACAGCAATCAGTATCCTATTAGTTAATGTAGTTCTTATGTTCATATTGAATGCCGGTTTTATTGAAGTGTCTTTTTTTGCAGGAATTCTGAGTATCGTTGTCATCAGGTTCTTTACTTCACCCGGTAATTACGCTAAGGCGAACCGTCAGCCTACTCAGTCATCTTTAACGACTGTTCAGTTTGGAGATAAAACAAAATATCTTTATCCGAAATTAATCGAAGGAACCAGCCTTGTCTATACTGCACTCTCACTTGCAGCAATATTTGTGGCATACTATGAATATTTAATATGACAAAAACAGCACATTAGGTAGTGTGCTGTTTTTGTTTGATTCTTACAGGGTATAGCAGGTTAGAAGCGCACGCGAGGAGGCACAAAATAATGGTCAATGACCCATGGTTCATGGCTGTACTCGACACAAGGCCGAGCAACTATGAAGGATATCGTTACAGCGTCTGCTTTATCAATCAGTCTGATAGTAAAATCGACCAGCTTTCTTATACTGTTTCAGGACAGATAGAAGCATATCATCAGCCAATCACAGCTGAAGAGACAAGAGCACTTGGTGAATTAAACCCTAAGTATGTAGTAGAAATTGAACATGTCCCAAAAAACGGTTTTATAGGGGATTTAACCTATACATTTGAAATTAAAAGTGGTCCTCGAAAAGAGCTTTTGCGTTTTCATATTCCAAAACATTTAAATGGGGCTGCATTTTCAATCTATGACCTGCCGATCGTTCATCAGAGAGGCTATTTCTTTTTAGGTCAACATTATAATACAAGGAGAGAGACAAATGAACCTGAATGACAGATTAGAAAGCGGAAAGCTTTTACCTCTGAAAGATAAACCAAACAATGTATCAACGCAGACAGATCATGACGATAAACGGATGGAGCCCTTCCCTTACAGAGGCTCAAAAGAAGAATCAAAAAAGAGAATTAAATCCATTCTTGAATCAATGAACAACATCGTTATTAAGAATGAGAATGATCACATGGTCTATGCGATTGCAACCTCATCATTTTTCAAGTTTAAGGATGACATTGATTTTCTGTTTTCAGATGAAGAAAAGGTGATTCACTACCGTTCAGCTTCACGTGTGGGCTATTCAGATATGGGCGTTAATAAAAAGCGGATGAACACCATTCGCGAATTGTATATGGAGGAGATTTGATGGAAAGGTATCAGGCAGTCATTATAGGAGGAGGGTCTGCAGGAATGACTGCAGCTTCCGGTATGGCATCACTCGGCGCAAAAGTAGCATTAATTGAAAAAAGAGATTCACTCGGAGGAGACTGCCTTCACTTTGGGTGTGTCCCGTCTAAAGCTTTAATTAAAACAGCCAATATGAGTCATGATATGTATGAAGCAGCTGATCTGCTTGGACTGTCAATCAGCGGTGAGTTAAGCTTTGAAAAAGTAAAGCAGCGCATTGATAACGCAAGAGACACCATACAGTCTCACGACAGAAGTGACCGGTTTACTGAACTTGGAGCTGACGTATATTTCGGGGAAGCTTCTTTTGAGTCAGACCATATCATTAATATTGATAATGAAACATCCATTTATGCAGATAAAGTAGTCATCGCAACCGGATCAAAACCTGTTATTCCACCTATTGACGGGATTGAGACAGTTCCTTATGTCACAAATGAATCGATTTTTGAGTTACCTTCCCTGCCAGGTAAGCTCGGCGTTATTGGAGGTGGTACAGTTGGACTTGAAATGGCTCAGGCATTTTCAAGACTCGGCTCTGAGGTCACTGTTTTTGAAGGAGCAGATAAGTTGTTTTCAAAGGAAGATCAGGATATTTCGAGGTTCATGGAAAATGAAATATCAAAAGAACTTGAAATAAAATTAAATGCGAAAGTTATCACCGCAGCCTACCAGAGTGAAAAATCCGTTCTTACAGTAGAACAAAAGGGTCAGAAAACAGATTACGAATTTGATGTGATCCTGGTTGCTGCCGGGAGAAAACCTGCGATCGATTCTCTTAACCTCGAAAATGCAGGAGTTGAAAAAGTAAAAGGTTTTATTCATACTGATGCCACCTTCAGAACTTCCAGACCGCATATTTTTGCTGTTGGGGATACAATTAATACACTTCCATTCACACATGCTGCCGGTGAAGAGGCAAAAACAGTTGTATCTAACGTGTTATTCGGCCTAAGGAACAAGCTTGACCACAGCAATACACCATGGGTAACCTTTACTGTTCCTGAAGTATTTCATCTGGGTATGACAGAACAGGAAGCAAAAGATCAGAATATCGATTATAAAGTTTTCAGAGCTCATCTGAATAAAGTTGACCGTTTTATTACAGCACACGAAACTAGAGGTTTTGTAAAATTTATTACTGATAAAAAGGGCTATATTCTAGGGGCTCACGCTGCAGGTACAGATGCGGGTGAATGGATGCAGCTCGCTGTATTTGCGAAGAAGAATAAGATGAAAGTCGGTACATTGTCCAGAATGGTTTATACCTATCCTGTTAAAGCCGGTGCAGTCCAAAAAGCCGCTGATGTATACTGGAGAGAAAAGCTCTTTGATGGACCGGTTCCTAAGCTGACGAAAAAGCTGTTTGAACTGAAATACAAGTTGACGAATTCGGGGAAACAGGAAGAACAATACGAGCATTAAAAAAAGCAGCCGCTGTGGCTGCTTTTTTATTTGTATTACCGGATCTGACCGTTACCTGTCATCACATATTTAATTGTTGTTAATGCCGGCAGCCCCATTGGTCCACGTGCATGGAGCTTCTGAGTAGATATGCCGATCTCTGCGCCGAATCCAAGGGCACTTCCATCAGTGAAACGTGTAGATGCATTCTGATAAATTGCTGCAGCATCCACCATGCCTTTAAATCGCTTAGCTGTTTCCTCATTCTCAGTAACAATGGCTTCAGAATGCTTTGTGCCATACTCATCGATATGAGCAATTGCTTCGTCTACATCTGAAACGATTTTCATCGCGATATCAAGACTTAAAAATTCATTCGCCCACTGGTCATGCTCAGCTTTTTTGGCACCAGGTACAGCTGAAACAGCTGCATCATCACCATATACACTGATCTGATTTTCTTTTAACGTATCAATGATTAAATCCTGATTAGCTTTAAAAAATGATTCATGAATAATCACTGTTTCTGCTGCATTACATACTGCAGGTCTGTCAGTCTTCGCATTCACTAAAATTGCCATTGCTTTTTTAGCATCCGCATCCTTATCAATATAAATGTGGCAGTTCCCTACTCCTGTTTCAAGTACAGGGACTGTCGCATTATTCACGACTGCTGAGATCAGTTTCCCGCCTCCGCGTGGAATTAATACATCAATGTGTGCCTTCATTGTAAACAGCTCTTCAGTAGCTGAACGATCAGTGCTGTCGATAAATTGAACAGCATCAGAAGAAATTTCAGTTTCATCAAGTGCTTTTTTCATTACGCTGACAATCTGACGGTTTGAATTGATTGCAGAAGAACCGCCTTTTAACACAATTGCATTACCTGATTTAAGTGCCAGACCTGTTGCATCAGCAGTTACATTTGGACGGGCTTCATAAATCATTCCGATCACTCCAAGCGGCACTCGTATGGTTTGAACATTCAGTCCGTTTTCAAGCGTCCACTCATCTGTAACTTCACCTGAAGGATCTTCAAGCTTAGCTACCTGGCGCAGCCCTTCAGCAAAATCTTTTACACGATTCTCATCGAGTGCAAGACGGTCCATATAAGCTGCATCATAGCCTGCTTCACGCCCATTAGAAAGGTCTTTTTCATTTGCTTCTTGAATTGCCGCTGTATGATTTTCAAGATGGTCTGCAATTGTGAGAAGCGCTTTATTTTTTGTTTCAGTAGATAGTAGTCCAAGTTCTTTAGATGCTTTCTGAGCTGCCTGTGCCTGTTGTTTTACATTCACTTTTGTCATTGTAGTCATCTAACCACTCCTTGAGAGTTTTTTATTTCGATTTATCTGATTCATTTATTCATTTTAGACGCCAAGTGGAATCGCTACATCAAGTTCACATACAAAGGATTCACTGTTAATGGCTGCTTCAGCGTTTTGATTAGTCTGTTCAAGCTGGAATTGTTCAAGATCTTTAGATGAATAATTTACTACTCCAAGACCAAGTTTATTATTGTCAGTATCAAGGATGCGTACGACGCTTCCCTTTTTAAAATATCCGTTGATCTGATAGATCTGACTAGGCTGCAGATTGCCTTTTTCATTCACAATTACATCCTTAGCATTTTTGTCAATCAGAATTTCACCTTCAGGCCCTGAATTAAATGCAATCCACTGGCGTTTACGGTCAAGATTGATATCGATCTTTTCAAGTTCAAAATACGTTCCGCGTGCAGTTTCATTGACTGCTTCCACGATGATGTTTTTCACACCGGCTTTACCCAGGAATGATGGAATTCCTGATGCCATGGAGATTTTAAATGCGTCAATTTTAGATCGCATACCGCCAGTGCCGACAGCTGAACCTGGTTCACCAGCCATATCCTCAATTTGAGGTGTGATTTCAGTTACTTCTTTCAGCAATTCAGCATCAGGGTTTTTACGTGGGTCATCGTTATAAAGCCCGTCAATATCAGATAAAATCACTAACTGATCTGAATCCACAAGCCCTGCAACTTTTGCTGATAATGTATCATTATCTCCAAATCTTAATCTGTCAGTTGTCACAGTGTCATTTTCGTTTACAATCGGAACAATACCACGCTCGAGCAGCACGTTAATTGTATTTCTGACATTGTTATAGCGTGTTTCATCGGAGAAATCACTGCGTGTAATTAAGATTTGTGAAGCTGCGTATCCGTGAGAAGTAAATAACTCAGAATACGTTTCAATCAGACGGCCCTGTCCGATAGCTGCCGCTGCCTGTTTTTCAGGTAAAGATGATGGGCGGTTAACAAACCCAAGCGTTCTGTATCCCGCTGCGACTGCACCTGAAGATACTAATACAACTTCATGCCCGTCATCTTTCAGTTCAGCTACCTGATCTGTAATACGCTGAATCTTTCTGCGGCTGATATCACCTGATGAACTTGTCAATGAACTGCTTCCAATTTTAATTACGACTCTCTTTTGATTATCCGATGTCATGCTATCACTCCTGATTTAAAGATTTCAATATCTATTTGGTCGTTACATTTACTGTACTGTTACTTTAGCCATTTGTTCTGTTATCTCTTTTGAACGGTTCATTGCACCTTCAATTGCTGCTTTAATCGCATTGCCACCGCCATTTTCATTCAGTGCATCCAGACCAGCAGCAGTTGTACCGTTTGGTGATGTTACATTTTGTCTTAATTCTGTTGGTGTTTCTTCACGTTCAATCATCATTTTCGCTGCGCCAAGAATCGTTTGGGCACCAATTTCACGTGCCTGCTTAACATCCATTCCATTCGCTTCAGCAGTTTTTTCAATATGCTCCATTAAATAGTAGAAGTAAGCTGGTCCGCTACCGGCGATTCCTGTGAATAGATCCATCTGATCTTCTTCTATCACATAGACTTCACCGATTGACGAAAGTAAGCTTTTAGCCAGCTTTACGTTTTTCATCGTCACGTTTTGTCCGGGTGAGATCGCTGTAGCAGATTCTCTCAGCATACTTGACGTATTCGGCATTACCCGGATGACCTGTTGTCCTTCGTTCAGATTATCTTCCATAAATTCAGTAGAGATGCCGGCAAGTACGCTCATCACAACCTGATCAGGTCTGATATGATCTTTAATTGATCTTAATGAAGTTTCAGCGTCCTTTGGCTTCATCGCCATAAAGATCACATCATATGAAGAAAGCTGTAATTTATCCCTCATAATTCCCTGAATGCCGTACTCATTGTGAAGTTCAAGTAAACGGTCCGCATTACTTCTGTTTGTTGCAGTTACCTGACGAGGCTCTAATGTTCCAGTTTTAACAATCCCTGAAATCATTGCCTCTGCCATATTTCCTGCTCCGATAAATGCGACTCTTAAATCTTTACTCAATGTGCCCATCTCCTTTGTTTTCACGTTTATTTTCAAATGTATTGTTCGGTTTTTTGTTCGCTTTTTTAATCACGAGTATTATCGTAACACGTAGGGATATACACGCAAGGGAAAACTTGAAGGTAGTGAGTTAGAAGCAGATAAAGGGAGTGAAAGCGTTATCAAAGGGGTGAGATTTCGTATAAATCCGAATTTTGCCTTCTCAACAGAGCAGAACACGGAATATCGGGATATTTAAATGTAAGAGTTTAGTTCTTTCCTATATAAATTATAAATTTATATAAAAAGCCCCTGTAAATGCTTTGAGCATTTACAGGGGCTTACTATCAGCTTTTGTCCAGCTTAATTTCAAGGTTAAACTTCTTCATCAAGTCATTCATAAGCTTGCTATGATATTCATCACTGACTACACCTTTTGAACCTCTGATAATTTCAGTGGCATAATGCAGTGGTGGTGCAGCTTCATCAACTGGATCAAGTACGATAAAGGTAATACATTTGTGATAATGAATCCCATCAACCGTTACATCAACCATTGCAGGACGGTACATCCCACTGTCGACTCCTTCACGTTTAAATAAATATTCCACAGCATTCTGGTTTACTTTATATAAGACACCTTCACCCTGTCCACCTGTTTCAATGATATTTGCTCTTCCGCCATCATGAACACTCAATGAATAATTCATTTCCAGTCTGTCTACTTTCCCGCCGCCTATTTTGTTCAAAAATAGATGGTCTACCTTCGCAAGCCGGAACCGTTCATCATCCATGCATGAGCCATAGGCAAAATAATATTGAATCGGACGGTCCATCTCCATGTGTATCAGCCAGTCATTAAAACGGATTTCCTCTTTCAGTTCAGTCTGATGATCTGCTATATGGGTATATGCGGTCTGTTCACCGAGGTGGTCAGTAATGACTGTAATTTTCATCAGATCACCACTCAATGAGAATAATTTTTTTAATTCTTCACTCTTCTGAGAGCTGACTTCATATAATTCCCCATAAGAACGTTCATCTTCTTCTATTTTCAAAATTGGATCGAGATTACCGGCTAAAAACAATTTTCCTTTTGTCCATGCCTGGGAAGCAACCAGCTGTTCATCTTTCAAAATAGCATCTCTGCTTCCATGTTTTCTTAACGTACCATATACAAAAAATAATTCACTCATTAAAAACGCTCCTTTACATTTCCTCTTCATTCGTACACTTGTTCGTGCTACACTATGAATGGTGATGAACATGAATCTTATTCGCTGGAGTTATGCAGGGCGCGGAAGAGTAAGGGCTTATTTTGAAGAATTCCCTCACTCTATTGTGTACCTGTCACGAATCCGCAAAAAATATTTTGTAAGATATGTTGATTGGAATCAACTTGATCCTGTTGTCGAGCGCAGTGACCTTCAGGGCTTTGAGCACTCAGTCAATGAAGCCCTTGCAGATGAGTTTACGATAAATAAGGAATCAAGTAAATTTTAATTCATTAATATTTTTCTTTTACAGGTCCAGACTCATAAAAATCGGCCCGACCTTCATTACAAGCGAAGGTCGGGCCGATTTAATTTTATTCTTTTTCAGGACCGTCATCCCAGCATTCAGTATTTTTCAAATTAGGAATACTGTTTTTATAAAATACCGGATCGAGTCCCTGTTTCTTTTGCCTATTGTAATCCTGTAAGACCTTGAAAGCGAGCGGTGCCATTATTGAGATCGCAATTAAGTTAATCAGCGCCATCGTACCCATTGATACATCAGCAAGATTCCATACAACCCCAAACTCCTGAACCGCTCCAAAATAGACCATACCGACCACGATGAATCGATAGATATTAACATACAGCATATTATTACGGATAAATTCGATATTTGTTTCACCGTAATAATAGTTCCCTACAATTGAACTGAATGCAAAGAGGAAAATTGCAACACTGATGAATCCTGCTGCCCAGTCCCCTACATGATAAGCAAGCGCATCCTGAGTTAACTGAATACCATCACTGCCATTCAGATATTCATTAGACATAATGATGATTAAAGCTGTAGCGGTACAAATGATAATTGTATCAACAAAAACACCAAGTGCCTGAATCAGTCCCTGCTTGGCAGGGTGTGTAACCCCTGCTGTTGCAGCAGCATTCGGTGCACTACCCATACCTGCTTCATTAGAGAAAAGCCCTCTTTTAACTCCGTTCAGGATCGCTGCACCAATACCACCTGAAACAATTTCAGTAAAACCAAAAGCATTACTGAAAATGATCTGGAACATTGGGAATACAAGATCCAGATTCGTAACAAGAACAAACAATGCTAGCAATATATAAAGAATGGCCATAATCGGTACAACAATACTAGTTACTGCGGCTACACGTTTAACCCCGCCAAATATAACAATTGCAGTAAGTACAACAAGCACAAGTCCTACGATCTGTCTATCCCATCCAAATGAGCCCTCTAAAGCCAGAGAAATTGTGTTGGACTGGACTGAATTAAATACCAGTCCGAATGTGATGGAAATGATTATAGCAAATATAATACCTAACCATCTTGCATTGAGTCCTTTTTCCATGTAATAAGCCGGACCGCCACGAAATCCATCCTTCTCGTCATCCACTTTATAAACCTGTGCTAAAGTAGATTCCACAAATGCTGTAGCAGAACCAACCAGTGCGATGATCCACATCCAGAACACTGCTCCCGGTCCGCCAAGAGCGATAGCGGTTGCTACACCGGCCAGGTTTCCAGTACCAACGCGGGATGCAGTCGAAATTGTGAATGCTTTAAAAGAAGATATTCCTTTTCTCCCTTTAGAAGAGATCGTGGTCTTTTCTGTTAGCAGTTTGAGCATGTCACCAAATGAGGTGAATTGTAAGAAGCGCCCTCTGATTGTAAAGTAAAGTCCGCAGCCAATTAATACAATAATTAATATGTAGTCCCATAAAATACCGTTAATCGCTGTCGCTGCATTGTCAATAATAGAAATAAAATGAAGCGTCTCCAAATGGATTCCCCCTTTTAAAGTAATTTCTTTGTTAAAGTTTGCTGTAAATTTACACTCCGGCTGTACGAAAACAACTTTACCTATAACACAGCTAAAGTTTTACAAATAAAAACGGAATAGAAGAAGGCTAGTCCCTCTTCCATTCCCAATATTAACCGTATTTTAAACATCTATGGCAGCGGCCGTTTTCCATGTCTTTATCACAGTTCCCTTTTCTGCCTCATCAATGATAAATGAACCATTTGAATATCTGTCATTTGGACGCAGCTTTACCGGTGTGACAGACGTGCGTATTCCCCTGTCAGTCTCAAGCATATATTCATCATCCACATCGATTTTAAACAGTTGCACAAGTCTGTGAGGGTTTTTCTTCAGTTCCCTCAGCATAATCAGCCCTCTGTTTGCTCTAGTTCCCAGATCAAACTCTTTAGCTGACATCTTTTTCACGGCTCCTCGCTGAGTTACCGCAAGAAGATGATCATCGTCTTCTGCAATAAAAGCCGATACTACATAATCACCATCTTTTAATTTTATACCCTTTACGCCTGCAGCACGCTGACCCACCATGCTCACTTCTTCTTCCTTAAAGCGTAGTCCGTATCCATAATGCGTGCCAAGCATCAATGTACGATTCCCATCAGTTCTGTGTACAGCGATGAGTTCATCGTCTTTTTTCACATTCAAACCAACAAGCGCTCTCGCTGTTCTTTGCGCATTGTACAGTTTCAATTCTGACTTTTTCACCATTCCCTTTTTGGTAATAAAAATCAGTGAATCATGCTCGAAGCTTTTTACGCCTTCAGCATGAACAATTTCTTCATCCTTATCTGAAGAAACGATTGAAGAAAAATGCTGACCGAGATCCTTCCACCTGATTTCAGGCAGTGTATGCACAGGAAAATGAATATAGTTTCCTTTATTAGTAAATAAGAGCAACGAATCAGTCGTATTAATATTCAGCAGTGACAGAAGCTTATCAGTTTCTTTCATCGCAAGGTCCTGCCCATTAGACGCTGCGTAGGATCGTTGTGATGTACGCTTAATATAACCATCTTTTGTGACTGACACTACTACGTCTTCACTCGCAACCAGGACCTCCATATTAATTTTCAATTCTTCAATCTTGTCTTCAATTACAGAGCGTCTGTTATCTTCGTACTGCTTTTTGATACCCTTAAGCTCTTTTTTGATGACTGACATCAGTTTTGAGTCACTTGTCAGAATTGCATCAAGCTGACTGATCTTTTTATCAAGTTCATCAGATTCCTTTTGAAGTGCGGTTACATCAGTATTTGTCAGGCGGTATAGCTGAAGGGATACGATCGCTTCAGCCTGCGCTTCAGTAAATGCGTATTGCTGTTCAAGATTATTTTTCGCATCTTTTTTATCTTTTGATCCACGGATTGTTTCGATCACCTGATCAAGAATTGAAAGTGCTTTTATTAATCCTTCAACAATATGCTTGCGCTTCATCGCTTTGTCATAGTCATACTTTGTTCTTCTCGTAACTACTTCTTTTTGATGTCCAATATATGCGTCCAGCAGATCACGAAGCCCCATTAGCATTGGGCGTTTTTTATGAATAGCGACCATATTGAAATTATAGTGAACCTGGAGATCTGTATTTTTGTAAAGAAAATTAAGCACACCACTTGTATCTGCTTCTTTTTTTAACTCAACTACGATTCTGAGACCTGTACGATCCGTTTCATCTCTTACTTCGGCGATACCTTCCACCTTCTTATCGGCACGGTATTCATCCATTCTCTTTACTAGAACGGCTTTATTTACTTCATAGGGTAATTCTGTAATCACCAGCTGCTGTTTCGCACCACGGATATCTTCAATATCCACTTTTCCACGAATGACAATTTTCCCTTTTCCAGTTTCATAGGCGTTTTTAATTCCATCAACACCCTGAATAATACCTCCGCCGGGGAAATCCGGACCCTTTATAACTGTCATGAGATCTTCAACAGTCGAGTCAGGTTTTTCAATTCTCATTACAGCAGCATCAATTACTTCGCCCAGATGGTGTGGTGGAATTTCAGTCGCATAACCGGCTGAGATACCAGTAGAGCCGTTTACCAGCAGGTTCGGGTATCTAGCAGGAAGCACAACCGGCTCTTCAGAAGTATCATCGAAGTTTGAAATATGATCCACTGTATCTGATTCAATGTCTCTTAACAGTTCAGTTGATATAGCTGAGAGTCTTGCCTCTGTATATCTCATCGCTGCAGCGGGATCTCCATCAATACTTCCGTTATTACCATGCATCTCAACAAGAAGGTTTCTTACTTTCCAGCTCTGACTCATTCTCACCATGGCTTCATAAACAGAGGAATCTCCATGAGGGTGGTAATTACCAATCACATTCCCGACTGTTTTTGCAGATTTTCTGAATCCTTTTAAGTGTGTATTACCTTCCATATGCATCGCATAGAGAATTCTGCGCTGAACGGGCTTTAGACCGTCCCGCGCATCAGGCAATGCTCTTTCCTGAATAATATATTTACTGTAACGGCCAAATCTGTCCCCTAACACTTCTTCAAGAGGAAGATCCTGAAAGCGTTCTGTCGCTGTCATTAATTATTCCTCCTCTGATGTCATCATTTGTTCATTTTCAAGAATATTTTCATTCTCTTCAAGGCCAAACTCTACGTGAGCTTCAATCCACTTTCTTCTGGGCTCTACTTTATCTCCCATCAGTGTAGTTACTCTTCGTTCCGCTCGAGCACCGTCATCAATCCGGACTCTGATTAATGTTCTGGTTTCAGGGTCCATCGTTGTTTCCCAGAGCTGTGAAGGGTTCATCTCCCCTAAACCTTTATAGCGCTGGAGCGTATATCCTTTACCAACTTTTTGGGTTACACTGCCCAGTTCATCATCAGTCCACGCATATTCAATGACTTCTTTCTTACCTGAGCCTTTACTTACTTTATAAAGTGGCGGAAGGGCAATATAAACTCTCCCTGCTTCCACGAGCGGCTTCATGTAACGGTAAAAGAAAGTCAGCAGAAGTACCTGTATATGTGCACCATCAGTATCAGCATCAGTCATAATCACGATTTTGTCATACTGCACATCATCAAGATTAAAGTCTGGTCCCACGCCTGCACCAATCGCATGAATGATTGTATTGATCTCTTCATTCTTAAAAATATCAGCAAGCTTTGCTTTTTCTGTATTAACAACCTTACCACGCAGCGGCAATACCGCCTGGAACTTACGGTCGCGTCCCTGCTTGGCTGAACCGCCTGCTGAGTCCCCCTCAACCAGGTAGAGTTCATTTTTTGCAGCATTTTTTGATTGGGCAGGTGTAAGCTTTCCGGAAAGAATCGTATCAGATTTTTTTCTCTTTTTTCCGTTTCTGGCATCTTCCCTAGCCTTTCTTGCTGCTTCTCTTGCCTGCTGCGCTCTGATTGCTTTTTTAATGAGCATTGAACTGATATCAGGATTCTCCTCTAAGAAATAGAGCAGTTTTCCTGCAACCACTCCATCAACAGCAGAACGAGCTTCCGATGTGCCAAGTTTCCCTTTTGTCTGGCCTTCGAACTGAAGGATCTGTTCAGGAACCCTGATCGAAACAATACTTGCAAAACCTTCCCGTATATCGCTGCCTTCAAGGTTTTTATCTTTGTCTTTTAACAGACTGACTTTTCTTGCATATTCATTAAATACCCGGGTTACTGCAGTTTTAGCCCCTGCCTCATGCGTTCCGCCATCCTTTGTTCTGACGTTATTTACAAAAGAAAGAATGGTTTCAGAGAATCCGTCATTAAATTGGAATGCAAACTCGACTTCTATGTCAGCCTGTTCCCCTTCAAATGATACGACCGGATGAAGAATATCTTTTTCTTCGTTCAAGTATGAAACAAAAGCTTCAATACCTGTGTCAAACTGAAACACTTCTTTTTTATCATCACGGAGATCTGCTATTTCAATCGCAAATCCTTTTAACAAAAAAGCACTTTCTCTCAGTCTTTCACTCAACGTCTCATAATTAAAGTGAGTTGTACTGAATATTGAAGGGTCCGGTTTAAAATGAATCAGCGTTCCTGTTTCTTTCGTTGAACCTTTCTTTTCAAGCGTTGTTACCGGTTTGCCTCCATTTTCAAAACGCTGTTTAAAAACAGAGCCATCACGGTAAATCGTGACATCCAGCCATTCGGAAAGTGCATTCACAACTGATGCACCTACGCCATGCAGACCTCCGCTTGTCTTGTAGCCACCCTGACCAAATTTTCCTCCAGCATGCAGTACCGTAAAGATTACTTCAGGTGTAGGCTTACCGGATCTGTGCATCCCTGTAGGCATACCCCTCCCGTAATCGCGAACAGATATACTGTTATCTTCATGTATTTTCACATCGATCTGTCTGCCAAATCCGCCTAGCGCTTCATCTACAGAGTTGTCAACGATCTCATAAACAAGGTGATGAAGGCCGCGTGCATCAGTAGAGCCAATATACATACCGGGTCTTTTCCGGACTGCGTCTAAGCCCTCTAACACCTGGATGGCATCATCGTTATATTCCATCATTGCTTTTTTAGCCACTAAAATTCCCCTTCCAACTATACAAACAGGTGTTCGTTTTTCTTTATTATATCATATAAATATTGTACCCATCATATTCTATACTTATTTTATCAGGCTTTTCAAATGCAATCAGATAAATTCATTATGTCAACCCGTATTATTTTTAAATTTATTTGTTAAATAACAGAAAAAAGCACTGCAATTAAGCAGTGCCTCACATATCAGGGACGTGTAATACTGTGTTCTACTTTAATACACCGGTCCATAATCACTTTTCTACCTTTTTCAGTCAATTTCTGAAAAACTTCTTCATCAATCACATCAAGCTGTGTCCAGAACACCGGTGCATCTGTCTCAAGATAGTCATCGGCGAGCTCTTTTAAAAACTCTGAACGTCTGAATACATTTACGATATCCACTGACTCTGGCAGATCCTTAAGGCTTGAAACCGCCTCAACGCCAAGTGCCTCTTTGATCATAGGGTTCACAGGGATAATTTCATAACCGGCGTCCTGCATGGCTTTTGACACGCTATAAGACGTTCTTGCCGGATTATCACTGAGCCCTACAACAGCTATTTTCTTTGACTGCTGCAGAATCGATCTGATTTCATTGCGATCAGGATTTTCCATTGTAAACACTCCTTATTCTTCAATAAGTCCTTTACCTGTTAGAAATTCTTCCGCTACAGTTCTGTAATCTTCTCCATCAATGTCTACTTTTGCGTTCATTTCCTGCATTTCTTCTGCTGAAATTTGTCCATATAATCCACTTAATACCTCTTCAAGCTCAGGATAATTATCAAGAATTTCCTGTCTTACAACCGGCACAGCATCATACTTAGGGAAAAACCCTTTATCATCTTCGGTAGTGGCCAGATCAAAGCGTTCGACACGACCATCAGTAGTGAATGCCGGAATCACATCAATTTCTCCTGTTCTGACAGCATCGTACATGATACTTGGATCAAAGCTTTCAGCGGATTCAAATTCAAAGCCGTAAGCTTCAACAAGGGCATCATATCCGTCAGCTTCTCTTTCATAAAATGGGTGAGGAGCACCGAAAGTTAAGTCGCTGCTGATTTCAGCTAATTCACTGTATGTCGATGCATCGATACCTTCGCCCTTTCTATATGCCATTGTATAACTGTTTTCAAATCCCAATGGTTCCAGCCATGTCACATCAAAACGCTCTTCATAGCCTTCTCTAACCCGTTCAAGAACAGAGTCACTACTTTCCCCCTGCTCAGCTTTTTCATTTAAGACCGCTTCAAGTCCGGTACCTGTGTATTCAATGTACATATCAATATCGCCGTTTTCTAAAGACGGTGTAAGAATTGATACTTCCCCAAGCCCTTCTTCAAGCTCTACCTCGTAATCAGAATTCCCCTCAATATATAGTTCCATAATGTGTGGAAGAATATATTGTTCTGTCCATGGCTTTCCGGCAACGATAATCGGTTCACTGCTCTCTCCTGAACTGCTGTCACTTCCACATGCACCAAGTATGCCTGACAGGGCAATTAGTGATGCTCCTGCGATCATTTTTTTCTGTTTCATATTGTCACTCCTCATTATGATTTTAACCCTTTAGGTGTCGTCTTTTTCTCTAACGTTTTTAAAATAAAGTCAAATAGCAGTGCCAGCAGTGCTACCGGTATTGCACCAGCCAGTACAAGGCTGTTGTTATAAGACTGAAGACCTCTCCAGATCACATCACCAAGTCCACCTGCGCCAACGAAAGTTGCAAGTGTAGCCACACCTACAGTCAGAACAGTTGCAGTTCTGATACCTGCCATCAAAAACGGTAAGGATAATGGCAGTTCTATTTTAAATAGTATCTGACGGTCCGTCATTCCCATTCCTTTGCCTGCTTCAATGACTGCCTGATCTACTCCTGTAATGCCTGTATAAGTATTCCGCAGGATAGGCAGTAATGCGTAAATGATCAGTGCAATCAGAGCTGTTTCAAAACCTATCCCCATAATCGGCACTAAAAAACCAAATAATGCAAGACTCGGTATGGTTTGAAATACTGCGGTTACACCAATATAGAATTCTGCAACTTTCTGCTTTCTGGAAATAAATATTCCAAGAGGAAGACTGATTATTATGGCAATGAAAATAGCAGTAAACGATAAATATAAATGCTCAAGCGTTGCTTCCACGATCAGATCCTGACGGGAAGTCACAGTGTCAATAAATGTCTGAAAAAAATTCACTGCAGCGCCTCCTCTTCATCGATACCGGCGAGTGCGGCAAGCAATCGATCTTTATGAACAGAACCAGTAATTTTATCGTTTTCAATTACAGCAGCTGAGTCTGTTTTGTTGGCAATCAGATATCTGACAGTTTCTTTGATCGATGAAGATGCATCAATTGTGTACTCAGACTGATGAGGTTCTGTGGTTCTGTCAATGTAAGCGTGGATACTTTGTCTGGAATGATCACTGAGGTATGTCTGTATCCGTTCTTCTCCAATAAATGATCTGACAAAATCGTTTGCAGGTTCGCGCAACAGTTGTTCAGGTGAAGCAATCTGCTGGATTACACCGTCTCTTAATAAAACAATTTCATCAGCGATTTTTAGTGCTTCATCCATATCATGTGTTACAAAAACAATGGTCTTTTTGATTTTCAGCTGAAGCTGCTTTAATTCATCCTGAAGCTGCTCACGGCTGATCGGATCAAGTGCACTGAATGGTTCATCCATCAGTATAATAGGCGGCTCGTCAGCAAGTGCTCTGACAACTCCTACGCGCTGCTGCTGGCCTCCGCTTAACTCTAATGGATACCTCTTTTTATAAGTATCAGGATCAAGCCCTACAAGGTTTAACAGCTCATTAACTCTGTCCTGATATTCAGCTTTCTTTTTACCTTTCAGCTTAGGTATCAATCCTACATTTTCTTCAATTGTCATATGCGGGAATAATCCGATACGCTGAATGACATAGCCTATACTTCTTCTGAGTTCAACTTCTTTTACATCAGCTGTGTCTTTGCCATCTATCTCAATCGTCCCGGATGTGATGCTGATCAGTCTATTAATCATTTTCATCGTCGTTGTCTTGCCGCATCCGCTTGGACCGATAAGTGCAACCAGCTGACCTTCTTTAATATGTAAGTTCATGTCTTTGATTGCTTCCGTTCCGTCCGGAAATGTTTTTGATACATTTTTAAAAACTATCATAGATCTACCCCTTCCTATATCTATTATTACATTCCCTGGTCCAAATTTCATAAACTCTTTTAAGTCAGGATCTGTCGAATTATTTGCAGTCAAAAGCTGAGAATGACGAAAAGTTTATTTTCTCAATGTATTTTCATGATAATATAATAGTATTCATACATATTATAAGGAGAATTTATTATGGAAATTGGTCTTATACTTATAGCTGCTTACATACTCGGTTCTATTCCGTCCGGTCTCTGGATTGGGAAAATGTTTTATAAAAAAGATATCAGAAACTACGGCAGCGGAAACCTTGGTGCAACCAACACTTTCAGAACATTAGGTAAAAAAGCGGGAATTGTTGTTACTGTGATTGACATTTTAAAAGGAACGGCTGCTACACTGCTGCCTCTCCTAGCAGGACTGCCGGATTTAATGCTGATTGCAGGGGTTGCTTCAGTCATTGGTCATATCTTTCCAGTATTCGCCGGTTTTAAAGGCGGTAAAGCGGTAGCCACTTCTTCAGGTGTAGTCCTTGGATACGCACCAATTTTATTTGTACTGGTAGTGCTCGTATTTTTAATCGTCCTGAAGCTTTCAAAATACGTTTCACTTTCATCCATGTCAGCAGCATTATTCGGAATCATTTATTGCCTTGTTTTTACTAATGACCTGTTTTTAACACTAATTGTTGGTGTAATGTCAATTTTTATTGTGATAAGACATAAAGACAATATCGCACGAATCAAAAATAAAACTGAACCAAAAATAAAATGGATGTAGTAAAACCGCGACAACTGTGTCGCGGTTTTACTAATGAGAAAATAAATGCGGTGATAAAAAAATCATGACAATTGCTGCACCGGCAAGTACACTTGTACTCAACAGCCAGGCCTTGCGATTTTTACGGCTTAACATGATGAGGCCGGAGTATATAAGAGCACCTGCAGCAAGTGAAATCAGCGCCTCCACATAATATTTTGATTCAAGCTGAATAAAAACCTGTAATACAAGTCCTCCAAAAATAAATAAACCAATCCACGTAAAAAGATTTTTTTCCATGATAACACCCTTTCTTTGTCACAGGAAATTTTCTCATCTATAATAGGGACAAACCTAACAGCTGTTAAGTGATAACAGCCCCGAAAGGAGAATTTTCCGATGAATATAATCGTAACAGACGATGCGCTTGAATGGTTTAAAAATGAAATGCTGATTGAAGAAGGTGCCCATGTCAGGTTCTTTGCGAAATATGGCGGATCCAGTGCTGTACAGGAAGGATTCTCACTTGGCGTAGCCAAAGATGAACCTGGCGAACCTGCTGCTGAAACTGAAAAAGACGGGATACATTTTTTCGTTGAAGAAAGTGACTTATGGTACTTTGACGGGCATGATCTTCATGTAACATATGATGAAAAACTCGAAGGACCTGAATATGAATATAAAAAGTCTTAAACCGCAGAAATGCGGTTTTTTATTTTATATTGAACCGATTCATCTGCTCCTGCATTCCTTCTGCCTTTAAAATTTCAACTTGAACCCTGCCAATAAGGTCATAATGGGAGTAGCCATCTTCACGGATGTGAATCCATTCTTTTTTTAAACCATACTGCCTGCCCCAGTCATAGAGTTTTCCAAGATCTTTAGCTCCAACCTTTGTTACTGTCTTCATGTCGCCAAAACGATCATCCAGCCAATAGTGCGTGATAAAAGCAACCTTTCCTCTATCAATATCCTTTTTCCACTGAATAAGCTCCTGTCTTTTAAGTCCGAATGCCATTAAGGTCTGGTCTCCTGCATATCAGACAGCTTTTTATATTTTTTACATGCTTCATGCCACTCAGGAAAATACTTTCTGATTAATACCGGTCTGAAGTTATCTTTTTTAACACAAACGTGTTTACTTAATCCCGTAGCAGCAACCTTTCCATCTGCCAAAAGGATTTCATACCCGTAATGTGTCCGCAATCCATCATAATGATCAATCCATGTATGTACAGTGACATCGTCTCCATATTTTGCAGGACTCTTGTAGGAAATATTGATATCCATGACAGGCGCCAGAATCCCTTCTTCTTCCATATCAGTGTATTTAAATCCCATTTCTTCAATTAATGATGTTCGTCCAATTTCCATCCATACTAAATAATTAGCATGATAGACAACACCCATTTGATCTGTTTCAGCATAGCGTACTTCTATTTCTTTTTGTGCAACGAGCATGCAGAACCCTCATTTCATCTGTATATTCTTTTATTATAACGAAAAAATGAAGAGATCAAAAATAAAAGCACCCTATCCTGACTGGACAGAATGCGATCTGATTAACTTTTTTCAGTCCATGTAATCCATCTTTTCTCCAATCTTTCCTCAATCCGATCCATTTTCACAGGATCCTTTTTAATGTCAGATCGATTCTCAGCCAGCAATTCCTGAAATGACTTTCCTTTCACTCTCATTCAATTTCACCTCCTACTATCAGTATGTCACAATACAACTTCATTTAAACTGAATTATTTAAATTTTATAATTATTTTGCAGAAAAAAATCCGACAGCTGTTACACTGTCGGATTTAGTCATTATACAGTTAATTTATCACGAAGAACCATTCTCAGAATTCCGCCGTGACGATAATAATCAACTTCCACATCTGAATCAAAACGGGCAAGTACTTCAAATTCTGTTACTTTTCCATCTTCATCAGTTGCAGTTACTGTCAGAATATCACGCGGTTTAACGTCATCTGTAATATTAACAGAAATCGTTTCTTTACCTGTTAATCCAAGTGATTCAGCACTGTCACCCTTCTTGAACTGAAGTGGCAGAACGCCCATAAACACAAGGTTTGAACGGTGAATACGCTCATAGCTTTCTGCGATGACAGTCTTAATTCCAAGAAGGTTTGTACCTTTTGCAGCCCAGTCACGGGAAGAACCCATTCCATAGTCTTTTCCAGCAAGTACTACCAGTCCGGTATTATCTTCCTGATATTTCATACATGCATCATAGATTGCCATAACGTCACCGGTTGGCCAGTACGTTGTATAACCGCCCTCAGTTCCAGGAGCAATCTGATTACGGATACGGATATTAGCAAATGTACCACGCATCATTACTTCATGGTTACCGCGTCGTGAACCGTATGAGTTGAAGTCACGGATTTCAACACCGTTTTCACGAAGGTACTTCCCTGCCGGTGTATCTTTACCGATCGCACCAGCCGGAGAAATGTGGTCAGTTGTAACTGAGTCCCCGAACTTCCCAACTACGCGCAGACCAGCAAGCTTTTCAATTGCAGATGGGTGTTCAGTCAATCCTTCAAAGAAAGGAGGATTCTGAATATAAGTTGAGTCATTTGAGAATGCATAAAGCGCATCATCATTCGTCTCAATTTCATTCCATCTTTCGTTATTATCAAACACACGCTCATACTCTTCGCGGAACAGTTCAGGTGTGACAGTTGATTTAACAATTTCATTCACTTCTTCAGTAGTCGGCCAGATATCTTTAAGGAAAATGTCCTGTCCGTCTTTACCCTTGCCGATTGGATCTTTCTGAAGATCGATATCTACTGTACCTGCAAGTGCATAAGCAACAACCAGCGGTGGAGATGCCAGATAGTTAGCACGCACTAATGGGTGGATACGTCCTTCAAAGTTACGGTTACCTGACAGGACTGATGACACAAGAAGGTCACTTTCTGAAATTGTTTTTTCAATTTCAGGAAGAAGCGGACCTGAGTTACCGATACACGTTGTACATCCGTAACCTACAAGATCAAAGCCCAGACTCGCCAGCGGGTCAAGAAGGTTCGCATCGCGCAGATATCCTGATACAACTTTAGATCCAGGTGCTAATGAAGTTTTCACATATTTAGGAACCTCCATGCCAAGCTCAACTGCTTTTTGCGCAACTAAACCTGCACCCAGCATAACATAAGGATTAGATGTATTCGTACAGCTTGTAATAGCAGCGATTGCAATTGCACCTGTCTTCATAGGTGCAACATCACCATTGCTGAATTCAACAACTGCTTCTTTATTAATTTCTTCTTTTTCAAGTCCGAATCCCTGTACACCTTCTTTAGCTATTAGTGCTTTATGGAATTCTTTTTGCATTGCTGATAATGGAATCAAATCCTGAGGACGCTTAGGACCTGAAAGATTCGGCTCAACTTTAGATAAATCAAGCTCAACAACATCTGTATAAGTCGGATCTTCTTTATCAGTCGTAAAGAACATATCATTCAGCTGAAGATACTCTTTCACTACTGCAATATCACTATCTTCACGGCCAGTCAGGCGCATGTAGTTAAGAGATTCTTCATCTACCGGGAAGAATCCGCAAGTTGCACCGTATTCAGGTGCCATATTGGCAATCGTTGCACGGTCAGCAAGCGGAAGGTTCGCAACCCCGTCGCCAAAGAACTCGACAAATTTACCTACTACACCTTTTTGACGAAGCACTTGAGTTACTTTTAGTGCAAGGTCAGTTGCTGTAGCACCTTGAGGCAACTCATTCGTCAGACGTACGCCAATTACTTCCGGAATCGGGAAATATGAAGGCTGTCCAAGCATGCCTGCTTCAGCTTCAATTCCACCAACACCCCAGCCAAGTACGCCAATACCGTTGATCATTGTTGTATGAGAATCAGTACCAACAAGTGTATCAGGGAAAGCAATCGTCTCGCCTTCAGCGTTTTCAATTGCATGAACTACATTGGCAAGGTACTCAAGGTTTACCTGGTGAACGATACCTGTTGCAGGTGGTACTGCACGATAATTATCAAATGCTTTTTGTGCCCAAGAAAGGAACTGGTAACGCTCAGCGTTTCTTTCAAATTCAAGGTCCATATTTACCTGAAGCGCATCAGGTGTACCATACTTATCTACCTGTACAGAGTGGTCAATAACCAGATCAACTGGGATTTCAGGATTGATTTTATCCGGAGAACCACCCATTTTAGACATAGCATCACGCAGTGAAGCAAGGTCAACAACTGCCGGCACACCGGTAAAGTCCTGAAGAATAACACGGGACGGTTTGAAAGGAACTTCTGAATCCTTTACATCCTCTGATCCCCAATTTGCTAAGTTTTTAATATGATCTTCTTTAATTACGCGGCCATCATACTGACGTAATACAGATTCTAAAAGTACACGAATCGAATATGGCAGCTTGGAGATGTTTGTCAGACCCTCTTGTTCAAGTGCTTTTAATTCATAATAATGATAGCGTTTACCTTCAAGTTCAAAAGATTTTTTCGATTGAAAAATATCCTGATTAGCCATCTTTTTTCCCCCTCTGAATAATTAGTAAAGCGACGTTATGTAACTTTTTTCGCACAATTCAATCTTAATACAACTGGCTTCATAAGTAAATATCAATAAAGTTATGTTGATTGATAACCAAAACTTATCAATAAATAATTTTACGATTTGTTCTGTTAAAAAAACCCGAATTCATGCGGATGATATTTTTATTAAATTGTTTAAATATAAGTTAAGTGCTTTATCAGCATAATGTTATTTGTTCGCTTCCATTAATAAATGACTGATATTAAGCAGCCAGTGTTCACAGCCTTTAGGCGCCATGATCTGTACACCCATTGGCATACCTGCATTGTACAGTGGCAGGCTGATCGCCGGTTGCCCTGTTAAATTAGCCAGTTGTGTAAAAGGCGTCAACGTTAAGCTCGGCTCAAACATCTGATAGATCAGCTCCTGCTGTTTTTCAGCAGAAAAACTTCCTATCCTTTCAAGCAGCTTCACCATATCCCCATCGTGAGCAAGCGCGCCTATTTCAGGGGCTGTGTGTGCGGTTGCAGGTGTAATGTACAAATCATATTTCTTATGAAAATGATGCATGATTGCAGAAGCCTGATCCCACGCACTGAGACTTTTGCTGAATTCACCTGCTGAACACTTTAAACCGGCCTGATACAGCGCCCAGGATTCAATTTCCATATCGCGGACTGTCAACTTCTTATTCAATGATGTTTCAAGCTGGTTGATCATAGATGCCATTTCACCTGAGTTCATCAGATAATACTGTTTCATAAGCTCAATGCCATCAATATCGGGATTTGCTTCTTCACATGAAAACCCCATTCCTTCAAGTACTGTAACAGTCTTCATGACCGCCTGCTCAGCTTCGGGACTTACCGGCGTACCCACAGGTGAAATTGTGGAATATGCAATAGTAAATGAATGCTTAGAGTTAAGTGATTTTATGTATCCTTCTTCATATGTTGGTGTATGGAAAGCGGCTTCCCTTTGATAGACCTGCATACTTTCAAGTAATTCAGCAGTATCTCTAATAGACTTTGTCAGAAAAAAGTCTATGGCAGCTCCCTGCCATTGCCTGCCTGTTCCCGGCCCGACCGGCATTCTGCCTCTCGTAGGTTTTAAACCAATTAATCCTGTGAATGAGGCGGGTATTCTGATTGAACCTCCACCGTCACTTGCTCCGCCTAATGGAACCATGCCGGATCCAACTGCTGCAGCTGCTCCTCCACTTGAGCCACCCGGAGAAAAATCTTTATGATGAGGGTTTCTGGACGGTCCATGCAGTTCCGGTTCAGTAATATTCTTCAATCCGAATTCCGGAGCATTTGTATGTCCAAGGATGATAAAACCGGATTTTTTTACTGACTCAGTAAAAAAGCTGTCCCGTTGTGCAATAACACCTTTTAGCAATTTTGATCCGGCGGTTGCAGGAGAACCTTTCACTTGCTGTGACATATCCTTAAGTAAGATTGGTACTCCGCTGAATGGAGAGTCAAAATCCGGATTTTTTGCTTCTTCAAAAGCTTTTTCAATTCTCAGGTTTGTAACAGCATTCAGGTCCGGGTTAGTTTTTTCAACCACCTTTACAGCTGCTTCTACTGCTTCTGTTGAGGATATTTCACCTGATTTAATTAAACCTGCAAGTTGACTTGCATCTAAACGGGTATACTCTTCAGATTTCATAAGAAGGTTTCACTCCTATCTTGGCGCTCTGAATCCTGCCTCTATTGCTTCTTCTTCAGTACAAAACCATTCTTCAGGTATTGTCTGCTCATAGTATGCAGAAGATTCGGTATGGTAAATTTTATCTCCGCGCGAATTAATATTTCCTTTAATATTACAGCTTTCATCAGGTTTTTCAGACGGATCTTTGTCTGCGATTTGATAATTTTCAACTGACCATATACCTTTTTCATCAGTCTTCGCTTTGCGCTCGATTTCCCTGAATTGATCAACGTATTTTGTATTAGGCGGATAAACAGACACTCTCGCCAGACCTTCATTCAATATCATTTCATTTAGCATTTGATCATTAAGCCATACATAAGCTAATAATCTGCCATATCGATCCCTTTCGGATACATCGAGTTCAAGCTCCACCTTTTCACCTTCAAATTGTGAAGTGAATTCAGAAGCTTCAGGTCCGAAAGGTTCAACTCCGATGGTCGGATGTTTGGTCTCAGGTGTGTCAATCAGCAGAAGCCTGATTCTCTCTTCAGTGCCATCTTCAAACTGAATGTCAAGCGTGTCCCCATCAACAACATAAGTTATTTCTCCTGTGAGCCTGCTTTCCTGACACCCGGATAACAGCAGAATCATGACTAAAAAAACAACTCTTTTCATAACGCCTCCTGCTTAAGGGTGTTTGGTTTTATAATTCTCATAAAAACCGAGTACATCTTCTACGTATTCGTCACTCCGGTTATATAGAAATATTGCTTTTTCAAGCTCTCCATCTGAAGCTCCATTTTGTGAAAGGTAATTAGCAGCACTAAAAACAGCATCTTCAAGGTCGTAAGGGTCTGCCACACCGTCATCGTTTGCATCCACCCCGTAACCGCCATACATTTCGATAGCTTCAGGATCCGTTAATTCTTCCTCAGGAATATTTCCTTCTCCAAGCCCTTCACAACTCGGGTGCGCCCAGCCGATAAACGTACATGGCATAAATTGCATATGACCTTCAGCACCAACTGGTGATACAAGTGTATCCATTGTAGAAAAACGGGTTTCCACACGGTGGTGTGCAGCTAAAAGCCTCCAATCCATGTTATACTTCTCACCGGCTTTTTTATAAATACTAATATTTTCATCTGGTATTTCAAGCTCCATCGGCATTCCGTTTTCTTCTAAAAGATCCAGCGTCTTCCCCATATAACTGTCATCACTCATCAATACAAAAGCAGCGGAAAAGATAATAATTGAAAACACCGCAAAGAATAATGCAGCTACTCTTTTCCATTTCAATACTTTTCTTTTCTTTTTTTTAGTCAATCTGTTAACCTCTTTCATTTTCTGTCACTTCTCTATTGTAACGGATCGCACTTCTGCTGAACAGAAATTACAAGTGGCTGTACTTACTCAGGAACCGGAATTATTTTCTTTTATTACTTTGTTCAGTTTTTCAATTGAAGAAATCATCTGTTTGATCTCATCGCTAGTTAGATGAACGTAATATTCATTCTGGATTTTACTATTAAACTCCTCCAGTCTTCTTGAAAACATTCTGCCTTTTGGCCCAAGGTAAATTAGCGTTTCTCTTAAATTGCAAGGGTTTTTTTCCCTTTCAAGAAATCTCTCTTTTTCTAACTTTGCTACCACCTGACTGATTGCGCTTTTTGAAACCTGAAATTCCTGTACCAGGTCTTTGGCCGTTAAAGGGGCGTTTGAAACACAAAACATCAAATAGTTTTCCTGTTGATCTGTAAGATTAAATTGTTCTAAAGTGTCGAGTTCCTTAGACAGTAAGTCACTCATCTCGTCAATTGTAGCATGTAACTTTTTTATATCATTGTGAGTAGTCGTCATAGTATTCTCCTGTATAGTTAAGTGAACTTAACTTAACTATAACGACAAATTCAACTATTATCAATCATAGTTCCTGATACTTTGTCTGATCATGGCTAAGATAAATGTAATCTGATGGCTCTTTTAAACTCTACTGATGATTTCCGCTCCATTTTCCGCAATTAGCATTGAGTCGTTCTCATACACCTCACCCCCCCTCATTGCGCTATGTTCTGCAGAATTTCACTAGTCATGCTTTTTTCAAGTTCGGTCTTTAGCTTCTGCTCCTATCAACAGCTGCGTTGATAATGAAAAATCCCCTTTGCGTTATATCGCAAAGGGGATTTTCGTTTATTCATTCACTTGTTTTTCTTCTTTTTTCTGTCTCTTCGGTTTAATCATTAACCCAAGTTCTTTTCTCTCCTGATTCAACGCTTTATAGGTTGAAATCATCATTAGAATCATAATAAAGGAGAATGGGAAGGCTGCTACAATTAATGCGTTTTGAAGTGCCTGCAGGCCATCAGCTGATAACAGAATAACTGCTACAGCAGACTGGGCAAGACCCCATGTAAGCTTAACAGTATTAGGAGGAGTCAAAGAACCATATGTGGTCTGCATTCCTAATACAAAAGTAGCTGAGTCAGCTGAAGTTATAAAGAAAGTGCTAATTAATAAAATAGCAATAACTGATAAAATAACTCCAAACTGATATTCGTTAAATACTGCAAATAATACTTCTTCTGTCAGCAGTCCGGTAAGGTCAACATTCCCCTGTTGCTGAACATTAATTGAACTTGAACCAAACACTGCAAACCAGAAGAAACTTACGAGTGATGGCAATACAAGAACGCCTGCCATAAATTCTCTGATCGTACGGCCACGGGATACCCGTGCGATAAAGATACCTACGAAAGGTGACCATGAAATCCACCATGCCCAATAGAAAATTGTCCATGCATTGATCCAGTCACGGTTCCCCTGATCAAGCGGTGCAATTCTAAAGCTCATTTCAAGGAAATTCTGGGCGTATGCTCCAAGAGAATTTGTGAATAAATTCAAGATTAGCATTGTAGGTCCAAGAATTAGCATAATAATTAATAGTGCCAGGGCCAGAACCATATTTGTGTTAGATAAATATCTGATTCCTTTACTGATGCCACTCCATGCTGAAATCATAAATAACACTGTAACAACTGCAATGATTCCTACTTGAACAGGAAAACTGATTTCTATCCCTGTTAAATAAGACAAGCCGCCATTGATTTGAATGGCACCGAATCCTAATGTTGTCGCCACACCAACTACGGTAGCAAATACAGCGAGAACATCAACGACAGTACCCCAACCACCGCGCATTTTTTCACCAAATAGCGGTACCAGAGTTGCTGAAACTAATCCCGGTTCACCTTTACGGAATTTAAAGTATGCAAGCGCAAGAGCTACTACAGCATAAATAGCCCATGCATGCAGCCCCCAGTGAAAGAATGTGTATTGCATTGAATCTTTCAATGCCTGATCACTGCCTGCTTCTGCTAGTGGAGGGTTACTTGCGAAGTGCAGCATCGGTTCAGCTGCCCCCCAGAAAACAAGTCCAATCCCCATTCCAGCACTAAACAGCATTGCAAACCATGTACCAGTTGAATATTCAGGGCGTTCATCAGGTTTCCCAAGTCTGATTTGACCAATTGGTGTCACAGCTAAAATAATACAAAATATAACCATACCAGTAACGATAATTAAGTAGTACCAACCAAAGGTTGATGAAATAAATGCCTGTAAATTAGCAGTAGCCTCTTCAAAACTTGAAGGTGCTGCGATTGCGTAAATGACTGCTGCCAGTACAATTGCTAATGTAATCCAAAAAACACTCGATATTTTTTTCATTTTACTCTCCTTCCTTTTATTTAATTGCCCCTGTACATGTATTTACAAAAAATAGGGAAATAGTTGCCTGGTAACTAGGGACTATACATATATACCCTTACCAAGCTATTGAAAACACGTTTTTGATCGTAACATACTATTCTGATGGGTTACAAGTAATATTGGTTTTTAAAAAACACCTTTTTTGGAAAAAGGTGTTTTAGGAAAAAATATCTAGTTTTCAAAAGAATCTTCGACAACCGGCTCGATTGGCATGTCTGGACCGGTTATTCCGGTTTCAAATTGACCTTCATCTTTTGATAATGATTCATTTTCTCGAGGCTGCTGATCCTTAGATTCTTTTTTCATATCCGGTAAAGGCTGCTTGTTCTCTTTATATTGGCCTATGTCTTGATCAGCTATACCTTCATCAGTGTTTGATTCAGAAAACTCTTCTGCAACTGTACCGGTTGAATCATCTTCCTCATCAATTTCAGTTTCTGAAATATTTTCAGTCCCTGGTGTGTTTTCCTGTTCTTGAGCAGGCATATCAGGCAATTTGTCATTGTGATCAGAAAGAATAATTAGACCAATTAAAACTGCACTCATCATCAGCATGGTTGACATTGTACTGAGTAATATCCACTGTCTGCGATTCAAATTGATCCTCCTCTGATTAATAAGTTGTCAGCTTCAATTGTTTTTGAATCCAATAAACTCCTCTTTGCCAAAACGATAAACTCCCCTGGAATTCTTCAAGCGGTACTGTATACTCTGCACCATCATTTGTCCAAAGCTGATTAAAGTACTGCTCAGTATCCTGCATCACCTGGCTGTTCAAAGGACCTGAGATCGTCAGGTTATTTTCCAGATTATAATTTTTCATATTTCTCATGGTAAAATTAGCTGACCCGGAGATAATAATTCCTTCGTTCCCTGATTTAACAAACATCATTTTAGGGTGATACTGTTCTATATCCACATTGTACCAGCGTATATTAATTGCATGATCTGTATTTTCATTCAACTCATTGATAACCGGTCTGTTAGGGAGCCCTGTCTTTTTATTACCAAAAGCAGTTTCATTTGGATCGAGTATAAATGATACTGTAATTCCCTCTATCGCAGCAGTTTCTAAAGCTTCAACAATGTCAGGTTCCGAAAGATAAAACATAGCAAGCCAGATCTCATCTCCCGGCTTTGCTTTTGATATGGCATCAAGTACTTGTTTCCTGGTTTCTCCTTCAGTTGTATACACAAGATCAAGCTCTCCGCTTGGATTACCATGTGCTGTATACTCAGGAAATGTAATATCACTTCCTGACATGTCAGCTACTGCTTCTTCAGCTTTTAACATATCTGAGATGATAGGACCCGTCACTTCATAAGCCACATTATTGTGAAACCCAGATTCATTGTGTGCGTTTGCTGAAAGTATCATGGCACTCTGATCTGTGATAACAGCCTTTCGGTGATTAGCCTTTATATTTGCGAGTGACAAATATGATCTGAGCGTCATCTCAGGGCCTCCATCAACAAATGGATTCATGATCCATCCTGTCCCTTCCTGTCCCAAATATCTAGGGCCCATCCTCCAAGCTGACGAGTAAATCGGTGTTGAATCTCTCAGGGGGTCAAGGTTTGTTATAACCACTTCAATACCTGCATCCTTCATTGGTTCAAGCCAGGCTCCTTCATATGAACCGTAGCCTGTATTAAAAGGATCGGTAATAAATATGATTGGCATATCAGGGTTTTTATTTTTCTTGTCCACGAGCTTATCCATCAGCTCGCCGCTGATATCAGGATAACCTTTATCCTCGCTGACTCTCCCATCCATCATAAACATATCAATCACGATAAATTTTCGGGACTCATCGATCATTTCATAGACTCTGTTAAAAATCTGATGATCCAACTGTCTCTGATCACCCTCCATATAAGTAAGATCTCTGTAAAAAGTAACAGATTCCGATTTAATGCTGTCACTTCTGTAAGATATCCCTTCCGGAAGTGGTTTGTATTGATGATAGACCATTATTGTGAAATAAATTAGTAAAAGTGATAGAATATACCATCTTTTTTTCTTATACCATTTCTTTTTCAATCGAATTCCTCCGAATTAACTGTCACCCAGGGCTTTGAGATCAGCAATAATTTCATCCTCAGGGACTTCCTGATATCCATCATAGCTTTTCACAACCGTTCCATCCGGGCTGATCAGATAGATACTTGTAGGATGACTCATCTGATCAGAATTAGGATCATCAACTACCAGACCCTGAAATGACTCCAGAGCAAGCTCGCTGACCTCTTCAAATTCATAACCCGTCAAGAAATCCCACTTTTCTTTATTCAGTTCATATCTACCCATAAACTCCTTCAAGGCTTTTTCGGTATCCTGCTCAGGGTCCACACTGAATGACACGATTTTGTAATTACTGATCCCTTCATCTTCAATGGATTGCTGAAGACCGGTCATATTATACGTCATTGGTGGACATACTGTATCACAATTTGTGAAGATAAAGTTGGCAATCACAGGGCTGCCTTCCAGATCTTTATTCGTCACCTCTTCTCCATCCTGGTTTATATATTCAAAACTTTTAAGTTCTCTCTCCATATTACCTTGAAAATCAGATGAACATGCTGATATAAGCATGATTGCAGCAATCAGAAAGATCATTTTTCTCATAACCGTACTCCTTTATATAACACTATGATCCTAATGCTACAAAACTACCCGAGCCGTTACAATAAGACCTTTTCAATTTACTTGTATATATTGTGACAGTTAGTCTTTATTCTAAAATAAATCTGGTACTGCTTCCCCCTTTTGATGAAAAGACTTCAAGTCTCGCATCAATCCGCTCTTTCAATTCCGGAACGTGAGAAATAACACCCACCAGTCGTCCGCCTGCCTGAATATCCATAAGAGATTCTATCGCCTGATCAAGTGACTCAGGATCAAGCGTACCGAATCCCTCATCTATAAACATTGTTTCAAGAGATACTCCCCCTGCATATGATTGAACAACGTCAGCAAGGCCAAGCGCAAGTGCAAGTGAAGATTTGAATGCTTCCCCTCCTGACAGTGTTTTTACATGTCTCTGCTGCCCGGTATAGTGATCCATAACAAGGAGTTCAAGCCCCCCCTGCTTATTACCTTTTGACCGGTCTTCTTTCCGGTGAAGTTCATACCGGCCGGAAGTCATTTTAAGAAGCCGCTCATTTGCAACAATAAGAATATCCTCTAAATAATATGCAAGAACAAAGCGTTCAAACGTTAACTTTAATTCATTCTGCCCGTTGGCCATTTCAGATAGAAAGCCAGTGAGTTTGTAACGTTTTTCAATTTCTGAGGAAGCTGAGATATTTTGTTCAAGTTGCATCAGGATCTGTTCATGATGATGAACATAACCAGAGAGGGTTGAAACTTTTTCCTCAAAAACTGCAATATCATTTTCAATTTTTTCTTTCTCAGCATGATAAATGCTTATATCCGGCTTTGAAACACCCTTTAGATCGTTTGAGAGTTTTTCCGTATATTCCTGCAGTGCATACTTTTTCTTTTCATATTGAGACACCTTATTTTCAAGGCTGGCTAACTGTTGAGGTTCGAGTCTCGCGGCTTTTAATTCTTCCGGCTGACTGAATTCGGAATTTTCAAGAGCTGTATCAAACTGCTGCTTTGCATGTTCTAATGTATCCTGAGCACCAGCGACCTCATTTGCTGCACTTTTTAATCGCTCTGTTAAAGCACTGAATTCATTTTCAGCTTCATAGTACTTCTTTTCTGCTTCACTCAGTTGAGTGCTGTACTGACGAATGCTCTCCTGTAATAACGCGAGCTCTTTTTGCAACACAGACACATTGAAATACTTTTCTGGTATCTCATTTTTTAATTGTGTGACCTGGCTCCTGCAGCTGATATAATCATCCCTCTTTTTCTGTACTGCCACTTCAGCACTTTCGATGCGCTGCTTAATAACAGACCTTTCCTGTTCAAACGCTTCTCTTCTGGCAGAAGGTTCACCCACGTTCAGTTTTTTTGATAATAATAGCTGCTGATTTTCAAGCTGGTTTTCAGACGATTGATAATCATCCAGACTCTTCTGTTCATGAAAAACTTCTGAGGCCTGAATATCTTGAGATACTCCATCTATATCCATTCTGATTTCTTCCATCTTTTGTTTCAAGTGATCACATGCACTTTCAAGCCTGATCACTTCAGAATGTAAAGACTGAAGATTTTTTTGATGTGCAGCCGGATCCGCTTTTGTATCGCCACCTGTCACTGCAGGTGCAGGGTGATGTATAGAGCCGCATACCGGGCAGGGTTCATCATGTGTTAATTGCTTTGAAAGCTCAATTGCAAAATTTGCAGACTGTTCATTTAACGCCTGATCAAGCGCTGACTGCTCTTTTTTTTGATTCCCAACAGCTTCTGAATAATTTTTCTCTTTTTGAATTAAGTCTGCTTTCAACTGCTGTTCTGCCGACTTGTATTGGTTCAGTTTCTTAAACAAATTAATAATTGCTTTTACATGATGCAGCTTAACTTTATTTTCAGAAAATGTCCGCTGTGCTTCAAGCCAATCCTGCTGCTCTTTCAAAAGTTTTTCAATTTTATTCTCGTTATCACTCAGCTCGTTTTTCAGTTTATCCAGTTTTTCTTTTTCCCCTACCCCATCATTTGCCAGGTTGTTTAACTCCTTTGACTTCAGCTGATAAGATTCGGCTTTAGCTTTAAAACTCTCCAGCTCGGACATCTTATTTTCTTTTGATTCAATTTCAGGCTTTTGTTTTAATAAAACCTGAAGATTTTGCTCATACTGATCACGTTTTTTATTTATCTCTGAAAGCTCATTATCAGTTTTATTCTTAAATTGAATCCTTCGTGCAAGTTCTTCTTTTTTATAACTGATTTCCTGGAAATATGGCCATATGACCTCTGCCTCTTTTGCAACGGAAATGTCAGATTTATATTTTGCGATCTCTTCCTTATGATTATCCAGTTCTCTTAAATCATTAACTGCCTGATCATACTCTTTAAATGCCCGATCAATGTAAAGAGCATTTTCAATTTTTATTAATACATTTTTATATTCTTCTCTTTGTTTTGTTATGGTATTTTTTAGTTTATTTAATTTTTCATTCTGAGTTACTACTAAGTTTTTTGCTAGTGAATAAACTTTTTGAACATGTCTGTTTTCCTGATTTAAGGCTTCTTCAAGTTCTTTATGGTCAATCGGATTAATAGATTCATAGAGTCGGTCTCTTTCATGTGAAAATTTTTCTGCATCGTTTCTTAGTTCCTTAGACTTTGATTTTAAATAGTCCTGAAAAAAACGGTATGATTCGGTATGAAACAATTTCTGAAGAATTCTTTCTTTATCCGTGCTGTCTGAAGTTAATAAGGTTCTGAATTCTCCCTGAGGAATCATTAGAATCTGTTTAAACTGATGGAAGTCGAGCTGCATTAATCTATTGACTTGATCTTCAGTCTCACTGATATTTGAGGCGAGTAACTGTTCTTCTCCATCAATACTTTCATAAAATTCAGCTTTTGCATTGATGGTTGTAAATCCCTCTCCCCTCGATTTCTTCTTTTGTTGAATTGGGGACCTGAGTATACGATACGTTTTACCTTTTAATAAAAATGTAAAATCTACACTTGTCTGAAGGTTTTCTTCAGCAAAATCACTCCGTAAATCCTGTGCAGAGCGCTCCTCTCCACTCGTCTTCCCGTAAAGAGCAAAAGCGATTGCATCAAAAATTGTCGTCTTACCTGCACCGGTTTTACCGGAAATCACAAACATTGTTTTTGATCCAAGTTCACTGAAGTCAATTGTCTCTGTACCTGCATAGGGACCGAATGCTTGCATAACGAGTTTTAGCGGTCTCACGTCTGATCACTTCCTTTAATAGATAAATCCATCGTGCGGATTAATTCAGCTTCCATCTCATCTGTCCAGTCAGCCTCTGTCACATACTCAAAGAAACGCTTAAATAATTCAGTATCCGATAAATGATCATGTTTCTTCCTGATCTGCTTTTCACGTTTACTATCACGGACTGCTCTTTCCCTTTCAAGGTGAAGAACATTAGGATACACAGATCTCAGCTTATTTATCGGATCAATTAGCGACCCTTCATCAGTCAGCACAGCTTTAATAAAATCATTTTTATTATGATAGAAATCCCCCTGGAGCATTTCCTCCAGAGAACCCTTCAAAATCACCAGGTCTCTTTCAGGCTTTAAATGGATTTCTTTGACGGTCGCTTCACCGTTTTCAATAGAAACGCATTTGACCATTTTCTTATGGCCTGCCTCTGAGAATGAGTACTTTAGAAGAGAACCTGCATAATGAATTTTTTTGTCATTAATCGCATGCGGACTGTGCAGATGTCCCAGGGCGGTATAAGTAAAAGGTGCAAATAATTCCTTACCCACAGTACCGGCACCCCCGACAGATAAAGCTCTCTCAGAGTCACTGCTCATACCCCCACTGACAAACGAGTGGCCAATCAGAACTTCAGGACACTTTCCAAATTCGCTGTCCTTGCAAATGACTTTAATCGTTTCTTTCATCGCATCATGATGAGATATAATTGAGTCATTTTTTAATAACTCCCTTATTACACCCGGTTCTGCATAAGGAACTGAATGGAATCTTACACCCTTTATTTCGACCGGGAGCTTATCGGGCCCCCATTTTCCTGTCACATGAAGGTCTGAATGTTTATACCACTCGGAACCGAATGCAATTCTATCAGCGCTGTCATGGTTTCCTGATATGGCGATAACCGGTATTTTCATTTCAACATTCAATGTATATAACGTTTTGTTCAGGAGGTTGACAGCATCTGCCGGTGGTACAGAACGGTCATAAAGGTCTCCTGCAATAATAATTGCATCAGGCTTTTCCTGATCGGCAATTTCTATAAACTGATCCAATATATACGCCTGATCGTCTGTCATATATACACCATGAACAAGCTTACCCAAATGCCAGTCAGCTGTATGTAAAAACTTCATTTTAATTCCCCCGTCAATCATTGATCTCACCATTATAACAGAACAGGCGTTTGTTATAAGTCCAAATCTTTTCCAGTATTTACAGAATGAATAAAAATTCATACTTTTGACTGATTTATTAATTTGAATTTTCAGATATTATTGTATATACAACCGAAAGGAGGACCTGCTATGAGAAAAATTGAAACAGAATATGTTGAACATCATGAAATTGAATCAGAAGATTATATCCGCGTAACTGCTGACAACGAAAATATTTATGAAGTCCGCCGTGAAAACCTTCACCAGCTACTCTCTCTTGGCTATCGTCAGGTAAAATGATAACTGATTCCTTCCTGTCACATATAAATACAATGTATATACAATTAACCATAAATAAAGCCGGTTCTTGATGCCATCATTAAACTCCTTTATAATGTTTATAGATTAACTGAACGGAGTGACTGATGTGCTTGAAGGCTGGTTTTTATGGTTTATTCTTTTTTGGGTCGTCGTACTTGTCTCTTTGTTTGCAATCGGCGGATTTTTCATGTTCAGAAAGTTTCTGAAGAGAATGCCTAAAGAAGATGGGAAGTCTGATCTTGATTGGGAAGAACATTATATAGACAGAACAATTCACCTTTGGGGGCCTGAAGAAAAAGAGTTGTTAAATGAACTCGTCACCCCTGTTCCTGACCTTTTCCGTGATGTGGCTAAGCAGAAAATAGCAGGTCATATAGGAAAAATCGCAATTGATGAAAATGCCAGTAAAATCACACTGGACTTAATCATCAGGGGTTATATCGTTGCTACTCCGAAGCGGGACCATAAATTTTTACGAAAAAAACTGGACGAATTAAATATTGATATTACACAATATGAAGATTTATTTGCAGTATAAAAAACATCACTCAATTCAAGTGATGTTTTTTTATGATTTAAACTAACTGAGCAGATCGTGATGATTCGCTTTTCTCCATTTTTTTGAACTGAATCAGCATTGCACTTCTCCATGGAACGATCATGCCAAAAGCCAGAATCCAGAACATTCCGCTTAATGTACCGACATCAATGCTCGTACTCAAAACAAGTTTCATAATCACTCTGATCACTAAAAGACCGATTAAGATGAACGGAAAAGCTTTAGATGCTTTTAAATATATGCCATCTTCCCTTTGTTCAAACTTTGAAGTTTTTATTAGTACAACCGAAAATACAGCACCTACAACCAGTGCTTCTAATGCTTCAAGAGGAGTAACACGAAAATACGGAAATATAAACATTAAAGCACCCGTACTCATAAAGATTGGCGGTAAAAATATTTTTTTTGCTGTTACAGGCTTTTTAGCAGCCTTTAACCTGATAATAAAAACAGCAGCCCCCATAAAAATAGCAGCAATTGTTGAAAGATAAACAAGCATATACACCCATCCTTAAATCAAAACATATAAACCTCCACTAAGTATAATGGAGATTACCTGTTTTGTAAAAGGAGCCGGAGAATTTCTACTTGTTAATGACTCTGCTTAAAGATTCCACTACACGATTACTGTCAAATGGCTTAACAATAAAGTCTTTTGCGCCTGCTTCAATTGCTTCAATCACCATTTTCTGTTGTCCCATCGCTGAGCACATAATGATTGTGGCACGAGGATCTTCTTTCAGGATCTTTTTAGCAGCGGAAATTCCATCTAAAACAGGCATTGTGATATCCATCGTTACAAGGTCTGGATTCAAAGATTTGTACTTCTCTACAGCTTCTTCACCATTTTCAGCTTCTCCTACAACTTCAAAAGCGGAATTTTCCAATACATTCTTTAATGTCATTCTCATAAACTTCGCATCATCGACAACAAGAACTTTTGTCATATGTATCACCCTTATATTATAGTTAATATTAACTATACAACCAAACTAAAAGTCCTTCAAGAAATAACGCATAAAACTTTTAAAAAAACCGGTGGAGTTACCCCACCGGTTTAAGTGCAATTTGCTCTATCAATAATTTAAAACCCTTTAAATCCACCGAAGATAGGCAATAATAAATTAATAATCCATGTTAATCCATCAAAAAATAATATAATACCCATTCCAATCATCAATGATCCGCCAACCTTCATGATCATCATGCTTTTATTTCTTATCCAGGAAATTTTACCTAAGAAAAATGATAAAATAAAGAATGGCAAAGCAAAACCAAGGAAATAAGCAAACATATAAGTAAAAGCTGAACCTGGATTTGTTGCTGAGAGAGTAAAAATAACGCCAAGAATAGGACCAGAACATGGTGTCCAACCTGCTGCAAAAGCAAGACCGATAAATAATGAACCAGCATATCCTGCAGGACGGTTTTTAAAACTAACCTTTCTTTCCTTCATTAAAAACTCCGGTGAAAATACGCCTATTATCATTAACCCAAAAACAACAATTAATATTGAACCTACCTGGCGGATTGCATCCTTATACTGGACAAATACTTCCGCTATCCATGTTGACGTAAATGCAAGGCCCATAAACACCAGTAAAAAACCCAATAAGAAAAATAAAGTATGAAGCAGACTGGCTTTTTGTCTCATCCCTCTACCCTTTGAAAGATCTTCTACAGACATTCCTGTGATATAAGATAAAAAGGCAGGATATAGCGGCAGAACACAGGGAGATATAAAGCTGAGAAACCCCGCTCCAATTGCCCAAAGTATATTTAAATCTGTCATTCAAACACCCCGATCAGTTTCAATAATGTTATTTTAACAAATTGGATGCTGTTTCACATTGCCATATCGAGATTCTTCATGTAACATTTGAAGAAACGTTATAATTCTGACACAAATAAACTTGTAAAAAGATTGGAATAAGGGATTAATTTCTTTTCAATCTCCTAATTTTTCTGTATACTAGACCCTAAGTATATAGAATGACAAATAATGTATAGGGTCTTTTAAGGATCCTGATGAAAGGGTAGACTCTGAATGGGGGATCAACAAAAGAAGCTACTTGAAGCCATTGAGAATAAGCGGCAGGTTTTAATTCATACCGCTGCTAAAGAAGGATTGTCCTCTCCTACTGCTGTACGTTATTCTCAGGAATTGGATGACCTGTTAAACGAATTTGAAAAAGTACATGCTTACAAATCGGCTGCTTTTGAAATGCCTGCTAAATAAAAAAGACTTCTGTTTCAAGAAGTCTTTTTTATTATATGAAAATCTGGTAATAAAATAACTCTTTTAAAAAAATACACAATAAAAGCACTTCTATTTAAAGAAGTGCTGTCAATTTATCATTTACCCTGTTGCTTATTCATAGCGCTCATCATTTGATTGATTTTCTTCTGCGACGGTTTCATCCCCATCTGCATCATCATCATGCGAAGCATTTGCTCATTAATTGGCGGGTTCTTTTTGAGATAAGTCATCATATATTTACGCGCGATGAAAAATCCAAGTGCGACTCCGGCCAGCAAAGCAACAACAATTAATACAATTGCAAGCCATAATTCCATTTCGTATTGCCTCCTATTTGTTACTTTCATATAAAAGTGTACAAGAACACAGAACATTATACAATGATTTATTACATAAAAACACTGTTTTACATTTGATTCGTTCTGATTATATCTATTACAGCGTTTTAATGCATAAAAACTGGCGGGATATCATTCCCACCAGTTTTATCATTTAATTAACCTTTAATCAAAGCTTCAACACGTTTCACAACATTTTCCGGTGTAAATCCGTACTCTTTCAGTACTGTTCCACCCGGTGCTGATGCACCGAAAGTGTCAATACCAAGGACATCACCTTCAATACCAGTGTAGCGTTCCCAACCAAGTGGGGATGCCATTTCAACAGCAAATCGCTTTTTAACGTTAGCAGGTAGTACAGACTGTTTGTATTCAGCAGACTGCTTCTCAAAACGGTCCCATGATGGCATTGATACTACTGCAGCGTCAATATTTTTTTCACGTAGAAGCTGCTGCGCTTCGTATGCAAGACTTACTTCTGATCCACTGGCAAGCAGCAGAACATCAGCTACATCTTTTTCAGAAGGAGATACTGTATAAGCACCTTTTTTAACTCCTTCATACGCTGTTTCAGCTGTTCCAGGAAGCGTTGGTAGTCCCTGACGCGTCAATACCAGCGTAGTCGGATGATCAGTTGCTTCCATTGAAAGCTTCCATGCTGCTGAGACTTCATTTCCATCAGCAGGACGCACAACAGAAAGCCCAGGCATTGCTCTAAGTGAAGGAAGCTGCTCTACCGGTTCATGCGTAGGTCCGTCTTCTCCGACAGCAATACTATCGTGTGTAAAGACATAAGTGACTGGAACCCCCATTAATGCTGACAGTCTGATAGCAGGGCGTACATAATCACTGAATACAAAGAATGTACCTCCATAGACACGTAGACCGCCATGTAAAGCCATACCGTTAAGTGCAGTACCCATTGCAAATTCACGTACACCAAACCAGATATTTCGTCCATCAGGAGTTTCTGCCGTGAAATCAGCCTCATCTTTCATCATTGTATTATTTGAACCTGCAAGGTCTGCAGAACCTCCAAATAAGGTTGGGACTGTTTTCGAAATTGCATTTAATACTTCCCCGGAAGAAGCACGGCTGGCAAGTGTTTTCCCATCTTCATATACTGGAAGATCCTGATCCCATCCGTCAGCAAGCCTGCCTTCGATCGCATCTGATAACTCCTGAGCCAGTTCAGGGTAAGCTTTCTTGTAGTTTTCGAACTTCTCATTCCACTCATTTTCTTTTTCAGAACCGTTTTTTCCTACAAGTTCTTCAAAGCGCTGATAAACTTCGTCAGGTACATAGAATGACTCTTCAGCTTCCCACTGATAAGCCTCTTTAGCCAGGATTGATTCATCGTTGCCCAGTGGTGCACCGTGCGCTTTTGAAGTACCTGCTCTATTTGGAGAACCAAATCCGATCACAGTTTTAATTTCAATCATTGCAGGACGGCTTGAATCAGCTTTTGCTGCTTTAATCGCTTCAGCAACTTCTGCTACATCATTGCCATCATCTACTCGAATATATTGCCAATTATAAGATTCAAACCTCTTTTTCACACTCTCTGAAAATGAGCGATCCAAATCGCCATCTAAAGAAATATCATTTGAGTCATAAAGTACAATTAATTTATCGAGCTGTAAGTGTCCTGCAAGTGAAGCAGCTTCTGAAGATACGCCTTCCATCAGGTCTCCGTCTCCACAAAGCGTATAAGTATAATGGTCAATCACTTCATGACCTTCACGGTTATATTTTGCACTTAAGTGCTTTTCAGCCATGGCCATTCCTACAGCCATGCCAATCCCCTGACCAAGTGGACCGGTAGTTGCTTCTACACCTTTAGTATGTTTATATTCAGGATGACCTGGTGTCTTTGATCCCCATTGTCTGAAGTTTTTAATTTCATCCAGACTCAGATCATACCCTGACAAGTGAAGCAGACTATATAACAGCATTGAGCCATGCCCTGCTGATAATACGAATCGGTCACGGTCGAACCAGTCAGGATTTTTAGGGTTATGGTTCATAAATTGAGTCCATAACGTATAAGCGAACGGTGCAGCTCCCATTGGAAGGCCCGGGTGTCCTGAATTCGCTTTATCAATTGCATCAATTGATAGCGTTCTGATTGTGTTAATTGCTAAATCATCTGTCTTATTAAACATCAAATACATCCTTTCTATTCACACGTGATACGTCTTATTGTACAAAAAATAAGAGGAGATGTACAAACATCTCCCCCGAAAAAACAAAACTACTGATTAATTTATCTGTTTAATGTTATATTAATTCATTTTGTTCCTTTTTTTAGCATCTTTTAACTTATCTGGTGTCACGTCTTTTCCTTCCGGATCGATGACTGTGACATTTTCGATCGTCTGCTTCATTGAGCCCCGGAATGCCTGCAGGTACTCCTGTCTGAGTTCCTGTTGCTCTTTAGCTTCCTCACTTGAAAGTAAGTCTTCCTTCGATTTAGCAGATAATTCATTAATTCTTTTGATCTTGTCTTCAGACAACATTTTATTCAACCTCTCTTTCAGGTATGCTTCTATGTATGTTAAAAGAAAGAGAGAAATTTGACAAGCATTAAGATTTTTCTGAAATGGATGCCATGTATTCTACATACCTTCTGTGAACAGTGGCTTTAGAAACTGGATGACCAAGCCCTCTGAGAACAGAAGATATTTCATTAAACGTTAATCCGTTTCTGCGCAGCCGTATAATCTCATCTATAGGTATTTCAATTTTGTCCCTGCCATCTTTGTTTCCCCGGTTTTTAAGGTTTTTCTGAGGCTTGAATCCCTGTTCAATAGCCCGCTTCATTCCTCTTTTAATTTTCAGGTTATGCAGTTTTCTCTGATGCTCTTCCACCATACTGACAATCTGAAGGATCATAGAGTCTGATTCAGACAATTGCAGCTCGCCGTCGTGTGCAATCGTAAATATTTTAATCCCTTCTTTTTGTAAAGTATGAAGCAGCGCGATTTTTGCATTCCCTCTGCCAATTCTGGTTTCATCCTGTATTAAAATCCCGCCTGCTCCTGATTCCCGGACATTTTCAAGCAGTTCGAAAACTCCTTCCCGATCAAGTTCAAACCCGCTCTCTTTTTTACTGATGACTGACACAATTTCATAATTCATTTTATCAGCAAGCGCTCTTAATTCATCTTCCTGCCTTAATAAAGATGACTCCTGAGATTCTTTTTCAGTACTTACCCTGCAGTAAATAATGACTTTCAACACGTTCACTCCCTACTCGTTATCAGACGCCAAATGAATCGTGTCTTCACTATAACGGAAAACTTCTTCTTTAACCGGTAACCTGAGCGTATCACCCGTAACAATAAGATGAGATGAAAGATCATTATTTTCGCTAACCCACTCGATAAAACTTTCAGGTGTCATTGCTGTATGTTCAGCATATTTCTCTGCGTATGACCATAATGTATCTCCCTCACTTACCGTAACCTCTGCATATTCCGAGTGACTGTCAGCGGTATTAGTAAATACCAGGAACAGGCTAAAGCAAAGTGCAGTTACCACAAATAGAATAACAAAAGAATATTTTCTCCACAATGCAGTCATTAAAATCGCCTCCATAGAATGTGCGTTCGCTTTTATTAATTTGAGTATAATACGAACATTTGTTTTGGTCAACTGTAAAAACTCGAACTTATGTTTGTATTTTTAAAGTCTCTGTGCTACAATTTAGAAAAGTTTCAATATGAAATGAGGTGCTGCAGTATGAAGAAATTATCAAAACGTCAGCTTGATATATTGAATTTTATTAAGCGCGAAGTTCAGGATAAAGGATATCCACCGTCTGTACGTGAAATCGGTCTGGCAGTCGGACTCGCTTCAAGTTCCACAGTGCATGGTCACCTTGCCCGGCTTGAGAGCAAAGGTCTAATCAGAAGAGATCCCACTAAACCAAGAGCCATCGAGGTCATTTCTCTTGAAGAAGATAAGATCCCAACCCAGCGTGTGGTAAATGTCCCGCTCGTCGGTAAGGTAACTGCCGGCTCTCCAATTACAGCCATTGAGAATGTGGAAGAATACTTTCCACTTCCTGAAAGACTCGCTTCATCTGATGACGCAGTGTTTATGCTGGAGATCATGGGAGATTCTATGATTGAAGCAGGAATTTTAGACGGAGATCTAGTAATTGTTAAACAGCAAAATACTGCAAATAACGGTGATATCGTTGTGGCTATGACAGATGAAGACGAAGCAACGGTTAAGCGCTTTTTCAAAGAAAAAGATTATGTCAGACTGCAACCTGAAAATTCTTCAATGTCTCCTATCATTCTGAATAACGTATCTATATTGGGTAAAGTTGTAGGTGTCTATAGACAGGTACACTAAAAAAACCGAACATATTGACTGAGTCAATATGTTCGGTTTTCATTTGTTCTGATCATTTTTCAGCACAGATTTTATGTATTCTGAAACCTGATCGGGTATTTCGATAGGCAGCATGTGCCCCCCACTTTCGAACATGTGCGTGTTGGAATGAATACAGCCATTAGATTGACCCACCTTTGCCATCTTTTTGATCCACTAGTGACACGTTTTTATACCACCTCTGCCATAGAGAGATCCACCCTT
>NZ_JAFBDK010000016.1 GCF_016908195.1 Jeotgalibacillus terrae
GAAAAAGCTTCGTTTCTTAAGGGCGGACTAAAAAAGATCCAAACCGGGTTGGGAGCAGCACTCTTGACAGTTTTGTTCATATCAGGAGGCTCAGCAACCTCCGTCCGGAAAGCATCCGCCCGAAGCGCAGCGTAACGGTTCATTATATTTCGTCTATAGAATAGATTAGAAAATTCACACATTAAGTATTGACTAAATCCAAGTGATGTTATAGGATTAGCGTATTAAAGTGAATAGCTCTTATCGAGAGTGGTGGAGGGATATGGCCCTGTGAAGCCCGGCAACCGCTGACTTAGTCAGAAAGGTGCTACATCCATCAGGTGAAGTCGCCTGAAAGATAAGACAGGAGTAAAAAGGTTCTTCTTCTGTCTGTCGCAGAGGGAGTTTTTTTATTTTAACCAGCACATAAGGAGAGTGGATCAAGATGAAATATGGTTTCTGGCTTCCGATCTTTGGCGGATGGCTGCGCAATGTAGAAGATGAAAACATGCCGCCAACATTTGACTATGCGAAAAAAGTGATACAGTCAGCAGAAATGTGGGGGTACGATACCACACTGATTGCTGAACTGTACCTGAACGATATAAAAGGGCCTGAACGGGATTCCATTGAAGCCTGGTCCACTGCAGCCGCACTTGCAGCTGTCACTGAAAAAATTGAAATCATGACAGCTATCCGCCCGGGATTCCATAATCCTGCTGTTGCTGCAAAAATGGCTTCAAATATTGATCATATTTCAAATGGCCGCTTTACGCTGAATGTTGTATCTGCGTGGTGGGCTGAGGAAGCAAAGCAGTACGGCGGCGCTTTTACAGAACACGATGAGCGCTATGAACGTACGGATGAGTTTCTGACAATTTTAAAAGGGTTATGGTCTGAAGAAACGTTCAGCTTCAAAGGGAAATATTATGATATTGAAAATACAAAGCTTGAGCCAAAGCCGGTTCAGCGTCCGAACCCGATCTTGTATGCAGGCGGAGAGAGCCCGCGTGGTAAGCAGTCAATCGTTGAACACTGTGATTCATATGTGATGCACGGCGGTACGCTTGAAGAGATTGAAACGAAGATTTCCGATATGAAAACGCGCCGCGCAGCAGCCGGGAAAGATCCTTTTGGTTCATTTGGAATGGCAGCCTTTATTATTTGCCGTGACACTGAAGAAGAGGTGCAGGCTGAGCTAGAGCGCATTACGGATGTAAAAGATGTAAGTGGCTATGCAGGTTACAACGATTTTGTCAGCAAGTCACAGCTTGAACAGCAGGTAAAGCTGATGGACTACTCCGTATCCAACCGCGGACTCAGACCGAATCTAATCGGCACACCTGAACAGATTGCCGACCGGATTGTTGCATTTGAAAATGCCGGACTGGACCTGTTACTGCTTCAATTCTCACCACAGCTTGAAGAGATGAAGCGTTTCTCTGAAAAAGTGATGCCACTGGTAGAAAAAAAGCGAAAGATTCAGCAGGAAATCAACATTTAGGGGGAAAACAGCATGAGTAAAGCGTATGTACTGCATGAAAACGATGAGTGGACGATTCATTTAACGAAGCGTTTGGATGAACTGAATGTGCCTTATGAAGTCTGGCATCTGGATCAGGGCATTGTTGATCTGACAGAGGAGCCGCCTGAAGGGATTTTTTACAGCAGAATGAGTGCTTCATCCCACACGCGCGGTCACCGCTTTGCACCGGAATTGACTGAGTCAGTGATTGCCTGGCTGGAACAGCACGGAAGAACGGTATTGAACGGTTCCCGTGCGCTGCGTCTTGAGGTCAGTAAGGTTAACCAGTATACAGCCCTTCAGCTAAACGGGATTAAAACCCCTGATACGATTGCAGCAGTTGGCCGTGAGCAGATTATTGAAGCGGCAGAGAAGCTTGATAAGCCTTCATTCATTACAAAGCACAACCGCGCCGGTAAAGGACTGGGTGTTCAGCTGTTTCACTCGATTGATGCGCTGAAGCAATATGTGCACAGTGATGATTTTGAGCTGCCGGTTGACGGCATTACGCTCATTCAGGAATATATTGAATCGCCTGAATCATACATTACACGCTGTGAGTTTGTAGGTGGAAGGTTTGTCTATGCAGTTCGTGTGGACACTTCTGAAGGCTTTGAGCTTTGCCCGGCGGATGCGTGCCAGATTAATGATCTATTCTGCCCGGTTGGTGAAGAAGTAGAAGAGAAGCCGAAGTTTCAGGTGGTAAAAGATTTCAATGAACCTTTACTGATTACACAGCTTGAATACTTTTTATCTAAAAATGATATTGCCGTAGCAGGTATTGAATTTATTAAGGATGCTGACAGTGAGATTTATGTATATGACATTAATACAAACACGAATTACAATGCAGATGCTGAAGCAGCGCATGGCACCTATGGCATGCTCGAGCTTGCGAAATTTCTGAAGAAGAAACTGGAGCGTGAATATTCAGTTGTGGAAGCTTAATACATGTTAAAAAGCCCTGCGCAGGCAGGGCTTTTTTTGATTATCCTCGTAAAAACTGGAGGATCTCTCCGTTCAGCTTTTCAGTTTCCTCAAAGACCAGTCCGTGACCGCTCTCTTCGAACTTCACTAATTGTGCATCCTTCAGGTGAGATTGCAGGTATTCAGAGAAATCAATCGGGCAGATCTCATCGTTAGTACCATGCAACAGCAGGACAGGTACGGTTACATGCCCAATATCATCGCGGCCATCTTCATCCCGTAAGGCTTCAGCAGAATGAATGGTTCCATGGGCAGATGCCTGCAGACCGAGTGTGCCAAACCAGTGTTTGAAAGCGTCTGATTGCTCCTGGTGGAAGAACATACCACCGAACTCCTCTAAAAATGCCGGGCGGTCTTTTTGAATACTTTCAATCATCCCGTCAATTTCCTTGGCTTCAATACCATACGGGAAATCCTCTGTTTTTGTAAAACGCGGTGCAGCAGGTGCAAGAAGCATCAGCTTGGAAATCCCGTGTTGCTGGTGACGCGCCATATATCTGAGAGCAACGGGGCCACCCATAGAAAAGCCTGCTAATACTGCATTTTCAAGTCCCAGATGATCGATGACTGCTTTTACATCGTCGGCTTTCCGATTATAGTCATAGCCGCTCCACGGTTTATCAGACTGTCCGTATCCACGCAGATCAATTCCGATAAAGCGGTATCCGAGATTCACGATTTCATTGATTTGATATTCAAACATACGGTGATTCACAGGCCACCCGTGAATGAAAATAACCGGCTGACCTTCTCCGATATCTTCTACAAATAGTGATACCCCTTTTTCAACTTCAATGCGATGTGACATCATAAAACCTCCTGTATTCAGATAAAGGTTTTATACCCGAAGTTTTTTATGACAAACCAGTTACTTACAGTTTAATGATCAAAAAAATTTGATTTAATGATTGACAAAAGAATTTACCGAGCATATGATTTAAATATCAAATAAATTTGATGTAAAGGAGTTTTTCAATGACTACTCAAATTCCTGTCCCGACTGAAGAAACGTTTGTAAAATATGAAAAGAAATTTAAAGCCTTAGCTGACCACAAAAGACTTGAGATCCTTCATCTGATTCAGCAGCACGGCTCGCTATGTGTTTGTGATCTGGCAGAACACATTGATATGTCCCAGTCAAAGCTCTCCTATCACTTAAAGCAGCTGCTTGATGCAGGTTTTTTGAATGTAGAGAAGAAAGGTACATGGAATTATTACTCTATAAAAGATGAGGGAATCAATGAAGTGCTGTCACCCTCATTATGCTGTTTATTCAGAAACGATGAGCAGTGCTGTGAATAATCGGAGCAGATAAATGCTTCGGTTTAATCAATACATCAAATAAAATTGATTTATTTATCAAAAAAAGTTGATATAAGGAGTGAGAATATTGTTTGAATCATTTTTATGGATTGCACTTGAACTTACTGTTTTGTTCGTTGTTATTTCATTTGTTCTTTCATTACTTCAGTCATTTATTCCATATGAGAAAGTAGAACACTATCTGAGAACAAGGTCTAAATGGAAAGCGGGGGCGTTTGCGATTGTGTTTGCATTTATCACACCATTTTGTTCGTGTTCAACAATTCCGGTTGTAGTTAACATGCTCCGGAATAAAGTACCATTCGGTTTGACAATGGTGTTTCTGTTTGCGTCACCGCTGCTTGATCCAACCATTCTGACGTTGATGGGTGTCATACTCGGATGGGAAACCGCTGCCATCTATACAGCAGTAACAGCTATTTTCTCAGTGGTTTTAGGCTTTACACTTGAATGTCTTGGTTTTGAAAAGTATGTGAAGCCGGTCATGGTAGAAGGTTATCAATCAACCCATAAAAAATGGGATGTAAAGAAGGCGCTCAGTGAAACAGGTCAGATGATGAAGTCGGTTTTTCCGTTTTTGATCATTGGCGCTGCGATTGGTGCAGGTATTCACGGGTTGGTACCGGCTGAATGGATTGCTGAGCATTTTGGGCATCAGGCATGGTGGCTCATCCCACTCGCTGCATTGCTTGGAATCCCGCTGTACATCAGGCTTTCAAGTATGATCCCGATTTCACAGGTATTGTTGTTAAAGGGTATGGCGCTCGGGCCGATTATGGCACTGTTGATCAGTTCAGCAGGAGCGAGCCTTCCGGAAGTCGTATTGCTGAAATCTATATTTAATATCCAGCTTGTTGCTGTATTTATCTTATCTGTTTTAACAATGGCTTCTGTATCAGGATTTATCTTTTACTTCATTTAAAGGGGGTGGTATATCATGTTGAAAAAATTCATTTCAATCATCAAGCCTGAGAAGAAAGTTGCTGCAATGTAAAGATTGTAGAGATGAAAGAAGAGAAATAATGAAATTGAAAAATCATCCGGAGCACATGTGTCCCGGATGATTTTCTGACTAACTTATATTACATAATCTGTTCAGGCCCTCCGGTAATCACAATGCCCCGGCCTTCAGGCGTATCCTGAACATCAAGTGTCAATTCTTCTGCAACAAATAAAATCTGTGGATCAATCGCTACCTTGATGCTGTTAATGGTCTGAATGACATCATTATCTTCAGGTACATCAAACGATAACCCGATTTCAGGACTGCCTTCTCCCTGTCCTGCAAAATAAACGCGGATATTTTCAGATTCATACTGGTGAAATAACGTTTTAAATGCTTCCTTTGCTTCATCTGTAATAATCATGAATGTCTTCCTTTCTCATTTTGCTTATACATTCATCATGTAAGAAAAAGCCGGGAAACGCAAGTGTCATGCTGTTTGATGGGATTGATATCCAGTGTATTATTTGCCTGTTTCAGCGAATGTCTTGATTCTTGAACCGATCTCATCACGTACACGCTGGAAGAAAGCCCATTTCTCTTCTTCGGTGCCTTCTGCTTTAGCCGGATCATCGAAGCCCCAGTGTTCACGTGTTACGTGTGGTGGAGTGACCGGACAGTGGTCAGCAGCATGTCCGCAAAGTGTAACGACAAGATCTGCGTTGTTCAGAATGTCAGGGTCGATTGTGTCAGAAGTCTGGTTTGAAATATCAATTCCGGCTTCATTCATTGCCTTCACAGCATTCGGGTTTAATCCGTGCGCTTCAAGGCCTGCGCTCAATACGTTCCATTCATCGCTTAAATATTTTTTACCCCAGCCTTCAGCCATTTGACTTCTGCAAGAGTTACCTGTACATAGAAAATATAATGTTTTTTTAGACATGAGAAACACTCCTTAAATTTTGTGATGTGTTAAGATCGCTGTCCCTCTCCGTGGAGGGCTGCGCTTTCCTGCCCCCGGGCGGTGAGCCTCCTCGAGCTGCGCTCTGCGGGGTCTCACCTGTCCCTTCCTGGGGCGGGAGTCTCCGCCCTCCACTACGAGGAACAGCTGAAATTCACTCAATATACAGTGAGTAAACCTGCGAAATGTACACACAGTCGGTTTTAGAGAAAAAGTGATACCGCTACTACCATGCGTTTATTACAAAATAATCAGCAGCCATACATACAACCCAAACAACGTAATAAACAACGTCGGAATGGTAAGGATGATACCAACTTTAAAGTAGTAGCCCCAGCTGATGTTAAAGCCTTTTTTGCTCAGCACATGCAGCCATAATAACGTTGCCAGTGATCCGATTGGTGTAATCTTTGGTCCAAGGTCAGAACCGATGACATTTGCATAGATCAATGCTTCTCTTACTGCGCCACTTGTAGCTGTTTCCTGAATCGCAAGCGCGTCGATCATCACAGTTGGCATATTGTTCATGATCGAAGACAGGAAGGCTGCGATAAAGCCCATTCCCATTGTGGCAGCGAGCAGTCCGTGGTCAGCTGTTGCATCAAGAACATCAGCAAGCAGGCTCGTCAGTCCAACATTACGTAGTCCGTACACGACAACATACATACCGATAGAGAAGAACACAATTGCCCAGGGTGCGTCTTTTACAACAGTGGTCGTATTCACAGCAGGGCTTTTCCTTGCAATCAGCAAGAAGATAATCGCGATGATACCGGCGATAATGGAAACCGGAATCTCCGCAAACTCACTTGTAAAGTAGCCTGCAAGCAAGATCGCCAGTACGCCCCACGACAGACGGAACATTTTAGGATCCTTCAGCGCCTCCTGTGGTTTACGGAGCTGAGATAAATCATAATTTTCCGGAATGCTTTTACGGAAAAACAGCCAGAGTACTAAAATACTTGCCCCGATACTGAAGAAGTTCGGGATGATCATCCGGCTTGCGTACTCTGCAAAACCGATGCCGAACACGTCAGCTGAAACGATATTCACAAGGTTACTGACGATCAGCGGCAGGGAAGCTGTATCCGCAATAAATCCGCTGGCCATAATGAATGGTAAAATCATTGTTTCTTTAAAATTAAGATTTCGCACCATGGCAAGTACAATTGGCGTTAAAATCAGGGCAGCGCCATCATTTGCGAAGAAGGCTGCAACCAGTGCGCCGAGTAATGTCACATAAATAAACATTCTGATCCCGCTGCCTTTTGCAAAACGTGCCATATGCAGCGCAGACCATTCGAAAAAACCGATTTCGTCTAAAATCAATGAAATAATGATGAGTGCGACGAAAGTCAATGTGGCGTTCCAGACGATCGCTGTTACATCAGCAACGTCCTGCATGGACACAACGCCTAAAATCAGGGCGATCACAGCACCACCCATGGCGGAGTAGCCGATGCCAAGGCCTTTAGGCTGCCAGATCACGAGTGTTAATGTAATAAGAAAGATCAATATTGCTAAAAATATATCCATTGAGAAGCTCCTTTGAAATTAGTTGCAGGAAACGCGCTTGCCTTTTTCGATCAGCTGTTTCAGGTGATGATCCTGCGCCGGCAGCTGTTCTAAAATACTGTGGATCATATCATAGCCTTCAAAGGAATCATTCAGCGAATACACAATCCATTGTCCTTTTCGCTGCTCCTTGATCATGCCGATATCCTTCATTTTCCGGACATGCTGACTGACTGAAGGCTGACTCATTTGAAAGATTTCTACGAATTCACATACGCAGCAATCATGATCAGCAAGAATGCGCAGCATAGTCAGACGCGTTTTATCACCCATCAGCTTTAAAGCTGTAGAGGCTTTATCAATCGACATTGCTTCTTTTGCGAGCATGGCTCACACCTCCCTGTTTTCTATCCGCTGATTAGTATATAGGCATATGCTTATATGCGCAAGAGTGTGATGGTATTTTGTTTGTAAATTTTATATGGCAGGTTATGAAAGTCATACCTGCAATGAAGCTTACAACTGTCTTTCTCTCAAATAAGGCCGCGTTTCAGATAGAGGTTTCAGGGAAAATATGAGATAGTAAACAAAACGAGTCACGAACGAAAGGGAGATGGACAATGGAAGGGTTTCCGTTATTCAGCACATCGCTGATTTTAATAGTTGTCACAATTGCAGTCGTTACGGCAGGCATTTTATATATCAGCTCGAGAAAGAAAAAGTAGGAGGACAATATGACACAAATCGGTTTTATCGGATGTGGCAAAATGGCACAGGCAATGATTGGTGGAATGATCCGTTCAAAAACAGTCAATCCGTCTTTAATTATTGCGAGTGCAACCACGAAAGAAACGAGAGTAAAAGTATCAGATCAGTTCGGTATTGAAGTAACTGGAGACAATAGTAAAGTTGCAGCAGAAGCAGATCTGTTGTTCCTGGGGATTGCACCGGGACTTCATCGTCAGATTCTGCAGGAAGTCAAAGCTCATTTAACAGAAGAAACGGTCGTGGTCACGATTGCAGCAGGCCTGACAACAGCAGATATTTCAGCTTTTGCTGAAAAGAAACTGAAAGTCGTCCGGTCGATGCCAAACACACCGTCACTTGCAGGAGAAGGCATGTCAGCGATCAGCACAAATGGAGAAGTGACTGATGAAGAACTTCATACTGTCCTCAAGCTTTTCCGTTCATTCGGCAAAGCTGAAGTGATTTCTGAAGATCTGATGGACTCGATCCCTGCGATCAGCGGCTCATCACCGGCTTATGTCTATATGATGATCGAAGCAATGGCAGACGGCGGAGTGCGGCAGGGCTTACCACGTGATCAGGCTTACCGCCTCGCAGCCCAGGCTGTTCTTGGTGCAGCAAAAATGGTGTTAGAAACAGGCAAGCACCCCGGTGAACTAAAAGACCAGGTGACTTCACCCGGCGGCGCCACGATCGCTGCGACAGAAGCGCTTGAGAAGCACCGTTTCAGAGGTTCTATTTTGGAAGCGATGGAAAGCTGTACAGCCAGAGTAAAAGAATTAGGACAGAAAAAATAAGCAGAGCCGCGGCTCTGCTTATTTTTTCTTACTCTGGGAGTGGGGAGGGCCGAATCCTATTTAGAGGTGATGGAATTAATCACATGGGTGATACAATTAATTCAAATGGTCATAGATAAAATGCCTGGCCACTGCCCACACATTTAAATAACTGAATACCTGATGCAATAATCCAAAAGCTGATAGATAAATCTCAAAAGGTGACAGAATTCTTCCGTCCCTCTCGGCCTCAAGCAGGAAAGCGCAGTCCTGCCCGGAAATCATCAGCGATCTCCAGAGCCCCCCTTAAGCGTTCACCTTCTCGCTCCACTCTTCCACATTCCACGTTCTCGTTGCCCAATCCTCATAAAAGTCAGGTTCGTGACACACTAGTACAATCGTCCCGTTATATGCCTTCATCGCACGCTTCAGCTCTTCTTTTGCCGTTACGTCCAGATGGTTTGTCGGCTCATCAAACAGCAGCCAGTTACTTTCATGCATCATCAGCTTACACAGGCGCACTTTCGCCTGCTCACCGCCGGATAATTGATTCATTTGACGTGAAATATGCTCATTCTTCAGTCCACATCTTGCCAGCGCTGCACGCACCTGATGCTGATCCATTCCAGGGAACTCGCTCCACACGTCTTCAATCGGTGTAATTGCTTTTGGCTTCATTTCCTGTTCGAAATAAGACGGGTACAGGAAGTCACCGTGAATGACTTTTCCGCCCAGAGGATCAAGCTTGCCCATAATCGTTTTCAATAGTGTGGATTTACCAACACCGTTGCAACCGACGACGGCAATTTTTTCACCGCGCTCGATTTCAAGCGTCATTTTCGGCAGCAGCGGCTCATCATAACCGATTTCAAGGTTCTCAGCTTCCACGACATAACGACTGCTTCCGCGGGATTCCTTGAACTCAAAAGTTGGCTTGGCTGCTGTTTCAGGACGGTCAATCCGCTCGATTCTATCAAGCTGCTTCTGACGGCTTTTTGCGCGTCCTGTTGTTGAGTATCGTGCTTTGTTTTTAGCGATAAAGTCTTCCTGTTTTTTGATAAATTCCTGCTGCTTTTCGTACGCCTGCAGGTGCTGATTCTTATGAAGCTCAGCCAGCTCAATGAATTTATCATAGCTTGCCGTATAGCGGTTCATACGGGCAAACTCCAGATGAAGAATAATATCAACTGTATCATTCATAAAGTTCGTATCATGAGAGATCAATAGAAAAGCATTCGGGTAGTCCTTCAGATACATCGACAGCCAGCGGATATGCTCAACGTCAAGGTAGTTCGTCGGCTCATCCAGCAACAGTACTTTCGGCTTTTCCAAAAGCAGCTTAGCGAGTAGCACTTTTGTACGTTGACCGCCGCTTAAGGCAGCAACGTCACGGTCAAGGCCGATTGCATCCAGTCCCAGGCCGCGTGCCACTTCTTCGATTTTAATATCAAGTGTATAGAAATCACCTGCATCAAGTGCATCCTGAATTTCAGCCATTTCCTCAAGAAGTGTTTCGAGCTCCTCGGGAGAAGCATCGGCCATTTTACCAGTAATTTCATTCAGTTCTTCTTCCTTTTTGAAAAGGGGAAGGTAGGCATCTCCTAATGTTTCGCGCATCGTACGGCCGGGCGTCAGCTGTGTATGCTGATCCAGATAGCCGTAATGTGTGCCGGGCAGCCATTCCACTTTGCCTTCATCATGGATCAGTTCACCCGTTAATATATTCATCAGCGTTGATTTACCAACACCGTTTGCACCGACAAGTCCAATATGTTCACCGGCTAATAACCGGAAAGAAACGTCTTTAAAAAGCGTGCGGTCACCAAATGAATGGGACAGCTTGCTTACTGTTAATACGCTCATCGTATTCCTCCAAAATAAAAGTCTTCCTCCATCATAAAGGATGTAACCTCTTCCTGCCAGTGTAATTAATTTCGTAAGCTGAAAGGTTGCGTATGCAACTAAAATTGATTATAATCTTTCTCAGTGATTAAAAACGAAATGAGATGAGAATATGCAACAAGCACATATTGCCGGTCGCTGGCTGTCTACAGTCCACCGGTACAGTTATATTTTTTTAAGTAAAACATTTGCCGAATACGGAATTGGTCAGGGGCAAATTAAGTTTCTAATGATCCTGTTTGAGCAGGATGGCGTCACACAGGAGCACATGGCAGGGGAGCTGAACATTGACAAAGCAACTGTGGCCCGTGCAATCCGCAAGCTTGAAACAGAAGGCTATGTGATCAGGAAACCGCATGAATCAGACAGAAGAGCGAATTTAATTTTCCTGACTGATAAAGCAAAAGGCATCGAATCGGTTATTAAAAAAGAAATGACGCACTGGACCGAGACGCTGACTCATGGATTCAGTGATGAAGAAAGACAGACTGCGATTGAACTGCTGAAACGTATGGCAGGTAACGCGGTTAAAGAGGTTGAAAGTATGGAAGAGGTGAAATCAAATGAAACAGCAGAGTGAAAGACTTGGAACAGAAAAAATCCCTTCATTAATGATCAGATTTTCTGTGCCGGCGTTCATCGGTATGTTCGTCATGGCTTTTTATAATATTGCTGATACATTTTTTATTGCAAGAGGGATCGGTACAGTCGGAGTAGCGGCACTTTCTATTGCCTTCCCGCTGCAGATGATCATTACTGCTTTTGCAGCAGCGATTGGGATTGGTGGAGCATCCATTATTTCGAGGCGGCTCGGTGAAAACAGGATGGATGAAGCGAATAAGATTTTCGGGAATGTAATTTGGCTTGTAGGCTTTTTAAGTGTGATTATGGTGATCGCTGCACTGGTATTTCTTGAACCTATTCTGATTGCATTTGGTGCAACGGCAGATATTCTCCCTTATGCAGCGGAATATTTATCAATCATTTTATACGGCGCAATCTTCCAGGCGTTTGCGATGTCGATGAATAACGTCGTCCGTTCTGAAGGGAATGCCAAAATGGCGATGCTGACGATGGTGATCTCAGCAGGCCTGAACATCGTGCTGGATCCAATCTTTATCTTTGCACTCGATATGGGAATGGCGGGTGCCGCGATTGCGACAGTCATTTCTCAGGCTGTCGGAGCGATCTGGCTGTATTTATACTTCCGTGCAGGAAAAAGTTCGCTGGAGTTAAGATGGATCGGCCTGCTTCCGGATTGGCGTGTGGTGCGTGAGATTACACAGATCGGCTCCGCAACTTTTGTACGCCAGACTGCAGGGAGTTTAATGTTTATTGCAGTGAACTGGATGCTTGTTATCTATGGCGGCGAATCTGCAGTGGCTATTTTCGGGATTATCAACCGGATTATGATGTTTGCGATTATGCCGATGTTTGGCATTGTACAGGGTATGCAGCCGATCATCGGATATAACTATGGTGCGAAGCTGCACTATAGAGTGAGTGAAACGCTCAAACTCGGTATTGGGATTTCAACTGTCATGGCGATCTTTGTCTGGGCTGTAACGATGTTATTCCCTGGTGCAATGATGTCTGTATTTTCAACAGATCCTGAAGTGATTTCAGGCGGGGAAGAAGCAATGCGGTTTATCTTCCTGATTGTACCGATTATCGGGTTCCAAATGGTAACAGGTGGACTGTATCAGGCACTTGGTAAAGCGAAAATCTCCTTTGTGCTTTCCATGGCAAGGCAGCTCATTTTCCTGATTCCACTTGTATTACTCCTCCCGACCTTCTTAGGATTAACCGGTGTCTGGCTTGCCTTTCCGATTGCTGATGGACTGGCATTCCTGCTGTCACTCTTTTTCGTCTGGAAAGACCGGGTCAGTCTGTTTCAGAAAACACCGCCTGCAAAACTGCGGGAGTCAGGCGCTCATGCCTGAAAAAATTCCGGATACAATCCAATGTATCCGGAATTTTTTATTCTTCCTCAAGCTTTCTCAGTTCTGATAATTCCTCTTCAATGCCAGTCAGTCTCTTTTGAGCGAATTCGCCGTCACGGCCTACTGATTCAAGCTTTTCAAGGTCATCCTGTGCACGGATATATTCCATTTTTAACTCTGCAATTCTATTCTTGATTTCATTTTGTGTCATTTACTCATCCCTCCGTTCACTTATTTTAACAAATCTCCATCTTATTCTCCAAAACCTGACTGCACAATGCTTACCTGTGACAAAAGAAGGGTAAAGATTAAAGTATTTTCTGAAAATTTAGAGGAATTTAATCTTCAAATGTTGAAAAAGTTTCATAGAGATGTTTAAGAATGATCATAAAAAGGGGGACAGGGCAATGTTTAAGCCATATCAGTCAGACCGGAACTTTGATGAAATGCTCGAAAACGACGGATCCACCAGGGCTCACTATCAGGATTTTCATAAAGTAATGGACCAGTTCAGTGAAGCGGAACTGAGAGAAAAGCATGAAACAGCCCAGCTCAGTTTTTTAAGGCAGGGAATCACTTTCACTGTCTATAACGATAATGTTGGCACTGAACGTACAATGCCGTTTGATTTCATTCCTATTATTATGCCGCCTGAGACGTGGACGATGATTGAAAAAGGGATGAAGCAACGCGTTGAGGCACTGAACATGTTTCTTGATGATATCTATCATAATGCTGAAATCGTAAAAGACGGTGTGGTTCCGAGAGAATTCGTTGAACAGAATCCGTATTATCTTAAAAAGCAGGTCACTGGCATCGATGTGCCTTTGAAAAATCATATATTTCTTGCGGGAATTGATCTGATCCGTGATCAGGAGGGTACATACCGCGTGCTCGAAGACAACCTGAGAAATCCTTCAGGCATGTCTTACGTCTATCAGAACCGTTATGTGATGCGACAGGTCTACCCGGAGTTTTTCAACCGTCACAGCATACATTCACTCGAACATCAGCTGTCGCACATGCATGAAGCCGTGCTTGACCACTGCCCAATCAACTGTCTGCATGAGCCGCGTGCTGTGCTGCTGACGCCCGGGATGTATAATTCCGCTTATTACGATCACGTATTTCTCGCGCAGCAGATGGGGATCGAGCTTGTAGAAGGGCGCGATCTTCATGTCAGAGACAATATTGTGTATGTTAAAACAATCAGAGGAATGCAGCGGGTTGATATTATCTACCGCCGCATTGACGATGAATTCCTTGACCCCCAGGTGTTCAATAAGGATTCAGCATTGGGTGTTCCGGGACTGATGAGTGCTTATAAAAAAGGTAATGTATCAATCCTGAATGGTGTTGGAAATGGAGTAGCAGATGACAAAGCGATGTATGCATTTGTCCCTGAAATGATCCGTTATTATCTGAAGGAAGATCCGATTATCCCGAATGTAGATACGTATTTTATGAGAAATATTGAACAGCGTAAATGGGCGCTTGAAAATCTGGATCAGCTTGTCGTAAAAAACGTAGGTGCATCAGGCGGTTACGATATGCTGATTGGACCGCATGCGACGAATGAAGAAATTGACCGGTTCAGAAAGAAAATTGAAGAGGAGCCACATCAATATATTGCACAGCCGACGATTCAACTTTCACGCGCACCTGCTTTTCAGGATGGACGTTTTTATCCATGCCATGTAGACCTCCGCGTATTTGTCATGCGGGGCAAGAAAACGCATGTCTTACCTGGCGGACTGTCGCGTGTAGCACTGAAGGAAGGATCGCTTGTCGTGAATTCATCACAGGGCGGCGGCGGTAAAGATACATGGGTATTGAAAGGAGGCGAAGACAATCATGCTGAGCAGAGTAGCTGATTCACTTTACTGGATGTCACGAAACATTGAGCGGGCAGAAAATAATGCGCGGGTGCTTGGGGTTCAGCTGATTCAGATGCTTGAAGCCTCTTCCGAAGAAACACTCGCCCGTCATGACTGGGAAACGGTACTTGAAATTTGCGGGTCCGTAGAGGATTTCAACCGGATGTACCCGAAGATGAGCACGAATCATCTGATTGATTATCTTGCATTTGCTGAAAATAATCCAAATTCCATTCTGAGCTGTATTAAATATGCTCGTGAAAATGCACGTACGACACGAGACAGTATTCCGAACGATCTTTTTGAAGTATGGAACAACCTTTACCTTGAAACGACTGAAATGAGAATATCAGAAGGTTCGCTGAGAGATATTCAGCAATTTTTAAACAGAGTCAAAATTGCAGCACTGACTTCGCATGGGATTGTCGATTCCATGATGACTAGAGGCGTGCCTTACAGGTTTTTCAATGTTGCAAAATGGCTTGAGCGCGGTGAGAAAACAGCGCGCATTCTGAACGTGCTCAACGACCGCTCAACTGCTGACAGAGAAAAAGCTGACGGCACGAATTATTATTACTGGCGTTCAGCGCTGCAGCTCGTCAACGGTTATGAAGAATATCTGAAGCAGTATCCGCCAAGAATGAATGAAAAAGACATTCTTACATTCCTGATTTCGGACTTTTCATTCCCGAGATCCATACAATATTGTATGGACCATATCAGAGAATCTGTGATTTCACTTGAAGGCGGACGTGTCTCACATTATTCATGGAGAATATATGCAGCGCTTGATTTAATGATTGATGAATTTGACGAACGTAAGATCAGTTCGCTGAAAGATGAAGGCATCAGTGCATTTTTAGATGACTTCCAGAACAAATGTAATGATATCGGACGGATTTTTTCTGAGACTTACTATCTTGTCGAGCCTTCCAAAACAACTTGAAAGGGTAAGGCTGAAAAAGAGAAACTGACAACACGAGGGAGCGGAAGTCCTATGAAGTATGAAATTACTCATACAAACACGTTTAATTATGCTACAAAAGTTGACCAGAGTATGAATGAGATCCGCCTGAAGCCGAGAACAGATGAGTGTCAGAGGCTGCTGGCTTACAGAACAGAGCTGACACCTACTGCACTTACAAAGGAATATCAGGATATCTGGGGCAACAATGTAGAATCATTTTTTATCGCGGAAATTCACCAGGCGCTTGAAGTAAAGACGATTTCAACCATCAGTATTCAGCGTAGTCCTTTTATAGAAAGAATTGATTATTCACCTGAAATGAAATCAATTTTTCATTCAAATATTTTCAGACAACAGTATTTACCGTTTCTGAACCAGACTGCCTACACCTATGTAACAGAAGACCAGGTGAATGAAGTGGTCAATCAGATTGGAAACACTGAAAACCCGGTCCGTTTTTCACTCGACGTGATGAAATATGTTTATGACCTTTTCTCATATGATCCGGTAGCGACAGATGTGAATACAAAAGCAACAGAATCAATCGTAGGCAGAAAGGGCGTCTGTCAGGATTATGCCCATGTCATGATTGGTATTCTGAGAGCCCGCAGTATTCCGGCCCGCTATATCAGCGGCTATCTGTACGTCGGGGAAGATTCAGCCCTTGTCGGGGACGCTGCCACTCACGCGTGGGTGGAGGTCATGGTACCGGGAATTGGCTGGGTAGGACTTGATCCGACTAATAATGTCGAAGCGCTGGAAAACCATATCCGGATCGGCGTGGGCCGTGACTATGCGGATGTAAGTCCCCTACAGGGCGTGTACCGCGGCGGTGAACAGGAGCTTGATGTAAAGGTAAGTGTTAAATTGCTGGATCAATAAATGTAAAAGAGAAGAAGGTCTTGTGTACAAATCAACTGCACAAGACCTTCTTCATCTGAGTGAACGCTTATATGAGGCTATGTTAAGGGCCGATATTGTTTTAGCACAGCTGTTGATTGGAGCGGAAGGGGGACGACTCCAGCAGGAGAAGCGTGACAGGTGAGACCCCGCAGACGCGCAGCGTCGAGGAGGCTCACCGCACGCCCTGCGGAAAGCGTTCCCCCTGAAGCGGAAATCAACGGCCGGCTTTAACAGAGCTTATATATAGCACATTCAACCTGCCTGAATTAGTTTAGATGTCTTCTCAGATGTCGATATACTAAGAAAGGCGGTGATTGAGATGAAGACCCGCACTGCGGCAGTGATCGGTTCACACACGGCAACAGGCCGTGAACTGATTAAGGAATTATGCTCACGCAGCGTATATAATGAAGTCATTGTCCTTTCTGAAAGAAGAATGACATTTAATCATGAAAAAATATCCGAGCGACTGATAGATTTCAGATATATTGAGGCAGGTCATTTCGGCCTCGTGGATGATGTGTTCTGCTGTGTGCAGCCTGACAGACATGACAGCTGGTTTGACCCGCTGAAAACGGCAGCAGCAGCTAAAAAAAGCAATGTCTCGCAATATCTTGCACTTTCTTCAATGGGAGCGAACCCCCGCTCGATCTTAAAGCTGAACAGGCTTTACGGTGTTTATGAAATGCAGCTTAAAAAGCTTAACCTTCCTTCCCTGCACCTTTTCCGTCCATCCATTCTGCTGACTGACCCGGATGAGTTTCGTGTAAAAGAATCGGCTGCTTCAAAATTTATTGCATTCGCTGGTTGGGCGATGATGGGGCCCTTTAAAACTTATAAAGGGATCAGAGCTTCACAGCTGGCACTGGCGATGACTGAAAAAGCACTGAACAGCTATTCTCCAAAAGTAGCCATTTACAAATCAGGTGTAATTGAGAATACAAAAAGAGGAGAATCAGAGACTTAATTCTTCTTAAAAAACAAAAATACTGGTAAAGTATATGCATATTAGTCTGAAGCTAAAAGGTGGTGTCACGGAGTTGTTTAATTCCTTATTATTTACGGCGATGCTGGTCGTCTTTCTCGGTATTCTGTCCCAGTGGTTATCATGGAGAATCCGTATGCCTGCAATCGTTGTAATGTCGGTGGCAGGAATTATCGTGGGACCTGTACTCGGGTTTATTAATCCGGAACAGGAATTCGGTGATCTGTACGGCCCTATTATTTCAATGGCTGTTGCCATTATTCTTTTTGAAGGAAGCCTGCAGCTCGATTTCCGTGAAATCAGAGATCTCGGAAGGCCTGTATTCAGAATCGTCACATTCGGTGCGTTTCTTGCCTGGATTCTCGGCTCTCTGACAGCGCACTACATAGCAGGTCTGTCACTGCCTGTAGCATTTGTCATCGGGGGACTCTTTATTGTGACAGGACCTACAGTTATTTTGCCGCTGCTCAGGCAGGCAAAACTGAAGCCGAGACCCGCCAAAATTCTGAAGTGGGAAGGGATCATTGTTGATCCGTTTGGCGTCTTGATTGCACTGTTTGCATTCCAGATTATTCTGTTCTTTGTAGATGAAGCAGTTACATTTACGAATCTGTTATTATTCTTTGGAGCAGCGGCGTTTGCCACTGTGCTCGGGTGGGTCCTCGGCCGCGGAATGGGCTGGATGTTTGAAAAAGGATATATCCCTGAATTTCTGAAGTCACCTGTTCTGTTTGCAGTTGTATTATTCTGTTTCAGCATAGCAGATGAAGTCATGCACGAAACGGGTCTGTTATCTGTTACAGCGATGGGGATGACGATGGCAAATATGCACATCTCGTCAATCAGCGATATGCGTCATTTTAAAGAAAATATCTCAGTATTGCTGATCTCAACCATATTTATCATGCTGACAGCGTCCCTTCAGGTGGAAACGCTGCTTGAGATCTTTAATCCGAGAATTATCGGTTATGTCGTGTTGATGCTGCTGATCGTAAGACCTCTCTCAATCTGGCTTTCCACAATCGGGACAGACTTGTCCTGGCAGGAGAGGACACTTGTTGGATGGATTGCGCCACGTGGTATTGTGGCCCTGACAGTATCAGGATATTTCGCCTCTGTCCTGCTTGAAACTGGTTTTGAAGATGCAGAGATTTTAACAGCACTGACATTTGCACTCGTCTTCTCAACAGTAGTCGCACACGGTTTCTCTATTGGCTGGGTAGCAAAGAAATTGAAGCTTGCTAATGATGATCGTCCTGGCATGATTATTGTAGGTGGTAATGCCTTTACAAGAGGGCTTTCAGCTATTCTGCAGGAAGTGAAAGTACCCGTGATTCTGGTTGATTCAACCTGGCGCAACCTGGCACCTGCAAGACAAAGGGGTGTACCGACGTTCCACGGTGAATTATTATCCGAGCAGACAGAATATAAGCTTGATATGACACCTTATGAAGCGATTATTGCAGCTACTTCTCTTGATTCATATAATGCGCTCGTCTGTTCAACATTTACGCCGTCGATCGGGCGTAAGCATCTGTTCCAGGTTTCTATGGAAAAGAACCATGATGCTGATCTTGAAGGACTTCGTCATACTGTGGGCGGACGCATTCTGTTTGACGAAAAAGCAACACTTCAGGAACTGATCAGACGCGTTGAAAGCGGACATGTTTTCAGACGCACACAAATTACTGAACAATATTCATTTGAACAATATAAAGAAGAAATCAACGGTGATGATCTGTTAATCGGTGTATTAAATAAGACGGGGCATTTTGAACCGTTCGTTAAAGACTGGGAAGAAGTGATTAATCCCGGAGATACGCTGATCAGACTGACATCTTCAACGAAAGAAGCAGAAAAAGCAAAGCAGAAACAAAACGAGAAATAACTGATGGAATCCGGGAAGCGTGTATGAGCGCTTTCCGGATTTTTTTGGTGGTGCGATTGTGCAGGTAAGAGACCATCGTGAGGCTGGACATGACCTCAGGCTGCGCGGATACGACCTTCAATCCGGGTGTATCGTGCCGTCGGGAGCGGAGATACAACAGTCGCAATCCATCACACAACCACTGGGGCAGCGTGAGCAGTCACTCAGGACGCTAGGATATGTTATACTCACCTACAGAATGAAACTAATAAAGGACGGATTTAATCATGAAAAAAACAGTCGTACTGGCTGAAAAGCCTTCAGTTGGCCGCGATATTGCACGCGTGCTGAACTGTCACAAAAAAGGAAACGGTTATCTTGAAGGGGACAACTATATTGTCACGTGGGCGCTCGGTCATTTAGTGACTCATGCAGACCCTGATCATTATGGTGACCAGTATCAATCATGGAACCTTGAAGATCTGCCGATACTTCCTGAAAAAATGAAGCTTGTTGTGATCAAGAAGACAGGCAAGCAATTTCAGTCAGTGAAAAGCCAGCTGACGAGAGGTGACGTCGGAGAGATTGTCATCGCTACAGATGCGGGGCGTGAAGGTGAATTGGTTGCCCGCTGGATTCTTGAAAAAGCGAAAGTGAATAAGCCGGTCAAACGCCTCTGGATCTCATCTGTCACAGACAAAGCCATCCGTGAGGGCTTTAAGAATCTGAAAGACGGTAAGCGCTATGAGCCGCTTTATCATTCAGCTGTTGCCCGTGCTGAAGCTGACTGGATCGTCGGAATCAATGCGACACGTGCGCTGACAACCAAATTCAACGCACAGCTTTCATCAGGCCGCGTACAGACGCCGACGATTGCCATGATCGCCATGCGTGAAGAGGAGATTAATCAGTTTAAGCCGAAAAAGTTTTACGGACTGCAGGCAAAAGCAGACGGGTTGACGCTGAAATGGACAGATGGAAAAACCAATCAAACGTTTGATCAGCAAAAAGCAGACAGCCTTTTAACGAAAATAAAAGGCCATGATGCAGTGATTAAAGAAGTAAAGAAAACGCCGAAAAAGACGTATCCAAAGCCGCTGTATGATCTCACTGAATTGCAGCGGGACGCACATAAACGCTTCAGCTTTTCAGCAAAAGAAACACTCTCAGTGCTGCAAAAGCTGTATGAGCAGCATAAGCTTGTGACATATCCGAGAACAGACTCACGCTTTCTGACATCTGATATGACTGAAACGCTCTCTGACCGCCTAAAAGGTATGAAGGTGCCGCCTTATGCCCAGCACGTGGTGAAGCTTCTGAGAAAACCGGTCAAAGCAGGCAGCTTTATTAATGATGCAAAGGTGTCAGACCACCATGCGATTATTCCGACTGAAGAAACGCTCAGGACAGAAAAACTGAATGATAAAGAATGGAAGATCTATAACCTGATCGCAGAGCGCTTCATGGCTGTACTGATGCCGCCATACGAATATGAGCAGACAGTTGTAACAGCTGAGATTGGCGGGGAAACATTCACTGCAAAAGGGAATATTCCAATAAAAATCGGCTTTAAAGAGCTTGAACAGAGTGAAGAAGAGCAGCATGCTGCGCTTCCAGATGTAGAAAAAGGCAGCCGTCTGAACGTTCAGCATGTGAGCGTTACAACAGGCGAAACGCAGCCGCCGGCAAGGTTTAACGAGGCTACACTTCTGTCAGCCATGGAAAATCCGAAAGCCTATATGCAGGGGGAGAAAAAAGAGCTGATTGAAAAGCTCGGTGAAACAGGAGGACTTGGAACCGTTGCGACACGCGCTGACATTATTGAAAAGTTATTCAACAGCTTTTTAATCGAAAAGCGCGGCAATGATATTTTCCTCACGTCAAAGGGACGCCAGCTGCTTGACCTGGTCCCTGAGGAACTGCGGTCACCTGCACTGACAGCAGAATGGGAGCAGAAACTGTCTGCAATTGCAGATGGCAAGTTGAAGCAGCAAGCATTTATGACTGAAATGACCCAGTTCTCTAAAGATGTAGTACGTTCCATTAAAAACAGCAAAGCGCAATATAAGCACGACAATATGACCGGCACGCATTGCCCTGACTGTGGTAAGCTGATGCTTGAAGTAAACGGTAAAAAGGGTAAAATGCTCGTCTGTCAGGATCGTGAATGCGGCCATCGTAAAAACGTAGCCAAAAAAACGAATGCCCGCTGCCCGAAATGTAAAAAGAAGATGGACCTTCGCGGTGAAGGTGATGCGCAGACATTCAGCTGCGTCTGCGGCTACCGTGAAAAGATGGATGCCTTCCAGAAACGCCGCAAGGAAAATCAGAAAAATAAAGCAGGTAAGCAGGATGTAAAGAAATATATGAAAAAGCAGGATCAGGACGAACCAGTGAATACAGCACTTGCTGATGCACTGAAGAACCTGAAACTATAAGAAAAAGCGTTTCTCTCCGTGAGTGGAGGGAAACGCTTTTTGAGTAAGAACGGAGTTAACTGTACCGCCTAACTAATATTTAACTCACTTCCACATGCTTAGCAGAAGCCCTTTTATAAAAAATCGTAAAGAATACAACACTTGCAGTCGCAAGCAGTGTCAGCACCAGAAACAGGTTGCTGTAAATAATGTTCTCTCCGCCTGCAGAGAACGGGTTCAGACGTAGTGTCACGCCCTGAATCTCAAGCACCGCGCCAAAGATCGCACTCGCAAACGCACCACCCATAAAGTTCAGCAGGTTAAACAGTCCGATCCCAACACCATTTTCCTCGCGGCTGAGCGTTGAAGAAAGGATATCAGCAGTAGAACTCTGAACGAGCGGGAAGCCAAGGTAAGCAACGAGCATACAGACTGAAATGATCCATGCCTGACTGCCGGCAAAAGTTGAAATCAGCAGACATCCGCCTGCAATTAAAAGCAGTGCAGTGATGACTACAGGCACCCCGCCGCGCTTATCAATCACGCGTCCGCCAACCTGACCGAGAAACCCTGAAATAATCGCACCGGGAAACAGTACAAGTCCAATTCCGATTGTCGAAAGTGCATTCAGGTCACGCAGCATAATCGGAATAATGAAAATCAGTCCGAAAAGGCATGACGTCCCGAAGAAGCTCGTCAATACAGTGACTGTGTAACGTTTGTTTTTCAAGATAGCGGGCTGAATAAACGGATTTTTCGCCTTCAGCGTCCACCAGACAAACAATCCACCCGCAACAGCTGTCACACCAAGCACCCACAGCGTATAAGTCGTAATGACAAACAGCAGGCTGGCAACTGTAATCGCAATTAAAATTGCCCCGGGAATATCAATACTGCCCTGGCGGCGTTCTTCCTCAGGCAGCCATCTTCTGAAAAGCGGGATCGATAAAGCGGACATCATGGATAAAATGAATAAAAAGCGCCAATCCAGCACGCCTCCGATCAGACCGCCAACAATTGGTCCTACACCCGAAGCAAATGCAACAGTTGATGCCACATACCCAAATACCTTACCGCGGCTTGATGGCATAAACCTCGCTGGAATAATAAATGACAGCGCCGGAATACTCGCACCACCCATTGCCTGGAATATTCTCGCGACAATCAGCGTCGGAAAGTTAGGTGATAAGAAACCAATTAATGAACCAATCGCAAATAATGAAATCCCGATCGTAAACAACGTCCGGATCGCAAATAAATCAGCAAGCTTCCCATACATCAGCGAGCCAATCGCAAAAACGAGAATGTAACCCGTCAGCACCCAGCTCACCTGAGAAGGAGATAATTCAAAATCCGCAGCAATATCCGGAACCGCCACATTGAACATTGTCCCATTCATCACTGTAAACGCCAGGATCAAACAAATTAAAAAAGTCAGCTTTTTCTTCTGACTGTCTGGAACTTCTTTTATATCTGTCATGTTATAACCTCATTGTTTCTTTTATTTTGTGAAAGTAGATACTGGTCGAGGTAGAGGGGGGGCAGACCCGGTTCTACTTTATAATAAATATTTCGCTATCCAAAATAATCATAGAGCCTGAATTGAATATTGTAAAACAGTTTAGCTGAATTCGTGTAAAATAAAAATAATCAGAAAACGCAAAAGGAGTGTGTAAAGTTGGCTAAAGGTAAGACAAATGCGATGCGAATGCTAGAAGCAGCAGGTATTTTCCATAATACGACTGAATATAACGTGAAGGATGGTCTGACTGATGGAGTGTCAGTAGCTGAGAAAATCGGCCGCGAACAGGAAGAAGTATTCAAAACGCTGGTAGCACAAGGCATTTCAAAACAATATTTTGTTTTTGTTATACCCGTTCACCGGGAATTGAATCTGAAAAAAGCCGCTTCTGCAGCCGGTGAAAAAAAGATTGAAATGATCCCGATGAAAAGTCTTCAGCAGATCACCGGTTACATAAAAGGGGGGTGCTCTCCGATCGGTATGAAAAAACAGTTTCCAACATTTATTGACCGTTCAGCAGAAGAGCGGAAAACGATTCTCGTGAGCGCAGGGCAGATTGGTAAACAAATTGAAATAAACCCGCATGACCTTTGTCAGATCACGGGTGGAACGTTTGCAGACCTGACTTAAAAAACTTTCAAACGTTTAACTGTTTCTGAAGCCGGGTAGAATTGTTCTGTAGAGCAATTTACAGCAAATAACCAGGAGGAGATAAGCATGAGTCTATTTTACAAAGAGTTCACAAATGATGAGGAAGTAGTAAATGCAATTGGCTCCATTAAAGCAAAAGGTGTTAACGAAGATACGATCTATGTCGTGACACATGATGATGACCGCACAAAACGAATCGCAGATAACGCCGACGCAAATACACCTGGCGGATTTGCATCAAAAGCTAAAAACATTTTTAACAAAAAAGGCGATGAGCTTCGTGATCAGTTCCAGCATCTTGGATTCACGGCCTCAGAAGCTGAAGCGTTAGAAGAAAAACTGGATGAAGGTAAAGTCATTGTTGTTGTAAAAGACGCACCGGCAGGCTTTACATTATAAAAACGAATGGAAATCCGTCCTCTTAGCAGGGCGGATTTTTTTGTGGATTGAATGGTGGTTGGGTGTAGGCGTAAGTCTATTTACATTATGCGTGGAACCTTGCAGGTTTTATGCCGTACACCAGCATGTTTACTCCGAACATCCCCACTTTTTCGTCAAACCAACCCGAACCCAGCCCAAACACCCCATCCCAAAACCCCCACCAAATATGTTAAAGTAGTCTAAGTGAAAATACCGTAACGGGTTTTACCCGTCATATAGAAAGAAGGATCTGAATGAATAAGAGAGAAAAAACGCTGCGCTGGAGTTTCTTCCTCATTGGGCTTGTCGTGCTTGGACTGGGCATATCAATGACAATTAAAGGGCAGCGGCTCGGCATTGGTCCGTGGGATGTCCTGCATGTTGGTTTGTTCCAGCAGCTCGGGCTGACAGTCGGAACATGGGCGATCTTAGTCGGTGCGTTCATTATCGCATGTACTGTTGCTGTGACGAAAAAGCCGCCACGCATCGGAGCCATTTTGAATATGCTGTTAATCGGAGTATTCATTGATTTCTTCAACTGGCTGATTCCTGATCCACAGTCGCTGCCGGGCGCAATTGCCATTTTACTCGCAGGGATTGTTGTAATGGGCTATGGTGTGGGCATTTATGTATCTGCAGATCTTGGTGAAGGACCGCGTGACACCATTATGATGATGATTGTCAGAAAAACGGGCTGGAATTTGTCCAAGGTGCGCCGCAGCATCGAATTAGTTGCGCTGGTCATCGGCTGGCTGCTTGGAGGACCGGTTGGAATCGGCACCATCCTGATTGCCTTTTTCACAGGAACGATCGTGAATCTGTCACTTCCGCAAAGCCGTATGACATTGCAGAAAATGCTGAACAGAGAATCGAAAGCGGCTGCTCATCACGCGTAGAGGCGGGTCAGACCTGCTTCTACGCTGACAACACATCCGTCCCATTTCCCCGAGCAGATCGGTTGGTTATAGAAACAGTGTCCTGTAAACTTATACGAAAACGCAGGAGTGATGTTTGTGTACGATTTTACAAAAACAGATGCGCAAAAGAGAATGCTGGCTGAATTGAACAGACTCATTCCTTCATTTAAAAAGCGCGAACACTTACTTGATGAACCAAATGCTTATCCGAAAGAGAATATAAATGAACTGATTCATACTGGTTATTCAAAACTGACGCTCCCTGAAGAATTTGGCGGTCAGGGTAAAGGACTTTATGAACTCGTGCTTGGCCAGGAAGCGATTGCAAAAGGGAGCGGCGCAACAGCCCTGTCGATCGGCTGGCATACAGGCACGCTGCTTGAATTCAGCGAAAGACGGCACTGGAAAAAAGAAGCAGCTGACTTTATTTTAGAAAAAATCAGTAATGGCGCCATTGTTAATACAGCTGCTACTGAAAAAGGAGCGGGCAGTCCTGCGAGAGGTGCACTGCCAAAAACCACAGCAGTGAAGACGGCTGACGGTTTTGAAATCACAGGGGAGAAGTCATATACGTCTCTTGCGCCGATGCTTGACTATATATTTGTCACAGCAGTGATTGAAGGAACGGAGCAGGTGGCAACGTTTATCATTCCGGCGGATGCAACAGGGGTATCGATCCGTGAATCCTGGGACAGCATAGGGATGCACGGGACTGCGAGTCACGATCTTGTTCTTGAAAAGGTAGAGGTTCCTGACATGTATATGCTCAAGGATGGAAAAGAAGCAGGTGCGAAACCACCAATGAGCTGGCTGCTTCATATTCCGGCATGCTATATCGGTATTGCAGCGGCTGCACTTGAAGATGCCTCAGCGTTTGCGTCTTCCTATGAACCTGCCTCACTCGGTGAACCAATTGGGAGCCTGCCGAATATACAGGAAAAGCTAGGCGATCTGCAGGTAAAGCTGCTCAGTGCAAGACAGGTAATGTATCATACAGCAGAAGCCTATGAACGTGCTGATAATAAAGAGGACGTGCGCGCACTGCTCAGTTCGTCAAAAGTGCATGTAACCAATGCCGCAATTGACATTGTAGAAAAAGCGATGAGAATTGTCGGTCCACAGAGCATGTCGGCAAAAAGCCCGATGCAGCGCTATTATCGCGATGTGCGGATGGGACTTCATAATCCGCCGATGGAAGATATGGTGAAGGGGCAGTTTGGGAAGCAGATGGTGGATGAGAGGATGCAGGATTAATTGAATCAGCAATTGAAATATATCTATCTTCTTTTCAGTTAATTCCATCATCTTTTAGGTTAATTCAACGTCCAGCTGTCTCGAAAGATGGAATTCTATCACCAGTTGCCATCATTCTATGATCTACAGCATTAATTCTATCACCTTTAGATTTATTCGAACACCGCACACCGAACACCGAACACCGCACACCAAAAAGCCGAGACCAGGGACAATCTCCCGAATCTCGGCTTTTTTCTTATTCCAATGTTACATTATCAATCTTAATCTCATGCGCTTCGTTTGCTTCACCGGCAACTGTCCCCATAAGGAACTTCAGGCTGAGTGATTCCTGTGTAGCTGCAGTAAAAGTGAATTCATAAGTTTGCTGTTCGCCTGTAAGCTCGACGATTTCAGATAGTGACCTTGCGTAAGCAGCATCTTCAAGCGTCACTTCAATCTTCCGGTCAACAGTAGAACGCGCATCAAACTTCAGCGTATACGTTTTGCCAGGAAGCAGTGACAGGTTATCCTGGTATAATTGAACGCCCCAAGGCTCTGCACTCTGCTGGCCGATCTGAATCAGTGCCTGGTCATCAGCATGCTGCACAGTTGCATCTGTATCAAAGTGTGAATATGTCACCCATGGCTCCAGACTACCATCAAATGTTCCGTTTTGAATTGGCGCATCGCTTGCAGGTCCGCCAACTCTTTTCAGTGAAAGGTTATCAAGCTCTACATTGCCTTCTCCGTTAAATGAAATAACGAATTGTGCATTCAGGTCAGTCACATCAGGCATTGTGAATGATACATTCTGCGTTGACCATTCAGTATCTGCTGTAACGGTTTCACTTGCATACACGGTTGAACCATCTTCGCTCACCAGTTCGATCTGCATGTCGCTTTGCTGATCTGCTTTTACATCAAGCGCCAGTTCATAAGGGCTTTCGCTTAACAACTGAATGCCTTTTTGGACAAGCTCACCTGGACCGTTTACCTTCAGTACGCGCTGATCCGGGTCAACTGAGACACTATCTTCGTCTGTGTGCCAGAACAAAAGTCTGTCCGGAAAGCCCTGATCAAATGTGCCGTTATAGATCAGGTTGCCGTTTTTAAGCGGTGATTTTGAAGCATCCGGATCGATTTCAGGTGCAGTTGTTTCTTCGACTCTTACTTTGCCAATCCATGCAGGAAGCGTTGAAAGGCCAAGGTTGAATTCCAGGCGTGCTTTTATGTCAGTTTCTTCAGTCATCTGGAAGGTCATCTCATAAGACTGGACGTCATCTGTCAGTGAAAATGATTCGCTGCTTGAATAGGTGGCGTAATCTCTGTCAGCGTCTCCGCTTACTTTTACATTAATATCACGATTAGCTGTTGATTTTGCATCAAAGCTTACCTTGTAATAACGGCCTTTTCCGATTGTTACGTCCTGGATCAGCTGCACAGCATAAGGCTGGCTGCCTCCGTTTTGAATATCGGCTTTGGCAAATGTCTGTCCATTCAGCTCATCAAGTGAAAGGGAGGCCTGTCCACCAAAGTCAGGCAGGGCAAGGAAGTACCAGTGATCAGTTCCAGGAAGGCCTTCCACACCTTTTACAGTGCCCGTGTCTTCAGTAAAGTCATTGTTATAGACAAGGTTACCGTCTTCAAGTGGCAGCTTTGCGCCTTCAGGAAGCGGTTCAGCTTCAACGACTGGCAGTTCCGGCGTCTGATAGGCACGTCCGGTCAGGTCATAAACACGCACATAATCGACGTTCATTGACTGCGGGAACATGGTTTCTTCTGTCGGATCGCCATCAAAGTTTCCGCCGATCGCAAGGTTCAGCAGCATATGGAATGGCTGATCGAATGGTGCAGGATACGTATGGTTTGCTGCAGCATTTTGCTCTTTGCTGTACCAGTTGTTCTGTGTCTGGGTCAATACGCCATCTACATACCAGCGGATCTCACCGGGCTCCCATTCAACAGCGTAGACGTGCTCATCTGCAATGGTGGAACCGTCCGGGAATGTGTATTCAGCTCCTGTGTATTTGTTGTTCGGCCACGTTTCACCATAGTGAATGGTGCCGATTGCATGGTGAGGCTGACTGCCTTTTGCTTCTAAAATATCAATTTCCCCTGAAGCTGCCCAGCCGCCGTAACGATCTTCTTCAGGCAGCATCCAGAATGCAGGCCAATAGCCTTTTCCTGTTGGAAGAGAGGCTTTCATTTCAAATTTTCCGTACGTTTTTGCGAAAAGTCCTTTTGTCTTCAGGCGTGCAGAGGTATATGAAAATCCTTCATACTCTTCTTCAAGCGCAGTGATGACCAGTTGTCCGTCTTCCGTTCGTGCATTTTCAGGACGGTCAGTGTAATATTGCTTTTCGTTATTTCCCCATCCGGAGACGAATGTTCCATTTGCATCAGTAAACCCGTTTCCGATCTCAAACATCCATTTAGAGCGGTCGATTTCCGTCCCGTTGAATTCGTCATGCCATACGAGTGACCACGGTGACACAAAGTCATCCGGGTTTTGTGTAGGTACGCCATTCAGCTGAAGCTCCGTTTCAAGCTCAGCAGCTTCAATGACACCGTCGCCATTTAAAGAAGAGCCGGCTGCAAGTGTTGACACGTGGAGGGATTTAATCAGACTGTCAACCGCATGATCAATATCTGTAAGCGCATTCAAAAATAAGGAATCAATGACGCCTTCAATTGCCAGCTGATTCAGCTTTTCGGATTGTCCTTTGTTTTTCCCTTCAGTGAGAACAGATGTGAATTCTCCTGATAAATCAAGTGATGAACCATTCAGCAGGGAAACGTCTTTAAATCCTTCTGCTGTCAGCTCAAGTTCTGTAAGAGAGCCGTTCCCGTCAAATAATGTTTCCTCAATAACCGAATCACCGGACACTGTAAATGATGATTCATGGGAAGAAGTTTTAACAGAGAGTGTTTGCAGGGAAGAGTTATTGATTACTAGACTCTCAGGTGCTTTTCCCTTTATGTAGACTGTACCTTCAACTGTGACGTTGTCGAGTGTAATTTTCTTTCCGGCAGCTGGCGTAATGAGAAGATCTCCTTTAATGACCTCATGGCTTAGCACATCATTTTTCAGGTTAACGGTGTTTTTCTTCGCAACACCTGTGCCTGCAAAGCTGGACATAGACAGTGTAAAGGCTAACAATATTGCACTGCTCTTTTTTAACATTCAATTGCCTCCTTTTATTTTGTCCTACGTGGGACATTTGATTATTACTATAAAGCATTCAAGTAAAAAGACAACATTTTTTTACAATAATGAATGCTTTATATGATCTTAGATTCAGTTTTTTACCATCTATATGTCAGTTGGTAGGGGATGCGCAGGATTGCCGTTCGATCAGCCGGGCATAAAAAGGCTGGTAAGGTGCCGGCTCTCCTTCTTCGACCCGGCTGATTAACTGTATGACCAGATATTCTGCCATTTCAACTCTCGGAAGGTGCATAGTGGTGAGAGAAGGGTTCGTATATTCAGTAAGCCTGACATTATCAAAGCCTATTAACGAAATCTGCTGCGGGACGGATATGTTGTGTTCACTTAAAGCTTTCAATGCACCGATTGCAATCAGATCATTTGAACAGAAAACGGCAGTGGGAAGGGTGCCTTGTTCGATCCACTCGCAAATCGCATTGTAGCCTGACTGTTCGACGAAGCTGCCTTTAAAGACCGGACCTTCCTTAAGGTTTGCCTGCTGAAGTGCCTGTTGGTAGCCTGAAAGACGCTCAACGGCAGCCCGGTTTTCGAGTTCACCTGTAATGATGCCAATTTTCCTGTGACCAAGCTGAATGAGATGTTCTGTTGCATGAATGGCAGATTCATGGTTTAACAGGACAGGCACAGGAATGTCCTGCTGAGTGGCATCAAGGTTATTCTGGTCAAAAACGCCGACTAAAAAACCGGCCTCTATAATCTCATCTGCTATCTTTTGCACACTTGACCAGCTGATGATCATGCCGGCATCAATACTTTTTTCTCTGTACAGTTTTAAAATAGGGGAGGTGTCATTAACAGTTGATGTCGTAACAAGCACATTATAACCGCGGTCAGCGCATGAGCTGATCATACTGCTGATCACGGTACTGTAAAAGAGATCATCCGCGTAAATATTATGTTTGTCAGGATCCTGAATGATAAATAAACCAAGCGTCTGCGTTTTCTTTTTCGTCAGTCGTCTTGCAGAGACGTTAGGGTGATAGTTGTGCTCATTCATGATCTGAAGGATATGTTCACGCGTTTCTTTCTTTACCTGTGGGGAGTCATTTAACACCCGCTGCACCGTTTTCCTCGAAACGCCTGCGAGTTTTGCTATATCAAAAATATCCATTTTTTCCTCCTGAATCGTGCTATATGAAACATTATAGCTTATGAAAAACCCGCCTGCATCAGCATACGGGTCAAGTGTTCGAATGAATGTTTGATTTTACTGCCATTAATTGGCGGGTTCGTGACCACTGAGCGAGTTAACGCGACCAAAAAGAGTGGGTTCGCGACCACAATGGGGCAGTTATATGACCACACCGGGCGGTAATGCGACCACAACCCGCTAAAAAGCAGAAAACACTAGATCTCAATCTCCACTTCCACTCCAAAATGATCCGACACAACAGGCTTATGCGCACCGTTGAAAATAACCTGGGATGACTTTACGCGTACAGGCACTGAAGCAAATATATAATCAATACGCAGCGGCTGTGCGTTACCTTCCCAGCCGGCAATCTGACCGAATACTGTTACACCGCTGTCTTTCGTTTCAGCAAGTGTGTATGTGTCATGAAGTCCTTTTGCTTTCAGTAAATCATAGCCTTCATTCTTCAATCCGGCGTGGTTATTAAAGTCACCCATATAAAATGATAGCCGGTCAGTACGTTGCCTGTGCAGCAGCTGTTCAACCTGATGTGTGTATGGTTCTTCTTCATCACCCCACCAGCCGAGGTGGCAGGAATAAAAATCAATCAGTTGACCGCCTGCATCAACTGTGATGCGGGGAACAGCACGGGTTTTCCAATGAGCCGGATCCTCAGATTCACTAATGAAAAAAGAATCTGTTTCCATAACAGGAAGGCGCGAGATCAGCGCGACGCCTTCTTCATACACGTCATATCCATAATGACAGAAAGACCAGTGCATCCGGTCATCTGTTCTGCCCAGTGAATTCAGACGCTTCAGCAGCTCAAGTCCGAAGTGTCCTTTTTTATAAGCGCCTTCTGCAGGCGCGTCAGTCAGCTGACTTACTTCCTGCAGGGCGATAATATCGTAGTCGCGTTCAACAATTGTCTGTGCAAGGATATCAAGTTTTTCAAGCTGCTGATCCTCCTGCCAGGAATGACAGTTCAGCGTTAGCAGTTTCATACATTAAGCTCCTAACTCATCCTGAATATCTGATTTTAACACGTCAGCTTTTGGACCGTAGATCGCCTGTACACCTCTGTCGCGAAGGACAAGACCAAGTGCACCGTTTTGTTTCCAGATTCTTTCGTCAGCTACAAGACCGGTATCTTTTACCGTAACGCGAAGACGCGTCATACATGCATCAACATCTTCAATGTTTTCTTCTCCGCCTAAAAGTCCGATAATGGCAACAGCCTGAGAATCTTTATTGCTGTCAGTTGTTTTAGCTGTAATCTTTTCTTCAGTTGTTTCCTCAATATAGTTCCCTGCACGTCCAGGAGTAGGGAAGTTGAAGCGTTTGATCAGGAAGTAAGCTGCACCAAAGTTCACAGCAAACATCAGTACAGCAACCAGAATCAGATTAATCAGATCGCCAACCAGTCCCGCATTTACAATCAATGGTGTTCTTGTCAGGAATTCAATAAAGCCAAATGCGTGAATCCGAAGGTCAATCAGATCCGCAAGCGCAAATGAAACCCCGGTTAGCACTGCATACACAATATAAAGCAGTGGTGCGGCAAACATGAACATAAATTCGATTGGTTCAGTGACACCAGTTAAAAATACAGCCAATCCTGCTGAAAGGAACATTGATTTATATTTAGCTCGCTTATCTTTATCTACATTCAGATACATTGCCAGTGCAAGTCCAATCAGTGCAGCAGATGAAGCGATGAACTGGCCGACTTTAAAGCGGGCAGGCACGACTTCTTCAGTCAGCTGATTGTAGCCAGCAGTATTACCCTGCTGAAGCATGTTGTACAGATCTGTCACCCATGCAAGCCAAAGGGGATCCTGACCTGACACGGTGCTGCCGGCACTTGCGCCAGTCTGAATCACATAAGTACCGCCAAGCTCTGTATAGTTAATCGGAACAGTCAGCATATGGTGAAGGCCAAACGGCAGCAATAGACGCTCAAGTGTTCCAAAAATAAATGGTGCAATAACTGGCGCAGAGTTACGTGAATTTGCAATCCACTGTCCAAAATCATTCAGCAGTCCCTGAATAAATGGCCATACAAGAGACATAATGAGAGCCACTACAACAGAACCTGCAATCACAACAAACGGAACAAAACGTTTTCCGTTAAAGAAAGACAGTGCCTCTGGCAGACTGCTGAAGTTATAAAATTTGTTATAGAGTGCAGCGCCAAGGAAACCTGAGATGATCCCGACGAATACACCCATATTCAGAGCAGGTGCACCAAGTACAGAAATAAAGTAATCAGCGACAATGAGTTCCGATCCTAGAAGGGAAGTCACTGTTGCAGCAGGGTCAGCCAGCATATCGGCATTTACACCGAATACGGCCCCTGTAACGCGGTTAATCAACAGAAATGCAATTAATGCAGCAAATGCACCGCCAGCGCGGTCTTTTGCCCATGAGCCACCAATAGCGACGGCGAATAAAATATGCAGATTCGTAATAATCGCCCAACCGATGTCTTCCATGACTCGTGCAATCGTTTGCATTAACATGATGTCACCAGTCATCATCGCAAGCAGTTTCCCAAGTGAAATCATAATACCGGCAGCTGGCATAACTGCTACCACAACAAGCAATGCTTTACCGAACTTCTGCCAGAAATCAAAAGAGCCAAAAATCTTTTTCATCACAAACCCTCCAAGGTCCTATGTATGGAAATTATTTATATGTACTACTTAATGCAACCGTTTGCACCATTCGTTCATGTAGAATATTGTATATACAAGTTAAAAAACATGCAAGCGTTTTAATAAAATAAATTCCTGAGAAGCTTATAATCAGCTTATTCAGGGAAATTATACAGTAAAAAGAGGGGGAGTCAGCATGAAAAAATGGTGGATCAGTCTGAAGGATAAAGTCTGGCTCAGACCGGCCATGTACAGTCTTCTCGCAGTAGGACTTGCAGCTGCTGTAGGATATTTTGATATTTATTATGGGGGTACCATTCGCGATATGCCTGCGATCTTTTATACTGAAATCGATCTGGCACAATCGATTTTAACTGCATTAATTACAGCACTATTAACGATGACAACTTTTACTTTCTCTACAATTATGGTTGTGCTGACGACGTATGCTTCACAATATTCTCCGAAAACAATTAAAAATTTTATTACTGATCCTCTGACACTCAGGGTACTTGGTGTGTTTATGGGAGGATTCATTTATTCTACGCTGTCTATGCTATTTATGCGGGACAGTTTTTCTGAGGACCCCGTTATTGCCGGGGTAGTTGGTGTACTGATTGCGATTATTTGTCTGATTTTCTTTGCAATCTTTATTCATCACGTAGCTACAGAAATTCAGGCCAGCCGGCTTGTAGAGCGTCTGGCTAATGATACAGATGAAGTGACAGAATACTATTTTCAATTTATGCAAAAAGAAAATGTTTCTTTAGAGCATACAGGTGAAAACTGGCATCCTGGTGAAACGTTTTATCAGGTGCCTGCCCATCGTTATGGATACGTTCAATATGTTGATCTTGATCAGCTGGCTAAAAAAGCAGCTGAACATGAAGTGAAAATTGAGTTGAATGTGCCACTGGGCGAATACGTGCATAAAGCGACTCCGCTGTTGACTGTTTATGTCAGGCCGGAAAGGCTGCCAGAGGTAAGAGATCTGCCGCTTACTGACAGTTTTCTCATTGGAAATGAACGTGATGTACGTCAGGATCCGGTTTTCGCGATTCAGAAAATGGTTGAAATTGCGCTGCGTGCAATTTCTCCGGGGATTAATGATCCGAATACTGCAAATGACAGTATCAGACATATCGGCAGACTGCTCGGGAATATGTCACAGTTCCCTGTACGCCCGATTCTGATGACAGATCAACAGGGCCAGGGAATTGTTAAAATCACACTGCCAACTTTCAGAGACATATTATATAAGACCTTTTTTCAATTAAGACATTATGGAAAAGAGGATGTCTCCGTGCTGACTGCTATGCTTGAGTCAATCGCATTTGCCGGGGAAAACGCACCCCGTCAGCACCTGAAAGACTTAAGAGATATTGCATCATATGTCATTGAAGAAGCGTCACTCGCGCAGATGCCTGCAATGGACCGTGAATGGATTAATCAGAAGCTGCAGGCAGTTGAGAGAATTACGGATAGAGGGGAAATATGAGAAAGGACATTCCGCATTGGAATGTCCTTTTATTATGAAATCATCGTCTTCAACAATTCCTGATACGCTTTCGCCTCATCAGCCTGTCCAGCAGCAAGATACGTTTTAGAAAGACGCTCAACCGGTTCCCTGGCACCCGGATTAAGCTCCATTTCATACGTATAACAGTCAATTGCTTCATTGTAGAATCCGATTTTTTCATAGAGTTCTCCAGCAGCAGTCTGCTGTTCAGGATCTTCCGCTATTTCTGCAAGCTGTCTGACCAGCTGATAGACGGGCAGGTGAGAGACACATTCCAGTTGATGTAAAAGTGTATCAATATGATGGTCCGGTGATTTCCCAAGCGAGTTGAGAATCATCTGGTTCAGTTCCATCGGGTGTTCAGCAAGCATAGGCGAAAGCTTACTGCAAAGGTCTGCAAATGAAATGCCTTCAAGATTATCCTGATTCTGCAGCAGTGCCCTTAAATCTCTGACATCTGCAGCTTTCAATTTAAAAGGGGTGGTGATCAGTAATCTGACAGCTTCAGCCGGCTGTTCATTTCTGACAAATTCTCTGAATGAATGTCTTGCAGGTTCATCATAACCGTCCGATAGCAACCTTTCGTAAAGCGTCTGCTGCTGAACAGGGGAATAATGAGTGCTTGTAAACGCGAGCAGGGTTTTAAAAGTACCCGGTCCCGGCGTTAGTCTGTACTCTTCTTCCGCTGCAGCGAGCTGGTGCTGGATAGAGAAGCCGTTAACCAGATTTCTTTTTTGCCAAAGCTGTCGCTGATCATCTGACAGATCGACCTTTTCAGAGCGTGTCGACTTTACCCACTCATGTTCAGGGTAAATAGATTTAATCCGCTGAAAAACCAATTCTGCTTTCTTGAACTTCCCTTCCCGCTTATATGTGTAGTAATGCTCCCTTAGTACTTTAAACAGTTTTTCTTCTCTGATCAGACCGTCAAAGCAGCTGAAGATGTCAACGGTCTGCAAGGGATCCGTCTGCAGTTTTTTCATCAGTGTTGTCAGCGACTGGTTTTGTATCGTTTCTCCCTGGGCGGCCAGTTGATCTGCCAGCGGATGGGGACATAAAAAAACAATTCCCTGCGTGAACGCTTCTTCAGTGTAGCTGCGTCTTTTAGAACGGCTCACTTTTTTAGCGGCAAGGAATTGCTGATCTTTAAAATATAGGTGATATAAAAAGTCGTGCTTATCTTGGGCTTCAAGGATCGTACACGGAACGTGAATAGCCAGACGGACTGGCGTCAGGGCGGTTATGGATTGAGCTTTGTCTTTTAAGTAAAAGGTTTGATTCAACATTCTCGTTCCTCCTCTCAGATTCAGGTTTATTATATCATACTTTTAAGCATACGAATGAAGACTTATGAACCAGGACTAAAGTTTATTTGGTACTCGAAATAAAATATAAGTGATATATTTACCCCTTTTTGGGAGAAATTAACCGTGTTAAATTTCACTTTATTCTGAAAATTTCGCATGTTAAGCTGTAAAAGCATGACAAAACGTAGTTCGAAAGGGGAAATAAGATGAAAAAGAAACCGGTATTAAAAGTACTATCTTCAAGTGCACTGGCACTTTCACTATTAGCTCCGGCTGCTATAGTCCCGGGCACAGCATCAGCTGCACCTGCAGACACGCCAAACTGGGATACTGAACGCTACGGGGATCGTCAGGACATAGATACATATCTTCAGAGTCTGAGTGAAGATGAGGATTTCCTGAAGCAGGCTGAAAAGAAAATCAAAGCGCAGGCCGGACAACTGCAGGATGATGAAGAGTCATCAGAGCCTGATGCAGCAGGTGAAGAGCATTTTACTTATGATGGTGGTACCAAGCTGTTTTTAGACCGCAACTTAGCATTTAAAGAATTCACCCTGCGGAGTGTAGGAGAGAACGTAGAGGTCTGGGTCGCAAATGATTTGAGTTACCCTGAAGGTGACCCTCGCGCAGCGGACGTTGTCACACAGGAGCAAGTTGATCAGTTGACGGCTGAGTTTGATTCGAATATGTATCCGGTCGCAACAGACTTCTTCGGTACACCAGACCAGCTTGACGGATCAAATGCTACGGTTCCCGGAATGGTTGGTCTGCCTGACGATTATTATGAAGGCAGCGATAAAGTGATCATGATGATTGATAACGTAAAAGATGATGCGTACTATGATCCGGAATATCCATTCTTTGTAGCAGGATTCTTCTGGCAGACGCTTGAAAATTATATGGACCGTAATATCATTACAATTGATACAAATAATTGGGAAGAGCGTCTTGAATCAACATTCTACGCAACGACGATTCATGAACTTCAGCACTTAATTCATGCTGATAACGACGCAGCAGAAGAAACTTGGCTGAATGAAGGGATGTCAACGTTCTCTGAATACCTTGGCGGATATGGTCATGGTGAAGGGTCAATTAATTTCTTCCTGGATCATCCCGAGAATTCGTTAGTAAACTGGGATGACCACAAAAATGCTTCAACTGGTCCAGAAACGATCGCAGACTATGGACAAGTATATCTGTTTACACTTTATCTGTATGACAAATATGGTCAGGAATTTATCCGTGAACTTGCTACAGCTGAAACACAGGGAATTGCTTCAGTAGACGAAGTATTTGCTTCTAATGGAATTGATATGACATTTAAAGAAGTCTATCAGAACTTTATGACAGCACTTGCACTTGATGACGGCAAAGGTAACCAGGGCGTATATGAATTTGACAGCATCAATCTGCGTGACCTGCCAGTTGATAATGAGGGTACAAAGCGCGGCACAACAGTCAGCTATGAAAACGCACTTGAAGTTGAAAAAGAAGGCGTACCTGCATGGGGCGGAGACTTCAAATCAATCGACTTCTCGAACAAAGTAAAAGATTTTAAGTTTAATGGAATCGACTTCCTTCAGCAATGGACGTCAGTTGAAGATCCATTAAATCCTGATAACCAGGTGCTTTACAGCCAAAATGGAACTGAATCTGACAGCGAGCTGATCTTGGAAGCTGACCTGACAGGCAAAGATTCAGCAACACTTACATTTGACCACCTGTACGACATTGAAGAAACTTGGGATTACGGCATTGTTCAGGTGTCGACTGATAACGGCAAAACATGGACATCGCTTGAGAACGAAAATACACGTACAGAAGTAGCAGATGGTGGATATCCTACAATTATTGAAAACGTACCAGGCTTCACAGGTAAAGTAGACGAGTGGACAAGCGAATCATTCGACCTGAGCGCGTACGCAGGTCAGGAAGTCCTTGTCTCATTCCGCTACATGGAAGACTGGGCTTCCAGCCATGAGGGATGGTACATCGATAACGTTCAGGTAGAAGCAGCAGGCTTTGAATCTGACGGCTCATCAGTTGAACCATTCAATTCACTTGCTGAAATGAATGAAGAATTCCTTGAGTACACAGTTACCTTCATTCAGGAACGCGGAAAAGGAAACGCGCATCCGAAAGTATGGCACGTCGATCCATTTACAATCAATGATGAAGACGCACTGCAACTGAACCAGTTGTTTAAAAACGGAAATGTTAAAATGATCACAACATTTGCAGCGCCGGAAGGTATTACAAGCCCTGTTGACTTTACGTATGAACTATTAACGAAAGCCAACAAGAATAACAGATAACCAGCATGAAAAGAGCACTCCTCACAGGGTGCTCTTTTTGTGGGTAAATAAAACATATTATGGGTATTATATAAGTTATGGTATAGCAAAGTTTATCGCCAGCCAATTTTCACAGAGAAATACATAATGCATACGCATTGCTTTGTCCGTAATACATAAACATGTTAAAATAAATATTGTGTTAAATACTTTCAAAACAACAAAAAATGTTCTTTTCAGAAGGACAAATGTAAACGAGGAGGAAATAAAATGTCTAAAGTACTTCATCAGTTTTTACAGGATAATCTGAACGATTTAAAAGATAAGGGACTATATAATGAAATTGATCCGGTTGAAGGTCCGAATGGCGCGATGATTACAATCGGCGGCCAGGAGCTGATCAACCTTTCTTCTAATAACTATCTTGGGCTTGCAACAAACGATCACTTAAAAGAAGTGGCTAAAAAAGCCATTGATCATTACGGAGTAGGCGCAGGGGCAGTACGTACAATCAACGGAACCCTTGATGTCCACGTTAAGCTTGAAGAAAAGCTTGCTGAATTCAAAGGAACAGAAGCAGCGATTGCCTACCAGTCAGGTTTCAACTGTAATATGGCTGCGATCTCAGCTGTTATGGATAAAAACGACGCAATTCTTTCTGATGAACTGAATCATGCTTCTATTATCGATGGCTGCCGTCTGTCAAAAGCAAAAATCATCCGTGTGAAACACTCAGATATGGATGATCTGCGTGCAAAAGCGAAAGAAGCAACAGAATCAGGTCTTTATAACAAAGTCATGGTGATTACTGATGGCGTATTTTCAATGGATGGAGACGTTGCGAAGCTTCCTGAAATCGTTGAAATCGCGAAAGAATTCGATCTGATCACATATGTGGATGACGCACACGGATCTGGTGTAATGGGTAAAGGAAAAGGAACAGTTAAGCACTTTGGCCTTGAAAAAGATGTGGACTTCCAGATGGGTACACTTTCAAAAGCAATTGGTGTAGTCGGTGGATACGTAGCAGGTACACAGGATCTGATCGACCTGCTGAAAGTCCGTTCACGCCCATTCCTGTTCTCGACAGCACTGACACCTGGAGATACAGTTGCCATTACAGAAGCGCTGCAGATCTTACTTGATAGCACTGAACTTCACGATAAGCTGTGGGATAACGGTGACTACCTGAAAGCCGGTCTGAAGAAACTCGGTTTTGATATTGGTGAAAGTGAAACACCGATTACACCGGTCATCATTGGTGAAGAAAAGCTTACTCAAAAGTTCAGTAAACGTTTATTTGAAGAAGGCGTATACGCAAAATCAATCGTCTTCCCAACCGTCCCCCGCGGCACAGGGCGTGTAAGAAATATGCCTACAGCAGCCCATACTAAAGAACAGCTTGATGAAGCAGTTAAAGTATATGAAAAAGTAGGTAAAGAATTAGGGATTATCTAAAAACCGTATAAATGTCTAATTCGAAACGCACAGAGATAAAATCTGTGCGTTTCTTATATGTAACGATAGACTTACAAAATAAAGAAAATATGATATATTTTAGTGGTGAGAATGTAAGGGACAAAAAGTATATATAAATAAGAAGGGAGTGTACTTAAATGAAAGATTTGAAGAAAGAGTACCCGGTTTTGGAGAAGGATGAATATCATCGGAGAATGAAGAGTAAAAACCACGGTTTAATATTAGATACGATAAATGGCGTATTGAATTTTATTCTGAAAATTGTTTTCAGATGATAAAAAGAGACTTCATTATAATAGAAGCCCCTTAATCAGATTGTCATATGCTTGACCTGCATTACATTAATAATACAGGAAAAGCCCAATCCCCATTAACATGAATGTAATAATACCTGCGAATAAAAGCGGCTTTGTATTAAAATATGACGCAGCGTCAGAAAGAGATCTCATATCCTCCACTTCTTCTTTGGTCATTTTTTTGCCAATCATCAGCACTTTTCTAAGACTGTCCGTTGTAATATCAAAAAAACCTGTACTGAGTATATAGAATGTAACTGCTATAAATAAGTAGATAAAACTGATATAAAAAGAGGCATCAATGAAGCTTTCCAGCCCCGGCTCAGCGTTGCCTGACAGTAAAACTATTCCATAAAAAAGATATCCTAGGAAAACAAATAAAACGGTATATTTCATGCCTGATCTTCACTCCTGTGTTAAAGTTACAATGACAAATCAACAAGGTGACGCTTTTAATCGCTAAAGTGTTACAAAAGTAAAATTAAACCAATATTATTATCATTTTATGACTAATACTATTGTAACACAGGAAATTAAAAAAATAATTCTTTGTAATGTGTGTACAATAGTCAAAAAAATTGTATAATTGTGAATGTATCAATTTTAGATATAAATAAAGGGAGGTCACTTAAGAATGAGAAAGTTTTCTTTTCTACTTGTACTTACGCTAGTAGCAAGCATCTTTTTAGCAGCTTGTTATGGTGGCGACAACGGCTCTGATGACGCTGGTTCAGACGATGCTGGTTCTGATGATGCTGGTTCTGAGACAGCAGGTCAGGAACTACGTGTAATGGAGTCATCTGCAATTCCTGTAATGGACACAATCATGGCGTCTGATACAGTAAGTTTCACAACTATGAACAACGTTATGGAAGGTCTTTACCGTATTAATGCTGATCAGCAAGAAGTTCCGGCATTAGCTGAGGGTGAGCCTGAAGTAAGTGAAGACGGTAAAGTCTACACGTTCAAAATCCGCGAAGATGCAGTATGGTCTAATGGGGATCCTGTAACTGCTAACGACTTCGTATATGCATGGCAGCGCGCTCTTGATCCGGACAGCGGTTCAAGCTACGGACCTTACCTAATGGAAGGTAAAATTGCTGGAGCGTCAGAAGTATTCAACGATGGTGCAGACCCAAGTACACTTGGTGCTAAGGCAATCGATGAAAAAACACTTGAAGTAACACTTGTTAAGCCAATTTCTTACTTCAACTCTCTAATGGCATTCCCAACGTTCTTCCCACAAAACCAGGCTTTTGTTGAAGAACAGGGAGAAGATTATGCAACTAGTGCAGATACAATTCTTTACAATGGACCTTTCGTTCTTGAAAACTGGGACGGCAGTACTGATGGAGAATGGGTTTACGCTAAAAATGAAGACTACTGGGATGCAGATAATGTAGCCCTTGATAAGATTACATTTAATGAAGTAAAAGATTCACAAACAGCTGTAAATGCTTATGAATCAGGTGAAGCTGATATTACAACTAAGCTTTCATCAGAACTTGTACCTCAGTATGAGGGTGATGAAAACATGGTTTCATGGTTAGAGCCAACAGTATTCTGGATCAAGATGAACCAGACGAATGAAGCTCTACAAAACGAAAACATCAGAAGAGCACTTGCAATGGCAATTGATAAGCAGTCTCTAACTGACAATATCTTTAACAACGGTTCTATTCCTGCAAACTATGCTGTACCAAAAGAATTTGTTCAGCATCCTGAAACAGGAGCAGATTTCCGTGAAGCAAACGGCGATATGCTGACTTACAATGTTGAAGAAGCTCAAAAGTTCTGGCAGCAGGGTCTTGAAGAGCTTGGTGTAGATTCTCTTGAACTTCGCTACCTTGGTGGTGACTCTGAAGCTGCTAAGACTTCAGATGAGTTCATCAAAGATCAGCTTGAAACAAATCTTGAAGGATTAACAATTACACTTGAAAGCGTACCTTTCAGTGTACGTCTTGAAAGAGATACTGCTCTTGATTATGACCTTCAAATGGCTGGTTGGGGACCTGACTACCTGGATCCAATTTCTTTCTCTGATCTTTGGATTACAGATGGCGGTAACAACAACATGGCTTACTCAAGTGAAGAGTATGACAGACTTCTAAAAGAAGCTGAAACAACTTATGCTAACGATCCTGTTAAGCGTTGGGAAACACTTCAGGAAGCTGAAAGAGTACTATTAGAAGAAGATGCTGCGATTGTTCCAATCTACCAGCGTCAGTCTAATATCCTTGTAAATGAGAATGTAAATGACTTTACTTATCATTTCGTAGGACCTGAGTACAGCTTCTATCCAATTTCTATGGGTGAATAATTAAATCGTAAGAATTAAAATGATATGATGACCTGGAAGAGAGAGTATGATTTTATACTCTCTCTTTCAGTGTCAAAAAGTATTCTAAAAATATTTTATATTCGCACAAAATGGAGGTGTGAAGATTGGGTAAATATGTCTTGCAACGCATATTTTATATGGCGTTAACCTTATTTATCGTAATCTCTTTAACGTTTTTCCTGATGCAGTTAATACCTGGTTCACCTTTTTCCACTGCTGCTAAGCTCTCAGACTCACAACTGGCAATTATGAATGCAAAATACGGACTCGATCAGCCTTTGCCGGTACAGTATGCAATGTATATGGGTAATGTGCTTCAGGGAGATCTCGGTGTATCTTTTCAATTCAGTAACACGCCTGTCACTGAATTAATTGCAGGGAGAATTGGTCCTTCTTTATCCTTAGGATTGCAGGCAATGATTTTCGGTACAATTTTCGGAATCTTACTTGGAATCATTGCGGCTCTCAGACAGAATACATGGCTTGATTATGGTTCCACGTTTGTTGCCGTTCTTGGTAAATCAATCCCGTCATTTGTATTTGCTGCAATGCTTCAATATATTATTGGTGTTCAGTTAGGCTGGTTACCTGTAGCATTTTGGCGTGGGTTTGAGTATTCCATCCTTCCTACGATTGCATTGTCCATATTCCCCATCTCGATTGCTGCCAGATTTATGAGAACAGAAATGATTGATGTTCTAGGTTCGGATTATATTACTCTTGCAAAAGCAAAAGGTGCTTCAGGTTATGAAATTGCCTTTAAACATGCAATGAGAAATGCGCTGATTCCGGTTGTAACAGTTTTAGGACCATTAACTGTAAGTTTAATTACAGGTTCTCTGGTAGTAGAACGGGTATTTGCAATTCCTGGACTCGGTGAACAATTCGTTACATCAATTAACGTACTAGATTACTCTGTTATTATGGGTACAACAATACTATTTGCGTCGCTATTTATTTTCACAGTGTTTGTAGTAGATATTCTTTATAGTATTATTGATCCTCGTATCAGATTGTCAGGGGGAAATAACTAATGGCAAATCATTCCGATAAGCGCTTTCCAAAAGCGATGTTCGAACCTGCCCAGGTAGATGAAGCGCTGGCAGAAAAAATTGAAAAGCCAAGTTTGAACTTTTGGCAGGATGCTTTTTTAAGAGTCAGAAAAAATAAGGCCGCAATTATCAGTTTCATCATCTTAATGCTACTGGTTATTGTGACATTTGTAGGTCCATATATTAATGGTTATGACAGCGAAACTCAAAATGCTGCCCATTCTAACCTTCCGCCGAGAATTGATGCACTGGCAGATGTCAGCTGGCTTCCATTTGAAGGTACGTGGGAAGATCGAAATGGAAATACGCTTTACCCGTACGAAGAACGCGGTATTGAAGAATCATACTGGTTTGGAACGGATAAATTTGGACGTGACCTGTTTACCCGCTTATGGGAAGGTGTTCAGATTTCATTATTAATTGCAGTTCTTGCAACGGCTATTGATATGATCATCGGTGTATCATATGGTGCCATTTCCGGTTATTTCGGAGGCAGAGTTGATAATATCATGCAGCGTATCATTGAGATTCTGACAGGTATTCCTAACCTGGTTATTGTTATTCTATTAATCCTGGTCCTCGAGCCTGGTATACTGTCCATTACACTTGCCCTGGCCATAACCGGCTGGACAACCATGGCGCGTGTTGTACGTGGACAGGTTCTGAAATTAAAAAATCAGGAGTTTGCGCTTGCCTCTAAGACACTTGGTGCCACTGATTTCCGTATTATCTTTAAGCACCTGATGCCAAATATGGTCGGTGTTATTATCATCAATACAATGTTTACAATTCCGAATGCGATTTTCTTTGAAGCATTCTTAAGCTTTATTGGACTCGGACTGCAGCCACCTGATGCTTCACTTGGAACACTGATTGAAGATGGGTTCAAGGTTATGCTTCTGTATCCATCCCAGTTAATTATTCCATCAATCGTGATTAGTATTCTGATGATTACGTTCAACCTAATGGCTGATGGATTGCGTGATGCATTCGATCCAAAAATGAGAGACTGAGGCTGGTGAATAATCGTGAATAATATTTTAGAAGTAAAAGATTTAAATATTTCTTTTCACACTTATGCCGGAGAAGTTCAGGCGATCAGAGGTGTGAACTTTGAATTGAGAAAGGGAGAAACGCTTGCGATTGTTGGGGAATCAGGTTCAGGGAAATCTGTAACCACTAAATCTATTATGAGACTTCTTCCAAAATCAAATTCAGAGATTAAGCAGGGAAGCCAGATTTTATTTGATGGCAAAAACCTTGCTGAACTGTCAGATAAAGCAATGGAAAAAATCAGAGGAAAAGATATTTCGATGATTTTTCAGGATCCAATGACTTCATTGAATCCGACAATGAAAATTGGCAAACAGATTGCAGAGCCATTAATTAAGCACCAGAACTTTTCAAAATCACAGGCAAAGCAAAGAGCGCTTGAACTGCTGGAACTTGTAGGACTGCCTAATCCTGAAATCAGAATTAATCAGTATCCTCACCAATTTTCAGGAGGACAGCGTCAAAGAATCGTTATTGCCGTTGCACTTGCCTGTAATCCAAAAGTTTTGATCGCAGATGAGCCGACTACTGCACTTGACGTGACGATCCAGGCTCAGATTCTGGACCTGATGAAAGATCTTCAGAATAAAATTGATACATCTATTATTTTCATTACACATGACCTCGGCGTAGTAGCGAGTGTAGCTGACCGTGTAGCTGTTATGTACGGCGGTAAAATTGTAGAGGTAGGAACAGTAGATGAAATCTTTTATAATTCACAGCACCCATACACATGGGGGCTGATCAGTTCAATGCCAAGCATTGATACAGAAGACGACGAATTGTTTGTGATCCCAGGGTCTCCGCCGGATCTATTAAATCCTCCAAAAGGGGATGCTTTTGCAGCGCGTAACCGCTATGCGATGGCAATTGATCAGAGTGAAGAACCACCGATGTTTAAAGTTTCAGATACACATTATGCAGCAACCTGGTTATTGCATCCGGATGCACCGGTAATCGAGCCGCCGGAAGCTGTGCAAAGAAGAAGAAAGCAATTCCCTGGAAATGTAACTAAGGGGGAGAAATAAATGACTGAGAAAATGGCTGAAAAGTTAATTGAAGTAAAAAATCTAAAGTTATTTTTCAATGAAGGTAAAAAAAATGAAGTAAAAGCTGTTAACGATATCAGCTTTGATATCTATAAAGGTGAGACACTTGGTCTCGTAGGAGAATCGGGCTGCGGTAAGTCAACAACAGGCCGTACACTGATCCGCCTTTATAACGCTACTGACGGGGAAGTAAACTATCGCGGTGAGAATGTCCATGATGTGAAAAACAAAGAGAAAACGCTGGAATTCAACCGCCGTATGCAAATGATCTTTCAGGATCCCTATGCATCTCTGAACCCGAGAATGAAAGTAGTGGATATTATTGCTGAAGGAATTGACCTTCATGGGCTTGCTTCTTCTAAGAAAGAACGTGAAGAAAAAGTTCATGAGCTTTTAGAAATTGTTGGTCTGAATCGTGATCACGCTGGCAGATATCCTCATGAATTCTCAGGCGGACAGCGCCAGCGTATCGGAATTGCCCGCGCACTGGCTGTGGACCCTGAATTCATTATCGCCGATGAGCCGATCTCAGCACTGGACGTATCGATTCAGGCACAGGTCGTTAACCTGATGAGAAAACTTCAGAAAGATAAGGGCTTAACGTATCTATTCATTGCCCATGATCTATCAATGGTAAAGTATATCAGTGACCGTATCGGTGTCATGTATTTTGGAAAGCTGGTTGAACTGACAACGAGTGAAGAATTATACAAAAATCCATTACATCCTTATACACAATCACTTTTATCTTCTATCCCATTCCCGGATCCTGATTATGAGCGTCAAAGAGTACGTAAAACTTACGATCCGAAAAGCCATCAGTACACTGACAGTGATGACGTGAAAATGCGTGAAGTGAAACCTGGACACTTTGTTTATTGTTCAGAAAAAGAAATGCAGGAAATGAAAAAAACTTTTTAATATGACTTGTATGAAAAAACCAGCCGTGATGGCTGGTTTTTTTAATGTATTCAGGTGAGAATGACAAGCGACCGCTGACGAAAGCATTTCGTAAACCAGCAGGATGATTTTATAGACAAACCATATGATGTTATAAATAGCACAATTTATCGCAAACAGCTATGATTCCACCAACCTTCTCCTGAAATAATTAATCATAATAAACTTATTTATAAAATATGTCCTTCCAGTATAAACATTTTAATTGATATATGTTAAATTAATAGAGAAATAACTATTTGATAACAATAATTGTATTCCTGAAATGGACATTTGTTCTTTTAAATATAACATGCAATGGAGGGTTTCATATGAAACGTATATTAGTCACTGGAGCGCTTGGTCAGATTGGATCGGAATTAATTACAAAACTTCGTGCTGAATACGGGGCGGACAACGTCATCGCATCTGATATCCGTACAGCAGACACAGAAGCTGTGACTGGAGGTCCATTTGAAATCCTTGATGTCACAGACGGCGCAAAGATGAATGAGCTCGTGTCAAAATACAATGTAGATACAATGATGCATATGGCTGCACTGCTTTCAGCCAAAGCAGAGGAATCTCCTCAGCTTGCGTGGCATCTGAATATGGGCGGACTGATGAACGGTCTTGAAACAGCCCGTGAGCATAACCTGCAATTTTTTACGCCAAGTTCTATTGGGGCTTTTGGTCCTGATACACCGAAAACACATACACCGCAGGATACAATTCAGCGTCCGACAACGATGTACGGTGTGAACAAAGTGTCAGGTGAGCTGCTATGTGATTATTATTTCAAACGCTTTGGCGTTGATACCCGTGGCGTACGCTTCCCGGGTCTGATCTCGTATGTAACGCCACCAGGAGGCGGTACGACTGATTATGCAGTGGAAGTTTATTATGAAGCATTAAGATCAGGGAGCTATACTTCTTATATTGATAAAGGTACGTATATGGATATGATGTATATGCCGGATGCGCTTCAGGCCATTGTGGACCTGATGGAAGCGGATCCTGCAAAGCTGAAGCATCGTAATGCGTTTAATGTGACTGCAATGAGCATTGAGCCGGAAATGGTCGCTGCTGAAATCAAAAAGCATATACCTTCTTTTGACATGAACTATCAGCCGGATCCTGTACGTCAGGCAATCGCTGACAGCTGGCCGGATGCGATTGATGCATCAGCAGCAAAGCAGGAGTGGGGCTTTAAAGCGCAGCATGATCTGGCATCTATGACAAAAGATATGCTGACGAAACTCCGTACAACCATAACAAACTAATTCATACTAAAGCTGTTTTGAGCCTGATTAAAGGGTTTTGAAACAGCTTTTTTCTATTTTGGATAAATTTTACCTTATTTATAAGAGTTCGACCTTTTCCTTCAAAAATCGACATGGTATGATAATAGTATTGATTGACGCTTTCATAAGGGTAGTAAATACATATAAAAATAGAATGATTGGCAGGTGAGAAAATGCTGCAATCCTATACATTTTCACAAATAAAGGGCCTGATCGGTATTATTGCGATCGTATTTTTCGTTCAAATTGTTTTTATCGTGTCAGGGTTGAATTCCTGGTTTTCAACAACGACCTATATATTGATTGAAATGATTGTTGCCATAACACTGTTTTGGCTGGGCATTATGATTTACAAACGGGCACAATCTCTCAGAAATCTTTTTAAAGAGATGGAAGAGGAAGAATTTAAAATGTCAGCGATGATTCAGTCAATGCCGGATTTTGTGTGCTTTAAAGACGGCCAGGGAAGATGGATCAGAACAAATGATTTTGGTCTGGAGCTATACGGGCTGAAAGGAAAACATTATATCGGAAAGACTGACGGGGAACTTGGAGAGGTTAATCCATTTTTTAAAGAAGCATTTGATTACTGCGTATTGACCGATGAACAGACCTGGCAAAAAGGGACGACTGACCGCAGTGAGGAATCCTTCTATGTGGAATCGGGTGAATACAAGTCATTTGATGTGATCAAAGTACCGATTTTTCATAAGGATGGAAGCAGAAAGGCACTGATTACAATCGGACGTGATATTTCTCAGCAGAAAGCAGCTGAAGAACAGTTGCTGAGACGTGAAAAGCTCTCTGTTGCCGGCGAACTTGCATCCGGCATTGCCCATGAAATTAAAAATCCACTGACCAGTCTGAAGGGATACGTTCAGCTGATGAAAGAAAATGGACCATTATCCGATGAACGTGTGGAACTGATGGCTTCAGAAATTGACCGTATTCAGTCAATCACAGAGGAACTATTGGTGCTGTCAAAGCCGGAGATTAAAAAGCATGAACAGTTTTCAATCTGTGATTCTGTTGAATACGTCATTAACTTTATGAAGCATCAGGCAGCTGCGAAAGATATTAAAATCGAAGTAAATCGACTGCAGGCGAAAGACCGTTATGTATACGGGGATCGTAACCAGATCGTACAGGTTTTTATCAACTTGATTAAAAACAGTATCGAAGCCATTGAGAGTGAAGGTGAAATCCTGATCAAGCCTGTGATTGAAAACAAAATGATCCAGATTGAAATCTGTGATTCCGGACCGGGTATCCCAGAAGAAATGTTTGAGAAAATCTCTGAACCGTTTTACACAACCAAAGAAAAAGGTATGGGCCTCGGGCTGACGATCTGTCATAGAATCGTTCAGGCGCACGGAGGGACCCTAACCTTTGAAAACCTTTCTGAAGGCGGAACAAACGCCATCGTCAAATTACCAGTCTACAAACAGGAAAAGACACTTACAAAAACGTAAGTGTCTTTTGTTTGTCTATTAAACTTTTACTATGTAATAGCCCGCTATATCAGAGCTAAAACAGTAAATGCGCGACACCGGCAATAATCGGCAGCGTGATAATCGTACGAAGTAAGAAAATTAACACAAGGTCCAGGAAATTAACCGGCACCTTAGAACCGAGCAGTACGCCACCAACCTCAGACATATAGATCAGCTGAGTAACCGATACAGCTGCAATGACAAAGCGCGTCATTTCAGACGGGATATCAGCACCAATGATAGCCGGCAGGAACATATCAGCAAAACCGACAACCATTGTCTGAGCGGCATCAGCAGCATTTGGGAGTTGAAGAAGTTCAAGGATCGGTACAAACGGTGTACCAAGAATAACGAAGAAGCTTGTTTCTTCAGCGAGAATCAGCGCAATCGTACCAAAAGCCATAACCACTGGTGCTACGCCTAACCACATATCTAATACATTTTTCATACCGCTCTTGAAGAAGTGACTGACGCTATTGTTTTTCTTCGCAGCTTCAATCGCCATTTCGGTCCCGTGCTGAATGCGTGATTTACCATCAGGAACATCCTCAAGTGATTCTTCTTCCTCTGCTTCAGAAATATACGTCTTTTTCTTCAGCGATAATGGCGGAATTCGCGGCATAATAATCGCAGCGATAAATCCGGCTAATGCAATTGTCAGATAAAATGGAATAAAGTAAGCTTCGAGATCTACTTCTTTTATAATGACAATACTGAAAGTGATAGAAACGATTGAGAACGTTGTCCCGATAACTGCAGCTTCACGTTTTGAATAATGACCTTCTTCATACTGCTTATTTGTCAGCATAACGCCGATTGTTCCGTCACCGAGCCATGAAGCGAGAGAATCAATTGAAGCACGGCCTGGTAATCTGAATAATGGACGCATAATTTTTGCCATCAGTGTACCAAACCACTCCAGGAGCCCGAAGTTAAGCAGCAACGGAAGAAATAGTCCTGCAAATAGGAATAAAGAGAATAATAGCGTAATCAATCCGCCTTCACCGAGCAGAAGTCCGCCCGTGTATTCAGACCAGATCAGCTCTGTTGAACTGCCGCCAAGCTGAAAAAGTGTAATCACTGCAAAGACAGCAGCAAGGATTCTGACAATCACCCAGAACCATGAAACCATAAATAAATTATTTCTGAATTCATAATTTGTAATAAAATCAGGCTTTGCTACACGTGCAGTCAATGAAACAACTGCAGCAATGATGATTAGCAATGTCATAAGCGCAGGAATTGCACTGCCGATTAATAACTGCAGCCAATCAGATAGAATAGCGATTGGAATGGTAACAGCCTCTTCAGTAGGAATCGGCATCATAAATAGAAATATCCCGATAATTGAAGGGATAATAAAGCGCAAATAGTCTTTTGCTGTAAAAGTATTCATATTTTTTCTCCTTTGGACTGAACTTTATTCAATAATAATGAATAAAAATAAGACAGACTTAATTTTAATTCACACCTCCAGTGAAATCAATGATTTAGTTTGAAAAATATCAGTAAGCGCTTTCAATTTCATTTAACCATTTTTAAGCTGTACAATCAAATACAGCATGATTTTAAGAGGTAGAATTTATGAACTGAACCCTTATAAGCAGGTTTATTTAATGTGAAGCCTGGGAAAAATAACTTTATAAAAAAAGAATAATGAGGTGGGGCTGGATGAATACACTTGATCATTTATCAGATGAGAAATTATTAGAAGCACTGAAATCTGCGAAAAAGCAGAACCTTGAAAAAGATTTTATACAATTGCTTGAAGAAGAAGTAGAAAAAAGAGGCCTCCGCGCCCAGATGTGCTCATAACAGCAGGTGTCTGCTGTTTTTTATTTTGTATGATATTTGTAAATTCTGAGCAGTGTAACCCCTTCCAGAAAATCCACTATGATACAATAGTCCAATCAATAACAAGTAGGTGAAAAAATGATTAAACTAATTGCTTCCGATATGGATGGTACGCTGCTCAATGGCAGCCATGAAGTCGGAAAAGAAACCGTTCAGGCAATCAAAGAAGCAAAAGATGCCGGAATTGAAGTCATTATCGCAACAGGCAGATCCTATAAAGAAGCAGTCGTTCCGCTCAAAAATGCCGGTCTCTCACTTCCGGTCATTGTTGTCAATGGAGCTGAAATCCGCAATGAAAAGGGTGAACAGCTCTACCAGGAAGGTCTTAGCACACAAAAGGCTAACGAAGCAGCTGATGCACTTGAACAGCTTGATATTTACTTTGAAATTTATACTGAAGAAGGTACGTATACAAATCATAGGGAACATGGGATTCAACTCTTGATTGACATCTTTTTAACGTCCAATCCCGATACACCGCTTCCACACGTAAAAGAAGAAGCAGAAAACCGGTATGATGAAGGCCACGTTCATGTAGTGGATGATTATCATGCAGTATTTTCTTCATCAGAAACGGTCTATAAGTTTCTTGCTTTCTCATCCAAACCTGAAAAGCTGGAAAAAGCAAAAGAGGTGTTAAATAACCTCGGCGGACTTGCAATCAGTTCATCAGGTAAAGAAAATCTTGAAATCACAAGTGTTGATGCACAAAAAGGAATCGCGCTTGAATGGTTTATTAATCAGCGCGGGATCGATGCAGAAGATGTGATGGCTATTGGAGATAATTATAATGATGTTTCTATGATGAAGCTTGCCGGCTGGTCAGTTGCTATGGGGAATGCCCCTAAAGACATTCAGGAAATCTGCCGTCACGTCACATCAACGAACCGTGAAGAAGGCGTGGCAAAAGCGATTCGTAAGCTGACTGAGACAGAAGCGAAAGTGTAAAGTTGTCCAGCTCCAGCAGGCAGGTCCTCGAGTCATAAGCCACAAAGTGCTAAAGGGAAAGTTCGCCCTTTTTCACTTTGCGTCTTATGCTTGTCGGACCTGAACGCCTGCTTCCGCTTTTCTTATGATCCAGCTCCAGGCGCTAGCTCCTCGGGTCATAAGCCGCGCATCGGTAAACGGGGAAAACCACCCGTTTTCCGCTCCACGTCTTATGCCTGTCGGAGCTGAACGAGCGCCATCCACTTTTCTTAGTTAAGCCGTATCCTATATTATTAGGAGCGGCTTGTTTTGATTTTATATGATAAACTTTTAACTATTATATCGTCACAGGAGGAGCTCACATGAAAAAAGGTGTTATTTCTTTAGGGGAAGCTTTAATCGATTTTATCCCGACTGATGAAACAAATGATTTTTACTACAAAAGTCCAGGCGGTGCGCCGGCTAATGTGGCTGTTGGGGTGGCGCGTCTAGGGCTGCCGTCTTATTTTGCGGGAAAAGTCGGTGAAGATGTACTTGGAAGGTTCCTTGAACGTACGTTAAAGCAATATGGTGTGAACACTGAATATATGCATTTTGACCATGATCACCGCACAGGTGTTGTATTTGTCACGCTTGATCAGGGGGAAAGGAGCTTTGACTTTTACATAGACCCGAGCGCAGACAGATTTTATAAAGCAGAAGAACTGAATGAAGCGCTTTTTGAAGAAGCAAGAATCCTTCACTTCGGTTCTATCTCTATGATCAGTGAACCGGCGAAATCAGCCACGAAGAAAGCTGCAGAAATTGCCCGTGAAAAGGGCATGATCATTTCCTATGATCCGAATCTGCGCATGTCACTCTGGTCTAATGAAGAAGAAGCCCGCAGAACGATTTCTTCCATGCTTGATCAGGCAGATGTTGTGAAAATTTCAGAAGAAGAGCTGGAATTTTTAACAGGTACTGAAGATATTCAAAAAGGTGCGGAAGTGATGAAGCAGTTTGGCATTCCTTTGCTGCTGATTACCATGGGAGCGGAAGGAAGCTGGGTGTTTACTCAAGACGGGGCGCAGCACGTTCCTGCTATTATAGTACAGGCAGTCGATACAACCGGCGCAGGAGATGCTTTTGTATCCGGTATGCTGTATTCACTTCATGAGTATGAAGGGGAAGTGCGCGATGTGAAGCTTGAAAAGGCTGTTGATATGGTGAAGCTTGCCAGCCGCTCAGGTGCACTGGCAGCCTCTGTTAAAGGTGCCATGACAGCACTGCCGACAATTGAGGAATTGAAAAGGTCATAATAAAAAGCCCGTTTGGTGAACGACTTAAGGTCATTTACCAAATGGGCTTTTTTGTGGAAAAAATCATTTTCTCGTATCAGTTTATTCATACCCTTGGTCAAATCGGTATTTAAAAAACCGTTCTTGCGTCACCCACTGGATGGCTTCCGGGTCATTTTCACCGAGTCTTTTCTCAAGGTCTTCAAGAATCCATGCAGTTTGTGAAATATGTGCACGCATTGCATTTAACTTGATATCCATTACTTCCTTCACATCATTGATCACATCAGGCTCGCCAAGACCTTCGCCTGTATTATTTGCAAAAGCAACACAGTGAAGCTTTGGACGGGTGCTTTCATCCATGCGGTGAACAGCTCTTACAACAGCACGTGCTGTCGCTTCATGGTCGGGATGAACACAATAGTCCGGATAAAATGTGATCACAAGTGAAGGATTCGTTTCCGTAATCAGTGACTGCATCATTTCAACCATTTTCTCATCATCTTCGAATTCAACGGTCTTATCGCGCAGACCCATCATTCTGAGGTCAGTGAGTCCCATCGCGTTTGCTGCTGCTTTTAATTCTTTCTTACGGATCTCAGGCAATGATTCTCTTGTAGCGAACGGTGGATTACCAAGGTTTCTGCCCATCTGTCCAAGTGTCAGGCAGGCATAAGTCACACCTGTACCGCTTTTAATATGTGATGCAATCGTTCCGGAGACACCAAACGCTTCATCATCCGGATGAGGGAATACGACTAAAACATGGCTTTCTTTTTCAATCATATGTTTTTCTCCTTTCTCTTACTCAAAAGGCGTTTCGCTGATCTGTAGTGATACAGCCAGCTTACCCTGGTGATCGTGTCCCGCCATCAACAGGCGGCCATGATCGTCGAGTTCATAGTGAGTGATACCCTGAGCGTAGATCCAGCCAAGGCTGCCAAGCTTCAGGCCAACTCTTGAAGGGGGATCCCCGATAATCTTTCCAAGTTCATATTCTACTTTTGCATTTCTGATGAATGCGCCGGCATTAAAAAACTTTTCATCAAAATGGGATGCGTATGATCCGTTTGTTGTTTCTAAATGGATATACACTTCTTTATTTGCAAAACGGTTAATCAATTCTTGTACTGCTTCAATTTTGACAGGCTCCATAGTGCTCCTCCTTGCCTATAATCATCTTGTTCTATTTTACTTCAAATTGTTCAGGATTGCGAAAAGGCTGTTTTGATTCCTACAATAAAAAAAGCTAAGACAGATGTCTTAGCTGTAAACCGGTTCACTACGCTTCAGGCGGAAGCTTTCCGCAGGGCCGGCGCTGAGCCTCCTCGAGCTGCGCTCTGTGGGATCTCAGCTAACCGGCTTCTCCTGCTGGAGTCACCGCCTTACGCTCCGTTCACCTCAATCTTTCTTTTGACTGCGAAATATTAACAAATTGTTTGCTCTCATTAATTTGTTGGATCTTTTATTTTACGCTCGTTATCACTGTCAGGATTATACCCTGAGTTATTTTCTCTTTCAGGTGTACGTTCTGTGTGAAGAGGGGCTTCATTGTTTTTCTTGATTTCCTGCTTTCGTTGACCGGTATAGAAACCGGCAGCGACTGCAGCAATGATTCCGCCGATCAGACCGGCAATTGCGGCTGTACCAAGCGAGCCGGTGATCAGATAAAAACCGCCAAAGGCGCCAAGAGCGACTGCGATTGCAACGATAAAGTTAATCATGTTTTCACCTCATTTAAGAAATCCTGTTTTTTACGTATATTCCTTAAACAAGGTAAATTAAACTTTTAATTACGCATTGAGTGTTTCTTTTTTAATCTCAATCTTTCCATAGCGGCTGTGAGCCCCGTGCATCACAGGACCAACATATTCATTCAGCTTCCATCCGTGATGAATGGCAGATGTAACGAATTCTTTTGCATTCGCTACAGCTTCTTTTAACTCAAGACCGTTAGCAAGGTTCGCTGTAATAGCCGCTGCAAATGTACAGCCGGCACCATGATTATAAGAAGTGTCAGCTTTCTCAGCTTCAAGCAGTGTGAATGTTGAACCGTCGTAGAAGAGGTCAACTGCCTGATCATGCTCAAGCTGCTTCCCACCTTTTACAACGACAGACTTTGCACCCATTTCTACAATTTTTGCAGCCGCTGCTTTCATATCTTCAATTGTACGGATCGGACCAACGCCTGACAGTTGCCATGCTTCAAACAGGTTAGGTGTGACCACCATTGCGCGTGGAAGCAGGTGTTCCTGCATGGCACCAACTGTCTCAGGGTGCAGAACCTCGTCTTCACCTTTACAGACCATAACCGGGTCAATAACCACCTTATCCGTTTCAGCGCGGTCAATTGCCTGTGCTGCTGTTTCGATGATTTCGACTGATCCGAGCATGCCTGTTTTGAGGGCCTGAACACCAGTAGATAAAGCAGTATCAATCTGAGCTTTTAACGTATCGATCGGAAGCGGATGGACGTTGTGTGACCAGTGATTGGCAGGATCCATTGTTACAACTGTCGTCAAAGCAGTCATCCCGTATGTGCCGTGCTCCTGAAATGTTTTAAGGTCAGCCTGGATACCGGCACCACCGCTTGTATCTGAACCTGCTATAGTAAGTGTTTTATTTAAAGACATAAAAAACCCTCCAAAGATTATTTCCTTCATCATAGCACGCACAGGGAATGTTTGAAAACGTCCTGCATTTCCCGGGAAATAGTGAGTAGTTTTGACAGGATTTTGTCTATGCGCATATGCTGATGCGTTTTCAAAACAGGAACAGGTTTCCAACCTTCGACAATTTCCGTATAATGAACGGTGTATGAAAAATCCGGCCTGCGGGCTGTTACGTGGTGATAAAATGAGAAGGTCATTATTCCTGATCTGGCGCTTAAAAAGCGTATTGATCGGACTATTAATTTTAGCGGTCATTGTTGGGGCAGTTATTTTCGGGTATCAATATATAGCAGGTGATAATAAGCAGCAGAACTCTGAAACGTTCATTGAACAGGTGAAGGATATGAACGCGCTGGCGACTTCACAGGCATTTATTAAAACGATTGTTGAACAGACAGATAATCAGCTGTTCGGTCAGGATATAAACGTCAATTTCCCGGGAACACAGCGTACATTGCTGTTGGTTGTGCCAGGCACAGTTCTTGCAGGTGTGAATCTGGATCAGCTGACAGAAGATGATATCCAGATAAACGAAGAAGAAGGAACAGTCTCTTTGAAGCTTCCGCGTGCTGAATTACTGCAGGAGCCTGCCCTCAGAATGGATGAAGTTGAGGCCTTTTCAGTAGAAGGCATCTTCAGAAGCAATGTGAACTGGGAAGAAGGCTTTGAAATTGCTGCTGAAGCACAGGCGTTGATGGAACAAGAGGCAGTTGAGCAAGGCGTTCTTGTACAGGCTGAGGAAAATGCGGTGAGCGCACTGACAGAGTTCTTCGAGTATGCAGGATATGAGGCGGATATTACTTTTGAGTGAGGAGTGATCACTGATGGGTGTCAATATTCAAAACGATTGGCAGGAACTGCTTCAGCCGGTCTTTGATGAACCGGAGTATAAGCGTCTGAGGGAATTTCTCAAAAAAGAATATGGCGCAGGAAAAGTATTTCCGCCAATGAATGATATATTTGAAGCATTCAAACGCACGCCTTTTCATGACGTGAAAGCAGTTATTCTCGGACAGGATCCTTATCACGGTGAGGGGCAGGCGCACGGATTAAGCTTTTCCGTTCAGCAAGGTACAAAGATTCCTCCTTCACTGCAAAATATTTTCAAGGAATTAAAAGAAGATGTAGGGATTGAGCCGCCAAAGTCCGGTGATTTAACAAAGTGGGCGGATGAAGGTGTATTGCTGCTCAATACCGTGTTAACGGTGAAAGAGGGACAGGCGCACTCGCACCGCAGCGAAGGTTGGGAGCGTGTAACAGATGAAGCCATCCGGCTGCTTGGCGAACGGGATGAGCCGATTGTGTTTATTTTATGGGGGAAACCTGCCCAGGCAAAAACGAAGCTGATCGATACAGATAAACATTTAGTGATCGCCTCTCCGCATCCGAGTCCGCTTGCTGCACATAGAGGATTCTTTGGCAGCAAACCTTTTTCGAAAACGAATGATTTTTTACAAAAGCATGGAATAGAGCCGATTGACTGGTCACTTGATTAAAGGAGGCGGAAAAATTGGCTGAATCAAAACGGATTAATTGTAATGCATGTAAATACTATTATGTAACGTGGGACCCGAAGTTTCCAAAGGGTTGCAAAGCGCATGGTTTTAAAACAAAGCATCTTCCGTCCCTTGAAGTGTTCAGAGCTTCAGGACATCCATGCTATTTATTTGAGCCAAAGCACGGAAGGAGATCATGATGAATATTTCATATGAACAACTGCTGCAGAAAATCGCGCAGGAAGCAAATAAAGCACAGGGAGCATCAGCCAGCACACAGCGCGAGCACCTGCGCTCAATTCAGACACTGTGCGAGCTGGCGTTAGGGCAGGAGGCATCCTCTGCACCGGCAAGGCCGTCACAACCGCAGCCAGCCCCCGTCCAGCCTGTCGCACAGCCCCAGCAGCAAGTCTATCAGCAACAGGCTCCGCTGCAGGAAAAGCCGATCGAAACGGATGGAGGCAATGGTGATTCTCTGTTTGATTTTTAGGGTGAAGATCTTAACAGGTGTTGAAGTGATTGTTACGAGTTAAAGCATATTTGCCGCATCTGTCACAGAACAAACAGAATCAAGTGATATATTGATGTTTTTAATAAATTTATCTCAGCAGGTGGTTGGAGTGGGGGACGCAGACTCCCGCCCCAGGAAGGGACAGGCGAGACCCCGCAATGCGAAGCATGAGGAGGCTCGCCGCCCGGGGGCAGGAAAGCGGAGTCCCCCACGGAAACCACCAGCGGGTACACACGATCCATTTCAGAAAGGAAGTTTCAAATGAAGATTCTATTAATCATCGGCGCAATCAATGCGTTTTTATCAGTCGCACTCGGTGCATTCGGTGCGCATGCACTTGAAGGCCGTGTAGAGGCAAAATACCTTGATACGTGGAACACAGCGGTACAATATCAGATGTTTCACGCTACAGCAATTCTAATTACCGGCGTTCTGATCGGTACGCTGCCTGCATCAGGACTTTTTGGTACAGCAGGATGGTTGTTTGTTGGGGGAATTATTTTCTTCTCAGGAAGCCTGTATGTACTCAGTCTGACTGGTATCAGTGTATTAGGTGCCATTACACCAATTGGCGGACTGTTGTTCTTAGGCGGTTGGGTCTGCCTGATTATCGCTTTCGCAAAAGTCTTATAATCATGAAAGAGAGTCCGGTTTCCCGGGCTCTCTTTTGTTTTATTGAGCTCCATTATTGAACGGATACTCGTATTCAATTTCACCTTCAAACGTTGCAAAATCCAGATAAATCAGCGGCAATAAATATCTTTTTCCGGTGTTGGGATCGCTCAAAATAAGATGATCCCGTCCTGCTGCTTCAATGATCCCTTTAAAAATCTTTGCGTTCCACTCTTTGTTATTTTCAAAAGTCATATACACCGTCGTCGGCTTCCCGCGGTTCAGCCTGAAGATGTTTTCAATATAAGATTCTTCTACACGCGGGCGGGCTTGGGGCTGAGCCTGCTGCTGGCCGTAATACTGAACATTAGGGTAGTAACCACCGTACTGGCCCGTACCATACTGTCCCATAGAATAAGATGGATTCATTGTCATTGTGATCCTCCATTTCTAAAAATAAGCTAATATCCGGACAGTCTGCTGCAGCCATGATGTAAATGCAAGATACTTTAAATCAACTGCCACCTCACTCATCAGCTCTCCGTTCACAACAGGATATGCTGTAAAATAAAAATAATGAAAATTTTATTGAAACGAGTGACAGGATTTCCGGAAATTAAGCGTATTAACTGGCAGGTACCGAGTTTTGAAGAAATGAGGTGGGGGTTTGAAAGAATCAGATCAGAAACTGACAATGATGATCAGCCAGCGCAATGAAGAAGCAATAGATATTTTAATCGATTCATATGGCGGCTTAATCAAGTCTGTGATCAGGAAACAACTAAATTATAACCATGATGGGCTTGACGAATGTCTTGATGATACGATCATGGCTATTTGGGAAAACATACATGCATTCGACCCTGTTAAAAATGAACTGAGTCAATGGATTGCTGCAGTGGCAAAGTATAGAACGATTGATCATCAGCGTAAAAAAATTAGACAAATGCAGCAGGAGCAGTCTTATGGTGAGGTTGCTGATCACCTCTTTTCAGACGGATCTGCTGATATTGAAGAGGAATTTGAAGAGCTGCTTGCACCACTGAGTCCAAAAGAAAAGAAGCTGTTCAGGCAATATTATGACGAAGGCGTTTCTTCAAGGGAGATTGCAAAACAGTGGAACGTCAAAGAATCATGGGTTCATACAAAGCTATCGAGAGGCCGTAAGAAAATAAAACAGATGCTTTTAGCGCGGAATGAGGTGTAGCGATGAATATCTATGAAAAGCTGAATGATTTGCAGATTGATACAAATGAGCATACGGAACAGTTATCCCATTTTGAGCAGAAGAAGTGGGCGAAGCGGGTGAAAAGAAATCTTGGTAGATCAAAAAAGAAATCCGGAAAAATGCTGATGATATCCGCAGCAGCTGTCCTTGTCATGAGTGCAAGCATCTATTTGACAGTGCCTCTTGTCGCTGATGAACAATATTCAGGCGGTTCAATTGAAAGCTTCGTCAGCCAAGTGCAACCGGGTGATTATACTGACTATAAAAAAGTGGTTGATCTGAAGCAGGAAACCACTTCAGGGACGCTGACACTGCACGAGCTGATGATTGATGGGGACAGACTTTTTATCAGCAGCCTACTTGAACCGGCAAATGACTTCGATTTCTCTTACGACAAGCAGCTTGAGCCGGAAGTTGTGATTAATGGCGTAACGTCAGCAAATGAATTTATGGCACAGTCAATTGATGAAGCGGGAAATGCTTTTACCATTTATAACGAAGTGGATCTCGCGGAAATTCCTGCAGAAGAAGAGCTTGAGATCAGCATTTCCTATCATTCCGTCCTTGGTATGGAGAAAATAGAACTGCCGGAACCGTGGACCTTCGAGCTGACGGTGCCTACTGAAGAAATGACAGCGCCTTCTTCTCAGATAGAAATGAATGAAGTGATCACCCTGCCGGAGGGGCATACAATGACGGTAACTAATACGGTGATTACACCTGTGTCGGTGCAGTTTGACATGGAGCTCAGCGATCCGGAAGCAGAAAAAGTTTCATTTGAGCTGGTGTCGCCGGGAGGAGAAAAAACGATTTACGGAAGCTCGTTAATGGATAGTCTGAACAAAGGAGAAAGTTATATCAGGTTTTACAACTATCATATTGAACCGGGCACAAGGTTAGTCCCTGTCCACTATGAGACGCTTGAACCGCTTGGTGAGGGAATTGAGGTTCCTGTCATTAATCCATAGAAAAAGCCCGGGCTGAGTGATCAGACCGGGCAAATTAATTTATACGTGAAGAAACTTCGGCAGGTCCTCATCTTCAAGTAGGTTCCCCACATAGAACGCACCAAATTCACCATAGCGCGCACTTGTTTCATCAAAACGCATTTCATAGACAATTTTCTTAAACTGCAGCACATCATCCGCGTAAAGCGTTACGCCCCATTCCCAGTCATCAAAACCAACTGAGCCTGAGATAATCTGCTTAATCTTACCAGCATACTGACGGCCGATCATGCCGTGATCATACATCAGCTTTTTACGCTCTTCCATTGAAAGCATGTACCAGTTATCATTGCCTTCACGCTTTTTATCCATTGGATAAAAGCAGATGTGCTTTGATTTTGGCAGTTTCGGATACAGACGTGATCTCACATAAGGATTCTCATATGGATCCTCATCAGATTCCTTAGACCCGTAGCTTCCGAGCTCAACCACAGATACATACGAATAAGTAGGCACTGTATAATCAGCGATCGTTAATTTGTTAAATTCATTCTCAAGCTCATTCAGCTCTTCCATCGTCGGACGCAGAATAAACAGAACAAAATCCGCCTTCTGACCAACGATTGAATAGAACGAATGGCTGCCCTGATCCTGATCCTGTACGTCATTCAGCTTAGTTAAAAACTGCTGGAACTCATTAATTGCCGCTGTGCGCTCATCGCTTGATAACTGCTTCCACGAAGTCCAGTCCATCTTACGAAAATCATGCAGGCCATACCAGCCATCCAGCGTAGTTGCTGCTTCACTCATATTCAGTCACTCCTAAATGAAATGTCATATAAACTCACTGTTTCCATCTTATCATAAAGGGGATAGTGACAGCTAATGAGGGGGAGGGGTTCATGAAATTGTTGGAGTTTAGGCAGCGCTGGTGGCCGTTTCAGGCGGTAGATGATCTGTCGATAGTAAGATGGGTTTTATATACTTTTTGTTTAGATAGATACATTAAGATTATTGTAGCGGAAGGGGGCGACTCCAGCAGGAGAAGCGTGACAGCTGAGACCCCGCAGGCGCCCCGCGCCGAGGAGGGCCGATTGAACCGGAGCCACAATACGGCTCATGCGGAAAGCGTCCCCCTGAAGCGGAAATAATCGGTTATTACATACTAACTTTCTTAAAAATTGTCCGAAAACAAAAACTTTTTCAATGAAAACGTTGACATCATAGCTATTGGTTGAATTCACTTACAGATGGGGTATGCTTACAAGTAGAGACCAATTTAGGAGGATGAATCATGAGCGATTTATTCACAGGATTAAAAGAAAAATTAACTGGTAAAGAACGCCGTATCGTATTCCCTGAAGGATCAGATGAGCGTATTTTAAGAGCGGCAAGCCGTCTTGCTGCAGAGAATATTTTAACACCGATTCTTGTCGGTAATCCGAATGCCATTGCAGAAAAAGCAAATGAATCAAATGTGATTTTAGACGGATGTGACATTGTCGACCCGTCAACTTACCCTGAATTTGATGAACTTGTTTCTTCATTCGTTGAACGCCGTAAAGGAAAAGCGACAGCCGATCAGGCACGTGAAATTCTTTTAGATGAGAATTACTTCGGCACGATGCTTGTGTACACGAACCGTGCTGACGGACTAGTAAGTGGAGCGGCACACTCAACTGCTGACACAGTGCGCCCGGCATTGCAGATTATCAAGACAAAAGAAGGCGTGAAGAAGACTTCAGGCGTATTCATCATGGTACGTGACGATGAGAAATACGTATTTGCAGATTGCGCGATCAATATCTCACCAGACAGCAATGACCTTGCTGAAATCGCGCTCGAGAGTGCAAAGACTGCTGAGATGTTCGATGTGGACCCACGTGTTGCGATGTTAAGCTTCTCAACGAAAGGTTCAGCAAAATCTCCGGAAACTGAAAAAGTAACGGACGCAATCAAGGTTGCAAAAGAAGCGAACCCTGAACTGACATTAGACGGTGAATTCCAGTTTGATGCAGCATTTGTTCCTTCTGTAGCGAAAAGTAAAGCGCCTGATTCTGAGATCCAGGGCGATGCAAATGTATTTGTATTCCCAAGTCTTGAAGCAGGAAACATTGGCTACAAAATTGCACAGCGCCTTGGCGGATTTGAAGCAGTAGGTCCGATCCTGCAAGGTCTGAATGCACCGGTGAATGACCTTTCACGCGGATGTAATGAAGAAGATGTGTACAAGCTTGCATTAATTACAGCAGGCCAGTCACTATAAGATCATAAATCCCCCGTCTGAGCAATCAGGCGGGGGATTCTTTTGCGGCTGTGGTCGTATAGTGGCCGGTAATGGTCGCGTCTTTCTCTGTTATGGTCTGATACACCCGGGTTTGTGGTCATATCACAAGAATTGACCGTCTCAACAGCAACGCCACAAAAAAGCAGCGAAGACTTAGTCTCCGCTGCCAACCATCCTATTTCATCTCAACCAGCTGAAGCTCCGGCTGCTCTTTTTTTGTTGTACAGATCGATTCCCAGTCGTGTGCTGCACCGTCGCGCATTGTGACAATACGGTCTGCAATTGCTTTTGAATCCTCCAGATCATGTGAAACGAAGATAGATGTGATACCTGTCTTCTTAATAATCTCTCTCAGCTCACTGCGGATCTTAATCTGCAGGCCTGCGTCAAGATTACTGAAAGGCTCATCAAGCAATAGAAGTGACGGTTTAGGTGCAAGGGCGCGTGCGAGCGCGATACGCTGCTGCTGTCCACCACTTAATTCATGGGGGTAACGCTTGCCGTAGGCTGTCATATTCACAAGCTCAAGCACTTCATCAGCACGCTGCTTTCGTTCGCTGCGGCTGAACTTTTTTAAGCCGAATTGAATATTTTCGAGTACAGTCATATGTGGAAACAGGGCATAATCCTGGAACACCATGCCGATACCGCGTTTTTCAGGAAGGACAAAACGTCGGTCATCAGTCATCACTGCACCATCAATTGAAATTTTCCCTTTAGAAGGGACTTCAAGTCCGCAAAGCAGGCGCAGGACTGTACTTTTACCGCTGCCGCTGTCACCCTGGATCGAAATAATTTCACCCTGTTCAATTTCTAAATGAAAATGGTTAATTGTATTTGTTTTCGTCTTTCCATAACAAAAGCACAGATCTTTGATTTCTACGAACATAATCAATTCGGCTCCTTTTCTAAAACTTGATGGAAGATGTAGATCGCAATACCGCTGATGACAACAATCAATATAGAAGCAAGGGATGCTTCATGAATCTGCTCATCACTTGCGTACTGGTAAGCTTTAGTGGCTAAAGTGTCAAAGTTAAATGGCCGTAAAATCAGGGTTAACGGTAGTTCTTTCAAAATATCAATAAAGACCAGGATAAAGCCGCTGATCAGCGGAACTTTTATCATACGCAGGTCTACTTTAAAAAATGTCTTTGTCAGATTCAGGCCTAACATCCTTGATGCTTCAGTGTATTTATTTCCGATTTTATCAAATCCTGCTTCAACCGAATTATATCCAATCGCAAGGAAACGGATGATATACGCTGAAATCAGGATGAATAAGCTCGTACTCAGGAACAAAGAAGGTTCCATACCAACTGCTTCATAAAAAGCAAACAGCCATTTATCAAGATCAATGAAAATCGTGCTGATCCCGACTGCAATCACGGCTCCAGGTATCGAGTAGCCTAGAATCGTAACCCGCGCTGCTGACTTTGAAATAAAGCTCTGATGCATTCTGGCAAAGTTTGCGATAATCACCGCAAATACCATCACAAGCGCTGCCCCGATAAAGGAGACAAGCACTGAGTTCATAATTAAAGAAGTAAACTCCGGCGATGCAATCTTTTCAAAAGTCAGGAACATCCAGTCAATCATCTGGATGAATGGGATCATAAAAGCAAGCATGAAAATAAGTAAGCAGTAGCCGAATGCAATCCAGGCTTTAGACCCTTTCAGCTTAATCGGTTTCAGCGGTCTGGACTTCGCCGTTGTAGAACTGTATTTTTTCCGTCCGCGCATCACTTTTTCAAGAATCAGGATCGCAAACACGATAAACATCAGTGTAGCAGCAAGCTTGATCGCTGAATTAAGGTCATTCATGCCAAACCAGGTCTGGAAAATGGCTGTACTGAATGTCGGGACTCCGAAATATTGGACGAGTCCGTAATCATTTAAAACTTCAAGCAGTACAAGACTGACACCGCCTACGATCGCACCGCGGGAAATTGGAAGAACAACTTTGAAGTAAATCTCCCATGAATTCCGGCCGAGCAGACGGGCATTTTCAACGAGTGATGCTGACTGATGCGCTAAAAACGCACGCGTAATCGTATATACATAAGGAAATAGAAACATTGTAAAGATAAACACTGCACCAGGCAGGTTAAGAATATTGAAATACGACTGGTTCACTGTCATATCCCAGTTATTTCTGAGTGTCGTCTGGATCACACCTGTATAATCGAGGATGCCGTTATACGTATATCCTGCGATAAAAGGCGGGATCGCGAGCGGTAAAATCAGCGCCCATTTAAAAAATTTCTTCATCGGAAAGTCATAGGCTGATACGAGCCATGCAAGGCTGGTACCGACTAAGGTTGCGAACAATCCGGTAAAGAGCATAATCAGACCCGTGTTTTTCAACAGGTCAGGCAGAATGAATTCCTGGATATGCGCCCAGTTTTCTGCTTTTTCAGTAAAAAAGTTAATTAATATTGTTAAGTTTGGAAGCAAAATCAGAATAACGATGATTAAGCTTAAGAGTGACCAGATATTCAGATAACCTGGTATTTTTCGAAACACCTTCAAGCTGGACACGTCCTTAACATCTGCAATTCAATGTACAAACAAAAAGCTTGCAATCGTTCCCTGATAATGATAACAGTTCTCATTTGATTTGTATAGTTGAAAACGCTTATTTAGCAGGAATTACCGCAGGAAAGGTTGCGTGGTGTGTCAAAAATCAGACAAATTGCGTGTGGGGGAGATGTGCGTTTAGCGGGGGTGGTGGTTAGCGAAAAAACGAAAAGGTGATTGAAAAAAGTGTGGAGGCGATAGATAAACCGCCAGAGATGACGTAAAAATCACGGGATCAGGCTTCAGCGGGTGAAAAATAAAAAGGTGAGTTAAATACGCAAAAAGGTGATGGATATCACGCAAAAGGTGATACAAAAAAGCTGCATCACCTGAAACAGGCGACACAGCTCTCATCATATTATTTCCAGCCGACTTCATTCATAATCTGAAGGGCACGTGCATTGTTTTCACCAAGTTCAGTCAGGTTAATATCCTGCTCTTTGAACTCGCCCCAGCTTTGAAGAAGTTCTGAAGCTTCTATATTAGCGTTTGCAGGGTATTCATAGTTTGCCTCAGAAAATTCTGCCTGAGCTTCTTCAGAAGAAAGGAACTCAATGAATTTCTGAGCGTTTTCTGTATTTTTGCTGCTTGCCGTTACGCCGGCACCACTGATGTTAACGTGTGTACCAGTTGTATCCTGGTTAGGGAATACAATTTCAAGACCTTCAGCAACTTTCACTTCTTCTTCATCTTCAGAATTCAGCATCTGTCCAAGGTAGTAAGTGTTCATGACAGCGACATCACCTTCACCTGCAGCAATTCCTTTTGCCTGATCACGGTCTCCGCCTTCAGGATCGCGAGCCATGTTGTTCACAATTCCCTGAGACCATTCTTTTGCAGCTTCTTCGCCTTCAAGTGCGATCATTGACGCAACCAGTGACTGGTTATAGATGTTTTCAGAAGAACGGATCAGCACTCTGCCAGCCATATTTTCTTCCGTTAATGACTCATACGTCTGGATTTCTTCAGCATCAACTTTTGCCGGATCATACACGATGACACGTGCACGCTTTGTCAGTCCGTACCACTGGTTGTCAGTGTCACGAAGGTTTTCGGGAATGTTTTCGTTTAAAGTATCGCTTTCAATTGACTGAAGTAGTCCAAGATCTTTCGCGCGGTGTAGACGTCCTGCATCAGCAGTCATGAATACGTCAGCTTCTGAGGCAACGCCTTCACGCTCAAGACGTGCGATTAACTCATCATCTTTACCCTGGATAACGTTGACTTCAATACCTGTTTCTTCTGTAAATTGATCATATAATGCCTGGTCCGTTTCATAATGACGTCCCGTATAAAGGTTAACTTCCCCAGCTGATTCCTCAGTAGCTGCTGAATCGTCTGAAGAATCGTTTTCTTCAGTTGTTGTTTCCTCGTCACCTGAGTTACCGCAAGCTGTTAAGATTGCAAGGATCAGAGCCAAACCAAATAAGTACCATGCCTTTTTCATGATGTACACTCCTTCTGAGTAGAATTAATTGAAAATGATTATCAACACTATTTAAATTATAATGATAATCATTCTCACGTCAATAGGTTTTTAAGATAAGTTTGAACATTTGCGTGTTTTTTGTATGATATAATTTTTTCAGCCAGTAACAAGAGGAGAATCAGAAACAATGGAAGATCAGGGATTAACTTTATTAAAACAGCCGGTATGGAGAATCATCGACCAGTCGAGTATGGGCCCGTCATTTGAAGCGCTGCAGTCATTTGCGATGGACGATACGCTCTGTGCATCTTCAGGAAGCGGGGAAGCGCCTGCAACGGCCAGGTCCTGGGTGCATCACCGCACGATTGTACTTGGGACACAGGACGCCCGCACACCGCATTTAGAAAAAGGACTGGCACTTCTTGAAGAAGAAGGCTGGCGCTATATCGTCCGCAACTCAGGCGGTCTGGCAGTGGTGCTTGATGAAGGTGTATTAAATATTTCACTTGTGTTTTCCGAAAAGGATAAAGGAATCGATATTAACAGTGGATATGATGCGATGTTCGCACTTGTAAAAGAAATGTTCGCTGACTTCGGCCAGGAAATTGAAGCGCGTGAAATCGTTCACTCCTACTGCCCGGGAAGCTATGATCTCAGCATTGGCGGCAGAAAATTCGCCGGCATCTCCCAGCGGCGCCTGCGCGGCGGGATTGCAGTACAGATCTACCTATGTATGAACGGCAGTGGGTCAGAGCGTGCGGCACTTCTAAAACGTTTCTATGATCTGGCGGTTCAGGGGGAGGAAACGAAATTCAGCTATCCTGATATCCATCCTGAAGACATGGCCTCGTTGTCAGAACTCTTCGGATCTGAACTGACTGTTCAGGATGGTATGCTGCGCTTTCTAAACTCGTTAAAGGAAGTGAGCGGCGAACTCGTCGCAGGTTCATTGAATGGGCAGGAGCTTGATCTGTATGCAGGCTATTATGACCGTGTTGTGAAACGGAATGAAAGTGTGCTTGGAAAATAGCAATGAAGGGAAAGTCTGCAGAGGCAGCCTTTCCCTTTTTAAGTGATGTGCCTGGGGCCGGTTCGGCTTATTGTGAGTAGTTTCTTATGTCATTTAGTGTTCCGCCACCTTCTCCAAATTCCCATTCCGGTCCATCTTAAAAGTATTCGGCTGTGCTTCTTCATTGAACAAAACAAGTTTTCGCGCGCGGTTCATGATCTGCATGAGCGTGTCGTAATCTTCTTTCATGGCAGACTCGCGCTCTTCCAGATACGCTACTTTCTTTTCAAGTACGCGGTATTTTTCCTGCCAGACTTTCACTTCTGATGAGAGCCTGTCAGATTGCAGCAGTGAGCCGTTCCGGTCGAGCTGCTGAAGATAGGCTATGACGGCGCTTAATGTTAATTCTGAGACACGCTTCACAGGTGCAGGCTGTGCAAAAGCAGGTGTGCTTTCTTCAGCAATCTCTTCATTAACAGCTGCTGGTTCTTCGTGCTCAAACCCTTCCGGAACAGAGAAATCAGGCTTGTATAATACCTTTTTCTTTCCTGAATGATCCTTGCCAAGCAGTCTGTTACGCTGCTTTCTTTGTTTTTTTGCAAGACTTAAAGCCTGTTCGAACTGACTGCGCACCACTGCATTCCATCTGAACCCGCACGCAGCAGATGTCCGGTCAAGTTTATCGCCGGCCTCTTCAAACGCATTGAGCTGTGTACTTCCTTCTCTGACGTGCCGAAGCACTGTATCTGCAAGCAGCAGATCATCCTCTTCCATCCACGCATCCTGACGATTTTTCATCCTTGTCACTCCAATCTTTGAATCTTTCTGCTATCATTTTCTCCCGGGGACAGAAGTTTTATACATCCGGTATGAAAAAAACGGAAAGTCCTATTGTTGAAATGATGCAGCAGAATCGGTAAAGTTTCACTAACAGCTTCTTTTTATATAGCTCTGTCAAATTTGGCTGGTGATTTCCGCTTCAGGGGGAACGCTTTCCGCAGGGCGTGCGGTGAGCCTGCTGGAGTCGTCCCCCTTCCGCTCCAATCACCAGCTGTGCTAAAACAACATTGGGCATTAATATAGCTTTTTAAAATATATTTTTCGTCTCAAAAACTGAGACGCCGCCTTTTAAAAAAGGTTGAATTTTGTCAAGTCGTGAAGTGAAAAAATAACCCGTTATAATCATAGATAACGAAAGAGATGAGGGACAGACATGACGACGTATGCGCTTCAAAAACTGGCTGAGGAAAAAGTATTCAAAGATCCCGTCCACCGATACATACATGTGAGAGACCAGGTCATCTGGGATCTCGTCGGGACGCGTGAGTTCCAGCGTCTCAGAAGAATCCGTCAGCTCGGCACAACCTATTTAACCTTTCATGGGGCTGAACACAGCCGATTTAATCACTCGCTTGGTGTATATGAAATCATTCGCCGGATCGTAGATGACGTATTTGCATCCCGTCCGGAGTGGGATCACAGTGAACGTCTGCTGTGCCTGTGCGCAGCGCTGTTGCATGATCTTGGACATGGTCCTTTTTCACATTCATTTGAAAAAGTATTTGATCTCGATCATGAGCATTTCACGCAGGAAATTATCCTAGGGCATACAGAGGTAAACCGCGTGCTGACAAAAGTGGCACCGGACTTTCCGCAAAAGGTGGCAGATGTGATTGCCAAAACATACGAAAACAAGCAGGTCATCAGCCTGATCTCAAGCCAGATTGATGCGGACCGTATGGATTATCTGCAGCGGGACGCCTATTTTACAGGCGTCAGCTATGGTCACTTTGATATGGAAAGAATCCTTCGCGTACTCAGACCGCTTGATGATCAGGTCGTCATCAAATCAAGTGGGATGCATGCGGTGGAAGATTATATTATGAGCCGCTATCAGATGTATTGGCAGGTCTATTTTCATCCGGTCACAAGAAGTTCAGAGGTGATTTTAACCAAGATTCTTCATCGGGCGAAGGAGCTCAGTGCGCAGGGCTATCAGTTTGCCTATGAACCAAGGCACTTTAAGTCGATGTTCACAGGCAATGTGACACTGAAAGATTATCTGAACCTTGATGAATCCGTTGTGACTTACTATTTTCAAATGTGGGAAGATGAGAAGGATCCGATATTAAGAGACCTGTGTGACCGTTTTATGCAGCGCAGGCTGTTCAAATATGTGGAATTCGATCCTTCGAAGGAATATAAAAAATTAAATCAGCTTGAACAGCTGTTTAAAGAGGCTGAGCTCGATCCGGACTATTATCTGGTGGTTGACTCATCATCTGATCTGCCGTATGATTTCTACCGGCCTGGCGAAGAAGAAGAAAGAGTGCCAATCCATCTGTTAATGCCCGGCGGAGAAATAAAAGAACTTTCACGCCAATCTGAGATTGTAGACGCTATTTCAGGGAAAAGAAGAACAGACCATAAATTATATTATCCAAAAGACTGTCTGCTGGATGATTCATCTCATAAGGAAACAAAGCAGAAAATCCTCGGAATTCTCGGGGTAACAGAACGCTAAAAGGGGAGAAAGTCAATGATGAAGGATCACGCCCGGCTCATGCAGGCATTTTCAGCAGTTGATGAAATTGTCGGCAGAAAGAAGCTGCAGAAGATCATTTTTATCGCCAAGAAACACAACTATGCTTTTCACGAAAAGTACCAATTCCACTTCTTCGGACCGTACTCCGAGGAACTGACACTCAGAGTGGAAGAGCTTTGCAATATGGGGTTTTTAAAAGAATTTAACGAGAAAAAAAGCGGTTATTACCAGTATCGCTACGAGATTACAGATGAAGGAAGAGACTTTCTTGCTTCACAGACAGAAGCGCCGTCAGCAGAACTCGAACCATTCCTGACCGATCTCAATAAGCAATCCTCAAGATTTCTTGAACTCGTCTCAACGATTCTGTACTTTGACACGTTAGAAGAGGCGGAATGTATTGAGAAAGTAAAGAAAGTGAAAGAAAAACAGAATTATACTGAAGAAGAATTCCAGGAAGCTTTGTCATACATAGCGCATTTGAAGAATTTTTCGTAAAAGTGAACCTCTCCGTTTTGGCGGAGGGGTTTTTGTTTTGTGGTGGGCTGGGACTGCGCGTTGGTTGTTGGTTCGGCGTATAACAAGTGGTGTTCAGTGGGAAATAGCGGGTGTTCGGCGGGAAATACAACGGGTTCGATGTTCAGCACCGCTTGTTCGACGCTCAGCGACTGAACTTCGCCATTTCATGTCATTTGACCCATACGCACCCCCTCCGAAATCACAAATGAACGTTTTTGAATGTTTTTGAAAGAAAATGATTGATTTATGTAAGCGTTGTCTTTATAATGAAATTACAAACAACATGAAGAGGAGAATGGAGATGCTGACTGAAGAGCGCTATTCCATCATTTTAGCGAAACTGAAATCGTTTGAAACGGTGAAGATTCAGGAGCTTATCGACATTACCGGCGCATCGGAGTCAACAATCAGGCGTGATTTGACTGAACTTGAGAAAAAGAAGTTCATTAAGAGAATTCACGGCGGGGCCAGAAGAATGGAACGGAAAATGGATGAGCCCGGGATGGAAGAGAAATCGGTCAAAAACCTTCAACAAAAACAGCGGATCGCTCAGGAAGCGGCACGATTAGTTGAAGAGGGTGACTGTATTTTTATTGATGCAGGCTCGACGACAAGTCATATGATTCCGTATTTACCGGATCAGGAGATCATCGTTGTGACAAATGGGCTGATGCATATAGAAGCGCTGATGAAAAAAGGGATTCGTACTTACCTGACTGGCGGTATTATTAAGCCGAAGACGAATGCGCTGATTGGCAGAGGGGCGATTGATTCTTTGAATGGCTACCGTTTTGATAAGGCGTTTATGGGGACGAATGGTGTGCATTATGAGTCAGGTTATACAACGCCTGACCCTGAAGAAGCACAGATGAAAGCTGCGGCGATCAGTTTGTCGAGAGAAGCTTTTGTGCTGGCAGATTCAGAAAAGATTGGTGAAATTGCATTCGCACGGTTTGGTGAATTGAATGAAGCGGTTCTGATTACGGAAACACTTGAAGAGAACGCTGCGTTATACAAAAATCAGACCAGTGTAAAAGAGGTGGAAATATGATTTTAACAGTAACACTTAATCCGTCAGTGGATTACGTTGTGCGTCTTGAGAAGTTTAGCGAGGGGCACTTGAACAGAACGGATCAGACCGCTTTTTATGCCGGCGGAAAAGGAATTAACGTTTCCCAGGTACTAAAGGAGCTTGATATTTCGAGTACAGCGACTGGATTTACAGGCGGATTCAGCGGGCGGTTTATTGAGCAAACCTTATCGGAAAAGAAAATTAAAGCAGATTTTATTCACGTTGAAGATCATTCAAGAATTAACATTAAGCTGAAAACGGATGATGAGACAGAAATTAATGCAGCAGGCCCTGTGATTTCACCGGAAAAAGTGAATGAACTGATCAGCCTCGTCAGCCGCTATGGCACTGGTGACACGCTGGTACTCGCAGGAAGTATTCCATCGAGCGTGGAGCGGGATCTTTATGGAAGATTAGCTGAAACAGCGCACCAAAACGGGATGCAGGTAGTCATTGATTCAGAGAAATCACTGCTTGAGCCGGCACTCAGCACGCCGCTTACGCTGATTAAACCGAATCATAAAGAACTCGGCGGATATATTGGCCGTGACATTCACACGGTTGAAGAAGCGGTTCAACACGGCCGGGACTTTTACAATCAGAATGACATCGATTATCTGATGGTGTCGATGGCCGGGGATGGAGCAGTTTTATTTACAAAGGATGAGACCTGGATCGCAACGCCGCCAAAGGGTGAGTTGCTTAACAGCGTAGGCGCGGGAGATTCATCTGTCGCAGGATTCCTTGCAGGACTTGAAAAAGGCTTGTCTGTAAAAGAGTCATTTGCACTGAGTATGGCATGCGGGGCAGCAACCGCATTTTCAGAAGGACTTGCTGTAAAAGAAGACATTGATCACTACTTGCCACTGGTACAAATAAGGGGGTTAGCACAATGAAGATTACTGATTTATTAACTAAACAGACGATTAATCTGAATCTGAAGTCCGAGGAAAAGCAAGGCACAATTGATGAAATGGTGAGCCTGTTAGACCGTGCCGGAAAGCTGAATGATGCAAAAGCGTATCGTGAAGCGATTCAGGCACGTGAAGACCAGACGACAACAGGAATTGGGGAAGGCGTAGCTATTCCACACGCAAAGACAAAGGCAGTAAAAGATCCTGCCATCGCATTTGGACGCTCTGTTGAAGGGCTTGACTATGAGTCTCTTGACGGTCAACCTTCACACTTAGTATTTATGATTGCTGCAACTGAAGGCGCAAATGATACACATTTACAGGCGCTCAGCCGTTTATCAGTATTGCTGTTAAAAGATGAAGTGAAGCAGGGACTTCTTGATGCGAAAACGGAAGATGACGTAATTGCACTGATTTCAAGCTTTGAAGAAGAGGAAGCGGAAGAAGAGCAGTCAACTGGAGAGGTAAAGGGTCAGATCCTGGCTGTAACTGCCTGTCCCACAGGGATTGCACACACGTATATGGCAGCAGATGCACTGAAAAATAAAGCGAAAGAAATGAATGTACCAATCAAAGTTGAAACGAACGGTTCAGATGGCGCTAAAAACGTGCTCACAGCGGAAGAGATTGAAAACGCTGTAGCAATTATTGTGGCAGCCGATACGAATGTGGAGATGGAACGCTTTAAAGGGAAGCGCGTCATCGAAGTGCCGGTTACTGACGGCATTCGTAAAACTGAAACGCTGATCAACCGTGCAATCAAGCAGGATGCACCTGTCTATCAGGGCAGCGGTGGATCAGGAGAAAAGAAAGAAGAAGGTCAGGCAAAAGGCCGTTCAGGTGTCTATAAGCACTTAATGAACGGTGTATCGAATATGCTTCCGTTTATCGTTGGTGGGGGTATTCTGATTGCACTATCATTCATGTTTGAAGACCAGCTGACGGGTGAACGCTCGCCGATTGGGGATATTTTAAGTTACATTGGCGGAGAGAATGCTTTTGCGCTGATTATTCCAGTCCTGGCAGCCTTTATCGCGATGAGTATTGCTGACCGCCCAGGTTTTGCCCCGGGTATGGTCGGTGGTCTGATGGCAGCTTCAAGTAACGCAGGTTTCCTTGGCGGGATCATCGCCGGCTTCCTTGCAGGTTACTTAGTACTTGGCTTAAAACGTGTATTCGCGAATTTACCACAGGTGTTTAACGGTTTAAAGCCGGTTCTGATTTATCCATTGTTCGGTATTTTAATCACAGGATTAATTATGTATTGGGCGGTTCAACCGCTTAGCGCGATTAACCAGGGTGTCATTAACTGGTTAGGTGGACTTGGTACAGGGAACCTTGCACTGCTTGGTCTGCTTCTGGGTGGCATGATGGCCATTGATATGGGTGGCCCGATTAATAAAGCAGCATATGCATTCGCACTTGCAGTCGCTGCAGACGGTCAGTTCGGCCCGCAGGCAGCAGTTATGGCCGGTGGAATGGTGCCGCCGCTTGGAATGGCACTTGCGACAACTCTTTTCCGTAAAAAGTTCAATGAGCAGGAGCGTAAAACAGGGGTTTCAGCATACTTCCTTGGCGCATTCTTTATCACAGAAGGTGCGATTCCATTCGCAGCAGCCGATCCGCTGCGCGTAATTCCTTCAGCAGTAGCGGGATCTGCAGTTGCAGGCGGTCTGACGCTTTGGTTTGACCTTGCACTGCGCGCACCACACGGCGGAATCTTTGTCTTCCCGACACTTGAAGGGGCAGCGATCAACATGCTGCTTTATCTGATTGCAATTGTAGCTGGTACAGTTGTGACGGCGATAACAGTAGGCTTGTTGAAAAAACCGGTTGTGGGGTAAATAGGGGTGGTTCCGGAAATAACTGATGAGGTTCATGAAAAAACACCGGCTGTTCAGAAGATAACAGTTGGTGTTCATGAAATTAACTCAGTGGTTCCTGAAATTTTCGGGCCGCTTCATGAAATAGTGAAAATTGACCCATGCGCGGGCAGCGCCAAAAAAACTTCCTTCAGGCAAGCCTGAGGAAGTTTTTTTCTGTCATGGTGCCTATAAGATGTGATCGTCTGCTTACGCTTTTCTCTGTCCAGCTCCAGCAGGCAGGTCCTCGGGTCATAAGCCACAATGAGAAAATGGGGAAGTGCGCCCATTTATCTCATTGCGTTTTATGCCTGTCAGACCTAGACGCCTGCTTCCGCTTTTCTACTGATCACTAACCCGTACACCACCAACGGCATAATCCGTCTTCTTCATTTCCTCAATAATAATCGACACTTTATCAGGCGATGCACCGGTTGTTTCCACAACGGCATCTGTTACTTTTGCAGCGAGCGCTTTTTTCTGATCATCACTGCGTCCTTCAAGCATTTTCACTGTTACGATTGGCATATTCATGATCTCCCTTCAGAGTGTATTCATCGTCTTCAATTGATCTCTTATGATACAATTAAATACGATAACGCACATTCATTGTATATTATTTTAAGTTTTTATACATAAAGTAAGAATTGATCATTTTGTTTAGTAATGCCTGCACATTATCTTCAAAGCGATCGCCAGTGTAAACGGGACGATTACTATTTTTAAATATGGCTTTGTTAAAGCCTAATGTTGTTTTAGCACAGTTGGTGATTGAAGCGGAAGGGGGACGACTCCAGCAGGAGAAGCGTGACAGGTGAGACCCCGCAGCGCGAAGCGTGAGGAGGCTCACCGCACGCCCTGCGGAAAGCGTTCCCCCTGCAGCGGAAATCACCAACCAACTTTAACAGAGCTTTAAATATAAGGAGTGGACATACATGTCAGACAAAAAGAAAAATATCGGGTTTAACATTATCAAAAATGATCCGACAGATGGCCACGGAGGCTACGGTGTCGGTTCACTGAGCCTTGATAACGTATCACCTGTCATTGTTGATGTGGCAGAGCAGGAAGCAGAAGTGGACGTCGGGGCAATGCATGCGAGATCTAAAGTCGAAAAGCGGATTAAATTTACAACAAACCGTGAAGATTCAGCGGGCGGTAAGGATTACTGGCTTGTCTGGGTAACGATTGACCGCAAGCCTGAAGGACCTTATTATGCGGGTGTTACTGCATGTGAAATGGTTGTGAACGTTGAGAAGCGCAGAGGGTATAAGGTGCTCGCGGATCACGTGAATCTGATGGATAAATCAATGAAGCGTAAAATCATTGTGGACCATATGGATGAGTCATCTAAAAAAGTACTGGCAGACTTCCTTAAAGCGCATAACGAAGCTTTCTGGAATGCATCTGAACCGGAGCTTCATCAGGCCCTTCTGTCAACATAAAAGTGACATTCGTGAACAAAATGTGACGGATTGTAGAAAACTGTCACCTATTATTGCTAGTGACCGTGAAAGAGAGTAAAATTATTTTACAGTTGCATGGATATGTAGCTAGGACACGAAAAAACCCGAGGCCGCACACCTCGGGTTTTTTTGCATTCAATTTTTCTACTCCAGGAACCACTTTTTGAACCAGTTTTCATCTTCTGTATGTCCGCTGACCGGTTCGCCGGGCGGTGGCGCAGCATTGCCGTCACAGTCCTCAAGCGGCACCGTTTCTTCTGTAAAGTAGGCTGTCCGCTGACCGCATGATTCTCCTGACAGCAGTCCGGTGTGCGGGTCCATCTGAACGGCCGTAACACCGGGTGGAGGGACGAAAAATTCCTCCGGCCGCGATGCATGGGCACGCTCCATGAAGCGCAGCCAGATCCATTTAGCCGCCTGCTTATCTTCTGTAAGCGTCAGCGTTCTGGCATCATCATAGCCTGTCCATACGCCAGCTGTGAGAGAGGGTGAAAAGCCGACCATCCACTGATCGGTGTCGGTTGTACCTGATTTTGCTGCGTATTCACGCGTCTTTTCATCTAAAAGCGTAATTCCTGTCACTGTTGAATAATCATTTAGCGCAGGATCGAACGTACCTGTCAGCATGTGCGTCATCACAAATGCTTCCTGTTCATCCATAATCCGTTTTGATTTTGATTTTGCCTGATAAATGATTTCACCGTCAGGCGCTTCGATTTTTCTGATTAATATCGGCTTCACCCGTTTACCGCCGTTGGCAAAAGCAGAATAAGCATTAAACAATTCGAGCGGGACGGCTTCGGAAGTGCCGAGTGCCGCAGAAGGGACCTCATCAACAGGTGTGCTGAAGCCAAACTGCTTAGCCTGACCCTTCAGTGCGTCACTGCCCAGGAATTCATGCGCTTTTACTGCATAAATATTATCTGAAATCGCAATCGCCTGAGCCAGTGTAATCGCATCGTTCGCGTACTTCTGATTAAAGTTTTGTGGCGCATACTCACTTCTGCCTTCATCGTAAACAAACGTCGTCGGTTCACTGCGCATCGTTGTCGCAGGCGTGAATCCATTTTTTACTGCAGCTGTATATAAAATCGGCTTAATCGTTGAACCGGGTTGTCTCAGTGCCTGGGTCACACGGTTAAAAGGGGTCTGTACAAAGTCCCGCCCGCCAATCATTGCACGCACTTCACCACTCTCAGGATCCATTGCTGCAAATGCTACTTCAAGGGCAGTGTCAGCAGGCATATTCTCTTTCACGACCTCATCAGCGATTGTCTGAAGTTCAGTATCAAGTGTTGTGTAAATTTTGAGACCACCATACTTTAAATAATAGGGTTCAAGGTCAATCGACTCTACCTCTTTCCAGACTGCCTCCTGGAAGTATGGGGCGGCTCCAAGAAACTCTGAAGGCGGTGAAGCAGTAACCTGTAGCTTTTCATCTATCGCCGCTTCAGCTTCCTCAGCTGTAATATCACCGTTTTCAACCATTTCACCAAGCACCAGCTCCTGACGTTCCTTTGCCCGATCAAAATAATCAACCGGGGAATAGCCGGATGGTGACTTCGGAATCCCTGCAAGCATCGCAGCCTGAGCGAGCGTCAGATCCTCAGAAGAAACGCCGAAATAATACTGACTCGCCGCTTCAATTCCATAGCGGCCATGACCGTAATAAATCGTATTTAAGTAACCTTCCAGAATATCTTCTTTTTCATAATTCCATTCAAGCCGTATTGTATATAATGCCTCATTCAGCTTCCGGGCCCAGGTCTTATCATGTGTCAGATAAAGGTTGCGCGCATATTGCTGCGAGATGGTACTTGCACCCTGTACCTTAGCCATTGCTTTAATATCGGCAGCAACAGCACCTGCAATCCTTTTAAAATCAAATCCTTTATGGTCATAAAACTTCCGGTCCTCCACTGCAATGACCGCCTTTACAGCATGAGGTGAAATATCATCAAGCGGCTTCCAGTACCGTTTCTCCCCGGAAGACCGTTCACCAATCAGCTGATCATCACCGTCAAACAGCAGTGTGGACTGCGTCACCGCAATCGATGGCGGCCCCGTCGTCTTAGCATAAAAGTACAGTACCGTGACAGAAGCGCCCCATAAAAACACAAAAGCAATCAGTCCAAGTAAAGCAAGCTGCAACGCCCTTACCCGCTTCCTCCGTCTTCTCCGCGAAACACGCCCCAACGCCCCCGCCTCCTGTTTTTTAACAGTAGTATGTGCAAACTTGCAGGGATTTAATCTTTTAACTTTAAAGTCATTGTCCTGGAGAAGGCTATTGCATCATGCCGCCTCAAAAAGTTCATCTAAACGAACCAAACTTTCAAAAAAACACCTTGAAATCTCCCCAAAAAAGTCTATACTTTTCCTCATGTGTGTTTTCTTTTCGATATAGGTGGAAAACACATATCGTACACTTGAAGCGCGTAAGAATAAGATCCAATTTTATTAAGAAAACGAATGATATAAACAATCTTAGCAGCCGGTCGCAGTGGAAGGGGGCGACTCCAGCAGGATAAGTCGGACAGGTGAGACCCCGCAGTGCAAAGCACGAGGAGGCTCACCGCCGGCCCTGCGGAAAGCGTCCCCCTGAAACGGAGACCTGCTGCGGTTATTATATTTAAAGGAGAAATGCAAAATGGGCGGATTCTGGTTCACAGAAAAACAAACAGAAAACTTCGGCATTACAATGAAAATCAACAAGACACTTCACACAGAAAAGACAGATTTCCAGCAGCTCGACATGGCTGAAACAGAAGAATGGGGCAACATGCTGTTTCTTGACGGCATGGTCATGACATCACAAAAAGACGAATTCGTATACCACGAAATGGTCGCACACGTGCCACTTTTCACACACCCGAACCCTGAAAACGTACTTGTTGTAGGCGGAGGAGACGGCGGCGTGATCCGTGAAGTACTGAAGCACCCGTCTGTGAAAAAAGCAACGCTTGTTGAAATCGATGGCAAAGTCATCGAGTACTCGAAAAAGTACCTTCCTGAAATCGCAGGAGATCTTGAAAACGAGCGCGTAGAAGTCATCGTTGGAGACGGCTTCATGCATATCGCTGAAAGTAAAAATGAGTATGATGTGATCATGGTTGATTCAACTGAACCTGTTGGACCGGCTGTTAACCTTTTTACAAAAGGCTTCTATTCAGGTATTTCCAATGCGCTGAAAGAAGACGGTATTTTCGTAGCACAGTCCGATAACCCATGGTTCAAAGCGGATCTGATTAAGCAGGTCATGAGTGATGTGAAGGAAATCTTCCCGATCACGCGCCTTTATACTGCCAATATCCCAACATACCCAAGTGGTCTGTGGGCATTTACACTAGGATCTAAGAAGCATGATCCTTTAAAAGTGGCTGAAGAAAGATTCCATGAAATCGATACGAAGTATTATACAAAAGAGCTTCACAATGCAGCATTTGCGCTGCCGAAATTCGTGAAAGACTTAACTGAATAGGAGGCATCCCCTGTGAAATTTGATGAGCAGTATTCAGGAAACGTTTTTATTAAAAGTCACCCGAACTATGATGAAAGCCAGGCAGTGATCTACGGCATGCCGATGGACTGGACAGTCAGCTACCGTCCAGGCTCACGCTTCGGCCCTGCCCGCATCCGCGAAGTGTCGATCGGTCTTGAAGAGTACAGTCCGTACCTTGACCGCGAGCTCGATGAAGTAAAATACTTCGATGCAGGCGATATTCCGCTGCCGTTTGGTAATCCATATAAAAGCATCGAATTAATCGAAGAGTATATTGATTCTCTTTTAAAAGACGGAAAGTTTCCACTCGGCATGGGTGGGGAGCACCTGGTGTCATGGCCTGTCATGAAGGCTGTTGCGAAAAAATATGATGATCTTGCCATCATCCATTTTGATGCGCACACAGACCTGCGCACAGACTATGAGGGTGAAGAGCTTTCACACTCAACACCGATCCGTAAAATTGCTGAGCATATCGGTCCGAAGAATGTCTACTCATTCGGCATCCGTTCAGGCATGAAAGAAGAGTTTCAGTGGGCAAAAGAAAACGGTATGCACATTTCAAAATTTGAAGTGCTTGAGCCGCTAAAAGAAATCCTGCCAACACTTGCAGGCCGTAATGTGTATGTGACGATTGATATCGACGTACTTGACCCGGCACACGCACCAGGTACGGGTACAGTTGATGCAGGCGGCATCACATCACGTGAGCTGCTTGCATCAATCCACGCAATTGCTGGATCGAATGTTACTGTGGTAGGTGCAGACTTAGTTGAAGTCGCACCGGTCTATGACCACTCGGAACAAACAGCCAACACAGCGAGTAAAATGCTGCGTGAAATGCTGTTAGGGTTTGTGAAATAAAAGATTTAAGAAGGCTGCGGGTTGCCGCAGTCTTTTTTCTGTTACCGGAGGCAGCTAGATTAGCTGTCGCGACACTCGGCGGTTCTGATATGACCTTCGCCGAACGTAATACAGCACTCAATCCGGGTGTATCGCTACTTCAAAGGCGCATATACGACCTTCGGGAACCATCATACGACATTTATCTGTATATACCTCCTTACTTATAGAAAGGAATTCGATGTGGATCATTTAAATTAATTAACCCCCCTCCAGGTTGATCCGAAGTGTAAGGGGGCGACTCCGGGACGATTAGAGGGAAGCTGAGACCCCACAGCCGAAGGCGAGGAGGCTCAGCAACCTCCGTCCGGAAAGCGTCCCCCTGAAACGTAGATCAACCGTTGTTATAGTAATGCTGTATATTCGCACTCTCCGATATAAGATTTTTCTTCCCAAACCCCCACAACTTCCATTGCATTTTACACACATCCTCTCTTATAATAGAAAGGTTATTAATTGAGCGAAACGGAGTGAGCAAGATGGAAAATGCAACACCCGTATCCATTCATCTGACCACAGTGATCACACAGCCCGACGGCTCAAAGGAAAAACTAACCCTGGAGTCTGAAGGGGAATGGATTCAGAAAAATAATATTCACTATTTAAAATATGAAGAAGAACAAAACGGCGGCACCGTCCGTACCATTGTGAAAATGGAAGAAGACAGTGCGGTTATTTTACGAAGCGGTGCAGTGAAGATGCGACTTGCATTCAGCCGCGGCAATAAAATGATGAGCAGTTATGAAAGTGAACACGGAACGCTGTCACTTTTAACAGATACAAAAAGATATACCCATAAGACACCAGGCACAGAAGACGGACGTTTTCAAATCACGTACGGACTCGAGATGCAGGGATCGAGCGTGGGTTCTTATAAAATGACGATTGATTACAAGGAGGCTGTGCAATGACGATTGCATTGGATGTACAGGAAAAACTGAAGCAGGAAATTAAAGATGCGGTACTAAAGGCAGGGCTTGCAACTGAAGAGCAGTTACCTGAAGTGATTTTAGAAACGCCAAAAGACAAAGCAAACGGAGATTTCTCAACGAACATGGCAATGCAGCTTGCACGCGTAGCGAAAAAAGCACCGCGTCAGATCGCACAGGACATCGTTGACAACTTCGACCAGTCAAAAGCTTCTATTAAAGAGCTTGATATCGCAGGACCCGGGTTCATCAACTTTTATATGGACAACGCTTATCTGACTGACCTGATCCCGTCAATTCTGACTGCGGGAGAAGCATACGGTGAGACAGATACCGGCGGTGGTGAAAAAGTGCAGGTCGAGTTTGTATCTGCTAATCCAACCGGTGACCTTCACCTTGGACATGCACGTGGTGCGTCAGTTGGTGATTCACTGTCTAACGTTCTTGCAAAAGCAGGCTATGATGTCACGCGTGAATACTATATTAATGATGCCGGTAACCAGATCCATAACCTTGCACTATCTGTTGAGGCACGCTATTTCCAGGCGCTTGGACACGACAAGGACATGCCTGAAGACGGCTACCACGGTGCTGATATCATTGGAATCGCCAATACGCTTGCTGAAGAATTCGGCGATAAATATGTGAATGCTACTGAAGAAGAGCGCTATGAATTTTTCCGTGAATACGGGTTGAAATTTGAGCTGAAAAAACTGCAGGATGATCTTGAAGCATTCCGCGTTCCATTTGACGTGTGGTTCTCTGAAACATCACTTTATAAGAGCGGCAAGATTGATGATGCGCTAAAAGTATTGAGAGATAACGGCCACATTTATGAAGAAGATGGTGCAACATGGTTCCGTTCAACGGAGCTTGGCGACGACAAAGACCGCGTTCTGATCAAAAATGACGGCTCATATACGTACCTGACGCCTGATCTGGCTTATCACCGTGATAAGTTCGAGCGCGGGTTTGGTAAAGTGATTAACATCTGGGGTGCAGATCACCACGGCTACATTCCGCGTATGAAAGCGGCCGTTGAGGCACTTGGCTATAACCGTGAGAACCTTGAAGTTGAAGTGATTCAGATGGTTCAGCTTTATAAAGACGGCGAGAAAATGAAGATGAGTAAACGTACAGGTAAAGCTGTAACGATGCGTGAACTCGTAGACGAAGTAGGCCTTGATGCAGTACGCTACTTCTTCGCGATGCGCTCAGGTGATTCGCATATGGACTTTGACCTTGACCTTGCTGTATCTCAATCGAATGAAAACCCGGTTTACTATGCCCAGTATGCGCACGCGCGTATCTGCAGCATTCTGCGTTCAGCAGAAGAGCAGGGCTTCAGCTTTGCAGACAAGGCTGATGTATCACTGATCGGTACTGAAAAGGAAATCGACCTGCTGAAAAAGCTAGGTGAATTCCCACAGGTAGTGGGCACTGCTGCTCAAATGCGTACACCGCATCGCGTAGCAACGTACATTAACGAACTCGCTTCAGCGTTCCACAGCTTCTACAATGCGAACAAAGTACTTGATGCAGAAGCACCTGAGCTGACAAAAGCACGTCTGAATCTGATTCAGGCAGTACGCCAGACCATCAGCAACGCACTGAAGCTGATCGGTGTAGCAGCTCCTGAACAAATGTAATCAACTTTTAAAAACTGTCTCTTGATTGAGGCAGTTTTTTTTGAAGGATTTTTTCTCTGCAGTCACGAATACCAATACCTGGAGGCGAGAAAATGAATATTTTAAATAAACACCTGACAAAAGATCAGAAAATCGCAATTAATCTATACATATCACGTGATGCAAGAGAAGTGGACAGGGCATTTCATCAATTCAGACAGGGAGAGGGCACAACTGAAAGTGTCGTACGTGCGCTTGAATCATATCAGAATGCTGACGGTGGATTTGGTCATGCGCTTGAGCCTGACCGGCGGCTGATTGATTCATCTGTACTTGAAACAACTGTTGCACTTCAATATCTGATGCAGCTGCCGATCAATTGTGAACATCCGATGGTCTCAAAGGCACTGAACTATTTAGAGAAACAGTATGATGGAGAGAAACGGTATTTTCCAATCGTACCGGTGACTGTGAATCATGTTCCCCGTGCACCTTGGTGGCATGTGAATGATAAAGGTGAAACCGGATTTGAAAAAACACCGGGTAACCCGTCTGCAGAAATTCTCGGATATTTTCAGCGCTGCCGACCGCAGGGCCTATTCACTGCGAAACTGGAAACTGATGTCCTTAATCGTCTGGATGACATCATTGAATGGGATATGCATGAAATCCAGTGCTTTTACAGGCTGGCTGAGATGACACCGAAGCCGGATCTTCAGCAGCTGATCCTTCAAAAGATTGTTCAACACGTTCAATTTACTAAAAATCCTGAAGAGTGGCAGGGATACGGGCTACAGCCAATCCAGCTGATCCAGAATACACAATCACCTTTATATGAAAGGTTTGAAGACCTGGCTGAAGAAAATGCAGCATGGTATGCACGTCAGCTTCATACAGAAGGCTACTGGAACCCTTCATGGGAATGGGGGCAATATCCGGTTGAATGGGAGCTGTCAAAAAGAGAGTGGCAAAGCTACCTCACAGTCAATGCGTGTCATCCGCCACAGTATTTACTTGGCAGTTAAAAACAGCCGGTTTTCCTGAGGGGAAAACCGGCTTACTTTCTTATTTCGTGTGTTTAACCACTTCAATCACCTTTTCAGGCGGTGTCCGGTAAGTGTAATCGGAGTTAATATCAGCAAATACAATTTTACCTGAAGAATCAACCACGAACGTTGCAGGCTTTGGAAGCTCCCAGTCATCGTTTCCATTATGTCCGGCTACATCCAATCCTGAATCTTTATAAAGTTCAATCAGGTAATCTGGCATGTTGAACACCAGATTGAATTGATCAGCAACCTGATTTCCTTCATCACTTAATACTGTGAATTGAAGGTTGTTTTTCTCTTTTGTGCTTAATGAAGCTTCAGGCGTTTCCGGGCTGATCGCTACAAGGCGGGCTCCTGAATCCTTAATTGCTGAAAGCTGCTCCTGACAAGCTTTTAGCTCAAGGTTACAATAAGGGCACCAGCCGCCGCGATAAAATGTCACAATTACCGGGCCTTCAGACAGTAGCATATCGCTGGAAATCTCCTTGCCGGCAGCGTCAGGTAAAGTAAATGAGGGCATCTGATCGCCTTCTTTCAGGCCTGTTGCAACGCCGGAATCTTCAAGTTCTTTTGTAGCCTGAGCCATCAGCCGCTGTTTATCTTCAGGTGCCTTTTTCTTAAAAGTCTCTTTATAAGCTTTAATTTCTTCTAATAATGTTGTTATAGAAATCCCTCCTTAAAGGTACATTTTAAAACATACCAAACGAGTCGGTTTTTTTCATGCGATTTGCTTAAATAGGAATTGTAGACGTGACAAACCATTCAATTTCTGATAATATAATCACCGTCCCGGTTAATTCCGAGTATCTTGATAAGAATAATATATTTTGAATGGAGTGGCTCTAATATGGGACGTGAGTTTGTAGAAATTTTTGATGAATGGGCAGATAGTTACGATGCTTCAGTCAGTGGGCAGGACAAAGAATACGCAGCTGTTTTTGAGCACTATGACGTGATTCTTGAACAAGTTGCATCCATGGCTTCAGGACATACAGTAGAATTTGGTCCGGGCACTGGCAATCTGACTGAAAAACTTTTAGCGAAAAACCTGAAAGTAACAGCCTATGAACCGAATAATGCCATGCGCATTCGTACGCAGGAGCGTTTTCCTGCTTTAAATATTACTGACGGAGACTTCCTGGAATTTGAGTTAAATGAAAAACCGGATACATTCGTCAGCACCTACGCTTTTCACCACCTGACAGATCAGGAAAAAGCACAGGCAGCAAACATCTATGCAGCTGCATTACCACCAGGCGGGCAAATCGTTTTTGCAGATACCATTTTTGAAACAGAAGAAGCGAAGCATGCCCAGTGGGAAAAAGTAGAACAGCAGGGGTATATGAATCTGCTTGAAGACCTGAAAAGAGAATACTATACAACCATTCCGGTTATGAACGAACTGCTCGAAGAAGCGGGGTTTACTGTTTCATTTAAAAGAATGAATGAATACGCGTGGCTGATTCATGCGGTGAAGAAATAAATATCAAAGTTATACAAATTAACATGAGGGACTTTGTAAAAACAACTTAGTTAATCGGAGCGTAAGGCGGTGACTCCGGAGCGATAAGTGGGACAGCTGAGACCCCGCAGGCGAAGCCGAGGAGGCTTAGCGACCACCGCTCGGAAAGCATCCGCCTGAAGCGCAGATTAACGGTTATAGAAGAGAACCCGAATGGAAATCCCTGTACATCCCATCGCCATACCAGTTAAGATAAACACAATCACACTTTCAAAGGAGAGATTTCACATGACAAAGAAAATGAATGTAGAAAGCTTCAATCTTGACCACACGAAAGTAAAAGCACCGTATGTAAGATTAGTAGGCGTCACAAAAGGCCAGAACGGCGATGAAATTCATAAGTATGACATGCGTTTTAAGCAGCCGAACAAAGAGCATATGCCAATGGATGGCCTTCATTCAATTGAGCACTTAATGGCTGAAAATATCCGTAACCACCTGGACAATGTTGTTGATATCGGGCCGATGGGCTGCCAGACAGGATTCTACCTTGCTGTGCTCAACCATGATAACTACGATGAGATTCTGAATGCGATTGAAGCAACATTGAATGATGTGCTGAAAGCTGACGAAGTACCGGCATGCAACGAAGTTCAGTGCGGCTGGGCAGCGAATCACAGTCTTGAAGGCGCGAAGGAAATCGCTGCTGACATGCTTGCTAAGCGCGATGAGTGGAAAGATGTATTTGGTGAGGACGCTTAAATGAATGTAGCAAAAAGCGTGCACGAACTGATCGGCAATACGCCGGTCGTAGAAATCTCCGGCATTCCGGTTCCAAACGAATGCCGGATTTTTGCGAAACTGGAGTATTTTAACCCGGGCGGCAGCGTCAAAGACCGCCTCGGAATGGAACTCATCGCAGATGCCCTGAAGCGCGGTGAATTAAAAGAAGGCGGCACAATCATTGAGCCGACAGCGGGCAACACTGGAATTGGTGTTGCACTCGCTGCTGTCGGACGTGGATTCAAAGTGATCTTTGTAGTACCCGAAAAGTTCAGTGTGGAAAAGCAGACGCTGATGCGTGCACTCGGCGCTGAAGTGGTTAATACACCAACGGCTGATGGAATGAAAGGTGCGATCGCAAAAGCAGAGGCGCTTGTGCGCGAGATCCCGGATTCATTTTCACCGGCTCAGTTTGGCAATCCGGCTAATCCTGAGACGTACTACAAAACCATGGGTCCTGAACTGTGGCGCGACCTCGATGGCAACATTGATATTTTTGTTGCCGGAGCAGGTACAGGCGGTACATTTATGGGAAATGCCCGCTTTTTAAAAGATCAGAACCAGGCAATTAAAACCGTTATTGTAGAACCAGAAGGCTCAACGATTAACGGAGGCGAATCCGGTCCTCATAAAACGGAAGGGATCGGAATGGAATTTCTCCCTGACTATATGGATAGACAATTATTTGATGCGATTCATACAGTCTATGATAAGGACGCTTTTTACTGGGTAAAAGAACTGGCGTTAAAAGAAGGCCTGCTTGTCGGCAGCTCATCAGGTGCAGCGTTTCATGCTGCTCTGAAAGAAGCGGAAACAGCTGAAAAAGGCAGTCATATCGTAACGGTTTTCGCTGACAGCAGTGAACGTTACTTGAGTCAGAATATCTATGAAGGTGGTTGATCACATATGAAGCAGAAAACAAAATTGATACATGGCGGTATTGTTGGAGACGAAGCAACAGGTGCGGTTTCCACGCCGATTTATCAGGTAAGCACATACAAGCAGGATGGTGTTGGCGGTCTGCGCCAGGGCTACGAGTATTCACGTACGGGTAACCCTACGCGCCACGCACTTGAAGAATTAATCAAGGACCTTGAAAATGGTCATGCAGGATTCGCATTCGGTTCAGGAATGGCCGCGATCAGTTCAGTGATGATGCTGTTTGATACAGGATCTCACGTTGTATTAACAGATGACGTCTACGGCGGTACTTACCGCGTCATGACCAAGGTGCTTAACCGTCTTGGCATTGATTCAACGTTTGTTGATACAAGTAACCCTGAAAATGTGAAGGATGCGATTCAGGAAAATACGAAAGCAGTATTTATCGAAACACCGACTAACCCACTGCTAAAAGTAACAGATATCGCAGCAGTGTCAGCGGTTGCCAAGGAGCATGGACTACTGACAATTGTAGATAATACCTTTACAACACCATACTGGCAGACGCCAATCGACCATGGTGCAGATATCGTTGTACACAGTGCAACAAAATATCTTGGCGGACACAGTGATGTTGTCGCAGGACTGGTTGTTGTGAATTCAGCTGAACTTGCTGAAGAAGTACATTTTGTTCAGAACTCTGTTGGGGCAATCCTTGGACCACAGGATTCATGGCTGTTGATGCGCGGCATTAAAACGCTTGGTCTGCGCATGGAAGAGCATGAAGTGAACGCGAAAGAAATTGTATCCTTCCTTGAGCGTCATGAAGGTGTAACAACGATTCATTACCCTGGAATCAAATCACATCCGGGTCACGAAACAGCAGCGAAGCAGTCACGCGGCTTTGGCGGTATGATTTCATTTGATGTCGGCAGCGGTGAGAAAGCTGCACGCGTGCTTGAGAAGGTAAAATATTTTACGCTCGCTGAAAGCCTTGGCGCAGTAGAGAGTCTAATTTCAGTACCTGCACGAATGACACACGCATCTATTCCTGCAGAGCGTCGCGCAGAGCTTGGTATTACTGACGGGCTTGTAAGAATCTCAGTTGGCATTGAAGATATTGAAGATTTACTTGCTGACCTTGAGCAGGCGCTTGAAGATTAATAGTTGATGAGCCGCTCCTTAATGGGGCGGTTTTTATTGGAATCCTTGAATTAAAACATATATCTGTGAAAATATCTCGAATTCGAGATATTTTTTCTTGCATTCTTTTACATTCAGGCTTACAATAAAGTCAGAAAGTATCTCAGTTTCGAGATAAAAGGAGTGTTAGTTATGAATGTAACAGGTATTCATCATGTATCAGCCATCACATCGGCTGCTGAGAAAAATCATAAATTTTTTACACAGGTATTAGGCATGCGCCTCGTTAAAAGAACTGTTAACCAGGATAGCACGTCATCTTATCACTTATTTTATGCGGATGCGGTGGGCAGTCCGGGAACAGATATGACGTATTTTGATATCCCGATGGCGGGGCGCACGTATCCAGGCGTTTCAAGTATCTCGAATACAGCATTCCGCGTACCAACAACAGAGTCACTTCACTACTGGAAAGAACGTTTCAACGAGCTGAATGTGCGTCATGATGACATTGAAAAGCGTGCGGGTCGTGACACACTTTACTTTGAAGATGAAGAAGGATCACGCCTGATGCTGGTTGCGGATAATGGCGAGGCAGGCGTCGCACCGGGTGTACCATGGACAGGTGCTGATGTACCAAAAGAACACGCGATTGTGGGACTTGGACCTGTGACGCTGACGGTCCGCCGTGCAGATAAAACCATTGCTGTTCTAGAGAACGTGCTTGGTTTTGAAAAAGTGGGTGAATACCCGAACCGCGCAGGTGCTGCTCTTCCGGCAATTCAGGTCATGTCAGTTGCTGAGGGTGGAACTGGTGCAGAAGTGCATATCGAAGAGCGTCCTGACCTGCCGCCGGAGCGTCCGGGCCGTGGAAGTGTTCACCATGTAGCCTTCCGAGTGCCGACTTTTGAAGACTATGAAAAGTGGGATGAGCGAATCCGCAGCTTCGGATTCATGACGTCAGGAGAAGTGGACCGCTATTACTTCCGTTCGATCTATTTCCGTGAATCAAACGGTATTCTGTTTGAGCTTGCGACAGATGAGCCGGGCTTTGCAACGGATGAAGACATGGAGCACCTTGGTGAGGAACTGGCACTGCCGCCATTCCTTGAGCCAAAGCGCGCTCAGATCGAAGCTAGCTTAAGACCGCTTAACATGTAAAAAATGTTTGTCTGCCGTCCGGCTAGTGCCGGGCGGTTTTTTTGGGGAGGGAGCAGGTCATTTGTCATGATTTCCGGAACAAGCGTAAGCGTCAAACGAACCACACCTTCTGTTGTCTAGCCTTCCGTGACAAAATGAAGGAAATCAAATATGTAACCAACGTGTTCAATCAAGCTAC
>NZ_JAFBDK010000017.1 GCF_016908195.1 Jeotgalibacillus terrae
ACTCAAGAGAATAACGTTTATAAGACATAGAAAAGCTCCCCCCTAGGCAAACAGATTTTTGTTTTTAATCTGTCTACTTAGAGGGGAGCATATCAGCCCGGCCTTTGTTACTTTACTTCGCAAATGCCTCTACAAGTGCATTTCCATATTCGGGAAGGTCAGGTGGTCTTCTGCTTGAAACAATATGACCATCAGTGACAACCGCTTCGTCATGCCAGATCGCTCCGGCATTTGTCATATCATCTTTAATGCCAGGTGTACTCGTTACATTCCGGCCTTCAAGAATACCGGCTGATATCAGGACCCAGCCCGCATGACAGATCTGACCGATCACTTTTTCGTGCTGATCCATATATTTCACCATATCTAACACTTCTTTATATCTTCTGAGCTTATCCGGTGACCAGCCACCGGGCACAAGAATGCCGTCATATTCATTCACATGAATTTCACTGAACGCATAATCGCTTTCAGCAGGCACACCATACTTCCCTTTATAGACTTCGCCGTTTTTTTCACCAACGATGTGAACGATTGCCCCTTCGCCTCTCAGACGCATAACCGGGACCCAAAGTTCTAAGTCTTCAAAATCGTCACTGACTAACGCAATGACTTTCTTATCTTTTAATTTCATATATAATCCCTCCTTTTCGTCCTTTCGTACATACAATAGCCGCTTTGATGTATACTGAAACAATCATATATGAAAGGTGGCACAACTTTAATGAATATTACATCTTATACTGTTGAGAAAATAAATGATTCATTCGGGATTCTGACCGGTGATCGTTATGAACTGTTATTGGAACTTGAAAATGATGCGGAAGACGAACTGTTCGAGGATGGAGACGTCCAGCTTAAAGTGCTTTATAAGATCGAAGACGGCGAAGAACAGCTTGTAAAATATGATCTGATTAAAACAAGCGATGGGTCAGTTCTCGACTTCGAGCTCGAAGATGATGAAATCGAAACTGTCCGTGCTTTTTGCAGTAAACATTGTCAGGAAGCATTAGAAAACGAATCATAATTGTTACAGGCACCTGCTTATCAGGTGTCTTTTTTATTTGCCGGCATTGGAGTCCCTTCAGCTGAGTTGCACCTTAAGAATTTTGTGTTAGAAATTTGTGAATCATCTAAATCTTTTCTTGACTCGAAATACTTCTTCACATAATATTATGGAGAATGATCATTACTATTTACCCATATATACAAGCAGAAAGGATGACATGATGAAAGGTTCTGTAGGTCAAAAGCTAGTATCAGCATTCGTGGTCGTTGCACTGATTTTTGCAGCATCAGGCGTTTACTCCTATATAAACATGCGCTCAATGAGTCAGACATTTGAAGATGTCACTGAATCATTATTCGAGGCTCGTGCAGCAATACTTGAACTTGAAAGCACGGTTCATGAACAAAACAGTACATATAGAGGATTTTTATTATCCTCGCAGTCAATCTATTTAGACAGCTTTTACGAATTGAACGCTGAAACTGCAGCAATCGGTGAGAAGATTCAAACACTCATTGATGATGACGCATCCTTACAGCTCCTATCATCCATTACTGATAAGAACGCTGAACTGCTATCAATCGGTGAAGAGCTTCTGCCAGTGTTTGAGTCAAGCCCTGAAATTGCCCGTACAACAGCAACAGGATCAATGACACGGATTGCGAATCAGCTTGCAGGCGAATCAAATGATATGATCGCCATCATCAATGAAGATATTGCCTCTACTTTAGCTGCATCAAACGCAGCAATTGACCAGGCACGTACACTTTCTACTATTATGATGAGTGCAGCATTTCTGATTGCGATTCTGCTCGGCGTGGTATTGACTTCACGTATCACGAAGCCATTGAAATCAATGACTGCAATGGCAGAAAAAGTAGCAAATGGTGATCTAACAGAACATACTGTCCCAATGAAAGGGAAAGATGAAATCGCTAAGCTGCAGCATTCATTTATTGCGATGCAGGATAACTTAAAGAATCTGATTCAAAAGATTTCTCTCAACTCCGCACAGGTAGCTGCTTCATCAGAAGAGCTGTCAGCAAATGCTGAGCAGACATCCAAAGCGACTGAACAGACAGCTGGTTCAATTGAACAAATCTCACGCGGGTCTGAAGACCAGGTAACGGCCGCAGACCGTAGTGTTGATTCTCTTAAAAACGTCACTGCCGGCATTCAGACGATTGCAGAAAATGCGAATGAGATTGAACGTTATTCAAATGTATCTCTGACCCATGCGAATGAAGGCGGATCACTTGTAGAGAACACGGTTAACAATATGGAATCAATTAACCAACGTGTTGGTGAGTCTGATCAGGCGATTCAAAACCTCTCAGCACGTACAGATGAAATCGGTTCAATTCTTGAGGTCATCCGGGGAATTGCTGATCAGACAAACCTCCTTGCACTGAATGCAGCCATTGAAGCTGCACGCGCAGGAGAACATGGCAAAGGATTTGCAGTGGTAGCTGATGAAGTCAGAAAGCTTGCAGAACAGTCAGCCGGATCTACACTTAAAATTAATGATCTCATCTCTGAAATGCAAAAAGATTCATCCCACTCTGTTGATACAATGAATGTTGTAAAAGCAGAAGTAGAACGCGGCATTACATCAGCACAGGATACGAGAGAAAAATTCCAACTGATCGTCGGCTCTATTCAACAGATGACGTCACAAATTGAACAGATGAATGAAACAGCTCAGTCTATTGCGGCAAAATCAGATGAAGTAACTGAAACTGTGGGCAGCATGACAGGTATTGCGAAAGATACAAATGACCACTCTGCAAGCGTCAGTGCCGCTGCTCAACAGACACTCGCTTCAATGGAGGAAGTCACCTCTTCATCAGCAGCACTTACAGGCATGGCTGAGGAGCTTCAGGCATTGATCGCAACGTTTGAACTGCCTGACGAAAGCCTGGCAGCTGCAGATGACGTTTTCAATGAAGATGATGATTCTGATGATCACGATATTGAAGAAAACTATGAGGAAGAGACTGAGTCTGAATATGAAGATCAGGATCTTTCTGAGGAAGAGTACAGCGAATTGTACGATTCAGAGAACAAACAGTCAAAAATATCATAATGTATAGTGAAAGGCCGGAGCTGTGTGCTCCGGCCTTTGGTTTTGGCGGGGATGGTGATAGCGGCAGTGTCGGGACTGGCGGGCTGCGAATTCCTTCAGGCCCATTCATTTATTCCATCAGACAGTCCCCTATTTTCTTCACCCGTTCTGCCGCCCGTACACTTACATACTCACTCAGCAAATGAGCACGCGCATTTCTCACTCATCTACTCTACTGATAAATACTAATCACTTCATCTGACTCAATCCATCCCGGATAAAATGCAAAGTCAATTGTCAGAGGGTTTACATAATCTCCGTTTTCAAATGTAAAATTCATCATTGATTTATGTTCATCAGATCGATATCCTGCTGATGGAATATCAACAGTTTCACCCTCAGCGTCAGTCGCCTGACTGAACAGGCTGTAACCAAAATCAGGCCTGTTAATCTCAAGTTCAAGTCCCAGGCGGTCAATGGATGTAAAAGTAATACCTGAATCATCCGGAGCCGATATCACTTCGCCAGTATCTGTATCAACTGTCATAGCCTCTTGTTCACGATCAACTGCCTGCACTTTTCCAATAATCAGTGAAAGTTCCTCCGGCATATCAAAATAGCTGCTTTCAAAATAAACGGTTCTTGCTTCTGCATCTCCCGTGGATGTCAGGCCATCTGTTGACTGTTTCCATTCTTCACCATTCTCATCTGTCATCTTCATTGCTTCATAGGCAAGGATCTTTTTTTCATTATCAGGATCAGGCACTAACTCCACACTGGCTCTGATCGGCGAAATATTCACTTCCTTAATCGTGAGTTCCTGTCCTTCAATACTGACTGTTTTATTCAGTTCATACGTTTCAGTTTCAGCTTTTTCAGTAGATAACGTGATCGGTATTTCGATTTCACCGTCAAATACATGCTGATTCTGCCTGTCACCGAATACCACTGTCAGCTCCCTACCGGGTGAATATCCTTTTTCAAAAAAGAAGTTGGCTGAACCAGTGTGCAAGGTACTCTCAGGATCTGCATCATCGCCTACACCTGATCCTGTTGAAAAAGATGCCTTCACTTTATTTCCATTCTCATCAAGAAGTTCAGTAACTGAGAAAAATGGGTCTCTTACCGGCTCGGGAATCTCTACAGTGTAAAACAGTACGAGTCCCTGCTCATCCTGGATAGCAGAGTTGATTGTGACGATGACACCTTCCTTCGAACGGCTGACGTCCAACTGTTCAAAGTATTCATTCTCCAGTGCAGTTTGAAGACCCCTGTCATGACGGATCAATTCAACAATCCGATCCATACCCGGAATGGAAGAAATATGTCCTGCCATGACAGGTGACACTCTGACTGTCATTACAAAAGCAAAGACCAGAACAGCGGCAGTGGTAAGAGGAATCACCCACTTTTTAAAAGCAGGCTGTTTCTTTTGCTGTGCTTTTTTCATTCCGCTCAGAATCGCATCATCAAGCAGCTCTTCAGGCACTGGCTGCTGCTCGAGTGATCTTTTGTATTCTTTTAACCGGTTTTTTTCATTTTGATACATGTTGGTCATCCCCCTTCTCAAACCAGCGCTTCAATCGTGACAATGATTGATAAAGCTTAGTCTTCACTGTTCCTTCAGGCATTTCCAGCACTTCGGCAACCTGTCTGATCGTTAAATCCTGAATATATTTAAGATGAATCAGTTCTCTTTCTTTCGGACTTAGACTTTCAAGCGCTTCTGTGGTTTCTATAGTGGAATGCTGATGATCAACTGAACGCTCATCTTCTAAAAACGGGTGCACTGTCACTTTCTTTCTCTTTTGAAGTTCCGTTTGACAAACATTTATCATGATCCTGATCAGCCAGGTTTTTGCATATTCGGGGTGTTGCAGTGTTTGAATTGATTGATAAGCACGGCAGGTTGTTTCCTGAACTGCTTCGATTGCATCAGCTTCATTTCTTAAATAGGCATAAGCTGTTTTATATAAATCAGTTTTACATGCCTGCATCAGGCTCACAAACGCCCCGTCATCTCCTTTTATGGCGTCAGACACCAATTCTTCAAGTTCCATATGCTTCCCCCTCACTTACCTTCTATCTATTAGATCACTCAACTCACAAAAAAGTTTGATATTTTTCATAAAGATGAAACCTTTTATTTTTTGATGCGTATAAGGTATTGTAACAGGAAAGACATAGAAAAAAGGATGATGAACAGATGAGCTTTTTTAAGCGGCTGTTTGGCGGAAAACAGGATACACGGCCTGAAGTAAAAGACAGAACCGTTCATAACTTGAAAATCGGTGACATTGTTACTTATGACCTTCAGGATTATGAAGTGGTTGGAAAGCTGTCTTATAATGATCATGGCTTTAAATGGTCAGCCTATCAGCTTCAGGGTGTACAGGAAGTAATCTGGCTTGGCGTTGAAATGGATGACGAACTCGAACTTGGCATTTACAAAAAATCAACGCTGAAACTCCAGGAGCCCCTGCCAAAGGAAATCGAGTATGAAGGCACAACTTATTATCTTGATGAAACAGGTTCGGCGATTGTCAAAGGTGAAGGCAGAAGTCAGAATGTTGATGGTGTTAAGTGTAAATACGCTGAATACTATGATGAAGATGATGAGAAAGCTTTATCCGTTGAAATCTGGGGCGGTGACGTTGAAGCAAGTACAGGATACAGTATTGAAGAATATGAATTAAAAATCATTGCAGGATCACATTAAAAATATTGGAGGAATGACAAATGTTTCAATTTTTCAAAAGAGTTAAAACCGTAGTAGGATCAGAATTAAATTCAATGCTTGATAAGGCGGAAGATCCGGTAAAAATGCTTGATCAGTTCATGCGTGAAATGGAAGCAGATATCCGTGAAGTGGAAACAGCAGTAGCAAAGCAGATTGCCAGCGAAAAAATGCTCCAGAAAAAAGTTGAAGACGCGGAAAGCATGATGAAAAAGCGTGAAGATCAGGCAATGAAAGCAATCGAATCAGGTAACGAAGACCTTGCACGTCGCGCGCTTGAAGATAAAAAGAATCATGCAGACCAGGCATCTTCACTGCAGGAGTCTTATGCAAGAGCTAAAGAAGATGTTGCCGGCCTAAGAACAAAGCTTGATGAAATGAAGAAAGAATATAACGAAATGAAAATGAAAAAGGATTCTCTGAAAGCACGTGCTGAATCAGCTAAAACACGCACGAAGATGAATCGTACACTTTCAGGAATCAACAATGATGCTTCACGCGGCGGATTTGAGAGAATGGAAGAAAAGGTTATGCAGTTTGAAGCTGAGGCTGAAACAAGTGAAGACCTCCGTCAGTCAAACCGCAGCCTTGATGACGAGTTTGATTCACTTGATAACAGTGTTGATGATGAACTTGCAGCATTGAAGAAAAAAATGGGTAAAGAGTAACAATTTCAGGGCCAGCGTGACAAATTGTCACCTGTGCCCTTCTTTAGGTGTAAAGTTCGGCGAATGGTTTTTGCCTGGTGAGTTTTGACCTGAAAGCCGGGCACTGCTGCAACTATGTATAGAATATAGCTTTGTTGAAAGGACGGTGAGAATATGAAACGGTCAATCATGTCAGTGATGATTATTACAGTTATGATGTTTACAGCAGCCTGCGGCAACAGCGGGGGCTCAATATTTAAAGACGGCATTGAAGATTATATCAGCACTACATACACTTTATACGATACAGTTGAAAGCGCAGAAAACAGCGATCGCTATGCAAGAATCTATCAGGCAGAAAACACAAATCTTTCCTCTGTATCTGATTCATTACAAAGTCATGAAACACCTGATGAAATGAGTGAAATTAATAATGGAAAACAGATTTTCATCTATGATGATGTCTTTGTCACACTGACTGAGTCGGAAGAGGATGCTGACAATACTATGATCGAAGTAGCTGAGCAGGAATTTGCCCGTAACAACTATGGTCCAAGCTTTTTTGAGGGGTATCTGCTGGCGAGTCTGATCTCAAATATTTTCGGAAATAACTGGTACGATTCGAGAAGCAGACAATGTAATATTAATCCTGAGCGCTGTTATGGTGGATATAATTCTGCCGGTTCTTACGTTGGTAAAAACTCAACGCCTACGATTCGTGGTTCGAGTAATCGCGGCGGCGGAGTCGGATTTGGAAAATAAAACTTATTTTGAGAGGAGCAACTGAAATGGAACCATTTTTACTTACTATTATGTACTTTGCAATTGCAATTGTTGTGATCCTGGTTGGATTGGCAGTTTTTGAACTCATTACAACAAAATATAAAGACTGGGATGAAATCCTTGCCGGTAACAAAGCTGTAGCTCTGTCGATCAGTGGAAAAATTATCGGTATCAGTATTATTCTTGCATTCGCTATCTACCACAGTTTTGCTGTGTGGGAAACATTAATCTGGGGCGGCCTTGGTGTTGTATTACAGATGATCGGTTATCTGTTATTTGAACTTTTCACAAGAAAGTTCTCAGTTGAGGAGCAGCTTCATAAAGGAAATCTTGCAGTAGGTATTATCAGCTTTGGCGTTTCAGTAGGCCTGGCTTTTGTAATCGGCGCGTCCATTACATAATATAATCGGTTAGGAGTTTCACCATGAAGACAGTTAATGAACTTGGCATCAGACAGAGTAAAACAATCTACTGGGCTTCAGGAATCGTTTCAATTTGCGGCATTATATTTGAAGTATTATTCGGAGCTGCTGGCTCTTACATTTTGGGAGATGGTGTGAAGCAATATACGCTCACCATCTCGCTTTTTTTAACTGGAATGGGGATCGGTGCTTCAATCAGTGAACGCGTAACCAGAAACCTGATCCCTTCATTCATCTGGATTGAATATGCAATTGGTATCATCGGCGGATTATCCACCTTTTTATTCTTCGGTGTGACAGCATTTCTGCCTGATGGAACAGATGCGATTTTTCTTTACGGAATTACGCTGGTCGTTGGCGGCTTAACGGGACTTGAGCTTCCTATACTGATCAGAAAAGCGAATGATATTGGTGTCACCCTCAGAAAAAGCACCGCACGTGTTCTTTTTTCAGACTATGCCGGCGGACTGATTGGCGGACTGCTGTTTGTATTTTTCCTCCGCCCTGAATTCGGACTTGTGAAATCAGCTTTTATTGTCGGATTAATTAATGTAGCGGTCGCACTTTGGGTGCTGTACTATTTCAGAAAAGAAATTACAAGATTCCGACTGCATCTCGTCTCAGGTATCACCTTCTTTCTTATTTTGTTTTCAGGTGTGTTCTGGGGTGAGGAAATGGCTTTTTCCTTTGAACAGAAGCTTTACCGGGATCCGATTATCTATAATGAACAGACAGATTACCAGCAGATTATTCTCACGAAAGAGCGTGGAGACGTCAGACTGTTTCTTGACGGACAGCTTCAGATGAGTTCAACTGATGAGTACCGTTACCACGAAACGCTGGTCCACCCTGCAGTTGAAGCTGCTGAATCACCTGAACGGGTATTAGTGCTTGGCGGAGGAGATGGACTCGTATTACGGGAACTTTGGAAATACGATGAAATCAAAAAAGTGGATTTAGTTGATCTGGACCCTGCAGTTGTTGAACTTGCGGAGACAAATTATGATCTCCTTCAATTGAATGAAGGATCTTTCGACGATCCCCGCGTCACTGTTCATCACCAGGATGCCTTTTCATTTATGGAACAGTCGAACACATTTTATGACGTAATCATTGTCGACCTTCCTGACCCTAACAATGAGTCTTTGAATAAGCTTTATACACTTCAATTCTATCAGCTGTTGCGGAATTCACTTGAACCGGGCGGCGCCATGATGGTACAGGCTACGAGTCCGACTTTTGCTACAGAAGTCTATTGGACAATTGATCATACAGTCCGCGAGACTGGTCTGCGTGTGGAAAACCTTCATGTGGATGTACCAAGCTTTGGGGACTGGGGTTTTATCTTTGCTGAACGCGAGGAGTCAGGTGCACTCGATGAGATGACCTTTAATGTGGAGACAAAGTTTTTAAATGAAGAAACCTTACAGAGTCTGAGAACGTTTGGTAAGGATATTGATCGTGATATAACGGATGATCGTGGTAATGAGTTTGAGCTTCAACCGAATACGTTGATCGATCCGATCCTGCTTGAGATGTATGATAAAGCTTGGGCAAATTATTAAAACTCTTTCCGTTTGGCTGCTGATTTCCGCTTCAGGGGGACGCTTTCCGCAGGGCGTGCGGTAAGCCTCCTCGACGCTTTGCGTCTGCGGGGTCTTACCTGTCACGCTTCTCCTGCTGGAGTCGCCCCCTTCCGCTACAATCACCAGCTGTGCTAATATAATATTTATCTTTAGTTAAACCAATTATTAAAAAGCGCATCAGAGCAAATTTCTCTGACGCGCTTTTTTGATGTTCAATTACTATTATTCCATCAGGAAGTTAACGCCTGCAAGGTCAGTCTGTCCTTTTAGTGTTGCATAGGCATAAACGTTATAATACTTTCCTGCTTCAAGTTTCTGACCGTTTACTTTCCCGTCCCAAGCGAATGTCTGGAATCCGGCTTCAACGTTTTCTACAATTGCGATATCGCCTACATAAGCAAGCGGTGCACCTGCTTCATTTGATTCATAGACAAACAGGTCAACTGTTTCTGCTCCCCCCGGGAAATATCCTTCAATTGTGAATACATCTCCGTCCTGATAGACACCCATGCTTGTCACGCGCGGGTAATCCGGTTCGCCGACAAATAGAATCGTTGGAACGTCTACTGTCTGCTCACCATTAGAAATGATAATGCTGCCTTCATAATAGCCAGGATCAAGCTTCGTGGCATCAACCTGTACATTCATATTAATCTTTTTAGAACTGTTGGCATTTACTTTCGTGTTGCCGCTTGTGCTTACCTTGATTGCCTGATTATTTTCACCAAAGTCAACATCAAATGAATAGTTTACTTTTTTATCAGACAGGTTTTTCACGTCAAAGTGATTGCGTTCAACCTGTTTGCCGTTTGATTTAACGAATTTACCGAATGAATGGCTTCCGCTTCCGACAAGGATCTCTGTTTCGATCGCATCAAGTACGCGGATGCTTCCTGCCCCCTGCGTGTTGTGAGCGTATTCTTCACCGGTTGCCGGATCAATGATTGCAGCGGCTGTGTTCATCAGTGCTGCTTTGACGTCATCTACTGACCACTCCGGATTTGCTTCAAGCACAAGTGCTGCTGCACCTGCTACGTGTGGTGCTGCCATACTTGTTCCCTGAAGAGCTGCATAGCCATGCGGTTCAGCAGGATTATGAGTAGGAATTGTGCTGATAATGTTTACACCAGGCGCTGATACATCAGGCTTGATCATCCATGTATCAACAACAGGTCCGCGTGAAGAGAAATCAGCCATAGACTCTCCTACTTCACGGTCAAATTCAACGTTGAATGATACTGTGTTGTTACCTGCTTCAAGTTCAGCAAGCAGCTTTTGACCATCTGCATTGCTCATTTTGATTGTAGGCAGTGAGATACCCGGAATATCAGGCTGCTCCCCTTCTACATTGTTAAAGATAATTGCTCCGGCTGCTCCTGCAGCTTTTGCATTATCTGACTTTTCAACGAATGGGTAATCCCCACGCTGAATCAGTGCAATTTTACCTTCCAGGTTCTTTCCTTCAAAATCAGCCGGACCACCAAGGCCAACGTATTCAAATTCAAATTCCTGACCATTCAGACCAAGAATTGCTTCATCTGATGGGAAGCCCATTACTTTAGCAGATGGGTACTCAGCATCACCTGCTGTATCAACTGCTGCAGAAAATACATTGTATGGAAGCTGCGTTGCACCAACTGAGATTGCTTCACGTGACGTTCCAGGTGAGCCGACTGTCCAGTTCGTTGGACCACTGTTACCGTTTGAAGTAACTGCCACCACACCTTCCTCCATTGCCCAGTCAAGTGCAATAGATGTTGCCCAGTCCGGAGCGTTCAGTGAATTTCCAAGTGACAGGTTTAATACATCAGCCCCGTCTTGTACTGCTCTTTCGATTCCTGCTACCACGTTTTCAGTTGAACCGCTGCCGCCAGGTCCAAGAACACGGTATGCAAGTAGTGTCGCATCTGGTGCTACACCTTTGATTGCCCCATTAGCAGCAACTGTACCTGCTACGTGAGAACCGTGAAGTGTAGATTCGCCGCGCGGATCGCCTTCAGGTGTTTCCTGCGGATCTTGATCGTTATCGACAAAGTCATATCCTTTGTAATCCCCGAAGGCATGTGCAAGGTCAGGGTGTGTATAATCTACGCCTGTATCAATAACTGCGACAGTTACACCCTCACCCGTGAATCCTTCAGCCCACGCATCGTCAGATCCGATAAATGGAGCGCTGGCGAACATTTCAGCTTTCAGGTTATCCTGGGATACAGGAGTTGCTTCATCCACTACTGAAGCGGTATATGTAACGTTTGGATATACAGCTTTAATTCCTTCAACTGCAAGAAGTTCAGGTACATCTTTTTCAGCAAGCTCCAGAGAAAAGCCTGAGAATACAGTGTCATATTCTTTATGAATTTCTGCTCCCTCGATCTTGCTCATAACAGATGATTTTACTTCTCCACGCTTATTTTTCAGGTTCCCTTTAGACTGGGAAACGCCAATTGATTTCGCTTCAGCAATTGAAGGTTCTTCTAATTCAATGATGACAGTTGTTTCTTTTCCTGACTGAAAGTTAAAATCTCCTTTCAGCTGAGCCAGTGAGTCTGCATCTTTTGGCGCTGTATTCGCTCCGGCCCCCATGCCGAATGCTGACAGCAGCAAAAGAAGTACCAGTGTTGAAATGAGTGATTTTGCCGATCTCTTTTTCATCCTTTTTCCCCTTCCAAACTCTTTTTTGTGTACCTTTTCTCATTCACTCCTTCCATTTATTAAAAATAATGAACATATACAATATTCAGTCATTTCTGTATATTTTCATAGAGTTGATTTTCTTATTTTTCCAATAAATTTATTGTGATATATGACATATGTCTTTTATCTTATATAGTGCATATGTATTGCCATACCTGCCTACCGTATAGATAAATAGTTAGCTTCCCTAGATATCAGGTTGAATAACACTGGTATATAGCCTTTTTTATTGAATGCCCTGTCCAAACTCTATTAATTTCATATTCTATTATCAGGAGGTGAAAAAATATGACTTGCAAAAACCACTACAAACTGCCCCTTGGTTCTATCGGAAAATGTGACTGCGACTGTCCAAAGCGTCCTCGTCCTGACAAGCGGGTACTGATGCTCTTTGAAAACTGCTCTCCGATTGCCGGTAATCAAAACACACCAAACAACATTATCTTCGACACAGAACCAAACTCTCTTCCGGTCACAATGGCTGCAACGATTGAAAACTTCAGTACAGACGGTCTTAACGTCACAATCTTCCGCCAGAACAGTCAGGAAACAATCGCTGTTCAGGCAGGATCATCGCTGACATTTGTACACGATGAAGTTGTACGCATCACGGTCAACTCATTCGGCCAGGCTTATACCGGGTCGTTTAAGTACCAGATCACGTATGAAGTTGAAAAAGATAACTAATCTTCCGGACGCAAAAAGGGTGCCCTCATCAGGCACCCTTTTTACTGTTTAATTAATTAAATTCCACGTTATGATACACCTGCTGAACATCTTCAAGTTCTTCGAGCGCACCAAGTAATTTTTCTAACTGCTCCTGATCTTCGTCGGATACAGATACGTCATTTTGTGCAAGCATTGTCAGTTCAGCGACTGTGAATTCAGTGATACCATTTTCCTTTAATGCCTGTTGAACTGCATTATACTGATCCGGTTCTGCGTAAATAATGACAGTATTGTCCTCTTCAAGTACATCACGCACGTCAATGTCGTGCTCCATCAGCAGTTCAAGAATTTCATCAGCTGATTTATCCTCAACACCAAAAACCGCTGTAGAATCGAACATATATGACACTGAACCGCTCACGCCCATGTTCCCGCCATTCTTACCAAAAGCAGCACGCACTTCTGATGCTGTACGGTTTACGTTATTCGTCAGGGCATCAACGATAATCATTGATCCTGCAGGGCCAAACCCTTCATAGCGCAGGCTGTCATAATTCTCTTCGCCTCCGCCTTTTGCTTTTTCGATCGCTCTTTCGATAATGGCTTTTGGCACATTATATGTCTTTGCGCGGTCTAACACCATGCGAAGCGCAGTATTTGCCTCAGGATCAGGCTCTCCCTGCTTTGCCGTTACATAGATCTCTCTGGCAAACTTGTTATATACCTGACTTGTATTCGCATCTTTTGCTGCTTTTTTCTCTTTAATATTATTCCACTTACGTCCCATCACGTTCACTCTCTTTCATTCGATACTCTCTGCCTTTTCACTATACTTTTTTTAGTAAAAGAAGGCAAATTGAACGTCAGTTAAGCATGGTAACTGAATAGGTGTTCTTGCCTTGTTCTTTCGCTTTATACAGCGCATCATCTGCAGCTTTCAATATTTCTTCTGCCGTATTATTCTTCTCATTTACAACTGTCATACCAATACTTGTCGTCACCCCAAAAGGCTCCCCCTGTAAGATCCACGGTCTTCTGACTGACAGAAGGATCTTTTCAGCGATCTGAGCAAGTACCCCTTGATCACCCACATCATACAGCAGGATCACAAACTCGTCCCCACCAAGTCTTACTACCAGATCTGACCGTCTCACACTTCCTGAAAGACGAATCGCAAACTCTTCAATCACTGCATCCCCGGTATCGTGCCCCATCGTATCATTGATTGTTTTAAAGTGATCAATATCAAGGATCAGCACTGAAAATACTGTATCTTCTTTCGCTAATTCCTTTTTCATTTCTTCTTCAAGCATTCGTCTGTTCGGCAGCCCGGTCAGTGAGTCGTGATAAGCAAAATGTTTCAGCTTGGATTCATATTGCTTCGTCAACGTGATATCTCTTGAAATTACAACCATATAACTGAACACGTCACCTTCATCAAAAACCGGCGTCCCCTGTACCTCAGTCCAAATCGGTGTGCCATTTCCTTTCAGCTGTCTTACCTGAAGTTTAAAAGGCTTGTCTTCTTTAATTGCCCGAACAAACGCTTCATCCAGTTCTTTCAGGTACTTTTCTTCCACACCAAATGAAAAAGGCTTCCCTTCAAAATCTGTCTCTATATACCCAAGCAATTTTTTATAGGACGGTGAGGTATAGATAATTAATCCCCTGTGATCAACCAGCGTAATTAGATCCTGCGCATTTTCGGCTATAATTCTGAATTTCTTTTCACTTTCATGAAAATTTCTCATCGCCTTCATTTCACTTGTAATATCTTTTAAAATCCAGTAAATTCCCGTTAATTCACCACCAACAAAGACCGGTACAAACAAAGACAATCCTTCAACCTTCTCATCTTCTCTCGTTTTGATTGATAGACGATGAGACTCAGCATTTCCATTAACTACAGACTTAAAACTATTCGATGCCTTAAGATGATCTGTAGAGGAAATCAGATCAAAATATCGCTTTCCTCTGATATTTTCATCAATAAACAAACTTTCTGCTGCTTTGTTCAGCGATTCTATTTCACCCTTAAGATTTAGATACATAATCGCATCCAGATTATGCTCAAATAATGATCTGAAGCGCTCCCTGCTCTCAACTGCTCTTTTTTTGGATTCTACTGCACTTCTTTCAGCCCACGTAGACTCTGTTATGTCCTGGACGAGTGCCGTAATATATTCACACTTTCCTGCTTCATTCAAAAGCGGAGATAGTCTGGTTTTAGAATAATAGGTTTCCCCTGAAGAAGATTGATAAGAATCTTTATACACCACTTCTTCTCCTGTCATGATTACATATCTATACTGTTCATATAAATAATCTGTTACATGACTGTCCTGTAAAGATTTAATAGGCTTCCCATAGTCATATTCGCTAAGCCCGGACCTCATTTTGGCTTCTTCATTTATAAATACATATGTGAACTCACCATCAGTTTCAACCTTCACAATAAAAACCATTTCTCTGATGCCGTTCATCATCGCCCTGTAAAGAAGATCGTCACTTCTCATGGACCTATCCCCCTGAAATATAATTATAATCTAATATCATACTATTCATTAATTTTATCGTTGTAAAGGTAGAAAAATGGTGAATGGCACCTTAAATTAGAGGAGTTTTATAAATAATCCCGAATCATTAAAAGTGAAAGTCAATTTTAAGGAGGATTGGATATGATTGATTTAAACGGAAAGACTGCAGTCGTAACAGGTGGAGCCTCAGGAATTGGCCTTGCAACGGTAGAAGCATTTTTGAAAAAAGGTATGAACGTTGTACTCGCGGACTTCAATGAAGAAGGCGGCAGTGCAGCAGTAGAAAGATTCGGTTCTGACAAAGTTACATTTATTCATGTTGATACAGGTAATGAAGAGTCTGTCAGAAGTATGATCGAGTATACAGTTAAACACTTTGGTCAGCTTGACGTCCTGGTGAATAATGCCGGAATCGGTACGCTTGCAGAAACCCATGAGTTAACGGCTGAGGACTATCATAAAGTGATCTCTGTTAATCAGGACGGGGTATTCTACGGGTCAAAATATGCAATCAGGGAAATGATGAAAAATGGAGGCGGTTCAATTGTGAATACTTCTTCGATCCTCGGTTTTGTCGGACAGACTGGTGCATTTGCGTATAATGCAAGCAAAGGAGCTGTCAACACACTGACCAAATCACTCGCACTTGAATATGCCGATAAAAAAATCCGCGTGAATTCAGTGAACCCGGGTTATGTAGAATCAGGGATGGTCAACAAAGAAGCACTCGGCGATTATTATGACGGACTGGTCGCAAAACACCCAATCGGCCGCCTCGGCGTCCCGGAAGAAATCGCACACGCCATCGTATTTTTGTGTGAGAATGAGTTTGTTACAGGAATTAATCTGCTAGTAGACGGCGGATATACAGCTCAATAATGAAAAGCGGAAGGCGCTCGTTCAGCTCCGACAGGCATAAGACGCGGAGCGGAAAACGGGCGAACTTCCCGTTTACCGATGCGTGGCTTATGACCCGAGGAGCTAGCGCCTGGAGCTGGATCCCATGAAAAGCGGATGGCGCTCGCGTCAGGGCTAAGGAAATATAATAAAACCTGATGGAATTACAACAAGAATGATGGAATTAATGCTGTCATCTTTGATGGAATTGCAAGAAACTAATGGAATAAAAATCTATTCTGAAGTAATCCATTTCAGTAATGATGGAAATACGTCAAGATTGAAGGAAATGTTTCCAGCATTGATGGAAAAAGTCTCTAGGCCCTAATCCGGCACACCGACTCCTATCCGCCACACACCAAAAAAAGCTGAAGAGCACACACTCTTCAGCTTTTCCTCTATTAAGCGTGAGCTTCTCTCAGCGTACGCTTTGTTACTTTTTCTTTTGCCATAGGCACTGCCCATCTGTCCAGACCGTATCTGATTGCAGCGTGTCCGGCAAACATCAGAATCACTGCTGCTGCGAGTAATACCGGATTCGTGCTGATTGTGCCAGCTAACAGGAAGTTCAGGTTCATGAATGCACCTGCTGCTAATGCCGGCATTGTTAAAAGTCCTGCGATTAGACCAAGTCCTACGAATAACTCACCCCAAGGAATCAGAATATTAAAGATCTCTGCGTTTGGCAGTGCAACTGTTTCAAGGAAGGTACCGTACCAGCCTGCCACTACCGGCGCTTCTCCTCCTGCTTTAGCAATCGCCCCCTGCAGATAACCAGTTGCATCAAATTCGCCTGTCACTTTCCCCCAGCCTGCCTGAAGCCATTGTACACCAAGCCAGATTCTTAACACTGTCCAAATCCCTGCTGCCACTCTGCCGTTCCACCATTTTTCACCCATCTTATTTCTCTCCTTTTATTTGTGAAACTTTTCACATTTGATGTTAAAAAAATAAGTGCTACTATCTCTTTGTTTATTGTGAAATGTTTCACATGTATTTGTTACCTTTATAATAATGCATATTTACCAGGTACGCAATAGTTTGTGCAACATTTCACAATTTGTTCATTTCCTTAATTATGCTCGTGTTTTTTCCAAACTTCAGGAAGCAGGTCTGTCAGTTCACTGGCCAGCATGGTATGTGGTGATCTTGTTTTAATCCATTGATCAGCGCATGCCCCATGGAGGTAGACTGCATTTAATATAGCCTGCTTCCAATCATCATGACAGCACAACATGCCTGTAATCATTCCGGTCAGGGTGTCCCCTGTTCCCCCTTTAGAGAGTGCGCTATTACCGGTCGTGTTCATATAGGTTTCACCATCTGGAAAGGCAGTAATCGTTTCCTTGCCTTTCAATACAACAGTAACTCCAGTCTGAGCCGCGAACTCTGACGCAGCAGCCTGTCTGTCTTGTTCAACCTGCTCTTTATCATTATGATGAAATTCTGATAAATTCTCCCGGATGAGGTGTTAAGATAATCGGGGCTTCGCGCTTTTGATAGTTTCTTTCTCTGAGTGCCCCTGCATCGAGTACAACGGGCAGGTCTGTAGAGAGGAAAGTCTGTACGACTTTTTCAGTCTCATCATTTTCCTCTCTGCCTGGTCCTGCAGCGAGTACAGAATAATGGTCAAATTGAAGGTCATCCAGCCGCTCATAAAACCCGGGAACGAATGTGGTTTCGGGCAGGTGCTGAATCACATATGGAATGACTGATTCTTCAGTTCCCACCTCAAGCTTTCCAACGCCGCTTCTCATACATGCAATTGCCGACAGGACAGCAGCGCCCGGCATGAACCTGCTTCCTGCAGCAATCAATGCTGTTCCGTAAGTCCCTTTGTGAGCATCAGATTTTCTGACTGGTAAAGTGTTTACGACGTTTTCTTTACTCCATTTTTTCATGATGCTCACTCCTTTACGAATGTACTTTCATTTCTTTATGAACAAATGGGCATTTGCCTGTGATTGGTTCGATATCGTCCCCGATAAATGACTGCTTCCACTCATTGTGATCAGGATCCCCGTAATGGCTGATATCAGGATGCTTTGGCAGTTGATCCCAGGCTTCTACACGTTCACGAACCTTTTCCCGCGACATAATGCCGCCTTTTTCAGTACCTTCAAGTCCCTGAAAAATTGCCCGCGGCTGAAACCCTAGAACCATGCTGTTTCCAAGATCACGTGTTTTTCTCTGTTTGTAAGCAGGTGCATTACCGAATACAAAAATCGGTTCACCTTTAAAATGAAAATCCCATAAAAAGTGTTCAGGATCTCTCGGATGATCCTCCGGCCACTCGACTGTATCCTTATCATGAAGATATTGAATAATGTCCCAGAATTGATCCCTGTATGCTTCAAGCTTTCCTTCTTCTTCAAATGGCTCTACAAAAATAAATAATCCGTGCTTAATTTTTGTTGCTTCATTAAATAATGTTAAAAATTCTCCCACAGCCTGTGGCAGGTTTGTCCAGTCATCCTGCGATATGTATGCATAACGTAATTCTCCTTTGCGCTGACCCTTCATCCCGAAATAGCAGGGAAACGTCGGATCCAGTACAGTTTGCTCAAATGTTTTATATTCATTCACAAGCCATTCCGGCAAATTTTCATGTCTTTCCATATCTTCTTTTGTTAATAATCCTGAACTTTTTAATGTCATTAGATTTCCTCCACCTTGTCCGTGATGCTTTTATTTACCCTTAATTCCCAGACAAAACACCAAAATTGATTAAAAAAGACAGTACCCATGATTGAGTACTGTCTATGTGATCAGCTGCGGTTTTGTTCAGCTATATCCCGGTCTATATCTTTTTTTGATTTAACGAAAAACGCTAATATCAGACCAACCAATGCTGTAATCCCTGCAACAATAAATGATACATTTACGCCGTGCACCATTCCCTGCATGCCTTCAGATGGAATAGCAGCAGTTGACATTACCGTAACAAGAAGTGCCGTACCAACAGCTCCGGCAATCTGTCTCATTGTGTTATTCATGGCAGTCCCGTGCGGAATCAGACTTGTCGGTAACTGGTTCAGTCCGGCTGTAGTAACAGGCATCATTACAAGCGCGAGCCCGAACATCCTTACAGCATTGACAGTAGCGAGATAAGTAAATGTCGTTTCTGTCGTCAGGTTCGTAAACATAAATGTTGTGATCGTTAAAAGTGTCATACCGGTTATCGCAAGCCAGCGTGCACCAAACATATCAAACAATTTCCCTGACACAGGATTCATCAAGCCCATCAGCACAGCACCAGGCAGGAGCATCAGCCCTGACTCAAACGCAGTAAATCCAAGCATATTCTGCATCAGAAGCGGCAATACTACTGCACCGCCAATCATTGCGATGAATACAACCATTCCGATAATAGTAGTAATCGTAAATACTTTATTACGGAAAACTTTAAATTCAAGCATCGGCTGCTTAAGCTTGGATTGTCTTGTGATAAAAACTGGTAAAGCAATCAGTCCTACAATCAATGAAACTAATACCTGTGGACTCGCCCATCCGCTGTTTCCAGCCGTACTGAATGCATACAGCAGTCCACCAAATCCAAGGGTTGAAAGTGCAATTGAAGCAGGATCGACTTTAGGGAAAGTCTGCTTCGTTACATTTTTTAATATAAAATACGCAACAACAATATCAATCAGAACAACCGGAAGGATAATGTAGAATAAGCTTCTCCATGGGAACTGATCGACCATCCAGCCCGATAGCGTCGGTCCGATCGCCGGTGCAAAGGCAATGACTAATCCGAACATGCCCATCGCCTGTCCTCTTTTTTCAATCGGAAAGATTAGAAATAAAATCGTCTGCATCAGCGGCATTATAATTCCTGCCCCTGATGCTTGTAAGACGCGTCCTGTCAGTAACAGTCCGAAATTCGGTGCAATGGCACAAACCAGTGTACCAAACGCGAATAATCCCATCGCTGTTAAAAACAGCCGTCTCGTTGTGAACCTTTCTATTAAAAACGCTGTGATTGGAATCATAATTCCGTTTACCAGCATAAAAATCGATTGGAGCCATTGTGCAGTTGAGGCATTAAGCTGCAGATCCTCCATAATGACAGGAATGGCTGTTGCGAGCAATGTCTGGTTGAGGATTGCTGCAAAAGCACCTGAAATCAGCACAATCAGTAGTGGCACCTTATTAATCCCAGCTCCAGCTGCCGGCTGGCTTTCTGCGTGTGTCGTCATATTCATCCTTCTTTCTATTAAAAATTTCGTTAATCGAATTAAGTATTTGCATTATACAACTATATGATTGTATCATACAACTATTGAGTGGCAAGTAACTTGTTTTAAAAAGATGCCTCTGTTATAGGAGGCTGTTGATTTCCACTCAAGGGGGAACGCTTTCCGCAGGGCATGCGGACTTCTCCTGCTGGGAGTCGTCCCCCCTTCTGCTGAAATCACCAGCTGTGCCAATACAACATAGGCCTTTAACATAACCAAAAAGATAAAAAGGCGGTATTTATATGAGCGAAGAATCATTATCACAAATAGAACTTGAAATGGCGGTCTTATCAAGACGCATTGCTTCTGTAGCCAGAAACAAGCGTGAAGAAAATCTGGTCAGAGCTGCCTATCTGCTTCTATTTCAAATATCAACACATGGACCGGCCGGTGTTAAAGGCCTTGCAGAAGAACTACAGCTAGATATTTCAACAGTCAGCAGACAGGCAGCATCTCTCGACCAAAAAGGCTATATTAAAAAAGTGCCGCTGCCTCAGGATAAACGTTCATATCTATATGAAATTACTGAAGAAGGCAGGCGCGAAATGACTGAATACCAGCAGATCAGAAGAGAGAAAGTCGATGAACTGCTGAGCGACTGGACTGAAGAGGAACGCGCTCAGTTTGGTGTACTTTTGAAGAAGTTCAATGACTCGGTGAAGGTTTATTGGTCCAAGGGTTGATTGACTGAGCATCGGCGGTAGAATGGTTCATGAAATATCGGATGTGGTTCAGGAGATTACACGTGGTGTTCATGAAATACCTTCTGGCTTTCATGAAATATGACGTCATGTTACGAAAATTTTGTAGTCCGTTCAGGAGATTGTGTAAATGAACTACTTTTTACTTCTGGTTTTCCCCCTCTTTAAAAAATCCCTCTGACGCAAAAACACGCCAGAGGGATTTTGTTCAGTCTAACAGTCCTGCCATCTTCAGTCCGTGCAAAATCCCGTCATCCTCAACGGATTTGGTTACAAATTTTGCAGAAGCTTTTACTTTATCAAGTGCATTTCCCATTGCAAAACTGTTTTCCACAGCTGTAAGCATTTCTATATCATTCAGTCCATCACCAAATGCAAACTGGCGCTCAGCCGGGTAGCCGAGTTTTTCAACCATTTTAGCAATACCCTGTGCTTTGGAACCGCCTTTTGGCAGAATATCCACAGAATAAGGATGCCATCTGATGAAATCAAAGTCAGTAAATGTTTCTCTGTACTGCTCCTCTTCTCCTCTTTCACAGAATAATAAAGATTGATACAATGGGCGGTCTACATGGTAGTCAGGGTCATGTGTTGGTTCCATACCGATCTTCAGCGTTCCAATACTCTCTTCAATATAAGCGTGCTGACGTACATTTGCTTTCATGTCTTCATGGTCCATATACACGACCGGGTGCTCATTTTCAACAGCGACAGCAGTCAGTTTCTCCAGTGCTTCCGCGTTAAGAGGATTTGTGTAGATCACTTCATCATTCAGCACGACATATTGGCCGTTGTAGCTGATAAATGAGCGGATCCCAAGCTCTTTTCTGAGATTTTCATACATGAACGGTGCGCGGCCTGTTGCAATGGCAACTTCATGGCCAAGCTTTTGCAGCCTGAAAATTGCTTCCTTTGTTGAGGCAGGCAGCTTTTTATCGTGATTCAGCAGCGTACCGTCTATATCAAAAAATATAATGCTCTTTTCCATGTTTCATCCAACCTTTTTAATGTTTTATACGATAAGTGTACCTGACTTTGTGATTTTTCGCACAGAAAAAGCAGCTGACGCGTCAGCTGCTTTCATTTAAATCTCCATGTCCCATCGTTCTTTCTGTGTCTCTTTCAGCTGGTCTTCTGTTTCCTGTGGATAGACTGTACGGAATTTGTGATGATCCGCTGGAATGATTTCGATCATCTTTTGAATCATGTCCTCAGGGTCAAACTCCTGTAAGCCTTCTTCCTGTTCGATCATATCTTCTTTTCGTGTAAAGTGCTGGTTCTCGTTATACCACTTCCACTTTTCTTCAGCACTCCGTTTGTTGAATCCGGTTGCGAATGGTCCAGGGTTAATGGTTGCTACCTGTACACCGAACTCTTCAAGTTCAGCTTTCATTGTTTGTGCAATGCCTTCAAGTGCATGTTTTGTTGCTGTGTAAGGTCCAACATATGGTGTGGCTGAAATACCGGCCATTGAGCTCATGAAAATAATCTTACCGCTTCCTTTTTTCACAAGCTTTTGCGCGGCAAGCTGCGCTGATTCCAGTGTAGCAAATACGTTCACCTCAAATAATGCACGAAATCTGTCCATCGGCACTTCACCAAGCTGCCCACCTTCATTGATTGCAGCATTGGCAACGAAAATATCAAAGTCATGTTTTGCAATTTCAGCAAGGTCACGCTGGTTTGTAATATCAAGCTTGAAGATTTCCATATCAAGCCCCTGTTCATCCGTTTCTCTTAAAAGATCCGTTTTCTGCGCTGTCAGCTCCGTTGTTGCAATTACGCGATGTCCTTTTTTCGCAAGCCCAAGTGCCGCCCCGCGGCCAAGTCCTGTTCCTGCTCCAGTAATAAAGATTGTCTTTGTCATATCGGGTTCCTCCTGAATATCAAGTCATATCCCGCTTTTTCCCAACTGAACAAAATCTAAACGTCATGAAGAAGAGACCTTGCTCTTCACAAACTTTTTAAAAGAACTAAATGAATCTTCAAATCTGCTGAATATCCACTGCAGTGCGATGCCGTGAAGGATCACACCTATGATCGAGTTCACAATGACGAATGTATGCATCAATGTTGATTCAATCTCATAGATCCTCCGCCCAAAAAACAAGAGCTGGCTGAAGATAAAAGTAAGGGCTTCAGTATAAGTTGTTATGACATTCGGCAGCTGCCATATCACAAGAGACTCCAGGAAGAATAATCCCAGGATGCTCAGCAGAATGATTGCTTTTGACGCATTCGTGAGCTTATCAATAAATGGCTGGACGTAGTGTTTTGTAATGGTTTTCGTACGGAACAGGTAGATGATTCTTACAATACGGGCAGCCTGAAAAAACTGATCAAACGGAATAATGGCAATCGTCAAAAATGGATGCTTTTTAAAAAATCCCCATTTGGAATCCGCCCTATATAATCTGACAGCAAAATCGATAAAAAAGATCAGCCAGACAATCCAGTTTGTGATGGAACTGTATGGCTGGTCACTCCATAATGTTGTAATTGTAAAAATTACGAGTATGATCATGAAGCCTTCATATAATCTAGTCAGTATGGATGACATCAATGATCACCTTCTTTCAATTAATCTCTATGTCTATACTACCAGACAGCGTTCATGATGGATTCATTTAATTAAGTCCCCTTTTTGATTGCGTTTATCAGCATGGGGTCAGGGTATTTTGTTATTAACATGATACATATAAAGGAGCTGCTAAAAATGGATGTGAAAAAGCCTGTACCGCGCGCAAAGGGAATAGATAACTCTCTCACTCTAATAAAAGAAGGCTTTCAATTTTTACCGAATCAGCGGCAGGAACTTGGTTCAGATATTTTTGAAACGAGGCTGCTTGGCAAAAAAGCAGTCTGTATAGCAGGAGAAGAAGCATCAGAGATTTTTTATGATACTGAAAAGTTCAAACGTGAAGGTGCCATGCCAAAGCCATTTAAAATGTCACTGTTTGGAGAAGGCAGCCTTCATGGAATGGACGGTGAAGCGCATCTGAACAGAAAGCGCACTTTCCTCTCTATGTTCACACCGGACAGGGTTGAAGACCTGAAACGTATGGCAATTAAACATTTGGATGAAAAAGTAAGTAAGTGGGAACATGCTGATGAAGTGGTCATCTTTGATGAGATGCAGGAGATCTTAGCCAGAGCAGGATGCGAGTGGGCAGGCGTTCCGCTTGAAGAAGAGGAAGTGAAGCAGCGCACCCGTGAAATGATCGATATGATTGATTCATTCGGTGGATCGCTCTCGAGATTTAAAGATGGGAAGATAGCGAGAAACAGTCATGAAGCCTGGCTTCAGGATATTGTTAAAGGTGTAAGGAAAGGAAAGATGAGCCCGAAGCCTAATACGGCAGCTTATATTATGTCCCATCACCGTGAGAATAACGGGAAAAGATTTGATAAGGAGATTGCAGCTGTTGAATTAAGCAATTCATTCAGACCACTTCTTGCGACTGCTTACTTCCTGACATTCGGTGTGCTGGCGATGCATGAGCATCCGGAGACTGTAGAGAAACTTAAACAAAATCCGAAATACAGCCATATGTTTGCACAGGAGACCCGCCGGTATTATCCTTTTGTACCTGCAATGGTTGCGAAAGTGAAGAAAAACTTTACGTTCAAAGGATATAAATTTAAGAAAGATACGCTGGTTGTACTCGATATTTTCGGTACGAATCGTCATCCTGATTCATGGGATGACGCTGATTCATTTATCCCTGAAAGGTTCGACGGCTGGAAAGGCAGCCCGTTTTCATTTATCCCACAGGGCGGAGGAGATCATCATACAGGACACCGCTGCGCAGGTGAGTGGCTGACAGTGATTGTGATGAGCTCATTTTTTGAATTCTTTGCTAAGAACCTGACTTATGATGTACCTGAACAGGATCTGTCATTCAGTTTGGAAAGAATGCCGACATTTCCTAATAGCAGACTTGTGATTAAAAATGTCAAAAAGGCTGCTGATTATGAAAAGAATCTTGCTGAGCTGTTGGATGGATTTTCTGCAGTCAGATAATATGAGCAACAAAGAAGAGGCCTCCGGTGACGGGACCTCTCTTTTTAAATCATCTCACTCTGTTCATGCATAGATTTACTCGCTCGTTTATACTGATACATCTTTTCATCAGCTGTGGTATACATTTTATCCACTGACTGATGGTGATGATAAAATTCACAGCCATAGCTGAAACTCAGCTCCTTGATCAGTGGATCTTCATGCTTGCTTAACAACTGGTCAATCTTTCCGGCAATTTCATCCGGATTTTTATGATTTCCTTCAAAAACAATGATGAATTCATCACCGCCAAGTCTTGCAATCAGTCCTTTTTGATCAAAACTCCTCTTAAGCGTCTGGGAAAATCCAATTAACACCTGATCACCACGCTGATGGCCATATTGATCATTGATCTCCTTAAAATAGTTCAGGTCAATCAGCATAATACCAAAAGGTTTTCCAGCTTCAATCAAATGTTTCTGATACACTTCATAACTGTGACGATTATAGAGTTTTGTAAGGAAATCTTCCTCAGCGGTCGTTGATTCTAAGAAGATATAAGCGACTAAAATAGCCAGCACACCTGAAGTCCAGGAAAAATAAAGCTTGGAATCGAACATTTGTATGATCATTCCTACAATCGGCAGTGTAAAAAATCCCATAAATATATTGATAATATATGTGTGTGTATGTTTGCGGTTCTTAAGTAAAAAGAAAATCATGTATACATAAAGTGAAGCTAATACGACATAATGAATGTCCTTAAAATCACCACTGCTATATTTGTTTGAAAGTGGATCTACATGAAAATAAACGGGGTAAGCAAGATTTACAATTAATACAGCAAATGTCAGGATACTTAAGTGCTGATAAAAGCCTTTTTTATAAATACGTTTAGGATCTTTAAAAATATGATAATCCACGTAAGACAGCATTAACCCTCCAAGGACTGGTCCAACGAGAAACAGAAAAAAGTTCGTGCTGTATTCCAGAAAGTATGCTCCTGGAAAAAGCATGCCATCAAAAATCCACGTCAGCGGCTCTAAAATCATTGCAATTCCACTCGTAAGCATCAATGCTTTAAGCATTTTTTTACTGAAAGTCTCAATTTTCGACCTCATTTTCACAATTGCATAGAGAATGACCAGCGCGGCTAAGGCAAAAACATTTAACTGAAACTGCACCAGATAATCCATATCCCTCTCCCGCCTCTATAAAAGTAGTGAATAATAGACCCCTTTGTATCTCTTTTTCATTCTATTATCCTACTTTTTTCACCTTTGTCAACGGAATATTTTCTCAATTGAGAACTTTTTGATAATTCTTTAACGGATATCTTTATTAAATTTTACTGTTGATTTCCTTTCCAATCATTATCCTGGCTACACAATATGTAACTTTATCGAATCAATTTAAAAAAGACTAAAACAGTTGTTATGTCTTAGTCTTTGCCTCATATTTTGTGATTAATACGCAATCCAGCCGGCATCCGCAGCGATGACCTGTCCATTTACAAAGCTTGATTCATCCGATCCTAGGAATAATGCAAGCTGGGCAATCTCATCAGGCTGTCCCACTCTTGGCATTGTATTGCTGCCAGTCATTTGACGGCCCATCCCGAACTCTGAAATATTGGTCATCGTGGAACCGATATTTGTCTCTACTCCACCAGGCGCAATCCCATTGCACCGGATGCCTGATTGTGCATACATATAAGCAGTATTTTTAGTCAGCCCCGTTACTGCATGCTTTGAAGCAGTATAAGCAGCTCCTGCACGCGCACCTCTCAGACCTCCTGCAGAAATATTGTTGACGATTACACCATTGCCCTGCTCCTGAAAAAGATTAACCGCAATTCTCATCGCACGCATCACACCAGTTGTATTAACAGCAAATACGCGATCCCACTTTTCATCAGAGATCTCACCAACAGGCTCCATTCCGTCCATAATTCCTGCATTGTTAACTAAAATATCAAGTCTTCCAAATGCACTTTTTGTTTCTTGAAATAGATGCTCTAATTCATTCAGTTCAGCTACATTCGTACGGTTTGCAATTGCAGTCCCTCCCTGCTGTTTAATCGAGTCAGCTACCGCCTTTGCACCTTCTTCGTTAAAGTCAGATACAACCACTTTTGCCCCTTCTTTTGCATACAATTCCGCAATCGCTTTTCCCATACCTGAAGCTGCTCCTGTTACAATCGCTACTTTATCTTTCAGACGCATCACTATACCCCTTTCTGAATTTTAATGTACACATGTTCAATAACATTTTATGATAGAGGTAGAATCAGATACAATCAGCAAAAAATGAAGAGTTGTATAATAATGTACATACGATTTAAATGTGTATGATAAGGGGATGATTTTTTGTCTAAGCACGACCTGCGTGTGGTAAAAACAAAAGAACGGATTCACTATGCACTGACTGAATGTCTAAAAGAAAAGCCGCTTAGCCGGATTAAAATTACTGAACTCTGTAAGACAGCTAATATTAACCGGGGGACATTTTATTTTCATTATCAGGAAGTTGGAGATGTATTCATGGAGTTCTTTGAAGAGATCATGGAGGACCTGAAGGATTCATACGAAGAACCCTACCGGCACAATGTATTTTTAGATGTAAAAAATCTTGATCCGGACACAGTACGAATTTTTCATCATATAAAAAAGTACGAGGACTTCTACAGTGTAATTTTCTCAGAAAAAGTGTCGATCTCTTACTATTATATGTTTTTTGACGCGGTGAAAGAAGTGCTCGAAAAAGACCCCCACAGCGAAAAAATTGATGGACCGCGTGACTTCTTTTTCTCCTATACTTCCAATGCAATCATTGGTCTGATCATCGAGTGGTACAGAAGAGGTTTCAGGGATTCCGCTGAAGACATGAGCAGGAATCTGGTATTTATTTTGAAAAAGGGGGAACGATGATTAAAAAACGAAAGGCCTGATTACCAGGCCTTAGCGTTACCCTTACAACCCGCCAAAGCGTCTGTGACGCACGGCAAACTCATCTATCGCAGCATCAAACTCTTCTACTGAAAAGTCAGGCCAGAGTGAATCTGAAAAACAAAACTCTGTATATGCCATCTGCCACAGAAGGAAATTACTCAATCTCTTCTCCCCACCAGTTCTGATCAGCAGATCCGGATCCGGCATACCTGCTGTGTAAAGGTACTTCTCAAGATGATCTTCAGTTACGTCATCTCCAGCAGCTTTCATCTCCTCAAACGCTTTAAGGAGCTCCTGCCTTCCACCATAATTCAGCGCAAAATTCAACTGCAGGCCATCATTCTTAGCAGTCTTCCTCACAGCATGCTTAAGGGCTTCACGCGTACTGTAAGGAAGCTGCCGGATGTCTCCAAGTATATTTATTTTTACGTTGTTCTTCATTAATTCCGGAAGATATTGAAACAAAAACTTCTTAGGCAGCTGTAGAATAAACTCAACTTCTTTCTGAGGCCTTTTCCAGTTTTCGCTGGAGAAAGTATAAAGCGTCAGAAACTTCACGTCTCTTTCAGCCGCTCTTTTCACGATTTTCACTACAGTCGACACGCCTTCAACATGACCATCCGTCCGTGACAGCCCCCTTCTCTCTGCCCAGCGCCCGTTACCATCCATAATAATTGCTATATGTGAAATGTCTGCTAATTGACTCATGAATTCTCACCTTTCAATTTGGAATGAATTAATTATGATTATAAATAAATTTTTATTGATAATCAATAAAAATTTATACAATATTCATTTATTGGGAGTATATAACTAATTAAATTCATACTCGTCTTTAAAAAATAAAGCTCTGTTAATAGTGGCTGTTGATTTCCGCTTCAGGGGGAACCCTTTCCGCAGGGCGTGCGGTGAGCCTCCTCGAAGCTACGCTTCTGCGGGGTCTCACCTGTCACGCTTCTCCTGTTGGAGTCGTCCCCCTTCCGCTCCAATCACCAGCTGTGCCAAAACAACATTGGGCTTTAACAAAGCCCAAAATAAAAAAGTATTCTGCAGTGTAGACCAGTAAAACCGTCTACTCTACAGAATACTTTTAATTAAAGGTTTTTCACTTTTTTTCTGTATCTAACATTTTAGATGATTGTATATAGCGCAGTGTTTGCAATCGTGATCATGGTCATTAATAGCGTGTTAAGAAATGCTGCTACATAAACATTACCTGTTTTTCTATACAAATAACGATTAAATACAGCTGCAATTGCTAACACCGGCACTAGACCAATGACAATAATTGAAGATAGTGACTGACTCGGGTATCCTGCTGTTCCAGTTAAGAATAACAGACCGTAATGATAAACGAGGTACAGAGCGAGACCACCCACAAAGTGAAATATTGATATGACATAACCTTTATAGCCATCGTATTTTACAGTAGCTGTATTCATGTTCACCGAAAGACCTACTACAAAATAATAGATGAAGAACAGTGGTGCATATTTAAGTAAAGCGATTAGATGCTGTGCTTCAAATGTTTTAACCGCAAATGTCCATAATCTGAAATCAGTTTTAAATAGGCTATCAACAATGAAGAGAAGCCCATATCCAGCCACCACTGCTAAAATCGCAACCGATAATGAAGCAACAATCGTCTTAAAACCTGTTTTTAAACCGTAATTCTGAACTGTTGCCCCATCAGGCTTTTTCGAAACGAAATGATAACAAACCATGATAATAAGCGTGACGATCGCCACGTTAAGTGCCCAGTATAGAACCGGGTTAACGGTCGGGGCACCAAAGAATTCTGTTGTCGCAATTAAATCAGCCTGATTTCTCAAGAAGAAATACTGAATGACACTTAACACCAATACAATGAACGAACATGATTTGATGGTTCTTTCTGCATTTTTCACAATGGAAACAATCAGAACGATCGCTGCTAATGCAATAAAGATCATGCTGACCTGTCTTAACAGGCGCATGCCATAAAAGTCTCCACCGTAGTAAGCAGAGAAGAATATAGCTGGGAACAATGCACCAAAAACAATCAGTAATAGTCCTGCAAGCTTCCCGCCATTTGTTTTTGGTTCAGGAAGTGATGCCGGTTTGCTTGTATAAATGTTCTTCAAGAACGGTAATTTTCCTAATAAATTGATGAACGGAATAAAGAATAAAAAGAAACCAATTAAAGCTACAAATGAAAACCATTCTTTCCATACCCATGTCTGACCATCCTGCCCGACTGATACGAGTGCATCATAATCGGCAAATGTCATATCATAGAAATCAATCGCATGAGCTGTAGAAGTCTCAGAAAAATGATTCCATGGATGAGTTTCATTCGGCTGATAGATAATTCGTTTTCCGCCATCGACATCATAGACAGTACCTGCTGAGGCCGTTTCAGGGTTACCTAAAAAGCCCATTCCTTCTTCTGTAGCAACATAGTTTTTCTTTACAACTGACTGACCAGCGCCTGTTGCTGCAGCATCAAAGAAAAATTCATCGTACTGACCTGCAATTTTACCTGAAAATCTCGGTCCATAAGATCCATTGATTTCTTCATCTGTAAATCCAAGTGTCTTAATCCATTGATAATCTGATCCCATCGTGAGGGATGCAAAGATTTTTCTGATACCGCTTTCCTGAAAATCTACTTCATCGAGCATCACCGCATGGGTAGAAGAGAAACCGCCCATTGAATGACCCGATACTGCGATGACACCATTACCTTCCTCATCTTTTAACACATATTCCTGATCATACATATACTGAACAGCATCATATATAGCGTGCGGCCAGAACGAAAAGAAAGGAACCGGCTTTTCTGTTGTATTTGTTGAATGGCCATGGTCATATTGATCCAACGCCAGCACAACATATCCTCTTTTTGACATCTCAATCGCCTGGGCATCCTGCATTTCGGCTGAGTTAAGATATCCATGTGTGGCGATGATGGTTGGCTTCGCTTCCTGATCAGCATCATCAGGTTTATAGAGAAGTCCTGACAATTCACCTCTTGGGGTCTCAAAATAAATTCTTGAAACATCAACATCTCCGTGCGAACTGTTAAATAACGACGCGACAAAACTGCCGGCAAAAATCAATAATAATGAAAGCACTAAAAATATAATAGGCTTCTTTCTCATCATCCCATCCCCTTTATGTTATTAAAAAATGTAAACCCAACTCTAATCCCCCAGCATTCAATTACTTCCGTTTAATTAAAATATGTATAAGAACTCACCCCCATGAAGCTTCTCTGACATTTAGAGAATAAAAAAGACACATTAAATCGCCCGAAACAAATGTTTAGGCAAAATAATGTGTCTCCTCATCTCGTCACAAAATATTAACTTTATGAAAGTATATAAATTAATGAAAGCGTTGTCAATCTCATTTAGTTATTTTTCTATAATAATTGTAAAATTAATTTCTAATAAATCAATGTCAAACTCCCTGCTACCACAGACTCCTGTCTGAAGTTGTAACAGCTGTAGCCCCGTTATTTAACGAATTCTCAACATCTTCTTTTGTACGAATAAGACCACCTGCGATTAATGGAATCCCAGTTTCGTCGCTTATTTCTTTCAAAATATCCGGAATAATACCGGGTAAAACTTCGATATAGTCAGGCTGGATTTTTTTACATGCGTTTAAGTTATGATCAAGCGCATGACTATCGAGTGCAAATAAACGCTGAATGCCCATCACATTATATTTTTTCGCAAAAGCAATAACTGATGACTTTGTTGAAATAATCCCATCAACTTTTACATTATTAATTAAGTATTCAAGACCATACTCGTCCACTTTTAACCCCTGAATAAGGTCAGCATGCATAAACACTTTTTTCTCTTGCTGCTTTGCATATCTGACAACGCTTTCAATTTGTGAAAGACGCGTCTCAAGTAAAATAATTGTTTCATGATCTTTTCTTAACGCGTATTCAAAATCCTTCATATTACGCACAGCAGGTATAACATTCTTTAACAACCTATCACCTCTTTTGACTTTTTTAACTTGATAGCTCTGTTAAGAGGGCTGTTGATTTTCGCTGCAGGGGGAACGCTTTCCGCTTCAATCACCAGCTGTGCCAGAACAACATTGGTCTCTAACATAGCCAACTTGATAACGAAAGTATTTATTATATGAATCGTGTATTCTCTCAAAAGGTATTGTTCTTTTTATGAATACGACAATTTGCATAATAAATAATTCGTTTAACAAAATATACCTCCTTCAAAAGGTTTAGTCAATTACCCTGCTAAAGATTTAACGATCTAAAGTACTATAGTATACAAAAAACAGCATCCACCCCTATTAGTGAATGCTGCTTCTATTCAATATGTGTCTCACTGGGGAAATATCTTAAAAACCAACCTTCTCCAAATACAATCCTTCTCCATCAGCCATACGGCCCGTCTGTATTCTTTCTTTGGATTCGAGAATGGCGGGTATTGCGGCTGCATCCATTTCTCCCAATCCGACTTCGATCAGGCTTCCGACAATTTTTCTAACCATATTGTAAAGGAAGCCGTTACCACGAATGCTGATTTCAATAAATCCTGCATCTTCAGTAATATCAAGCGAATATATTTCACGAACCATAGACTTCTTCTTCGATTTCGCGTTCGAATAAGAAGTAAAATCATGTTCTCCGAGAAAATGCTGAGATGCATGTCTCATCTTTTCGATATCAAGCTTTTCATCAACATGCATACTGTATTTCCGCATGAAGGGATGTGTATACTGCTCGTTCCAGATCTTATACAAATACGTTTTATCTTTCGCATTATAACGGGAATGAAAGCGGTCATGCATCAGCGTCACGTCGGTAACGCTAATATCATGCGGAAGATATCTGTTCAAATACTTCATCACTTCATCTTCAGTTGCATCTTTACGCATCTTAAAGTTAGCAATCTGAGCAAGCGCATGTACACCGGCATCCGTTCTGCCGGATCCAATGATTTCAATCTTTTCTCCCGCCAGCTCTGTCAACACGTTTTCAATTTTCCCCTGAATGGTGTTATCGCTGTTACCAAGACGTTGCCAGCCCTTATAGCGGCCTCCGTCATATTGAATGGTTAGTTTGTAATTGTTCATTTAGATCTCCTTGTTTAACCCTTTAGTCCCCTGCACCTGCAAATTCAGATCGGGGAATTGTCTTATGATTTTTTCTTTCTGCGCTGTTTTACATCTTTACGGATTTCCTCAAAACAGGTCTCATCTACCGTTCCTGCTTCCCGGAATGACGCGACAGCCTGTGCCATTACTTTATAGTTTAATTGTGTGCCCTTCTGATCAGCAAGATAATCTATCGCTCTGTCAGATGAGATTCCATACCTATCAGCAGTTTTGACTGCGTCCAGGTTTGCTCCAAGAAAAACGAATTCCCAACCGTACTCTGTCTTTTGCTGTTCGATGAGAGCTTTGATCTTTCCGGCTGAATATTCGCAGCTTGAATTCTCCTCTCCATCAGTAATTATAACAAACATCACCTTCTCAGCACGGGCATCAGCTTTAGCGTACTTCTGCACATTGATGATTTTGTGCAGCGTTCTTCCTACCGCATCAAGAAGCGCCGTTGATCCGCCGATCTGGTAATCCTTTTCAGTCAGTGGGCTGACCTCTCTTATATCCATGCGATCATGAAGCAACTCATACGTATGATCAAATAATATAGTCGTGATATTGCATTCACCTTTAATCATCTTCTGCTTTTCAAGCATTGAGTTGTACCCGCCTATTGTATCAGATTCCAACCCACTCATCGATCCGCTTTTATCCAGTATGAACACTAATTCGGTTAAGGCAGTTTTCATGATGATGTCCTCCTCAAGTTTTGTAACTTAAGGATAACAAGCTCAATTTATCCAACGGTCGCTTCAGAAGCGACAAATTAAGTTTGATGTTTTCAGACTGAATCATACCTGCAGCTTATTCCCACAATCTGTACTTCAACTACCCAGTAACGGTAATTCGTACTTGAAAAGGACCTCATTAATCTCGAAAATATCATATCTCCCATTCACAATAAAATATTCGATAATCACATCAAATTTTTGACTGCGTGACAATGCGTACCCTGCCCGCTTTAATAGGTCAGCTGTTTCTTCAACCGACAACTCTAATGCAATCGCGAGAGCCACAGCTGTGCGCTTGCTCGGTTCATAGCCTTTAGCTGTTCTGATTTTTGAAAACAGCCTTCTATCAAGATTTGCACGTTTGTATACTTCAACGTCAGTCTTTCCCTTAAGATCAATCAGCCGCATAAGTGAAGTCGAAAACGGTTCATCAAGATGATCGACAAAATCTTCTATCGGCAGATGTAATTCTTTGAAATCATTATCCTGATCACTCGGACGCTGCAGAGACTTATATAAAAATTCCTGTTCATCATGTAGTAAGTCTCTTCTTTTTATTTCGTACTTTTCCACATAATACTCGTCAATATAACTTTCAACAGATCCAAGCAGTTCCTGGCTTATTTTAAATGCTGACTGATCAAATATAACCAGCATCACATTTATATCATGAACAGTAAGAAAATCCTGTATAGCAGCAGTCGCCACTTGCAGAGCCTCAGCTTTTGGATAACCGAATATACCGCTTGAAATTAACGGGAATGCAATGCTCTCACATTTATTTTCAACAGCTCTCTTCAAGGAATTTATGTATGAAGTACGAAGATCATTTTCGCTCTTCTCTTTGTTCGCGTGATGATAAACCGGACCAGCTGTATGAATAATGAACTTAGCCGGCAGATTAAACCCTGGAGTAATCACCGCTTCCCCTGTATGAATAGGGGAAAGTCCGTCACACGCCTCCTGAAGTTCAGATACTCCTGCCGCGTTAAAAATGGCACCGCAGACACCACCGCCCATTTGCAACGCAGTGTTAGCAGCATTCACAATTGCATCCACCTCTAATTTTGTTATGTCCTGCCTGATGATCGTAAAGGGCATTGCTCTATCACTCCTTTTACTTATTATAAGGTAAAAGTGAGGGACGGAGTGACAGTTCTATGATCGAACTGTCACTCCGTCCCGATTATAAACGTGTTTAAATGTCATATTCCTAAGATAATTCTCGATCAACAGAATCATGATGATTCTTACAAAAAGATGCCTACAATAATGGCTGTAATAAAACTTGCCAGTGTTCCTGCCACAATTGCTTTGAAGCTTAATTTTGATACAGTCTTTTGCTGGCTGGGCTCAAGGGAACCTAATCCGACAATCAATTGTCCAATGGATGACAGATTGGCGAAGTTGCAAAGCGCAACGGTTAAAATCGCCACCGTCTTTGGTGAAAGATCATCCATAATTGTTGACAGTTCACTGAATGCGACAAATTCATTAACAGAAAGCTTGGTACCTATAATGGAGGCTGCTTTAAATGCCTCATCCATCGGAATACCGATCAGCAATGCTAAGGGATAAAAAACATAACCAAAAATAGTGGAAAGTTCTGTGTTAACCAGACCAAGCAGACCGTTAATCAGTGCCAGGATTCCAATAAAAGCGATCAGCAGTCCCCCAATATTGATGGCGAGCTTTGTTCCGTTTAACGCACCATCTGCAATGGCTTCGAACACATTTGTATGAGTGGTTTTTCCGAGCGAGATATCTCCATTTGTCTGTGATTCCTCTGTTTCAGGCTCCATCACTTTAGCTATGACGAGCGAAACGAGTGGCACACTGAACACGGAAAGAAGCAGTAACTTCATATCAATTCCCATTAAGGAATACCCGATCAGTATAGCACCACTTGCCGAGGCTGTTCCTCCAACCATCACAGCAAAAACCTCTGAGCGGGTCAGCTTAATCAGATAAGGTTTGATCAATAGCGGAGCTTCAACCAATCCCAAAAAGGAGTTGCCGATCGCATTGAACGATTCCACCTTTGTTGTACCTAAAATTTTGCCAAGTACAATTCCGATATATTTCACAAAGAAGGGAATGAGGCGTAAATAATAGAGAGCAGAAATGAGTGCCGAAATAAAAATGATCGCACCCAGAACATTAATGGCAAAAACGAAAGTGATGTTGGTCCCTTCCTCATAAAAACCTCCGAAGACGAACATGATTCCTTCCGTGCTATAATCAATGACCTTCTGAACTCCGAGCGCCGCATTATTCAGCATGGCTTGTCCAAAAGGAACCTTCAAAACAAACATAACAAGCAAAAATTCAAGCACAATCCCTATTATGACTGTACGCCAATTAATCGCTGAGCGCTTACTGCTCCATAGCCAGGCCAAAAATAGAACGCCCATTAAAGAAAAAACACCATAAATAAAACTCAAAGCAAGATACCTCCCAGTAATGTGTTCACTTCAATTATTTCTTATATTTCTTTAAGGTCGTATGATGTCAGACCACTTTCAGGAAAAATAAAAAAAGTGTATGTGACTTTCTCTCAATATAAAGAAAGCCCCATACACTTTTCATGCATAGAATGACTTTCCTTATAGTCCGGCTGTTTAAGGCTGCCAGGTAGAGACTTATGGTCCATATCACCATAGTTATATAAGGAATTCATATGAAGTTTATTTTGACACTTTAACACGAGGAATAACTTTTAAACAATATGAAATCGTAAAGATTATATATTATGAAATTTCACACGATCAGGATGGAAAATCACTGGATTTATGCCATCTTTTTAATGATTTCTTCACAGTTATGTTAAATCGTTCAAATCGTTTAATGAACAGGGAGTTTAAGCAAATTACTTATAATCACCAGGAGTGCCCCAGTTCTCAAACTTGTTGTACAGTGGATTTGTTGAATCAAAGTGAATCCAGATCGGTGCACTGTCTAACGCTGGATGCGCTGCAAAGTATGTTCGATCTCCATATCTGATTGCCTCTAAAGCCAAAGGCAGCTCCCTCCTGAAAATTGTATCCCGCACAGCAGTAACTGCCGGACCAAACGCTCCATCAACATAAACATATACGTATAGAAATGGAAATCCCTCAGCCATTTTCCATTCTGCAAGCACTTCATCCCTCATAGCATTGACCTTTTCACAAGCAAACTGCAGACCAATTGTGAGAAAAAGGTCTGCAGTGATGTCGGAGTGAGTTAATGTATACTTGCGTCCTATTATCGGTTCAGTCATCGTTACACCTGTGCTGAATTCAACAGTTAACTTTTCCGGATTCAGCTTTTTCAACAGATCGCCCTCCTGAAATATACTGTATTTCCTACTCATAAAATTTATGGTCCTTCACGATCAGGTATGTAAGTTTAAATAAATTTCACAAATAAAAGCATCCACCCGGTTAAGTGAATGCTTTTGAAATAAATGATTTTAAGCGAGTTCAAGCCACGCCACACACTCCACGTGACTCGTCTGCGGGAACATATCCACAGGCTGCACTTCCTGCGTCTGATACCCACCGTCTTCGAGAATTCTCAAATCTCTTGCAAGCGTCGCCGGATTACACGATACATACACAATCCGCTTCGGTTTCATCGCAAGCATGGTATCAAGCAGCGCCTGATCACAGCCTTTTCTCGGCGGATCGACTACGATCACGTCTGCCTGATTGCCTTTTTTGTGCCATGCGGGAATCACTTCTTCAGCCGGGCCTGCTTCAAATTCAGTATTACTGAAGCCATTGAGCTCTGCATTTGCTTTTGCATCTTCAATGGCCTGTCTGATGATCTCAACGCCAAATACCTTTTTCGCTTTTTGTGCTAAAAAGAGTGAGATCGTACCGATACCGCAGTATGCATCAATCACTGATTCTTCTCCAGTCAGCTGCGCGTATTCAAGTGCTTTTTGATAGAGCACTTCTGTTTGCACAGGATTGATCTGGTAAAAGCTTCGTGCCGAGATGGCAAACTTTACTTCACCAATTGAATCATAAATAACATCACTGCCCCAGATCCTCTGTCCTTTATTGCCAAGGATGACATTCGTACGCTGATCGTTAATATTATGAACAATCGATTTTAATCCAGGCACTTTTTCACGTAAAACAGCGATCAGATCTTCAGCATGCGGCAGGTGCTTGGTACGCGTCACAAGCACGACCATTACTTCGCCTGACGTACGGCCATAACGCACTACTACATGGCGCAGCACCCCCTTATGTCTCTCTTCATCATAAGGCTGAATGCCAAAACGGTCAGCTTCCTGCTTCACTATGTTCATGACGCGGTCACTGATTTCCTCCTGGATCAGACATACATCCGTATCCACAATCCGGTGACTTCTCGTGGCATAAAATCCCGCAATGATCCTTCCACTTTCACTGCCGACAGGGATCTGACTTTTATTCCGGTAACGCCACGGGTCTTCCATCCCAAGCGTCGGATGCACGGGTACATCTTTAATCTTCCCGATCCGCTCAAGCACATCCTGCACCTGCTTCTGCTTCGCCTTCAGCTGGCCTTCATAACTGAAGTGCTGAAGCTGGCATCCGCCGCAGCGGTCATAGACAGGACATGGCGGTTCAGTTCTGTCTTCACTTGCCTGTACCATCTCTTCAAGCTTGCCGAAACCGAAGTTTTTCGTCGTTTTCAATACCTTCACTTTCACTTCTTCATCAGGCAGCGTCATTGGAATAAACAGCGGATATCCATCCACCTTTCCAACGCCGTGCCCTTCATGCGTTAAATCCTCTATTGTCACTGTTACCGTATCATTCTTCTTAACAGGTAATGCCTGCTTTTTCGTCATCTCATAATCGCCCTCTTCGTTAGAATCGCTGCCCATTATTGTAGCATATTTTAATCTGCATGACTTGATTATTATGCAAAAGAGCTATCTACAGCTACGGCTGGTTCTGGTGTCACAACAATCAAATCGCGTCTCACTGCAGCTGTGGGCTGTCTCATTACGACTAACCCGGGTGTATCTTACAGCTGCTACGCAATATACAACATTTACAAGCCAAAACGGTGCAACCGGCCACGTTTGTTCGTCCGCGGAAAGCGCAGTTCGCCACGGAAAGGTTCAGCGATTCTCATTAAAAAGCTTAGTTAAGTTTTTAGATTATAACTCTGTTAAAGTCCAACGTAGTATTAGCACAGCTGGTGATTGCAGCGGAAGGGGAACGACTCCAGCAGGAGATGCGTGACAGGTGAGACCCCGCAGCACGAAGCGCGAGGAGGCTCACCGCACGCCCTGCGGAAAGCGTTTCCCCTGGAGCGGAAATCAACAGCCACCATTAACAGAGCCTAGATCATTAAAAATGTTTACCCATACCCTATAAGGGGTATATATAAAATTACCTAAATAACCTTGATTTTTTATTTAATGGTGTGTAGAATAGAGGAACTATTCTTAAAATTCTAACTAAGGAGGAAGCGTTATGGAACAATCACCTATCGTAAAACAAAAAGTACTCGCTTATATCACGCGGGAGAATGCCGGAAAGACTGAACTGCTGGTCTTTTCACAAAAAGAACGTCCACAGGCTGGCCTCCAGGTACCAGGTGGCGGCGTTGAAGACGATGAACTGCTGATTGATGCACTTTATCGTGAAATTGAGGAAGAAACAGGCCTGAAGAGAGACGAACTTCAGCTTCAAGGTAAGCTTCATAAGCATATGTATTATTCTGAGGACCGCTCCAGATATTATGAGCGTAATTTCTTCCACCTGGCTCTAAAGCGTCCTGTGGAAAACGAGTGGGAATATACAGTAGAAAGTAATGGTAAAGATGACGGATTCAAATTTCAGTTTGAATGGCGTCCACTTGAAGATGCTTCTAAGCTTGCAGCTGACATGGACAATGCAGTGGAGTGGCTGAACGAAGTATAAGAAAAGGCCTGGCAGATGCCGAGGCCTTTTTTCTTGTCTATTGATCGCTCCTGATCTCATCTTCTTCATCAATCAGACTGTTTTTCAGTACGACATTCTTATCTGCGTCAACCCGATCTTCTTTACGCAGCTTATCAAGCGGTGCACACACATTCAGATGTCTGTATAGGTTCTGGAATTCAGCAGGCAGCAGTCCGCCAAACTCCCCATCCAGATTCAACTGAACCGTATCCTGTGAGGTCACTTTTATATGATTTGCTTTTACATATTCAAGGTGCGGATCGTGGAGATGTTCACCGCGCAGCGCCAGTGAGATCACCCGGATCGTTTCCGCCATATTTGTTTTTTTCAGGAACATGAGTGTAAACAGCCCATCGTTAATGGAAGAGTCCGGTGCCAGCTTCTCAAACCCGCCAACTGAATTGGTCAGTCCGATTAAAAACAGCATGACTTCCCCTTCAAACACCTTCCCATCATACTCAATGCGGACATTCGTCGGCTTGAAGGAAGGCAGCATTTCAATCCCTTTTAAGTAATATGCAAGCTGTCCAAGAACTGTTTTCAGCTTACTTGGCACTTCATACGTCAGTTCAGTGATCCGCCCGCCGCCGGCAATATTTATAAAATATTTATCATTCATTCTACCGACATCAACCGGGATTGTATCACCTTTAATAATAATATCAAGCGCATCCTCAATATCTCTTGGAATATGGAGCGCGCGTGCGAAATCATTCGTTGTCCCAGTCGGAATTAATCCAAGTCTCGGACGGTTCGGTTTTTCTGCAAGACCGTTGACGACTTCATTTAACGTCCCATCCCCGCCTGAGGCAATGATCAGGTCGAAGCCGCGTTCAGCTGCAGTCGTTGCAGCAACAGAAGCATCCCCCGCGCATGTTGTCGCATGACAGGATGTTTCATATCCCGCCTGTTCAAGTTTCATTAATACTTCAGGCAGGTGCCTTCTGAAAATCTCACGTCCTGAAGTCGGATTATAAATAATTCTAGCTCGTTTCATTCTATTCAGCCTGCCTTTTATAAATTAAGCATACTATAAAATTATAATCACTTTTAAGTTTATGTAAACAAAAAAGAACAAGCCATTCTATCGGCTTGTCCTAATCATATCGTTAATTAGCGGATTTTACCATAGTGAGCTGATCTTTTAGTTCATGATAGACTTCATTCCAGAAGTCCTCCCTTTCAGTGTAAGCAGCCGTCAGCTGTTTAATCATCAGCTGTTGACCACCCTTAAAGGCCGGATCTTCTTTTGCCGGGAGACTAGATCTTGCTTCATCGACAAATGCCTGAACTTTTTTGGCTCTCGGTCCCCATTTAGCTAATTCTTTGCCGTTCTGATCAATGAAAATAAAGATCGGAATCGCTCGTGATTTACCGTTCGTTAAATACTGATCCATCAGTTCAAGGTTGCTGTCCCGCAGAACAAACCTTACATCCATCCCTGAACGTTCAGCGAGTTTTAGAAGGACCGGATTATTCATCATCGCATCCCCGCACCAGTCTTCAGTAATCACAATCGCACGAAGCTGCTGCTCCTTCAGCTTTTCGAAAAAAGTCTCATCTTCCGGAAGCGTGAACTGCTCATAGACAGATTCCATATTCTCTTTATGAGACTCCATCTGGTCCTTGTAAGCCTCAGCCGTTAATCCTTTATCAAACCATTCATTCAAGTTTGTCATCCTAATCACCTCATTTTCAAGCATCTCATAGTAGAGTTTTTTATTCGAGTGAGTTGCTTATGGGATGTGCCGGTTTCAGACCTGGTGGTAGAGTGCGGGTAAGGTGGCTGAATAGCGTAAAAGGTGTAAGATAAAATGCGGGAGCTGATAGAATTATTTTAAAAGGTGATTGAATCATCCAGTACGAACTAACGGCAGAACGAATAACCCGGATTGCTCATAGAATTAATCAGAAAGCTGATAGATATATCCGAAAAGATGAAACAATAATGACTGCGCACCACCATCAACCCCCTGACCACCCCACTCCACTACAGCCACACAAAAAAAGAAACGCACCACAAAAGTGCGTTTCCACCAAAAACAAAAATCATTTTTACCGCTTCTTAATCTCCTGCATCAGCAGCTTATTCACCATCGGAGGATTTGCCTGTCCCTTAGATGCCTTCATAATCTGACCGACAAGGAATCCGATCGCACGGTCTTTACCATTCTTGAAGTCCTCAATCGACTGAGGGTTGTTATCAAGCGCTTCTGTTACAAAGCCAAGCAGCTGACCTTCATCAGAAATCTGTACAAGACCTTTTTCTTTTACAATCTTGTTTGGATCTCCGCCTTTTTCAATCAGTTCCTTGAAGACTTTTTTCGCGATTTTAGATGAAATCGTGCCATCTTCAATCAGCTTAATCATGCCTGCAAGGCCTTCAGCTGTCAGTGCTGTATCACTCAGTTCTTTTTGCTCTGCATTTAAGTAGGCAGATACTTCACCCATCAGCCAGTTAGAAGCAAGTTTCGCATCTGCACCCTGCTTAAGCGTCTGCTCAAAGAAATCAGACATTTCTTTTGTAAGTGTCAGTACCATTGCATCATACGCTGGCAGTCCCAGGTCTTCTACATAGCGCTTTTTACGCGCATCCGGAAGCTCAGGGATTGTCTGGCGCACGCGCTCTTTCCACTCTTCATCAATGACCATTGATACAAGGTCTGGCTCAGGGAAGTAGCGGTAGTCATCAGATCCTTCTTTCACACGCATCAGAAGTGTTTTGCCTGTTGACTCATCAAAGCGTCGTGATTCCTGCTGAATTTCTCCGCCTGAAAGTAATACTTCTTCCTGACGTTTTTCTTCAAACTCAAGACCTTTTTTAACAAAGTTGAATGAGTTCAGGTTTTTCAGCTCAGTTTTTGTACCGAACTCTTCACGGCCGACTGGACGGAGTGAGATGTTTGCATCACAGCGAAGAGATCCTTCTTCCATTTTACAGTCAGACACGCCCGTGTACTGGATGATCGACTTGATCTTCTCAAGATACGCATAGGCTTCAGCCGGCGTTCTCAAATCAGGCTCAGATACGATTTCAATCAGCGGTGTTCCCTGACGGTTGTAGTCTACAAGTGAATATCCCTGATCAGTGTGCGTCAGCTTACCGGCATCTTCTTCTAAGTGAAGACGTGTAATCCCGATTCTCTTCTTATAACCATCTACTTCAATTTCAATCCAGCCGTGTTCACCGATTGGCTGATCAAATTGTGAGATCTGATACGCTTTCGGATTATCAGGATAGAAATAATTTTTACGATCGAATTTTGTATGTTCTGCAATTTCACAGTTAAGGGCCATTGCAGCTTTCATACCCCAGTCTACTGCCCGGCGGTTAATAACCGGCAGTACGCCTGGGTAGCCAAGGTCAACGACATTTGTATTCGTGTTCGGCTCCGCACCGAAATGAGCAGGTGCAGGAGAGAACATTTTTGAATCAGTTTTCAGCTCTACGTGTACTTCAAGTCCAATAATCGTTTCAAAGTTAGTCATGTCTTCTCCCTCCTACAGTTCCGGCTTCATGTTGTGATTTGCTGCCTGTTCATAAGCGTGTGCAACACGGTAAACTGTGCTTTCATCAAAGTGCTTTCCGATAATCTGAAGGCCAAGCGGCAGACCGCTTTCTGAAAGACCTGCAGGTACTGAGATACCCGGTACGCCCGCAAGGTTAACAGGAATCGTCAGAATATCATTTGCATACATCGTAAGCGGATCATCAATCTGCTCGCCAATCTTAAAAGCAGGTGTTGGCGTAGTTGGTCCTACGATTACATCATAGTCTTCAAATACTTTTTCGAAGTCCTGCTTAATTAATGTACGTACTTTTTGTGCTTTTTTATAGTAAGCATCATAATAACCTGAGCTTAGTGCATATGTGCCAAGCATAATACGGCGTTTTACTTCATCACCGAAGCCTTCTGCACGTGTTTTCTTATAAAGGTCAATCAGGTTTTCTGCGTTATCAGCGCGGTAACCGTAGCGGATACCGTCAAAGCGTGCAAGGTTTGCTGATGCTTCAGAAGAAGACAGCAGGTAGTACGTTGCTACACCATATTTAGAATGCGGCAGTGATACTTCATCAATCGTTGCACCAAGTCCTTCAAGCACTTTAAGCGCTTCGCGGACTGACTGGCGTACTTCCTCACTTACACCGTCACCAAGGTATTCTCTTGGCACAGCAACCTTAAGGCCTTTAATATCACCTGTCAGTGCGCTGCGGTAGTTTGGAACATTCACATTGGCTGAAGTGGAATCGTTTGGATCCAGTCCAGCGATTGCTTCTAGCAGATAAGCATTATCTTCAACGTTTGTTGTAATTGGTCCAATCTGATCCAGTGAAGATGCGAATGCAATCAGTCCAAAACGAGATACACGGCCATAAGTCGGCTTAAGTCCAACTACACCACAGAATGACGCTGGCTGACGAATTGAACCGCCTGTATCAGAACCAAGTGAGAATGGTACTTCTCCGGCTGCCACTGCTGCTGCAGATCCGCCTGAAGATCCACCCGGTACTGTATCAAGGTTCCATGGGTTTTTCGTTTTAGCAAAATGGGAGTTCTCTGTTGAAGATCCCATCGCAAATTCATCCATGTTCAGCTTACCGATTGTAATCGCATCAGCTGAGTGCAGTTTATCTGCAACTGTTGCATTATAGATCGGGTCAAAGTTTCCAAGGATTTTACTTGCAGCTGTCGTGCGGAGTTCTTTTGTAACGATGTTATCTTTTACACCGATTGGCATACCAAATAGAAGACCTTCGTCGCTGCCAAGCTTTTGCTGAAGCTCTTCTGCACGCGCAAGTGCACGCTCTTCATCAAGTGTCAGGAAGGCCTGAACCTTACCATCGACTTCTTCAATACGTTTATATGATTCACGGACAAGATCAGCAATGGTAATCTCTTTTTTATGTAAAAGATCATGCAGATCCGCCAGTTTGTGATCGAATAAAGACATCTCTTTGCCCTCCTACTCTAAAATCGTCGGCACCTTCACCTGTCCATCCTGGTGATCCGGTGCATTTTTTAATACTTGCTCACGCGGAAGGCCGTCAGTTGGCTTATCGTCGCGTAAAATATTTTTCATATCAAGAACGTGCGTTGTCGGTTCAACATTCTCTGTGTCGAGTTCATTCAGCTGTTCAGCGAATGTAATGATTGAACCAAGCTGGTCAGCAAACTTTTCTGCTTCCTGTTCGTCAATATTCAGTCTTGCTAAATGAGCTACGTGTTTTACTTCATCTTTTGTAATTTTCGTCATTGTGACTCACCTCCGTGTATGTTCGAACACTCACAATACTGTTTATCATACCAAAAAGGCAGGAGTTCAGGCAACTTTACCTGAAGACCCTGCCTTATAAATTTAGCTCTGTTAAAGTTGGCTGCTGATTTCCGCTCCAGGGGGAACGCTTTCCGCAGGGCGTGCGGTGAGCCTCCTCGGCTTCGCCTGCGGGGTCTCACCTGTCACGCTTCTCCTGCTGGAGTCGTCCCCCTTCTGCTGCAATCACCAGCTATGCTAAAACAACATCGGGATTAACATAACCTTTAATTTTGAATTATAATCTCATATTTTGCTTAAACTGTTCATCCCGCCCATATTAAAATAGAAGAAAGCGATTAAGAACGGAATAAACGATCCCAGAATGACGGTGCTGCCCCGTTATCTGCATGTCTTTTAGGCAGTGTGATCTTGTCCTTATCCACTGCTTCCGCATGCGCTAAAACTAGCCCGTATTCAGAGTTGTGTTCTTTATTCGTTACAACCTGATAGGATGTTTTGTAACGGTCGGCGAGCTGAATATATTTTGATAAAAATCTGTAATTCATATTTCCGTTTAAAAACATTTTCAGATCGCGGTGTTTCTTCAGTGCCTGCTCTATTTCCGGGTACACATCAGATTCACGCACCTGATTTTGAAGGAGCGCAAATTCGATACGTTCTCTGATCGAAGTTAAAAACATCCTTCTTTCATCCGGCAAAGTTTCTCTGGCACCATATATTCCTTCCTGAATATAATCGTCTACACTCTTGCCCTGTGCCATACTCTCACCCTTTCATTTATCATGATTCTATTGTACAAAATATTACTTTTCAAATCATCTATTTGTGTATCTATTCACATTCTTTTGCATATTACAATTCCTTTACAGGATGATTATTCCATTCTCTAACGTTTATGTATCAACGTTTCAGGTGATTTTACTTGCCAAATTTTCAAGTTACAGATTAAAATAAAGTATGATTTAATTTTCAGAATTATTTTACTTTAATGTTTTTGAAATCATCCCCTAACCCTTGTGCTTAATAGGGTGACGACGTTTTAAGTTGATATGATGCATTTTATATCACTTGAACAGTCGTAAAATTTTTGTTAGGTTAGTCAACTGTAAGCGTCATGCAACATTTGACACAAAAAATTCATTTTACAAGGAGGAGATTTGGTGGAAGCTGTAGAGATTACTTTTGAAGTCTATATATCTCTCGCATTATATTTCATCGGGATGCTGGCAATCGGTTATTACGCTTATAAAAAATCGACCGGCAACCTATCAGAGTACATGTTGGGTGGAAGACAAATGGGCCCGGCTGTAACAGCACTATCTGCAGGAGCATCCGATATGAGTGGATGGATGCTGCTTGGTCTACCAGGCTCGATCTATGTATCCGGAATCTCGGGCATGTGGATTGCGGTTGGTTTATCAATTGGGGCATATTTAAATTATATTTTAGTTGCACCTCGTTTAAGAACTTATACGGAAGTGGCAAACGATTCAATTACAATCCCTGATTACTTCGAGAATCGCTTTGTAGACAATACAAAAATTTTGCGTTTCGTATCCGCAATTGTCATCATTATTTTCTTCACTGTTTATACATCTTCAGGTATGGTTTCTGGTGGAGTACTATTTGAAAGTGCATTTGGCATGGATTATACACTTGGTTTATTTGTAACTGCGGGTGTAGTACTTGCTTATACACTGTTCGGAGGATTCCTTGCAGTATCTATGACAGACTTTGTACAGGGCTGTATCATGTTTGTGGCACTGATCCTTGTACCGATTGTCGCGTTCATGGAACTTGGCGGTGTGGGACCGACATTCGATACGCTGAATTCAATTGATCCAACGTTGACATCGTTTTTTGAGGGTACAACATTCCTTGGTTTCATCGGATTAATGGCCTGGGGTCTTGGTTACTTCGGTCAGCCGCACATTATCGTACGTTTCATGGCAATCCGAGACGTTAAGTCATTAAAGTCAGCACGCCGTATTGGTATGACATGGATGATTATTGCGATTATCGGTGCATTATTCACAGGACTAATCGGTATTGCTTACATTTCAGAAACAGGCGGTACGCTTGATAATCCTGAGACAATCTTTATTTTCTTCTCTCAGGTACTATTCCATCCGCTGATTTCAGGATTCTTACTGGCAGCGATTCTCGCGGCAGTCATGAGTACAGTTTCTTCTCAGCTGCTTGTAACATCAAGTGCGCTGACAGAAGATTTCTACAATACGTTCCTGAAGCGCAGTGCATCTGACAAAGAGCTTGTTCTTGTTGGCCGTATCTCTGTACTTCTCGTATCACTAGTAGCAATCATCCTGTCACTGGATTCTAATAGCTCAATTCTTGATATCGTAAGTAATGCTTGGGCCGGATTCGGTTCAGCATTCGGACCTGCGATTTTACTTTCACTTTACTGGAAGCGTATGACTCGCTGGGGTGCCCTTGCAGGTATGCTTACTGGTGCGATTACAGTCATCCTTTGGGTGTATGTACTCGGACTGAGCAGCTGGTTATATGAAATGATTCCAGGCTTTATCTTAAGTACGATTGCAATTGTTGTAGTCAGCCTGATCAACGGTAATTCACGTGAACCGGTTCAGGAAGGCTTCGATAAGTTTGAAAAAGTACATGAAGTAGAATCAAATAAATAATTATGATTAAAGCGGCTGGTCTTCGGATCAGCCGTTTTTTATTACAGTGAATTTCTGAATAATTGTTTCAACTGCAAGTGATTGGGGAAAATTTCATTATTGATCAATACCGTTTCACTGACTGTTAGTTTTGAACACTTATTACATATCACCCTTAGTTGTCACTTGAAACAATGATATACAAATGCAAACGCTTACTTCTGAATTTTCAAAATTTTTATCGAAAATTCAGATTCCACAAGGACTTTATTGTGTTAATGTTGAAATTGTATAGACGAATATATAGAAAGGATGGCGCACATGGATCAAACAATCAGTGATTTTGACATTCATCTTTTCCATGAAGGAACCCTTTATAACGCTCATCACACTTTCGGCGCACATCTTGAAAAGCAGAAGAAGAAAGTAACAGGTACAAGATTTACTGTGTGGGCTCCCCATGCTCAAGCCGTATCTGTAACCGGCAGCTTTACTAACTGGGAAACAGGAAAGTATGAAATGACACGTGTAAATCAGGAAGGAATCTGGACATGTACAATAGACCGGGACCTGACAGGAGAAATGTATAAATACGCTATTACCACTGCTTCCGGTGACCTGATTCTGAAATCTGATCCGTATGCTTTTCATTCTGAATTGAGACCTCAGACAGCTTCAGTCGTTTATGACCTCTCAGGATATAAATGGGGTGATCAGTTATACCGTCAGCGCGTCCGCAAGCGCAGACCAATCTATGAGAGGCCGCTCTCTATATATGAACTGCACCTGAATTCCTGGAAACAAAAAGAAGACGGATCTTACTTTACTTATAGAGAATATGCTGATGAATTAATTCCATATGTAAAAGAACATGGATTCACTCATATTGAGTTACTTCCCTTAACTGAACATCCCCTTGATGCCTCGTGGGGATATCAGGGTACAGGATACTTCTCCCCTACCAGCCGTTTTGGCACACCTCATGACCTGATGTACCTGATTGACCGCTGTCATCAGGAGGACATAGGCGTTTTGATGGATTGGGTGCCCGGGCATTTCTGTAAAGATTCGCATGGTTTATATATGTTCGATGGGGAACCTTTATATGAATATGATTCCTTTAACGATCGGGAGAATCACGAGTGGGGAACAGCTAACTTTAATCTGGCAAAAGGCGAAGTCAGAAGCTTTTTAATTTCAAATGCGCTTTACTGGATGCATTTTTACAGAATTGATGGGTTAAGAGTTGATGCTGTGGCTAATATTATTTACTGGGCCAATAGCGAACCTGAGACGGCTAACCCTTATGCAACGGAGTTTCTTCAGGAGTTAAATAAAGCGGTCTTTAAGGAAAATCCGCGGTTTCTCATGATGGCAGAGGATTCCACAGACTGGCCAGGTGTCACAAAACCTGTGCATGAAGGCGGTCTTGGCTTTAATTATAAATGGAACATGGGATGGATGAACGATGTGCTTGATTACATGGAATATCCTCCATTTGAACGGAGACACCATCATCACAAGCTCACTTTCTCACTTGTGTATGCATATTCGGAGAATTATATTCTACCCCTTTCACATGATGAAGTGGTACATGGAAAAAGGTCTCTTCTTCACAAAATGCCAGGTGAATACTGGGAAAAGTTCGCACAGTGGCGATTACTTCTCAGCTATCTGATCACTCACCCAGGGAAAAAGCTGTTATTTATGGGTGGTGAGTTCGCCCAGTTTGACGAATGGAAATATGTTCAGGGTCTTGATTGGTTCCTGAAAGATTATGATGCACATCATCAGGCAGACCACTTCTCAAAAGAGCTGATGGACTTTTATCAAAACCATAAAGCATTACATGAGTTTGATCACGATCCTCAAGGGTTTGAATGGATTGATGCAGATAATGCAGAACAGAGTATTTATTCCTTTATCAGAAAAGGAAAAAGAAAAAGCGATACATTAATGGTTATCTGTAACTTTACCAATGTCACCTACGATCATTTTGAGATTGGTGCACCTTTTGAAGGTAGATGGGAAGAAGTATTCTCAAGTGATCTTCAGCAGTTTGGTGGTACAAACCTGTTAAATCAGTCAGCAGTAACTGAAGAAAAGCCGCTTCACAATAAAAAACAGTCTCTCACTGTAAAGATTCCACCTTTTGGCGTAACGATCTGGAAGCCGGCAAAAAAATAAAGAGGAGCGTGACATGATGGTAAAGAAGAAATGTGTAGCAATGTTATTAGCAGGAGGACAAGGAAGCCGCCTTCATTCCCTGACAACGAAAATTGCCAAACCGGCTGTGCCGTTTGGCGGTAAATACCGCATTATCGATTTCACGCTTAGTAATTGTACTAATTCAGGTATTCACACGGTTGGAGTGCTCACACAGTACCAGCCGCTCGTTCTGAATTCATATATCGGAATTGGCAGCGCATGGGACCTTGACCGCCGTAATGGCGGGGTAACTGTTCTCCCTCCTTACACAGAAGCAAGCGGAGTTAAATGGTACAGCGGAACTGCCAACGCGATCTATCAGAACCTGAACTATATCGAACAATATGATCCTGAGTATGTGCTTGTACTTTCAGGAGATCACATTTACAAAATGGATTACTCAAATATGCTTGATTATCATATCCAGAATGAAGCGGAAGCGACGATTTCAGTCATTGAAGTTCCTTGGGATGAAGCAAGCCGTTTTGGCATCATGAACACAAATGATGACCTGGAAATTCTGGAGTTTGATGAAAAGCCTGCTGAGCCAAAGAATAACCTGGCTTCAATGGGTATCTATATTTTCAACTGGAAATCACTGCAGAAATACCTTGATCAGGATAATCTGAATGAAGAATCTTCCCATGACTTCGGAAAAGATATCATTCCTTTATTCCTTAACGAAGGAAAGCGCCTGATGGCCTATCCGTTTGAAGGATACTGGAAAGACGTCGGAACAGTAAAAAGCCTGTGGGAAGCGAATATGGATCTGCTTGCAGAAAATCCTGGGCTTAACCTGTTCGATCACTCATGGAGAATCTATTCAAGAAACCCGAATCAGCCGCCTCAGTATCTTGCCGCTTCATCAGAAGTGACAGATTCACTCATTAATGAGGGATGTGTGATTGAAGGAAAAGTCTCACGCTCAGTCATTTTCCAGGGTGTCTCCATTGGAACAGGTGCTTCTGTGCATGAGTCAGTTGTTATGCCCGATGCAGTAATCGGAAAGAATGTAACGATCACAAAAGCAATTGTTCCAGGTGATATCACTGTTCCTGATGGTGTTACGATTTCACCGGCAGACGGAAACGAGGAAATTATCCTTGTCACACAAGAATTAGTCGAGAAATTAAGAAAGGATGTGACAGCATGAGCCGTTTATTAGGAGTCATTGATGCAGCCACAGTAATGGGAGGACTTCAGGATCTGACATTGAACCGCTCTGTTGCTTCCATTCCTTTTGCAGGGCGATACCGTTTTATTGATTTTGTTTTATCCAATATGGTGAACTCGGGTGTGGACAGTGTAGCCATTTTCCCAAAGCATCAGTACCGTTCACTGATGGACCATATTGGTTCAGGTAAGAATTGGGATCTTGACCGCAAAAGAGACGGTCTCTTCTTCTTCCCTCCTTACTTTGAGCCAAATGAAACGACCAGTATCGGATCATTTTCAAGACTGGAGCAGCACATTGAATTTTTCAAGCGCAGTCATCAGGATTACGTTGTCATTGCAAGCAGCTATGTGATTGCGAATATCGATTTTGAAGAAGCGCTGGCAGAACATTTAATCCATGACTATGATATTACTGAGGTTCAGCACAATGGAAAGTCTCTTGAGATCTATGTGATCAGTAAAGCACTGCTGATCGAGTTGATCGAAGGCAGACGCCGTTCACAGTTCATCAGTGTATCGGATGTAGTGAAACAGCCACTTCATAACTACAAAATCGGGGCTTATGATCACAAGGATTATACAGCCATTATTGATTCAATCCCTGCTTACCTGAAGCACTCAATGGACCTGTTGCGTCACGATGTCTGGAGCCGCCTGTTCACTCAGGACCGCCCGATCTATACAAAGGTTAAAGATGAACCACCGACAAAATACAGTTCCACTGCACAAGTCAGTAATTCAATGATTGCCAATGGAGCTGACATACGTGGAAGCGTCGAAAACAGCATTGTGTCGAGAGCCGCTAAAATCGGCCAGGGTTCAAAGGTTAAAAATTGTGTCGTTATGCAGAAATCTCAAATCGGAAATGACTGTTCACTCGAATATGTCATTCTCGATAAAGACGTTAGAGTACTTGATGGCACTTCATTAAAAGGAACTGCTGAACAGCCGCTTGTACTCCGTAAAGGAAGCGTACGTGAAGCAGCAATGGTGAAATCATGAAGGTATTGTTTACAGTTTCTGAATGTGCGCCATTTGCAAAATCAGGAGGCCTCGGCGATGTCGCCGGGGCTCTTCCTAAAGAGTTAATCAAACTCGGAGCTGATGTGCGGGTGATGCTGCCGAAGTACTCAACGATCTCAGAAGACCTTCTCCTAAAAGCAAAAAAGGTTAAAACGTTTTATGTAAATGTCGGTTGGAGAAGGCAGTACTGTGGAATTGAAACGCTAAAGCATGACGGCGTTACCTACTACCTGCTCGATAATGAATATTATTTCAAAAGAAATGCACTGTACGGGGATTTTGATGATGGAGAGCGCTTCGCTTTTTTCAGCAGAGCTGCACTTGATGCGCTGCCGCTCATTCCATTCAAACCTGATGTGATTCATGCGCATGACTGGCACACAGGAATGGTCCCTTTCCTTCTCGACCGGCAGTACAGAACTTATCCTTTTTATAAAAATATAAAAACGGTCTTTACGATCCATAACCTGCAATTTCAGGGGCTGTTCCCTGAAAGTGTGCTTGGTGACCTGCTGAACCTTGATCACCGCTATTTCACTTCAGGCGAACTGGAATTCTACGGTGCTGTCAGCTTTATGAAAGGTGCCCTGTTAAGTGCTAATGCGCTGACAACTGTAAGCCCTACTTATAAAGATGAAATTCAGACCCCGTTCTTCGGTGAAAAACTTGATGGGCTGCTTCGCGACCAATCTTTTAAACTGAGCGGCATTTTGAATGGGATTGATACAGATGCCTATCATCCTGAAAAAGATACGTATATTGAAAAAAACTATTCATTAAAAACGTTAAAAGATAAGAAGAAAAATAAAGCTGCGCTGCAAAAAGAATTTAACCTTCCTGTCTCTGACCATATTCCTGTTGTCGCCATGGTGACCAGGCTGACCGAGCAAAAAGGACTTTCCCTTGTTAAAAGGGTGATGCATGAGTTATTAAATGAGCAAAACATGCAACTCATTGTCCTTGGAAGCGGCGATCCTGAATTTGAAAGCTACTTTAACTATTTAGCAGGTGCCTACCCTGAAAAAACCGGTGTCTATATCGGATTCAGCGAAGCGCTCGCTCACCGGATCTATGCAGGAGCTGATTTCTTCTTAATGCCTTCAATGTTTGAACCGTGCGGACTCAGTCAGCTGATTTCACTGCAGTACGGTACCATTCCGATTGCAAGGGAAACCGGCGGATTGAATGACACTGTACAGTCATGGCATGAAACTGAACATACAGGAAATGGTTTCACATTCAGTGCTTATAATGCACATGATATGAAGCATACAGTTGAGCGTTCGCTTTCACATTACAGCAACAGGAAAGTCTGGCCGCTTCTTCAGAAAAACGCAATGTCAGGCGATTACAGCTGGGCAAAATCAGCTGAGGAATATTACAGCCTTTATGAGGGACTCCAGAGGAGGAAATAATGCATGTTTACAGATAAAAAAGCATTTAAGGCAGCCTTTTTACAACGGCTTGAACAATCAAGCGGTTTATCATTCGAACATTCAACTTTACAGCACCAATATCAGACACTCGGTATGATGGTGCGGGAACATGTCAGCACGAACTGGATTGCATCGAATGAAGAATCACGTAAAGGCGACCATAAGGAAGTCTATTATTTATCAATTGAGTTCCTTCTTGGCAGGCTGCTTGTAAGCTCCCTGGTGAATCTGGGTGTCAAAGACCTGGTTGAAGATGGCCTGTCTGACCTGGGTATCAACTTAAGTGAACTGGAAGAAGCTGAAGCTGATGCAGGCCTTGGTAACGGTGGCCTTGGCCGTCTGGCTGCATGTTTTCTTGATTCAATGGCTTCTTTGTCACTCGCAGGTCACGGACATGGAATCCGATACAAGCATGGTTTGTTTGAACAGAAAATTGTAAACGGCTATCAGGTGGAACTTCCTGAACAATGGCTGAGAAATGGGAATGTATGGGAGATAAGGAAAGCCGATCTTGCTGTAGAAGTTCCTTATTGGGGCGAAGTCAAATGGACTGAAAAAAATGGCCGGATGATCTTTACCCATGAGAAAGCAGAAACGGTGCTTGCTGTCCCTTTTGATATGCCTGTTATCGGTTTTGATACAGAACGGGTGAATACGCTTCGTCTATGGGGCGCTGAACCTGCAAAACACTTCCCGCCACACAAAGACTTTATGCAATATAAGCGGGATACTGAGCAGATTTCAGAGTTTCTTTATCCTGATGATATGTCAGATGAAGGAAAGATCCTCAGATTGAAACAGCAGTATTTTCTGGTCAGATCGAGCCTTGAGAGTATTCTGCGTGACTATAAAGAAGACCATGATGATTTAACAGAACTTCATGAACACGTAGCGATTCATATTAATGATACACACCCTGCCCTCGCAATCCCTGAATTAATGAGAATTCTAATGGATGAAGAAGGTATGGGCTGGGAAGAAGCCTGGAGCATTGTCACAGGAACCATCTCTTATACGAACCATACGATTTTATCAGAAGCGCTTGAAAAATGGTCAGTCGATTTATTCAGACCCCTCTTCCCGCGTATCTTCCTGATTATTGAAGAGATCAACAGAAGATTTTGTGAAGATCTGTGGGAGGCTTATCCGGGTGACTGGGACCGCATCGAATCAATGGCTGTGATCGCACATGGATTTGTGAAAATGGCTCACCTCTCTATTGTCGGCAGCCACAGTATTAATGGCGTGGCGAGACTGCACACTGAAATTCTAAAAATGCGTGAGATGAAAAACTTCCATGAATTTTACCCTGACCGTTTTAATAATAAAACGAATGGTATCACACATAGAAGATGGCTTCTGCAGGCAAATCCCGAACTGACAGCCTTAATCAATGAGACAATCGGCACAGGATGGGTAAAGGATACTGAAAAGCTGAATGATCTTGTCAAGCACGCTGATGATGCTGCTTTTCAATATAAGATTGACCAGATTAAGCACGATAAAAAGCGTATACTGGCTGATCTGATCCAGGAGAAAAACGGGATCCAAGTCAATCCAGATTCGATCTTTGATGTTCAAATTAAGAGACTTCATGCCTATAAAAGACAGCTGTTAAATATTATGCATGTGATGCACCTTTACAACAAAATGAAAGAGGATAGCTCATTTAAGCCCCATCCTCAAACGTTCATTTTCGGGGCAAAAGCTGCACCAGGCTACCATTACGCAAAAAAAGTGATCAAGCTGATTCACTCTGTTGCGAACCTGGTCAATTACGATCCGGTTTCCAAAGACTACTTAACCGTCGTATTTCTGGAGAACTACAGAGTGTCACTGGCTGAAAAGATCATTCCGGCTACGAATATCAGCGAACAGATCTCGACTGCGAGTAAAGAAGCTTCAGGAACCGGAAATATGAAGTTCATGATGAATGGAGCATTGACACTTGGTACGCTTGATGGTGCCAACGTTGAGATCGAAGAACTGACAGGTCCTGAACACATCTTCATCTTCGGACTGACGGCTCAGGAAGTAATGAAATATGAAAAGCACGGTGGATATCATTCGTATGATTATTACCACGGTGATCCAAGAATTAAGAAAATCATCGATCAGTTCACTTCCGGATTTTTCCCGGACACGTTCTATGATTTTGAGATGATCTCTGATTCACTGCTGATGGAAAATGATCAGTATTTCCTATTAAAAGACTTTGATGCCTATGTACGTGCACAGGAAAAAGCAGCTGAAGCTTATCAGGATAAAAAACGCTGGCTGAATTCAAGTATTCATAACATTGCCCGCTCCGGGTACTTCTCAAGCGACCGGACGATCAGGCAGTATGCGGATGAAATTTGGGGGTTGTAGCATGAAAAGCGGAAGGCGCTCGTTCAGCTCCGACAGGCATAAGATGCGGAGCGGAAAACGGGTGAACTTTCCCGTTTACCGATGCGTAGCTTATGACCCGAGGAGCTAGCGCCTGGAGCTGGATCTAATGAAAAGCGGAGGCAGGCGTTTAGGGGCGTATGCGGTGGACTGAGGTGGATTGAGATAAAGGAAACACGGTGACGAAGTGAGCCGATGTTGACTTATCTTAAGGAACCGAGGGAACCGCACTAGCCCCTGCCTGCTGGAGCTGGATCTCGTGAAAAGCGGAGGCAGGCGTTTAGCTCCGACAGGTATAAGACGCGGAGCGGTAAACGGGCGAACTTTCCCGTTTACCGATGCGTGGCTTATGACCCGAGGAGCTGCCTGCTGGAGCTGGATCTCATAAAAAAGACTGAGACAAATTGTCTCAGTCTTTTTTCATTGCTCTACAAACAGTAAGCCTTACAGCTTACTGCTCATAAATATGAACAAATGGTTCTGTATCTTCAGGTTCTTTAATAATCAATGCCTCAGGGCCGTTGATTGATGTGATACTCACTTCAATATCAAAGTATTCAGGGAACAAATCAATTAATCTGCCGGCAATATATTGTGTAAAGCCGACGATCTCTGACTTTCCGTAAAATTGTATCGGAATATCAATCTTAAGATGTGAGAGCTGATCCCCACGGTACAGTCCTGTTCCAATTACGCTATTAAAGTTCGGAAAGTACGTTTCAATATCCTGTTTGAAATTCAAAAATGCTGTTTCGTCATTCCGGTAGCTTTCACGTGCTTCTTCTGAAGGGAACAAAACATAATTCTCGTTCATTGCATTCCATTCGCCAAGCTCGCTACTGCCCGCTTCAGCAGTTGAATATCCGAAAAAGTTACCCGGAATAACGGTGCTTTTTGGTTCCTGCTTAAACAGTGCGACAGTGACAGGCACATCAGCCAGCTCTGCTTTTTCAGGATCATTTGCTGCGATTTCACGGATTCTCGACACAACTTCAGCAGCGATCGCCTTTCCCTCTTCTTCAAGTCTGCTCTGAGGAATATTTTCTTCAAAGGTAGGACCATACGGATCTCCATCATTGTTGTAATAATACACAGAGTTCATTGCAAGCCCAATGACAATGCCGCCTAATCTGACTTTGGATTCATCTCCTGAAGATTTGACGAAATAGTTATGTTCAAGAATATGTGCGAGCAGAATCGGACTTCTTTCTGCACGTTCAGCACGTGATCCTTCGCCGTTATCCAGAGGATTTAATCCAATATTCTCTTCAGGCTCCATACCATACTCAGTAAGTTGTTCTTCAGTAAATTCACGATTCAGCCAGCTTGAGATTGTGTCACTCTCAAGAAATTGTCCCGCCTGAAAAAAATATTCTTCAGGTGAAAAATTCTGCTGTGCGACACGCATCAATCCATTTTCAAACTCAGCAATATCATAATTTGTGTTCAGGTTATTAACAACCATCCCTCTTGAAGGGGAAGGTTCATATGGAAGTAGCGTACGGTAATACTCATCAGAAATCTGGAAATTAGGGATAATCACCGTCTGCTCTTCACTGTCTTCTGGGGCATTTTCCTGCACGACTTCATCTTCCTGCTGAAAAGACGGCATACAGCCGCTCATCAGCAATGCAGTACCCGTCGCAGCGGCTAACCATTTTTTCATTTTAACTGCTACACCTCTTGTTTTCTTATTTCTTCGACCAGTCTATCTTCATCCCACACAGTGATATTTAAATCCTGTGCTTTCGTCAGTTTGGACCCTGCGTCTTCTCCGGCAATTAGCAGGTCTGTTTTCTTACTGACACTGCCTGTTACCTTTCCGCCCAACAGTTCTATTTTCTCTTTCGCATCACCGCGTGTCAATTGAGCTAATTTCCCGGTTAAGACAATTGTTTTACCTGAGAAAGCTGAATCAACTTCTTCTGCTTTTTTCTTTACAGGTCCGGTATAAGTAAGATTAACGCCGTTTTCTCTTAATTCTTCGATTAACTCAAGGACTTCTTCGTTCTCAAAGTATGTGACGATTGCATCGGCCATTTTGTTACCAATTTCATCAATTTGACACAATTCTTCAGCTGACGCTTCTTTTAATGCATCAACTGTATGGAAATGTTCAGCTATGGTTCTCGCAGCTTTAGCACCAACATGGCGGATCCCGAGACCAAAGAGCAGCTTTTCCATAGAGTTTTTCTTGGATGCTTCAATCGCATGTAACAGATTGTCAGCTGATTTCTCTCCCATTCTATCAAGACCGATTAACTGCTCCTTTGTTAAGCTATACAAATCCGCAACGTCCCGTATCAATTCACTCTGATACAGCTGGGCAATGACTTTTTCGCCAAGACCATCAATATTCATCGCGTTACGGGATACAAAGTGAGTCAGACCTTCCTGAAGCTGTGCCGGACATTTCGGGTTAAGGCATCTGAGTGCCACCTCGCCTTCGAGCCGCTCCAGTTCACTGTCACATGCTGGACAATTGGTTGGCATATGAAACTCTTTTTCCTCACATGTACGTTTGTCAGTAATCACACTGACGACTTCCGGAATAATATCCCCGGCTTTTTTAATTACCACATGGTCACCGATCCGGATATCTTTTTCACGGATAAGATCTTCGTTATGCAGAGAAGCGCGCTGCACAGTTGTTCCGGCTACTCTGACAGGTTCAAGCAGTGCAGTTGGCGTTACTACTCCAGTTCTGCCGATACTTAATTCAATATCACGCAGCACTGTTACGACTTCTTCAGCAGGAAATTTGTAGGCAATCGCCCAGCGTGGACTTTTTGCTGTAAAACCAAGCTCTTCCTGATGATCCAGTGAATCCACTTTGATAACAATTCCGTCTATATCATAAGACAAATCAGCTCTTTTTTCTGTCCACTCATGAATATAGTTCATCACTTCATCGATAGACTTACACATTCTGCGTTCCGGATTCGTTTTAAGTCCCATTTCATCAAGCAGCTTCATGCCTTCACTTTGCGATCTGACACCTGTGTCTCCGGGATCACCAATCGCATACAAAAAGATATCCAGATTTCTTGAAGCAGCAATGCGCGGATCAAGCTGTCTGAGCGACCCTGCAGCAGCATTTCTCGGATTGGCAAATAACGCTTCTTCTTTTCTCTCACGTTCTTCATTCAGTTTTAAAAACGAGGATTTCGGCATAAAGGCTTCTCCGCGCACTTCAATTGATAGTGGCTTTTTCAGGCGCAGTGGGATAGACCGGATTGTTTTCAGGTTTGCTGTAATATCTTCACCGACTGATCCGTCCCCCCTTGTAGCACCCTGGACAAACAATCCGTCCTCATAGCGCAGGGAAACTGCAAGACCATCAATCTTCAGTTCACAGCTGTACATCGCACCGTCCCCTGCTACCTCTCTTACTTTACGGTCAAAATCTTTCAGATCTTCTTCGTTAAAAGCATTGCCGAGACTGAGCATGGATGTGCGGTGCGTTACTTTTGAAAACTGTTCAAGCACCGCACCGCCTACACGCTGCGTCGGGGAATCTGAAGTAGCAAGTTCAGGGTGGTCTGCTTCTATTTGTTTTAATTCATTTAATAATTGATCGTATTCAGCATCAGGTACAGAAGGCTTGTCCAGTACATGATATTCATAATTGTACTGATTCAGCAGATCATGCAATTCCTGTACTCTTTTTTCAACAGACTCACTCACATACTCATCTCCTTAAGTGACTTTATTCACAGGTGCGAATTTTGCCAGCAGTCTTTTCACGCCGGTTGGACTTGGAAATGCGATATCAAGCTCCATCGAATCGCCTTCTCCTTTTACACTGACTACTGTTCCTGTACCCCACTTGCCATGCTGTGCTTTATCACCGACACTCCATCCCATATCACTGCCGCCTGTATTGCGCGCAGCCGGGCGCCTGACAGGTGCTTTTCTCGGGCTTGGTTTTGCAGGTGAGCCAAAGCTTCTGCCTGGAGAAACTGATTCTTTTTTCATTGGCTCTTCAAGCAGCTCTGCCGGGATTTCCGCGATAAAACGCGATACCGGATTCATATTTGTCCGGCCAAACAGCGTACGCATTTGTGCATTGGTAATAAACAGCTCTTCTTCTGCACGTGTAATGCCTACGTATGCCAGGCGTCTTTCTTCTTCCATTTCTGCTTCTTCCATCAGTGAACGGCTGTGCGGGAACACCCCTTCTTCAAGGCCCATTAAAAAGACCACGGGATATTCAAGCCCTTTTGCAGAGTGAAGTGTCATCAATGTAACAGCATCTGCAGGCGCATCATCCTTATCGAGCTGATCAATATCTGCAACAAGAGCAAGGTCCGTTAAGAAAGCAATCAGACTCTTATCATCACTTGCTTTTTCAAATTCTTTTGTCACAGATAAGAATTCATCAATATTCTCAAGACGGCTCTGGGCTTCAATTGTTTTTTCCGCCTGAAGCGATTCACGATAACCGGACTTGTCAATAATATCTTCTACTAATTCCGTCACTGAAAGATACTCCTGCATTTGAGTAAAGTTCTTAATGAACTCACGAAATTCAAGAACCGTTTTAGCTGCTCTTCCGCTTAGTCCAATAAAATCCGCAAGTTCGAGTGCGTTGTACATAGACATCTCGTTATCCCTTGCATAATTTGCAATTTTATCAAGAGAAGTCGAACCCACTCCGCGCTTTGGCACGTTGATGATTCTGATCAGACTGATATCATCATCAGGGTTCGCCACCAGACGAAGATAGGCAAGGATATCCTTGATTTCTTTTCTGTCATAGAACTTTGTCCCGCCGACAATTGTGTACTCAATATTTGATTTCATGAGTACTTCCTCCATCACACGGGATTGCGCGTTGGTTCTGTACAGGATCGCAAAGTCAGATGGCTTTCTCTTACCGGAGCGGACCATTTCGTTAATCGTTCCGGCGACAAACTGTCCCTCTCCCTGCTCACTGTCAGCGCGGACATATGTGATCTTCTGTCCGCCCTTTTTATCCGTCCAGAGATTTTTCGCTTTCCGGTTCGGATTGTTCTGGATGACAGCATTTGCTGCATCAAGTATTTTCTCAGTAGAACGATAATTTTGTTCAAGTAATATAACTGTAGCGTTCGGATAATCTTTTTCAAAGGACAGGATATTTGTAATATCCGCCCCTCTCCAGCGATAGATGGACTGATCGGAATCCCCGACAACACACAGATTTTTAAAGCGTGATGCCAGCTGTTTGACTAACATATACTGAGCACGGTTTGTATCCTGATACTCATCCACATGAATATATTGAAATTTGCGCTGGTAGGTCTCAAGCACTTCAGGTACACGCTCAAATAAGTGGATCGTCTGCATAATCAGATCGTCAAAATCAAGCGCCGAGTTTTTTCTCAGTCTCTTTTGGTACTCAGTGAATACTTCACTGATTGTCTGATCATAGTAACTGCCCGCATCCTTAGCGTATTGTTCCGGTGTTGTCAGTTCATTTTTCGCTGAGCTGATTGCAGATAAAATTGCGCGTGGATCAAATTTTTTCGGATCCAGATTTTTGTCTTTTAAAATCCGTTTGATAACAGACTGCTGATCAGTTGAGTCAAGGATTGTAAAATTGCGGTTATATCCGATTCTGTCGATGTCTCTTCTTAAAATCCTCACACACATGGAGTGAAATGTTGAAATCCATACATCCTCAGCCGCTCCGCCAAGTATGTTTCCTACACGGTCTTTCATTTCACGCGCAGCTTTGTTCGTAAAGGTAATCGCCAGAATGTTATATGGCGCTACTCCTTTTTCAATCATTAAATACGCGATCCGGTGTGTCAGTACTCTAGTCTTCCCTGAACCCGCTCCTGCCATAATCAGCAGAGGTCCATCTGTTGCTTTTATTGCTCTTGCCTGCTCCGGGTTCATTCCATTAAGCAGACGGTCTGTTAAAAATTGCATTGTCGCACCACCTCGAACGTTTGTTCTTATTATAGACCGGAATTCAGTTACCGGACAACTTTAATCTAAAACTGTTTTCAACGCTTCTTTTAAATCATCATAAATAATGTTGCCAACTACTATAACATCTGCAAAAGCTGCCATTTCACGTGCATCTTTTTTGTTTTTGATGCCGCCTCCGTAAAATAAAACCGTTTCACTTAACTCACTGCTTACTTTTTTCACAAGTGCAGGATCTCCATAGGTCCCGCTGTACTCCATATAAAAAACCGGAAGTGAAAACAGATGTTCAGCCATTCGTGCATATGCGATCACTTCTTCATCACTGATCGCTGCATCTGCTCCTGTAAGTGCTGCGGCCTTGCAGTCAGGATTCAGGATACAATAGCCTTCTGCGAGAATTTCTTCCCAGTTCATCAGATCTCCATGCTCTTTTACTGCTTCAAGATGCAGTCCTTTAAACCATTTCGGATCATTTGTATTCAACACGGTTGGGATAAAATATAAATCATAGCCTGGCGTGATTGCTTCAAGGGCAGATACTTCGAGTACACATGGAACTGTGTATCTGCGCACGCGCGCCATGAGATCTAATACATTTTCAAGTGTTACACCATCAGAACCGCCAACCATCACTGCATCTGTTCCAGATTCACAGATCTGCTCCAGGGCTTCATCTGATATTTCTTTATTAGGGTCCAGTTTAAAAACATGTTTCCATTCCCGGACATCGTACATGCCAAATCCTCCATTCGAACACTCATTATCCGTCCTATTATAGCACCGAAAAACGGTCTCTAAAAGAGAAGTGGGCAGGAAGTTCTGAACGAATCAAAAAGCCCCCTGATTTCAGGAGGCTTTGAGCTGACTTATTCTTTCTCTTGTCCGCTGTCATCACTCTGATGAACGCGTTCGAGTACCATTGCGTAAGTGTCATTACCGTAATTCAGGCAGCGTTTGACACGTGAGATGGTTGCGGTGCTTGCACCTGTTTGTGTTTCTATTTTATGATAGGTATTTCCATCACGCAGCATTCTGGCTACTTCTAGGCGCTGAGCAAGAGATTGTATTTCATTTATTGTGCACAAGTCATCAAAGAATCGGTAGGCTTCGTCTTTGTCTTTAAGTGAAAGGACGGCTTCGCATAGCTGGTCCAGTTCCTTCCCTCTTAATTTATCGATTTGCATCAGACAGATACAGCTCCTTTTAAAAGTATTGCAAGAGCAAACGTGTGCTCAGCTGAAATTAGGACTCTTTTACATTTTAACGCATTATCGTTGGAAAGAGTACCGTTTTCTTCTTTACATCATATATTCCCCGCTGAGTCACCCTTAAATAAGGTAAATGCGTTGAACTCAAAAACAGTAGTGTATAGACAGGATCATCAAAAGCATAGCCGCGATTATTCAATACGTTTCTGAGTTCCTTTTCCTGTTCAATCAGCGTTTCCATCGGCTGATCTGACATCACACCTCCAAGGGCAAGTGGAATCTCATGAAGCCTTTCACCTTTATCAGTCAGCACGATTCCGCCCCCGATTTCTTTCATTCTATTGAAGGCGTCTATCAGGTCCTGCTTACTTTTACCAATGAGCAGAATATCTCCTGTATTTGAAAATGATGAAGCAAGGCCGCCGAGATCAGATGCAAAGCCTTTGATCAGCGTACAGATCTTCCATTCGCCATGCCGGTCTAACAGCATCAGAAAGCTTTCATCATGATCTCTTGACAATTCATTGACACTGGCGTCAATTGATACCGAATAAGGTTTTGTGATGACATTGTTCACCATATTCATTCCACATGGCATTGAGAATTGAAGGTCATCATGGTCAATATCCCATTTAATATCAAGAGGCTGGATAGAAGACCAGTCAGGCTGGAATTCCTGCTCCTGCACGACCCCGTCTTTTTTAATCCACTTTCCTTTAGACATCACTGATTCCGGAACAGGATTTTTAGGATCGCTTAAAATATTTAATGTAGCAAGCCTGCCCGTTGCAATCATTCCCTGCATATAATCAAGGCGGTAATATTTTGCGACTGCATATGTTGCCATATGGTAAGCCTCAATCGGCTCAACACCCTCGTCGATTGCAATTTTGATCAGCTGATCCATGACGCCGCTTTCATAAAATGAAGGGCTTGATCCGTCTGTTGTCATCATCAGTGAGTCAAAGGAATGTAACTGCTTCTCCTTCAGCTCGCGGATCAGCTGTGCAAGATCCGGTCTGATCGATGAATGTCTTAATGTCACTGCAAGTCCCTGTTCAAGACGCTTCCAGACGTCATCACCTGTCATCGATTCATGATCACCTGTCACACCAAAAAGTGTCATTTTAGCGATTGTCTTCTCAGATGCCCCCGGCAAATGTCCCTCTACTCTTTTATAGCGGAGGCGTGCTTCCTGTACCCAGCTCAGGAGAAGGTCATCCCCCTCAGCAAGCTTCGGCCATGCAGTCAGCTCACCTGCAAGCAAAACACTCGGGTCATCTAGCCATGATAAAACCTCACCGTTAGTAAAAACATCTTCTTCATTTCTCAGCTCAGTCTGTGAATCTAATCTGCTCCACCAGTAATAGTTAAGTGGCGAAGCCTTAAACTGCTGCATAAAAGGAAGCGCTTTCTTTTTGTCGCATAATAAAAGCAGCATGAGATTATCCTGAATAAATGTTGTCGTTCCACGCGCAGCTGCATACTCACTAAAGCTTTGCGGGTTATACAACTGAAACGGGTGTACATGCGGTTCAATGTAGCCCGGCACGATCCATTTATCTTTCAGTTGAATGATTTCAGTACCATTCATTTTTTCAGGCATGCTGCTTCCTGCATAGACAATTCTGTCCTGATAAATCCATATATTACCCTTCATCCATTGATGAAGAGATGAATTAAGATAATGTGCGTCTGTCAATACGAGATCAGGAGATGCTGTCCCATCCAGAATAGAAGAATGGTCTCTCAAATGACTGATCTTCCAGGGGAATCTCTGTTCCACTCTCATCACTCCAATAATATCCTTAAAAGTTTCATTCATCTTACCATATTTTACGCGTCACCGCACAAAAGAAATGTGATTTTTTCTTGATAATGTGCATCGTTGAACATTATTTTAAAAAAGTATATATATGATTCCTGTTTTTTGATGAAAAAATTGATATGATGAAAAAAAGTATTTAAAAGGTGTTTCAAGTTAAGGCTGCAAGGGGATTTTAAAAGAGTAAACAAAATATTCAGAAATAAAGAGTATTGTCCTTTCAGTTATCGGTGGTCTTTTTACGTTTGTATGATATGATAAAAATAAGAATATTTGAGCAAAGAGAGTGATTGGGATGATTGGAGATCGTGTTAAGTCTTTAAGAAAAGAAAAGAAAATGTCGCTGACTGAACTGGCGGATCAGGCAGGGGTAGCAAAATCATATATCAGTTCTCTGGAAAGAAATCTTCAAAAAAATCCATCCATTCAATTTCTGGAAAAAATCGCTCCGGTTCTCGGAGTCACGGTAAATTCTCTGCTTGATCCTGATAGTGATGAGAATAATGTAGACAGCGAATGGGTCAATCTTGCAAAGACTGCAATGGAATCTGGGATTTCAAAAGAACAATTTAAAGAATTTATTGAATTCAATAAATGGCGTATCAATCAAAAATAGCCTGTGCAGCTCATTGCTGATGCACAGGCTATTTTATCGCCTTAAATCCGGTTCAACCAACAACTAAATCATTCCTTCCCCAGCTGTTCAAGCCTGTCCCTTCAAGAAATTTTTTAATTTCCTCGGGCGAGATACCCGCCTGTACAGCTTCCTCAATCAGCGCCATCCACTCAACATCAACTTCGTTTTTCCGACCCATTACATTCCCCTCCTAAAATACTTTCTACAGTACTTCAGGCGGCTCAGCCGTCATAGCTCCCTATTTTTATATTGGCCTTAGACCCGTTAGCTTTGCGTCCCACCTTTTCAGGTGGTTTGCCTTTTTCTGTTCTCTCAAAGCGATTGCAGCATTGGGCTAAACATCGGGTTAAAAGTTTGAAAAATAAATTTATTTGTGCTATGAATATATATTAGCACCCATGTCCCAGCAAATAAATAGTCATATACACCTAAATATTCTGACTTTTTCAACATTAAATTTATGTTACAATACTCTATTGGCTTATTTTGGAGAATGGTGGTACGCAGATTGACGAATTGACTGATTCAGCTCGTAATAAGAGATTGCTCTCAAGGAAGGATATGCGGTCAGATCTTCTCCGCAGACCGGACAGTTCCAGACTTCTCGTGTACCGCTGCTATATGAGGAACGCGTACACTTTGGACATTCTTTTCGCACCATAGGATCACCCCTTTTGTTCTTTATAGAGAATTATTGTACTCTCATTATAATCTAAGAACGTAATGATGCAAGCGTGAAAAAACCCTGTTTCAGGTGCAAAAAGAATGTTTAACAGGTAATTGCTCTCAATTACTCCGTTTTAGTCATTAAATTAGAATATTCTAACTTCTTTTTAATGCTTTATTACCTATGTCTTTTCTATAGAAGAAATGCTCTGAGTGAACGCTCTGTAAGGCCTGATAAACCTGCGTTTGTGCAGCTGCCACGTTTTCTCCCACACCAGCTGCAAGGAGCACCCTTCCCCCATCAGAAACGATCCCGCCATCTGAGTTTTTCGTCCCTGCATGATAAAAGAAAGTATCTGCTTTTAATATTGATTCAAGCGGCTGTTCTTTCTGATAGTCACCCGGATAGCCTTCTGATGCAATGACCACCCCCACTACTGTTTCATCTGACCAATCTGGAGTTCCGGTCTCACCATCTAAGAGATTTAATAAAAGTGTAGCCAGATCAGATTTTAATCTGTGCAGTACGACCTGCGTTTCAGGATCTCCAAAGCGGGCATTAAACTCGATCACTTTCGGCCCCTCTGAAGTCAGAATCAGCCCTGCATACAATACACCTGTAAAATCAAGCTGTTCTTTCTCCATTGCTTCTACAACCGGTTTAATGATCTCTTTCATTGCCGTTTCTTCAGTTTCAGCAGGAAGATGGGCAACAGGTGAATATGCACCCATTCCGCCTGTATTAGGCCCTTTATCATTGTCATACGCTCTTTTATGATCCTGCGCGAGGGCAAGCGGAACAATCTTGCTCCCGTTTACCAGACACATAAGTGAGAATTCTTCACCATCCAGAAAATCTTCTACAACAACTTTCGCAGAGGATGCACCGAAGCGGTTGTGCTCAAGCATATCTTCTGCCGCCTGAAGAGCTTCTTCTACCGTCATGGCTACAACGACACCCTTACCCGCTGCCAGACCATCAGCTTTTATCACAATTGGCGCACCTTTTTGCTTTATGTAGGCAGAAGCATCCGCAAAGTCAGTAAAAGTCTCATAACCGGCTGTTGGAATATCATATTGTTTCATCAGCTCTTTTGCAAAAGCTTTACTGCCTTCTATTGCAGATGCTTTTTGAGAGGGCCCGAATACTTTTAACCCGGCAGCTGCGAACGCATCAGCCAACCCTTCTGAGAGTGGCTGTTCAGGACCGATTACAGTCAATGCAATATTGTTGCTCGTCGCAAATTCAACAAGTGCATGCTGATCTGTTTCCTTTATCTCAACACATGTTGCGTGAGTAGCGATACCGGCATTTCCCGGTGCACAGAAAACTTTACTGACTGAATCATCCTTCGAAAATTTATAACAAAGCGCATGCTCGCGCCCTCCACGTCCGATAACCAGTACATTCATGATGATTCCTCCTGATACTATATTTAGAGGCTCTGTTAAAGGTGGCTGGTAATTTCCGCTGCAATCACCAGCTGTACTAATACAACAGTTCACTTTAACATAGCTGAATTTTAAAAAGAGCCGGCCCCATGAAGAAGCCGGCTTAAATATATTCTGTAAGCGGCTTTGACATGGACCTCTTACGTAAATAGAGAAGTTTCGTTCATACATACACAAATTAAATGGGATAACTCTAAAAAGCGCTAAACCTTTCATATGCAAAGCGTTGATCGCAATGGAAGGCGGCGACTCCGGCGGAAAAACGATCGGGAAAGACCCCGGAAGGCAGTGGTTTTCTGCCTGAGGAGGCTTGACCGTTCGTCCGCGGAAAGCGTCCGCCTGGAATGGAGATCAAACGCCATTGATCACAGACCTAATTCGAATTAATGCTTAAAATGACGTACGCCGGTCATCACCATCGTAATGCCATATTCATCAGCTTTCTTAATCGAATCTTCATCCTTAATCGATCCGCCTGTCTGAATAATCGCAGTAATGCCAGCTTTAGCAGCTGCTTCAACTGTATCATTCATCGGGAAGAAAGCGTCTGAAGCAAGCGAAGCTCCCTTCGCGCGTTCGCCCGCCTGTTCAAGCGCGATTTTGGCTGCTCCGACACGGTTCATTTGACCTGCGCCAATGCCCAGTGTCATATGAGGTTCAGCAACGACAATTGCGTTCGACTTAACGTGCTTCACCACCTTCCAGGCTGTTTTCATTGCTGCCCACTCTTCTTCAGTCGGCTTACGCTTCGTTACGACTTTAAGGTCAGCATCTTCAAGCGTATAATTATCCTGATGCTGCACAAGCAGACCGCCTTCAACTGACGTGTAAATGTATTCATGCTTTACGTGACGGTCAAATGGAACAGTAAGCAGTCTGATGTTTTTCTTCTTTGTGAGAATTTCAAGTGCATCCTCTGAAAATGCAGGTGCGATGACGATCTCAAGAAAAATATCAGCCAGTTTTTCAGCCGTTTCCTTATTAACACCACGGTTGAATGCGACAATTCCGCCAAAAATAGATGTGGAATCTGCTTCAAATGCTCTCTGGAAAGCTTCCTGAGGGCTGTCACCGGTGCCTACTCCGCATGGGTTCATATGTTTAACAGCAACTGCTGCTGCCTGATCAAAGTCCTTTACAACCTGAAGGGCTGCATCGGCATCTTTGATATTGTTGTAGGAAAGCTCTTTTCCGTGGTGCTGGCGCGCATGTGCGATTGAAAATTCAGAGCCGAGCGGATTACGGTAGAATGCTGCTTTCTGGTGAGGATTCTCACCGTAGCGCAGATCCTGCTTGCGTTCATATGTCACCGTGATTCGCTCAGGGTTTTCTTCACCAGATTCCTCTGTTAAGTACTGTGCGATATAAGCATCATAAGCTGCAGTATGACGGAACACTTTTGCAGCGAGACGCTTTTTGAACTCAGGTGAAACGCCACCTGCTTTTAATTCTTCAATCACCTTTTCATAATCCTCTGAATCAACAACAACCGTTAAGTATGCGTGGTTCTTAGCAGCTGCACGCAGCATAGTCGGTCCGCCGATATCAATATTTTCAACAGCATCTTCAAATGATACATTCGGCTTTGCGATCGTCTGCTGGAATGGATAGAGGTTTACACACACAAGGTCAATCGCTTCAATTCCCTGCTCCTGAAGCTGACGCTGGTGATCCGGCTGATCCTGCTTGGCAAGCAGTCCACCGTGAATAGATGGATGAAGTGTTTTTACGCGTCCTTCAAGGATTTCCGGAAAACCGGTTACTTCATCGACACCTTTTACTTCAACTCCATTATCAGCAAGCAGTGTTTTTGTGCCGCCTGTTGAAAGGATTTCATAGCCAAGTGCCTTCAGCTGTTCTGCAAATTCCACGATACCTGCTTTTTCAGATACACTGATTAACGCACGTTTAGTCATTTTGTTTCCTCCAATGCTTCAGCAAATAGCTGATTAAGTGTTTCAGGGTAAAGACGGTGTTCAATGCCATGAATCACCTTTTCAATCTCTTCTCTTTCCCAACCGTCAGGAATTTTAAATGGCTCCTGTACAATGACAGGACCTGTATCCATTCCTTCATCCACGTAATGAATTGTGACACCTGTTACTTTCATGCCACTGTCGATTGCCTGTCCGAGTGCATCTTTCCCCGGAAAAGCAGGAAGAAGTGATGGATGGACGTTAACAATACGCCTTGGATAGGCCTGAAGAAGGACGGATCCGATGAGTCTCATATACCCTGCTAATACCAGCCATTCTACTTCTTTTTGATGAAGCATTTCAAGGATTGCTGTCTCATACTCAGCTTTTGACGAAAAATCTTTCGGATTGAGTGCACACACTTCAATCCCCAATGCTTCTGCACGATTAACTGCATATGCGCCAGGTTTATCTGTTACAAGTAACACGAGTGAACCTTTTAATCTGCCGTCGCGTACTGCCTGTGCAATTGCTTCAAAGTTACTTCCGCTTCCTGATGCAAATACAGCAAATTTTATATCACTCATAGATTGTTACCTTCTTTCCGCTTTCAGCTGTTACACGACCGATCTCGAAGCTCTCTTCACCTGAATCGGCAAGCTTTCTCTGAACCGCTGCTGCATAATCAGGTCGGACTGCAAATACAAAGCCAATCCCCATATTAAACACGCTGAACATTTCCTGATCTGAAAAATCTCCTGCCTTTTGAATCAGATCAAACACAGGAAGCACAGGCCAGCTGTTATTCATCACTTCGATTGATGTACCATCAGGCAGCATGCGTGGAAGGTTCTCATAGAAACCGCCTCCCGTGATATGCGCCATCCCTGTAACTTCACCTGCTGCGAGAGCTGTTTTTACAGCTTTTGGATACAGTCGGGTCGGTGTTAAGAGCACTTCACCAAGCGTTTGCTGAAAGCCATCCGGACGGTCAGTCAGCTTCAGTTGCTGCTGTTCAAGAAGGACTTTACGGACAAGCGAAAAGCCGTTACTGTGGATTCCGCTTGACGGCAGGCCAATTAGAACATCCCCAGGCTTGATTGCTTCACCTGTAATGATTTTGCTCTTTTCAGCTACACCTACTGCAAACCCTGCCATATCGTATTCATCCTCTTCATACATGCCAGGCATCTCAGCAGTTTCCCCGCCGATTAGCGCACAGCCTGAATCCACACACGCATCCGCAATTCCCTTTACCAGCTGCTCTATCTTTTCAGGTTCTGCTTTACCGACTGCCAGATAATCAAGGAAATACAGCGGCTCTGCTCCCTGAGCGGCAATATCGTTCACACACATTGCTACACAGTCGATGCCGATTGTGTCGTGCTTATCCATGGCAAATGCAAGCTTCAGCTTTGTACCGACGCCGTCTGTTCCTGAGATCAGTACTGGTTCTTTATAGTTCAGTGCCGACAGATCGAACATGCCGCCAAATCCGCCGAATGCGCCCATGATACCTGCACGTTCTGTGCGCTTGACGTGTTTTTTCATCCGTTCTACTGCTTCGTATCCTGCTTCGATGTTAACTCCGGCCTGTTTGTAGGCATCAGACATGAATGTTCCTCCTTGAATACGCTGTTGGGTCTTTTAATCAGATAGCTCTGTAAAAATTTGGCTGTTGATTTCCGCTGCAGGGGGACCGCTTTCCGCAGGGCGTGCGGTAAGCCTCCTCACGCTTCGCGCTGCGGGGTCTCACCTGTCACGCTTCTCCTGCTGGAGTCGTCCCCCTTCCGCTACAATCACCAGCTGTGCTAAAAAAATGTTGGGCTTTAAAATAGCCAATCCAATATATTAATGCGCTAATTCTTTTTCATAAGGATGGAGTGTATCCGGATAGATCTCGGTTGGATACTTTCCTGTAAAGCATGCAAGACAGTGACCGCGGTTTTCGCCTTCATCATCACGCCCGACTGCTTTCACAAGTCCTTCTACACTTAAAAACGATAGAGAATCTGCGCCAATTTGCTGACGGATCTCTTCAACTGAGTTCTTGGATGCAATCAATTCTTCGTGACTGCTTGTATCAATTCCATAAAAACATGGATTCTTAATCGGCGGTGAACTGATCACGACGTGTACCTCAGTCGCTCCTGCTTCTTTTAACATTTTCACAATCCGGCGGCTTGTTGTCCCGCGGACGATTGAATCATCCACCATGACAACCCGCTTGCCTTCAACGACACCTCTTACCGGTGACAGCTTCATCTTAACGCCCTGCTCACGAAGCTCCTGTGATGGCTGGATAAAAGTACGGCCGATGTAGCGGTTTTTAATCAGTCCCATTTCATAAGGGATAGACGCTTCCTCAGCGTAGCCAATTGCTGCTGAGATACTTGAATCCGGAACGCCTGTTACAACGTCAGCTTCAATCGGAAATTCATTCGCGAGCTGTTTGCCGAGTCGTTTTCTCGCAGAGTGAATATTGATTCCATCAATATCACTGTCCGGTCTTGAGAAATAAATGTATTCCATTGAACAGATTGCACGGTTCGTTGCGTATGAAAAGCGCTCTGAGCGGATCCCTTCATCATTAATAATCAACAGCTCTCCAGGCTCTACTGAACGAATCACTTCCGCTCCGATAATGTCAAATGCACATGTTTCAGAAGCCACTGCATAACCGTCACCGACTTTTGCAAGTGTCAGCGGTCTTAAACCATGCGGGTCCAGTGCAACCATTAATTCAGTTTCAGTCATAATCACAAACGCATAAGCACCCTTTAGCATTGTCAGTGCGTTTTTCACACGTTCTTCAAGGGAGGCATATCCACTTCTTTTGATCAGGTGGGCAAGCACTTCTGTATCAGACGTTGTCTGAAGAATGCTTCCCTGACGCTCAAGCTGATGCTTTAACTGGTTTGCGTTAACCAGATTCCCGTTATGGGCAAGTGTCAGTGTGCCGCTTTGTGAGCGGAAGACGAGCGGCTGAACGTTTTCATAACCGCCTCCTCCTGCTGTTGCATAGCGGACGTGACCGATTGCTCCGTGTCCTTTTAGCTCAGAAAGCATTTCCTGGTTAAATACTTCAGTTACCAGCCCCTCACCTTTTGAGAAAGATAAGTTTTCCCCGTCAGTTGCAGCGATACCCGCTCCTTCCTGACCTCGGTGCTGCAAGCTCTGAAGTGCGTAATACGTCATCTGCGCAGCCTGTTCATGGCCCCAGACGCCGAAGACGCCACATTCTTCATTTAATCCTTTTAATTCAGCAAGCATGGGATTGCTCCTCTCCAGCTCTCTTCAAATTTTTCAACTGGCTGGTCAATGACGGCTGATCCGTTATGCACAACTTTTAATACAGGCTGTGCTGTTACTTCACCGATTTTCTTTGCGCCTGTCAGTGCTTCAAAAGCCTGTTGATTTTCAGGTTTCACACTGATTAAGAATCTTGACTGTGTTTCACTGAAAAGCTCCGTTACTGCAGATCCTTCTGTCTCAGCTGTCACACCAAGACCTGAGCCGAATGCTGATTCAGCCAGCGCCACTGCAAGTCCACCTTCAGCAAGGTCATGAGCCGATTGTACAAGCCCCTGTTTAATTGCTGTCAGTACCTTTTCCTGACGATCAAGCTCTGTTGTTAGGTCAAGCTCTGGTGCTTTACCTGAAATCTCTCCTGCAGTCAGCTTTTGAAGCTCACTGCCGCCAAATTCAGTTTTCGTCTCACCAACCAGATAGACGGCATCTCCAACCTGTTTAAAGCTTTGTGTTGTAATATGTTCAAGGTTTTCAATCAGTCCGACCATACCGACAACCGGCGTCGGGTAGACTGCTGTACCGTTCGTTTCGTTATATAAAGACACGTTTCCGCCAATAACAGGTGCATTCAGCACGCGGCATGCTTCACTCATGCCATCCACTGATTTTTCCATCTGCCAGAAGATCTCCGGCTTATCCGGGCTGCCGAAGTTCAGGCAGTCTGTAATCGCAAGCGGACGTCCGCCTGAGCAGACAATATTTCTTGCAGCTTCTGCCACTGCAATCTTTCCGCCTGTTTCAGGGTCAAGATACAGATAGCGTGAATTGCAGTCTGTTGTCATTGCAAGCGCCTTTTCAGTGCCGCGGATACGAAGGACTGCCGCATCAGAACCAGGCGTTACAACTGTGTTTGTACGCACCTGATAGTCATACTGGTCATAGACCCATTCTTTACTTGCAATCGTTGGCTGCTTTAATAGTGCATGCAGTGTTTCTTCAACATTTTCAACTTCAGGCTCTGCATTTTCAATCGCCTGGAATTCACGGTAGTAAGCAGGCTCTTTAGACGGCTTATGATACACAGGTGCATCTTCAGCAAGCGCATCGACCGGCACATCTGCTACGACATTTCCTTCATGAACAAGGCGAAGGCGCTTATCGTCTGTTACCGTTCCGACTGCTACTGCATCAAGATCGTACTTGTGGAACAGCTCCTGAATTTCTGCTTCACGTCCTTTTTCAATAACGATCAGCATACGCTCCTGTGATTCTGAGAGCATCATTTCATAAGCTGACATGCCTGTTTCACGCTGTGGAACAAGATCAAGATTCATTTCTATACCTGAACCTGCTTTACTTGCCATTTCAGCTGATGAACTTGTCAGACCTGCCGCACCCATATCCTGAATACCAATCAGCGCATCGTTTTTAATCAGCTCAAGGCATGCTTCAAGCAGAAGCTTCTCCATAAATGGATCCCCTACCTGTACTGCCGGGCGCTTCTCATCTGAGTCCTCTGTTAATTCCTCAGATGCAAATGTCGCACCGTGAATCCCGTCGCGGCCCGTCTTAGCACCCACATACATCACAGTATTACCGACACCTTTTGCCTGACCTTTCTGGATTTCATCATGGTTAATCAGTCCAACGCACATGGCATTGACAAGCGGGTTGCCGTCATAAGATTTATCAAACTGCACTTCGCCGCCGACTGTCGGAATACCGATACAGTTTCCATAACCTGCAATACCTGCTACTACCTGCTCAAATAAGTACCGAACACGAGGAGAATCCAGTTCTCCAAAGCGTAAGGAATTGAGTATCGCAATGGGTCTAGCTCCCATTGAAAATACGTCACGTATAATTCCGCCAACACCTGTTGCCGCACCCTGGTAAGGTTCGATCGCAGATGGATGGTTATGACTCTCGATTTTGAATGCCACTGCCTGGCCGTCTCCAATATCAACAATGCCAGCTCCTTCTCCCGGTCCCTGCAGTACCTGCTCACCTGTTACAGGGAATTTCTTTAAAAGAGGCTTAGAATTTTTATAGCTGCAGTGCTCTGACCACATGACTGAAAATAATCCAAGCTCTGTATAGTTAGGCAATCTGCCAAGGATACCCTCTACTAGGCTGAACTCCTCATCAGTCAGCCCCATTTCACGATAGATTTTCTCATCCTTAATTTGCTGCTGTGCCGGTTCAAGCATTAACGACATGAGAGTCCCTCCAGTGTTTTACGATTGATTGAAACAATTTAAGTCCATCTGCACTTCCTAACAGCTCGTCCACTGCACGTTCAGGGTGAGGCATCATACCAAGGACATTTCCTTTTTCATTCGTGATCCCTGCAATTGAAAGCAGGCTGCCATTTGGGTTATCCGCATAGCGAAAAGCGATCTGGCCGTTTGCTTCAAGCTGCTTTAAGGTATCCGCATCACAGAAATAATTCCCTTCACCGTGTGCGACTGGTACTGTGATCCGCTCATTTTTCTGATAGGCTTGTGTAAACATGGTTTCGTTATTGACAACTTCAAGTTCGACAGGACGGCAGATAAACTTCAGCCCCTGATTACGAAGCATGGCACCAGGCAGCAGTCCTGCTTCAAGCAGAATCTGAAATCCGTTACATACGCCAAGGACAGGCTTACCTTCTTCAGCTGCCTTTACCACTTCACTCATCACATTTGAAAAGCGGGCAATAGACCCTGAACGCAGGTAATCTCCATAAGAGAATCCACCAGGCAGTAAAACGCCGTCAAACTGAGTTAAGTCAGCTTCATCATGCCAGACGTATTCAACTTCTTCACCAAGCTCATCTTTTACTGCATGGTACATGTCAATGTCACAGTTTGATCCTGGAAATACGATGACCGCAAACTTCATTGTGTAACGGCCTCCTCCACTTCAAACTCATAGTTCTCAATAACTGTATTTGCGAGCAGCTTCTCGCACATTTCTTTCACTGTCTCTTCAATCGGACGATCAGATGGTTCGATTAACAGCTCAAGGTATTTTCCGATTCGTACATCCTGCACTTCGTGATAATCCATTGCATGAAGTGAATTCTTTACTGCTGTTCCCTGCGGATCAAGTACACTCTCTCTTAACGTTACATGAACTTTAACTTTTATCATGATTTGACGCCTCCCAGTCGGTTTAATACCTTTTCATAAGCTTCTGTCAGACTTCCAAGATTCCGTCTGAACACATCTTTATCCATCTTCTCACCCGTTTTAATATCCCAAAGCCTGCACGTATCAGGTGAAATCTCATCAGCCAGCAGCACCTGTCCATTTTCATCACGGCCAAACTCAAGCTTGAAATCGATTAAATCAAGACCGATTTCTTTGAAAAATGCTGTCATGACCTCACTTACCTGAAGTCCTTTTTCTTTTAAAAGTTTCAGCTCTTCAGCTGAAGCCAGTCCGAGTACTTCAATGTGATCTTCGTTAATGAGCGGATCACCGAGATCATCGTCCTTGTAATACCACTCCACAATTGTTTTCGGAAGCTTTGTTCCCTCATCCAGACCAATCCGCTTCGCAAGCGTTCCTGCTACTGTACTTCTCACAACCACTTCAATCGGAATGATCTCAACTGCCTTCACAAGCTGCTCATGATCAGAAATCTTCTTAATAAAGTGAGACTCAATTCCTTCACCCTTCAGCTTTTCAAAAAGTAGGCTCGTGATCAGGTTATTCAGCACACCCTTACCCGCAATCGTCTCTTTCTTCTCACCGTTAAATGCAGTAGCTGAGTCTTTATATTCAATCCATAGAACGTCTTTTTCATCTGTCTGATACAGTCGCTTTGCCTTGCCTTCATAGAGAAGCTGTTCTTTTTTCAACTGGATTTCATCCTTTCGAATGTCGGAATATTGGGATTATTTATCATAAAGCCTAGTTGTGAACCGTTGATCTTCGCTTCAAGCGAACGCTTTCTGCGGGGACGGCGCTGAGCCTCCTCAGCTCTCCGTCATATCCCGCTGGAGTCACCGCCTTACACTCAGATCAACTCAGAATGTAAAAATAGACGATACCATCAATAGAAAGTGTCTGCTTCATGATTTAAATAGAATTACAGAAGTCCGATGCGCTTAAACACCGTATCTACATGCTGCAGGTGGTAAGTATAATCGAAGCAGTCTTCGATTTCTGCAGGTGACAATTTTGACGTAATTTTTTCTTCACCTTCAACAAGCTCGCGGAAGTGTACCTGCTTTTCCCATGCTTCCATCGCTTTCGGCTGGACTGTGTCATACGCTTCTTCGCGTGACAGGCCTTTGTCGATCAGTGCGAGTAATACGCGCTGTGAATAGATCAGGCCGAGTGTGCGGTCCATGTTGCGCTTCATGTTTTCAGGGAACACTGTCAGGTTTTTCACGATGTTACCGAAACGGTTCAGCATATAATTCAGTGCGATCGTTGCATCCGGCAGAATGACGCGTTCTGCTGATGAGTGAGAAATATCGCGCTCATGCCATAACGGTACATTTTCATAAGCGGTCTGCATATATCCTCTGATCAGACGTGCAAGGCCTGTCATATTTTCAGAGCCGATCGGATTTCTTTTATGAGGCATTGCTGAAGATCCTTTCTGCCCTTTCGCGAAGAACTCTTCCACTTCGCGCGTTTCACTCTTTTGCAGGCTGCGGACTTCAACGGCGAACTTTTCAATTGAAGTTGCGATCAGTGCAAGAGTTGCCATATAATCTGCGTGGCGGTCCCGCTGAAGCGTCTGTGTTGAAACCGGAGCAGGCGTTAAGCCAAGCTTTTCACATACATAAGATTCAACAAATGGATCGATATTTGCATAAGTACCAACTGCACCTGACATTTTACCGAATTCAACGCCTGCTGCTGCGCGCTTAAAGCGGTCCAGGTTACGTTTCATTTCTTCATACCAGAGTGCAAGCTTCAGGCCGAACGTTGTCGGCTCAGCGTGGACACCGTGTGTACGGCCCATCATCACTGTATCTTTATGTTCTTTTGCTTTTTCAGCTAAAATATCTACAAAACGTTCAAGGTCAGCAAGCAGGATTTCATTTGCCTGTCTTAACAGATATGAGAGTGCTGTATCGACAACGTCTGTTGAAGTCAGCCCGTAATGCACCCATTTCTTTTCATCTCCAAGCGTCTCAGAAACCGCTCTTGTAAATGCCACAACGTCGTGACGCGTTTCTTCCTCAATTGCTTTAATGCGGTCTACATCAAATGATGCGTTATCGCGTATTTTCTTTACATCCTCTTTCGGAATATCACCAAGCTCTGACCATGCTTCACAAGCCAGAATTTCAACTTCAAGCCATGCTTCAAAGCGGTTTTGTTCAGTCCAAATCGCACCCATCTCAGGTCGCGTATAACGTTCAATCATCGTTGTGCCTCCTCGACTGCAGGGGTCCAGACATCTGATGCTTCAATTTCATGAAGTGTCTTCTCAAGATCGTCTGTCAATATTGTGATATGCCCCATTTTCCTGTTCAATTTTGCTTCGTCTTTTCCGTACAAATGAAGTGACCAGTGCGGATAATCTGCAATGGCTGTTAATGCAGGCTGAACATGCTGTCCTAAAAGGTTCACCATCACGGCAGGTTTCAATAAATCTGAATCAGGCAGCGGCCAGTTCACAACCGCTCTGATATGCTGACGGAACTGTGATGCGGAAGTTGCTTCAATCGAGTAGTGCCCCGAATTATGAGGTCTCGGAGCGAGCTCATTCACATACAGCTCTCCCTCTTTACCGACAAACATCTCAACAGCAAGCGTACCAACCAGTTGAAGCTGATCAGCTACCTGTTTTGCGAGCCTGATTGCATCTGCTTTGATGCTTTTCTCCACTCTTGCCGGAACAATGGAAGCATGAAGGATCTGGTTTTCATGTATATTCTCAGCGATTGGCTGGGTTACTGTTTCGCCCTGTGCGTTCCTGTGAACAATGACAGAGATTTCACAGTCAAAATCGACAAATGCTTCTAATATACATGTTCCATTTTGACAGATCAGCTGAGCTGCTTCTGGCATATCATCCTCGCTATTCAGCTTTACCTGTCCTTTCCCATCATAACCCCCTGTAATGGTCTTCAATAACATCGGAAAAACGAACGTTCCTATCATATCATATAATTGTTGTTCGTTTTCTATGATTTTATAAGAAGCAGTCGGAACATTTGCTTTCGTTAAAGAATCTTTTTCAAACTGGCGGTTCTGTGTCACTTTAATCAGCTCTGCCCCCTGCGGAACATATGCTTTTTCAGAAAGTTTTTTCAAAGATTCATAATCTATATTTTCAAATTCATAGGTGATTACATCACTGAGTTCTGCCAGCTCTGCAAGACCTTTTTCGTCATCATAAGCTGTCTGAATCGTGAAGTCTGCGACCTGGGCACACGGACCATTCTCAGAAGGGTCTAAAACAGCAATTTTGAACCCCATCTCTTTAGCTGCGATCGCCATCATTCTGCCGAGCTGACCTCCGCCTATAATTCCGATCACAGCCGGTGGCATGACCATTTTCTTCATACGAGATCACCACTGCTTTCAAGTACTTTTTCTTCACTCTTCTTTCTCATAGCAGCAATTCTTTCAGCAAGCGTTTCGTCAAAAGATGACAGCATCTGGGCTGCCAGAAGACCGGCATTTGCGGCTCCTGCATCCCCAATCGCTACGGTTGCTACAGGTACGCCTGCTGGCATTTGTGCAATGGATAAAAGTGAATCCAGTCCGTTCAGCGCTTTTGACTGAATCGGTACCCCGATGACAGGCAGTGTTGTTTTCGCTGCCACCATTCCAGGCAGATGAGCTGCTCCGCCTGCACCCGCAATGATCACTTTGATACCGCGCGATCTTGCCTGTTCTGCAAATGTAAACATGAGGTCTGGTGTACGGTGCGCGCTGACTACCTGCTTTTCATAAGGTACCTGCAGCTCGTCCAGTTTTTCGCATGCTTTTTTCATTGATGGCCAGTCTGACGTACTTCCCATAATGACGCTAACAAGTGCTGACATCCTCTCACTCCATCCGGGTAAATTTCTTTTATAACCGCTGGTGATTTCCGTGGAGGACGTCGCTTTCCTGCCCAGTGCGGGAGTCTTCGTCCAGAACGAAAATCAACAGCTGAATCTAATCATTTACTAAAAAGATCTCTTATTTAGATAAATAAAAAAACAGCAGCTTTCTTTCATTAATACTAATGAAGGAAAGCTGCTGACAAATGTCAGGAGACCTGCAGAATATGCGAGTGTACCTGACTCTTTCCCTCATAGTCCTGTCATTTACGGTGCAGGGTAGAAACTTTCGGGCCATATTCCCGATTTTATATGAGGCCGTTCATTCAATTGATTTCGTAATCATCATAACAAGGTGACATCAGAACGTCAACACTAAAAGCGAACATTGTATTTTCTGAACATTTCATTGTTCGCTTTTTTGACCCTGAAATCTGATTTTCTGTCTAATTGGCTCCTGTCTGACAGAAGATCCATCTTTTACTTCTTTAAACACCGGCTCTTCCATTCTTCTCACAGGTGTATAACCTTCCTGCGCCATTCGATCAAGGCAGTCACCAATTGACTCGTTCTCTTCAACGTCAAACCACTTTTTGCTCATTCTTCTCCTCCTGCGACATTCTTCTTCTCACACTCTTCACCCAGAATCCGCCATGAATGGCCTTTGGTTCGTATGATATCATAAATGCCTTTGGATCAATTTCTTTAATGCGGTCATACAATTTTAATTCATATTTCCTTGGTGTGAGAATCTGCATGGCAAACCGGTCACCTTCAAGTCCATTCGCTTCCCAGTCTGTAACGCCATAACCAAGTTCACGCAGTTTTCTCGGAAGCTCAAGACCATTATCCGTCGTAATCACATTAACTGTAATATAACCAAGCGCGAGCTTCTCTTCAATTTTCATTCCAATAATGACGCCTAACCCATAACCTAACGCATAAGCAATCAGGTTTTGTATCTCATTCAGATTATCAAGCACCAACCCTAATCCGACTACATATATAACAACCTCCACCATACTGACACCTGCAGCATAATAACGGTATCCTTTCAACGTTAAAATCATTCGAATGGTAAAAAACGATACATAAAAAATATTAATTGAAAAAATGATCGCTACCATAACTAAGCTGTTTTCAAGCAAATAACTTCTCCTCTTTTCCGATATTTTCAAATCCTAAAAGCAATCCTACTAGGCTGAGTGGAAAATGTAAAGAACATTACGCCTTAAATCGTGAACTTTTCATAACTTCGTGTGTCTAAGTGATATAATTGTCTTATCATTTGTACAGGAGTGAAGATCATGAAAGAGTTATCCATCGGAATCATTGGACTTGGCGCGATCGGACAGCGTCTGATCCCGTCATTTGAACAGCACGAAGGCTTCACCGTCTCAGCAATCAGCGACGTCAATAAAGATCTTATGAAACAAACAACTGAAAAACATGGCTTAAAAGCCATCCATTATACAAATGCAGAAGAGATGATTGAGTACGGTTCATTGGATGCTGTCTATATAGCTGTGCCGCCAAAATACCATCATCACTATGCCTTGCTTGCCGCAAAGCGTGGAATCGCGATCCTGTGTGAAAAACCGCTTGCTAATTCTACTGAAGAGGCAGAAGCAATGGCAGCAGCTGTTAAAGAGGCAAAAGTAATCAATGCGATCCATTTTCCCCTGCACTACAGTCAGGAAGTCGCCCTTTTAAAAGAAAAACTCAGCTCAATCGGTGAAATCGTCCGTATTGAACTGACCATGAGATTTGAAACATGGCCACGTTTCTGGCAGCGAAATGACTGGATTGCAAAACATGAACAAGGTGGATTCATCAGAGAGATTACCCCTCATTTTATTCAGTTAACACACCGGTTATTTGGAAAAATAGCCATAATGTCAAATGAAACGCTATATCCTGAGAACGAAGAACTGAGTGAAACAAGCATCATCGCACTGGGAAATGCAGGACACGTGCCAATCCTGATCAATGGCCACAGCGGAATCGGCATGAAAGATGACTTAACGTACAGAATCTATGGAACAAAAGGTGTGCTCTCACTTGATCAGTGGTCAGAACTGAAACATGCAACAGCCGATCAGCCGTTGCAATTAATCCAGGAGAGATCCGTATCAGCATCTGAAACGCTACTGACTTCGTTTCATCAGTCAATCCTCACTGGAGAGCCGGTGAATCTGATTACATTTGAAGAAGGAACTGCAGTACAGAAGGTGTTTGAAGAATTGCTTAAAAAATGAATAATAAAAGCGCAAACCCTATATATACAGGATTTGCGCTTTTTTCTTATAATACTTTTACAAATGCTTCAGCAGCTTTTTGGCTGGACTGAGGGTTTTGTCCAGTAACAAACTTGCCATCAGTCAGGACATGCTCTGCCCAGTTACCCTGCGCTACAAAATGAGCGCCCTGTTCTTCAAGCTTAGACTGAAGAAGAAATGGCATAAGAGAATCTAAACCAGTTTCCTTCTCTTCTTCATCTGTAAAGCCGGTCATTTTCTTACCTTTAACCAGATAAGTTCCATCAGACAACTCTACATCCACAAAACCGGCCGGTCCGTGACATACAGCACCGATCGCTTTATTATTCTCAGCAAAGTGCGACAATGCGTCCTGCAATTGAGGCTCATTTGGCAGGTCAAACATCGTACCATGTCCACCCGGCAGGAAGATGCCATCAAAATTCTCAAATACTACACTGGAGAGCTTTTCAGTATTCTGCAGCTCTTCTTCAGCTTTTTTCCACTCTGATGGATTCTCACCGTCATCCAGACTGTTTGGATCCAACGGGATTCCGCCGCCTTTAGGGCTTACCACTGTTACATCATAGCCATTTTTCTTAAACTCAACATAAGGTTCTGCAAATTCCGAAAGCCATAAGCCTGTCGGATGTTCATTATCAATTTCACTTGTGTTCGTTAATACCATTAATACGCTTTTACTCATTGTAGACATACCACCTTTTCAGTAATGGATATTATCTTGTTTCACTCTATTACGATACCCGTTCACAGCTTCATTAAACGATCCAATACTGAATTAAGCATTTTTTCACCCCTCAGCGCCATGATTAGTCAGGTCCGCACAAGGTATTCTACTGATGTCCTCACATGACGAAGCGACGGGTGAGGGAATAATGATTTCAGCTGAAGGAAGGAATAAATCGCGGTGCTGATGGAAATAACGGCCAGACTGAAGGAATGCAGATCAGGATTCTACCCTTGTGATCCTGGCTTTTTGCCCTGAATGCACTCAGGTCACTGGCCGTCCGCACTGAATGCACTTGAGATTCTAGCCTTTTGCCCTTCTTGCCTTCAGGTCACTGGCCTTTTTCCTTCCAAACGCACAAAAAAAGCCTCTCCTCTAAAGGAAAGACTTTTTCAAAAGTGCCTAGCGACGTCCTACTCTCACAGGGGGAAACCCCCAACTACCATCGGCGCTGAAGAGCTTAACTTCCGTGTTCGGCATGGGAACGGGTGTGA
>NZ_JAFBDK010000018.1 GCF_016908195.1 Jeotgalibacillus terrae
CGCTGCAATCACCAGCTGTGCTAAAACAATATTGGTCTTTAACAAAGCCATAAATAAAGAACGGAGGCGCCGGTTATTCCGGCCCTCCGTTTTTTGATTAACATTTTTTAATCCTTCACCACCTGGATGTCTTCCTCCACCGGCCATCTTGAAAAGTCTGTGATGATGCCATCCACATCGTAGGAGACAGCTTTCTGAATGAGCCGCTTATCTTTTTTAGACCAGACCAGTACTTTTCCGCCGCGTTTGTGTACTTCATCAATCGTTCTTTTAGATACGGCTGATATATTAAAATTAATGTAGGTTGCAAATGAGGTGAGATCATCTAACTGCCAGAGTGATACTGGTACAAATGAGGCTTTCATGAGGACTGCGATTTGGAGGTCCGGGTCCAGTTCATGGATGCGCTTCAGTGAATCAATATCAAAAGATTGAACAATCACACTATCTGTTGCGGGATATTCCGATAGTACTTCTGACACTTTCTCTTCAATTCCCGGATAAAGCGCCGGGTGTTTGATTTCGATTAAAAGACCAACCTGACCGTAAAATGATTCCATCAGTTCGTTCAGCGTGATGATTGGTTCCCCGTAATAATCCGGATGAAAATGTGAACCGGCTTCGAGTGTCTTCAACTCTTCAAGCGTCATATTCCTGATCTGACCGCTGCCATTTGTTGTCCTGTCTACTGTTTCATCATGCATGATAATCAGTTCACCATCCTTAGAAAGATGAACATCTGCCTCAATAAAATCAGCGCCAAGCTCTATTCCTTTTTGAAATGCTGCATGTGTATTTTCAGGTGCATAACTGGCTGCCCCGCGGTGTGCGACTGAGATCATTCCTTCAACATCAACGTCTTTTACAGGCTGACTGATATAACCCACCAGTAAAATCAAACAGGCGCCAAGGAAAGCAATAAAGGCTATACGCCTTCGTTTCCATCCCCTTATCATATTTATTTCCCCCTCATTCAAAAAGTCTGAATTTTCTATTTATATAATCAGTATATCATATTTTCATGAGGGTGTGGGGGGTATTTGTCTATTAAGTAACATTTAAATACCCCTGCAGCCTTGGGTCTGCAGGGGTATATCCTTATCATTAGGAAATACTGAATCCAATCTTCCCGAGCTGCTCGGCTTTCTCAATCCGTTCAAACGCAGCCTTGTAATCTGCTAATTCATACACCTGATCCATCACAGGATGAATCTGATGCTTTTCAATAAAAGCAATCATCTCATCAAGTTCTTCAGCGCTCCCCATCGTAGAGCCCAGCAGATTCTGCTGTCCGTAAAAGAAGTCGCGAAGATTGATCGTCACTTCGTCTCCCGCAGAAGCACCAAAGGTTACAATCGTACCACCTTTTCTTAACTGCTTCAGTGACTTATTAAAGGTTGCCGCCCCGACACATTCGATCACCAGATCCATTTTTGTACCGTTTACTGCTTCTTCCCAGTCTCCTTCACTGTCAATTGCGTAGTCAGCACCGATCTCAAGTGCTTTCCTGCGCTTTTCTTCTGACCGCGATGTTACATAGACTGTTGCACCGGCGGCTTTTGCAAACTGTAATAGAAAAGTAGCCACACCGCTTCCGATACCCGGGATCAGCACGTTCATCCCCTCTTTTATCTGTCCGCGTGTAAATAATGCACGGTATGCTGTAAGGCCTGCAAGTGCCAGCACACCTGACTCTTCCCAGCTGAGATGGTCAGGCTTTTTAACTGCATTGTCCGCAGGCAACACAATACTTTCAGCAAAAGTGCCGTGACCGGGCAGACCGACAATATCAAATTCAGGTGGCGGTGCGTCTGTATTATGTTTCCAGTTAATCCCCGGATTGATGATCACTTCATCACCTTTTTGAACGTTTGTTACACCTTCTCCTGTTTCTTCCACGATTCCTGCACCGTCTGATCCCACGACAAGCGCAGGATCCTCTTCACCGTGGCGCGTCAGCACAAAGAGATCCCGGTGGTTCAGACCTGCAGTCTTCAGTTTAACCCGGACCTCCCCTGCTTTAACCTGCGCTTGATCCAGGTCTCCGTATGTAAGTCCCTCCATTCCTTTTGGTCCTTTATGATAGACAGCTTTCATAAATAAAAACTCCTTTCAGTATTATATTTCTTTTTCAATCGTCAGGCATTCCTTTCCTTTACGGATAACTGATTTTCCGTCCGCAAATGCGTAAGGGCCACCGCGGCCGTCAACAGTCATAATTAATACCTGTCCTGTTCCATAATCAAGTTCCACCATATCAAATTCAGCTGACAACTGCGGCCTTGTTTCTTCAAATACCCGTTGATGAAAAGATGCAACATCCAGATTTTCCGGCACGCCAAGAATTGTTTTACTATGTCCTTTTACACCGTCTGCAATACCAAAAACGACACTGCCTCCGCCGCCATTTGCCATGCAAATGGCATATTCAATCATCTTACGTATATTATCTTCTGTTTTCAGACTCCACTGCTTAAAGTCCAGGTCCTGTCCTTCAAAGTCATCAGCCACGTGAGCGTCTAAACGTCCGATCAATTGCATAATCTGATGAATGGATTTCATGATGATCACCCTCAGCCGTTTAAAATAAGAGCATTTATAAGTTCTCCCTTCTATCTTAACAAAATACATTCAGATTTTTCAGTAAAATGAGTTATGATAGAAGAAATTCAAATAAAGGAGTGGAGACAAAGTGAATAATCATGAAATTGATTACAAGCTTTATGGTGATGACATGCAGTTTGTGGAAGTGGAGCTGGATCCTCAGGAGACAGTGATTGCAGAGGCAGGCAGTCTGATGATGATGGATGATGCGATCCGGATGGAAACCATATTCGGCGACGGCGCGGAGTCTTCCGGCGGTCTGATGGGTAAGCTGTTAGGCGCCGGCAAACGTGTCCTGACAGGTGAAAGTCTATTTATGACCGCTTTTACGAATGAAGGCACCGGAAAGAAGCATGTCAGCTTTGCTTCTCCTTATCCAGGCAAGATTATTCCGCTTGACCTCAGTATCATTGATGGAAAACTGATCTGTCAGAAGGATGCCTTTTTAGCTGCAGCAAAAGGCGTATCAATCGGCATTGAATTTCAGCGTAAAGTGGGCACCGGCTTCTTTGGCGGTGAAGGGTTCATTATGCAGAAGCTTGAAGGGGATGGAATGGCATTTGTTCATGCTGGCGGCACGATCCACAAAAAAGAGCTGGCTGCGGGTGAAGTACTGCGTCTTGATACAGGGTGTCTGGTCGCGATGACAGGCGGGATTGATTATAACATTGAGATGGTCGGTGGAATTAAAACGGCAATGTTCGGAGGCGAGGGATTATTTCTTGCGACGCTGCGCGGGCCCGGTACCGTGTGGGTGCAGTCACTCCCATTCAGCCGCTTAGCCAGCCGTGTATTCTCAGCCATGCCGCGAAAAGGCGGATCTAAAGGTGAAGGAAGTGCAGCAGGCGGGCTATTTGATATTCTGGGCGGTGACAGATAATAAAAAAAAGCCGGGACAAATGTCTCAGCTTTTATTATAGTAACGTAACCGGTTCACTGCGCTCCAGGCGGTGCTTTCCGGACGGTGGTCGCTGAGCCTCCTCACCTTCGGTTGCGGGGTCTCAGCTGTCCCGCTAATCGTCCCGGAGTCACCACCTTCTGCTTCGTTCACCTTCATGCTCAATATTTAACCATTTTTTTATAATAGTGGCGTTTCTCTCAACAAACTTATATCATTCACCATAAATCTCTTTGTACGCAAGGACCTTCAGTGCTTTCAATTCTTCTTCTGACAGGGATGACTCAAGTTTTTGAATGACTTCCTGTTCAGAAAGATTGCCCGCTTCTGCATCTGCCTGAATCTGGCGGAGTTCTCCGATTCCTACCTTCTGAATCATCACACGCGTAGCTTCAGCGCGCGTCGTGAAGGCAAGATTTTCATCATCCTTCGCTGCCTCTGCTTCTTCGAGATAGCTACTTAAAACAGGATCCTGTTCAATATAGGTTTTCACCTGATCCATCTGACCATTTGTTTTCATGTCGTCTGTAACGGACTCCACTACCTGGTCCGCCGCTACTTCTGTTCCAAAATAATAAACAGCATATAACCCTCCGCCTATCAGCAGGATGAGGGTGAATAATCCAATTAACAGTTTCTTCATATTTTCACCTCAGCACCTATTATACATAGCAAGGAAGATTTCTGCATGTTTTTAAATAACGATTAAAGTGAATAATAGAATGACAGAACAAAATGAAAGGATGTCTTGCATGCAATCACTTAAAGGTAAAAAAGCAATCATTACAGGGGGCAGCCGCGGTATCGGTGCTGCTACAGCTTTAGAGCTGGCTAAAGAGGGTGTTGACCTTGGGATCGTCGGACGATCTGAGGAACATTTGAATAACGTCAAAGAAAAGTTAAGTCAGTATGATGTGGACGTTTTTACAGCTAAAGGTGATGTGAGCTATGAATCAGATATTACTCAGGCTATTAAAGAACTGACAGATCAGCTGGGTCACGTTGATATTTTGATTAATAATGCAGGTGTAGGCGCATACGGAGAGTTCCTGGAGCTCACAACTGAAGACTGGAACAAGGTACTTCAGACAAATGTGATGGGAATTGTCCATACGACGAAAGCTGTACTACCGGGTATGATCGATCGAAAAACTGGTGATATCATTAACATTTCTTCCATGTCCGGTTTAAAAGGGACAAAAGGATCCAGTGCCTACAGTGCATCCAAATTCGCTGTAAATGGCCTTACAGAGTCACTTATGCAGGAGGTTCGCCCACATAATATCCGTGTATCTACCATCACGCCAAGCCTTGTGGAAACAGATCTGACACGCGGTGAGGATGGAGAGCGCAACCCGGATAAGTTCACTCAGGCAGAAGATCTCGCGGAGTATATGGTGAGTCTGTTGAAACTTGAGCAGCGGTCATTCATCAAAACATCTGCCATCTGGGCAACAAATCCATTTTAAAAAGCAGGCGCATGCCTGCTTTTTTCATGTCTTATATTCAAAAACGACAAACCGTTCATTATGGTTATTTTCAACAAGCCCCGGAATTGGGATCTGCCGGACAAGCCTGAAAGCTGTATTTTCCTCAAGGTGGTGGATATATTCCACAGTCGGGTAATATAAGATCACCACTGCATCCCGCTCCTTCTGCTCAAGAGAAACAGCAATCCGGTTCATGACTGCAGCAAAAATCTGTACAGAAAATGGATTGAAGAAATAAAAAACGTTCTGATCTTCCTTTACTTCATACTTCTCTGCAAAAGCATGTTCAAATTGCAGGCTCCCTCTCCCCAGTTTACGCTTAGCAAGATAGGAGGCCTGATTCTGCAATACTTCCTGGTATAACCTCGGATTCATCTCTACACCGGTTACATTAAGGCCGAACCTGTGATGAAAATAAAACGAGACACGGCCTTTGCCGCAACCGTAATCCACCAGACCACTTCTACGGTGCAACGGGTACAGTGCGCTTAACACTTCAAGACCTTCATAAGGAGTTGCTTCATAGCGGTTATGATGGATCGATGAACTGACTGTCTCAAGCAGACTGTCCGTTTTAATGGATAACTGATGATCGTTCATCATATACCTCTTCTCATGTTATTCTGCCTGTTTCATGTCCTTAAACTGCATTTTCCTGTACACTTCATCTTTTATTTCATTCAATGTGTCAGGGTGGCTTGCCAGGTATGAGCTGATCATCAGATATTCCTTATCTGACAAATGTGATTCAGATGATAATCGGTCAAGAACCGGCAGCCTGAAGTCTTTGATCGGCAGATAAGCCAGGTTAAAAGGGTATTTCCCTTTTGTTATGATGACTTTAACACCTTTTAGCCGGGGAAAAAACATTGAATGATAATCCAGCTTCAGACAGATATCCTCTTTCTTTGCCTGCTTCAGCTGTGGCAGATGACTTGGCAGTGCAGTAAAAAAGACCATTTGTTCATAAGAATAGACCATCTTATGAAGAGAGAGTCCAAGCCGATCAGCTATTTTAACCGCCTTCACCTTAAGCGACCGGATATAAAGCGGTCGGGTAGTGAGTAGAAATACTGTAGTAAACACAATCACGTTGAGTAATAACCACGCGTACTCCATCTTTACACCCCCACTTTCACTGCCACGCGGTTTTTGCCGCTTTCTTTTGCTTCATATAATGCCTGATCTGCAAATTCAACTGTCTCAAAAGGATCTGCAGAACCATCTGATTCGGCTACTCCAAGACTTACTGTCAGCTTTCCTTCCGGCTGCAGTTCCCCTTTAGGGAAGGCAGTTTCCTCTACTCTTTTACGAATACGTTCAGCTACTTTAATCGCCTGGTCTCTTGGTGTACGCGGCAGCAGAATCACAAACTCTTCTCCCCCAAAACGGTAAGCCAGATCATCTCCGCGAAGACTTGTTGTAATAACACCTGCCAGCTGCACGAGTACTTCGTTTCCAAGCATGTGGCCATTCGTGTCATTATAATTTTTGAAAAAATCAATATCCAGAAGAATAATAGAAAAAGGCTGCGTACAAAAATCATCAGATAAAGACTGTTGAAACGCACGCTGATTATACAGATTTGTCAGCCCGTCTTTTAACGCCATCCGTTCTACTGATTCATATTGACTCGCCTGCTGCAGTGCAATCGCCGCCTGGGTAGCAAGCGGCGTGATAATATCCACATCATGCATATTCAGCGGCTTTTGATTGACCAGATTATCAATGATGACGACACCTGACTTAACGCCCTGATGAAGCAGCGGAATCACAACAAATTCTTTCAGACCCAATGTATGATAAAAGCGCATCATTAATTCATCATGTGTATCTGCTTCTTTTATCAGCAGCGGATACCCTGATTCCATGACATCTCTTAAGAAACTTTTTTCCTGAAGCGGAATTGTCATATCCTGTACAATTTCATTCAGCTGCTGATCAGATTTTTCCGCTTCTTTTTTGTCAATTAAATCTGTTAGCCCGTATCGGTTGGCAGTGATATCCTCCCAGATCTCAAACCCCTCTTCCGCTCTTACCGGGCCCGTTGCCATAATTCCTTTCAGAGAGCTACCATCCTCACTGAGTAAAAAGATCATTGCCCGGTTATAGCCGAGCCCATGTCCGGCTGTCATTGAGGTCAAAATCGTCTCAAGGAGCCTTTTAGTGTTGAATGTCTCCTGCATCGCCTGACTGACATCTTTTGTGACGTTCAACTGCTTTGAGTTGAATGTCAGGATTTCAAGCCAGCGGTCCCGCTGCTGGCGGATTTTTCTCACATAATATCTGATCGCATACACACTGCCTGCAAATAAGAAGTAGGCAGCATATATGCTCGGTTCCATTGCACCTGTCGTTATCCATAAATATAATGAGGAAAGTGCGGCAGCGACCATTCCGCCGCTGAAATGAAAGCTCACAACTGTAGCTGCAATCGCAAATAGTAATAGCCAGGATGTATGTGACGGTGTGGCAAGCCATTGTTCTAAAAGAACCAGCAGCACTGTCGACATGACAAATATCAATCTGTTTATGTATCCGTTTGCGTAAAAACGAAAAGTGTTTGCCACAAATGCCACAAACATAAATGCCGCCGTTAAAAATAGTGCCTCCATCACCGTTCCTCCTAATAGGTAAATTGTCACAATTTAATTATAATACATGGAAGCGTTATATTTCAATAGAAATGCATGCTGATTTTAAACTATAAAAAAAGCCTGGGTTTTGATCCCAGGCTTAAGGTTATACTGCTGATTTTTTGATCTGCTTACTACGCAGCTGACCGCATGCTGCATCAATGTCTGTACCATGTTCCTGACGCACAACACAGTTGATGCCGCCTTTTTTCAGCGTATCATAAAACTTCATAATGTCTTCCTGTTTGCTTCGCTCATACTGAATATGCTCATCAACCGGGTTATAAGGAATCAGGTTTACATATGCCAGATGACGCTTATTGTAAAGCATTTTTGCAAGCTGTTCTGCTTCTTCCACGTGATCATTCACGTCATGAAGCAGAATATACTCAAATGTAATCCGGCGATTTGTTTTTTCAAGATAATAATCGATGGCTTTCATTAACGGTTCGATCGGATATGCACGGTTAATCTTCATGATGCGCGTACGCAGTTCATCATTCGGCGCATGTAAAGATAATGCCAGGTTTACCTGCAGGTCTTCATCAGCAAAGTCATAAATGCGATTCGCAAGACCACTTGTTGAAACAGTGATATGACGGGCACCAATGCCAAGACCTTTTGCTGAATTCACAACGCGCAGGAAGCTCATCAGGTTATCATAGTTATCAAACGGCTCTCCGATACCCATGACAACGATATGGCTGACGCGGTCTCCTTCGCCCTTTTCATCCATGTACTTCTGTACACGCATGATCTGTTCAACTACTTCTCCACTTGAAAGGTCGCGGCTCTTCTTCAACAGACCGCTGGCACAAAATGTACAGCCGATATTACAGCCTACCTGAGTTGTCACACATACTGACTGACCATATTTCTGTCTCATCAGTACAGTTTCAATCAGGTTGCCATCCTGCAGTTTGAACAGGAATTTCACAGTGCCGTCCTGTGAGTCCTGACGAATCTGAAGATCGAGTGTCTCAATCACAAAATTCTCTTCAAGTAATTCACGGCATTCTTTATTGACGTTCTTCATATCTTCAAAGCTTGTGACTCTCTTACGATAAAGCCAGTCCCAAATCTGTTCTGCACGAAATTTCTTTTGACCATGTTCCATAAGCCAGGCAACAAGTTGCTCCAACGTTAATCCATAAATGGAAGTTTTCATTTTTACCCTCATTTCGAAAATGACATTCATTCTTCATTGTACGACGGGTCACCCATTAATTGCAAGGGGATATCGGAAAACAAATCATAAAAATTCTACTTTTTCAAGTGAAATTTGGTCAAAATCAGAAATTTCTTTTTAATGCAGGGGATCCTGCTACAATGGAGGGAACTTAGCTGTGGTGGGTGGATTACCGCAACGGCAAGGCCTCTCACTACAGCAAAACCGGGTGTATCCTGCAGCTGCGGGGCAAAACACGGCAACCATCAGCCAAAACACAACAGCTGCAGCACCATATAATGCAACAGCCGTCTTTAACAGTGCTAATCTAAAAAGGAGATGATTACATGAAAATTGTACTTGCACCGGATTCATTCAAAGGAAGCCTGAGTGCTGCTGAAGCTGCGCTTGCAATGAAAGAAGGAATTCAATCCGTCATACCTGAAGCTGAATGCATCATGATTCCAATGGCTGATGGCGGTGAAGGCATGCTTGAGCCATTCACATTTAAAAAAGGGCTGACTCCTGCTGAACTGACTGTCACAAATACATACGGAAAGTCCAAGCAAGCCTTTATTTGTCTGGACAAAGACACGGCTTATATTGAATCTGCTCAGGCTGTCGGGCTCACAGATTTTGTTCCTGACGAATTGATGCCAATCCACTCCACTTCCTACGGTGTTGGTGAAATGATCCGTTATGCATTAGATCAGGGTTGCAAAAAAGTATTGATCGGGCTGGGTGGCAGCGCTGTAAATGATGGCGGAGCCGGACTGCTTGAAGCCCTGGGTGCAGCCTACACTTATACAGAAAACATCAGCGGACCTGTTACACTCGGCAAACTTCAGGCAATCCAAAGGGTTGATCTCACCACCCTTGATCCCAGGCTGAGAGACATTGAACTGATGATTGCTTCTGATGTAAACAATCCTTTAACCGGTTCAGAAGGTGCCACAGCGATTTTCGGTCCTCAAAAAGGTGTACGCCCTGAAGATGTCCCATTGTATGACAGGTGGATTGAACAATTCGCTGCCCTGACTGCTGCTGAAATGATCTCAGCACCAGGCGCAGGTGCTGCAGGCGGTATGGGATTTGCCCTATTAGCTGCAGGCGGCACGTTCGCACAGGGAGCCAGAATCATCGGTGAAGAAATGGGACTGCAACAGGCGATCAGTGAAGCTGACCTCGTTATGACAGGTGAAGGGAGAAGCGATGAGCAGACAATGTACGGGAAGGTTGCACATTATGTCGCTCAGCAGGCGGACCTTTATCATAAACCTGTTATTCTCCTGTCAGGCAGTCTTGACCATGAGACCGATGAGCTCCTGAATCTGTTTACTGCGAGCTTTTCAGTGATGCACAGTCCGTGTACGCTGGACTATGCACTCAAAAACGCAAAAATACTGACAGCTAAAAGGGCTGCAGAAATCACAAAGCTTATACAGCTTCAGCTGTGAATAAGCATACCTGATGCATCCTCCCCCGCTTGCTGGCATAATTGAATCATTAATGTCAAGGAGGATTCGGTTATGAAGCTTGGGATATTAGATCAGGTGCCAATGCCCGCAGGTGCTGATCCGACTGAGGTGCTGAATCACACCGTTGCACTGGCTCAGTTCGCTGAAAATGCCGGATATCAGAGGTACTGGCTCGCTGAACATCACAATACAAATGGCCTGTTAAGCGCAGCCCCTGAAATCCTGATGACACGAATTGCATCAGCTACTGATTCAATAAAAGTAGGATCAGGCGGTGTGCTGCTCCCTCAATACAGCCCCTTAAAAGTAGCTGAAACATTCAAAACAATGGAGGCGTTATTCCCTGGACGGGTCGACTTAGGCGTCGGCAGATCTCCCGGTGGTACGGAGCGGACGCGTGCTGCACTGACAGACAGCCGCGAAAGTATGATGAATGCATTCCCCCGTCATCTGGATGAACTGTATGGTTTTATGCATAATGAGCTGCCTAAGCAGCATGAATACAGAATGGTTAAGGTGACGCCCAGAACCGGCAGCGTGCCGCCTGTCTGGATACTCGGGCTCTCACCGAGGAGCGCAAAGCTTGCAGCAGAGCGCGGAATGGGTCTGACATTCGGCCATTTTATCAATCCTGATAAATGGGAGGAGACGCTTCGTGTCTACCGTGAACATTTCAGACCCGGTCAGTTTGATCAGCCCACTGTAAATGTTTGTATTTTCGTTGTCTGCGCAAAAACACAGGAAGAAGCAGAACGGCTGGCACTGTCGCAGGATATGTGGCTGCTTGGTATTGAAAAGGGGGATTCTCAGGTTCATTCACCTGAAGTACTGAAAAAGCGCGGCGTGTCTTCAGCTGAACTTGAGAAGATTCGAAATAACCGCAGAAGAATGATCATCGGAACGCCAGAAAAGATAAAAACTGAACTTGAAAAACTCAGTAAACGATATCAGACAGACGATTTTCTGCTGATTACGAACATTTATGATCCTGAGGATAAAAAATATTCCTATGAGTTAATTGCCCGGGAAATGTTTAATTGATTTCCTCCATAAAATGTAATGAATGTGCTGTAGGAAAACATCTGATAAGCATCGCGATATCACTGCTTCACATTAAGCTCATCAAAAAACGCTGACCCGCTCCCAAGCCGGTCAGCGTTTTTTAAATTTGCATTTTCAGATTTGACATATTTTTGTTTACCCCCTAAACTAAAATACATAATAGTTTAGGGGGTAAACAAATTTGGATAAAAGGCTGATTGAAGCTGTTGAATTATTTGAAGACGTCATGGTATTCGGAACTGAGCGGGTGTTAAAGAATGTGACAGCAGAGGTCTGGCAGGAATATTCAAGAGAACAGCTGCAGGTACTTAAAATTCTGTATAAAAATGGACCGCTGGCTGCCGGTACGCTGGCTGAACTTCAACATGTTCATAAAAGTGCAATTTCAGGACGGTTAAAAAAGCTTGAAGAAAAGAAGCTGGTTGAAATTGTAAAGTCACCGGACGATCAGCGCTCAAAATTAATCAAACTGACAGATCACGGTACAAAGGTTGTAAAAAAGTCTGACCAGGCGGTATATGACTATATCGAAACGCTGTTTGCAGATCAGGTAAATGATCAGGAATTAGAACAGTTTGTCACGATGTTCAAAAAGATCAGAGCAATTCTAAAACTGGAGGGTCCAAAACATGAAGCAGATACTGAAATTTAAATGGCCAATCACAATTGGCATGATTATACTGACAGCGGCACTTTTTCTCATCGCACCTAACCTGACCCAACAGGCTGAGGAAGCCGGGACGTTCCAACTCCCCGAAAATGCACCTTCCCAACGCGCTGCAGATATATTGAATGATGCCGGTGCAGGAGAAGAAACGATCTCTCTCGTTTATCAGCTTGACAGCGAAGCCGGACAGGCTGTGCGCGATGACATTTCTGAAGCTGCACAAAAAATAGAAGAGATTGGCGATCCTGTCTCTTCTGTATTAGACCCTTTTGACAGCCCGGAGCTTGAAGAACAGCTTGTGTCTGAAGATGGTAAGACGATTCTGGTACCTGTCACCGTAGATGGCAGTCAGGAAGAGATTATAACACTTTCTGAAAACATCAAATCCACTGTGATTGATGATAACCAGGACGTTTTCATTACCGGAGAATCCATTATTAATAACGATGTAAATAAAAGTGCACAGGATGGCTTAAAACGGACGGAGATTATAACAGTTGTCTTGATATTCGGGTTACTGCTTGCGGTCTTCCGTTCGATTGTGACACCTTTTATTCCTCTTGTTGCAGTTGGGATTTCTTACTTATTGAGCCAGTCAGTTGTTGCCTTTTTCATCGACTGGTTTAACTTTCCTGTTTCCAATTATACACAGATCTTTCTCGTGGCAATTCTTTTTGGAATTGGTACAGATTACTGCATTTTATTATTAAGCAGATATAAAGAAGAGCTTGGAGCCGGACACCCTGTCACTGACTCCATCATAAACACTTATAAAACTGCCGGCCGTACTTTATATATCAGCGGACTTGCAGTATTTGTCGGCTTTTTTGCAATTGGATTTGCAGACTTTCCGATCTTCAAGTCTGCCGTAGCCGTTGCTGTCGGAATTGCTGTGCTGCTGCTTGTCTTGAGTACAATTGTGCCATTCTTCATGGCGCTTTTAAAAGAGAAGTTATTCTGGCCATCGAAAAAGTCAGCTTCCCATAGTGACAGCAGACTCTGGTTACTGATGAGCAAATTATCTGTCTCACGCCCATTAACATCAATGCTTGTCGTTGCTGTGATTACAGTTCCGCTGTTATTCACTTATGATGATGCATTGTCTTTTAACACAGTCGATGAGATTGGAGACGATTATGAGTCTGTTCAGGGTCTGAGAGCGATTGAAGAGGGATTTGGTCAGGGGGATTCACTTCCTGTCACTGTTATCCTTTCAGATGAAGAATCTCTTGTATCAGAAAACATTGTTCCTTATATTGAGAAAATCAGTCAGGAACTTGAAAATACCGAAGGCGTGGATTCAGTCCGGGCCATCACACGTCCAACAGGCAGTCCTCTTGAAGACTTATATGCTGATACACAGCTTGGACTGATATCCGATGGTCTGAATGAAGCGGTGACCGGATTGAATGAAGTTCAGGGTGGGCTGTCAGAAGTGACAAGCGGACTCGACAATATTGTCAGTCAAATACCTGACTCATCATCTGCGTCAGGTATTGGTGAAGCTGCAGCAGGAATTTCTGAGATCAACACGCAGTTAGGACAGGTAACACAAGGACTTCAGCAAAGCGGTAATATCCAGCAGGCTGCAGGACAGCTGAATGCACTCAGTCAGGGCCTAACTGAAATTGAGCAGGGGCTGAGCGGGGCTGCAGGACAAATAGAATCTGCTTCAGGTCAGACGGCTGGACTCAGAGACGGGCTGACTCAGCTCTCAGAAGGTGTAAGCTCTTCTAATGAGGGGTTAACGCAAATTTCTGAGGGATTGACTTCAGCAGCGGATCAGCTTGCACAAATGAGTGATAGTGAAACGATTAGAGACACTGGCGTCTTTATTCCTGAAGGAACGCTGGAGAATGAAGATTTTAATCAGGTGATTGAACGCTACGCATTCGATGAAAATAGAGGCATGAAAATTGAAGTGATTCTGTCAGATGATCCATATTCTCCTGCTGCCATTGAAACGGTAGAGCGGATTGAAGAAACTGTACAGAGAACGATCACTGATACACCTCTTGAACAATCTGAACTTGCCATCAGCGGCGTATCAAGCATCAATCGTGACCTGAATAATATTTCAACAAGTGATTTCTCTCAAACTGTCACAATTATGCTAATCAGTCTGTTTGTAATCCTAGCAATTATCTTCCGTTCAGTCATTATGCCACTTTATATGATCGGCTCACTGCTGCTCACATACTTTACAAGTGTAGCAATTGCTGAGCTCATTTTCGTCAATGGCTTTGGTTATGACGGAATCTCATGGGCAGTCCCGTTCTTTGGATTTGTGATGCTCGTCGCACTTGGGGTGGATTACTCAATCTTCCTGCTCGATCGCTTCAGAGAAGAAACGGCTCAATACTCAGTCAGCGAGGCTTTGAAGGTCTCCATGGCTAAAATGGGTACTGTGATTATTACGGCTGCAATTATTCTCGCAGGTACATTCGGTGCGATGATCCCATCAGGTGTGCTCAGCCTGGTTCAGATCGCAACAATTGTGATTACAGGGCTGCTGCTATATGGTCTGATTATTTTGCCACTGCTTATTCCAGCCGTTACCGTTTCATTTGGTAAGGGAATCTGGTGGCCATTTAAGACGAAGCATTAAAAATGGGGTTTGTTACAAGCAGTTTTTGGTTTGAGTAAGCGGGTGTGTTTTGCCTTGACTGACGGTTGTGTCCGGTAAGGTAATGCGTGAAATCTGCCCGAAAAATTCACCCGTCTCTTCAGAATTCAATATAAAAAAGTCCTGATGAAGATTCGCTTCATCAGGACTTTTCTATTTAATATGATTAATACTTATGAAGCTTTCTTACCATGTCCTTTACCCTTACCTTTACCAGGCTTTTCATCTTCAAGCTCAATTTCATTGCCTTCAGAATCATAAAGCTCTACTCCAGCATGCTTTGCTGAGCCGCGAAGCTCAAGCTTTTGAATGTTTTCTGCTCCATAGATCGCTTCGACATTCTTATGCTGTACAATGACTTTCTTTACTTCATTTCCTTCAAAGTCGTAAGCTGCGCCTGCTTCTTTTGCGTGAAGCGTAACTTCAAGGTCTTCAAGTCCTTCTCCTTCAAAGCTCACGTTTGAACCGCGAACCATGATCTTATCAGCCTTGATTCCTTTCTCAGCTACAATGTGTACATCATCTTCAAAAATGTTTACTTTTTTCTGCTTATAATCAGCAAGTTTAATCACTTTCTTTTCAGGCTGTGGCTCTTCCACGTCTGCTTCAAAGCTGATTTGTGCTAAAAGCGGATCGTGGTCAGATGCACGTCCGTGTACTTCCATGAAATCAGAATTGATATGCACAATATCAAATACCGTACGCTCTGCAAGGTTGTTACTCACAAGAATGTGGTCAAGTACCTGCGCGTTTCCTTCATAGTTGTACGTATAGCGATCTTCTTTTTCCACTCCGTCAATCAGATTCGTCAGCTCTTCACCTTTTAACGCTTCAAGTGGTGCTGAGAATTCGAAATCGTTCATATCACCAGCTACAACAATGTTTGCATCAGGTGTCTGTGCCTGCACATCCTGAACAAAGTCATTGATAATGTCGGCAAGCTCGATACGTTCAGCTTCACTGCCAAGGAATGGCGGCTGGTTCTGACCGAATAGCGGCTGGTCTCCACCTTTAGAGTTCAGATGCGTACCGACTACGATGACTTCCTCACCGTTGAATTCAAATTCAGCAACAACCGGTTTACGTGTATTCGGGAATTCAGATGGTGCAATACGTCCAGGGTTCAGCGTCAATTCGCCGTCCACTACGTCGATTGCATCATTGGCTCCACCCTGTTCTCCTTCAGTCAGCTGAACGCGCTCAGGGTTATAAAGGAAACCATTACGGATGTTTCCGCCAGGCTGCCCGCCGTCCTGTTTGTCTTCAGGAACCACTTCAGTATAAGCATATTCAGGACCGCCAAGTGCGATGATCTCATCAATCAGACGCTGCGCACTTCCCTCACCTGAAACAGTTCCATCATCAGTTGGACCATTTGTATCCTGTACTTCTGTCAGTGCAATAATATCAGGTGATCCAAGGTCATTTATAAATGAATCTGCAATACGCTGTGCTTTTTCATCACTCGTATTTGACGTGTTAGCTGAGAAGTTCTCAATGTTATAAGAAGCAATCGTCAGCTCGTCTTCTTTGTATTCAATGGCTGATGTTTCAGGCTGAAGCCCGCCATCTGTGAATACAGGCAGCTGACCTTCACCTGCAAGTACTTTATATTTACCAAAGCCATAGCTCATTACACCAATTGCTGATGTTGAAAGCTCATCCCCTGTTTTTACAACAAAGTCTTCATCATCTACATCAATAAATACGCGCTCAGGATTAAAGTCATCAGGCTTTACAATCGCTCCGCCAGCCTGCGTGTATACTTCGTCACCCTTATTTGGAATTACTGCAACTTCGCCATACTTCTGAGGGCCGCTTGCCGTTCCGCCGGCTACCTCAACGCGCATACCTTCAATGCTTTCGTAAAAATCAATGCCGTCTTCTTCAGGGTCGAACTGTGCAAAGTTATCGTTATCAATCACTTCTGTCGGTACTTCAATACCATTTTCGCCGCCAATCACGACTGGGGCAGGAAGTTCAAGTCCTTCAGCAAGTTCATTAATATTTGTTGATTCGATCTGTGTGACAGGAAGGTCATTGTCAAAACGGTCTCCGTACCCTTCAACATAATACTCAAGCACTGTACCACTTACTTCTACGTGGTCACCTTCAGTAAGACCGTGGCTTCTCTGGTATACCAGAATACCTTCTGACGTGCGTGAATCTTCATCCGGCGTCAGTGACTGCATGTAAAAGCTGCTGCTATTTACTACGTATGTGACAACGCCTTCCACGTTAGGAACAGAAAGTCCTTCATAAGGAGAGAAGTGCTCTGCTGCCTGGATATCGTGAATCTCAATATCATCTGTCTGAATCACATAACTGAATTCAGCTACATCACTTGCTGTCATGCCATCTTTTACAGCTACAGCTTTAAGGTTGGTGTTTTCAGTAATTGTTACGCCGCCTTCATAAAGCGTGCTGTCTTCAGTCGGTACAGAGCCATCTGTTGTGTAATAAATTGATGCACCTTCAGTTTCTGTTGAAAGCGTAATTGTACCGCCTTCTTCTACAAATCCGCCTGCAGGATCAGCTTTCACAGGGCGAACCTGATTTGTATCAAAAATAATATCGTCTGCTGAACGAGGAACGATCTGGTATGTGCCGTTGAATTCTCCAACAACACCATTTACTACTTCATACGTACGGCCAGTCTGAATATCCATTTCTGTTGCCGGACGAATCACAATCTCGTTGCCGAATTCATCAGTACCATAGTAATTACCGCTGCCTGATGAAGCGATATTCACATTTGCAACAGATACAAGTGTTCCTTCAAGTGCTTCACCTAATCCTGTCTCAGGAATCGGCTGTGGTGCAGGTGCTTCTTCCTGTCCTGTTATAACCACGCCTTCAGCTTCAGCTGCGATCTGTGCAAGCCCATTGTAATCCTGAAGTTCGCCATAGACAGAAATGATATCGCCAGGCGCTGCATCTGCTGCGGTTCTGACAACAATACCAGTACCTGCATTCTGGATGTAAATGTTGTTTGCGCCACCCTGATTAAAAACAGCGCTTACTGTACCAGTTGTCGAAACAATTGAACCAACTTCCTGATTTCTTACATTTGCAATACTGTCTTCTGTTACGATTGAGTATTCATACGTTCTGACGTCACTGTCATCAAGGCCGTCAGCCGTTGCATACACGTCAAACGTTGTATCTTCTGTTAAGGTAAATGGAGCCGTATATGCCTCGTAAGCTCCCCCATTTTGAGCAACAAAGATCTCAGCGTCAGCCGTTGAAGTTGAGAATGTAACCTCTGTTCCTTCAGCTACCTGCCCTGCAGGAACGCTTGACTGGACTGCTGATACTTTTGTCGGGTCTTCGTAGGAAGTCCATGTGATGTTGTCGACAGTCAGCTGTCTTTCAGATCCCACCTTTTTTAATACAAGTGTGAATGGGCCCTCAACATCAATATCATCATAGTTGAACGTTACTGCATCTCCACCAATGGCTACATCATCCGTTGTACCAATCAGCTCATCATTGATATATACTTCAAATTGACGGACACCTTCTGAGGTGAAATCAGCCTTTGTCTGAAATGATAGAGATGAAATCCCCCCATCAATTTCTGTAGAAGTCAGTGTACTCCCCGAGTCACGGAACATCATTCCCTTCCCCTCAATCGAAGTCGATGCTCTTCCGCCAGTGTAATCCCATGTCACACCATTATTCCCTTCGAACGAACCATCAAGATACGATGTTCCTCCCTGAGTCCAGTTATCAAACGTCTCTGTAAAGCTTTCTGCCGCTTTTGACACAGATGCAAATGGTGTCAGCAGGCTTAAAACCATGACTAAAGCTACAAAAACCGAAAAATGCTTCTTGTAAGGCTGCATATACGTATTACCTCCTGGTTATGTATTCGTGCACAATTAATAGTAAAAGAAAACACCGTATTTCTCCACAATATTTAGAATCTTTACAAATAATTAATACGAAAGACATTGTAAGCGGATACATTATACGTTCTTTTTACTTATGTAACATCTCCTTTTCATAAGATTTCTATTAATGTGTATTCATGTATAAGATTACGATAGATACATCCAGGTTTTGGGGGTATAAAAGAAGGTTATGGAATATAAGATCATTTTTAATAGAAAAGCTATGTTAAAGAACAATATTGTTTTAGCACAGCTGTTGATTGCAGCGGAAGGGGGACGACTCCAGCAGGAGAAGCGTGACAGGTGAGACCCCACAGACGCGCAGCGTCGAGGAGGCTCACCGCACGCCCTGCGGAAAGCGTTCCCCCTGGAGCGGAAATCAACAGCCACCTTTAACAGAGCTTAATAGAAAAGGAGAATCAAACATATGGCTGACTTAACAGCAATAATGAACTGGACTTTTATCGAAGAAGTAGCGGTACCGGCAGATGTTGAAAAACTGTTCGTTGAAGGTGAAGAGGCAAAAGTGGCTTATAAGACAATCCGTGACACAGCCGTGATCACAAATAAACGCCTTTTGATCGCTGACAAGCAGGGCCTGACCGGAAAGAAAGTTGAAATCTACACGATTCCTTTTAAATCGATTGATATGTACTCTTCAGAAAACGGCGGCACATTCGATACGAACGCCGAGCTTGAACTGTGGACACGTTCAGGCAGATTTAAGCTGAATGTGAATAAAAAAGTAGACATCAGAAAGCTGGACCGGATCCTCGCTGAAGCTATTTTATAAGACTAGCCCCGGCACTTATATGCCGGGGCTATTTTCTACACTATTTCTTTCCCATTACACCATAAAAGAAAATATTCGTAATATCCTCAGTTAAAGGAAGCATTTTTTCATACACATCTTCCCGCTGTACATAATCCTTCAGCATTTGTATATAGAAAATAATCGCCTCATTCGACAGGTTCTGGTCCACATATCCTTTCTTCTTCCCCTCATCAAACAATTGGATAAAGTAAGGCAGCGCCTTTTCAATATAAATCTTCTCGATGTAGTTGCCTTCTTCTGTGTACTCCTTCATTAAGTACTGATAGAACTCAGGATGAATATTTGAAGAGACCTGTTTTTTATTAAAAATAATCATCTTCACCTTTTCAGGAAAAGGCTGATCGCTGTGAACGATCCCCTCGAACTGGTTTGATGCCTGATCTACATAATAAATAAACACGTCATGGATTAAATTATGCTTACTTTCAAAATAATTATAGATTGTTACCTGCGATACCTGTGCTTTCCTTGCTATATCAGCGATCGATACCTTTTGAATGCCAAGTTCACTGAAAAGCTCCATAGCCGCCTGTAAGATATGCTGTTTTTTCAATTCGCGTCTGCGCTCGAATCCATTCATGCTGTCACCTCTTTAATCATCACTCTCTTATCAGTTTAATAAAAATTATGAAATTTAACAAACTTTTCGGTTCATAAAGTATTGTTTTTAATGATAAATGAGTATATTATGAAATATATAAACCAATATAGTTTAAAACTTTTAAAAGGAGGGTCTCAAATGACCGTTCTTCACATTAACCAATTATCAAAACGATTTGGAAAGTTCCAGGCGTTAAAGGATGTCAGCTTCTCAATTGAAAAAGGTGAAATTTTCGGTTTTATCGGACCAAACGGTGCTGGCAAATCAACGACGATCCGGACGCTGCTCGGGATCCTGAAGCCTTCTTCAGGCAGTGCCTCAATATTCGGTATGGATGTCTGGAAGGAATCTGTCTCTATACATGAAAGAATTGCTTATGTGCCGGGGGATGCAAATCTGTGGCCGAATCTGACAGGCGGAGAAGTCATTGATTTATTTTTGAAATTGCGGGGCAGCCACAAGCCTGAAAAGAAACAGGAGCTGATTGAGCGCTTCCAGCTTGATCCTTCAAAAAAATGCCGTACTTATTCAAAAGGAAACCGCCAGAAGGTGGCACTTGTTGCTGCATTTGCTTCTGACGCTGAACTGTTCATACTTGATGAACCGACTTCAGGACTCGATCCGCTGATGGAGCGCGTGTTTCAGGAATGTGTGCTGGAAGCCAAATCACAAGGCAAAAGCGTATTGCTTTCAAGTCATATCCTCTCGGAAGTTGAACGCCTGTGTGACCGTGTAGCAATCATCAGGCAGGGTGAAATAATAGAGTCAGGGTCACTCGAGGAAATGCGCCACCTTACAAGAACAAACTTAGTCATAGAAACGAAGGAACCGTTGAACGGCATCAGCAGTATGACTGGGGTGCATACAGTCAAAGAAACTGAAAAAGGAACTGCCCTGCAGGTGGATGCTGAAGCACTGGATGAAGTCATAAAAAAGGTAAGTACACTTGGCATTGTCAGGCTTGAAAGCACTCCACCGACACTTGAAGATCTGTTTATGCGTCATTATGAAGGGACAGGAAGTGATCAGGCATGAGCCTTAAACCATTTTATCAAACAGGGTCACTCATTAAATTCTATTTACGGACAGATTTTCTCAAAATACTGATCTGGACGATCTCAATTACCGCTTTGACTATGTTAACTGCCTGGGCATTTGAAGATCTGTACCCATCTGAAGCGGAACGGCTTGCGATTGCTGAAACCATGAAGAACCCTGCAATGACTGCAATGGTTGGACCCGGATATGGTATTGAGAATTACACCACCGGCGCAATGATGGCTCATCAAATGCTATTATTTACAGCGATCCTTGCTGCTGTCATGACTATACTGATGACAGCGAAGCACACACGGGGAGATGAAGAGGATGGAAGGGCTGAAATGATCAGTTCACTTCCTGCAGGACGTCTGGCGCCACTTACTTCTGTTCTTGCAGTGGTTGGTCTGTCACAGCTTTTACTGGCTGTTTCAATCGGCACAGCTTTGAGTGGACTGAATATAGAATCAATGCCACCGGGTGCTTCATTTTTATATGGAGCAGCGATTGGTGGAACAGGGTTGTTTTTCGCAGGTGTGACAGCAGTATTTGCCCAACTGAGTGAGAGCAGCCGCGGAACGTCCGGTTTTGCGTTTCTCATACTGGGCGTGTCTTACCTTGTAAGAGCGATCGGGGACGTCAGTATGGAAACTCTGTCCTGGCTCTCACCGCTCGGGTGGGCATTAAAAACAGAAGTTTACGTCAGTAACCTGGTTTCTCCACTGGTTCTTCTGAGTGCAGGAAGCTCAGCACTGGCCCTGGCTGCATTCGGACTGATGTTAAAGAGGGACCTCGGCAGCGGGATGCTTCCGTCTAAACCAGGACGCAGTAATGCTTCTCCCCTGTTACTCAGCCCGTTCGGACTTGCCCTTCGACTGCTGAGAACCAGTGTGATCGTATGGGCAGTCGCCCTGATGGCAATTGGCGCATCATACGGATCGGTACTTGGCGATCTGGAATCATTTTTTTCAAGCAACGAGATGCTCAGTAATATGGTGAATGCGACTGGCGGACTGAGCTTAACAGAGCAGTTCATCTCCATGCTGATGGCGATTATGTCGATGATGGCTGCAGTACCGGCGCTGATGTTTTTCTACAAATTAAAATCTGAAGAAAACAAAAGCCGGATGGAGAACATCTATGCACGTGCCGTTTCAAGACAAAAGGTGTTTTTAAGCTATCTTGCAGTCGCTGTCGTGTTCGGGTCACTCATGATGATCATTGCTACCGTGAGCCTGTGGGGTGCTTCAGTATCTGTAATGGAAGAACCATTAGGCTTTGCTGTGGTGCTAAAATCCGGACTTGTCTATCTGCCTGCGATCTGGGTCATGATCGGCATCGGTGCAGTGTTTACAGGAATCAAACCAGGCTTAACCGGCCTTGCCTGGGGATATTTAATTTATTCTTTTCTTGTCGTATACCTTGGCGGACTGCTCCAGCTACCCGATTGGCCGGGCCAGCTTTCACCGTTTGGTCATGTACCGCAGATCCCGGGAGAGGAAATCAGCTGGCTGTCGCTGATGATATTGACAGTGATTTCATTAGCCTTAACGATCGTTGGCTTAAGAGGTTATCAGCAAAGAGATCTAAAGGGTTAAACCAAACGCCAGGCGTTTGGTTTTTCCTTGTTTTATACAGCCTTTCGTCCTATTATTAAGCTATACAATTATAATAGGAGTGCAGTCAGTGAAAAAAATGATTCTGCTTATTATTTTGCCTTTGATTCTTTTTGTACCGCTGACGATTTGGTTTTTCTCTTCCTTTCAAGTTAATGATGCTCCTGCCCAGGCAGAGCATAATGGCATAAAGTACCCGGCGAGAATCACCGGTGATTCTTATGAAGTGTACCGTGATAATCAATGGGAACCTATGACAATCAAGGGTGTCAATATGGGTATGGCCAAGCCGGGAACATTCCCTGGAGAAGCAGGTATTACAAGAGAAGAGTATGATCACTGGTTTGAAATGATTGGTGAAATGAATGCAAATACGATTCGCGTGTATACGCTTCATCCACCTGCCTTTTATGATGCGTTGGCTGACTACAATGCTAGTGCCACGAAGCCTCTTTACGTGATCCACGGTGTATGGGCTGATGAAGAGCCGCTCATTGAAACACTTGACGCTTTTAACACTGAAAGTACTGAATCTTTCCAAAAAGAGATCAGTCAGATTGCCGATGTTATCCATGGTAACGCAGAGATTGAACCTGAACCCGGACATGCTTCAGGAACGTATGAAAGTGATGTTTCTCCTTATATCATTGGTTGGATGATCGGAATAGAGTGGTATCCGCTGATGGTTGATAATATGAAACAAATGTACCCGGATCTGCCTCAATTCAGCGGAAAGCATATTGTTACTGAAAATGCAGAGCCAATGGAAATATGGCTTGCAGAGCAATTCGAATTTTTAGCAGACTATGAAATCAATGAATATCAGAGTATGAGACCGCTCAGTTTTACCAACTGGGTAACAACTGATAACCTCGATCAGCCTGCTGAGCCTTCTGAAGAAGAAGATATGGCTGCGGTTGACCCAAATTTAATCAATGTAACCGGTGATATAGCAGAGGCCGGGATGTTCGCCTCTTATCATGTTTACCCGTATTATCCAGATTTTTTGAACCTGGAGGAGCGCTATACGGAGTATATAGATCACAGGGGTGAACGAAATAATTATGCCGGTTATCTGAATGATCTAAAAGATAGTCATACCCTGCCAATTCTTATTTCTGAATTCGGCATACCTGCTTCAAGAGGTATGACGCACAAAAATCCTTTTGGGTGGAATCAGGGCTTTATCGAGGAAAAAGAACAGGGTGAGATTCTGACGCGATTATACGAGGATATGATGGAGCTTGATATGCTCGGCGGGCTGGTCTTTACCTGGCAGGATGAATGGTTCAAGCGCACCTGGAATACAATGGATTACGATAACCCTGACAGACGTCCTTTCTGGTCAAACGCGCAGACAAATGAGCAGCAGTTCGGGCTATTGAGTTTTGACCGCCACCTTGGAAAAGTCAATGGAAAACGTGATGAAGAAGCGGTAACCCTCGGAGAGTATAGCGGTGCAGTAGAAGATCTCAGCGTTTTACATGATGAGCGTTATCTGTATATGCAGCTGTCATTACCCGACCTGTCAGAAGATTTCTGGCAGGATCAGTCACTTGACCTTTATTTCAGTATTCGTCCTGATCAGGGAATAGGAACTGAAAAAGGGAAAACAGACTTCAGGGCACGTATTAACGGCACGAAAGGCAAGCTCGAAATTGCAGGTGATTACGATTCGTTTTATGTTGAGTATGCTGAGAAACTGAATATGATTCCAGCAAATGAAGAACTAGACGAGTTTCACCCAATCAGACTTGCATTAAACAGGGAATTCATAAGACCTGATACGAACGAAGTCATGCCGTTTGAGAGTTATGAAACAGGCGTACTGAAATTTGGAATCGGCGATCCTGATCATGAAGAATATGATTCGTTGGCTGACTATTACTATACAGAAGAAGGGCTTTTTGAAATCAGAATCCCGTGGATGCTGCTGAACGCCCGGGATCCGAGCCAAATGGAGTTTATTGGAGACATGCGTGAAGACGGTATTTCTGCTTCGATGACAGTGGAGGATATCCGATTGTCAGCAGCAGTTATCCAAAATGACAGTCAATCTGTCATTGAACAGACACCTTTTGAATCATATTCCTGGGAAAAATGGAATCTCCCTGAATATGAAGAGCGTCTGAAAGATTCTTATTACATGATGCAGGAACATTTCAGTACAATAGAATAATCAAACGAATGCGCAACGAACCCCACAATTTTATACAAAATTCTGTGCAGTGAAAAGATTAAAGAGCCTGAGATTTGTCCCAGGCTCTTTCGTTCGTCATTATGCTGCCTCTTCTTCAGAAATGCCTTTTCGCTGCATGTTACCCCATGATCCTTTCCCGCGGATTGCTGCAATCAGCCCCTCACATCTCCACAGAACTGTTAATGGACGATACCAGAAAGCTTCTGACAATGACCAGATAAATAGCTTCAGCAAGCTTTTGACATCCGGATATTTATGATACGTCCACTCCTCCAGCAATACAGCTAAACTCGAAATCAATGAACCGTAAAGTACGGTGGCTGTGAACATAACAAACGTGATTTCCCAGGAAATAAAGGCAAATAACAGCCCGGCAACGATGATGATATAGCCAGTCAATTCGAAAATTGCACTTAACAGCTCTACAAACAAATAGTATGGAAGTGCAAATAAGCCAATTCCTTTATATTTTGGATTGAACAGCATGGACCTGTGTGTCCATAACGTTTCAGTCAGTCCTCGCTGCCACCTTCTTCTCTGCGATCTCAGAGAAGAAACAGTCGAAGGCGCCTCAGTCCAGCACACAGGATCCTGAATATACTCAATTCGCTGATCAGACCTTTCGTCTTTGATTGACTTGTGCATCCTTACAATCAATTCCATATCCTCACCGACTGTATCGACTTTATATCCACCAGCCTTAATGACACGGTTTTTTTCAAATACACCAAATGCACCTGAGACAATAAGCAGCATATTCATTCTGCTTAGTCCAAGACGACCGATTAAAAAAGCTCTGAAATATTCTATGATTTGCATCAGCACAATCGGTGTTTTAGGCAAAGCAACCTTCTCCACTTCACTCCGGACAATTCTTGATCCATTTGCAATTCTGACCGTCCCGCCTGTAGCCGTCACCTTTCCATTCGAGTCGATAATAGGCTTCATTGTTTTTAAAAGCGCATCCCGATCTAATAAGGAATCCCCATCTATCGCTGCGAAGTAGGGGTATTTAGAAAAGTTGATACCTGCATTCAGTGCATCAGCTTTACCCCCATTTTGCTTTTGGATTAAAAAAAGATGTGGAAACAGTGTAGACTGATAAGCCCGCTCAACCGGTTGAGTATCAAAATAGCGGCGGATAGCTAAATCTATTTCCTTCATTCTGAATTCAGCGATCACTTTTTCACTCGTCTGGTCAGAAGAGCCATCATCAATGATAATCACTTCAAACTGAGGATAATTGAGCGCGAGCATTGATCGTGCGGTGCTCACCACGCCAACTTCTTCATTGTAGGCAGGGACCAAAACAGAAATTGGAAACGTGTCTTTATTCATTGATATTTCTTCGATATGTGCTTCACGATTCAGCTGCCGCTCTTTTTTGATACGGGGACCAGCCACCAGAAACATACCAATATACAAAAGAGAGACTGAAGCCATATAAATAATAATCATTATGGCTGCTATGTTCACAATCCAACTCAGCCATTCCATCACCCGCTCACTCCTGTCTTTAAAGTCTGAAGCTGTCTGGCCATTTCTCTTGCATATAAGTCTTCATGGCCCTCAGCAGCAAAAGTCAATAAGATCTCCCCATCCGGCATCTGTTTAAGGGCTTCACAAGCCGCAAAGCGCACCCACCAGTTCGAATCTCCAGCAAGTTTCATCAAGGTGGTTGAATAACGTGTAAGCTGCAGGATGCCTGCCAGACGGGCTCCAAACATTCTTTCTTCCCACACTGCTGAATCAAGGAATAATGAGAGACTATCTGCAGATGAGATATAACGGTACTGACATAATGCAGCGAGTGACTTCAGCCTGATTTCTTTATCCTTATGAGTAATGTGTTGTTCAACATAAGGAAGGTGTTCATAATAACCCGTTTCACCAAAGTAAGAAATCATGCCTGTTTTAACTGACTCCGGAAGTGATTCTTCTTTTTTCAGATCCTCCAGAGATTCTGCAGGCATCCTTCTTAAAAGCTCCTTAATAAACCCCATTGAGAAAAGTTCTTCACTTAAGAGCTGTATAAGCTCTTTCTCTCCAAAGCGGGCAAGAACACGCAGTGACTGTCTATATTCTTCGTCCCTGTTCTGTAAAGTGAAAAAATGTTTTTTCACATCTGTCTGAAGCGTATTCATCGTAAAGTCTTCAATGTAATAAAGCGTATTGACCCGTTCTGCCCAGCTCCCTTTTTTCAATACAGTACGATAATATTCCGACAGGTACTTGTCAGCAGTGACCTGCATTCGTTGCTGATCACCTGCACCTTTAATATTGGAGGCATACCCTGAAAGGAGCTTCTCCATTACGCGGATACGTGTTTTCTCATCTGAAGGCAGTTCAGGCTCCTGATCAGACTCTCCGGATAAAAAAGCCAGATATGGATTCAGGACCTGATGATAAGCATGTATCATACTATTGTCGTTTCGGATCCCTTTTTGCTTTGATAATGACAAATAAATCAGCAGGATGATCTGCAGCAGCAGGAATGTCCCTGAAATCCATAACACAACAGTTACCATTAACTAAACATCCTTTCCATCATCCGGTCGATTCTTGATGCCACTTCTCTGACGTTAAAAGGTTTTAGCATATAATCATCTGCACCAAGACCGAGTGCTCTTTCTACCTCGTGATCACCCTGTCTTGCAGTAAGCATAGAAACCAGAATATTCTTCGTGCCATACGTTTCTCTTAATTTCGTCAGCACTTCAATGCCATCCATTTTCGGCATCATGCCATCCAGCAGGATCATGTATTTCCTTCCGGCCTCATACCAGCCGGCCTGCAGGAAATCTACACCATTGGCATAGGCATGAACTTTTACGGAGCGGCCGCCAACCTTCCCGCGCCGTTCGAAATGGTCTTTTAACATCTCTCTCACCAATTTATCGTCATCAACAATAATCAGCACCATTTGTTCTTCAGCCAGCTGAAGACGGATTACTTCTGAATAGCGCACTGTACAATTGCGGCCTTTTTCTTTCGCATAATATAAAGCCTTGTCAGCAGATTCAAGAATTTCTTTCATATGAAGGACGTTACGCCACTCCGTAAGCCCCGCTGAGAATTGAACATTAAATTCCTGTTCCCCGGAAGTAAATATATGAGCACTGAACGCGTTCCGCCATGTCTCAATCTTTTTTTCTGCCTCTTCATACGTTACGTCAGGCATAACAACAGAAAACTCTTCACCTCCGAAACGGATCAGCCGGTCTGCGGGATCTTTCATTTCTAAAATAATTTTTGCGAAGGTTTTCAGCACTTCATCTCCCGCAGGATGTCCATAGGAATCATTTACATTTTTGAAATGGTCAAGGTCAATCATCGCAAATACAGCCGATTCCATCTCCCCTTCTACAAGATTCCTGGTTACATTCATTATCTCTTTATCAAGACAGTCCCTTTTTAAAGCACCTGTTAAAAAGTCATTCCTGATTTGTCCAAGCAGCATATTACGTTGAAATAATCTGTTTTTTAAAAAAGGAATAATAATATTTTCATTAATCGGCTTGCCAATTACGTCAAGAACACCAATCTCGTAGGCTGCGATTCTTTTTTCATCTGTCAGCTCACTGCTTACTAAAATAATCGGCGTAAGATCTTTTCTTGCTTTTTTCATCATTTCATTGATCAGTTCATCTTCACCTTCAGATAATAAATCAAGGTCTACAATAAGCAAGTCCGGAGAGAGATCATAATAGTGCTCAAGCCCTTTTGAAAGCGCCAGAGCTGTAATCACCTGAAATTCCTGTTCTTCAAGAAAGCTTTTCATTCTTTTGATAAACTCTACATCTTTTTCTATCATTAAAATAAATGGAACTTCTGACGATTTTACTTCAACTTCATCCTGGATATCTTCAAATTGATCGAGTGCAGCTGCTTCCTGCATGAACATTTCCGTTTGTTCAGATGTGAAGAGGCTGCTCCACTCCTGTTTTGTATAAATGCGTGACCCTTTCTCATTCAGCTCAGAAAGCGCTTTTTCGGCCTGAGCAGATAAGTCTGTCAGCCCGATCGTTCCAGCAGTTCCCTTTAAGCCATGAAAGAAACGATACAATTCATCCTCTGTAACTGCGTCTTTCGCGCTCCATTCCATTACTGTCTGCTCAATTCTTTTCTTTAGCATGTCTTGATACTTAGTGCTCATCCGCCCCACATCCTATGTGTATGTTCGTATTTTATTAACACTGCTTCGTTCTTTTTCCCTATTATACATCTCTTTTAACGACCAAAAAGAACTTTCCCATAAATAGAGGAAAGTTCTGACTGAAATTATGGCTGAAGAGATTTCCAGCTTTCTGTATGGTGAATGGCAAAACCTTTGAAACTGCTGTAGCCCTGCACCTGTTCATACACTTTATCAAGCTCTCTATCCATCACTGCCTCGCCTTCCTGATAAAAGGACAGGTAATCACCTTCGTCTGTATCACCAGTCTCGACACCGATCGTGACAGGTTTAGAAAGCTTTTCTCCAACTGCTAATTCATGAAGAGAAAATGCAGCAATCAAGGCTGATGTATCACGATATGCCATGATTGTAATGCCGTCTGTCTGCTTTTGAACCCAATCAGACAATAATCCGGCTCCATATGAATTGTTGTACTTTATTTCATCAAACCAGAAAGGCAGGTCTGCTTCTAAACGGATATCTAATTGTTTCGTTTTCACTGAGGCTTCAGTGACCAGTGATTGATAGGCTTTAATGACAGTTCCACGCTTCTTGTTCCATGCACTATAGAGATACGGCTCAACATCAAGGTGCACTCCTTTAAAAGCTGCTTCACCGGAAGAAGATTCCTGATATTGTTCCACCCAGCCCAACAGCTGACGAAGCTGCAGATATCCTTTAGGTGCAGCCCAATCCGGTGCTCCATCCAGCGCATATACGTCAATGCCGCGTGCCGTTGCATCTGTTATAAAAGCGCGATAGACGTCTGCAGATACATCACGGTCAATTTGTACATATACTTTCGTCACCTGTTTGTCACTTAAAAAATCCAGCGTCTCCTGACTGCCATCAATCAGCGACCAGGGATTCCACAGCCACGTCGCTTTTTCGAAAGTTTCTGCTTTTGCCGGCACTGCCATACTGCAGATCACACCCATCATCAATAGTAATAGTGCAGAACCAATCGTCTTTTTCACGTTGTCCTCCATTCTATAAGGTCTGGTCCTCATAGAATGAGAAACCGGCAGCCAGACAACCATATGATGTACACACAGGCTCACGGCTTTGCGTCCTTTCCTTTCGGAGAAGTTTGCCCTTATCAGATTCATTTTAAAATAGTATACGATCATTCAAAAAAAGCGTCTATGCAAAAGTTTTTTGCAGCAATAAAACTACTGTTTGTCAGGCTTTAAAAGCTGCATCCGTTCATTGAATAACGTTGGGTAAGACAGGAACCCAAGCATCGCACTTGTCACAACTGCGGTGGTAAGCAGGAGAAATATGATGAGCAGCTGGAACATGACCGCCTGCAGCGGATCGGCTCCTGCAATAATCTGACCGCTCATCATCCCGGGCAGCTGAACAAGTCCAATTGTCTTCTGGCTCTCAATAGTAGGAATCGTACTTGCCTGAATAGAAGAAATCAACGGGCGGTGAATCGCCTGCTTTGGCGTCCCGCCGAGTGACAGGATTAATTCCGTTTCAGCTTCACGGGATTCAATTTCAGAGGTAAAGCGATTTAAAAACAGAATTGATAACACCATTGAGTTCCCGATGACCATTCCACTGATCGGAATAATGTATTGTGCTGTAGCCGGGGTAATGTTAAGACCAAGAAGAATGCCCTGCGTCAGCACTTCAATAAACACAAATGTCACGATCAGCTTCCAGGTGATCCCCTTAATTGATACACCTTTTTTACGTGCATTCTGTACAGCAGCTCCAATAATTAAAACAACCATTAAAAAGATATAGAAAAAGTTCTCTGCATCAAATACAAATTGTAAAATATAGCCGACTGCAAGGAGCTGAATAATTGCTCTGATCGTTGCAACGACTGCATCTTTTTCAAGTCCGAGGTTCAACGTCTTTGATAATACCAGGGGAATTAAAACAAAAATCAGTGATAAACCGAGTAATAAAAAGCTCATTCTGATTCCCCCTTTACAAACGTCCGTACTCTCGGGTTTTGAGGATCTTTCAACAGGCTGCTTTCACCTGTTTCCACCAGTTCCCCGTCCATCATAACCCATGTATATTCCCCGATTGACAGGGCTTGTTTCAGGTTATGTGTGATCCACATTATCGTGGTCTGATAGGTCTCGTTAATTCTGACAATAAGTTCTTCTATTTCCTGCTGGGATACACGGTCAAGTGAAGACGTGATTTCATCAAGGAGGAGAATTTCAGGCTTCATCACAAGTGTCCTTGCGATCGATACCTTCTGCCGCTGCCCACCTGATAAATCTTTTGCATTGCGGTCAAGAAAGCTTTCATCAAGACCAACCAGCCTGATCATTTCTTTTGCTGTCTCCTCCGGCAACTCTTCTCCCTGGAGTTCAAAAGGCAGTGCAAGATTTTTTCTGACTGTACCCGGGACCATCACTGCCTGCTGAAGCGCGATGCCAACCTTTCTTCTGAGGGCAACAGGTTCATAGGATGAAATCTTTTGATCGTCAATATAGATTTCTCCTGAGTCAGGGGAGATCAGACCGTTACACAGTCTGAAAAGGGTTGTTTTACCTGCTCCTGAAGGGCCGACAAGCGTAGTAATATGATTTTTTGGAAACCAGCCGGTAATGTCGTTCAGTATTTTTGTCTCACCTGATTGATAATGAACGTGGCTGAATTGAATCGCAGCTTGTGCATCTTTAGTCATATTCTTTACTTCCTTCTTTTTTATTTATAATTATTATAATGTAATAATGATAATAAATTTAATGTAAAAAGGCAAGCTTATCTGCCTGCCCGTTCAGTGTTCGAGTAATACTTTCATTTTATCCAATGATTCTCTGAATTCTTCAACCCTGATAAAGCGTGCATCCCTTAAAAGTTCTTTTCCCTCAGAAAAGATCAGTATAACCGGAACTGTAAAAATACTCAGTTTTCCCGCTACTTCCTCATAACTATCTGTCAGGATATGACCGAATGCGACAGCTGGATAATCTTCCATCACAAGCTGAATTTTTGGCAGCAGCGCATGACACACACTGCAGCTGTTTCTCGAAATATACACCACACTTAACTTTTCATGCATCATCTGATCCAGTTCTTTATCTGAAGTGATCTTAGTGTAATCTCTCATATACCGTTCTCCTCACATTTTGACGAATATTTATACTATTATTTGATGTTTTTTCCTGTATGATTAAATTACCCATCTGCCACAATTATACACGGTTCTTAATACAGGCTGTCAGCTTAACAACATGCAACAGTACTTTTAACCAGGAGGCAAAGAATGTCTGACGAATACAATTTAAGTAACGCTCAGTACACATCTCTTTATGAAGGTTCACAAGCACTTTTCCGGATCATTAGTGAACGTCTCAACGTGAATACTGCCTATGTCACGCGGAGAGGTAAAAATGAAATGACGGTATTAAGTTCTTTTAATGATAAGGAAGAAATTATTCCTGAAGGATATTCTGTAGAGTACGGCGGCACCTATTGCAGATTGATCATATCCAACGAAAACAGCACGATGACTACAGCTGACCTGACGAAAGATCTGATCACGAGCCAATTGGAAGTAACAGACCAGCTCGGTGTAAAAGGTTTTTTAGGGGTGACATTGAGAGACAGAGAGGGAGACGTTTTTGGCACTTTGTGTGTCATGGACCGCGATGAAAAATCGTTCTCTGATGAAGATATTGAATATCTCCATTCTCTTTCAGGCATTCTAGCCCACATGATCGAGCTTGATCAGTTGAATTACAATATGACATATTTGAATGTCCCGATTATCCCTATCACTATAGGCGTTTCAGTCTTGTCGATACAGGGCATTGTAGACAGCAGGCGATCTGATATTATACTGAACCATGTACTCCAGTATTGTACAGATCATCAAGTACATACGTTTATTATTGACCTGTCAGGGCTTATTATTTTAAATGACCAGCTGCCACGGGTCCTTTCTGACCTGGCGCAAGCACTTAGGGTGATGGGAGTCAGGCCGCTTATTACGGGTATCACACCTGAGATTGCAAAGCAGGATCTGAGAAACGCACAGCTGACTTCTCTTAATATCGAAACAGTCAGAAGTCTGGAACAGGCAATGGCATTGATTGGATTCTCTTTAACAGAAACAAAGATCTGATACAGTCCTGGAATATAGACCTTAACCTGACTTGATCAATTCATAAAAGCATCCGCACTCATCATGCGGATGCTTTCTTTATCTTTTTGGCTATGTTATAGCCCAATATTGTTTTAGCACAGCTGGTGATTGCAGCGGAAGTCAACAGCCCCCTTTAGCAGCGTTATCTTTTTAGTGTAGTTTGTCTTGCAGTTATCCAGAGTACAATCTGTATCCCACCCATTGTCACGATAATTACTGCCATGCCATATAGTGCCACGGTGTAGCTCCCTGTAAAATCAAATACAGCCCCTACTCCCAGTGGACCGAGTGCTGAAATTACATAACCACCGCCTTGTGACATAGCTGCCCAAGCGCTCGCTTCCTGATACGTATTGGTCTCAATAATCGGCAGCATTAATGCAAGCGGGAACAAACCACCTGCCCCAAGGCCGATTAAAAGCATAGCGATCAGCGGGTGACCGCCGGATATTAGCAGAAAGATCCCGCCAAGTTCAATCACTGTGCAGCCGATCAACGTTGGGAACACGTATCCGTATTTCGCAACCAGACTTGGAATAATAAAAGATGACGGAATCTGAATTAGAACGAATGCTGTTAACATCGAACCGGCAATGACTGAATTATAGCCCATGCTCTGAATAATCGGTGCGCCCCATGCAGTCACTGAATAAAAAATGCTCGACATCAGCCCAAAGAACACCAGAATCAGCCAGGCTCTGCCACTTGTCCATGGAAGTGCTGATTTTTCAGGAAGGTCCGCCTTCTTTTTACCCGGAAAACGAATCCACACCGCCATTGCAGCAACCCCGAGGAGCGCCCAGATCGCAAGTGCAGGTTCCCAGTTTCCGGCTGCCTGATAGATCGGCGCTGACAGACCGGTTGCACTGCCCGCACCGATTGCCATAGACACCGTATATACACCTACCACGCCAGGCTTAGTAGGGAAATAGTGCTTAATAAAACCGGATACCAGTGGACCTGCCACACCAATGCCGACACCTGCTAAAAAAGCGGTCACGATTAACAGCGGCACTGTTCCGAAGAAGCCTCTTAATGCAGTTGCAATGGTAATTAACAGAAGAGAATAAAAAAGGCCGCGCTCCAGACCTACACGTCCGCTGATTTTTGTCGCAAGCGGCGCAAAAATCCCCATACATAATACCGGCAGCGTCGTCAGCAGTCCCGCCGTCGTCCCGCTCATACCGAGATCCTGCTGAATTGTATCTAAAAGCGGTGCGACTGATGTAATCGCAGGTCGCAGATTAATAGATATTAAAAATAGTGCAATGATTAAATACCAGACTTTCATTTTGACACCTTCTCATTTAAAAATTGACTCTTCACCACTCAAAGTAGTGTCTAATCCTCTCAGGTTATCATAACAGGCGCACAAAAGGACATTTGTCCTCTTACATATATGAAGTTTTTTCCTGACACTGATAAGATAAGAACAATACTTGTATAAGGGGAGAGTCACTTGATCGTTATAGGAATTGACTTGTCAGGCCCAGCTAATCACAAAGATACTGTTGCAGCTGCGTTTTCAGTGAAAGAAAACCAGTTGTCATTTATAGAATCAATCAATGGCGCTTCAGATCAGGATATTTTGTCACTTGCAGGGCGTTATCTCGGGAAAGAAAAGGTGGCCATTGGTATAGATGCCCCTTTGTCTTATCAGGATGGCGGTGGGGACAGAGCACAGGATAAAGCGCTCAGAAGTGTGCTGAAAGAAGGTGGACTAAATGGAAGTTCCATTATGACACCAACGATGACACGTATGGTGTATATCACGCTGAGAGGCATTCAGCTGAGCCGGATGCTGAAAAATCTGCATGGAGATCCTGAGATTGTAGAAGTGCATCCGGGTGCGGCTATAGGGTTAAGGATGTCCTCACCTGACTTAGCCCTAAAGTATAAGAAAGATGCAGCAGCAAGAAAAGCGGTTTTCAACTGGCTGACTGAACAGTACTTCTTAGATCTGCCGCACACAATCGCTGATACAACACATGCAATCGACGCCTGTGGCGCTGCCCTTGCAGCCTGGCATTACGCCGCGCCTGACGGGGATCCTGTCTGGGTGTATGAAAAAACATCAGCAGCCCATCCGTTTGTGATGTGCTGCTGACTAAGAAATCGTATTTATTTTATCATCATTCATTTTGCCGATGACTTTATAAACGATCAGCAGCAGAATAAATAAAACAGCTGTTCCATACCAGGGCAGCTCATGAATCGCCCCTCCAAATGCAGTATAGATGACGGCAGGTGCAATGACACCGATCATGGAATAAAACATATACTCTTTACGCGTATCAGTCATTTCCATCAGATAAAAAGACAGCAGGTGAAAATGAACAAATGGCATGATCCGTAATACCATAATCTGTCCGACTGATAAATGACGGTCAGGCAGCACCTTATCTTTTAATTTCGACAGCTTATTTTTAAATGAAGGAAAACGGTATATCAGGACATAAGAGACAAAGCTCATTAAAGTCAGACCGATAAATGACAGGATGGCCCCTTCAACAAATCCAAACAGCAGCCCTCCTGCAACACATACTAAAATGACCGGTAAAAATAGCAGCGGTCTTAAAAGATGCAACAACACAAAAAGAGCAGGACCGAGCCAGCCGGATTCTTCAATAAAATGCTGTACTTGTGACAATTCGTCCATTCGGTCGCCCTCCTGTTTCCAACGTAATTAGACTTATCATATAACCTTTTGTTATGATTTGCACCATGAAAAAACCGGATCTGCATGCCAGACCCGGCTACTGTTTGATTATGAGGTTTCCACCCCTGCTTTTTCAAGTGACATCTCCCGCAGCACATATTTTTGAATCTTACCGGAGGCAGTCATTGGATAGGCATCAGTAAATTCAATGTACTTCGGGATTTTATGATGTGAAATTTTACCGCGGCAATATGATCTCACTTCTTCTTCAGTTAGTGCAGAACCTTCTTTTAAAATAATCCATGCCATCAGTTCCTCACCATACTTCGCGTCAGGCACACCAACGACCTGAACATCCTGAACCGCAGGATGCTGATAGAGAAACTCTTCAATTTCACGCGGGTAAATATTTTCACCTCCGCGGATAATCATATCTTTGATCCTGCCGGTAATCGCAATATAACCATCTTCATCCATGACGGCAATATCACCGGTATGAAGCCAGCCTTCCTGATCTATTGCACCTTCAGTTGCCTCTTCATTTTTATAGTACCCTTTCATAATCAGATAGCCTCTTGTGCACAGCTCGCCCGGCTCACCGGGTGCAACCTCCTGTCCTGTCACCGGATCAATGATTTTCACTTCTACCCCTGGATGCGGTTTACCTACTGTCGCAACACGCTTTTCGATCGCATCATCAGGCCTGGTCTGCGTAATGACAGGTGACGATTCTGTCTGGCCATAGCAGATTGTAATTTCATCTGCACCCATATCATGAATGACTTTTTTCATGACTTCAATTGGACATGGTGACCCTGCCATGATCCCTGTGCGCAGCGAGGATGTATCAAACGTATGATACTCAGGGTGATTCAACTCTGCGATAAACATGGTCGGCACCCCGTGAAGCGCAGTACACTTTTCATCCTGCACGGCGCGCAGTACTTTTAATGGATCAAATTGCTCCAGCAGCACCATTGTAGCGCCATGCGTTACGGCTGCAAGCGTGCCGAGCACACACCCAAAGCAGTGGAAAAATGGTACAGGTATACAGACACGGTCTTTTTCCGTCAGCTTCATATAGTCTCCGATCAGCTGCGCGTTGTTAACAATATTGGAATGAGTGAGCATGACGCCCTTTGGGAACCCCGTCGTCCCTGATGTGTACTGAATATTAATCACATCATCTACATGCAGTGAAGCAAAATGCTCTTCAAGCTGCTGATCTGAGACCTGTTTGGCATAAGATGTGAATTCACTCCACGTAAAAATACCCGGATAATCATTGTCACTCATCACAATCACGCGCTTTAGATGCGGCAGTTTACTGTTTTGCAGGTTTCCTTTTTCAGATTCAGAAAGCTCCGGACAGATTGCATTGATGATATCTATGTAGGAAGTTCCTTTAAACTCTTCTCCTAAAATCAGTGTCGTGGTATCTGACTGCTCAAGCAGATAAGTCAGTTCAGACTGCTGGTAATTGGTATTGACGGTGACGAGTACCGCACCCATTTTACCTGTGGCGTACTGACTTAGCAGCCATTCACGTTTATTATCTGACCAGATTGCCACATGTTCCCCTTTATTAATACCAAGACCTATAAACGCTTTTGCCAGGTCGTCTGTTTCCTGATCAAACTCCCTGTAGGTCTTGCGAATCTGATGTTCCGGATAGACGTACGCCTCCACATCCCCATATGAATGCGCCATATCCCGGACAATTTGACCAACTGTTTTCTCAAGCATGAGTAAAAACCCCTTTCTCCCATATGTTCCCTTCTATATTATCATAATGTTCAGAAAATATGGATGACAGGGTGAAATTGGGTCTTTGGGTGGCACACGGAGCGGGGCGATTTGGATACGCGTGGGGTGATAGGCCAGTAAGCGATGGGGACGGGGAAATTCCTTCACCGTCAAAGGAACGGACGACCAGCATCAAACGTCCTCTTTTATCATAAAAAACAAGAAAAAAGAGCTGGCACGTTCGCTCCAGCTCCATCAGGATCATACCTTCTCCACTATATAAGCACGTTTTGTCTGGTAGGAAGCACCATGACTGTGATAACCCTCATACCACGATACCACTCTGTACTCTCGTGATGAATCAGTGAATAATTGGTCTTCATTTGAGGAAAGTAACAGAATATCCTCTTTTGAGACGATGTCTTTCAATTCTTCACCGCTGTAATTTCTGCCTGGTTCAAGCGTCCGTGTCATCGTACCACTCCTTTTTTTGCGAATTGGTACGTCTTTTCCCATTATCTGCTTACTTAAACCACTCAGAGCCCACGCTCTGTCTGTAGCTTGTGAATGTATTCCTGTGCTTTATACTGATTCAGTCCCGTCTCATCCCTGACAAAGCCCACAATAATGTCCTGATCCTGATTACTGCGGATCAGATTCACTACCTGCTGCTCAAGCTTTTTGTCATGAATCAGTCTTTCTGAAACATTCTGATGGTTTTTTCTATTATGATTGATGAGCACGCCGATAATTAATACGAGCATCATTCCTGTCATTATTAATGCGACATAGACCATTTAAAAAACACCCTCCCTGCATGTTATTTTACAACAGGGAAGGTGTTTTCGGCATGCTATTTTACTTCAACAGTCCAGTTGAATTCATCCGGTCGTCTGCCGGTCTGAATGCCTGTAATCGTATCGTAAAGCTTCTGGGACAGCCCGCCGATTTCATGATTGTTGATGACCATTTTCTTATCTCCCCAGTTCAGCTCTCCTACAGGTGAGATCACAGCTGCAGTCCCGGTTCCGAATGCTTCCTCGATCAGTCCCTGCTCATAAAGGTCATACAGTTCATCGATTGCAATCCGGCGCTCGGTGACCGGCACATCCCAGCTATTCAGCACTTCAAGGATCGACATACGCGTAACACCTTTTAAAATACTGCCGCTCAAGGCAGGTGTAACAACTTCACCGCCAATTTTAAAGAAAATATTCATACTGCCCACTTCTTCAATGTAACGCTTTTCAATTCCGTCCAGCCAAAGGACATCAGCATTACCGGACTTTTTCGCACCAGCCTGTGCCTGGTAACCTGAAGAATAATTCCCCGCTGTCTTCGCCATACCTGTGCCGCCTTTTACAGCGCGCGTGAATTCCTGTTCAACGTGAATCGTGACAGGCTTGAGACCACCAGGGAAATACGGTCCCACTGGAGAAAGCAGCACCATCATCCGGTACGTTTTTGAAGGACTCACAGCAAGGTTTGGTTCTGTTGCTATAATGAACGGGCGTATATAAAGTGAATGTCCAGGCTCTGCCGGCACCCAGTCTTTTTCAAGTTCAATCAGTGCTTTTAAATGCTCGAGTACCTGCTCTTCATCAACCGGTGGAATGCTCAGGCGTGCGCCGGAGAGGTTCAGCCGCTCAAAGTTCTTCTCAGGACGGAATAAAAGGATACGGTCATCCTCAGTCCGGTAAGCTTTCAATCCTTCAAAAATGGTTTGTCCATAGTGAAAAATCATCGCAGCAGGATCAAGCGTAATTGGCGAATAAGGTGTGATTCTGGCATCATGCCAGCCCTTTTCCTCTTCATACTCCATCATGAACATATGATCAGTAAATGTCGTGCCAAAAGGAACCCCCGCAGATGGCTTTTCTTTCAGCTGTTGGCTTTTTACAATTTCAAGTGTTTGTGTCTTCATCTGTCATAACTCCTTTTTGGTTGTTTATTTGAATTATTGTAACAGAAGTTTTACTGATTGAAAGTGTTAAAGTGAAAAAATTCAGAAATGATTGTTTTTTTGTGGTGGGTGTGATGGGGGGTTCGCGTTTTAAGGTGGCGTGTTCGGTGTATGTGTTCTGTGGTTCGACACTTAACATGTGAACTTCGACACGCACAGCCGCATGTTCAACACTCACAGCACAACGTTCGCCACTTCAGGACTATTGACTCACATCCTCTTAAATAAAAAAAGACAACAGCACTCCGCTGTCATCTTCTTCCCGCAACTCACTCATTCTCTATCAAAATCGTATCAATAAATTCTTTCAGCACGCGCGCTGTCAGTCCCCAGATCACGCGGCCGTTATAGTGATAAAAGTATTCTGTGTATTGCCTTGTCTGCCATTTATACTCGCGGCCGTTTGCGATCAAGTCATACGGAAAGCCGTCGTCAGGCTTAACTTCAACGCGAATGATATGCTCATCCGGCTGCTCATTCAGGAAAAATGACAGTGGCACTGTAAAGACCTCTTCCACTTCAGCAGGGTTCGGCTCAATTTCAGATTCATTGTCTAAAAACCCGACGTATGTGCTGATAGTCATGCCGAATGGTGATACCAACTTTCCGAAAGAATAAACCCGGCTGATAGAAGCATCACAAAGTCCCAGTTCTTCCCTGGCTTCGCGGACTGCTGCTCCTTTTGCGCCGTCATCATCACTGTCTACCCTGCCGCCCGGAAAACAGATTTCCCCTGGCTGTCTGCGCATGGTAAGGGAGCGCACCTCAAAAAGCAGATGCAGCCCGTCATCTTTTTTGATGAAAGGAATCATGATGGAATAATTTTTGACAGTTTCTTCTCCAAGAATGATCGGCTCATGCGCCTGCAGCCGTTCAATAATTTTTTGTTCTTCCATGTCACCAGCCCCGTTGCTCTTTTTCTTAACTATAACAGAGTTTTTAAACGATCTGGCTGTTGACTGCTTATTAAGTGTGCTTGATAAAGCACCCGTTTTGAAGAAAGTGGTGGATCAGCTTTGCAATTTCCGGGCGATGATGAATTTGTTTGTGATGGTATGGAAGGATTAAATAGTCTTTCAGCTCCGGCATCCAGACGGAAGAGGTCTCAACGCGGCCATCATTGCGCTGCCTCAGCACCTTACCAAGTAAGAGTCCGGCACGGTCCCCCGCGATCGCTCCGATTTCAACATTTGATCTGCCAAATTGGTACTTTCCAATAAAAGCGGGTGTAATGGAAAGCAGGGTCTTGTATACAAAAGTAAAAGGACGTATGAAGTGTGCGATTCCAGCCAGACCGCTTCCCTGATTGGGTGTTGCGATTAATACAACTCGTGCAACTTTTTTGGCACACGCGGGATCTGTTAACACCTTACGAATCACGATCCCACCAGTACTGTGACCAATTAAAAAAACTTTTTCACCGTTTCTTATTTTTTCTTTCAGATGGGCAGATAGTATAATAGCCGCTTCTTCAAATGAATGAAATTTCAGTTGAAACGAGAGATTGATACAGTTATAGCCCATTTGACCAAGGTATCGTTCAAGCGGATACATATCGGATGCAGTTTTATTAAAGCCGTGAATGAGAAATACTTTGTTATCCACCTGTTCTCCCCTCTCCATCGCACCTTATCAGTACTTTTTTATCTAATTTACTGTCTTTTTTCAAAAGAATACAGTAAAAATGTGATGAATTTTCCCCCAATGCTCAAATAAAAAAACTGCCGGATGTCCCCGGCAGTTTTCAGCGTTGCGGCGCAGTGCCGCTGGAGTGTCTGATGATGAGTTCGGGTTCTACAGCTACTGTGCTCGATTCGATATGATTTTTGATCAGATCAAGCAGAATATGCGCTGCCATCTTACCCATTTTTACTTTATCCTGTCTGACTGTTGTGAGCGGCGGCTCGACATATCTTGCCGGCAGAATATCATCACAGCCGATGATAGAGATGTCATCAGGCACGTGAAGTCCACGTTCTTTTGCAGCCTTCATGGCACCGATCGCCATCAGATCTGCACTTGCGAATACGGCCGACGGTGCTTCTTCCTGATCGAGTAGATGATTCATTGCCTGATAGCCGCTATCTTCAAAAAAGTCTCCTTCAAAAAACCAGTTTTCATTCATCGGAAGGCCATAGTACTGAAGCGTTTTCTTGAAAGCCTTCAGCCTTGAATCAGCAACGAGGGAACCATTTGTTCCACCTATATAACCAATTTTCCGGTGACCGTTCAGGTAAAAGTGTTCAACGACTTTTCCAGCGATACTGTTACTGTCGCTCATGACAAAGCTTGAGAAGGGACCGTTTAATTCGATATCGACGCCCACACATGGAATCGGACTCTGATCAAGCTCGTAGACAGATGATTCAACCTGATCACCTGCAATAATCAGACAGCCGTCCACTTCAAAATGCTGACAGCGTGCCAGGTAGTTTTCACGCACCTCAAAGAATTGTTCATTTGAAAACAGGATCAGATCATAGCCAAGCTGACCGATCGTTTTCTTGAACTCATTCAGTACTTCAACAAAAACCGGATGGGTCAAGTCTGCGTTGACCCGTCCGGCAAATACGACACCTACGACGTTGGTTTTTTTATCATTCATCATTCTTGACTGGGATGGACGATATCCTTCGCGTTCCATAATTTCAATGACACGCTTTCTCGTCTCCTGCCCGACGTCGTGATAATTATTAATAATTTTAGAAACAGTAGCCTGAGAAACGCCGGCTAATTTGGCGATATCTTTAATGGTTACTTTCATTTTCCTAGACTCCCCGGTCTTCAGCACACTCAACTCTTTACAGCCCCTTGTGTAAGACTGCTGATAAAGGCTTTGTTGAATAGCAGGAAGACAATGATTAATGGTACAGTTGCCCAGAAAGTACCTGATAATATCATACCATAATCACGGCTATAGGAATCATTTAGTGCCCGTAATGCGACTTGAAGCGTATGGCTCGATTGGTCCTGAAGCACGACCAGCGGCCATAAGAAGTCGTTCCATACATTCATGAATACAATGATGCCAAGGGTTGCGAATGCCGGCAGAATTGCAGGCGTTACAATGTTCCAGTACACTCTGAAAATTGAGCATCCATCAATACGTGCTGCTTCAATCAGCTCATCAGGTACCGCTTCTTTAATATACTGACGCATCCAGAAGATCCCGAATGCATTGATCAGACCCGGTACGATGATCGCCTTCAGATCACTTAACCAGCCAAGCTGACTGATAATGTAGTAAGTTGGAATTAATCCAAGCTGAGGCGGGATCATCATTGTAATCAGAATCAGTACGAACAGTACGTCGCGCCCTTTAAATTTAAGCTTCGCAAATGCAAAGCCGGCTAATGAACATAAGAAAAGGCTGCCGGCAGTAACGGCTACTGATACAAGCAATGAGTTCATCATTGCGCCAAAGAAATCAATCTGACCAAGTACGTTTGTAAAGTTCGTTACCAGTTCAGGACCCGGCAGAAGTGCTGGTGGTGTCTGATTAATGACATGGTTTGGCTGAGTCGCCATGACAAACATCCAGTAGAACGGGAATAGTGATACGAGTCCGGCAAAAATCAGTAAGCCGTATAAGATAAATCTTCCCGGTTGCTTTTTAGGCTGATTAACTGTTGCTGCTTTCATTTAAGCCTTCCTCGCTTTCCCGCGGCCAAGCCGGTTAGTAATTAACAGATTCAGTACTGAGAACACCATGATAATCGCAAACAGAACGATCGCCGTTGCTGAAGCTGTTCCAAAGAAGTTATTTTCAAAAGCATCACGATACAGATAAGCTACCACTGTGATTCCTTCATCACGGAGATTTCCGTTAAAGAAGATCAATGGCTCTGTAAAGATCTGCAGTGAACCGATTGTTCCCATAAATACTGTAAATAGCACGAAAGGTTTTAACATTGGCAGCGTAATATAACGCAGCTGCTGAGACAGTGTTGCACCATCAATTTTTGCAGCTTCATATAAATCATTTGAAATACTCTGCATCCCTGCAAGGAAAATGATCGTATTATAACCAACCCAGCGCCAGAAAATCATCGCTGCAATCGCAATTTTTGCCCCCCACTCAGACTGGGTAAAGACAATCGGCTCTACACCAAAGACTCCGAGGAAGCTGTTAACTAATCCGAATGATTGATTGTTAAAGATAATACTGAACAGAATCGCTACCGCTACGATTGATGTTACATAAGGCATAAAGATTGCTACTCTGAAGGTATTTTTAAAACGAAGCACCTGTGAATTCAGTGCATATGCAAGTAAAAAGGCTACAATCAGCTGCGGCACAGTTCCCAGGAGCCCAATCACAACGGTGTTATAAATCGACTTCCAGAAGATCGGGTCATTGAATATAATTGTAAAGTTGTTAATGCCGTTATACGTCATTTCACCAAGGCCGTTCCACTTAAAGAAAGCAAGATAGAAGCTGAACAGCATCGGGAATAAACCGAAAATCGCAAAGAGAATGAAAAACGGAGAAATAAACAGATAACCTGCTATACTATGTCGCTTTTCTTCAGTCAAAGATCGCCTTGCTTTTTTCTCAGTATATTTCTCAGATTTTGATACCATTTTACAAGGTCATCTCCTTTTAATGAAAAGGGCAAGGAACCGGCTAAAGCGGACCTCACCCTTCATGAATCTTATCTACTCACGCTCAAGACGCTGCTTAATTCTTTCCATTGCATCTTCCCACTCCTGGTCAGGGTCCCCGCCGCTGCTTAAGACGTTATTAAGCGCAGTCATGATCTCACCCTGTACAAGCAGGTAGTTACGGCCTTTATATACATCATTTACTTGTTCTGCAGCTTCAGCGAATACTGCTGCTGTGTTGATACCGCCAAAGTAGTCATCAGTATAGTTAGCAAACTCTTCTTCTTCATATACAGATGGTGTTGACGGGAATAGTCCCATGTCTTTGAATGACTCAAGCTGATTCTCAGGAGATACAAGCCATTCGATGAATGCATATGCTTCTTCCTGCATTTCTGATTCTTCAGAGATTGTCAGGTAAGATCCACCCCAGTTTCCTGCTCCTTCAGGAAGCGTTGTAATTGTCCACTGATCTGTATCAGGAGCATTACCTTTTACAACGCCCTGCATCCATGCAGGCCCAAGAAGCGTTGCATACGAACCTTCAGCCATTCCCTGACCCCATTCAGGTGTCCAAAGTGGCATGTTTCCTACTGCACCTGCTTCGATCAGATCTACCGTGTAGTCATATGCTTCGCGGATTTCAGGGTTATCTTCTACGATTAATTCGTTATCACGGTTGAAATAGTGTTCACTTGCCTGGTCACGTTTTGCATTGAAAATCAACTCAGCGTTGTCAACTACCGGCTTACCAGTCTTGTCGACAATATCTTTTGCAAATGTTGCATATTTATCCCAAGTATCAACTTCAGCTGCCAGTGCTTCAGGCTCAGTCGGGTAACCCGCTTCACCAACTACATCTTTACGGTAATACATCGCCGTCGGACCGATATCTGTCGGCAGTCCAAATTGGAATTCACCGTCAGCACTTCCACCTACGTTCCATACCCAGTCAAGATAATTATCCTGCACATCAGCTGCTCCAAGGTCATACAGGTTCACAAAACGATCCTGTGCTTCACGGTAACGTTCAATCTCTCCTACTTCGATCATCGCAATGTCAGGTGCACCCTGCCCTGCAGAAAGTGCAGTGAATAAGTTATTGTGGTGATCTCCCATTTCAGTTGTCTGAACGTTAATCTTCACATCAGGATTTTCTTCCATATAAGCATCTGCCAGTTTTTCGTATCCTGTTGTACCGAATACCCACATATCGATCGTGTCAGAACCGCCCCCGCTGCCTGAAGTACCGCTATCTGCTTCATCACTTGCACAACCTGCAAGTATTGCTAAAACTCCCCCAGCTACAAGCCCTGCTTTTAAAACCTTTTTCATTTCTTCATCCCCTTAAATAGTATGTTGTTGTGCTTTTAACCCATTGTTCAAAATAACCTGACGGAACCATTTTGCACTGTCTTTCGGAATTCTCTGCTGCGTCTCAAAGTCAACATATACAAGGCCAAAACGTTTGTCATAGCCGAATGCCCATTCAAAGTTATCAAGGAAGCTCCAGGCGAAGTACCCCTTCAGATCAACACCTGCCTCAATCGCATCCAGACACGCCTCAAGGTGTTCCTGTAAGTACTGAACGCGTTCCGGATCATGAACCTCTCCGTTCGTTACTTCATCATCATAAGCTGCCCCATTTTCAGTTACATAGATGACCGGGTTATCATAATCCTCTTTCAGACGGATCAGCAGATCAGATAATCCTTTTGCATGAACTTCCCAGCCCATCGATGTCCGTCTGTGTCCTCCGCCTTCATGGCCTGCTTCAAGCCATGCGCCAGGCTGATGTGTTAAGTAAGAAATTGAATAGTAATTGATACCAAGGAAATCAATTGCTGCTGACATCGTCTCAAGGTCGTCTTCTTTAATGAAAGAGAAATCTGTATATTGACGGTAGTAATCAAACAGGTCTGCCGGATATTGTCCCTTAAATACCGGATCAAGGAACCAGCGATTCAGGAATCCGTCCCATCTGACAGCCGCTTCTTTTGATGAAGCGCTTTCATCATATGCATAAGATGAATTCAGATTTAATGTAATACCAATCTCACCTTCAAGCTGTCTTTCTCTGAAACGTTTCGTAACCATTCCGTGTGACAGGAGAACGTGGTGAGCTGCTTTCAGAAACGCCGGAATATCACGATAGCCTGGTGCATGTTCACCTGAACCGTATCCAAGCCAACTGACAACCCATGGCTCATTATGAGTAATCCAGTTAGATACTCTGTCTCCAAAACGGTCAAAAATCACGTCACAGTAATGTACGAATTCGTCAACGATGCTTCGGTTCATCCATCCACCCTGATCCTGAAGGCCCTGGGGAAGATCCCAGTGATAAAGCGTAACAGCCGGCTTAATTCCACGCTGTTCAAGTTCTGTCAGAAGATTATCGTAGAATTGAAGCCCTTCTTCACTTACCACTCTGTCCCCATTAGGGAAAATTCTTGACCATGAAATTGAAAACCTGTACCACGGAACATCCAGATCTTTCATTAACTGAACGTCCTCTTTGTAGCGGTTGATGTGATCACATGCTACTTCACCATGATCACCGTTTAATACTTTACCGGGATTCTTACAAAACTGATCCCAGATGGACTCTCCTCTTGACTCTCTCCCACCCTCAATTTGAAAGGAAGATGTAGCAGTGCCCCATACAAAATGCTCCGGAAATTTTCTCATAGCCACCATCCTCTAAAACTTACGAATATGTTTCGTTAATAATTTTTATTTAGTAAAATGTTTCGTTAATTTGGATTCTAAACCTAAAATAAAGCGCTGTCAATACGTTTTTTAAAGTTTTATTCGTAAATGTCAGAAAATATTAGCGAAACATATTCGTAATTGTCGAATCTATGACGATTTCTTTGTCTCTGTCAAATCCGGCTGATGATTTCCGCTGCAGGGGGAACGCTTTCCGCAGGGCGGGCGGTGCTAAAACAACATTGGTCTTTTAAAAATCGGTCTTTTACCTTAGATCATGACTGTTTCAACGCATGGGACATAAATGGCAGCTTAAGACGTCTGTAACGACAAAAAAGGCTGAGACATATGCTGTCCCAGCCTGATTGTTTCATGGTGCTTCTTAAGATAAGTTGTATTTCTTATTAAATCTTTCAGCGCGTCCATCCTTATCAGCAAACTTCTGTCTGCCAGTATAAAACGGATGCGTATCAGAACTTACTTCCACCTTTAGCAACGGATATGTGTTGCCATCTTCCCACTCGATTGTTTCATTAGATGACTTTGTAGAACCAGTCAGAAATTTGAAGCCGCTGTTTGTATCCATAAATACTACTTTGCGATATTCTGGGTGTGTGTTTTGTCTCATTATATATAACCTCCAATTAATTAAATCGTAAGCATTACGTTTTATATTAAATCATGTTTTCATCATTCATGCAAACATTAAGGTTCAACCAAATCATCATCAGACTGATATTGTTCAATTTGTGCTAAACTAATAGGAAATGATTTGTTTTGAAAGGTTGATTATAATGACAAATACAATAAAATTAACTTCACTTTCTTCTAAAGGCGGGTGCGGTTGTAAAATCGGTCCTGCTGATCTTTCACAGGTGTTAAAGAACCTTCCGCAGGCTGTGGCTGATCCTAACCTGCTCGTTGGACTCGACACAAGTGATGATGCAGGCGTATATAAAATCAATGAAGAAACAGCACTCGTTCAGACGCTTGATTTCTTTACACCGATCGTTGACGATCCTTATGACTTCGGGCAGATTGCAGCTGCTAATGCGATCAGTGACGTGTACGCGATGGGCGGTACACCGCTGACTGCACTGAATATTGTTGCTTTTCCTATTTCGACGCTTGATAAAAGTATCCTGACAGATATTCTTCGCGGTGCAGGCGATAAGTTAAAAGAAGCAGGCGTGACACTTGTAGGCGGGCATTCTATTGATGATCAGGAGCCAAAGTTCGGGCTTGCTGTGACAGGAACAGTCCATCCGGATAAAGTCAGAGCAAATAACGGCGCGAAGCCGGGTGATAAACTGATTCTGACAAAGCCGATTGGTGTCGGTATTTCAACCACTGCACTTAAAAACGGTCTGCTCAGTGAAGAAGAAAAGCAAAACGTTACAAAAGTGATGGCTACGCTAAACAAGAAAGCAGCTGAAATAATGGCTGGTTATGATGTTCATGCTGCCACAGATGTAACAGGTTTCGGTCTGCTCGGACATGCTTCAGAAATGGCAGCAGGCAGTAATGCAGGTATCCGCTTATACAGCAGCCAGGTTCCTGTACTTCCGCGCGTTCGTGAATTAGCTGAGAGCGGCACGATTCCGGGTGGAACGAAAAACAACTATGCTCATTTAGATGGAAAGGTATTCTTTCCTGAGGAAATGGATCAGATCGACCGCTATATTTTATGTGATGCTGTAACGTCAGGCGGGCTACTGATTTCTGTTGGCGAAAATGAAGCGGATGAACTGCTTGCCAAACTGCGTGATCAGCAGGTGGATGCTCATCTGATTGGAGAAGTTGTCAGTGACCATAGCGGGAAAATCAGAGTTCAATCATAAGTCGGAAGGTGAACAGTTGTGACAAGAGAAATCAGCTTACATGATTTGATGAAGGCGCATGAAAATAACGACAGAGTTCTGGTAGATGTCCGCTCACCCGGTGAATTTGAAGAAGGATCAATTCCCGGCAGTGTAAATATACCGGTTTTCGATAACGAAGAGCGGGCAGAAATCGGTACGATCTATAAGCAGATTGGACAGGAAGCAGCAAAAGAACGCGGCCTTGAGATTTTCTCCGCAAAGCTGCCTTCATTTGTTAAGCAGTTCAAAGAGCTGGGCGGTCCTGTCTCAGTCTTCTGCTGGCGAGGCGGAATGAGAAGTAAAACTGCTGCTACCACGACCGAATTGATGGGTGTGGATGTGAACAGACTGACAGGGGGGATACGCACTTATAGACAGTGGGTCGTGCAATCCCTGAAGGAATATGAATTCACGCCGGAATTACTTGTATTAAACGGTTATACAGGGTCAGGTAAAACGGTGATTTTAAACCGGTTAAAAGAAGAAGGTTATCCTGTGATTGATCTTGAAAATATGGCCGGGCACAGAGGGTCTATCTTCGGTCAAATCGGGTTAAACCCAAGCAATCAGAAAAAGTTCGATTCTCTTCTGGTGACTGAGCTTAGAAAATTAATAGATTCTCCATATATTTTAATTGAAGGTGAAAGCAGAAGAATTGGCCGCGTGCATATGCCGGACTTTCTTTATGAGAAAAAAGAGCAGGCACCTCAGCTGTTTCTTGATCTCCCTGCTGATATACGTGTGCAAAACATTCTTGAGGACTATCAGCCGGAAGAAATGCCTGAGCAATTCATGGAGGCTTTCGAAAGAATTGAGCGTCGGCTGCATACACCGATTTCCCGGGAAATACGCGAGCTATTAACAGCTGGTGATTATGAAGAGGCTGTACGCCTTTTACTGATTCATTATTATGATCCAAGGTACGAGCACTCAATCAGTTCTCAGGATGGCTCTCACATGTTTATAAAAGCTTCATCAATGAATGAGGCTTATGAGAAAGTAAAAAAAGCAGCGGATTCTTTCCGTTATTCAGCAAGCCGCCAGCATTAATGGCGGCTTCTGTGTCTTTTCAGACTTCTATTCAAAGGGTGATATTCATGAATATGTTTTGGGTTGGCCTGGGCGGGGCTGCTGGTGTACTGCTTCGATCTGCAGCTGGCGTATTTATTCAAAGTACTTTTCCTTTTTCCACACTATTAGTAAACCTTCTTGGCTCCTTTTTACTCGGACTACTTTCAACTGCTCCGCTTAAAATCAACGGCAGTGTAAGGCTTGCAGTTACAACAGGACTCCTCGGTTCGTTTACGACTCTGTCAGCTGTCAGTGCAGAACTTTTCAGTTTTCTACGGGAAGAACAATATGTATTCGCTATTTTATATTTTCTGATCAGCTTATCAGGCGGGTTCGCACTTGCTTATTACGGGATGAAAACCGGCAGGAAAGCAGGTGGCATGCGATGAACCTTTTATTGCTCAGTGTTGGCGGTTTTCTCGGTGCGATCTCACGTTACCTGATATCCTCATATGGGAATAAAGCCTTTCCGGTCATTCCTTTTGGTACGCTACTGGTTAATCTGCTTGGCTCTTTTCTGCTTGGCGTGGTGATTGCGCTTGAACTGTCTTCTGCTTTCAATGCTCTTTTTGCAACAGGATTTCTTGGCGCATTTACAACCTTTTCAACGATGCAGACAGAGGCTGTTAAGCTTTTTGAAGAAGACAAACGGAAAAAAGCGATCCTGTATTTATTGATAACATTTTTAGCAGGAACGGCCTTTGCCTCTCTCGGCTTTTTAGTTGCGATCTGATAAAGATGCTTATAAACGCGAAAAAATCTCCGGCTGTCACCAGAGATGTCCGCAATTTATATAGGTGGGGAAGAATATATGCTGTCTTAATCGCCAATTCGGGTGGTTGGATCCTTTTCTTTAAGAAAGCCGCTGTCTTCCCGGCAGTCACTACAATGCAGCAAAATAGCGGTTCATTTATCCGCCACTCCACCGTTGATTTACGTGGTCACAAGGAATATTTACCCCGTGTTTTTAATCTTGAAACCACCCTGAACACATTGAGTCTATTCTCCCGGATTCACAGTCTGACAGCAATAGATAACAATAAATATAAAGGAGCTGTATACATGAATCAGAAAGAAATAGAGGCTTATATTATTCAGAAGTACCAGGAAGATGAGCAGCTGATGGTCCGGATATTTGTCGAGTGGTGTCATGAAAATGATCTGAATCCTGAAAAACTATATCATGAAGCATATCCCGCACAGCCCCCTAATGCACTGCTTAAGCAATTGAACGCTGAACGCGAACCCTTTGATATGACGATTGATGCGGGAACCCTGATCAACGTGCTTCAGATCTTCGGTAATGACGACCTCGCACACATTGTCTCAGTCTATGCAAAAAAGTGAAAACCAGGCTGCTTTAAGGTAGCAGCCTGAATACATTCCCCCACTCATCAGGCAGCTGATCAATTCCGATCTCACGGAATACATCATGGTCTGTTGTCATGACTACATGCCAATGAAGGTCTGCCTGTTCGACTTCAAGAGCTGTTCTGTTCTTTAACGTATTCATATTTAAGTGAAGAAGCTTTTCTCTTAACCTCTCTCTTTCCTCTTCGTTCATGATCACCGGCTTAAAGTCTATTTTTTCGTCATTGATTACACTTGTCCTTAATACGTGACTTTTCTCAAAGTTAACGATGGTTCTATACGATCTCCCTATCAAATCTGAGATCTCGATTTCGAGCTGTCTGAGTTCTTCTTTTTTCATACATATCCCCATTCCAAAGGATTTTTATCTTCATTTTACCATTCTGACTTCCTTTTGTGGATGGAAGAAATAAAGTGCTTTAGACTTGCATAAACATGTATCTTTTTACACCTTTATGACAATATAATCGTGACATACGTCACTGATCGTTTTATGATAGAAATAATTAATGATTTCTTATATTAGCTGTTCTGAATAATAAGGAGGAGAATGCATGAGTCAACTGAAAGCGGATCCCCACTATTTATTTGATTTTTTTACCGGACTATATAAAATGGTCTTCCTGATGGAAGTAGATTCCCAAGGCTATAAATATAGGAATGTTACACCTGAAGCTGTCCGTCTTTCCTCACTTCCTGAGGACTGGAAAGACCGCTACCTTCATGAAATCTATGATGAAAAAGTTGCGGCTCCTTTAGTTACTCAATACGATGCTGCAACTTCCACTGGTCGGCCGGTTTTTTACTCTGATCAGATGAATAAACTTTCCAATATATCAGAATATGCAGCTTCCGCCCTTATGCCAATTACTGATGAGCGCGGCTGTGTGAGATATATTATCGGCTTAACCAATGACCTGTCAGACTCCACATCAGCAAAATTGCTCGCTTCTATAGAGAACATCGATTACCTCACCGGGCTGCCAAGTCTATTGCAGGTAAAGTCTGAGCTTGCAACAATGGAAGATCATCATATATCAGTTTTATATTTAAATATAGACCGCTTTAAGCTGATCAATGAATGGCTGGGTATCGAAGCAACAAATGTGCTACTGAAGAAAATTGCCAAACAAACAGCCGAACTCTTACCGCCCGGATCGATACTTGGACGAATAGACGGAGATGAATTCATTATTGCAGTCATGGATCATACAGAAGGTGCTGCACGGGCACTTGCAGAAAGCACCCTTGAGGCCTTATCTGTTTTCACTTATGAAGTAAACGGTGTATCGATTCCTGTGACTGGATGCGTAGGAATCTGCAGCAGTCCCGGGCATCCGAACTCCATGATTACCAATGCCTGTGCTGCCATGGTTGAAGCGAAAAGAGAAGGAAGAAATTCAATCCGTCTTTTTATAAAAGAAGGTCACCTGCAGGAGCATATTGATGAAGTGATCATGGAAGCTGAATTATATAAAGCGCTCATGGAAGATGAATTGACCGTCTATTATCAGCCAAAACTAAACACAATGACAAAACAGGTCCACTATGAAGCACTTGTACGCTGGTTCAGCCCTGTTCTTGGTACGGTTCCGCCTCTCAAGTTTATTCCGGTTGCTGAGAAAACTACGCTGATTCATGAAGTCACCAGAACAGTTGTACGTAAAGTCTGTCATGATCTGAACACCCGTCCGGAACTCTTTTCAGACTCCAGGACTTCAATCAATCTGTCGGCCTGCCTATTTGAGCCGGAGCTGATTGATACACATTTTGTACAGGTGATTAACGAATATAAGGCTGATCCTTCTAAAATCGAAATTGAAATTACAGAAAATATGCTGATGAAAGACCCCATAAAAGGGATCGAGCTCGTCAATTATCTGAAAGAGCTCGGTTTCAGGGTAGTCATTGATGATTTTGGTGTCAGTTATTCATCATTGAATTACTTACGAAAATTTTCGCTTGATGGTATCAAGATTGACCGGTCATTCATTTCTCAGATTGATCAGCTTAATAGTGAGAAAGATATCAGTATTGTCCACTTCATTATTCAGCTTGCACGCAAATTAAATCTTTATGTGACAGCTGAAGGAGTCGAAACAAAGGAACAGTTCGACATTTTAACAAGCTTGGGCTGTCATGAGATTCAGGGGTATTACTTCAGCAGACCGCTTCCTATTGAAAAGCTTGAACACGCGCTTGAGCACTTCTTCAGTTATACACTTGAGGAGGTTGTGCGGGGTCAGCAGGAGGCCGCTGCAACTGGCCTGACTGCTGAAAAAAGACGACTGAAAGAAGTTGAACAGCTGCAAATTCTCGATACCCCGGAAGAAGAGCGCTTTGACCGGATCACACGGATGATCAAAGATGCTTTTCATGCACCTGTCTGCTTCATTTCAATCATTGATAACCACAGGCAATGGTTCAAGTCCTGCATCGGCCTGCCCGAGCCGGTTCAGACGATCAGGGAAGTACCGCGGGAAATTTCACTTTGCGATCATGTGATCAGACAGAAGGAACCGTTGATTATTGAGAATATCTCCGAGTACCCGGATGAGTCTATACAAGCTCTTTTTGAAGGGAGCGGCATGCAGTTTTATGCCGGCATTCCGATCGCATCACAGGGTGAAATGGTTGGGACACTGTGCTTCACGGACTATCTTCCGCGTACGTTTACTGCTCAACAGATGCAAATGATGCTTGATTATTCAAAGTGGGTTGAGTCCGAGCTGGAATTATACCGCCTTGAAGTGAATGGGTGTAAAAACTGAAACAGAGGCTGAGACAAGGGTGTCTCAGCCTCTATTTGTAATTAGTCTATCGTTTTTATCTCGTATACGCGTGCTTCATAAGGCTTTAATTCAATCTTTTCAGGCAGGGTGTTTCTTGCCTCCGCATCAATTTGAATATTGCCGATAACAAGCCGGGTTTTGGCACCGGCGAATTCACCCGGAGTGTCAGCTGTAATAGGTGCGTCTGAGTGATTCAATGCAACAAGCCACGTCACGTTCTGATCACTTCTTCTATACATATACAGCGGCTCCTGCCCTTTCGACAGATCCTCATAGTCACCGTAAACCATGACCGGATGCTCTTTTCTGAGCTCGATTAAATTCTGGTACGTATAAAACACTGAGCTTTGATCCTCAAGTGCCTGTTCCACATTAATGTCCGGATAATTCGGATTCACCTTAATCCACGGTGTGCCACTTGTAAAACCTGCATGCTCTTCACTGTTCCAGTGCATCGGTGTACGGGAATTATCACGGCTGAGCAATAGCAGGTCTTCAAACACTTCCTGTGGATCTCTTCCTTTTTCCACTTCTTCTTTATATTTATTTTTCATCGCAATATCGTTGTAATCATCAATTGAATTAAATCTCACACCAGTCATACCAATCTCTTCACCCTGGTAAATGTAAGGCATACCGGGAAGCGTATGAAGCATAATCGCAAGCATCTTTGCTGATTCAACGCGGTACTGTCCGTCATTTCCGTAGCGGGTTACCTGACGGGTATGGTCATGATTATTCAGAAACTGGGAGTTCCACCCCTTTTCAAATACGCCCTTATACCAGCTTTCCTGAATTTCCTTGTAACGCGACAGATCCATCACAGGCATTTCATCTGCCACCTGAAAATGAAATAGCGTATTCAGTTCATGACGGTCTTCATGCACGTATAAAAGCCCCGTCTCAGGGTTAACGAAAGGAATCTCCCCCACTGTCATCACGTCATAATGAGACAGCACTTCACGATGCATCTCCTGCAGATAATCATGGATACCCGGGTTATCAGCGAGGTAATTAATGTGTTCAGGACGCTCGGCATCCGGGAAGCCCTCCTGTTTTGCCAGCAGATTAATGACATCCATTCTAAAACCATCAATTCCAAGGTCCAGCCATGATCTCATCATCCGGTAAATTTCGTTTCTGACCTCATCGTTCTCCCAGTTCAGATCAGGCTGCTCTTTTGCAAACGAATGGAAATAATATTCTCCCGTCTTGTCATCCTTTGTCCAGGTTGAAGGTTCAAAATAGGAGCGCCAATTATTCGGCGGCCCGCCATCCTTACCTTCACGCCAGATATACCAGTCACGCTTCGGATGATCTTTAGATGATCTTGAATCAAGAAACCATGGGTGCTGGTCAGATGTATGATTCACAACGAGATCCATAATCACTTTCATTCCTTTCGCGTGAATGGCCTCAAGCAGCTCCTTAAACGTCTCCATGTCCCCCGCTTTTTCCATAACGGCTTCATAATCGGAAATATCATAGCCATTATCACGGTCAGGTGATTCATAAAACGGGTTCAGCCAGATGACATCCACACCAAGCTTCTTTATGTAGTCCAGCTTTTCAATTACACCTCTAAGGTCCCCATATCCATCACCATTACTGTCATAAAAGCTGCGCCAGTACACCTGATAGACGACCGCTTCTTTCCACCAAGTTTTCTTCATGAGAATCCCTCCAGTATTCAATGTAGATTCATTATAACCGCTTACATATGAGAATACTGCTGAAAACCATTATACTTTTCATAAGGAGTGATCGAATGAATCCGTGGGATAGAAGATTTCAAAATGAAACGTATATTTATGGAAAAGCACCGAATGAATTTGTAGTCAGCGCACAGAAAAAACTGAACCTGACAAAAGGAAAGCTGCTGGCAGTTGCGGAGGGTGAAGGCAGAAATGCTGTGTACTTTGCTGAAAAAGGGTTGAATGTAACTGTGCGGGATTACGCTGAAGAAGGTCTGAAAAAGACCCGCAGGCTTGCCGGGGAACGTCACGTGCAGGTTGAAACTGCCCTTGCTGATCTGACAAATGCTTCCTGGACACCTGAGATATATGACGCAGTTGTCAACGTCTTCGGTCATATCGACCCTTCCGGCAGACAGCATATGCTGAACGGAATCAAAAGCACAATCAAACCGGGCGGCTACTATATCAGCGAAGTCTACTCAAAGCACCAGCTGCCGTACAAATCAGGCGGCCCGCCAAAAGAAGAGTTTTTATATGATGCAGGAGAAATGCTCGAAGCCTTCAAAGGCTGGAAAATCATCCACTTCTTCACAGGTGAAGTCACAAGACAGGAAGGCAAACTCCATAACGGCCTTTCGCATGTCATTCAGATCATTGCGCAAAAAATCTGAAAATGTTTCACGTGGAACAATGAAAAGCGGAAGCAGGCGTTTAGGGGCGTATGCGGTGGACTGAGGTGGATTGAGATAAAGGAAACACGGTGAACGAAGTGAGCCGATGTTGACTTATCTTAAGGAACCGAGGGAACCGCACTAGCCCCTGCCTGCTGGAGCTGGATCTCATGAAAAGCGGAAGGCGTCCAACCCTCCGCTTTTGTACAAAATCATTTATCTTTCAACGCACCGAAAGTCAAAATCCCTGCCACAAATGGCAGAACCGCTACGACACCAATCGCTGCAGTCAGTCCGAATAAATCAGCCATCAAACCGGCAAGCAATGCACCAAATGCATAGCCGCTGTCTCTCCAGAAACGGTAGACACCCATTGATGATGCGCGCCAGGACGGATCAGCATAATCCGAAACTGCCGCCTGCAGAACAGGATAAACCATTGCTGTCCCTGCACCCAGCAATATTGCACTCACTGTCCATACCGCAAATTGATTTGACATGATCAGCAGCCAGAGGGCACCACCCTGTAAAATCATACCGCCTGTAATCAATGGACGCCTGCCGATCTTATCACTTAAAGGACCTGTAAATAATTGAAAAATTCCCCATGCTGCAGGGTAAATCGCCACTAAAAATCCGACCCCTCCTGCAGACACACCCAGACCTGCAAAATAAATAGGAAACAGCCCCCACGCCATGCCATCTTTAAGATTGGTTGCAAGTCCAGCAAAGCTGATTGACGCAAGAGACTTGTGCTGCCAGCTGGTCAGCCTGAAAGCTTCCGCAGATGAGAGTTTTTTCACACTTTTACGCTGTTGAAGTGCTAAATGAGCTGAAGTATCTTTTACAGCAAATGATAACAGCAGACCAGCAATCGCTACTACGATCCCGATAATAAACGGTGCCTGCAGAGAGGTCATCAAGCCTGTCAGAAAAGCCAGCAGTGCGACACCTATATAGCCGGCAAACTCATTAACCCCAGCAGCCAGACCACGCTGACTGTCCCCAGCCAAATCAATCTTCATATTTAACGTCATAGACCACGCAAGCCCCTGATTCGCACCAAGCAGGATATTTGCTGCAACGATGACCCACCAGGTCTCTGCAGATAAAATCAGCACCGGGACAAGCAAACCGAAACTCCAGCCAGCCATCAGTACCTGCCGTCTCCCGAAGCGGTCAGCTGCTGCGCCGGCAAAGTAATTAACAATCGCCTTCGAAAAACCAAAGCTTACAATAAACGATAATGCAGCACTGGCCGATGCAATGCCAAACTGCTCTTCTGCCAATACCGGAAGCACTGTTCTTTCAAGTCCGACCATTGATCCGACAAACAGGTTAATGACTGCAAGCAGCAAAAACTGATGCTTATTTTCCTTAATTCCGTTAACGACTGTCATGCTTTAATCGTTCCTGCCACTTCCATTCATTCACTCCTGCATCTAGCAGATAAGCGCGGCACCCCTGTTCCTTCAGGAGATTAACCGCTTCTGCAGCGTATGTGCAGTAAGGTCCTCTGCAATAGACGATAACCTCATGATCATACTGAGTACTTCCATCCCTTAATTCATCAATTGGTTTAGAAACTGCATAAGGCAGGTGACCATACTCATATTCCTCACGATTTCTCACATCAAGCAGCACCGTTTCCCCTGACGCTGCACGCGACAGCACTTCATCAAGCGTTCCCAAAGAATGATGGTGTCCGATCACACTGTCTCTCCACTGATCTACCTCTTCATAACGTGTTTCTGCTGTACGTCTGAGCGACAGAACGAGTGACCTGATCTCTTCATCTGCGATTTCATAAATGACATAGTTTTTCTGTTTTTGAAATCGTACCAGTTTCGCATCAAGCAGTGCCTGCAAATGTTTAGATGCGTTGGCCGTACTGATTCTTGCTTCTTTTGCAAGTGTTTCTACGGTTTTAGGACTTTGAGTCAACAGGTCAAGCATTTCAATCCGTTTTGGACTCGACATCATCTTACCGATCCTTGCTACTTCACCGTATACTTCATCTTTAAATTCTCCGCTGTTCATCTTATCACTCCAACTATTCAACTTATTAGTTGAATAGTATCACAGTTACTTAATTCACAATAATAAAAAGCTCATTTCAATGAAAAATTCACATTGAAATGAGCTTTCTTATGTCAGGTAGTAGCATTTACAAGCCTTCTATAACGTTCGAAAATTCCCATATATGTTTGATGCCGTTCTTTATCAGGCTCTATACGTTCACCTAAAGGAATGTTTTCTTTAATCTGCTCCAGTGAATCCTTTTCCCCCAGCGACGTTAACACTAACCAGGCAGCTCCCCAGGCAGCGCTGTGATGACTCTCTGTGCGCTGAACGGGCTTATTAAATACATCTGAGAGCATCTGAACCCACAGCGCGGATCTTGACAGTCCGCCGTTTACGTAAATTACTTCTGCCGATTCTCCTGCTTCACCAAGGGAAAGATAGATTTGATACAGATTGAATGTGATTCCTTCCAGTACGGCTCTGGCATATTGCGGGACACCGTGTGAGATTGAAAGACCAATTAGACTTCCTCTTGCCTCCTGATCCCATAACGGAGCACGTTCCCCGTTTATATAAGGCAAAAAGATCAACCCGTCTGCTCCGGGCGGGACTGTCTCTGCTGAGAGAATCAATTCTTCATATGTACCATCGTAATTCAAAGTCTTTTTCAGCCACTCTATCGCTACCCCTCCATTATTTGTAGGGCCACCTGCAATATAATGACCCGGCGTGAATGCATAACAAAATACTTCATGACCTTCATTGACAGTAAAACTGCTCGTCCATTTCCGGACCGCTCCGCTCGTACCGGCGGAAATGGTCAGACAGTTTTCTTCAAGTCCACTGCTGCCAAGATTGGCAAGCTGGCCATCAGCAGATCCAATGATAAACGGAACATTGCGTGGAAGTTTCAAGTAATTTGCGATGATAGGATTCAGTTCCCCCAGCCGGTAATCAGGCGGTACTGTCTGACCAAGCTGGTCTTCTTTTATATCTGCTTTTTCAAGTATTTCTGTATCCCAGGACAATGTCCGTCCATTCATCATGCCAGTTGCTGCTGCCATTGCATAATCAGTTACCCGTTCGTTAAACCATTGATAGATAATGTATTCTTTAATAGACATAAAATAAGTGGATTGCAGGTAAGGAACATAGGATGTTTCCTTCATCCATATCAGTTTTGTTAAAGGCGACATGGGATGGATCGGTGTGCCTGTACGGTTATAGAAATCAGGACCTTCAGATCTCATCAATTCCTTTGCCTGCAGACTGCTTCTGCCGTCTGCCCAAATCATTGCTTTAGACAGCGCGCTACCTTCCCCGTCTACACAGATCAAAGAATGCATGGCGCTTGAAAAACCGATACCGATGATCTTATCTGCATCAGTGCCCGCCTTATCCAGCACATTCTTTAAAGCAAACACAGCAGATGAGACAATTACATCCGGATCCTGTTCTGCATAACCGTCTGTGGAATAAAGCGTTTTGATCAGCTGTTCTGTTTCAGCTTTTACTTTTCCATCCTTCTTAAACATGACTGCTTTCACACTGGTTGTTCCCAGGTCAAGGCCAATTACATATTCCTTCATATCATCTCTTCCTTTATCAGATTCATTTTTAGCTCCGTTGTAATGACTTTATCAATTAAGCATATCATAGGATTCTTTAAGCAGCGGTACAGAATTCCAGTTTATATAGAACTGCTGCTTTTTTAGATCTGTTATTGAGTGCAGTTAAATACTCGCCAACCGGCATAATTACTGGCAGAAAAAATGTTTGTGAAATACTGAACAAAACCCTTGCATTCCATTTCAAACCGTCGTATACTAAAACCAATTAGTAATTGTGAAAAATTTCACAATAAAAACTTAGGAGGAATTTTTCATGAAAATCGCAGTCATCGGAAGTACTCACGCTGGAACAGCAGCTGTAACAAATATGGCCAACTTATATCCTGAAGCAGAGATTACAGTCTATGAGAAAAACGATAATGTGTCCTTTCTGTCATGTGGTTTAGCATTATATGTAGGCGGTGTCGTTGAAGATCCGCAGGGACTTTTCTACAGTTCACCTGAACAGCTGAGAGGTCTCGGCGTCACAATGAAAATGCAGCATGCCGTGCAGGAAATCGATACTGCGCGCAAGCAGATCAAAGCAGTTAATCTGGTCACTGGTGAAGAAGTGAATGACAGCTATGATAAGCTCGTGATGTCAACAGGATCATGGCCGATCATTCCGCCAATTGATGGCACCAAGCTTGATAACATTCTGCTGGCAAAGAACTTTAACCAGGCCAATACAATTATTGAAAAATCACGCGAAGTCAAACACGTAACTGTCGTCGGTGCAGGCTATATCGGCGTTGAGCTTGTAGAGGCATTTCAGCAGGCAGGTAAAGAAGTAACGCTGATTGATGGCGTTGACCGTATCCTGAATAAATATCTTGATCAGGAATTTACAGATCATGTAGAACAGGCATTTATTGACCGCGGTGTAGAACTTCGTCTGGGTGAAACGGTTACCCGCTTTGAAGGTAAAAACACTGTCGAAGCCGTTGTAACGAATGCAGGTCGCGTTGAGACTGACCTTGTCATTATGTGTGTCGGCTTCCGCCCAAACACTGAGCTTCTAAAAGGAAAAGTGGATATGCTGCCAAATGGGGCGATCACAGTTGATGATTATATGCGCACAAGCGACCCAGATATTCTTGCAGCCGGTGACTGCTGTGCAGTGAAATATAATCCGACTGGTCAGGCTGCTTATATCCCGCTTGCAACAAATGCTGTCAGAATGGGGACACTCGTTGCCCGCAACCTGATTGAACCGGTTATGAAAAATGTCGGTACACAAGGCACATCAGGCCTTCACATTTATGATCTGAATATGGCATCTACTGGCTTAACTGAGACGAGTGCACAAGCGATGGATGTTCATGTGAAAAGCATCACAATCAACGAAAAGCACCGTCCGGAATTCATGCCCACTGCTGAAGATGTCATGCTGAAAGTCAGCTACCTGCCTGACAGCCGTAAAATTATTGGCGCACAGGTATTATCAAAAGCGGACGTAACTCAATCAATCAATACACTCAGCGTCTGCATTCAGACAGGCATGACGATTGATGAACTCGGCTTTGTAGACTTCTTCTTCCAGCCGCACTTCAATCAGCCATGGAACTTCCTGAATAAAGCAGGGCTTGCAGCAGCTGATACGCGTAAAGCGGAGCTTGTCTGATTCAACGATTACTTTAAGGACAGCCTGAGACGAATATGTCTCAGGCTGTTTTTAAGCTATTGATCAATCAGCTTCAACACATCATCCATCAGTTCTTCCCGGTTCAGCCGGTCGCGATAGGTGGCCATCGCATAGGTCCCGCGAATCTGATGATCGGCATCCATCAGATAGAGTGTTGTACTATGGACAATTTCACCTTCTACTTTCATACGCCTCATACGGAATTCTTCAGTCAGATCAGCAGTTTCTGCTTCAGTCCCCCTCAGCCAGTGCCAGCCCTTGATATCCGCATCAAATGAATCTGCATAACGTCTGATCCGCTCATCCGTATCTGCTTCAGGGTCCAGCGTGATAGAAACAAATTCCACCTTCTTTTCATCAAATGCACCTTCTGTTTCAAGCGCCTCATATACTTCTTTTAAGTCACTCATTGTAAATGGACAAATATCCGGACATTCAGTATAAAAAAAAGCGACAACTTTTATCCGGTCATTGTCTGAAGAATAACGCCCTCCATCCAGAACGGATGTCATTTGAAAAGGCTCAATGGTTTTCAGCACAGGAAGTGAGGTCTGCAGGTACCAGACACCCCACACGCCTGCTGTAAACAGTACAAGGAATAAGGCAGTGCTCAGCACTTTCATGTGGCATCAGCTTTTTTCTCAAGCGGTGCCAAATGTTTTTGCATCCGCTTATACACCCGTAACATCCCCCACATGCCAAGCTCGATATCCCAGCGGATATTTCCTGACCGGTAGAGATAATCACCGGATAATCCGTACCAGCCACCGGCGCCGTAGTGAAGCTTCATATCTGCTGTATGGCCAGTGATCACCGGGCCGTCAAACGATTTTACAGCTGACGTCAGATCCATCGCATCACTGTTCCAGTAGTGTCCATGTAAATGGAATGTGTGAGCACGCCTGCGTTCTGAAGGATTGACCAACCTGATGGTAACCGGATCACCTGGATACGCTTCAAACACCGGAGTGGATGGATCACCTTGTGCTTTTGAACTGAACAGCCCTGCATAATCCCCTTCATCTTTTAACCTTCTCACCAGCCGCTCCGTACGGTAATTAAATCCTCTTGAGCCCTGATCATACGTATCAAACAGATCTTCTTCCTCAGTCTCACCCAGAATGCCGTCGGCCGGATCTATAATCAAATTACTGTCTTTATCTTCAAGCCTCACGCCGTCATGCATGACAAGCACAAACTCTCTTGTATCCGGTAAAAATGGCTGCTTCAACACAATAGATGAAGCTTTGCTGTCTTCAGTCAGCGTTACCGGATCAAGCATTTCAGACCCTCTTGGCTCTGCGATCAGGATGCCAAACGTACCAAGTGACCGGTGATTTCTGATGTCAGTCATATCCCACAGACCGCTCGAACCGAACGCATGATCAATATACCAGCGATAGGTGATCGACCCTCCAGGTCCTGCTGACTGGTCACAGTTAAAACCTGCTGTCTCACCGGATGATGTTTTCACATCCGCTGACACAAGTTGCGGATGAAGCGAAATCCTTAATGAAGGCGGATAAAATGCCTGCTCTTTTACTTCTGGATATGGCCAGATTCCGTTTTCATAAGGGAAGCGCCCAGGTGTCAGCTCATTTGTTAAGCGAACCTCTACCTCGTCTCCGGCATTTGCCCGAAGAATCAGCGGTTCCGGAGATTTCTGTCCAGTTAAAATAGCTTCCTTATCCTCTGTATAGGCAAAGATAATGCCATAAGGGTCATGCTCACCATGCTTACTGTAAGGTAATGGAAGGTGAAAAGCTGTAATATCAAAACGTCTCAGCGATGCTTCATCAGGTGCAGGACTTTCGATCACTTCTGCTTTAGCTGGCGGGCTTCCGTCAACTGCGGGTAAAAGAAGCGGTCCAGGCTCCCGTTGTTTCTGATCATTGAGTGATATTAGCCCCTCAACCGGTTCATCATAGGCACGGATCAGCCCCCATAACCCATTCCATAAGTCTTCTTCAGTCGCAAAAGTCCATAAATAATCTCCTGCATGTGTGGCAAAGGTTTCTAATGTGAAAGATTCTGAGATGCCGATATGCTTTTGTGATTCAAACCTCGTCTCTACATCCGGCCGCTCTGCCTTCCAGCGCATGCCGTGAACATGAAAGCTGTGGGACTCTTCTTGCGCCCCTTGAATTAACCTGATCCTGAGCGGGTCTCCCTTATAGCACTGAAACACCGGGGTAATCGGGTCGCCATTGACATAAGAGCTGAATGAATAAGCAGGGTCGCCCGGGCCTTTCAGACGAAACTGGAGCGGTTCACACCTGTAATTTACGCCAAACACACCCGGATCATCCTGTGAGCCCGGATAATCAGGAGGCTGAATCGGCGTACCGTCACGCTCATATAAAAGGGCAAAATCCTGTACAAACAGTGATAAATCACGGTAATCAGGAATGAGCGGGTGAATTGCAGTGATTTCAGTTCCATGAATAGCAGGCTCACCGGTTTTTGAATCGAAAAATCTGGTAAAGCGCGGATGGATAACACCCGATCCAAACACGCCGTGCTGCTGGTGGTGTGCAGCAAATAAATGATCATGATAAAACCAGGCCTTCAGCTCAACATCAGCATAGTATTCATACGTGATGGTCTGACCCTGCAGCACACTTGAATCATAATTCCAGCCCACATTTGCCCCGTCATTAACCAGCCCGTCGAACTTCATAAAATGAATATGAAATCCCGCTTCGTAGGTTCGTGTAAATAACTGAAACACATCGCCTCCCGCAATGTCAGGAAGGCGGTTGGTGAAATGAATTCTTACACAAGTGCCCGCCGGCGTATGAATCACAAGCGGTTCAGGTTCTTTTTCACCTTTTAATACCGCCTCAAGATCTTCATCAAGGACAAAAATTCTACCTTTCGGATCATGCCAGCCCTGCCTGTTATAAATGATGGGCAGTTCGATCGCAGAAATGTTGTATACTGCAACCGGCGCTTCAGGATTAAACCCGCATGGATCTGCGAAAACTGCACCAGGCCGTGGATCAGGTATCGCAGCATTCCGTTCAAGAGCAGTCAGTCCTCTGCCTCCTTCAATACCAAGCGGTGGACGCGGTGCTTTGAAGCCTGGCTTACCCGGAATAAAGTTTGGAAAACCAGGCTTATCTTTTGTCGGACGCGGAGGGGCCGGACGATCAGGGAGTGGCTGCAGCGCTTTAATCCGCGTACCATCCGGATAACACTGGGTGCCATCCTGAAGCGTATCAAAAATCCTGTTCATCCCCCACATCCCCGCTTCAAAATGAGGATACAGGTGGCAATGAATGATCGCGTCACCTATAGACCCCTGCAGACTGCCAAGACCGTATAGCGGTTCGATATCATACCAGGACTGTGGACTGATACTCTGCGCATCAATGATTTCAGAATCAGCATTCGTCGGATCCTTCAGCCACTGATGAACGTGGTAGTGGAATACATGGGTTTCCTTCACCCCGCTGTGTACCAGCCTGACAACTGCCGGGTCACCTCTGTACCCTTTTAAAATGGGTGTAGCCGGATCACCAAACACCCATGAATCATGGTGAACTTCCTCACCATCACATTCAGGACAAACCACGCCTTCATCAATCAGTTTTTTACGGTTGCCAAGCGGCTCATAGCGGTAGTTGACAGCGTGTGTGGACTCACTTGGCTCATTCGTCATCGAATTGATCGGCTTATTTTCTGTCAGATCATCCGTTTCCATTTCATCATGGAATAGCCATGCGTATTCACGGAATGACGGTAAAAACGGATGGTGAATATCTGCAAATGGACCGCTTGTAATCGGACCGCCTGTTTCAGGATGCGTCCACCAGGATCCTCTTTTCTGAACAAATAGGGCGCCGAATAAACCATTTCCGTTTGATCCCTTTTCTGTACTTGAGGGATTTCCGAGATCTGAAAACGGGTAAGTGCCAGGACGATTCACGCGGAAATGATACGTCGTTTTTCCGCCCTTTTTAACGAGAGAGGAACGATTGAAACCAGCTTCCGTTCCATCTGAATCCATCACATCATAATCTGCTTCTTCCATATGAATCCCTGCCGGAAAAGGCAGCTTATTTTCAAATAAAACCTCAATCTCATCACCGGCATTTGCCCTGATGATCAAAGGCTGGACAAGATCAACGGGCGTATACGGATTCTTCCTGACAAGCCGCTTTACTTTTTTCTCATTCTCTTTTAATACATACATCATGCCATTTGGATTGTGATCACCAAATTGATTTAATACGATTCTGATTGGAATGGCTACGATGTGAAAGAAGCGTCTCACCCGTCACCACCCGTCTCTCTTAAATTCGGAATAAGCGGCCAGCCGTCTCTTTCTATATAAAACACTTCAATGTCATGAATATGAAGATGCCATTCACGGTTTTCAAGCTCTGCAACGTTCGTTGTTTCCACACTGAGCACCACATAATCATCCACTGTATGAATAATTCTGCCGATAAAAAAGTACGGAAAAGATGACGTTAATGCAAGCATTTTTGCACCCGCATGACCTGATATAAACTGAATCAACCCCTCTTCATGCCGGTCATTTGAAGTCATGGTTTTTTGAATATCCTCCACTATGCATCCCTCCTCTTACGTTAGTGGAAATACTTTATCCGCTGCAAAATTCCTGGTGAAATGAGCAATATTTTCAAGCGGAATACTGAGCGGTACCGGGAATTGAAAAAACGGTGCAGTGACCATCTTGACTATGGCGGGATCAAGCGTCAGGTGACCTTCCCCTACTTCACGCAGTGTGCCGACAAATATCGGCCGGAATGTCTGACCGAACAAGTTGAGCTGATCTGATCTGGTGACGACAAAAACGGATTCGCCGATCAGCATGCCCAGCTCCTCAGCCCTTTCTTCCTTTGACAATGCCATACGATCCTCCCTTTCTTTTTAAGCTCTGTTGATTTTGGCTGGTGATTTCCGCTCCAGGGGAACGCTTTCCGCAGGGCCGGCGGTAAGCCTCCTCGAGCTTCGCTCTGCGGGGTCTCACCTGTCCGACTTATCCTGCTGGAGTCGTCCCCTTCCGCTACAATCAACAGCTGTGCAGAAATGGAAATTGGTTTTTATATATTTTTTATAAATCTCTACTCAGTTGAAGCGGAATTTTTCAATCCGTTTCAGTTCATTGTAGTGAATCTTTTTCTCTACTTTTTTTACTGTCACAATGAAATAGTCATCCTCTGACCTAATCAGTTTTCCTGAGAGGGTCAGCCCGTTTGCCATTTCGACTTTTAGTCTGCTGTTCTTCCACCTTTGCAGACTTGTTTTTAACGTCTCCCGATAGAATAATCCTTTCAGCTTTGACCGTTTCGCCACAGTTGCCCCGAAGTTTTTCAGCAGCTTTCTCCTCAGGTCATTGTCATAAAAAACATACTGATGAGTGCTCGCAAATTCCGGGGCGCCATAAGGCGTTTTCACCTCACGTATTCCGCTGTAGGGAATCCAGCACTTTGTAAAATAGCTTGTCAAAACCAGATAGTTCCGTCCGACTTCCTGAGCTCTGCCTTTAATCAGACAATGATCCTGATCTATCACTTCCACCGTCTGGTTACGTTTTTCATTTAAAAAAGACTGCAGCAATAAAATTTTTCCTTTTTCAGGGTTGTATTTCATTTGTAAAAAGATATTCGCTAATTCGAGGTATCGCTTCTGGAGCAGGATCTCTTCTGAAGACCCGTTACCGGTGGGTGATGGGTAGGATTCTGTTGGCTTAGCGGTGGCTGCGATCCAGCTTTCCACATCCAGATCTGAGTACACGTCGCTCCTCCTCTCTTTCAAATTCACTATTATTTTATGCATAGGAACGGTCATTTGAGTGGGTCACACACATCTATCCGGAGAGGTCATACAATAATAGAACCTTATTAAGGGAGCGCGTCATAATGGCTATACTGCTTTTTCTGCACTTCATGATCATAGCGGTCTTTCTGATCCGGTTCTTTGCACTGCGTGACCAGACAGGTTTTCACCTTGGCATGAATATTACGATGATCACAGGAGGATTTACCGGACTGATTACAGGAGCGGTGCTAATCGATTATTTTCCATTTTATTTTATAGCGATGACGATTTTATCTGCGGTTACAGGGGCATGTGTGGGGGCTGTTAACGGTTTGTTTTATGATAGTCAGAGTGCGCTGACCGGTCTTTCAAATGGATTGATGATGGGATTGATGGGACCAATGCTCGGAGCTGCCGGCGACTTTTCGATGATCGCTGTCGTACTTGAAGCTGCATGTATTATTCTCATGATCTTTGCTTTGTCAGCAGTGCCGAAGTCTTAAAGGAGTAGAGACCTATGCATGAACTGATCCTGATCTCAGCAGGGTTGCTGATGATCTCTCACGCTGTTTTTTTATTTAGAAAAAGAGTGTTGTTAACAGAACGCTACGCGAATACTATCGTCTCAGTGATTGCTGCGGGAGCCGGGTTGACTCTTTCACTGGCTCATACGGCGTTGTTTGAAGGGCAACTACTTTGGATGATTTCAGGAATTTCACTGCTGTCAGGCTGTCTTTACGGGGTGTTGTCTGGGTATATGTCTGCCGCGATCGCAGGCTCTGTTAACGGTAGCATAGGGAGTGCAATGGGGATCATGACTGGGGAAGTGCTTCTTAATCCTGCACTTTGCGGCCTCCCTACACAGGACGGGCAAATATTATTGCCTTTATTTTCACTGCTATTTTTCATATTGATCAGCCTGCTGATTCTGCTATCCTATAAATACTAAAATTCTTAGTACGCCGCACCTTCCTCATCAACAAACACTGTTTCAATCACCGTCCGTTGAAATGTCTGGCCTGAAGGCGTTTTACCTTCCACCTCTACAGTCATATGATAGGATCCTTCTTTAGATGGAAGTTTCACCGTCTTCCCGCTTTGCTTCATGTGGATTTCCTGCTGATCAAAGCGTTCGTTTTCCTGTCCGTCACCAGGCTTAAAGCCGATTTTTGTGGACATTTCAATTGCAGCATGGCGGTTTGCTTTAGATTTTGGGGCAAAGTTTGTTTTTAACGTCCACTTCTTTTTATTCCGATCAGGTTCAAGCAGCAGCTTGTCATTCAGAGAAGAGGTGAAAGTGACCATTAATGCGTACGCAGACTTCTCTTCTGTAACCGTTTGAATCATCCACTCACCAGGTGTGGGATCTGTGATATCAATTGTGTGATGATAGGCACCTTGAAAAAACATTGTATGATCCTGGACTGCAGCTACTTCATACTCCTTTATCTGTCCGCCTGGAGACGTGATTGTGACTGTATCATGCGGTGTCGCACTCAGCCAGTTCAGCTCCACGCTTTCTGCTTCATCCTCCACGTAAAAATGCTCAACAGCTTCACCGTGCTGCACGCCTCCCCGCAAAAGCGTATCAAGCGGTTCAGCTGTTTTTTCTGCTGATCCCATTGCTTGAAGCGTTGGGAAATGGGATGCCCGCTGCGATGTTAAATAAGGCTGGAAGATTGAAAATGTGTGATAGCCCTTATTGATCTCCCCGTGGTTCCAGTTCCCAACGGCAAGACTTCTGCTGTAAGGCAGGCTGGCGCTTTTAACTGAGACCACACCATCATTCGGTCCTGAAATAAACCCATTGCCAAGCCAGTAACTGCTAAAAAGCGGCCCAGTACGCGTGCCCGCAAGTGAAAAATAACTGTTTTGAAACGCTTCAACCCTGCTGTCAGTGATTGACCGGAAATAATTCATCATCCCAGTCTGAAGACTTTGTGTCCCCTCACTGTTTTTCCCGATCAGATCAGCGAGCCAGCCAACAGACGTACTATTCGCAAGATCAGCAAGCTCACTGCCATAATGAGGCGAGCCAAGCGTAATCACATTAGATACCAGCGGATATTTCCCTTCATGAATCAGCGCCACCTGCGTATCAACGCCACCCTTGCTGAAAGCAACAATCGCAAGCTTCTTCCCATTAAAATGAGATGAAATCTCCTCCAGCTGATCTGCAAGCATCGCGCCGTTATCCCAATAGCTTTTCGATGTACCCCCGGAATCATACAGCTCAACGAAAGCGGTCTCATACCCTGCTTCAACAACCCGGCTGTACATATCATTTTCTTTGGTCCAGATCGTTGAATCATTGTTGAGACCCTGAACGAATACAATAACCGGTTTATCAGGATCTTTGTACGCCGGCGTTTCACCATAACTGATCGTGCCGGGTAGCAGCGAGCGTTCAGGCGGGTTGAGTTCTTCAGATTGAACGGTAGTAGGCGATGACAGAAGCAGCAATATCATGAATAAGGGGAAAATTGATTTTTTCATATGGCTCTCTCCTATCAGGGTTGTAGCGGGCAATGGCGATACACGCGGATACTGATAGCTTTCCCCTTTTAGGATGTAGCGATACGTTAAGGTTCAGGTAGCCATTCCATATTTTTGATGACCCTTTGCCCAGTTACTGCCCCCGAGCTTTTATGGAGTGTTGAGGGGTTTCATTAGTAACCGGTAAACGAAGGAAAGTGACCGCTAAAACCAATAATCTGACCGGTAAAGTCACTGATGCGACCCGTAAATATTCTGTTGTGACCGGAAAACCAAACGATATGACCCGTAACCCACCCGCTTACTTACCCGCCACCACAAAAAAACCGGATATCCGCTCAGCAGATATCCGGCTCATACTCGCTATTCTTTTTTAAACGTCTTCGTACTTCTTACCGTATCGATCGGCCGAACCTTCTGCTCGATTTCTTCGCGCTTTGGCTCAAGAAATGGCGGCAGTGACAGCTTTTCACCCAGTGTCTCATAAGGCTCATCTCCCATAAATCCGGGACCATCCGTTGCAAATTCAAACAGAATCTGCGGCGCGACTCTGGTATAGAGCGACTTGAAGAAGAAGCGGTCAACAAAACCTGATGTCGCAAAGCCGAAGCTCTTCATCCGCTGATCCCAGGCATCGAGCATGTCTCTATCCTCGAGTCTGAAGGCTGCGTGGTGAACAGTGCCAAATCCTTGCTGCGCCTGAGGTAAGAAGGTGTTGTGCTCAACAATCACACTCGCGCCGTTTCCACCTTCACCTACTTCGAATAAGTGAAATGACTTTTCCTGAGCCGACTCTTTAAACAGCAAAACCTTCTCAAGCATTTCCTTAAAATAATCAAAACGGTCAACGCGTACAAAAAGTGGTCCAAGGCCTGTAATCGCATATTCGAGCGGTACCGGTCCATTCTGCCACGGGGTTCCTGCTTCAACTCCACTGTCATGTTCATCAGAAATCAGCTGATACTGCTGATCATCAAAATCAACAAATGAAATCGTTTTTTTACCAAACTGCTCCTGCACGCCTTTATGCTTTACCTGCAAACGGTCAAAACGTGCTGCCCAGTAGTCAATAGCCGCATCACTTGGCACGCGGAATGATGTTTTCGAGATTTCATTTGTGCCATGATTACCTTTTGGAATACCCGGAAAATCAAAAAACGTCATATCAGTTCCCGGACTTCCTGTATCATCAGCAAAAAACAGGTGATAAGTCTGAATATCATCCTGGTTCACCGTTTTCTTAACCAGTCTCATACCAAGTACATTCGTAAAAAACTCATAATTCTGCTCCGCGCTGCTTGTAATCGCAGTCACGTGATGAATCCCTTTCAGTTCCTTCATTGACATGGAAAAATCCTCCTTTAAATATAAGCTCATAGTCATAGCATCTAACGATTAAGAGTGAAATGCAAGAATCCTGACTGCATAAGTGTTAAAAATGACAATTCACCTCACATTCCTTCATAATAGTAGGTAACAATACAGAGAGGAGGAGCAAAGATATGAGCATTCCTAAAGTCGATTTTTACTTTGGTGCCCTGCTGTCACACCTGGTCAATCGCGGGTTTTCCCCTGTGATGAAAGAAGGCGGACAGGACCGGAGGATTTATGCACTCGAAAATGAAGTGGACAGCTACTTTATCTACGCCAAATATTCTTTCACACCCCGTTTTAAAAAAGAATCGCGTATCTGGACCTTCTCCTTTTACGATAACGAAATGGAAAAGACGCTCAGAAGCAGGCATGACGGCCAATACTTATTCGCTTTTATCTGCGGAGAAGAAGACCTTGAGAACACTGAAATTATTCTGCTCACAGCGAGTGAAGTGTCTGAGTGTATTAAAACCTCAGAAGCCGGACGGAAGTGGCTGACCATTGAAATGGCTGACCGCAAAAGAACGCTCACCGTCAGAGGCAGCGCACATATCGGACCTGCGTACTCCCTGAAAATCACGCGCAGCACAGACCAGAGACTTGAAGAGCTCCCGACGATGCTTTTTTAAGAAAATGCTTTGTTAAAGTTAAATGTTGTTTTAGCATAGCTGGTGATTGCAGCA
>NZ_JAFBDK010000019.1 GCF_016908195.1 Jeotgalibacillus terrae
GCCAGCGTTCGTCCTGAGCCAGGATCAAACTCTCCGTAAAGTGTTTGAAAAGCTCATTGTCTTTTTTGTTCGAAAAAGACGTAAAATCTTAAAACGTTGACGTTTGGTTGTTTAGTTTTCAAGGTTCAAATACTTCTTTAGTCGTGAGTGTTTCGCACTCGAGCGACTTAATCATCATATCTCTTTTACCTTTAAGAGTCAACACTTTTCTGAAGAAAATCATTTCGTTGTGCTGTGCGTTTGTCTCTCGCGTCTCTTAAGGACAGGTAATAATATATCACGGAATTTAATATCGTGCAATACCTTTTTGAAAAAGTTTTTGATTTTCTTTAAGAAACTTTGATTCTCCTAATTGTCAGTATGAAAAATCCAAGACTCAGCAGAATGATTGATCCTCCTGTTAATTGCGTTACGCTCAAAGCTTCTCCCAGTATGAAATACGCAAACACTGCTGCCCCAACCGGTTCAAACAGGATAGCCATTGAGATCACTGTCGTACTTACCCACTTCACTGCCCAGTTAAAAAGTGAGTGGCCAAACAGGGTAGGCAGAATTGCCAGACTGACAAAGATCACCCAATCATTCATTTCAAATGGTCCGAGCGACTCCCCTTTTATCAGAACATAGATAAGTAACACGATTGCACTTATTGAATATACGAGAAAGGTATAGGTAGTCAATGTGAGATTCTGACGGACACTTTGACCAAATAAAAGATAACCCGTGACAAATGCACATGATATTAAAGCGAGGATATCACCAACCAGCGCCATTCCGCTGACCTGTAAATCCCCTAACCCTATAAGGACACTTCCTGATATCGCAACGATTGCTGAAATCACTGCCTGTGGTGTAATCCTTTCTTTAAATAAAAAGTATGCACCAACAAAAGCAAACAACGGCTGCATGGTGACCAGAACAGTGGAACTTGCCACAGATGTATACTGCAGGGATTCGAACCATAAAATAAAATGCAGAGCCAACAGTACTCCGGCTGATATTGTAAGAACCCATTCTTTTCTTTTTAAATGTTGAACTTCTTTATAATGCCTTTTTAGAAAGAAAGGCAGTAGGATCAGTGCACTGAAAAACATTCTGTAAAATGCAATGGCTCCGGGTTCACCGGATGACAGTTTTACGAGAATAGCTGAAAATGAAACTGTAATCACACCTATAATAATGGCTAATGGAGCCAGCTTTTCCCCTAATTGCATCGTACAATCCCCTTTACCGCTGTATAATATGATTAAGTATTACCATATCCTTACTCTGATTGATTTTCAATGATAATTCAAGGGGGTGCCGGGGTTGATTAATGAAGAGCTCTTAATAAAGCTTGGGATTACCGCTGTGCTCGGGCTCATTATAGGCATTGAACGGGAATTAAAAAAGAAGCCGGTCGGTCTTAAAACCAGTCTGGTGATTTCAATTGCCAGCTGCCTGCTCACGATTGTGTCTATCGAATCAGCCTATTCATTCAGCGGTGATGAAGAAGTAAATATTACGATGGATCCGCTCAGACTTGCTGCTCAGATTGTGTCCGGAATCGGCTTCCTTGGAGCAGGGGTCATCCTCCACAAAGGAAATGATACGATCTCGGGTCTCACAACCGCTGCAATTATCTGGGGCGCTGCAGGTGTCGGAATCGCAGTTGGCGCAGGGTTTTATATTGAAGCAACGATGGGTGTCATCTTAATTATTGTAAGTGTTGAGCTCCTTCCATTTATTCTAAAGTGGACCGGTCCTTCACACTTCAGACAGAAGGAGATCTATATCAAGGTGATTCTTACGAAGGCTGATCAGGGTAAACATCTCCTGGATCAATTGAAAGCTGATGGTGTTGTGATTGAACAGGTGAGATTAAAAGATACGAAGGAAAGATTGCACATGGTTGAACTGACCGCTTCAATCCCAATCAGACAAAGTGTAACTGAACTCTACAGCTCTCTTTCAATTATGGATGATGTCGAAGGTGTTGAGATTGAATCAAGATAAGATTGATGATAGGACGTAAAAAAACCTTGAAGCTTTTATGGCTTCAAGGTTTTTTTATATGGAGCTAAGGGGATTCGAACCCCTGACCTCTTCACTGCCAGTGAAGCATTCTCCCACTGAACTATAGCCCCGCGCAAAAACTATTATACCCTTAAATTGACATCGTGCAAGATACGCGGGAATAATTTTTTTGTTAAAAAGGCAATACTGATGTGGAGGTGAAGTGCGATGATTCAGCATATTAGCAGACTTCCAAAATGGCTGTTCGTAATATTGGCTGTTTTCCTGCTCGTTTTTTCAGGAGGGATCACCATTCATTTAATTGAACCTGATACGTTTAAAACAATTGAAGATGGCTGGTGGTGGGCTCTTGTTACGATTTCTACACTCGGTTACGGCGATCTTGTCCCAGTAAGTTCTCAGGGAAGGTTTTTTGCTGCCGTGCTTTTATTGATCGGCGCAGGTCTTCTTTCCAGTTATTTCTTCATGTTTGCAGCTTATGCGGTCCGATCACAGCAGGCTTATATGGAAGGAGCCGCAGGGGCTGCGTTAGTTGATCATGTGATCGTAGTTGGCTGGAATGCCCGGGCATTTTATCTCATATCCCGTTTAGAGAACGATATTTTAATTATTGATCAGACGCTGAACAGCCATCCGATGTATGAACAAAAACACGTGAGTTTTATCAAGGGAGCAGCAAATCACACTGCCGATTTACATAAAGCATGTGTTGAAAACGCAAAGGAATTGATTATCACTGCAGATCAGCACTTAAATGAAGAAGCCGCTGATGCACAGACGATCTTAACAATCCTGACAGCTAAAAGGCTGAATCCCTCAATCAGATGTGTAGCAGAATTGATTTCTGACCAACTGACTGAACAGGCATTAGCTGCAGGCGCAGATGCGATCGTCAAGACAAAGCAGGTAATTGGAGAAGCACTGCTCAGTCAGCATAAACCTGATTGAGCAGTTTTTCCGCACGTTCGAGTGCAGCTGAACCATGTTCTATTTGCTCAGGCGTAAGCGGTGCATCCTGATCTTCTGGGGACTGAAATTGATTAAACGCAGCTGAAACTGCACCGGATGAAGCATCCTGATCACGATCCGGATCGTACTGATGAGATAAAAGAAACGGCTGAAGCATTCTAACCGTACTGTCGTCTTTATCAAGTTCTCCACCTTCAGCCTCAAACGGAAGCCTTAAATACAGATAATCCCCCTGCTGTTCAAGTAACAGATCGAAACTGCCGTGATCGTATTCCCAGTTCCCACCAATTACATACCCCTCTTTTTTTAAGCGGTCTTCAAGCAGTATAAGCGGAAATTCCATTCCTTCTATAGAGGATTGAAACGTATGCATGTCTTCACACTCCTTTATATATAGGATATCCGCAGCGTTTAGAACTATGTAAAAAAGACTGCCCTTTTACATAAAGGACAGTCTTGTTGCGTTACTTCAAACGCTTTTCAAGTTCAGCTTTTTTCTCTTCAAAGCCAGGCTTTCCAAGCAATGCAAACATATTTACTTTGTATGCTTCAACACCCGGCTGATCAAATGGGTTAACACCGAGAAGATAGCCGCTCACTGCGCAGGCTTTCTCAAAGAAATAAACCATGTAGCCAAATGTATAAGCATCCATCGCAGGGATTTCAAGAATCAGGTTCGGCACGCCGCCGTCAGTGTGCGCGAGCAGTGTTCCTTGAAATGCTTTGTTATTAACAAAGTCTACAGTCTCTCCTGCAAGGTAGTTTAGACCGTCAAGATCACTGTCAGCTTCTTCGATTGTCAGCTCATGACGCGGATTTTTCACTTTTACAACGGTTTCGAAAATGTCGCGTCGGCCTTCCTGAACATACTGACCAAGTGAATGCAGATCAGTTGAGAAGTTTGCGGATGAAGGGAAAATGCCTTTTAAATCCTTCCCTTCACTTTCCCCGAACAGCTGCTTCCACCATTCATTAAAGTACTGAAGGCCCGGCTCATAGTTGATCAGCATTTCAATCGTTTTCCCTTTATTGTAAAGAACGTTACGGATTGCTGCGTATTGATAAGCACCATTTTCTGAAAGCTCAGGTGTGCTGTATTCTTCACGCGCATCAGCCGCACCCTTCATCATCGCTTCAATATCAATACCAGCAGCGGCAATCGGTAATAAGCCTACCGCTGTCAGAACAGAATAGCGACCGCCAACATCATCAGGCACAACAAATGTTTCGAAACCTTCTTCAGATGCGAGAGTCTTAAGGGCACCTTTTTCTTTATCTGTTGTTGCATAAATGCGTGATTTCGCTTCCTCTTTACCGTACTTCTCTTCAAGCATTTTTCTGAACACGCGGAAAGCAATCGCCGGTTCAGTTGTCGTACCTGATTTTGAGATCACGTTAATTGAAAAATCTTTTCCTTCAAGAAGGTCCATCAGGTCTCTCATATATGTAGAGCTGATGTTATTTCCAACGAAAAGAACCTGTGGTGATTTTCTCTGATCTTTTGATAGCGCATTGTAGAAGCTGTGGTTCAGCATTTCAAGAGCAGCTCGTGCCCCAAGGTATGAACCGCCAATCCCAATCACTAACAGTACATCAGAATCTTTACGGATTTTTTCAGCTGACTGCTGGATGCGTGCAAATTCTTCTTTGTCGTAGTTAACCGGAAGATCTACCCATCCTAAAAAGTCGCTTCCTGCACCAGTTCCCGCGTGAAGTGATTCATGCGCCTGCTTGACTGCGCCCTGCAGATAAGTCAGTTCATGTTCACCGAAAAATTCAAGTGCATTTGAATAATCAAAACGAATTGAAGTCATATCGTTTTATCCTCCTTAGTTTTTCTTTCTTCACTTTATATGATGTCTATAGGAGAATCAAGAAAGGTCCTGATTGTAAACGGATTCATTTAGAAAAAAGTTTATTTCACTTTTAAAATTTGGAAAGTGACAGCAAAGTGGTTGACTTACGCTTCAATGAACCTGACTTTTCATATAAAAAAGGAGTATCACGCTGCATAGTACAGCATGATACTCTTTTTAAACAGATTTCAGTTTTACAGTGATGCAGTCAGAATCTTCACTACATCATCTTTATTTAATTTCTTAAAGTTACCGAATTCACCGTTGACCATTGCTTTGTCAGCCATCAGGTCAACTTTTTCGTCAGTGATATCGTAGTCGGCTAGTGTTGAAGGTGCACCGATCTCATTCCAGAATTCACGCAGGCGTGCAATTCCTTCTTCACCGATTTCACGGTCAGATTTACCTTCAGGGTCAACGTCAAATACGCGAACTGCCATTTGGGCGAAGCGTGCTTCGTTGACTTCAAGATTATGCTTCATCCAGTTCGGGAACAGAATGGCCAGACCGCCGGCATGCGGAATATCATACACAGCTGATACAGCGTGCTCAATATTATGTGATGCCCAGTCGCCTCTGTAACCCATCTGCAGCATACCATTTAATGCGAGTGTACCACTGTAAAGGATTGTCTCACGCAACTCATAATTTTCAAGGTCATTAACAAGCTTCGGCGCTGTTTCAATCACTGTGCGCAGCACACTTTCAATTAAGCGGTCCTGTACTGGTGTATTTGAAACATTGTGATAGTACTGCTCAAATAAGTGACTCATCATATCGACCATACCATAGATTGTCTGATCTTTTGGTACTGTAAATGTGTTTTGAGGATCAAGAATCGAGAACTGCGGGAATGTGGCAGGACTTCCCCAGCCGTACTTTTCCTGTGTCTCTTCGTTTGTAATAACAGAACCTGCATTCATTTCAGAGCCTGTTGCAGCAAGTGTCAGTACTGTACCGAATGGAAGTGCTTCACTCGCAAATGCTTTCTTTGTGACAAGGTCCCATGCAGCGCCGTCATATTTTGCCCCTGCTGCGATCAGCTTTGTGCAGTCAATCACACTTCCGCCGCCTACAGCAAGAATGAAATCAACGTTTTCTTTCTTCGCGATCTCAATTCCCTTTTCTGCAGTTGTCAGTCTCGGGTTCGGCTCTACACCTGAAAGTTCAAATACTTCAGCATTGATTTCTTTTAAAAGACCTGTGATCTGATCATACAGACCATTCTTTTTAATGCTGCCTCCACCGTATACCATTAATACTTTACTGCCGTATTTAGGGATTTCTTCTTTTAATTGTTCAGTCTGATCTTTTCCGAAAATAAGTTTTACCGGATTATAAAAAGTAAATGTATCCATTGTGATGCCTCCTCTAAGGTTATGGAATCCACTTTTCATTATCTTGCATGATGTCGCCGAATGCAATTGAGATGCTTATACGGAATAGTCATCATGCAGACGGCAAATAATATAGGAATGCTGACAGAAAGGAGGGATTGGATGCATACTGTTCAGAGAACTGCGCTCTTATTAACTGTCATAGGTGCGTTGAACTGGGGGCTAGTAGGCTTTTTTCAGTTTGATGCTGTAGCTGCAATATTCGGCGGAGTTGAGTCGACTGGTGCAAGAATTGTATATGGACTTGTCGGAATCGCCGGATTGATTAATCTGGGCTTACTTTTTAAATCCTGGGAACCTGTTGTTCGTGAAGAAAGAGATCCTGCTCCAGTGTAACGCCACTAAAAAAAGGGTTGCCTGCGCTCAGGCAACCCTTTCTTATCATTTAATTATACCCAGCCTCTGAAGCGGCTTGCTTCAGCAGATTTACGTACGCCGACCATATAAGCAGCCAGTCGCATATTCACGCGTCTGCTTTGAGACAGATCATAAACCTGATTGAATGCATCAACAAGCTTCTTTTCAAGCTTTTCATTCACTTCTTCTTCAGTCCAGTAGTAGCCCTGATTGTTCTGTACCCATTCGAAATAGGACACAGTTACGCCCCCTGCACTTGCAAGTACATCCGGAACAAGCAGAACGCCACGCTCGTTCAGACGGTTCGTTGCTTCAAGCGTAGTTGGACCGTTTGCAGCTTCAACAACAATTGTTGCTTTAATGTTATCCACGTTTTTAGCAGTAATCTGGTTAGAAACTGCTGCCGGAACAAGAATGTCGCAGTCAATTTCGAGCAGTTCTTCATTCGTTAACGTATTTTCAAATAATGTTGTCACTGTTCCAAAGCTGTCTCTGCGGTCAAGCAGATAGTCGATATCGAGTCCATCAGGATCATGGATCGCACCGTGCGCATCGGAAATCGCAATCACTTTGGCACCTGCATCATGCATGAATTTTGCCAGGAAGCTTCCTGCATTACCAAATCCCTGCACGACAACGCGCGCGCCTTTAATATCAATTCCGCGTTTTTTTGCGGCCTGGTCAATACAGATTGTTACACCTTGTGCAGTTGCTTTTTCACGTCCCTGTGAACCACCGAGTACGATTGGCTTCCCAGTGATAAAACCAGGGTTGTTGAATTCATCAATCCGGCTATACTCATCCATCATCCACGCCATAATCTGAGAGTTTGTGTATACATCAGGTGCAGGAATATCCTTTGTAGGTCCTACAATCTGACTGATTGCACGTACATATGCACGGCTTAATCTCTCAAGCTCTCCCATTGACATTGTTCTGGGATCACAGATGATTCCGCCTTTACCGCCGCCGTATGGAAGATCAACAATTCCACATTTCAGCGTCATCCACATCGAAAGTGCCTTTACTTCTTCTTCATCCACATCAGGGTGGAAACGTACGCCGCCTTTAGTCGGACCAACAGAATCGTTGTGCTGTGCACGGTATCCAGTGAATACACGCGTACTGCCATCATCCATGCGGACTGGCATGCGCACAGTCAGAAGGCGCATTGGTTCTTTCATCAGTTCAAAAACTGCATCATCGTACCCCATTTTTGTCAGTGCTTCGTGAATAACCTCTTGTGTAGACGTAAAGAGATTCAAATTTTCTGCCATGATTATTGTTCGCCTCTTTTATTTCAATAGTATGAATCGGCATTATTGTAACATAACCAGCATAGTAAAACGATGGTTTTGTTAACAAAACTTTTCTTTGTCTCAATTATAGCCAGGCGGTGATCACCACGTTAAGAAAACGCTTTCAAACAGGTCGGTAGTGGGACTCCTCAAGGCAGAGCCTGAGGAGTCTCACCTGACCGGTTCATTCTATACCGCAGTGATTGAGCTGACTTCCTGCTCATAGTGCAGCAGCTTTCTGCTAAGCTTTTCTTTTAAGAAAGAACTCGGGTGATTTTTTCAATTGCCCAGTCGAGTTCCTCTTTGGAAATGACAAGCGGCGGAGCGAAACGGATGACCGTTTCATGTGTTTCTTTACAAAGCAATCCTTCATGCTTTAATTCCTCACAATACTTCCTTGCAGGCTCAGTCAATTCCATTCCGATAAATAAGCCGCTTCCACGGATTTCCTTAATCATCGGGTTATCGATTTTCTTTAGTGCATCCATGAAATACTCGCCCATTTCAAGTGAACGTTCAGCCAGCTTTTCATCTTTCAGCACTTCAAGTGAAGCGATCGAAACGGCACATGCCATTGGGTTCCCGCCAAATGTTGAACCGTGTGAACCCGGGTTAAACACCCCAAGCACATCTTTATCAGCTACCACACAGGAGATCGGGAATACGCCGCCTCCAAGTGCTTTACCTAAAATGTACATGTCAGGATTTACATTTTCCCATTCACATGCAAACATTTTTCCTGAGCGGCAAAGGCCTGCCTGAATTTCATCAGCAATGAAAAGTACATTATGTTTTTCACAAAGTTCTTTTGCAGCTTTCAGGAATCCTTTCGGAGGGAATACGATGCCCGCTTCACCCTGAATCGGTTCAATTAAAAAGGCAGCAGTATTTTTTGAAATCGCCTGTTCAAGTGCTTCAAGATCACCATAAGGGATTAACTTGATGCCTGGCAGCATCGGGCCAAATCCGCGCTGATACTCTTCTTCAGATGAAAGGGAGACTGCTGTCATTGTCCGGCCGTGGAAGTTCCCGTGACACGCAATGATTTCAGCCTGATCCTTTTCAACGCCTTTTACTTCATACGCCCATCTTCTTGCTGTTTTCACTGCTGTTTCAACGGCTTCAGCACCTGTGTTCATAGGCAGTGCCATTTCTTTTCCTGATAATTCACAGATCAGTTCATACCAGGGTGCAAGCTGATCATTGTGGAAAGCACGTGAAGTCAGCGTTACACGGTCTGCCTGATCTTTGAGCGCCTGAATGATTTTCGGGTGACGGTGTCCCTGGTTGACTGCTGAGTATGCACTCAGCATATCCATATATTTGTTGCCTTCCGGATCCTTTACCCATACGCCTTCTGCTTCTGAAATAACGATTGGCAGTGGATGATAGTTGTTTGCACCGTAGCGCTCTGTTTTTTCAATAATTGATGTTGAATTAACCATTTTGAATTCCTCCTAATAAAAAGGCAGGCAGAGACTGGCAAATACTGCCCGTGTTACAGACGCATCTGTTCAATCTCTTACCTGCCGGCTTATTGATTTAGCTATATTAAAGTTGGCTGTTGATTTCCGCTGCAGGGAAACGCTTTCCGCAGGGGCGGCGGTGAGCCTCCTCAGGCTTCGCCTTGCGGGGTCTCACCTGTCCACCTTATCCTGCTGGAGTCGTTCCCTTCCGCTCCAATCACCAGCTTACCAAAAATATAAATATCTTTAATACAGCTATGAAAGTAAAGCTTATAGCATTTCTGAAGTTGTTTTAGCCTGCATGTGCAGTGTCAGGTAATCCGGTCCGCCAGCTTTTGAATCTGTACCGGACATGTCGAATCCGCCAAATGGCTGGTAGCCTACAATGGCACCTGTACATCCACGGTTGAAATAAAGGTTTCCAACGTGGAAATCTTCACGCGCCTGCTCCTGGTGCATACGGTTATTCGTGATGACTGCACCAGTCAGACCGTATTCAGTGTCATTAGCAATGTCAATTGCTTCATCAAAAGTTTTAGCTTTAGTCATTGCTACAACTGGTCCGAATATTTCTTCCTGCATGATACGTGCTTTCGGAGACACGTCAGCAAATACAGTCGGCTTAATGAAGAATCCTTTGCTGCTGTCGCCTTCTCCACCTGCAACCAGACGGCCTTCTTCTTTACCAATATCAATATACCCCATAATCTTATCAAATGCAGCCTGATCAATGACAGGTCCCATGAAAGTATCCGGAGATTTTGTTTCACCAAGTGACAATTCTTTTGTTAATTCCACAACGCGGTCAAGAACCTGATCATATACATCTTCAAGCACAACTGCTCTTGAACATGCAGAACATTTCTGTCCGCTGAAGCCGAATGCTGACTTTACGATTGACTGTGCAGCCAATTCAAGATCAGCTTCACTGTCTACTACGATTGTATCCTTACCACCCATCTCAACGATGACACGCTTCAGCCATACCTGGCCGTCCTGCACTTTCGCAGCTCTTTCATAGATGCGTGTACCTACATCACGTGAACCTGTGAATGAGATAAAACGTGTTCTCGGGTGGTCTACAAGGTAGTCGCCCACTTCTTTACCGCTGCCCGGAATATAATTTACTACTCCTTTAGGCATACCGGCTTCTTCAAGTACTTCTACAAACTTCGCAGCTACAACAGGTGTTGTTGAAGCAGGCTTCAGAAGAACTGTGTTTCCTGTTACCATTGCCGCAACGGCTGTTCCTGCCATGATTGCAAATGCGAAGTTCCATGGTGAGATGACTACGCCTACGCCAAGTGGAATGTAATGGTACTGGTTGAATTCACCAGGACGGCTTTCAACTTTTTTGCCTTCTTTCATCGCACGCATTTCACGGCCATAGTATTCCATGAAATCTATTGCTTCTGCTGTATCAGCATCCGCTTCATTCCAAGGCTTACCAGCTTCCTTTACAAGCAGTGCAGAGAACTCGTGCTTGCGTCGTCTGACGATCGCTGCAGCGCGGAAAAGAATATCAGCACGTACTTCAGGCTTAACTTTTCTCCACGTCTTGAACGCTTCGTCTGCAGCCTGCATTGCTTTTTCTGCAAGCTCCTGGTTCGCTTTTGATACACGGCCTACAATTTCATCCTTCTTTGCAGGGTTATAAGATACAATTTTATCTTCTGTTACCACACGCTGTCCGTCAATGATCAGCGGGTAATCCTGCCCTAAATATCCTTCAACGGTTTTCATACCGTCTTCGAATGCTTTTTTGTTTTCTTTTACCGAAAAATCAGTAAATGGCTCATGCTTGTAAGGAATCATAATAAACCTCCTAATTATATAAGTATTGTTCCGGGCTTACGCAAAAAATATTTGCAGTAAGAAAACCCTTACATATATAATAATGCAAAAGATGATTGCATTTTTCAAGTATTTTCTCTTTTCTGTCATTTAAAAAGCCAATTGAACTTGCAGATCACCTGATAACTGCAGGATGAAAGGAGCGGAAAGAATGCACTCAATTCAGCATTCAGCCTTTATCCAGGCAATGATTGATATGATTGACCGGGGTATTCACGTTGTAGATGAAAACGGCCGGACAATTTTTTATAACCGCAAAATGCGTGAGATGGAAGGAATGGATAATATCGACCTGCTTGATAGAAGGCTGCTCGATGTTTTTCAGTTCCATCCTGATGAACAAAGTACACTGCTTCAGGCACTTACATTAAAAGAACCGATTCTGAATGTACAGCAGTCATATTTTAACGCTAAAGGACATGAAATTACTGCGATGAATGATACGTATCCGATTATTGTTGAGGATATGGTGCTTGGAGCCATTGAAGTGTCAAGGGAAGTAGCGCCTGTTGACCAGGACATTTCTCCGCATAAAAAGCTGTCATCGTTTGATCATTGGGCGGGCACTTCTCCACTGATCAGGCAGATGATCTCAGAAGGAAAGCGCGCTGCTGCAAGTGATGAGTTTCTGCTTCTGTGCGGCGAGGCAGGTACAGGTAAAGAACTGCTCGCTCAAAGTATTCACCTGGAAAGAGGTCTCCACGAAAGCAGTTTTATCGGCATTGATTTCAGAAGTGCCTCTGCTGAACGCTCGGAGCATTTTATTGAAAATCTTCAAAGCAGCAGTAAAAAAACTTTTTTCATGGGTCATGCGGAATTCCTGGCGATTGAGCTGCAGCAGACACTTGCAAAAAAACTGCTGTCTGAAAAACACCGTCCCCGTGAAGAACGCAATCATTTTATTTTAACAATCGGTCAGGATCCGATTGATGCAATTCAGTCAGGCAGACTGCTGAAGGAATTGTATTATGTCATGAGCGAAAGAACAGTTTTTGTTCCCGCACTTCGAGAACGTAAAGAAGATATCAGCGAACTCGTTCAATATTTTATCGGGGAATTTAACAACCGGTTTCAAACTGCTGTCTCAGAAGCACATGATGAAGTCATTACACTGTTTCACAAATATGACTGGCCGGGAAATGTACGTGAGCTCGAGCACGTGTTGGAAGCTTCAATGCTCGCACTTGGCAGTGAAGACCAGGTTTCCTATTCTCACCTGCCCCATTATTTCAGATTAAAATTTGATGATCCGGCAAGCAGTATGCCTGCACTGGATGGGTCAGCTTTTATGGTGAAGGAAGGAAAAGCTTCGCAAACACTCGACAGTTTTTTACATGAAGCGGAATCATATTATATTCAGAAGTCTCTTCAGTACCATGAATTCAATATTACGAAAACTGCCGATGCGCTCGGGATGAGCAGGCAGAATCTGCAGTACCGAATGAAGAAGCATGGGTTGAAGGTGAAAGGGTAGGGTTAAGCGATGTGGTGTAGCCCGGCGAATCATTGGTAAAGGTGATGGAATAAATGAATTGCTGATCGAATAACCGGCATTGGTGATAGAATTACCACCGCTCGCAGCGCCGGATGTTGAATTACGCCAAAAGATGATGGTATAACTTTCAAAGATGATATATTTATCAAGAAAGGTGATAGAATTCCAGCCACCTCTCCACGTCCCAGCCAGCCACACACCAAAAAAGCCTCATGCGGCAAACCGCATGAGGCTTTCATATCTATATTATCGCTTCATATCAGACTGGTCGATCCACTCCTGAAGCTTGTCCTTCAGGCTGTTGAAACCTGTAGTATCTTCAGTGTGTGATACAGACTTAGAAGGCTGAGCACGGCGCTCTTTGCGCTGTGGCTTTTCAGGTGCTTCTTCAGTTGCACGGATTGAAAGGCTGTATTTACCAGCATTTTCATCAACAGAAAGAACTTTTACGTTAACTTCCTGACCTACTGAAAGGTGATCGTTAATATCGTTAACGAAACCGTGAGTTACTTCTGAAATGTGTACTAGACCTTGTGTATTTTCATCAAGTGCAACGAATGCACCGTATGGCTGAATCCCTGTAACTTTACCTTTTAGTTCTTGTCCTGCTTCGAATTTTGTAGACATGGAAATCTCTCCTATAACCAATTATTTTTTATCGTTTTCACGCAATTATTGATTATATCACAAGTCTTCGACAAAATCAAAACCAGCTGAGATGGTCAGCGTCGAATTCAACCATCCAGACACCATTTATTTCCTGTAACCTAACCTCTTTCTCCTCGTATTCCTCCCCTGATAAAGTCACAATTGCTTTTCCATCTGCAAATTCTGTTTTGATAGAGGTAATACGGTTTACCAGAATGTCACGATCCGACCAGTTTAATTGATCGTCATTTACAAATGTACCGGGTACCGATATAACCTCAGCCACTTCAGGGTTATTTAAAGATATTGCATTAAGGTAAATCAACACTGTCTCTTTTGGTAAAAAGTAGCTTATATCAGTGATGTTTTGGAATGTATTAAGCATATTATATTTTTCCTGAAGATTTTCACTCAAAGGGAAATAGGCGTCATCATATCTGATGCGGTAAAGCACCGGAACCAGTGTGTATTTATCACGGATTTCCCGGACTGCATCAGTCATCATGTAATCAGTTTCACTAAGGGCGTTGTAAATCTCACGTATATACCGCGCAGTTGAATACTTTTGCACATTTTCCTCAGTAATCAATCCTTCCCAGGCTTCAAGCACCTCGGGACGAACCCTTTGTGATTCATCTGTAACATCAAGCAGGAATGATTGAAAAAGTCTGGAATGCTCGATCAGCATCTGACTGGTCAGCCCCTCATCTCCTGCCATACGGCTGAGTATTTCTTCAGATGTCAGCAGTTTGATAGACTGCTGTGCATAACTGTACTCCGTTTCTCTGTCTTCAGTTACGTAAGGAAAATACTTTTTTTCTCTAATCATTCTGGCGTACTCATCAGTTAAGAGACCATCGATTGCCCGGTCAATCCGTTCCTCACTGTAATTCACATCAAAGGACTGCTGTTCTGAACGAATGGTCACTTCAAACCCATTTTCCTTAATTTTATCAAGCAGTGCCTGTGCTTCATCCGAAAATTGAAACCGCGCAATGTCGGTGTCGAGTCCATTTAATTCAGACTCGTATTTCCCAAGAGCATCCTGATACACATCGATCATACCGAAAGAGTTGGATGTAAACCGGGAAAGAAGAGCATCATTAGCCTGCAGGATACCGTATGATGTACGTGTGGAAACCTGCTGGGCATCGCTCGCAAGCTTATTGATCGGTGTGATCATCTCATTTGCTGCTAGGCGCTCAACGTTTCTCATCATAGAAATGGCATCTCTGACCGTTTCTTCATTATCTGCAATGGCTCCGAGTTCCATTGCACTTTCCATGCGTGCAATTAGGAGTTCAACATACTCGAGCTCCTCAAGTTCTTCTTTATTCAGCCCGGTTTGTTCAGAGAGAAAGTCGGTTACATCTTTTACAGCAGCAGTCATGTCCTGCTCTGCCTCTTCAAGCGTTTCAGATTGATCCGGCGCAAACGTTGTCTCTCCTGCACCATCATTGCTATTAGGGTCCTGAAGTAATAAAAATATGACTGCAATGATTGCAGCGCCTGCTACTGTCATGACCGGCCAATTAAGACGCAAAGGCTTACTGTCAGCGGATTCAACAGTTCCCGAAATAACAGAAGGAGCGTCCGGCAGTATTTCAGCGGGCCGCTCCTTTACTGCATCCGTCATCATTTTCATCAGCTGGTCAAGCTGTTCATCGCTGATTCTGTAACCGAATCTGTTTTCCATCCGTTCTTTCAGTCTGATAAAGGCCTCTTTATCAAATTCAGCCGCTTCATCAAAATAAGGCAGCAAAACAGAGACACGGTCACGCATGTCCAATTGAGTGACTTCAAACCAGACCTCTTCATCCTCGCTGTGTTTGAAAGTGTCTGACGTCTTTAACGTGGGAACTGACTCCCCCTTTTCAATAATCAGGGAGAGTCTCTTGCCTGCGGTCTTCTTCATCGCTTCACGGATCACATCAGCACGTATCGTTAATGGGAGTCCTGCAGCAAATAAAAAATCATTCAGGCTTTTTTCAGACTGCAGCATCAGCCTCCCACCTCACTTGCCAACGCTTCAAATATATCTGCTGAATTGTATCTGATATGGTACCAGTCCTCAGATTCAGTGATTGTAAAATTAACTGAGTTTCTGCTCTGATTAAAGGTGAATACCATTCCATCATTTGATGAAGATACCGGCACCACATCATTGATGTACCCAAATTCGTATTCATACTGACTCGCAGCCTGCACAAAAGACTCATAATCAGGAAGGTTTTCTCCTCCTAAAAGCGAGTACGCAGTTTCATAATCCCCTGTTTCAAGTGCATTCAGGTAAAACACAATTAATATTTGAGGATTAATAAAATCAATACGCTCATAACCTTCAGTAGCATAGATTTGATAAATTTCTTCCATGTAACCGCTGAGTGGTGTACTCACAGATGCAGATGAATGATTAAAATTACTTAAAGGGTCAATATAATCTCTAAAAAGAGAAATAGAGACATCTCCAAAACCTGCTATCCTTTCATATTGATTCTTCTCTGCGATCCACTGATTCAGTGACACTACTTTTTTGATGTTAGAATCATTAAATTTTTCGTTATTTAAAATATATTGCCAGACGTCACGATAATTGTCGGATATATCAATGCCTGCTCCGACTGACATCGAATGATCAGAAATAATAGATTTCATCAAGTCTGTGTACTGATAGTTTATGCGACGAGGCACCTGAAGTTCATGACCGAACTGATATGTCTCCATACCTTCATCTTCATTCAATGAGTCCTGCAAGCTGAAAAAATTCATCATCAGCTTTTCAATGTTCAACAGCTGATCTGCCATCTCAGTTAATGAATCCTTATATTCTTCACGATTCACGTACATTCTCAATCCAATCTCGTGAAGTGAAGAGATAAACTGCTGATATTCAGGGTGCAGATAATCAGTCTGCGCTTTCAGTTCAGGTCCACCATAATACACAGTTGTATCCAATTGTTCGCCCGACTGATTAACCTTCACTTCCATTCCATTTGATGAAATTTTCTCAAATAACTCACTATTGTTTTGTCTTAAATCGGCTTCAGAATAGTTGTTTTCACGGATGAGTTCTTCCAGCTTTAATTCATAAGCCAGCGTAAAATCATTCGCCGTATCCATGAACATGGAAACTGCCATGTCACTTTTCAACAGCTCATTTTCATTATCAGGATACATTTCTTCTGACTGTTCATAGCTGTTACGCAGGACAGTTAATGGCGGGTTCAGACTGTCAAGCAGATAACCGGTATATTGCTTCATATCTTCAATACCCGGACCTGCAGTTCCCACATCCTGCTTCATCATTCCTTTAATATATTTAAAATGCGAGTCAGCCTGCTGGATGACTGCAAGAAAATTCAAATCATCTACTTTCAGACCAAGCGTCTCAGCTAACTGTTCTTTTTTTTCATTCAAAGATGCTTCGAGATCTTCAATTTCTTCATCCGTAAAAGCCTTCTCATTTTCGGGCTCATCATCTTCTTCCGCCTCCTGCGCACCTTGTCCATCATCAGCAACAGGCGGATCCCCGAGCAGAAACATCGCGCCCGAAAGCAGCCCGATCACCAGTACTGCTGAAGCAATCGGCTTCACAGCTTTTTGCTTCTTTGTTGGCAAAGGCTCAGGAGTCTCTTCCTCCTGATTCAGTGATTCTCTGGCCTCAGGCATTTCTATATGATCGTAAGTGGGTTTTAAAAACCTGAGAAGCTTCTCTGTTTGTGACTGATCTGTATCAAGATGACCAGACAGTCTCGACAAACCTTCTTGATAATCGTCTGCACTAATCATTTTCTGAAGCTGAGCTGACGGATGAAAAACAGTCAGCACCACTGCTGATTTCTGCGCAAAAGGCAGCTCCTGCAAAGCTTCATGAATTTCCTGATCATCTGCATGTGGAGAGATCGTTTCAATTTCAGGCTGTATATGTGATGCCTCATTTAAAATGATCTGCATACAGTCAGATTCACTTTCAGGCTGGTCTGTAAATAGTTTACCGCTGACCCTCTCACGCTCAGACTCAGAAAAACCGAGCTGTATCATGAGCTGTTCCGCTTTATTTTTCCAGTAAGGTTCTTCTATAGAAAATTGCATGATTTCACCCCTATTTCTTACCATTATACCGTTTTTCATGAGGCATTTGGTCCAATTAATGGAATTCACTGAACATTTTTAATAAATCTTTTTAAAAAGACTTTTCACTCCTCTCAGGATGTAGTAGCATTAACAAATCAAAAAGAAGAGGTGAAACGCATGAAGTCACAGCAATGGTCGTCAAAGATCGGGTTTATACTGGCAGCTGCCGGTTCAGCAATTGGTCTTGGGGCGATCTGGAAGTTCCCATACATGGCGGGCTCTAATGGTGGAAGTATATTTCTGCTGTTTTTTATATTGTTTACAGTATTAATTGCAGGTCCGATTCTGCTTGCTGAGTTTGTGATCGGCAGACGGGGAAAATCTGATGCGATTTCTACTTATCGCAAGCTTGCCCCTTCAAGCGCATGGCCGTTTGTCGGATATCTGGGTACAATTGTCGCTATTATTATTCTTTCATTCTACAGCGTGGCGGGCGGATGGATATTATCTTATCTGTACCGGAGCGTGACCGGTAACCTGACCGGATTATCTCAGGAAGAGTATGGCGGGCTGTTTGAGACAATTATTTCAAACCCTGTTGAAGTACTTGTGGCACAGGGGATCTTTATGATCCTGACGATTCTTGTTGTACAGACTGGAATTCAAAATGGAATCGAGCGCGCAAGTAAGATTATGATGCCTGCGCTGCTTGTTATGTTTGTTATTCTTGCGATCAGATCCCTGACACTTGATGGAGCTTCAGAAGGACTTGAATATTTATTTATTCCTGACTGGAGCTATATGACAAGTGAAACGATGCTGCTGGCACTTGGTCAGTCATTCTTTGCCTTAAGCGTTGGTGTTTCAGTGATGGTTACTTACGCATCTTATCTGAAGGATGATGAGAACCTTGGACGATCCATGGGGTCAGTGGCAGTGCTGAATATCGTCATCTCACTTCTTGCGGGAATCGTTATCTTCCCGGCAGTATTCGCTTTTGGATTTGAGCCTGGAGAAGGACCTGGACTTGTATTTGTGGTGCTGCCTGCGGTGTTCAATGAGCTGGCATTTGGCGGACTGTTTATGTTCGTATTCCTGGTGCTGCTGTTATTCGCAACACTGACATCGGCATTTTCTATTCTTGAAATCGTTACAGCATCATTTTCCAAAGGGCGTCCTGAAGCACGTAAAAAGTACGCATGGATTGCCGGGGTATTAATTTTTATCATCGGTCTTCCGAGTGCGTTGTCCTTTGGAGTGCTGACAGACGTTACGATTAACGGCATGTTGATATTTGATTTCGCAGATTATATCGCCAATAACTTCGGTCTGCCGCTTGGCGCATTATTAATCAGCCTGTTTGTGGGCTTCCGTCTGAAAAAAGAGGATGTATTCGGAGAGCTAGAAAAAGGTGCAAATGGTCCGGCGAAATGGATGCACGTATGGTATTTCCTGATAAAAATACTTGCACCCATTGCGATCATCGCAATCTTTTTACAATCACTGGAGATTATTTAACTTCAGAAAAACCCCCATCACCCGATTGACCGGGTGATGGGGGTTTTGTTATGTCTGGCTGGTTGCGTCCATCTTGACTGCCAGCAATTTATAAGAAACTTTTGTGCATTCCTGTATTGGAATCCATTGGTCAAATGATTCCTCATAGATCGCCTGGATCTTCTTCGCCAGGTCACTCGGGTGATGCAGATCATGAACGGATTTTATAACTACTTCAATCTCCCCGTCATATCCTTCTTCCCCAATATTAAAAGGATCCCACTCCTGCAGGATCATCACAAGTTTTAAATTCATTTCACGAATATCCATTTGCCCCACCTAATTGTTTTGAAAAATGCTGAATCTATCATACCATAGTATTGAGAAATAGAAAGGATGTGTTTCTGATGAGTATATTTGATCAGGAATTAAAACGTAAAGGAACGTACTCAGTGAAGTGGGATATGATGAAGGATGTGTTTGGAACTGACGATCTGCTTCCGATGTGGGTCGCAGATATGGACTTCCTTCCACCGGATGCCGTTTTACAGTCAATGAAAAAACGTCTTCAGGAACCGCCATTCGGTTATACATTTGTACCGCCGGAAACTGCGAAGATTATCTCCCGCTGGCTTGAAAAAAGACATGGCTGGAAGACCAGCGCTGCCTGGTATATGTATTCACCAGGAGTTGTACCATCCATCGCTACAGCAGTCCGTGCACTCACTGAAAAAGGGGATCAGGTGCTGACAATGACACCAGCCTATCCCCCATTTTTCAGCATGGTCGAACAAAATGAACGCGAGCTCGTTCTGACACAGCTGATTGAGAAAAATAACCGCTATGAAATCGACTGGGATGATTTATCGGAAAAGCTTAAGCACGTTAAGATGTTTCTGCTCTGCAGCCCTCATAACCCTTCAGGCAGAATCTGGACTGAAGATGAGCTGAAAAAGATCTCTGATTTGTGTAATCAGGAGGGTGTATATCTTGTATCGGATGAGATCCACTCTGACCTTGTGTACCGCCATGCAAAACACGTACCTGCTGCATTAGCTGGTGACAACGCACCGCACATCATCACTTTTGTAGCACCGTCCAAAACATTTAACCTCGCAGGAATGCAGGCTTCAGCGATTATCGCTTCTGATGAAGAAGTGCGTAAAAAGCTGCAGGAGGATCAGGGGAAACAGGGTTTCTTTACGCTGTCAACGTTTGGTATCACAGCAATGGAAGCCGCTTATTCTGACGGTGAAGAGTGGCTTGAACAGCTGATCGACTATCTTGAAGGCAACCTTGAGATCGTCCGTAGAGGAATTGAGGACATTGATGGCCTTTACCTGATGGAACCTGACAGCACTTATCTTCTATGGTTCGATGCCAGTGAAAAGGGACTGAGCGAAGATGAAATGAAAGAAGCCCTTTATCAGAAAGCGAAGCTCGGTGTGGATACAGGTGAAAAATATGGTAAAGGCGGAGAAGGCTTTATCCGTATGAATATCGCCTCACCTCGTTCGATGGTTGAAGAAGGAATGGCGCGTTTGAAAAAAGCGTTTGAGTAGGTGGTGGTTAGGTGCGGGACAGTGAAGGTCTTATTTTGGCTGGTGAAGGTCGTATCACAGCTGGTGAAGGTCGTATTGTGAGCGGCCAAGGTCGGATCGCCGCCTCCGAAGGTCGTATCCCGCCCAGCGAAGGTCACGTCCCCACCCACCCGACACACAAAAAAGCCGGAACGCAGCAAACGTGCTGTGTTCCGGTTTTTTTAATCAGGAATGCGTATCCTTACGATTCAGTATCTCTTCCTCAAGCTTTTTCGTTTCCTCCGCCTGACGTTTTGATACACGCACGATCCATTTATAAGTAAAATAAGTGAATAAAACAAACAGCAGCAGCCATAATCCGGCTGGTAAATACTCGGATTTATCTTCCGGGAAGTATAGGAAAAGTTGTAAGGTCAACCATTCAATAACCACCTGAGGACCTCCTTACATCTGTTAGATGTCTCAATTATAACAGTCGCTCATGTAGACTTCACGTGAACAATTCGTGTACGCTATTCTTCGATTGTGATTGATTCAATCACGATTTCTTCTTCCGGCTGGTCATTTACCGCCTCTGCTGTGGCAATTGCATCTACAACGTCCATACCTTCAATAACCTGTCCAAATACGGTATGGGCATTATCAAGCCAAGGTGTTCCTCCGCGTTCCTTATAGATCTCGATTGTCTGTTCAGGAAAACCTGCTTCCTCCATCTGAGTAATCATATCTTCCGGAACTGTATCTGCCTGTACAATGAAGAATTGGCTTCCATTTGTATTTGGACCAGAGTTCGCCATTGACAGCGCGCCTCTCATATTAATCAGAGAAGGATCAAATTCATCTTCAAACGGTTCACCGTATATACTTTCCCCACCTGCACCTGTTCCTTCAGGGTCACCGCCCTGAATCATGAAGTCTTCAATTACGCGGTGAAAAGTCAGCCCATCATAATAACCATCTTCCGCGTGAGTGATAAAATTCTCAACCGCCTTAGGTGCCTGGTCAGGGAATAATTTAAGTGTAATCGTTCCTTCAGATGTTTCCATCGTTGCAACCGGCTCGTTGTCAGCAGCCTCCGGATCTGTTTGCGGATACCCTTCAACAACCGTATATTCAGGTTCTGCGGCAGCATTTTCCTGCACGTCTTCTTCCTCAGCTGAATTGCAAGCAGAGAGTATCAGTGTAAAAGATAATAGTAAAAGTGCTTTTAATTTCATCAAATCATCGCCTCCACCTAATACTTTAGTCTAATGAAAAGAAAAAATCATCATTTTACGTTAAACTTGTGTGAAAGGAGTGAAAAATTAATGAATCTTGTGAAAGCTTTTTATAAAACAGGTGCTTATATTGGAGAAGTGGATCAGGTACATACAGATGTTCAGGTGATCAAAATAAAAGGTGTTCTGAAGCATCCTGAACAGGGGGATCTTCATAACCCGAAACAAACAGAGGTTCCTTTTTTCCACGAAAGAAAGGCACTCGCCTTTAACGAACGGGCTAATATTCCCACTTCCATGGTAAAGCCTTATGATGGAGAATTGATTGATTATAATGAAAGCCTGATTCAGGCGGTTCAGAAACTCGAGGAGAAACTGCAGAGTGAGGAAACTGATTTTAACTCAAAATGCCTTGAAGCCTTAAACGGGGTAAAACGCGAGTATGAATTAATGTATAACCTGACATTTTGACGAAAAAAAGAACCCTTGACCGGGTTCTTTTTTTACTGGGCGAGAAACTCCCTTAGCGCTGAGAAATCGACGCGGTCTCCGATGGTTGTTGATTCTGAACGGTTCAGATATTTTTTGTCTTTTTCAACAAGCTGGTAAATGTGGTAGGTTGTCATTGCATCATCAAGTGCTTTATGATGTCTGCCGGTTCCGTCTTTTCCATACTCCTGAACAGCTTTCCAGAGTCCAGTCTGATTTCTGTCACCGAAAAAGCGTTTATACTCCATTGAAAGATCGACAAATTCACCTGAGAAAGGAAAAGGCAGTTTTGCAACCTGGCAGTTATGCTTCAATACCTTCATATCCATATTGCCCCAGGTGACGACTTTACAGTGCCCGGCATCATTATACTGTTTCAATTTTTCAACGAGCATATGCAGGGGTATGCCTTTATCCACCTGTTGCTGACTGATATTGAGAAAATTTTTGCACCTGCGGGTCAGCCGTTTGAATACTCTGGGCCTGACATAGCTTGAAAACTGCTCTTGCTTTCCCCTGTGCACAGCAAGCAGTCCCACTTCAATAATTTCAGGAAAAAAACCTTTATGCCCCCTCCCCTCCGGCATAGAGAATTCGAAGTCGATAAATACGGTTACTTCCTCTGACATCACGTGATCCCTCCTTTGCATGCAACATGTGCATAAAATATTGGGTTTATTATACCATGCAATGGATAAATGTTTATAAAAAAGTCTGAATTTTCATACGACAATTTTTGTGACACGAAGTTGCAGGATGATCTCTATCCTGTATAATTACTACGTTACACGAAATAAATCAGGCATGATTGAAGAAGGTGTTTGAAATTACTGTCGAAAAGAAGAACTTGATCATTATGTGGGTGGCAAACTTCATGGTGGCGGCCAGCGCTACAATGATACTGCCTTTTCTATCACTATATATCGAAACAATGGGTAACTTTACAGATGAATACGTTCAGAAATGGTCAGGACTTGTGTTTGGCGTAACATTTCTGACTGCATTTTTTGTCTCTCCGATCTGGGGCAGATTCGGTGACCGCTTTGGTTATAAGCCGATTCTGATGATTACCGGATATGGAATTGCCTTCAGTATTTTTATGATGGGATTCATTGATTCTGTTTTCGGGTTATTTATTTTAAGAATGTTTATGGGTGTAGTCACAGGTTTTATTCCAACCTCTCTTGCCCTTATCTCCTCACAGACACCAAAGCATATTGCCGGCAGAACGCTCGGTACGCTTCAGATGGGTACGGTCACAGGAGGGTTATTCGGTCCGATTCTTGGCGGGTTGATGGCTGATGCATTCGGATTCAGCTATACATTTATTATTACAGCAATCAGCATCTCTCTTGCTGCCACAGTTGTGATGGTTGGGATTTCAGAAAAGAAGAAATCTGCCGATAAAAAGAATGAGAAGACTTATACAAGAAAAGAAGTATTCAGGCATATTCTGAATCAGCGCATGCTATTAACTGTCATGGTGCTGTCATTTCTTGTACAGATGGCAAACTTCAGCATTCAGCCGCTCCTCGCTCTGTATGTTGGCGGTCTGACCAGTGCAGCAAATATTGCTTTTTTATCGGGTCTGGCATTTTCAGCAACTGGATTTGGTAATTTAATTGCTACACGCGGCTGGGGCAAGCTGGGTGACTCTATCGGATATGAAAAAGTTTTAACAATCCTACTCATTTTATCAGCTGCTTTTATCATTCCACAGGCTCTTGTCACAGAGCTCTGGCAGCTGGTCATCTTAAGATTTATGTTCGGCATAGCGATCGGCGGAATTATTCCGAGTGTGACTGCTTTTATCAGACACGCTGCACCTGTATCCATGCAGGGTGAGGTGCTTGGCTATAATCAAAGCTTCAGATTTCTCGGGAATGTTGCAGGCCCCGCGTTCGGTGGTCTGTTATCAGGATATATCGGAATCTCTTCAGTTTTTTATGTAACAGGTTTCTTATTTCTAAGTGCCTTTGGACTCCTCTGGTGGAGCCGCCGCGTCCTGCCCGGATATTAGCAGATTCAAAGAAATGGAGAATTGCACTATGCGTATGACACTTGGCTTTACAGGCATACTGCTTCTATTGCCGCTTTGCATTTACCTGTGGATCGGAATGGATCACGAAATGAAGACGCAGGCTGCTTTTCAGGAAGCTGTATCTGACAAAGTTGATGTAAATAATATTGAAAAGAATGAGACAAGCTTCCTTCTTGATAAAGATGGCAACCGTTTTGCACAAGGTAACAGCGGTGTCAGACTGTATGCTACAAACGATGAGATCCCTCAGTTTCTTAAAGATGTCACCGTCTATTCCGAGGATCAGAATTTCTATGATCATATCGGATTTGATGCCGGTGCGATTATTCGTGCTGTTGTAAAAAACCTGGTCTTCACCCATATTCAGCAGGGTGGAAGTACCATTACACAGCAGCTCGCACGCAACCTTTACTTATCACAGGATAAAACGTATAACCGGAAAATGACTGAACTTTTTTATGCAAACGAACTTGAGAAGAAAATGTCTAAAGATGAAATCCTGTCTGCTTACCTGAACATTATTTATTACAGCAATGGTGTATACGGTATTAAAGGTGCTGCTATGTATTACTTTGACAAAGGCCTGACGGAACTGACAAAAGCAGAAATGGCTTTCCTTGCAGCAATTCCAAATAATCCTTCAAAATACGACCCTTTCAGTAATTTTGAACAGGCGAAAGAACGTCAGGAACGGCTGCTTGATATTTTAGTGCTTGAAAATATGATGAACGCTGAAGAAGCAGAAGCATTGAAAGCTGAATCCATTACGCTTCATCAGTATGAAAACAAGGATCTTTACCCGGATTATGCGGTGTATGCGGAATATGAACTGAAGCAGCTGATTGCAGTGCAGGAAGGGTTCAAAGACCGGCTGGCCCGCGCTGAAAAATCTTCTGTTAAAGAGCAGATCTATCAGGAGCTTAATCAACGCACGAATGAAGTGCTCGGTTCCGGGGTTATGATCCATACAGCACTCGATCCTGCACTGCAACAGAAAACAGTTGATGCACTGAACCGTAATCTGCCTTATGAAGGTGTGGAAGGTGCCGCTGTGCTGATCAATAACAGTTCCAGGGAAATTGTTGGACTGTCCGGCGGTAAAAATTATCAGAAGTACAACTTTAACCGTGCTTATCAGGCTGTAAGACAACCGGGCTCAGCGATTAAACCGCTGCTTGTATACGCACCATATATCGAAACATTTCAGCCATTTTTAACACAGACTGTTGATGGAGGCAGTCTATGTATTCAAAGCTACTGTCCTGAAAATTACGGTGGTGTGGAATATGGCGATGTCTCCCTATCCAGAGCATTTTTACTGTCATTGAATACACCCGCTGTAAGATTGTTAAATGAAACAGGTATTGAAAATTCTTTTAAATATCTGAATGCATTTGAATTTTCCAACCTGCAGCCCGGTGATCAGACACTCGCAGCTGCTACTGGAGGCTTCACCTATGGTATGTCTCCGCTTGAGCTGACAGATGCTTATACGAGTTTCATAGACGGCAGTTACAGACCTGCACGTGCGATCAGAATGGTTACCGATTCAAGCGGCAACGTTCTGTATCAGTGGGAAGACAAGCAGATTCCCGTCTGGTCGGAACAGACCACTGTTAAAATGAGAGAACTTCTGAACACTGCAGCAGTATCAGGTACCGGCAGCCCTGCTTACCTGAATAAGCCCTATATCGGCATCAAAACCGGTACGACGAATGAATGGGCCGACTACTGGACAGTCGGTCTCACCGATCAATATACAGGCGGCGTATGGGTGGGTCATGACCTTCCTGAGAGTATGCTCAGTATTGAAACCGACCGCCCAGCTCACTTGATCTGGAAAGATATGATGCGGTAACGATAACACCCCTCACGCTTCGAGCGTGAGGGGTGTTTCATTTTATTTCTTAGTTACGTTAAAGACCAATGGGGTTTTAGCAAAGTTGTTGATTGCAGCGGAAGGGGGACGACTCCAGCAGGAGAATCGTGACAGGTGATATCCCCAGGCGAAGTCGGGGAGGTACGATTGAACCGGAGCCAAAAGACGGCTCATGTGGAAAGCGTTCCCCCTGAAGCGGAAATCAACAGCCCCCTTTAACAGAGACTATTTCTTAAGAAGGCAGCTGCTCAAGAATCGGCAGACTTGCCAGCAGACCGTTATACAGCCTGATCACTACATAAAGAACAGTCGAGATCAAAGCAGCCCAAACGGTAATCTCAAAGAGGATCACACCAACAGTGCCTCCTGCCGACAAAGTCGTACTGACTTTCAGTACAAAATACACAAAGTACACACATGACGTCACCACAAAAATCAGCAGCAGTCCTCTCAGTGAAGACAGGCTGATAATTGTCACAAGTGATCCGAAGAAATAAATCAGTGAACCTGATCGGACACGGGTAAGTGCCTCCCCTTCTTTATCCCTTGAAAAAAACAGCAGTGATACTTCATTCACCGTTTCTGCAATCAGCTTCAGTGCAGCAAATATCATAAAGAAGACGATCATTAACACAATTAAAATAAATATCTTCAGTTCAAGATCAGAAAGAAACTCTCTCATTCCGGCATAAATGCCGATCCCTCGAAATAGTTCAGTCAGCACACCTACAAAATAAACTGAAAATGATAGGCTGAACATTAATATTGAAAATAAAGGAAGGTATCCTGTTAAGTAAGTGTTTTTCATCTGTGACTCTCCCGGCAATTAATCTATTCACATCATAATCTTTTCCGGTCATTTTTTAAAGGAAATTCCAGAAGATTCTAGATTTCCCCTCCACAATTCGACACGATTTCTTAAAAATTTTATGTCAGCCGACCGCTTTCTTCCTATTTAACAGATGAAGTCAAAGCCTGTTATACAAGTGATTCCATTATGCATATAGCGTACTTTTACGTTATACTTACTGTTATACGAAATAAAAAAGGTACACATCACCAGGGACTTCCGTGTAAGGCGAGAGTCCTTATTTAAATGTGTGACAGAGAATGTTAGGAGGGGTCTTCATTGTCGCTGCTTCACTTAGCCATCTTACTGCCCTTCATTGCGGCGGTAATCGTCCCTTTTTTATTTAAGGGATTCCGTTCTATTCATACGGGATGGTTCGTTTTGCTCGTTCCGCTGGCACTGTTTATTTACTTTATACAGTACATGCCGGTAACAAGCAGCGGACAAACAGTTTCACAAACTTTCGAGTGGATTCCATCACTGGGAATTAACTTTACCGCTTATGTGGATGGATTGGGTCTTCTATTTGCCCTGCTGATTACAGGGATTGGATCACTTGTGGTTCTCTACTCCATTTACTATCTGGCAAAAGAAAAAGAAGCACTTCATAATTTTTACGTGTATTTACTCATGTTCATGGGTGCAATGCTAGGTGTTGTTTTATCTGACAACATGATTGTACTCTACATGTTCTGGGAATTTACATCCATATCATCATTCCTGTTAATCGGATATTGGTATGATAAAGAACGTTCACGCTATGGTGCTCAGAAATCTATGCTGATTACCGTTTTTGGTGGACTTTCAATGCTTGGTGGTATCGTACTGCTGTACATAATGAGCGGTACTTTCAGCATTCGTGAATTAATTGGAATGTCAGGAGAGCTGATGGCTGATCCATTATTCCTGTTTGCGATGATTCTGATCTTACTTGGTGCATTCACAAAGTCTGCACAGTTTCCTTTCCACGTATGGCTGCCGGATGCAATGGAAGCTCCTACACCGGTTTCTGCTTACCTTCACTCTGCAACAATGGTTAAAGCGGGTATTTATCTTGTAGCCCGCATGAGCCCTGTTTTTGCAGAGTCAGGCCTCTGGCTCTGGCTGGTTGCCGGGTTTGGTATCTTCACTTTATTCTGGGGATCCTTTAACGCAGTAAAACAGACTGACCTGAAGGGAATACTTGCCTTTTCAACTGTCAGTCAGCTCGGGCTGATCATGTCCTTACTCGGACTTGGAGCAGCTGCACTGCACTTTGATACGCTTGACGAAAATATGTATATGACAGCAACCATTGCTGCTGTTTTCCATTTGATTAATCACGCTACTTTTAAAGGAAGCCTCTTTATGATGGCAGGTATTGTCGATCATGAAACAGGTACACGTGATATCAGAAAACTCGGCGGATTAGTCAATCTGATGCCGATCACATTTACCATTGCGATTATCGGTTCATTCTCGATGGCAGGACTTCCGCCATTTAACGGATTCCTGAGTAAGGAAATGTTTCTCACAGGTATGATTTCAGTTTTTGAACTCGATCTGTTCAATTTGAATACATGGGGCATTTTGTTCCCTGTACTTGCCTGGGTCGCGAGTGTATTTACATTTATCTACAGTATTATGCTTGTATTTAAAACGTTCTTAGGAAAGCCTCAGTTTGATCAGCTTCCTAAAAAACCGCATGAAGCACCAATCGGGATGCTGATCTCACCATTGATCCTTGTGACACTGGTAGTCGTTTTCGGTTTCTTCCCGAATCTGCTTTCTAACACAATGATTAAGCCTGCTGTAGAAGCCATTCTTCCAAGTCTGCCGGCTGCAGGTCAGGAAGTATATGTGGATATCTACTTCTGGCACGGGTTCAAACCTGAATTATTTATGACACTCGGCATAATCCTGACAGGCACGCTGATGTATGCAACACTTGCAAAATGGCAAGGTATTTATAACCGGATTCCTGAACGCTTTACGATCAACGGTGTGTATGACCGCGGACTTGACGGAAGTGAATCAGGCAGTTTTAAACTGAATGAATTCTTTATGACTGGTTACATGAGGTCATACCTGATTTACATTTTCGCCTTTTTTGTGGCTATTCTGTTATCCACACTGACTGTAAGTGATGCATTCGTTATCGATACGTCAAATCTTGCAGAAATCAGAATCTATGAAGTTGTACTTGCCATTGTCTTAATTGCAGGTGCCATTACGATCCTTTTTGCAAAATCACGCCTGACATCTATTGTCCTGCTTGGCGTAGTTGGTTACTCTGTTGCTTTGTTCTTCGTATTCTTCAGAGCACCGGACCTTGCACTGACACAGCTTGTCATTGAAACAGTATCAGTTGCACTGTTCCTGCTATGTTTCTATCATCTGCCTGAGATCAGCAGAAAAGAAGAACGGATGAAGTTCAAAATGGGGAATGCCGTTATTTCCATTCTGGTTGGATTAACGGTGACACTCATTGGTATAGCTTCGTTCAGCAATGGTCAGATATTTGAATTTGAATCCATTTCCCAGTATCACATCGATAATGTGTATGAGCTGGCTGCAGGTGGAAATATGGTCAATGTTATTCTCGTTGACTTCCGTGGCTTTGATACACTGTTTGAGATCTGCGTACTTGGAATTGCTGCACTTGGTATATATGCAATGGTTAACTTCCGTGGCGTCAGGAGGGAGAAAAGATGAAGAATAAACCGAATGATCTGATCCTCCAGACTGTTACAACGATGATATCTTTTATCATCATTTTATTCTCTATCCACCTTTTCTTCGCCGGTCATTATACGCCAGGCGGAGGATTTATCGGCGGATTGATGACAAGTGCAGCGCTTGTTCTGCTGCTGCTTGCTTATGACATTAAAACGCTGAATACAATTCTGCCTTTTAATTTCCGGATGATGACAGCTGCCGGTCTGTTGATTTCCGTTTTAACCGGTGCTGGTGCATTGTTATTTAATCAGCCGTTTCTCACACACGCATACGACTATTTCGAGCTTCCGCTGTTAGGCAAGACATCACTTCATACAGCTGTGCTGTTTGACATCGGCGTGTATCTGGTCGTAATCGGTGTAACAATGACCATTATTCAGACGATAGGGGAGAGTGAATAATGGAAATCTTAATGTCGATCGTTGTAGGAATTTTATTTATGTCTGCCGTATATCTGATTTTGTCTAAAAGCCTGCTGCGCATCATAATCGGCACTGGACTTCTCAGTCACGGTGCCCATCTTCTGCTTTTGACGATGAGTGGATTGAAAACAGGTGCTGCGCCGGTTTTAACAGACGGGGTAGAATCGTACACTGACCCGCTGCCACAGGCACTTGTTCTGACAGCAATCGTGATCAGCTTCGGGGTTACGGCATTTTTCCTGGTACTTGCCTACCGGACTTATCAGGAACTTGGAACAGATAATATGGAAGAAATGAAAGGGAATGACTCAAATGATTAACTTACCGTTACTGCCCATTCTCATTCCGCTTTTATCTGCTGTACTATTGATGTTCTTCCCGAAGCGAATCAAAGTGCAGCGCATCATTTCAATGGCCGGAATTGCCGGGACGATCATTGCTGCGATTGTGCTTACAGCAGAAGTAAAGGCAAATGGGATTCAAACTTTAAACTTAGGGGACTGGCCGGCACCATATGGCATCACACTGGTGTCAGATATGCTCTCAGTTCTGTTGGTCTTAACATCCAGCATCCTTACGTTTTTTATCGTATGGTATGCGATTATTTATCTGGATGATGCTTATGAAAGATATTTCTTCTACACTGGCGTCATGTTTCTGTTAACAGGAATCAACGGCGCTTTTACGACAGGTGATATTTTCAACCTGTTTGTATTCTTTGAAGTATTTCTGATTGCTTCTTACCTGCTGATTGTATTAGGCGGGAAAAAAGGACAACTCAGGGAATCTATTAAATACCTGCTGATCAATGTGATTTCCTCAGCGTTGTTTGTCACAGCAGTCGCTTATTTGTATTCAGTGGTAGGTACGCTGAATATGGCTGATGTCTCACAGCGTATTGATGAACTTGGCAGCCCGGGCATTATTACGGTGATTGCGATTTTCTTTTTAATCGTATTCGGGTTAAAAGGAGCGATCTTTCCACTGTACTTCTGGTTACCGGGCTCCTACAGTGCACCTCCGATTCCAATTCTTGCGCTGTTCGGTGCATTATTGACTAAAGTCGGCGTCTATTCAATCATGAGGACGTATACTTTATTCTTTTATCACGATCAGGGATATACGCATCAAATCCTTGCTGTCCTTGCATTGTTAAGTATTGTTGTGGGTGTAATCGGAGCGATTGCTTACAGGAATGTGAAAACGATTATTATTTACAACATTGTCATTGCTGTCGGTGTTATTCTTTACGGCGTCTCAGCAATGACACCGGCAGCACTTGAAGGTGCAGTGTTCTATCTGCTGCATGATATGGTGATTAAAGCAGCACTGTTCCTGCTGATTGGCATTATGATCGCCATTGCAGGAGCGAGCCACCTCAATCAGATGGGCGGTATGATCAGGGATTATCCGCGCATCGGCTGGACTTATTTTGTCGCAGCACTTGCACTTGCAGGTATTCCGCCGCTCAGCGGATTCGTAGGAAAGCTGCTGATTGTACAGGGTGGCTTTGAGACTGGAGATATGGTCGGACCATTACTCGTTCTCTTATCAAGTCTGATGGTACTGTATTCAGCAATGAAGATCTTTATGAATGGCTTCTGGGGAACGCCAAAAGAGTATCACGGAGAAAAAGCTCACCTTGCAAACCGCCTTTGGGTGCCTGCTGCAGCATTAGTCTTAATTGCCATCGCATATGGCGTAGGATCTGAAGCAGTATATCCATTCATCCAGATGGCGGTAGAACCACTCATCGATCCTGCAGTCTATATTGAAGCAGTGTTAAAGGAGTAATGTGATATGCCATTTCAAATTCTATTAAATTTCTTTTTAGCGTTCCTTTGGATGTTTTTAAGCAGTTCATTCAGTGTATCGAGCTTTATTATCGGGTACTTTCTTGGCATTGTTGTGATCTTTGCTATGAGACGCTTCTTCCAGTCGAGACTATATATTTACAGGATATGGGCAATCATTAAGTTAACGCTTCTCTTTTCGTACGAGCTGATCAAGGCGAATATTGAAGTGCTTGTGATTGTCCTAAGGCCCAAGATGAATCTTGAGCCGGGGATTTTCAAGTATGACACAAAGCTCGAGCATGGATGGGAAGTAACCCTCCTTTCCCTGCTGATCACACTTACGCCAGGAACACTCGTCGTGGATGTAAGTGATGATAACGGGACACTTTATATTCATGCGCTGAACGCCTCTGATATTAAAGGAAATGTAACATCAATTCGGGAAGGCTTTGAAAAAGCCATTATGGAGGTGAGCCGATAATGCTGAATATGAGTGTGTATATTGCGCTTGTCGCGTTTGCCATTGCCATGATTGGAATTGTATACCGTGCCATTAAAGGCCCATCTACAGCAGATCGGGTGGTCGCACTGGATTCACTCGGTATCAGCCTGATTGCAGTGACAGCACTGTTTTCAATTCTGCTGCGCAGCAGTGTGTTTCTTGAAGTCATCCTGCTGCTTGGTATTCTTGCCTTTATCGGAACAGTTGCCTTCTCAAAATATATTGAGAAAGGAGCGATTGTAGACCGTGATCGACATAAGTGAGTTTTTTATCGCCGCATTTATTTTAATTGGTGCCTTCTTTGGCGTCGTAACAGCGATCGGACTTATTCGTTTACCTGATCTCTACACGCGTACACACGCTGCTTCAAAAAGTGCAACACTCGGCGTCATGTCTGTACTGATCGGTGCGCTCCTATTCTTTTTAACGGAAGAAGGTTTGTTTAATTCACGGATCGTGCTGGGGATCTTTTTCGTATTAATTACGGCTCCAGTTGGCGGACACCTTATTGCACGTGCTGCTTACAATACTGGTGTTAAGCTTGCACCGGAGACTGTGCACGACGATCTTGCTAAAAAAGAACAGTATGAATCCAAGAAAAAGAAAAACTCATCCAGGGATTAATTCCCGGATGAGTTTTTTGATTCATATAATGTCTGATCAAACGAACCATCTTCCTTGTAGACTTCGAGCTGACCGCCATGATCTGTCACATAAGCCTTTGCCTTTTCTTCAAGACCGCTTTTTGTATCTTCAACATAGATCGCTTTATCTGATCCTTTTTTAATCAGCTGCCAGCCATCATTATGTTTTTTCATCTGATACGTATCCTGATCATCTTTTTGAACTGCCTGCTTTGCTTTATCAGTGGCAATGGCAATGACACGGCTTTCATCATAATTCTGCTCTCTCAATAAAGCATTTCCAATTTCAATTGCTTTATTTCTGACATCAGGATCAAGGTTGTTCCAAGAGTCCGGATAATCGTTTTTATCCCACGGCATGTTCATTCCTCCTTAAGCTGGATAAAGTGTTTGTTCATTCTTTTCCACGTAAGGAAGGAATTAAACACTACTTCCGTTTCGGCACGACCGCTACAGTACACCGTGAAATGCAGATTAACTCGTTCTCTTCATCTACAATTTTGATTTCCCACACCATCGTGGTCTTTCCTTTATGTATGATCTCAGCAATACCTGTCACTATACCTTCTTTTTTCGCTTTGATATGATTTGCATTGATCTCAAGCCCGAAGCAGCTGTATTCATTCAAGTCGACCATCGCCGCTGAGCCAACGCTTGCTACCGTTTCAGCGAGTGCGACTGATGCACCGCCATGTAAAAAGCCAAATGGCTGATGCGTACGCCCGTCTACCGGCATTTCACCGACTGCCTTCCCCTTCTCCACACTGATCATATTAATCCCCAGTGAATCCATTAATGTTTCTCTATTCCAATCCATTTTCTCTCCCCCTTTTTTCTATCTTCTCTCAGTGGAGGTGGGTTGGCAAGGGTTTGGTATTTTGAGTTCGGGCGTGTGGGCGTGTTCGGCGGAAAAACCGTGATGTTCGTTGGGAAATGAGGTTGGTTCGGCGTAAAATGTGGCTTGTTCGACACTTAAAAGGTTTTGTTCAACACTTAAACGCTGATGTTCGCCACTTAGTAACTTTAGACCCATCCGCCATATCATATAAAAAAGCTCTGACACAAAGTCAGAACCCCATACAAACTTATAAAACCAGCGCTGCAATCCAGCCGAACAGCACAAGCGGAATATTGTAGTGTAAAAATGTCGGCACACACGTATCCCAGATGTGATTATGTTGCCCGTCCGCATTCAGACCGGCTGTCGGTCCAAGCGTACTGTCAGAAGCAGGTGATCCTGCGTCACCAAGTGCGCCGGCCGTACCAATCAATGCGACTGTTGCAAGCGGACTGAAGCCGAGTTCAAGTGACAGTGGAACGAAAAGTACAGCAATGATTGGGATCGTCGCGAATGAAGATCCGATGCCCATTGTCACAACCAGACCAACAATCAGCATTAATAGAGCACCGACTGCTTTATTATCGCCAATCAAATCTGCTGCGCTATTCACAAGACTTTCAACTGCGCCGGTCTCTGTCATCACAGCAGCAAATCCGTTTGCTGAGATCATGACGAAGCCGATAAACGCCATCATCTTCATACCGTCAGTCATCAGCTGGTCCTGATCTCTCAGCTTCACTGTACCCGTAACAAAAAGAACAGCAAGACCGATTACTGCACTGAACACCATTGACTGGAAGACTGACTGCACAACGAGTGCTGCGATGATCGCAATGATTGTGACAATCAGATCTTTTGTCGTGATTGTTTTAGCGTCTCCATCCTGCAGTGATACTTTACGGTTTTCATATTCACGCGGCTTACGGTAGCTGATGAAAACTGCTACCAGCAGACCAAGTACCATTCCGGCAGTCGGGATCAGCATGGCTGTTGGAATTACATCCATATCGATCGTTAATCCACTCAATTCCATATTGGTTGCAATCGTATCATGGAAGATCTGGCCGAATCCGTACGGCAGCAGAATATAAGGTGCCGTCAATCCGAATGTAATGATTGTCGCAATGAGCCTGCGGTCAATACCAAGTTCATTCATTACAAGCAGAAGCGGCGGAATGAGGAGTGGAATAAACGCAATGTGCACCGGCACGATATTTTGAGACATAATAGAAATAGATAAAATAGCAAGAATGATCAGTACTTTAGGAAGCGCTTTTGCTCTTGGCTCCCCTTCCCTGCTTACAGCTGCAACGATTTTATCAACCATCAGCTTTGGCAGGCCTGTGTAGGAAATCGCAACGGCAAATCCGCCTAACAGTGCATAACTGAGCGCAATATTCGCACCTCCGCCAACACCTTCAGAAAACACAGCGACAGTTTCTTCAACAGACAGACCGCCAATCAGTCCGCCGACTGCAGCACCAATAATCAGTGCAGCGACAACGTTGACTCTGATCAGACTTAAGATCAGCATAATGATTACAGCAATGACAACAGCATTCATATATTGTAACTCCTTTTCAGATAATTCTTTACTCTGCTAAACAGGTAACGTATTAAAATACCTTTCATACATTAACAGAATAAAAGCAGTGTTGTCAATTGGAGAACACAAAAAAGAGGAATGCCAGAAGACACTCCTCTTTTTCATATTTTTTATTTCTCTATTTTCTCAAGTACAAACTGCTCTGACAGTAGCGCAAGGGTTCTTGCCATAGCGCCAGTTCCGCCTGCAGGTCCCAGCAGGTGAGGAGATTTTGTGGTAGCAGTTCCTGCAATATCAAGGTGTACCCATGGTGTGCCACCGGTGAATTCCCCGATGAATGCACCTGCAAATAATGCATGACCATCACGGCCAGGTGAGTTATTCAGATCTGCAACCGGGCTGTTTCGTACCCGCTTGCGGTCACCTTCTGTATAAGGCAGCTGCCAAATGAATTCTCCCGCTTCAACTGATGCTTCAAGTACTTTTTCAAAAAGTGCCTCATTATTGGTAAGTGCCCCTGTTTTATCAAGACCGAGTGCTACGACTACACCGCCAGTCAGTGTGGCAACATCAACAAGATAATTCGCTCCGTGCTGTTTTGCATACGTTACTGCATCGGCAAGTACAAGACGGCCTTCAGCATCCGTATTGAGCACTTCAATCGTTTTCCCGCTCATTGAAGTAATAACATCATCCGGCTTGAATGCTTTATGACTGATCATATTATCAGTTGCAGCAATGACAGCCATTACATTTTGCTCCGGCTTGAGTCTGCCGATGATCTCCATTGCGCCAAGTACTGCTGCTGCACCACCCATATCCGCCTTCATGCCGACAATACCGTCTTTAGGCTTAATAGAGTAACCGCCAGTATCAAATGTGATCCCTTTACCAACAAGGGCAAGTACGTCTTCCCACTTGTCAGTTGCCTGATGCTTCATGACAATCATACGCGGTGGAATCTCAGAGCCCTGATTAACTGCGAGCAGCGCGCCCATACCCATTTCTTCAATTTCTTCTTTGCCAAGAACCTCGATCTCAAAATCATGGCGTTTAGCCATTTCGATTGCGTACTCAGCCATTTTCACTGAGGTTAAAAGGTTGGAAGGCATATTAACGAGCGTTCTCGCTTCGTTTGTTCCTTCTGCAAGGGCAAACCCTACTTCAAGTGCTGCTTCGATTTCCTGCACGTCACCCTGCGTGTAGATGTTCACTTCATCAAGCGGTACGTCAGGTACGTTTGACTTCTTTTTATATCCTTCGAATTCATACATCGCTAGTGTAATGCCTTCAATAAATGCCTGTGCAACATCTGTTGCATCAAAGTCTTTTCCTTTAAAAGAATCAAGTGCAATGGCAAGTGTTGAAACCTTTTTCTTTTTCAGAGTCTTGCCAAGCGCACCAAAGCTTTCTCTCAAATCTTCAAAAGTCAGGTCCGCTTCCTTGCCAAGTCCTGTGAAAAGAATTCTCTTTGCAGCTAAAGCCCCCATTGTAGGTAATACGGTGACCTGCTTAAGCTTTGTTTCAACATCGCCTTCTTTAATCAGGTCAGTAAGCCCGCCTTTCATCTGATCATCCAGTTCTTTTGAAAAACCGGATACGACAGGCTGATGCCAGACCCCTGCCGCTAAATAATCGTGCTGATGTTCAAGCACGCTGTCATTTGTATGTATCGTCCATTTCATTAAAAAACACCTCCATTTATAAGTATACTGTAAATTCTGTGATAATTCGATCACCGAACATTTTTGAAAGCTTGAAATATGGTATACTTGCCTCAAACTCCCGCCTTTTGAAAGGATGAACATACGTCTATGGAAATCTTCAGCAACTTTCCTCTTTGGGCTTCATTATTTGCTATTTTATTTGCACAAGTTGTGAAAGTACCGATTCAATTTATTGCCTCGCGAAAAGTTGACTGGTCACTTGTTACCTCAACAGGCGGCATGCCAAGCTCCCATTCTGCAGCAGTCACTGCACTTGCAACAGGTATTGCCCTTGAAAATGGCCTTTCATCACCGGTTTTTGCCCTGGCAACTGTGTTTGCGATTATTACAATGTTTGATGCAACAGGCGTCCGCTTTCAGGCCGGGGAACAGGCTGCTGTGATCAATCAGCTGATGCGGGATTTTAATAAGTTTGTTTCTGATGCAAAGGGCTGGCAGAATAAAGATGAAGAAGAAAAACGTAAAGAGTTAAAAACGCTGCTTGGTCATAAACCGATAGAAGTATTTTTCGGCGGACTTACAGGAATATTTTTAACACTACTGGTACATTATCTGATTACGTTATAATTCGGGAGGTTTTCTGAATGAGAATAGTATCACTTTGCCCAAGTAATACTGAACTTACTGCGTACCTTGGCCTGACTGACTACATTGTTGGTGTGGACGACTTTTCAGACTGGCCGCCGGAAGTTAAGCAACTTGAACAGCTTGGACCCGATCTTTCGATTGATATCGATAAAGTGGAAGCTTTACAGCCTGATCTGATTCTCTCATCACTGAGTGTACCCGGTATGGAGAAAAACATTGAAGAACTTGATCGGAGAGGTCTCGAACATCTCTGTCTTAATCCTCAATCCCTGGATGACATCTTACAGGATCTGATATCACTTGGACATGCTGCCGGAATTCCGGAACGTGCGGAAAAGGTTTCAGAAGCGTTTAGAACAGTGATTGACGATTGCAGGAAAGCTGCTGAACAAATTACAGAGCCTCCAACGCTATATTGGGAATGGTGGCCGAAGCCTGTTTTTACACCAGGCGGCATTAACTGGCTGAGTGAGATCAGCAGGCTTGCAGGCGGCATCAATGTGTATGAATCAGTTGAACTGGCGAGTATTCAGACTGACTGGGCGGATGTAGCAGCAAAAAATCCGGATGTCATCTGTATGGCCTGGGTCGGTGTACAGCCGCGTAAAGTAAACCCTGAAATTATACATAAGCGGCCCGGATGGACTGAACTAGAAGCTCTTAAAAATAAAGAAGTCCATGTCCTTGAAGAAGCCCTTTATTGCAGACCTTCCCCACGATTGCTTGAAGGATTAATCAAGCTCGGCAGGATTCTGCACCCTGAGCATTACAAATCGATTGAACTGCCTGAGATCTTACAGCTCAAATAAAAAAGTGTCGCTCAGCGCGACACTTTTTTATTACCGATTATTCATTTCAGCAAATTCTTCCTCAGTCAATGTACCGTCGCCTTCTTTCAGCACGTACACCTCAACATCCTGCTTACCCCACTCATTAAACACTTCATCTACTGTATCAAAATACAGATCTATGATATTTCCTTTAATCGCACTGCCGGTATCAGCTACAACACCATAGCCGTAACCGGGAATAAACATCACAGTCCCGATTGGAAATACTCTTGGATCCGCTGCAATCGTTGAATAAAGATCTCTCTTTACCTGAATACCTGAAAACGTAATACCATATAGAGGATCACCAGGTTCTTTGCCTGTTGATTCGATTCCTGCAGTATAACCAGTTGCCGTTACCGTTTTAGACGGATTATCAACGACATGCTGCGGAACAGCTTTATTTATATTGCCCTTCATTTTAGAAGCAATTAACTTAAATGCTGTATCTTGCTCCGACAGACTTTTTGATGCCAGTGACAGCTCTCTGTCCTGAAGCATTCTCATATCCTCAACAATCGGAACCAGCTCTTCAGACGGCATTGCAATTGACCAGCCCTCTGCTGCAGCTTTGTTTTCGTTCGTGATAAATAATGAAGCAAATCCTGCAAGAAGAATACCTGCAGATATTTTAAATAATTTAGACATACCATCTACTCCTTCCAAATACGGTTATTCCCTCTATGACAAAAGTTAATCATCTATGACGAAAGCCTTAATCCTTTGAATTGACTGACAATTAAAAAAGCTCCACCTAATCCGGGGAGCTTTAGAACATTCGGTAACCCTGCTTACGGAGCCATATCATTACAAGTCCTGCAATGATTGCGCCTGCCATACCGCTTGATAAAATTAAAATATCCGCTGGTGCCAGCGAAACAAATCGGGTACCGAGTGCTGAGAAAGATTCTCCCGGTTCACGAAAATACTCAATGAATCTGACTTCATCGACAATAAGTACTGTAATAACTGGATAGATTACAGCCATGATCCATGTCATACGTAAAAGCATATTTAATAAAAAGCCGATCCCGAAAAATAACACGAGAAACAGCATCATTGAAATTAAAAGTTCAGCCAATCCAAATGCAGCCAAATGACACACCTCCATGTTCACTAGAACAGTGTACATCACTTGGTAATACAGTGCAATGCTCCTGTTTGAACGTTCAATTTAGTGACACAAAGTCAGGTTTGTACAGCAATGGATTGCTCGAACATGTCGCTGTTTTGGATCGGGATGTAGTAATCCTTAATCAGCTTGTAGTGATACGCCCGGGTTGTAGCTTTCCAGTGTTTTGAATGTCATATCCGGTTATCTGATATCCGCTTCCCCAAGCATAGAAAAACCGGATGCTTCCGGGGCATCCGGTGTATCATTTATTTTTTACCTTCCCCGCCGCAATTCGGGCAAGTTTCTGATCCGCCTAGTCTTAATTGAAAATATCCTTTACCTGAGCAATAGCTGCAGTTTGTTTGTTTCTTCATGTGAAGCACCCTCTCTTCTGATGTATTGAGAGTACTATAGCACGGACGCTTTCGTACTGAAAAGCGCCAAAATTGATGAAAAGAAGCCATGTAAGCGAATACATGAGCCTGTTTCTTCCTTTTTCTTTAATTATCAGAAAATTTAGAACTGTGGGTAAATTTCGCAATTTGTTCACATTTACATTTCTAAACTATGCTATTAAAAAAACAAATGATATTTCGTATACCCGAACTGATCACCGGGGTTGGAGTGACGGTTGATCTCCAGCGTGGCTGCTTCTTCATGATCGATCATAACCGGAATCATAGATGAAACATCCGGGTGATCTCTCAGTTCACCTTTATCTATCCATGCCGCCTCTGCAATTTCCTCTTCGGGAACCTGCAAAACTTCCTCTTCATTGACTGCCTTCATGACAAAGATAATCATATTATCACTGACCGTATCTTTCAGCACACCGCTTCTGAAGCCGGCTACTTTGATCACTTCAGCTGTAATACCCGTCTCTTCTTTCACTTCTCTGACTGCAGCCTGATCAGCCGTTTCCCCTTCTTCCACGAAGCCGGCAGGGATTGACCACATGCCTTTTAATCCGCCGTATTTCTTTTTGACCACAAGCCATTCACCTTTACTGTTTTCAATGACGCCTGCAGCGCCAAGCCAGACTTTTCCCCTTTTCATATTGCCACCCCTTATATATGTAGAAAAAAGAGCAGCCTCAGCTGCTCTTTTTATTAAAACATGTTCAGCTTACCTTTTTTGAATACAAGTCCAGGACCACCGAGAATATATAGTGCACGGTTGTCGATGACTTTTTTCATCATAGCAGCTTTTTTACCTGTAATCTTACGGCCGAACACTTCACCGATTGCTTCATTTTCTCCGAGTGAGCACACTGTACCTTTCAGATCAGGTGTGAATGGCTCAAGCTCATCGCCTTTGAATAGTGCAACCAGATTATGTGCAGTGTGTGCACCCTGCTGCATCGCGATTTGGGCTGTTGGCGGATATGGACGCTCTGTCTGTGCGTTGATCATTAATGCACAGTCACCAACGATGAATACATTGTTGTGTCCAGGTGCACGAAGATCAGGATCTACTTTGATACGTGCACGCATGTTATCGAAGCCTGCTTTTTCGATGATTGAGTTACCGCGAACGCCGGCAGCCCATACAACAGTCTTAGCAGGGATTTCTTCAAATACATCTTCACCTTTTTTGATTTTTACACCCTCAGGCGTAGCTTCAGTCAGTGGTGTACCGATAGAGAATTCGATTCCCTTGCTCTTCAGGTAGTTCACTGCATACTCAACAAGCTCTTCATCAAATCCTGGAAGAACCATTGGTGCAGCTTCTACACACAGAATGCGGACAGCTTTAGGATCTACATCGTACTCCTCACAAAGCTCAGGCAGACGGTCAGCCAGTTCTCCAAGGAATTCAATTCCTGTGAAGCCTGCTCCCCCTACGATGATTGTCAGTCTTGAAGGATCTTTTACTTCTTCAAGGCTGTACGTTGCGAATTGATATTCAATATGATCACGGATCTGACGTGCTGCTTTCACGTTGGCAATAGAAAAAGCGTGTTCCTTCAGTCCAGGGATACCAAACGTTTCCCCTTCGAAACCTAAGCCGACTACAAGATAGTCGTAGCTGATTTCTGAACGGTCTGTAATCACTTTTTGTGCTTTTGTATCAATGTTTTCAACAGTCGCCTGAACAAAGTTCACTTTCCCTTTATCAAGGACGCCGCCGATATCATAGCGTACAGCATCAGGAGCCATTGTTCCTGCCGCTGCTTCGTGCAGCCATGTTGATTCGTAATGGTAATCATTCTTGTTAACAAGAATAATGTCTGCATCGTCTGCATTCACAAGCTTCTGAAGTTTTGTAATAACGGATAATCCACCGTATCCTGCTCCTAAAACAACCACTGTAGGTCTTTTCAATTGGATCACTTCCACCTTTTTAATATGAGATTACGATGCTTTTAAGGCAGCAACGCTTGCCCTTATAAAAGATTGTGAAATTGTTCACGAAAATGAACATCATACTTCTTCTATTGAATCTTCATCTTTATCAATCATATTCTTTTTTTCTTCTTATTTCAAGGTTTTCTGCACAAATATGAAAAGTTAATGTCTTCCTCCAAAAGTCTGAAAAGTATCGCAATAGAGCCTCAGGAAAGGTTAATGTAGCCTGTCCTGTGTTACACTACATGCAAATCAGCTTTGTTGGAGGGATTTCAAGATGAAGGAAGATACTTCAGTTTATGATATTACAGTAATCGGTGGCGGTCCGGTCGGTTTATTTACAGCTTTTTATGGCGGCATGCGCCAGGCAAGTGTAAAACTGATCGAGAGTCTCCCACACTTAGGCGGGCAGCTGACTGCTTTATATCCGGATAAATATATATATGATGTTGCAGGCTTTCCTAAAGTGAAAGCTCAGGAGTTAGTTGATAACCTGACAGCCCAGATGTCACGTTTTGACACTGAAATCAGACTTGGTCAGGAAGTAACACACGTTGAGAAACGTGAAGACGGTGTATTTGTATTAACAACACCTGAAGAGGTTCATTACACAAGAACAATCATTATTACTGCAGGAAACGGTGCATTCCAGCCGAGAAAGTTAAATCTTGACGGACTTCATGATTTTGAAGAAAAGAACCTTCATTATTTCATTGAAGATCTGTCTAACTTTAAAGACCAGGATGTTGTGCTGCTTGGCGGCGGCGATTCTGCAGTTGACTGGGCGCTGATGCTTGAGCCTGTTGCGAAATCTGTCACGCTTGTCCACAGACGCGATACATTCCGCGCACATGAAGCGAGCGTTGAGCAGTTAAAGCAATCCAGTGTAAATGTCATGACACCTTATGTTCCTGTCGGTTATCAGACAATGAATGACAATATTCAGTCTCTGACTTTACAAAAGGCTAAAGAAGAGGAAACGACTGTTTTAAATTTTGATCATCTGATCGTTAATTACGGTTTCGTTTCATCTCTTGGTCCGATTAAAGAATGGACGCTTGATATTGAGAAAAACTCGATTGTTGTCAATTCAAGAATGGAAACTAATATTCCAGGTATTTATGCAGCAGGTGACGTGTGTACGTATGATGGAAAAGTGAAGCTGATTGCTTCAGGATTTGGTGAAGCACCGACTGCTGTGAATAATGCAAAAGCTTCCATTGATCCAAAAGCACGTGTTCAGCCGATGCACAGTACGTCTATGTTCAGCTGATCATCCGTTTAGCGAAAGCTGTGCCGGGTATAATAATGAGTATTAACTAATTTTGGAGAGTGATACCATGCATGTACTCGTAATAGGCGCAAACGGCACAACCGGAAGAATAACGGTTAAAAAACTGGCTGAAAGTGAACAGCATCTGGTAAAAGCGATGATCCGAAAATCAGAACAGGCCGGAGATATGGAAGATCTCGGTGCAAGGCCGATTATTGCCGACCTGGAGCAGGCATTCAAATACGCCTTTGAAGATGTGAATGCAGTTATCTTTGCAGCAGGTTCTGGTCCTGATACAGGAACGGATAAAACGACGGCCGTAGATCGCGATGGAGCGATTAAAGCAATCGACTTTGCCAAAGAAAAAGGAATTGAGCGCTTCATCATGCTCAGCTCAATGGGAGCAGATGACCCGTCAATTGCCGGTGACAGTGATACATTCCATCACTACCTGCAGGCAAAGCATGATGCAGACGTGCATTTAAAACAGAGCGGTTTGAATTATACAATCGTCCGCCCTGGCGCACTGACAGATGATGAAGCTACAGGTAAGATTGATGTATCGGAAGAAATGAAACACCGCGAAGGCGAAATCACGCGTGAAGATGTAGCGGCTGTGCTCGTGGAATCCATTCTCTGCACAAACCTTCATCACAAAACGATTGAAATGGTCAATGGTGACCATCCGATAAAAGATGCTTTAAAAGAAATCTAAAAAATCGCCGGCACGTGATGTGCCGGCGATTTTTGTATTTAACAATTTTCTGGTGTACCTGTTTTCGTAGCCGTTCTGAATGATGAACCGCAACCACATGAAGCAATTGCATTAGGGTTTTCAATTGTAAAACCGCCGCCCATGAGTGACTGTTTGTAATCGATCTCAGTGCCATTCAGAATATCAGCGTCCTGCTTGTCAACAATAACCTGAATACCGTAATGCTCTTCGATTTTATCAGTGTCACCAAGCTCATGCTCAAACCCCATGCCATATGAAAGTCCGCTGCATCCGCCGCCTTTGATGGCTACGCGCAGATATGCATCCTCTTCTTCAGCCTGCTTCATCATATCTTTCACCTGAAGCGCTGCAGCTTCTGATAATTTAATGATATTTGCCATTTCAGCACCTCCAACGTTTTTGACTGATTTTAGTATATCGCTTATTTCAATTCCACTCAACCGATTCAATTCGAGTACATTTTATCAGACAGGGTATAGGAACATATAAATAGTATTAAATTTATTTATTTTATTCCAAAAGACCTATATTTGTTTTATAATACATGTATTAAGTATGAGTGAAAAGAGATCAACGGGGGATGGAAGAGGTGAATATAATGGAATTGACACCGTTATACGACAAAAACTTGACCTGCGGGTTATGCAAGCACAATTTTACCACAACAAAAATCAGAGGCAGATTCGTTCGTGCAAAAGAATACAGTACAGACCTGATGCCGGTGTATGAGGACCCGGCAATCAACCCAAACCTCTATTATGTACACGTGTGTCCCGAGTGCGGCTATTCTTTCACTGATGATTTTGCCCCATATTTCCCGCCAGGCGGCAAAGAGGAAATTGAAGAAAAGATCTCAAACCGCTGGAAGCACCTTGATTTTTCAGGAGAACGTACAGAGGATGATGCCATTAAAGCGTTTAAGCTGGCGATTTATATTGCGACGATTAAGCGTGAAAAAAGCATTACCATTGCGGGTCTTTACCTGAGATTATCATGGCTGTACCGCGGCCTTGATCAGCTACAGGAGCAGCGTTTTCAGCGTCTTGCAGTTGAGGCTTATAAGGATGCATATTCAAAAGAGGATTATGCAGGCTCTCAAATTACGACTGAACGCGTCCTCTACCTGATTGCTGAACTTTCCCTGCGGCTTGGTGAAGAAGATGAAGCAACGAGACACTTCTCAAAAATCATCGAAAGACAGCACAGTTCCACTGATCCGAAAATGGTTCATATGGCAAAAGAAAGATGGCAGTCCTTCAGAGAAGAGCGCAGGGCACAGTAAAAAAGCTGATCGGATGTCGATCAGCTTTTTTCATTAAAACATTGGATTTTCTTCAAGGAACTCATAGACAGCTTCCACAAGCTCTTTAGGTGTATCAGCTTCCACAACTTCCCCGTTCACGATCGCAAACATCGCTGCCGCACAGATCCCGCAGTGACTCGTACAGCCGTACTCAATCACATCAAGATTCGGATCCCGTTCAAGTGCTTCAAATGCTTCCTGAGACCCGCTTGCTATATTACTAATACAAAACTCTATAATTGGTTTCATTGTTATCACCTCATACTCATTTCAATGTAACGTCTTACTTACACTTCGTCAATCATCCTGCTCTTTAAAATGACAAGTTTGTGAAAGAATTCTCTTAATATGATTGTACTAAGACCTTTATTCCGATATACTTTTTAGTGAATGTAAACGTAATGATCAAACACATTGTGTATGTATGATCATATTGAAAGTGCTTACTTACTAATATGCTTACTGTAAAGAGAGGGCTACCCATGAAACACTTAGTATTATTAGGTGGAGGTTACGGCAATATGCGCGTGTTACTGCGACTGCTGCCGGATAAGCTGCCTGAAGACGTAAAAATCACTTTAATTGACCGTACACCGTATCACTGCTTGAAAACGGAATATTATGCGCTCGCAGCCGGTACAGCATCAGACCAGGAGATCCGCGTCAGCTTTCCTGAACACGAACGCCTTGATCTGAAGTACGGTTCTGTAGCGGAGATTGATACTGAAAACAAACGTGTCATTCTTGAAGATAACAGTGAAGTGGAATATGACGACCTTGTTGTTGGATTAGGCTGTGAAGATAAGTATCACAATGTGCCGGGTGCAGATGAGCATACATACAGCATCCAGTCGATCCAGCGTTCAAGAGCGACATATGAACGCCTGTCAAATCTGCCTTCCGGATCAGTTGTCGGGGTTGTAGGAGCCGGCCTGAGCGGTATTGAACTTGCAAGCGAACTGCGCGAAAGCCGTGAAGACCTGAAAATTAAGTTATTTGACCGTGGTGAACGGATTCTTCCTGCCTTCCCTCAGCGCTTAAGTAACTACGTACAGAAATGGTTCGACGCAAACAATGTTGAAGTTGTCAGCAGCTCCAATATCACAAAAGTAGAACCGCATATGCTATACAATCACGAAGAACAGATTCCAGTTGATGTCTGTGTATGGACAGCAGGAATCCAGCCGGTCAAAGTCGTACGCGACTTGCCTGGTGAAAAGGATTCATCTAACCGCGTCGTCCTGTCGCAGTATCATAACCTGCCTGATGATGAGCATGTATATGTGGTCGGTGACTGCGCAAGCCTTCCTTTCGCTCCAAGCGCCCAGCTTGCTGAGGAACAGGCAGAACAGATAGTTAAAGTACTGATCGCACGCTGGAAAAATGAAGATCTGCCTGAGCAGATGCCAAAGATCAAGCTGAAGGGCTTTATGGGCTCACTCGGTAAAAAACAGGGCTTTGCCTATCTTGCAGACCGTACCGTAACTGGCCGTATCGCACGCCTGTTGAAATCAGGAGTGCTGTGGATGTATAAATACCATAATGGATAAGAATCTATTTATCTTTTCTTCATGACTTCACGCTCAGTTACCTGAGCGTGTTTTTTATTATCCTGTCATTCAGCAGGCTGCTTTGATATATGTCCGCCAACCAGCCTTGCCCTTCTTCTTGTCGTGCCTCCTTCTGTATAGGAAACTGCCCTCAGAAGTGACGTTGATCCAAATCTGCGTCTTACATCATCCATCACATAGCCAAGGTGGTGTACTTTCTCTCTTCCCGGATTAAACAGGTCGAGTTGCAGTGCTGAATCATCTGCTAAATTGGTTAATGAGATAGAGATTTTCCGCACCGGGAATGGCTGCAGGTTTTCATGCAGGATCTGCAGACATACGTCATAGATCTCCATCGTAATAGAGGTTGGCTTATGAAGAGACTTTGAGCGGTGAAATGATTTGATTGGCGTGCGCTTACTGTAGCCGATGCCAAGATGAATCGTGCGGCCCCCGAGATGCTTATTTCTGGCTCTTCTTGCGACTTCCTCACACATTTCAAGTAACACTGCTTCAATTTCCTCAAGCTTATGATAATCTCTTAAAAGGATCTGACTTTTTCCATAGCTGACCTGTCCCTGAATAATTGGTGCGCCGATTTCAGAGCGGTCAATGCCATGCGCGTGGTAATAAAGCTGGTTTCCCATGACACCGAAAACTGCTTCGAGTCTTTTCAGGTCATAAGCAGCCAAATCACCGATTGAATACATTCCCATACGGTTTAAGCGCTTTTCAAGCTGGCGGCCGATTCCCCACATGGCTGACAGCGGTTTGAGCGGCCATAGTTTCTTTGGGATATCCTCAAAAGTCCATTCGCATATTCCCTTTTTCTTTGCTTCAAGATCAAGACAGAGTTTTGCAATCAGCATGTTCGGTCCGATCCCGATCGCACACGGCAGCCCGAACTCCCGCATCATATCATCGGAGATCATTTGGGCAACTGCATGGGGCCCTCCCCACAACGCAGAAGTCCCGTCAATCTGAATAAAACTTTCATCTACACTGTAAACGTGAATATTTTCTTTTGGAACGAACCGTGTGAAGATCTTGGTGATCTCAGTCGACAGCCTGAGGTACTGTCCCATATCCGGCTCAATTAATTGAAGGTCTGTAATATCAGGAATTTCATGACGGCGCGTACCCGTTCTGATCCCATGCTCTTTTTTTGCGCGCGGGGAAGCAGCAAGAACTACACTCCCCTTTTGCTCCTGATTTCCGATAATCGCAATTTTACATTTCAATGGGTCCTGCCCGAGCTCAACTGCTGTACAGCTCGCATAAAAGCTCCTCATATCTACACACAGGATCTCTCTTTGTTTCTCAAGCGAATAGTCAACCTCCATCGCTCTCACACTCCCGGTTTTATCATTTTCTCTATCTATACCCTGTTTTCTTAAAATTATACGAACGAGTGTTCTTTTTGTAAACAAAATCATTTTTCCAATTAAGGAACATACCTGAAGCAGTTTCAAAATATGATTTTTTTACATGAGCGGTATAATAAAGAAAATTGCTGATAAGGCGGTGAAAGCAAATGTCACTCCTTCCATTTCATGAACGTTACAACCTTGTGGAAGTGCCGGAAGATTATCAAAATGAAAACCCTGATTTTGTTGTGATGAGAGATGAACATGACAAATGCTACCTCTGTGACAAATCAGACGCTGAGGTATTGAGGGGTCTGAACTTTACAGAAGTATGAAAGAAAAAAGGCTGAAACAAAATATGTCTCAGCCTTTTCTTCGGGAACCAGTTCACTGCGCTGCAGGCGGTGCTTTCCGGACGGCGGTCGCTGAGCCTCCTCGGCTTCGCCTGCGGGGTCTCAGCTATCCCGCTAATCGTCCCGGAGTCACCGCCTGCAGCGAGGTTACCCTCTATAATCAATAAATAAAAATTTCATCATAAGTATACAGGCTTCAGTTAAACAATTTACGCTATTATTCAGCCGTCTGGAACCCGTACTTTTCAAGCTCTTTATACACGGCCTTCAGTCTTGGGTTCCCTTCACCGACAATTTCATCCTCAACTAAAACAACCGGATAGAATAAATCCTCTTCCCATACCCGTTCCACAAAAGCAGCCTTTTTCGGATCTTCCTGCTCAGTGTTAATGTCCACATAGTCCATTACAAACTTGCGGTCAGGAAACTTCCGGCCAATCGCCGCCTCCAGCCACTCATAAGTCTCTTTAGAAGAAGGCGCCCCCACACAACTCGCACAAATCGTCTCCGCTCCATACACCGTAATCGTCACAGCCTCATTCGCCATATCAAACAACTCCCTATGATTAAGTTTTTAATAAACCGGCTGATAATTTCCGCTTCAGGGGGACGCTTTCCGGACGGTGGTAGCTGAGCCTCCTCACCTCCGGTTGCGGGGTCTCAGCTTCCCACTAATCGTCCCGGAGTCACCCCCTTACGCTCCAATTATCAGCTGTGCATTATACATTGTGAATCTTTATAAAAAATAACATCTTTGTTCAACAAGAAACATTCAGCTGTCATTTGGAGTGGAAGACGGAGACTCCTGCCCCAGAAAGGGACAGGTGAGACCCCGCAGAGCGAAGCTCGAGGAGGCTCACCGCCCGGGGGCAGGAAAGCGCAGTCTTCCACGGAAAATGACAGCGGTTTTACCATCCATTCCAAATGCATGACTAAACAATAATAATTTCAAATAACATGGATGGATTTTTTTCGTTATACTCATTATAATAGAACACAGGAAGGGAGTCGATTCGAATGACAGAAGTAGAAATGAAAGATTCAGTTCAGGAAGTACTTGATAAACTTCGTCCATTCCTTCTTCGTGACGGCGGAGACTGTGAATTGGTTGACGTTGAAGATGGAATCGTTAAATTAAGACTTCTTGGCGCATGCGGTACATGCCCAAGTTCAACTATTACCCTTAAAGCAGGTATCGAGCGTGCACTGCTTGAAGAAGTACCTGGCGTTGTGGAAGTTGAACAGGTATTTTAATGAACATCATCCTCCTGTAAAAACAGGAGGATTTTTTTATTGAGAAATTTAAAAAATAAATGAGAATGTCCGTTTAGAGTGAAACCCTTGTTAGTGGCTTTTCATCAGTCAGCACTGCTTTGATATTATCAGCAGCAAGCTTCATCATCGCAAACCGGGTCTCAGTTGATGCACTGCCAATATGCGGTACAGCCACCACGTTCTTCATGGAAAGCAACGGATGATCAGCGGAAACCGGCTCCTGTTCAAATACATCGAGCCCCGCTCCGGCAATCTCGCCTGATTGCAACGCTTCAATCAGCGCAGCTTCATCCGTCACTGGTCCTCTGCCCACATTCAAATAAATTGCAGAGTTCTTCATCAGTCTGAACTGTTCCGCTCCGATCATACCGCGTGTTTCTTCAGTCAGCGGTGCGAGTACGAGAACGAAATCCGCTTTTTCAAGTAAGTCTGACAGGCTTTTATACTGAGCTCCGTACGCTTCTTCCGCTTCAAGCTTCCGGCTTCTTGTATGATAGAGAATATTCATATCAAACCCCGCTGCACGTTTTGCCACAGCCTGCCCGATCTTCCCCATTCCAATAATACCGAGCGTTTTATGGTGAACGTCGCGTCCTGCAAGAAGATAAGGTGACCAGGACGTCCAGTCGCCATTTTTGATATAGTCTGCTGCTTCAGAAATTCTTCTTGCAGTAGCGAGCATCAGTGCAAATGCAAGGTCAGCGGTTGTATCTGTTAAGACATCCGGCGTATTCGTCACAATCACGCCTGCTTTGTCTGCTGCTTCAATATCAATATTGTCATAACCGACTGCCATATTTGCTACTATTTTTAAATGGGGAGCCGATGAAAAGAGCTCTTCATCCACCTGATCAGAAAGCATGGTAAGCAGTGCATGGCACTCACCAGCCTGCTTTATCAATACATCTCTCGGCACAGCCTCATCCTCAGAATCCCACCCCTCAACGTCAAAATTCTTCTTAAGCTCCTGAATCACTGCATCATCAATTTTACGTGTAATGAAAACCTTAGACATCAGCTGCATCCCCCTTTATAAAAGTGAATTTCATTTTATGTATGACACAGCTGTCCTTCATGAGAGGGACAGCTGTTTTAAAGAAATATTAAATCTCCCACTCTGAAAGAGAATCAATCGAATAAGTCGGCTGCTGTTCTTTTTCAGCAAGCAGGCTTTTTGGTGAAACGCCAGTATGCAACATCAATGTATCCATCCCGGTATTAAATCCTGCTTTGATATCTGTATCATAGTTATCACCAACCATGACAACTTCTTCTTTTGGCAGGCCAAGCACTTCTAGCGCCTGTTCCATAATAACTGCTTCAGGCTTTCCGATAAACAGAGGCTCCGTCTGTGTAGAAACGGTAATGACTGAAGTCAGCGATCCGTTTCCAGGCAGCAGACCGCGTTCTGTCGGAATCGCAATGTCACCGTTGGTTGAGATGAATTTCGCACCGTTTCTGACAGCAAGACAGCCAAGTGCCAGTTTTTCATACGTAATTTCCCGGTCAAGACCTACAATGACATAGTCAGGATTTTCATCTTTGATCGTGATCCCTTTTTCAGTCAGCGCCTGACGAATCCCGTCTCCGCCAATCACGTATGCAGATCCGCCCGGCATTTCCCGGGAAATGACTGATGCTGTTGCAAGAGATGTCGTAAATACCTGTTCAGGCTCAGCAGGCACATCAAAATTCTGAAGGTGTGCTGCCACCTGCTCCTGTGTTTTAGACGAATTATTCGTCACAAAAAGATAAGGAATTCCTTTTCCTTTCAGCTTTTTTACAAAGTCCACCGCTTCTGGAATCGGTTCAGTTCCTCTGTACATCGTTCCGTCTAAATCGATTAAATAACCTTTATATGCTTTCATTACTTACTTCCTTTCTATTCCTTACCGTCTGAATGCAGAGACTGGTCCAAGTTCATTTTTAAGATAATTTCTCACTGCGAGCGGAAATGCCAGCAGGGCTTTTTCCGAAGATGTAAATGTGTCGATACACATCTGATGGTCCACCTGTGTGAACTCCTGAACCAGATGCTTTCTGAGTTTGACGGCATTGACAAGGTCTCCGTGCATGTCTTTACCAATGACCTTTTCATCTTCAAGGATATCAACAATATCTTCATAGCTGCCGGGATCACGCATAATAAAGCCGTCGATCATTGAATTACCGACATCAATAATTGATTCTATAACGGTATGCAGGCTGCGTTCAAGCGCAAGCTGTCCGATTTTGGTATCCCATGTTGTATGCTGTTGTAAAAACGCCAGCTGCTCTTCCATAAATACAAGCGTCTGCTCAATCGTTTCTCTGTCAACGAAGTACATAATCTCTTCACTCTCCATCAAAATGTCTGTTTCAAGTGTACCATAAGCCCTCAGATTTTTTGGCATCACGTGCGTTAATCGTTATAATTGTGAATACACACTAAGGAGGATTTTAACGATGACTGAACGATTCTTTTTATATGATGATACAGAAGAAACAAAAACGCGGTTTGTCAGCTTTATGGGCGAGCATCAGCGCTTTGACCTTGCGATTCTGTATTCAGACCGCTACTACGGAAAAGCAATGGTCATGGACATTCAGGGAAGTCGCTTTGCCATCATCGGCCAGGACGATCTCGATGAAGAAGGCTACATTGAACACGCATTCAAACTCTCCGAACAGGATGCAGCAGAACTGCGCGAATTTCTGAACGAAGTTGTTTTGTGAATCAATCATCATGAACTGCTCATACTAATCTAAAAAGGAGCAGTGTAATGGAGCGGTACAGTGACTTTTCAAACGTTGAAGTACAAAAAGAATACCTGATCCCTGAATCATTTCCGGAAGGGCCATATGGATCCCCGAGAGGCAAATATTCACTTGTCAGAAACAAATCCGGCCCCTGGAAAAGCGGCCAGCGCTACTACAGTGCATTCAACTACGAGAATAAAGGCGCCCACGAAGACGTCCCAAGACAAGATCCGGGTGCGCATATACCTTAAGTGAAAAAGATCATAAGAAATGAAAAGAAGGTTGTCTCAACTTAAAATTGAGACAACCTTCTTTTCATACCAAACAGTTCTTAAAGAATACGTTCATTGGTCTCTAAGAGTTTATCTGTTACATCCATCTGACGTAAGGCGGTGACTCCGGGACGATTAGAGGGAAGCTGAGACCCCGCAGGGCGAAGCCTGAGGAGGCTCAGCAACCTCCGTCCGGAAAGCATCCGCCTGAAGTGCAGCGAAACGGTTATGATCCTCTACTTCTTAGCTCCGCTGACCTTCTTCACAATAAAATACGGGCAGCCAAAATTACAGTGCTCATACAAATAATCCTTCACAGTCGAAATCTTCGTATCAAATGACGATTTCTGATTCGTATCCTCAAAAAAACCTTTCAGTCTCAGCTGACCGTAACCCCAGTCCCCCACAATATAGTCATACTTGTGCAGAATTTCACTGTAACGCGCTTCAAACGCTTCTTCATCATAGCCTTCTCTATATTCTTCAATGATTTCGTATTGTTGATTATGCATAGTAATCATTATTCTCACTCCTGCCTGTGAACTACTTCCTATTATACATGACAACACAATTTTTTCTATGTATGAATTCCTTGCATTCAGGACAAAATCAGCAAAAGGAGTGTGACCCTGTTGAAGCTGATTTGTGCGTTTTTGATCATTCTTTTTCTCGCCGGTTGTTCAAAAGAGCCTGAGCCTCCGGAAGTTTCGCCTGATTCAGGTTGGATCCCGGCTGCCATGCATCAATATGACCTCGCGCCGGATCACGAATCAAAAAAGCTGCCTGTACTGTAGCACAGGCAGCCTTATACTTATACTGTTTTGTTTTTGGATTTCCTTACTGCATTTGTGATACTTGCAGCAAGTCCGCCCCATAAAAGAACGATCCCAATCACCATCATTACGATTGCACCAACTGTCATTGTGAATCCCTCCTTTACTCTTTATCCGGAAGTTCAACCGGTGTTGAACGGCTCCATTTGATCAGTGATACGATAATACCGATCACGAAAGCTGCACCAGCTGAAGCAAGGAACATCGTCAGGGCAAATTCATCAGTATAGCCTTCATAGTTACCAGTATCATTGTCAAACTGCTGAAGAACGTTCTGTGTAATCAGACCGAACATCATATAACCAAGAACGATTGGTGTGACGACGCCAAGGCATACTTTCCACCATCCGCCAAGGTGAATATCTGATGTAAGGTTCGCGTGGTTTTGAAGCACACCTGTTTTACGCAGAATCCAGGCGATCATAATCACTTCAATGAGACCGATTGCTGCTACACCAAACTGGTTAATGTAGTAATCTGCTGCGTCAAGGAAGAATAGTCCGCCCTGCGTTGCAAATAAAATTGAAATTAATGCTGCGAGTCCGCCTCCGAAAAGAACGGCTTTATTACGCGAAATGCCAAGCTTCTCAGATAAACCTGCTACATACGTTTCAGTGATTGACATCAGTGAAGTCAGTCCTGCAAGTGTAAGTGACAGGAAGAATAACGCCCCGAAAATACCGTTAAGACCAGGAAGCTGATTGATGATCTGCGGGAATACCACAAAGGCAAGCCCAACACCGGCTGTAGCCACTTCTGAAACCGGCACATCAAGCTGTGTAGCCATATAACCAAGTGCTGCGAATACCCCGATACCAGCTAAAAGCTCGAAACCTGAGTTCGCAAACCCTGTAATAAATGCGTTGTTTGTAATATCCGATTTTTTCGGAAGATAACTTGAATAAGTAATCATGATTGCAAATGCAATAGATAAACTGAAGAAAATATGACCGTAGGCTGCTACCCAGACTGCCGGATCCATAATATTTTCAAAATTCGGCTCAAAGAATGCTGTCAGACCAAGTCCGGCACCTTCTAATGTTACCGCCCTGATCACAATAATCAGGAATAAGATCACAAGCGTTGGAATGAAAATACGGTTCGCATATTCAATCCCTTTCTTAACACCTGCAACAAGGATACCAAGTGTGATCACCCATACCAGCACAAGTGGAATAAATACTCCCCACACAATGCCACCCGTTTCACCAGGTGCTACATCAAGCTGCAGAAATTCTGTGAATAAAAATCCTTCTGTATCTTCTCCCCATGCCTGCCCGAACGAGAATATGGTATAGCGCATTGCCCATGCGATAATGACGGCATAGTAGGTGGAGATGACAAAGGAGACAAATACTGCCCACCAGCCAAGCCATTCAGCTTTTTTACCGCTCATGCGGAAGAATGATAGCGGCGCAGATCCTCTGTACTTATGTCCGATGGTGAATTCCATGATAAGAATTGGAATACCGGCAGTTAAGAGTGCAAATAAATATGGAATAAAGAATGCTCCTCCACCGTTCTCATAAGCGACGTACGGAAAACGCCAAATGTTTCCTAGACCGACCGCAGAACCGACTGCTGCTAAAATAAATCCGGCACGCGATCCCCACTGTTGACGATTCATCTTATTTCCCCCCTGAAAGTACTTCCGTTTTGTTTGGAAGTTTTTATATATTCAGATTATTTCTCATAATCTAAAAACAGTATAGCACTTGCTTCCTAAATGTAAAAGTACTATTTTGAAAAATTCTGAAATTATATTAATATAATCTATAAAAATAAATAAACCTTGCTAAATCAAGGTTTATTGAAGTAGTGTGCAAAATTTTTCACACTTTATATAATTCATACATTTTTCCAATCATACGATAGTCCTCTTTAAAAAACGCCCGAATGGATTGTCCATTCAGGCGTTTCTTCTCTTATTCCAGACCTTCTTTAGCAGAAACGGTTCTCGCTTTTTCAGGATTGCGTCCCATAATTAACGCGAAAAGAATCAGCAGAATAACGACTAATCCAAGAGATAGGATTGTGCTGCCTGAGAAGCCAAGCAGAACGTAACCCGCTGAAGCAATTGCAGCTCCGGTTACTGCATAAGGGATTTGAGTTGATACGTGATCAATATGATTACTTCCCGCACCGGTAGAAGAAAGAATCGTTGTATCAGAGATTGGAGAACAATGATCTCCGAACACCGCTCCTGCAAGAACTGCTGCAAGTGACGGCAGAAGCAATGAGATATCAGTACTCGCTGCAATTTCTCCTGCAATCGGCAGTAAAATACCGAATGAACCCCATGATGTGCCTGTAGAAAATGCCATAATCCCTGCTACTAAGAATAACAGGACAGGCAGCCAGCCAATTGGCAGGTTGGAAGCTTCAACGACACCGGCAAGGAATTCCCCTGTTCCAAGGTCACCGATTAACCCGACAATCATCCATGCGAATACAAGAATATAAATGGCAGGAAGCATAGACTTCACGCCTTCTTTTAGTGCAAGGAAAAATTCAGCTCCACCAATTTTTTCAGAGCGTCCGATCTGTCTGATAAAGAATGCAATGGCTACTGCAAGTCCTACAAGTGCACCATATACAAGTGATTTTGCTACATCAGTATATTCAAACATCTGAAGAATCGATGCAGATTCGCCAGTATCAGCTGTATAAGCCTGAGAGCCTGTCCACATCATTGCTGCAACTGTTCCTACTACAAGTGCAATAATTGGCCAGATTAAATCTCCTACTGTTCCGTGTTTTGAAGTTGGAAGATCATTTTTCAGTTCTCCCGGAATGTCTTTATTCGGATCATATACTTCCCCTGTTTCAATTGCACGGTTTTCATGCACTTTCATCTGACCAAAGTCCACACCGCGAAGTGCAACAATAAAGACGATTCCAAGTGCTGACCATACGTACAGATTCATCGGTACCATTTGAATAAACGCAGAAAATGCCGTGTATTCAGTAATCGAGTGAGTGGCAAGAATGCCCCCGATCACCGCAATAATATATGCACCCCAGCTAGATACTGGTGATACAACACAAACAGGTGCAGCCGTTGAGTCAATCAGATACGCAAGCTTTGCACGCGATACGCGGTGACGGTCTGTCAGCGGGCGTGCAACCTGTCCAACTGCAAGGCTGTTAAAGTAGTCATCGATAAAGATAATGACACCAAGACATGCCGTAACAAGCTGAGCGCCTGCTCGTGTTTTAACACGTTTCATTGCCCACTCCCCGAATGCTCTCGCACCGCCTGACACGTTAATAAATGCTGTGATCACTCCAAGAATGATCAGGAATAACATAATAAAAATATTCCATAAGTTCAGAGCGCCGGGCTCTCCATCTGCCCCGTGTTCCCAGAATACTCCGCTGAATGACAGCCATAGTGTTTCAAGTGTTTCAAGCGGACCAAAGCTTGTAATTAATAGTGCTGCTGCAATAATCCCTGCGCCAAGTGACAGCAGGACACGTCTGGTAAGTAAAACCATTACAATTGCAATAACTGGTGGTAAAAGTGATAACCATGTTCCTTCCATAATGTTCCCTCCTTTATTTTTTGATAGGGCAAGGTATGAGGCATAATCGTAAAAAAACGCAAAAAAGGGCAATGATAGAGGACTCTACCATTACCCTTATAGTCAGTAATGTTATGCTCCATCACGATCTGTAGCTCCTCATCCTGCAGATATATTCTGCAGCAAGAGAGTGTTATCCCTGTTAGAGATAACCCCAATGATAAAACCCTGACTGATTGTTACCATTTCGGCAGTGATCCCCTTTCATCTGTGATCGCAGTTGTCATCCTCACACAGATTACTCTTAAATCCTGCTCCTCTACCCCATCGGATTATGATGTGGTGATTATTCATTTTACTGAACTATTATAACAAGCCGTTCTCTTCAATTCAAGACTAATCTGCAGGAATTGGTACTTCGAGTGAAGGGGTCATACCTTCTCCCATATTATAGATCTCAGGCACCTGTCCCTGGATCAGTCCCATTGCTACCGGTATGTTTTGTTCAATCGTCGTTTCCTCTGTGGCAAAAGGGACAATGATCTGCACTTTTACAATTAAATGAATATTTACTTTAACGAGGGCATTGTTAATCCCGAACTCATCAATCTCAGACTGAATATCTGAGGTTACACTGCCTACTGCGTGAAACCGGATCGGCACCTTTGGACCAAGGTTTCCAAGCAGTGCATTGCCGGTGGCCTGGCCGAGTGGAACAGTATAGACTATCCCTTCAAGGTTCCCTGCATCCTCCACTTCAAGGTCAAGTTCAGTCAGTGACTTCAACACGCTCGTATCTCCTCTTTCGATGGCCCTGAGCTGTTCCTGTACCAATTCAGTCGTTTCAGACAGCACACGGTTGATAATTTCAGTATTAAACTTTGTCGTCACCATTTCAGCTGAATCTGTCGGGACATTTTCAATAATCTCATTAATGTCCATTACATTGGCGATTTCTTTATTGACTGCCTTACTGATCACCAATGCACCGATTTTCTTTGTCTGGGATTCCGCATAAATCATCAAGGTGGGTTTGATCCCTGTATTAATCACAACAAGGCCGGTAACAGTCATCAGACAGAACAGACATACAGAAAGAAGCCACACTGAACGTGCAGACAGCGGCTTGATCACAAACTTTCTTTTGCGCATAAAAAAGCCCTCCTACAAAGCAGTCTATGCCGGATAGGAGGGTGACTTCACTGTTAATTATTCAGTTATGAACATGATACCGGTCTTGCAAATTGTACAGTCGAGGTGTTTGGATAAATCCAGCTCATAGGTCGCATCCACAATTTTTTCATTCTCCTCTACAATCCTGATGATCGGGCGTGTGGACATTCCTTTATTCTGCTGTGCCACAATTCCCTTTCTGCCGTCACTTAGCTGTACAGTCAATCCGTTTGGATAGATCGCGATGCCCATTTGAAAAGCTTTGATGACAACAGGGTCGAATAAGGTGCCGGAGCCTGCAAGCAGAATCTCAAGCGCATCTGCCGGCAGCATTTTTTCCCTGTATACGCGGTTTGACGTGCAGGCATCAAAGACATCTGCGACAGCCAGTATTTTTGCATATGGATGGATGTCTGCAGCCTTTAATCCTCTTGGATATCCGGACCCGTCAAGTCTTTCATGATGCTGAAAGGCACAATGCGCTGTCAGCAGAGATACATTATGAAGATTTTTGAGCAGCTCAAAGCCATGAACCGTATGCTTTTTGATCTCCTCAAACTCTTCATCCGTCAGCGGTCCCTCTTTCATCAGAATCTCTTCATTAATCATCGTTTTACCGATATCATGAAGCATTGCACCGAGACCCAGCTGTTCAAGCTGCTTCACAGGCAGCTTTAACTGCTTTCCGATTGCAAGCGTATATAGCGTCACATTATAGGAATGATGGAAGATGTATGAATCATATAAATAAGCATCAGACAGAATCATCATCAGATCTTGATTGGCATCCATTTCACTCATAATATTTTTCAATACGTTCTGGATTTTGCCTGCTTTATCTGCAAGCATTGCTCTCATATCTTTTTTACTGCTCGTCTGTATCGAAGCAAACGAGTCTTTAATTTCACGAATCGTTTCCTGTCTGACGTGCACAGGAACACTTTCTTTCACTTCAATCCCTTCAGATTTCCCATCAGCAATATACACATACTGGACCCTCAGCAGACGCAGACGGTCCACCATCGCTTTCGTCAATGTCACCCCCGCCTGGAGCAAAGGCTTATCATTCACATTATAGATGGTATGTCCCAGAACCATGCCCGCTCTCAGTACTTTTACAGAAATTAACCTCATCCCTCGATCACCCTTCTCTATCTATTTTAATGATTAACGGGCATATGCTTTTAATTTTTCTTTTAAAATGTCACGCAGGAATTCCGGCATAAAATATTGCTTCCTTGCCCTGTGCATTTCAGGGAAGAAAAAGCCGAATGTAAACATATCTACCGTCGCCACCCGGTACGTTTTATCTGCAAGTACAGGTTCATTCCCGACGTAAAACTGATGATCTTTCTCACCCAGTTCCTTAAAAATAAACTCACCCAGAATCGTCCCTCTGAAGCCAAGGCCACGGATGACAGTGGTTGGCCAGTTCTGATGGCGTGACTGTCTGATAACTTCTTTTAATTCACTTCCTGAGAGCTCAACTAAACAGAGATTGATCGGATGCGGTAAAATCCGGTGAAGATCGTATTCAGTCACCGGCCCGGCTTCAAGCGGGTGCAGCAGTAACCCTCCTGTGACAATCGACAGGTCGGCATCACACCAGTCAAGTACTGCTTCAGCAAGCAGATGTGATAGTGGTGATGAAGCTTCTAACGGATTATGATGGATCGGCTGATCAAGTACCGCAATTTCATTGGAAAGCAGCTGCTTTCCTTCTTCAAACCAGCGCTCCGTGTGATCCTCTGCATCAGGTAATTCACCTGTTTCATAGAGTGTCGCTGTTTTACCTGAAACCGTTTTGCTGACATGATCATACTCGATTTCAACTTTCCCTGTATACATACCAAACTTTCCTGCTGCAGCCAGCAGGACGTTATGATGCAGTCTGCCATTTTCAAGCACATGATGTGTATGGCCGCCCATAATCACATCAATTTCAGGGCATTCCTCAGCCACCCACTCATCTTCTCTGATACCAAGATGTGATAGCAGAATAATAATATCGGCTTTTTCTTTCATCGCTCTGACCTGTGCTTTCAGCTCATCCTTTGCTGATGATATACGCCAGCCGAGTTTCTCGTAAAAGACAGGATATTCTGCTGTCACTGCAGTGATACCGATCTTCACACCGCTTTTTGTCGTTTTAATCAGATAAGGACGCGCCCAGTCAGGTCTCTGCCCTTCTGCCGTAAACAGATTGGCAAGTATCACATCAAAGTCTGCATCGTGATACAAGTCATTTAATTCTTCATAAGAAAAAGTAATTCCTTCATTATTACCGATCGTGACGGCATCATAGCCTGCATCGTTTAGAAGATCCACGTTTCTCTTACCGGCAGATCCTTCTGTTAAAGGATGCGAACGGTCCGCGTGGTCTCCAATATCAAACAGCAGTACTTCTTCACCGGCCTGTTCAAGCTGCTGTCTCTCCTGAGTGAGAAACTGATGGATCTGTGACCAGTTCTCAAAGTGGCTGTGAAGATCATTTGTATGAAAAATCGTAATTCTTTCTTTCATTATATTTCACCTCCAGGCTAACCGTATATTCCCTCGATAATTGATCTGATACCGATCATAACAAGAATCAGTCTGAGAACAATCACAAGCTTGTCTGACTGGAGACGCTGGTTCATCCAGGCTCCAAGTTTTGCGCCAAACCACGCGCCAGGTGCAAGCAGCGCTACGTATAACCAGTCAACATTTCCAAGCAGGATATGCGAACCTGATCCAAGCAGTGCTGACAAAAAGACCATCAGCATTGAAGTCCCGACTGCAACGTGCGGCGGGAATAAAAACGCAATGATCATAATTGGCACCATGACAGATCCCCCGCCAATCCCAAAGAGCCCTGAGGCGAATCCTACAGCAAATGCTGCCAGCACGCCTGCAGCAGGTGGAAATCCATAAGACCATTTTACGCCCTGAGGATCAGTAAAATGCCGCTGATAAGATGCCTGCCTGAACTTTTCAATCGGCTTAATCCTATTTCTGATCAGCAGAATAAACGATAGAAAAATCATAAAGATTCCAAAGTAAAGATGAAAAGAATCAAGCGTCAGATATTGATTTGTATAAGATCCGATTACAGCTCCGGGACCACTTCCTGCAAAGAACAGCAGTCCGCTTTTCACATCCACTGTTTTTGTTTTCAAGTAAGCAAGTGTTGATGAAAGACCTGTAAAAATCATCACAACCAGTGAAATACCGACTGCCGTCTGAGGTGTAATGCCATCTATCCACATTAGTGCCGGACCAAAAAACAGCAATGCCGGCACCACAATTACACCGCCGCCTAGCCCGATCAGGGAACCGACAGCCCCTGCCAAAAGCCCAATTAAGGGCAGTAAAATCCATTCCATTCCCATTCATTCCAATCTAAAATAAGTCAAGCTGCCGGGGGGCGAGTCCTCCATAATCAAGTCCCAAAAGGTCGATCATTGTTTTCGCATTAGCAGCAGCATGACCGCCTGAATTATTATTAAACAGTACATATATGTGATCGGATGTCCGATCAAGTTTTTGAAGGACTGGTACCAGATCTTTCAGTTCTGCTTCTGTGTAATCATATAAATAGCGCACTTCACGCCAGCTGTTTTCGTTTCCTTTTTTTGTCCAGCCTGCTGTGTTTCTGCCATGAAGCCTGAATACAGTAACCTCTTTATGTGTTGTTTCTGCAACCAGCGGAATCGATCCCTCTCCTGCCTGAGGTTCGTCACAGACACTGTGAATCAATTCTTCATCCTTTAAAAATTGCAGCGTACGTTCACGGAATTCATCTGCGTACCACGTCTGATTTCTAAACTCGATCGCAAGCGGCAGCCCTTCAAGCTGCTGCTTACAATACCTTATGTAATCCACATTCTGTTTCTGACAGTCAAACCATGGCGGAAACTGCAGCAGCACAACACCCAGCTTATCTGCTTCAATGAGTGAAGTAAGTGACAGCCGGAATGCACGGAACATGTCCTCCCTTGATTCAAACGGGTTATCCCCGCGCTGATGACCAGTCATTCCCTGATAAGCTTTCACGATAAACTTAAATGATGAAGGCGTCTCTGCAACCCATTTTTTCATATTCCGTTCAGGCTGGACCGCATAAAACGATGCGTCGAGTTCAACGATCGGAAAATGTGCGGAGTAGTCTTTCAGCTTATCCTGTTTTGATGAATGTTCATCATATACATCCGGATGGTCTCCCCATCCGGTAAGTCCGATATAAATCACATGACCACCTGCTTTTTGACCAATTTAATATGGTTATTGTATCACAGTTGAACGGCAGTCGTAGTGCCGGGGATTTCTCTTTTTTCACTGTAAAAAAGCAGTGATAAAACATTAAATGTAAGAAGTAAGCGTTAACAGATCAATTGCTCAGAAAAATCGTAAAAATGCTATTGTGTGCGTGGTACATTCTTGTTAGGATTACCTTTATTACAGCAAAGCGTTTACGCAAAGAAAGGACTACCTTATGCAACAGAAAATACCTTTTTCAACTTATTTAATCATTGGCACTATGTTATTCGGCTTATTCTTCGGGGCAGGCAATCTGATTTTCCCGATTCAGCTTGGACAGCTGGCAGGTACTTCTTTCTGGCCGGCTCTGGCAGGTTTTCTTGTCACAGCAATTGGACTCCCGCTGCTTGGCATTCTTGCAATCGGATTATCAGGCAGCAAAGGGCTTCATGACCTGGCAAGCCGTGTACACCCATTATTCGGAACAGTTTTTGCACTCATTCTTTACTTAACAATCGGACCATTCTTTGCGATCCCTCGTACTGCTACGGTTCCTTATACAGTCGGTTTCGAACCATTTGTGAGTACTGAGAGCAGCGGGTTATGGCTTGCTGTGTTCAGCTTTATCTTCTTTGCAATTGTTTATGTTTTATCATTGAAGGCTGAAAAAGTGATGGACATTGTCGGTAGGTACCTGACACCGGTTTTCTTATTTTTCCTGTCTATACTGATCATCACAGCCATTATTCAGCCGATGGGCGGCTTCGGAGCCCCTGCAGCTGATTATCAGTCACTGCCGTTTATGAGCGGTTTCCGTGAAGGTTATAATACAATGGACGCACTAGGCGCACTGGCTTTTGGTATTATCGTGATCCATGCGATTAAGAATCTTGGCATTACTGATAAAAAAGCCATTGCAAGCACGACATTAAAGTCCGGACTGATTGCAACAGGACTGATGATGCTAATCTATGGACTGATCACTTATATGGGTGCCACAAGCCCATCAGCAGTCGGTACTTTTGAAAATGGCGGACTGACATTCGCAGCAGTTGCACAGCATTATTTCGGACCATTTGGCGCAATACTGCTTGCATTAATTATTGTACTCGCATGTGTGAAAACAAGTATTGGCCTGATCATTGCCTGCAGTGAATTTTTCCACCAGCTTTACCCGAAGGTCAGCTATAAAACTTTCGTATTGATTTTATCTTTGATGTCCCTGCTAATCGCAAACTTCGGTTTAACAAATATCATTCAATACGCAGTCCCTGTACTGATGTTCCTGTACCCGCTTGCGATTGTACTGATTCTGCTTGGTCTGACGTCAAATCTGTTCGGTCATAAAAGAAGCATCTATGCAGGCGCCATGTTCCTGACGTTCTTCGTCAGCCTGATTGACGGTTATAATGCTCTGGTTGGCACACTGCCTGGTATTGCAAACGGAGCATTTGATGCTGTAACAGATTTTTATATGATTTATCTGCCTTTATATGAAATTGGACTTGGGTGGATATTGCCTGCATTGGTTGGTGCAGCGATTGGGTTTATGTGGAGACCTGCTTCTAGTGGGAAGGTTTCTGAGGATTTATCTTACTAAAATGTTATCTTTACTTTATTTAGAAGGTGATTTCGGCTTCAATCGGACGCTTGCCATGTCCCATCATTAAACTGTTAAGCTTTCCATAACATGTCTTTTTCTGCTACGATACAAATTAATTTGTCAACAGTATAGGCTTTCTTTAATAAAAACAAAGTATGAGATTACAAACATATAGTAGAAGAAAGTATAATTTACAATACTTTCTTCTACTTTGATTTGTCATTTGGAAATCTTATTGAAATAAATTTTCATCCTTCATTAATTTACTTAAGACATATAGAGGTAATATCAAATCATTAGCGATTTCTAAAGCAAAATCTTTGTCAACCTTAGAAGGATTATGCGTTAAAGAATGTAAGAATTTATCATAATTTTCGCTGTTAAATTTTATATTTATCCCTGCAATAAAATTGTTAAAAGCATCATAGCCTTTAAACTTTTGAAGTATTCTTTTCTTTTCATCCTTTTTAGTTGAGGTTTTTGTAACTTTTAATATATCTTGCATGTCTACTAACATTTTTATCATGTTTTCTTTAAAATTACCTACCATAGGGATATTCCTATCATATAGGTACTTCTTTACTATATCTTCTAGAATAGCCCTAAAGGAAATAACATATAATAGATATTTATCATCATAATTTAGACTTTTTAATTGTTTTGCAACATCACTTATTTCACTAAGATCAATATCTCCATTAAAATGATTACTTTTTTCAAAAAAACTAGAAGATTTAATTCTATGGCCAAAAACTTTTCTTTTGGCTACCTTTATATTTAAATCATCTTTTTTATCCATATAATAATAACTAACTACAAATTCACCGGGACTCTCAGAACAAAATACATTTTCTTCTACTTTGCTTTTTGAATACAGCCATTAGATTGACCCACCTTTGCCATCTTTTTGATCCACTAGTGACACGTTTTTATACCACCTCTGCCATAGAGAGATCCACCCTT
>NZ_JAFBDK010000020.1 GCF_016908195.1 Jeotgalibacillus terrae
CCGCCAGCGTTCGTCCTGAGCCAGGATCAAACTCTCCGTAAAGTGTTTGAAAAGCTCATTGTCTTTTTTGTTCGAAAAAGACTTAAAATCTTAAACGTTGACGTTTGGTTGTTTAGTTTTCAAGGTTCAATTCTTTCTTACCGCTCACTTCTTTATATGGAAGGAAGTCGGTGTTGCTCTCTCAAGCGACCAATCTATCATAACATCTTTCAGCATTTTAAGTCAATCACTTTTTTAAAAAAGTTTTTCGCTGTTTTTTGTTGTGTGTTTTGATTGTGTGCTGCGCTTTTGAAGCAACGAGGAATAATATATCATGGAACTTTGCATTAACGCAAGACTTTTGAAAAAGACTATTAATTTAGATTATTTACCACAATTTCAGTGTCACTCAAAATCATAAAAAAATGCCTGACAGCTTTACCAGCTGTCAGACGCAAATGCTTATCCCTGAACCCATTCTCTCCGCTTCAAATATCCGATTGATCCAACGATCAACAGCGTACACAATATGATTGTACTGATCAGTGATTTCCATAAACCATCAAGTGTTTCTTCCTGAATGGCAAGACTTGAAAGCTCAAGCAGATACCCCGGCGTCCACATCATCGGCTCTTTAAAGATAGAAGAAGCGAGTGCAAGAATAATTAGTATAACGAGGGAGGCTCCAGCTGCTGCGGCACTCTTCTTCAAGAATGTGCTTAAAAAAAGCACCAGCGTTACAGTGAATAAAAGCCACATGAAATAAAAGAATGATGAAAGTAAAATCTGCTGAAAGTTAATTGGATCAAATAATAAAAAGATATAATACAACGCTGCAGCAGCTCCTGCCGCGTAAGAAACAAACACAAGCAGGATACCCGCTATCCATTTAGCTAAAAAATAACCAGCATGTGAGACTGGCTTCGCAAGCACCATCACGGCTGTACCGCTCGAACGCTCTCCGGCCAGTGCGCCCATCAGTGCAAGGACAACCACAAAGACACCGATCTGGGAAAACTGCCCGAGCGTTTCAGCAAAAACCTGATCAGCACCAGGCAATGGGATCTCAAAAACTGCACCTTCAGGCAGTCCGCCAAATTCCTCAAGAATATCCCGCAAATAATAACTTGTCAGTGGCTGCATAATGCCAAGCGCGATGAATACAAGCGGCATCCAGACCCACTTATAACTTCTTGCCATTTCAAGCATTTCTTTTTTAAATAGTACACTCATTTTTTCATCACCTCATGGAACACATCTTCCAAAGAAGCTGTGCCGACTTCAAGAGACCTGAGAGGCAGACGATAATCGAGCGCTTCCTTAAGCAGGAGTGTTCTTAGTTCTTTGATTTCCCTGCCTTTTATCCGTGCGGTTGTTTCAGTTTCTTCTATTGTCAGATCAGGGTAACGCTCTTTTAAAGACTGCACCCAGTGAGTAATTGCTTCATCAACACGGATCACCATCTCCGGCCGCTCAAATTGCCGGTACACCTGATCGATTGAATCAAACAGTACCTTTCTTCCCTGATTCATCATCAGCACGTCATCACACAGCACCTGCGCATCATGTAATACATGGGTGGAGTAGAGGATGGTCATTTCACTCTTCAATTCATTCAACAGTGTCATCACTTCTTTTCTTCCGGTCGGATCAAGCGCTGAGACAGGCTCATCCAGCAAGAGAAGCTTCGGACTGTGGATCAGCGCCTGGGCAATACCGAGGCGCTGCTTCATTCCTCCTGAAAATCCCCCTATTTTTTTATTGGCATGCTCAGCAAGACCCACTCTCTCCAGCAGCTCAACAGTTTTTTTCTGTGAATCACTTTTTGACTTTTTACCGAGTCTGCCTGAAAATACGAGATATTCTTTAGCGGTCATCCAGTTGTAAAATGAAGGGTACTGAGGCAGGAAACCAATGTGCTGTCTCGGGTCAGCTGTAGATTCTTCAAATGTGATACTCCCTGATGTCGGCTTGGACAGACCGCTGATCATATGAAGCGCGGTTGTTTTTCCCGCACCGTTTGGGCCGACGAGTGCGGTTGTACGACCGGCTTTCAGATTAAAAGACAGCTGATCCACTGCAGTAAATGAACCGAATGTTTTTGTCAGATTGTTTACTGTGATCATTTATGTGTCCCTTCTGCCGAAAACAAAGTACAGGATCGGACCAATCAGATTAATGATGATAATGACGAGCACCCACACCCATTTCGGCCCGTTTACAGATGGTCTTTTAGCCAGGTCAATCAGGGCAATAACCGCAATAATAATATTGATTAAAGCAAGCGGCGCTACAATCGCAAAATTTATTTCATCCATTTGTCTTCTCTCCTTTTTTGCAGGTAGTTTTTCAATACTCGTGACCATAAGAGATAAAACAGCAGTGGCATTGGTGTCTGGATCATCCCCCAAAGTCCCCAAAACCATTTTGCGTGTCCTCTCTTTCTTGCATCAGTAAATAAAAATGTACTTTGAGCAATTAATATGACAACGATGAGGATAAAAAGCAGCGGATTGATTTCATTCATGCTGTTTCACCCGGTTTTTTCGGATTGCGAGGACCACTCCGGCAACAATTAAAAACAGAAGCTGGCCTGCGACATACAAAATCGGTTCGTTGATCAGTACCATGACTGTAAGTGTGACAATAAAAAGGGCTGCAATGAAAAATAAAATCAATTCTTTCCTTTGACGTTGTCTGATTTCGTGTATCATCAGCGTAAAAGATTCATGGGGCGGAGGTGTGCGATCAAGCCGGTCAAACTCTTCCAGACCTCTGATCAGTTTTTCTTCCGTTTTGTCCTTCATCTTCTCCCAGCTCCTTTCTTAAATTTGCCATGGCGTGGTGCAGTCTTGATTTTACTGTGCCTGTTGAGACGCGGCAGATTGCTGCAATTTCTTCATAAGAGTATCCATAATAATATTTCAGGACGACAGGCACCCTGTGATGATCGCCAAGCCTGCCTAATGCCTCAGCCACTTCAAGTCCGATTCCTTCACCAAGGTGCCACTCAAGCTGCTGTCTGTTCAGATATTGCTGCTCACGCTTTTTCCTGCGTTTTTTATCCAGCCAGAGGTTCGTCGCAATCTGAATCATCCATGTTGAAAAAGAAGCCTTCTCCGGACGGTACTGTGAGAAGCGTTCAATACAACGGACAACTGTGTCCTGTGCGAGATCTTCAGCTTCTGCAGGATGCAGCGTCAGCTTGATCAGATAGGCGTATAAAAACGAATAATTGTCATGCAGCCAGTGACTGAGCTGTTCGTCATCTCTGTTCATACCGTCCCTCCTTTTTCTTTATCTGAAGCTTATACGTTTAAACTGTTCGATTTGTTCAATTGAAAATAAATTTTTTTAAAAATAAATCTCTGTTAAAGGCGGCTGGTGATTTACGCTCCAGGAGGAACGCTTTCCGCTGCAATCACCAGCTGTGCTAAAACAACATTGGTCTATAAGATAGCCTTCAAAATAAAAAGGCTATTTCAATTAAGAAATAACCTGTTCGATGTATAGCTTTCTTTCTATAGTCAGATCAACCATGTCTTCGCCTGATTTTACTACGGGTCTCAGTAAATGCTGAGGCTGCGTAAAGATGACTTCAGCAGTGCGGCCATCTGATAATATCACAGGTGTGCCTGTTGCAAGACCGCCTACGATCTCCTGCAGCGCTCTTAACAGGGCAATATCAAATTTACCCATTTCATCTCCCCAGATGACTTCAAGAGCTCTAAATGGAGACTTTTTCGCACGATATAGCCGCTCTGATGTCATCGCATGAAATACATCAGCTAAGGCAAGTACCTGGGAAGTACGGGACACTTCATTTCCTCTGCTTCCTTTAGGATAGCCGCTGCCATCAAGACGCTCATGGTGCTGCAGAATCGCCGCTTTCATTTCATTTCTGAGCAGCGGGCTGTCCATCACATACTGGTAGCTGTATAGAGGATGCTTACGGATCTCCCTTGCCTCATCCTGCGTAAGGGCACCGGATTTTTTCAGAATAGACATCGGCATTTTAGCCATTCCTGTATCAGTTAACATACCGGCTACAGCAAGCTGAGTGCAGCTCCCCTGATCATACCCTGCTTTGTCAGCAAGCAGATAGCTGATCAGTGCAGTTGAAACTGAGTGATGGGCAATATAATGTTTTGCTTCTGACCATCTGTGAAGCTGATAGATGATACTCTTATCTTTTGCAATTTGTCTTAAAAGCGGCATCAGTCTGCTTTTCAATGCGACGATATCAATTTTACCGCCAGATTGCCAGCTATTGAAAACACCATTATAGTAAGTAATTAAATCCATATACTGCTTTTTAAATGGCGTCGATTCAGGTTCTCTTTTTACTTCCACCTCTTCTTCCCGCACAGGCTCAGCTTCTACACTGCTGCCGTCAGAAAGCGTTGAGAAAATCTCTACGTATTGAATATGAAAAGCTTTAAGCGCTTCTATATGAATCGCTTCGAGCTCAGTTCCTTTTTTAACAATCGGGTGAGTCGTCAGGCCCATAATATCTTCTGCAATTCTGCATCCTTCTGTGACCTCATCTATATTTACTTTCATCATCTGCACCTCCAGACATCTAGTTCTTTTTTATCATTTTATCACATAAAAAAAAGAAAGCAGGAGTTTTTTTCCTGCTTTCTTTTGAAAATTTATTCTTCTGTCTCAGCCGGTGCAGACTCATGCTGCTCTTCCATCTCATCGACTGCTTCATCAATTTCATCTTCTTTTTCAATACGCGTTACTGTTGCTACGTGTTCTTCATCGCCAAGACGGATCAGCTTCACACCCTGTGTGCTTCGCCCTGTCTGTGAAATACCGGATACATCCATTCTGATCAGTACGCCATGAGCTGTAATCAGCATGATATCTTCTTCCCCGGTTACAGCTTTCACTGCAACAAGACGGCCGTTTTTCTCAGTAATGTTACACGTTTTAATTCCTTTACCGCCTCTTGACTGAACACGGTACTCTTCTTCCGGTGTGCGCTTGCCATACCCTTTTTCAGTCACGACAAGTATGTCGTTTCCTTCACCGAGTATTTCCATGCCGACGACGATATCATCATCATTCAGCCTGATTCCGCGCACGCCTCCTGCTGTACGTCCCATTGAACGGACATCCGATTCAGGGAAACGGATCATCAGTCCATTTTTCGTTCCGATAATGATTTCACGTTCACCATCTGTATATTTCACAGAGATCAGTTCATCATCCTCACGCAGGTTAATGGCAATCAGTCCATTATTACGGATATTGGCAAAGTCAGTTGCCGGTGTACGTTTAGATACACCTCGCTTTGTCGTAAAGAAGAAGTATGAATTCTCATCAAACTCTTCCACACGGATCATCGCGTTCACGACTTCATCTTTATCCACTTCAAGCAGGTTCACAAGTGGCAAACCTTTTGCTGTACGGCTATATTCGGGAATTTCGTACCCTTTCGTACGGTACACTTTTCCTTTATTCGTAAAGAACAGAATGGTGTCATGGGTTGAAGTTGTGAGCAGGTGCTCGACGAAATCATCATCATTCGTACCCATCCCCTGAATTCCTCTTCCTCCACGCTTTTGTGAACGGTACGTCGAAGCAGGAAGACGCTTAATGTAGCCGTTATGTGTAAGGGTTACAATCAGGTTCTCCTGTGGAATCAGGTCTTCATCCTCGATCATTTCCGCTCCGCCGACTGTAATTTCAGTGCGGCGCTTATCATTAAAGCGCTCTTTTAATTCAAGCAGCTCTTCACGGATGATTTCAAGCACACGTGATTCATTGGCAAGAATTTCTTTCAGGTCTTTAATTAATGAAACAAGTCCCTGATATTCTTCCTCAATTTTGTCGCGCTCAAGTCCTGTCAGACGCTGAAGACGCATATCAAGAATTGCCTGTGCCTGCTTATCAGACAGACTGAACTGAGTCATCAGTCCTTCACGGGCAATATCAGTCGTTTCAGATCCACGGATCAGTGCAATGATTTCATCAATATGATCAAGTGCGATACGCAGACCTTCTAAAATATGCGCACGTGCTTCGGCTTTACGCAGTTCAAATTCAGTTCTGCGGCGAATGACAACCTTCTGATGCTCCAGGTAATGATGAAGGGCTTCCTTCAGGTTCAATACCTTCGGATGACCGTCAACAAGCGCCAGCATGTTAATACCAAAGCTTGTCTGAAGCGCTGTCTGCTTATAAAGGTTATTTAGTAGCACGTTTGCATTTGCATCACGGCGCACTTCAATAACAACACGCATCCCGTTACGGTCAGACTCATCACGAAGATCTGTAATCCCATCAATTTTTTTATCACGTACGAGCTCAGCGATTTTTTCAATCAGCTTCGCTTTGTTGACCTGATAAGGCAGCTCATGAACAAGAATTGTTTCACGTCCATTGGCTTTCTGTTCAATTTCAACTTTCGCACGCTGGACCACTGAACCGCGTCCTGTTTCATACGCACGGCGGATACCGCTTCGACCTAAAATCAGTGCGCCAGTCGGAAAATCAGGCCCCGGGATATATTCCATCAGCTCGGCAATTGTGATTTCAGGATGCTCACTGAATGCAAGCAGGCCATCGATGACTTCTCCAAGCTGATGCGGTGGAATGTTTGTCGCCATTCCGACTGCGATACCGCTTGAACCGTTGACAAGCAGGTTCGGGAAACGCGATGGTAAAACGATCGGCTCGCGCTCAGATCCATCATAGTTATCACGGTAATCAATTGTATCTTTATTAATATCACGAAGAATTTCCATAGAAATCTTCGACATTCTTGCTTCTGTATAACGCATCGCTGCTGCTGCGTCTCCATCCACTGAACCGAAGTTCCCGTGGCCGTCAACGAGCATGTAGCGATAACTGAAATCCTGCGCCATACGTACCATTGTGTCGTATACAGCAGAGTCACCGTGCGGGTGATACTTACCGATTACTTCACCGACGATACGGGCAGATTTTTTATATGCTTTATCAGACGTCATTCCAAGGTCATTCATCGCATACAGGATACGACGGTGAACCGGTTTTAAGCCGTCTCTTACATCAGGAAGGGCACGTGATACGATAACGCTCATTGCGTAATCCATAAATGAGGTACGCATTTCCTGACTTATGTTGATTTCATGAACATTCGAACTCGGCGTTTCAGCCATAACAGAAAAACCTCCTATTCCAGCAATTACTCTGTTCTAAAGATCGGCTCTGTAAAGTTGGCTTCTGATTTTCGTTGCGGGCGGATGCTTTCTGCGGACGAACGCTCAGGTCAGGCAGAAAACCACTGCCTTCCGGGGTCTTTCACGATCGTTTTTCCGCAGGAGTCACCGCCCTGCTCTTCAATCATCAGCTGTGAAATCTCACTTTTTATCTTTACAAAACGAAATGGAAGAAGGGATAGGACAGCCTATCCCTCCGCATTTATAAAAGTTATACGTCCAGATTTTTTACGTAAGCAGCATTTTCTTCGATGAACATTCTGCGCGGTTCCACCTTGTCACCCATCAGAATTTCAAAAGTTTCGTCTGCTTCAATCGCATCTTCAAGACTGACCTGAAGCATTGTACGTGATTCAGGGTCCATCGTTGTTTCCCACAGTTGAGTAGGGTTCATCTCTCCAAGACCCTTATAACGCTGTAAGCCAGGCTTTGGCGCAGCCGGCATTTCTGAGAGAATGCGATTCATTTCACGATCAGTGTAGGCATAACGGATTGTTTTACCCTGCGTGATTTTGTAAAGTGGCGGCTGGGCAATATAAATATAGCCTGCCTCAATAATCGGACGCATATAGCGGTATAGGAATGTCAGCAGGAGCGTACGGATGTGCGCACCATCGACATCGGCATCTGTCATGATAACAACTTTATGATAACGGGCTTTGGAAATATCAAAGTCCTCACCGATTCCTGTTCCAAGTGCCGTAATGATGGCACGGATTTCATTATTCGATAAAATTTTATCCAGACGCGCTTTTTCAACGTTGATGATCTTCCCGCGCAGCGGCAGGATGGCCTGGAAATGACGGTCACGTCCCTGCTTGGCTGAACCGCCGGCAGAGTCACCCTCAACTACGTAGATTTCACTGATATGAGGATCTCTTGAAGAACAGTCAGCAAGCTTACCAGGCAGACTTGATACTTCAAGCGCACTCTTTCTGCGCGTCAGCTCACGTGCTTTTTTCGCAGCCAGGCGGGCACGTGCTGCCATTGACCCTTTATCAACGATCTGACGGGCAACCTGGGGGTTTTCCATCATGAACTTTGTAAAGTGTTCTGAGAACAATTGGTCTGTAATCGTTCTTGCCTCTGAGTTACCAAGCTTTGTTTTCGTCTGACCTTCAAACTGAGGATCAGGGTGTTTGATAGAAACAATGGCTGTCAGACCTTCACGCACGTCTTCACCCGAGAGGTTGCCATCAGCATCCTTCAGCAGGTTATTACGTGTGGCATAGTTATTAATCACACGTGTAAGGGCTGTTCTGAAGCCTGATTCATGCGTTCCGCCTTCGTATGTGTTGATGTTATTGGCAAAAGAATAAATATTGCTCGCAAAGCCCTGGTTATACTGCATGGAGATTTCGATTGAAATACCGTCTTTTTCCCCTTCAATAAATACAGGCTCCGGATGAATCACTTCTTTTGAACGGTTTAAGTGCTCTACATATGACTTAATCCCGCCTTCATAGTGAAAGTGCTTTACGATATTATTGCCTTCTTCGTCCTGTTCACGCTGATCTTCTATTTCAAGTGCAAGTCCGCGGTTTAAGAAAGCAAGCTCTCTTACACGGTTTGCAAGCGTATCAAAATCATATTCAGTCGTTTCAGTGAAAATTTCAGGATCCGCTTTAAAGCGTGTAATCGTTCCTGTGTGATCTGTCTCGCCGATCACTTTCAGGTCAAACTGAGGAACACCCTGTCTGTATACCTGGTTGTAGATCTTCCCATCACGGTGCACATACACCTGCAGTTCTTCAGATAAAGCATTCACGACTGAAGCCCCTACACCGTGAAGACCGCCTGACACTTTATATCCGCCGCCGCCGAATTTACCGCCGGCATGCAGGACTGTCATGATAACTTCAACAGCCGGACGACCCATCTTCTCGTGGTTACCGACTGGAATGCCGCGTCCGTTATCTTCTACTTCGATCCAGTTATCTTCTGTAATTCTGATTGAAATTTTGTCACAGTGGCCTGCCAGTGCCTCATCAATACTGTTATCAACGATTTCCCACACCAGGTGGTGGAGTCCTCTTGCGGCAGTCGATCCGATATACATCCCCGGACGCTTTCTTACTGCTTCAAGACCTTCAAGCACCTGTATCTGATTCTCATCATAGGCTTGGATATTTGTATCTTCAGTTGCCACGCGATCTCACCTGCACTTTCTATTGCTTGCGGCCAAAGGGCCTGCTCATTTTTTCCGCTCTTTTTTTAAGGGTAGCTGATGACAATGGTGATAAATAAACCTTGAAATCAGTGATGACAATTGACTTACAGGCTGACTGACAGAGATCAACGATGCCGTTATCGTTGTCTTTCATGAACTGCTCCATAATGAGCGAGTCCTCAGCTGCCTGCATATCCATAATCGCCACGATATCATTCATTCTAACCATTGCGTCCTCCCCAATATGCACATACATGCCCGGGTCAGCTCCCTCCAGTTTTTTTCATCACACCGTCCTCGACAATAAAGGTTGTCGCTTCATTCAGTGTCTGATGATCAATCCCTTCCACGCTGGTGGTGGTAACAAATGTCTGGACCTTACCCTGGATTGTATTCAGTAAATGGGACTGGCGGAAATCATCCAGCTCCGACAGCACATCATCCAGAAGTAAAATTGGGTATTCACCAATCTCTGCGTGGATCAATTCAATCTCAGCTAACTTGATCGACAGCGCTGTTGTACGCTGCTGACCCTGTGAGCCGAATGTCTGGACATCATGACCGTTCACTAAAAACTGCAGGTCATCACGGTGGGGTCCTGCGAGGGTCACGCCGCGCTCAATTTCACGCTGACGGACAGAAGCCAGCTTTTCCCGGAAGACTTCTTCGACTTCCTGCTGACTGGCACCTGCTGTTACCTGGACAGATGGCTTGTACACAACCTCAAGCGTTTCGAGTCCCCGTGAAATCCCTTTGTGAATCGGCTCAGCCCATTCCTGCAAAAGCTTCAAATATTGAAAACGGCGCACGACAATTTTAGCAGCCATCTCAACAAACTGGTCAGTCAATACCTCAAGCATTGTCTGATCTGTCTGCTTTCTTGCCTGCAGCTGTTTCAGATAGTGATTGCGCTGAAGCAGAATCTTCTGGTAAAGGCTGCTGTCATGTAAATACACAGCAGAAACCTGGCCAATCTCCATATCAATAAAACGACGCCTTACTTGAGGGCTCCCCTTTACAAGGTGGAGATCTTCGGGCGCAAACATGACTACATTCATATGGCCGACATAGCGGCTGAGTTTTGATTGTTCAAGGTGATTGACTTTCGCTTTCTTCCCCTTTTTTGATATCACAAGTTCCAGAGGAAGCGCGCCGTGCTGCTTCATCACTCTACCTTCTATTTTAGCATACTCTTCATGCCATTGTATCAAATCTTTATCATTTGACGTTCTGTGCGATTTTGCCATCGCCAGGACATAAATGGACTCCATCACGTTTGTCTTGCCCTGTGCGTTTTCTCCGAGTATGACGTTGACATTGTTATCAAACGTTAATGTCAGCTTGTCATAATTTCGATAGTGAGTAAGCTCAAGCTGCTCAATGTGCATTCGCTGTTACCCTTCCGATTTTACTTTGTACGTGCCTACTTCCGGGATGAATACTGTATCCCCGTCGCGCAGCTTGCGTCCTCTGCGCTGATCCTGTTCATCATTAATAAAAACATCGTGCTCACCAAGGAACCATTTTGCCATGCCGCCGCTCTGGATCACATTCGCTAATTTCAGAAATTGTCCAAGCGTAATATATTCAGTCTGAATCGTAATTTGTTCAGTCATTTTCATCACTTCTTTCTGCATTCACTTATCCTTTTATTTTACCCCAAATGAGTCCTGAAAACAAAGGAAACATCGGTGTTCTGAAAGTACGAAAGAGGCTGTGACAAATATGTCTCAGCCTCTGTAATCGGTTCACTACGCTTCAGGGGGAGCGCGGCGTGCGCTGAGCCTCCTCGTGCTTTCATGCTGGAGTCTTCCCCTTACGCTACGTTCACCTCTGATGGTATAAAAATTTATTTTAACCTGAAATCTTTTCTTTTAGTACGTTCTCACAGGTGTGATCAGCTGCAGGATGGAGTCGTCACCGGTTGGGCGGAGGACAAATGGTCTCATCGCTCCTGTGAACTGGATATTCGTCTCAGCGCCTTCAAGAACTTTCAGTGCATCCATCATGTATTTCGCGCTGAATGAGATCGTCAGTTCTTCACCAGTTGTTGCGTCACTTTGCACTTCCTCTACAACTTTACCAATCTCAGGTGTGTTGGAAGAAATCTGTACGCCGCCCTGTTCACTGATGTGAAGCTTAACGACATTGTTTCTTTCTTCTCTCGCTAAAAGCGATGCACGGTCAATCGCCTGAAGGAAGTCTTTCCCGCCGATTGTCATTTCCGTTTTACTTTCAGATGGGACAAGACGTGACGTGTCAGGATAATTTCCTTCAAGCAGACGTGAGAAGAATAATACATGCTTCGCACGGAAAAGCACCTGGTTTTCAGTCATGACAATTTCCGTTTCATCTGCTGTATCATCAAGAATCTTGTTCAGCTCATTTAAGCTTTTACCAGGGATCACTGCTTTATAAGGTTCCCCATTCCCGCCGTTGATCGGTGCCTTACGCATCGCCAGGCGGTGGCTGTCTGTTGCAACACAGTTCAGCATGCCATCTTCCACCGTCCAGTTTACACCTGTCAAGATAGGGCGTGTTTCTGAGGCGGACACTGCGAAAACAGTCTGTCTAATCATTGTTTTTAAAAGGTTAGTAGGAATTTTTAATACGCTGTCTTCTTCAATTTCAGGAAGACGCGGGTATTCATTGACGTCCTGACCATTCAGATTAAACTCAGATTTACCTGAGCGGATCACAGTCTGAAGATGAGAATGTACTTCAATTTCTACAGTATCAAGTGGCAGTTTCTTAACGATGCTTTCAAAAAACTTTGCCTGGAGTACGATTCCCCCAGTCTGTTCAACGTTAACGATTTCTTTTCCGTCTTCTTCTTTCGGGATAAAAGATTCAATTGAGATATCCGAGTCACTGCCTGTCAGTGTAATCCCTTCATCGTGTGCAGTAATTTTAATACCGCTTAAAATCGGAATCGCTGTTCTTGATGACACTGCTTTAATAACATCATTTACGCCATCAACCAGCTTATCGCGCTGTATCTGAAATTTCATGTGAGATAGCCTCCAACTCTTCGCATACTGCTGCGAGTTATATAATAATTATTTTTTAAATAAATAGTAATAGTACTAGTAGGTGCTGTGGATATGTGGATAAGCCTGTTAATGAATTGCTATGCAAGTTTTCCACATGTGAATAAAATGTGTTCAGACCTGCAACGGCTATCCACACTTATCAACAGATTATTTCTGTAGTGCAGATTTGATTTCTTTAATCTCATGCTTCAGAGAATCATCTTCAACAAGTAATCTGGAGATTTTTTCATGCGCATGAATAACAGTTGTATGATCACGTCCGCCAAATTCTTCCCCGATCTTCGGTAAAGAAAAATCAGTCAGCTCTCTTGAAAGATACATGGCAATCTGACGCGGGAAAGCGACTGTCTTCGTTCTTTTCTTCGCTTTAAAGTCTTCAAGCTTTACGCTGAAATGCTCACCGACTGTTTTCTGGATATCCATAATTGTAATTACTTTCGGCTTCGAGCTTGGCATGATATCTTTCAGTGCTTCAGCTGTCAGGTCGGCATTGATATCTTTGCTCACTAAAGAAGAGTACGCAACAACGCGGATCAGCGCACCTTCAAGCTCACGGATATTGGAATCGATCTGATTGGCAATATAAAGCATCGCTTCATTCGGGATATCAAGTCCTTCAGCTTTCGCTTTTTTACGTAAAATCGCAATTCTTGTTTCGAGATCCGGTGGTGTAATATCTGTAATCAGGCCCCATTCAAAGCGCGAACGCAGCCTGTCTTCAAGTGTCGGAATTTCTTTTGGTGGCCGGTCACTGGAGATGACAATCTGTTTGCTCTCCTCATGAAGTGTATTAAAAGTATGAAAGAATTCCTCTTGCGTCTGTTCTTTACCGGCCAAAAACTGAATATCATCTATTAAGAGAACATCTACATTGCGATATTTATTGCGAAAATCCACCGCTTTATTGTCACGGATTGAATTAATAAACTCATTTGTAAATTTCTCTGAAGACAGATAGACAACCTTTGCATTCGGATTATGTTCAAGTACATAATGCCCGATCGCATGCATTAAGTGCGTCTTCCCAAGACCTACGCCTCCGTAGATAAAAAGCGGATTATAAGCTTTGGCAGGTGCTTCGGCAACAGCAAGTGATGCAGCGTGGGCAAAGCGGTTACCGGATCCGATGACAAATGTGTCGAACGTGTACTTCGGATTCAGCATGCTTTTTGACCACTCCTGCTGGTCATCGTCAACAACCGGCCTTTTTGGTGGTGACGCCAGATCAAAATCATCTTCATCCTGGTTTTGAGGAATAATGAATTTAACCTTCAGCTCTTCACCGGTGACTTCTTTCAGTACACCGCCAATCAGCTGGGTGTAGTTTCCTTCAAGCCAGTCGCGCGCAAACTCATTGGGTGCGGTAACTGTCAAAACATCGCGCTGCAGCGTAAATGCCTTAGTTGACTTCAGCCAGGTTTCAAAACTTGGCTTACTGATTTTTTTCTCCATATCTTCGAGTGCGCGGTTCCACAAATCCGTGATATTTTCCAACTAAATGCCCCCTCCTTTTACGATTATTTTTCGAGAAAAACATTCTCAAAATGAAAAATTCATATATATACATCATCATGAATAACGAAAAAAGCCGAATTCGTGATGTATCGACAATATTCAGCAGCTGTGGACAACTTTTTACATGCATGTGAAAATGTTTATCCACAGGCTATCCACATTTGTGGATAATATAAATCTGTTAAAAAGTTATTCAGAGTGAAAACACAATTATGATATCAAATAAAACCAATCAGTGCAATGCTTGATCATATTTATCCACATCCCCTTCAACACGTGGATTCCAACTATCCACAAGGGATGAACATGTGAAAAAGGTGTCGATAAGCGTTGTGGATAATTTTTTTCGCGGACAAATCGCTGTGCAGAGTTATTAACAGATTGAGAGAATTTGAATCTTGTAGAGATGCTATTCAGAAATGGAAGAGGAAATTAAAGTACGGTAGTTAATTAAAAATATTTTTGAAAGCCATAAGATTTTGTCTGTAATTTTATCTTCTATATTGAAGTGAAGTTAATGAAGAGGGCATTGTTTTGGATCAGAATGATGCATATGCTGGTTTAGGATCATGATCAGCTTAATTCGGGTCACCACCTCTGGTATTCAGCTCACTAACCTCTGCACAAAGGTCATATTCATCCCCCTTCTATAGTAGAAACATCATTCCCCTTACAGAAATTGATCATTTTTTCATTTTTCTATTGAATGGGGACGCATGGGGTGTTATGATATAGTGGTTGCACGAATCAGACATTGACAATAACGACTTATCGTCGCTATAATGACTTAAAATGTTTAGAGTTCTGATCATAGATATCATGATCTTTTTAGGAGGTGTCTTACTATGAAACGTACATTCCAACCAAATACTCGTAAAAGAAGTAAAGTACACGGATTCCGCGCACGCATGAGCACGAAGAACGGACGCAAAGTTCTTGCTCGTCGCCGTCAACGTGGACGTAAAGTATTGTCTGCTTAAGACCACTGATTCCACTCAGTGGTCTTTTTTCTCTTAAATACCGGAAAAATATCGAAAATTGTGGGTGGCGTAATGAGAAAAGAGCAGAGAATCAAAAAAAATCCTGAATTTCAGGCGGTATTTAAAAAAGGAACATCAATGGCCAACCGTCAATTCGTGCTCTATCGCCTGAAAAAGCAGGATCAAACCATGTTCAGGCTTGGCCTGTCTGTCAGCAAAAAAGTTGGCAATGCAGTCACGCGTGTCCAGGTAAAACGATATATCAGACAGGTTTTTCTGGAACTGTCAAATGAGCTGGACCCTTCTTGTGATTATGTTGTGATTGCAAGAAAGCCGGCAGCTGATTTGAATTTCCATGAAACGAAAAAAAGCCTGACACATGTGATGAAAAAAGCACGTGTCCTTAAAAGTGAAAATTCTAAGAAATAGCGCCTCTATTTGACTAAACGTGTTACAATAACGGGTGGTTATGAGATTTATAAGAATGAAAAGATAGACAGGGAGGAACATATTCGTGAAGAAGAAGCTCTTTCCCTTTATGATGTTTGCGGTCGTAGCTGTTTTCCTTGCAGGTTGTACGGAAATCGATCAGCCGATCACACCAGACAGTGAAGGGATTTGGAATAGCTATTTTGTGTATCCACTATCTTGGCTGATTACACAGGTAGCTGAATTTTTTAATGAAAACTATGGTCTCGGAATTGTTGTCGTTACACTTTTAATTCGTTTTGTACTGCTGCCACTGATGATCAAGCAGACAAAAAATACAAAGCGTATGCAGGAAATTCAGCCTGAAATGATGAAGTTACGTGAACAGTATTCTTCAAAGGATGCTCAAACACAGCAAAAACTTCAGCAGGAAACAATGGCGATGTTCCAAAAACACGGAGTAAACCCGCTTGCCGGCTGTTTCCCGTTAGTCATTCAAATGCCGATTCTGATTGCGTTCTATCATGCGATTGTAAGAACGACAGAGATCGCCAATCACAATTTCTTATGGTTCGACCTTGGTGAGACGGATCCATTCTTTATTTTGCCGATTGTCACTGGTTTAACGACATTCCTTCAGCAAAAAATTATGATGGCCGGAAACCCTGCAGGTATGAACCCGCAGATGCAGATTATGTTGTATCTGATGCCTGTTATGATCGCAGTATTTGCTTTCATCTTCCCAACTGCCCTTTCACTTTACTGGGTAGTCGGTAACATCTTTATGATTGTGCAGACATTACTCATTAATGGTACATTCAAGAAAAAAGATGAAGTGGAAAGCTCAACTTGATAGGAGGGGCTGTATGTGAAGGAGGAAATCACGCTGACTGGTGCAACGGTGGAAGACGCTGTTTCTGAAGCGCTTGTAAAGCTGGGTATTTCCAGAGAGCGCGCTGATATTTCAGTGCTCGATGAAGGAAAAAAAGGTTTTCTCGGGCTCGGATCACGACCTGCAAAAGTTCAGGTGATCCGAAAAAGAGATGCAATTGAAGAAGTGGATCGCTATTTAAAGGATATTGCCCGCCAAATGGATGTTGAACTGACAACATCTGTTCAGCGGGAAGGAAAAACCGTTACAATATTGCTTGAAAGTGAAAAAGTTGCACTGCTGATCGGCAAACGCGGACAGACGCTTAACGCGCTTCAAACGCTTGCCCAGCTGATTGCAAACGGCTACACAGATCAATTTGTTACAATCGTGTTAGATGCAGAAAATTACCGTGAAAGAAGACGCATCACGCTCAGCCAGCTTGCTGAACGTAAAGCAGAACAGGCCGTCCGTACAGGCCGTCCTGTAAAGCTCGAGCCGATGCCATCTTTTGAACGGAAAATCATCCACAGTACGCTGTCGTCAAGACGTGATATTGAAACTCATTCAGAAGGCCGCGATCCTCACCGCTATCTGGTGATCACTGCTAAATATTAATTAAAATCAGCTGTCACATGGCAGCTGATTTTTTCATTTTCATCGTTTCGCTGCGCTTCAGGCGGACGCTTTCCTGGATGAGCCGTTTTGTGGCTCCATAAGCCCTCCTCACCTTCGGTTGCGGGGTCTCAGCTTCCCTCTATTCGTCCCGGAGTCACCGCCTTACGCTCAGCTACACTGAGAATGCAGTCATAAAGCATGTTTTACGATTCATCTTTTAAAAATAAATGATTATAATTAGCAGCTAAAATTTAATTATTCATTTTAATAAATTAATATTATGGAAAATATTTAAAAATAATATAAAAATTTTAATGTTAAATAAATTGCGTTATTACCCTGTCTTCATAGTTGGATGGCTCAGCGCCTGGTCACGGAAAGATTCAACTTGGAGAAAAAAACATCAGCCAACTTACACAAAGTACTTAAATAAATTACGTTATCCACATGTGAATATCCATTCTAAATACCATACATTGTGGATAATGCCAACTGATTTTCTTTTTTTCAATGCAAAAGTATGGTATTCTAATGATTTAGAGAGTATATAACCGAGGCCTTCTGTGCGGAAGGCCCTTCTTAATGTATAGAGAAAGAAAAACGGGGTGACATGTTATGGAGTTTGACACGATTGCAGCAATATCAACGCCAATGGGTGAAGGTGCGATCGCAATTGTCCGGTTGAGCGGTGATGAAGCTTTCACGATTGCTGACCGAGTATATAGAAGTGGCGGGAAGCAGCTGCAGTCTGTCCCATCCCACACCATTCACTACGGTCATATTGTGGACCCGAAAACGGATGAGACCATTGAAGAAGTCATGGTATCAGTCATGAAGGGACCTAAAACCTTTACGCGTGAAGATGTAGTTGAAATTAATTGTCACGGCGGTGTAGTCAGTGTAAACCGTGTGCTTCAACTGCTGCTGCGTGAAGGGGCGAGACTTGCTGAGCCTGGTGAATTCACAAAACGTGCATTTTTAAATGGACGGATTGACCTGTCTCAGGCGGAAGCAGTGATGGATCTGATCCGTGCAAAGACAGATCGGGCGATGAACGTCGCGATGAATCAGATGCAGGGAAGACTGTCACGTCTTGTGCAGTCGCTGCGTCAGGAGATCCTGGAGATTTTAGCGCAGGTGGAAGTGAATATTGATTATCCTGAATATGATGATGTCGAGGAAATGACATTGACTATGATGATGGAAAAATCACAGTATGTACGCGATGAAGTGGAGAAGCTGCTGAAAACATCGGAACAGGGAAAAATTCTGCGTGAAGGCCTCTCAACCGTGATTATCGGCAGACCGAATGTCGGAAAATCTTCCTTATTAAATAGTCTCGTCCAGGAGAATAAAGCCATCGTAACGGATATTCCGGGTACGACGCGTGACGTGATCGAAGAGTATGTAAACGTCAGAGGTGTCCCGCTCAAACTTGTTGATACAGCAGGAATCCGTGAAACAGAAGATATTGTAGAGCGGATCGGCGTTGAACGTTCACGCCAGGTATTAAAGGAAGCGGATCTGATTTTACTTGTATTAAATCACGGCGAAGAGCTTTCTGATGAGGATCGCAGGCTGTTTGAAGCAGTCACAGGTATGGATGTGATCGTAATCGTGAATAAAACGGACCTCGCTCAGGAAATTGATCTCGAAGAAGTAAAACAGCTTTCAGGTGATCATAAGCTTGTCACGACTTCGCTTTTAAAAGAGCAGGGTGTAGATGAGCTTGAAGAAGCGATTGCTTCATTATTCTTTGACGGTTCTGTTGATCTTGGCGATGGCACATATGTATCAAACAGCCGTCACATTGCCCTGCTGCATCAGGCATTACAGGCAATTGAAGAAGCCATTCAGGGTGCTGAAATGGGGATGCCGGTTGATATGGTGCAGATTGACCTGCGCCGTACGTGGGAGATCCTTGGTGAGATGATCGGTGATACCGTTCAGGAAAGCCTGATCGACCAGCTATTCTCGCAGTTCTGTCTTGGAAAATAATAATAGATACTGACGGTCTGAGTGGCCATCAGTTCATTGATAAATTGAACCTTGTTCCTTGGAAATTATGCAGTATGAGTCTCTGTTATAAAAGTAATTTATTTACCAGAGCATTGATCGGAGTGGAAGGCGGCGACACCGGGACGATAAGTGGGAAGCTGAGACCCCGCAAGGCGAAGCCTGAGCGGTAAAGATAGGACCACAAAACGGTCCTCCGTCCGGAAAGCGTCCGCCTGTAACGCAGATCAACTACACAATGTAACAGTGACTCAACATTTAAAGGAGGACATTCATCACTATGGTGAAAAAATTTGAGGCAGGAAATTATGATGTAATCGTCATTGGTGCCGGTCATGCGGGTGTGGAAGCAGGACTTGCTTCAGCACGAATGGGTGCGAAAACACTCATGCTGACTATTAATCTTGATATGGTGGCATTTATGCCATGTAACCCTTCTGTCGGCGGTCCGGCAAAAGGAATTGTTGTACGCGAAATTGACGCGCTTGGCGGTCAGATGGGACGTACAATTGATCAGACGCATATTCAGATGAGGATGCTGAATACAGGAAAAGGGCCTGCTGTGCGTGCATTGCGTGCCCAGGCTGACAAAGTGCTTTATCAGCAAATGATGAAAGAAACAATTGAAAATGAACCGAATATGACGCTGCTTCAGGGTATGGTTGAGGAACTGATCATTGAAGAAGGCGAATGCCACGGCGTTATTACCAATACTGGCGCAACATTCCGCGCGAAAACGACAATTATCACAGCAGGAACATTCCTGCGCGGTGAAGTGATCATCGGAGACCTGAAATATTCAAGCGGTCCGAATAACCAGCAGCCATCTATTGGTCTCGCAGATCATATGAGAGACCTTGGCTTTGATGTCGTCCGTTTTAAAACAGGTACGCCGCCACGTGTGAACAGTTCGACGATTGATTACACGAAAACTGAAATTCAGCCGGGCGATGAAACGCCGCGTGCCTTCAGTTATGAAACTACAGAATTTATCACAGACCAGCTGCCATGCTGGCTGACGTATACAAATGCTGAGACACACCAGATTATTGATGACAACCTGCACCGTTCAGCGATGTATTCAGGTATGATTAAAGGAACAGGTCCGCGCTACTGTCCATCAATCGAGGATAAAGTGGTCCGCTTTAACGATAAGCCGCGTCACCAGATTTTCCTTGAGCCTGAAGGCCGTAATACAAAGGAAGTCTACGTGCAGGGTCTATCAACAAGTCTGCCTGAAGATGTTCAGCAGCAGATCCTTTCAACGATTCCAGGTCTTGAAAATGCACAGATGATGCGTTCAGGCTATGCAATCGAATACGATGCAATGGTGCCGACTCAGCTGTGGCCGACGCTTGAAACGAAAAAGATCCGCAATCTTTACACTGCAGGTCAGATCAACGGTACGTCAGGCTACGAGGAAGCAGCTGGACAGGGTCTGATGGCCGGTATTAATGCTGCGCGCCGTGCCTTTAATAAAGAAGAAGTGATTTTAAGCCGTTCTGATGCGTATATCGGGGTACTGATTGATGACCTTGTGACAAAAGGGACGAATGAACCGTACCGTCTGCTGACGTCACGTGCTGAATATCGTCTGCTTCTGCGTCACGATAATGCAGATCTGAGATTAACAGATGTGGGTCATGAAATCGGGTTGATTTCAGACGAGCGCTACAGCCGTTTTAATGCTAAAAAGGATATGATTGATGCGGAAATTAACAGGTTGAAAGAAGTTATAATTAAGCCGAATGAAGCAACGCAGTCACTGCTTGAAGAAGCAGGAAGCTCTGCTTTAAAAGACGGAATTCGCGGAACAGACCTTTTAAGAAGACCGGAAATCACGTACAATCATATTAAAGCACTCATACCTGCAGAGACTGAACTCCCGGGGGACGTAGAGGAGCAGGTCGAGATTCAGGTGAAATATGAAGGTTATATCGAAAAATCTCTTCAGCAGGTTGATAAGCTGAAAAAGATGGAGAATAAAAAAATTCCAGAAGGCATTGATTATGATGCGATTACCGGGCTTGCTTCGGAAGCAAGACAGAAGCTGCGCGAGGTTCAGCCGCTGTCTATTGCCCAGGCATCACGAATTTCCGGAGTAAATCCGGCAGACATTTCAATTCTGCTTGTCTATATTGAGCAGGGTAAAATTGCAAAAGTATCCGGTTGAATGAGCTAAAGGAGACCAACATGACAGAACAGCAGTTTTTTGAACAGCTAAAAGCAAATGGTATTACGTTAAGTGAAGAACAGCTTCAGCAGTTCAGGCAGTATCATGAAATTCTCGTTGAATGGAATGAAAAAATGAACCTGACTGCGATCACTGACCGTGAAGAAGTATATTTAAAGCATTTTTATGACTCGATCACAGCTGCTTTTTATGTTGATTTTACAAAGCCGCTCAGTATATGTGATGTGGGAGCGGGAGCAGGTTTTCCGAGTATTCCGATTAAAATCTGCTTCCCGCACTTGAAAGTCTCAATTGTGGATTCATTAAATAAACGGATTACGTTTTTACATCATTTAGCAGATGAGCTGAAGCTGACTGATGTACACTTTTATCATGACCGCGCTGAGACTTTCGGCCAAAACGCTGCACACCGTGAACAGTATGACCTGGTGACTGCCCGAGCTGTTGCCAGACTTTCTGTGCTGTCAGAGCTTTGTCTGCCGCTTGTTAAAACCGGCGGACACTTTGTAGCGATGAAGGGTGCAGGCGCTGCTGATGAACTTGAGCAGGGTGAAAAAGCACTGAAGCTTCTCGGAGGCAAAAAGTCAGCCGAACATGCTTTTACGCTTCCTGAAGAAGAAAGCGAACGATCGGTTATTGTAGTGGAAAAAACAAAATCTACACCTAAGAAGTATCCAAGAAAGCCGGGAACACCGAACAAATCTCCGCTTTCATAATGGCGTTTAGTTTTTCACAAAGGGTGGTGTGTCTTGATGAAGACTCCGTTTTCACGGATCTTTGGCCTTGGTGATAAGGACGAGCCTGTTTCGCCTGAAACCACGGAAGAAAAAGAAGTAAACCAAGAAGAAGTTAAACAAATTGATATTCATCAGATCAAACCGAACCGTTTTCAGCCGAGAACGATTTTTGATGATGAAAAAATAGATGAGCTGGCAAGAACCATTCATACACACGGCATTATTCAGCCAATCGTGGTACGCGAAAGCGGAGACGGTTTCTATGAGATCATTGCCGGTGAACGCAGATGGCGCGCGATGAAGTCACTTGAATGGAAAACTGCTCCCGCTATCGTGAAGAATATGAGTGATACTGAAACAGCATCTGTTGCTTTAATTGAAAACCTTCAGCGTGAAGAACTTTCTCCCGTGGAAGAAGCAATGGCTTACCAAAAGCTCCTGGATCTTCATGAATTGACACAGGAAGCCCTGGCTCAGCGCCTTGGAAAAGGTCAGTCGACAGTCGCAAACAAGCTGCGTCTTTTAAAGCTGCCTGAATTTGTGCAGGAAAGCATTATTTCAAAACAGATCACTGAACGCCATGCACGTGCACTGATTCCGCTTAAAAATGCTGAGCTGCAAAACAAACTCGCAGCAGACATCATCGAACTGCAGCTGAACGTCAAACAAACCGAGCAGCGCGTGCAAAAGATGCTTGAGTTAACTGAGACAAAACCGAAGCCGAAACGAAAAGCATTCAATAAAGACATGCGGATTGCCGTTAACACAATCCGTCAGTCACTGAATATGATCTCTGATTCCGGGATGAAGCTTGATTCAAAGGAAGAAGAGTATGATGATTACTATCAGATTACGATTAAGTTGCCTAAAAAGAAAAAATAGATTGAGAGAAAACCCGCTGATTTTGGCGGGTTTTTATTTTTGGATGGAGGCTTGTGGTCGTATCAGCGTCCGCCATGGTTGTGACAGTAGAATTGATGGTCGTATCCGCAGATCTGATTGCCCCATCCCATCAGCTTCCTAAACACCGGCTCTACTATTTCAACAAATCTCTGTTAAAATAAACATAATATTTTCATAGACCGAAGCATTCACAAAAAGGGGACGGGTGACACGAATGGGGAGAATGATTGCGATTGCGAATCAAAAAGGCGGCGTGGGTAAAACAACGACGTCTGTTAATGTCAGTGCGTGTCTTGCTTATTTGGGAAAGAAAGTGCTGCTGGTTGATATGGATCCGCAGGGTAATGCAACGAGCGGCGTTGGCATTAATAAAGGGGACGTGGATGAAAGCATCTATGATGTGCTCATTGAAGACGTACCGGCGAAAGATGTGATTAGAGGGACATCAGTTGAAAATCTGTATGCCATACCTGCAACAATCTCTCTTGCAGGAGCGGAAATAGAGATTGTTTCGATGGTTTCCCGGGAAATAAGGTTAAAAAAAGCACTGGAAGAAGTCCAGTCAAAGTTTGATTTCATCATCATTGACTGTCCGCCTTCACTCGGGATGCTGACGATTAATGCACTGACTGCGTCCGATGCCTGTATCATTCCGGTACAGTGCGAGTATTATGCGCTCGAGGGCTTGAGCCAGCTGCTCAGTACAGTAAGGCTTGTACAGAAGCACCTGAACCATCATTTACTTATTGATGGGGTGCTGCTGACGATGCTTGATGCGAGAACGAATCTTGGCATTCAGGTCATCGCTGAAGTGAAGAAATATTTTCAGGACAAAGTGTACCACACGATCATTCCAAGAAATGTAAGGTTAAGCGAAGCGCCGAGTCACGGACTGCCGGTTATTTTATATGATCCGAAGTCAAAGGGTGCTGAAGTCTATCTTGAATTAGCGAAGGAAGTGATTAGAAATGGCTAAAGGATTAGGTAAGGGTGTTAATCATATTTTTAAAGATATGTCACCAATTGAAGATGAGCATGTTCAGCATCTGTCTGTAAAAGATATCAGGCCGAACCCTTATCAGCCGAGAAAAATCTTTGAAGAAACACCGCTTGAAGAGCTCACTCAATCCATAAAAGAACACGGGATTCTCCAGCCGGTCATTGTACGTAAAAGTCTGAAGGGCTTTGAAATTGTAGCGGGAGAGCGCAGATTCAGAGCGGCTCAGGCAGCTGGGCTTGCACATGTGCCGGCAGTTGTCCGCGATCTGACTGAGCGTCAGATGATGGAGCTCTCTGTGCTTGAGAACCTTCAGCGTGAAGATCTCACACCGGTTGAAGAAGCCAATGCGTATCAGACGCTGCTTGATAAACTCCAGATTTCACAGGAAGAACTTGCAGAAAAAGTCGGTAAAAGCAGACCGCATATCGCCAATCATCTGCGTCTGCTTCATTTACCTGAAGGGATTTTGGAAAAGCTGTCATCAAAGAAACTGACGATGGGTCACGGCCGTGCGCTTGCAGGTGTGAAAAATGCTGAAACAGCCAATCAGCTGGCAGAAAAAACAGTAAGTGAAGGCCTCAATGTCCGGCAGCTGGAGAAACTGATTCAGGATATGAGCCCTGCGCGCAAAGACAAGCCGAAAAAACAGGCTGATCCTCATTTAAAACATCAGGAAACAGTGTTGAGAGAGCGGTTTGGTACGAGTGTTGCCATTAAGAAAAACAAAAATAAAGGTAAAATCGAAATTGAATTTATGTCTGAAGAGGACCTCGAACGGATCTTATCGTTACTTGGGGATCACGAAGAGTAATCTGTAACACATGCAGAAATGAGGGAGTTTGGCTTGGTATTGCTGGGGACGCTTGTGAATGGACTGTTGATTATTGTGGGCACGCTGATTGGAAAGCTGCTGCATAGAATACCGGAGAAAATGAAAGCGACTGTCATGTCAGCGATCGGTCTTGCGGTGATTGTACTTGGCCTGCAGATGGGGCTTTCAAGTAATAATTATCTCATTGTCATCATCAGTCTCGTGCTTGGTGCAGTCATCGGTGAATGGATGGCGCTTGATGATAAGCTAAATGCGATGGGCAGATGGATTGAGAGAAAGGTTGGGACAAACGGCGAGACAAGTATTTCACAAGGTTTTGTCACAGCTACGCTGATCTTTGTGATCGGTGCAATGGGTGTGATCGGCGCGCTTGATTCAGGTCTTCGAGGTGATCATCAGGTGCTTTTTACGAAATCCATTATTGATGGTTTTGTATCGATTATCTTAACATCAACACTTGGAATCGGCGTATTGTTTTCCGCAGTCCCTGTCGTTCTTTATCAGGGAGGGATTGCGCTTTTTGCTACGCAGATTGACCGTTTCGTACCCGATGTTTTGATGGATCAGTTTATTGCCGAAATGACGTCAGCAGGCGGCATTATGATCTTTGCAATCGGATTGAACCTCGTTGGGATTACAAAGATCCGTGTAGCCAACCTGCTGCCCGGGATATTGGTTGTCGGTCTCATTGTGACAATTGTTCATTTATATGAATCGTATGGACTGCAGCTAATTTCTTTCTAAAAAGAATGTTGGAATAGTGAATGGCATCTGTAATGCGTGAAGCCATCTCATTCACGAGATACAGCCTCGTATTCTGAAGCATCGCATGCTCCATGAATCCACCGGCGTTGACGATACCGGTAATATGCATATCACCGATCGGCGGCAGCTGCTTCTGAACGCCTGCCCCCGGGAAAATCGGTCCTTCCCCGACTTCGATATAGCCGATGTTGCGGTACTGGCCGAGGCATGCATCAATGGCTACAACAAATGCATCCTGATAGTCTGCACTGATCTTTTCAGCAGTTTCTTCGAGGTTAAGAGCATGGACAGGATCCTTTAAGGTTCCGTGCAGCTCGAAAAATGGCAGTTTTCTCTTTTCAAGAAGTGACCCTGTCAGCGGACCGAGTGAATCCCCTGTAGAGCGGTCAGTTCCTATACATACATAGACAATCGGACGATCAACAGGATATTTTGAAGCAAGTGTTCTTGCCAGTCTGTGTGGTGTCATATGGTCCTCTAAATGACTGCGGCAGCTTGTCTGTGTAAATTGACTTGGGGGGATCGCTTCGTTCATTATGCCAGCTCCTCTCACTTCTACAGTATAGGCTGTTCTTTATTTTTTATTCTGTTTATTCATTATATAATACATTTTGTTCTTTTTAAAGAACAAAATGTTTTTTCTTCTTATAAGTTGGAGAAAAAATCGAACGCTGATAAAATAAAGGTTAGTTGAAAGTGATTTTTTAATGAATAGCTCTGTTAAAGTCCAGTGTTGTTTTAGCACAGCTGGTGATTGTAGCGGAAGGGGGGCGACTCCAGCAGGAGAAGCACGAGGAGGCTCACCGCACGCCCTGCGGAAAGCGTTCCCCTGGAGCGGAAATCAACAGCCACCTTAACGTAGCCTAATGAAAAATAGGAAGTGATCTTTTGAAATATGCAGCACCTGATACAGAAGAAACACCGATTGAAGAGGCTGTTGATATCGGCGCCATGGCTGAAGCCTGGAATTCAATCGTTGCTTACTTAACAGACGAAGCGCGATGGATTGAAATGGGTATTATCATGCTCAGAATCATTCTGATCATTGTCGTTGCGGGCATTGTCGTGCGGATCGTCAAAAAACTGATCGAAAATGTATTCAAAGTCCGTGCGCGCGGACCGGTGCAGGTATCCGCAAGACGTGAAAATACACTGTTAAAACTCCTGCAGAATGTCGTATCCTACGTTGTGTATTTCGTAGCAATTCTTGCCGTGCTTTCCGCTTTTGAAATTGATGTGCGCGGTCTGATTGCCGGAGCCGGGGTTGTGGGCCTTGCGATCGGCTTTGGTGCACAGAACCTTGTCCGGGACGTCATTACCGGATTCTTTATTATTTTTGAAGACCAGTTCTCTGTAGGCGATTATGTGAGAATCGGTCAGGCGGAAGGTCATGTGGAAGAGATCGGCCTCCGGACAACAAAAGTAAAGAGCTGGACTGGAGAGCTTCACATTTTCCCAAACGGAAACATTACTGAAGTAACAAACTTTTCTATTCATAACAGTGTAGCTGTCGTGGATATCAGTATTGCCTATGAAGAAGACGTCTCAGCAGCTGAACAGGCGATCCGTGAATTCTGTGACGGCCTTGAAGGGAAATATCCGGAGATCGTCATGAAACCTGAACTGCTCGGCGTTCAGACACTTGGTGCTTCTGAAGTCGTGATGCGTGTTATTGCAGAAACACAGCCGATGAAACACTGGTATATCGGGCGTGAATTAAAACGCGAGATTAAACATTACCTGGATGCACGCGGCATTGAAATTCCATTCCCGCGTATGGTGATGTATTCAAGAGAAGAAACTGGAAAAATGCCACCGAAAATCGAGGAAGCAGATCAATAATAGGAGGGTGTGTCATGGAAGAAAAAGAGTTTGGACTGAATGATGTTGTGGAAATGAAAAAACCTCACCCTTGCGGCGTCAACCGGTGGAAAATCATCCGTATGGGGATGGATATCCGGATAAAATGTGAAGGCTGTTCACACAGCGTCATGATCCCGCGCCGGGAATTTTCACGTAAAATGAAGAAAGTGCTTGAGAAGCACGGAGAATAAACAGCGAGCTGACCGTATGGAATCTTATTTGATTTCATACGGTTTTTTTGAGGGAGCGTGTGAGTGGGGACGGACAGCGCCAGTCCTCTTGTATTTAACACGGGAACTCTATATAATTGTGTGAGGTTTGAATATGACACGTCACATGAATATGTTTTCAATAGAAGATTCAAGGAGTGAACGACATGGCTTTAACAGCTGGAATTGTGGGCTTACCTAACGTTGGGAAGTCTACTTTATTTAATGCAATTACAAAAGCAGGTGCTGAATCTGCAAACTATCCGTTCTGTACAATCGATCCGAACGTCGGAATTGTAGAAGTACCGGACCCGCGTCTAACAAAGCTGACAGAGCTTGTTGAACCGAAAAAAACTGTGCCGACTGCTTTTGAATTCACTGATATTGCAGGAATTGTAAAAGGTGCAAGTAAAGGTGAAGGACTGGGTAACAAATTCCTTTCACATATCCGTGAAGTAGATGCAATCGTACAGGTTGTCCGCTGCTTTGCAGATGACAATATCACACACGTTTCAGGAAAAGTGGATCCGATTGATGATATCGAAGTCATCAACCTTGAGCTGATCTTAGCTGACCTTGAAGCTGTAGACAAGCGCATCGCCCGCGTTGCGAAAATGGCGAAGCAGAAAGATAAAGATGCTGTCATTGAAATGACAGTACTTGAAAAAATTAAAGAAGCGCTTGAGAATAACCAGGCAGCAAGAACAGTTGAATTAAATGAAGAACAGGCGAAGCTTGCAAAAGGAATGCACCTGCTGACAAGCAAGCCGATGCTTTACGCTGCAAACGTGGGTGAAGACGAAATTGCTGATCCTTCAGATAACGAATACGTACAGCGCGTGCGTGAATTCGCTAAAGAAGATAATGCAGAAGTGATCGTTGTCTGTGCGAAAATCGAAGAGGAAATTGCAGAGCTTGATGAAGATGAAAAAGCGATGTTCCTTTCAGAGCTTGGCATTGAAGAGTCAGGACTTGATCAGCTGATCCGCGCAACATACGACCTGCTTGGTCTTGCAACTTACTTTACAGCTGGTGTTCAGGAAGTCCGTGCATGGACATTCCGTCACGGTATGAAAGCACCTCAGTGTGCCGGCGTCATCCATACAGATTTCGAACGCGGCTTCATCCGCGCAGAAACGGTTTCGTATGATGACCTGATCAATTCAGGCGGTATGGCTCCTGCAAAAGAAGCTGGAAAAGTACGTCTTGAAGGTAAAGAATATATTGTGAAAGACGGAGATGTGATTCACTTCCGTTTTAACGTATAAAATGTTTGCCCCCGGGAGAGATTCCGGGGGTTTTGTTTTGAAGTGAAATGCTGCACTCACCGGGGTAGGTCAAATGGCACTAAAGAGCGAAGATAGATGGTTATATGTCGAACATGCCAGTATGTGTGTTGAACATGAACCACCAGACGTTGAACCGGGACGACTGAAAGCCGAACAACAACTGTTTTCCGTCGAACCACCCGCCACCCCTTCGAAAAAACGCCCTGCCATCCAACTGGACATCCCGTCCCCAATCCGTTACAATAAAATAAGAACAAATGTTCTGTTTCTGTTTGGGGGAGAACAGAATCTCAAAATCTTACTGTCACCCTTGTCCTATAGATGGCACTGTGCTATAATATATCCTTGTGAGTAATATAATTTGTTTATTACTCCTTGTCTCCTGACAACAGGAGGCCGCATAGACCATAAGGAGGTGAAAACCGATGAGAAAGTACGAAATCATGTACATTGTCCGTCCAGATGTTGATGAGGAGCAGAAAAAAGCTGTCACTACACGCTTTGAAGAAATCCTTACTTCAAACGGAGCGGAGATCATCGAGTCAAAAGAGTGGGGTAAGCGTCGTTTCGCTTATGAAATTAACGAGATTCGCGAAGGATTCTATCAGATCGTTAAGTTGAACTCAGGTTCTGAGGCTATCAACGAATTCGACCGTCTGGCTAAAATCAGCGATGATATCGTTCGCCACATGACGATTCGCGAAGAAGAAAACTAATCTCTAAATATAAGCTTTATGTAATGGCTGGCATCTGCCGGCCTGCGCAAACACAAAGGAGTTGGTTCTGATGATGAATCGGGTCGTATTAGTCGGTCGATTAACGAAGGATCCGGACTTGCGCTATACGCCAAGCGGTGTAGCAGTTGCAACATTCACACTCGCTGTTAATCGTGCTTTCACGAACCAGCAGGGAGACCGTGAAGCGGATTTTATTAACTGCGTTGTATGGAGACGTCCAGCAGAAAACGTAGCGAACTTCCTTAAAAAAGGAAGCTTGGCAGGCGTTGACGGACGGATTCAGACACGAAGCTACGAGAACCAGGAAGGCAAACGCGTGTATGTCACTGAAGTGAATGCAGAAAGTGTTCAATTCCTGGAGCCGAAGAATGCTTCAGGCGGCCAGTCCGGCGGCGGAAGCTACGGAAGCAATCAAGGGTATCAGGACAATAACAACTTCGGTCAGAATCAACCGCGTGAAAACCAAAGCAACCAGAACAATCAGAACTACACAAGAGTGGACAAGGACCCATTCTCAAATGACGGTCAGCCGATCGACATTTCAGATGATGATCTGCCATTCTAAGAGGTGTAGAACCATAAAATCTTAAACAAGAAGGAGGGGAATCCCATGGCAGGAGGACGCAGAGGCGGTAAGCGTCGTAAGAAGGTGTGTTACTTTACTTCAAACGGTATTACACACATCGACTATAAAGACGTTGATCTACTAAGAAAGTTTATCTCTGAGCGTGGAAAAATTCTTCCACGTCGTGTAACTGGAACAAGCGCTAAGTATCAGCGCAGACTGACAGTTGCAGTTAAGCGCGCACGTACAATGGCACTACTTCCATTCGTATCTGGCGAATAATTAAAAAACAGGCTGTTCCGGTTAATCTGGAACAGCTTTTTATATGGAAAAAATAAGTTATTTAGACCTTCTTATATTACTAAAAATTCCATATAAATTCATTTATTAAGTAATACGAACTAAATAAATTATTTTATATCTCTTCACTTTTTAATATATTAACCGATCTATATGTATATGGCTGACACAGTCTAGACATAAAATTGGTTTACGGGGTGAACAGAGTGAAACTGAAATCTATTAAGACAAAATTAATTTTAACAACTTCAATTGTACTTATTGCTGCATTTGCAGTACTGCTCAGTTTAACCGGCTGGCAGCTTCATGACAGGACACAGGAAAATGTGCTGAGTCAGGCAGAAGGAATTGCTGGTGAGCTGCAAAACTCCACAGAAACGTTCCTTGATCAATATGGTCGCAGCATTGAACAGGTGGCCTCTACGACCACAGCCATCCAATACGCAGAAGCTGCGCTTGAAGATGGTGATGCAGCAGCAACGAACGAGCTTGAACAATTACTGGAAGAGTATCTGACCATTTATTCAGATCCTTCTTCAATTTACGTGGCAGCTGACAATGGCTCATTATTGATCTCTCCATATGTTGATCTGCCGGCAGACTTTGACGCGACAACGCGTGACTGGTATCAACAGGCAGCTGCTGAGCCGGATACGGTCATCTGGAGTGAGCCGTATATTGATGAAGCAACTGGAGAATACGTCGTCACTGCAGCAAAGGCGATTCAGGATGGCTCTGAACTGATCGGAGTCGTCGGAACTGATGTGAAGCTGGGTGACTTAACAACAAAACTTGGTGAAACACAGATTGGTTATAATGGATATCCGTTTGTTCTTTCAGGTGAGGGGATTGCGATTGTGCATCCGACGCTTCAGAGTGAAAACCTGATGGAACTTGATTTTATTCAGGACCTGTTTGCGCAAGATCAGGAAACAGGCCGCATTGATTATAACTATGACGGATCAGATAAATTAATGGTTTATTCTACTGCAAGTAATACTAACTGGAAAATCGGTGTTGCTTTCGATGAATCTGATATTATGGCAGAATCGCTGTCGATTGTGACATTACTGCTTATTATCGGGATCGTCACATTAATTGTCGCAGCGGTTATCATGTCGATTGTGGCAAGCAGATTCTCAAAGCCGATTGTCAGCCTGAAAGAGTCTGTGCGAGAGGTTGCAGGCGGTGACTTAAGCACACGTGCGCATGTAAAGTCTGATGATGAGATTGGCGAACTGGCAACTCAGTTTAATCAGATGGTTGATAACATGAATAGTATTTTGACGACTGTAAAGCTGTCTGTGAATGAAGTGCGCGGCTCTGCTGAAGGCTTAAGTGCTGTGGCGGAAGAAACGAATGCATCGAGTGAACAGGTGGCGAGTGCAGTAAGTGATATTGCTGATGGTGCCACGCAGTCTGCTGAAGAGGCAGATGAAGCGAACCGTCAGTCGCAGACGCTTGGTGAAAAGATCAACGCGATCTCAGAGCAGTCTAAGCAAATGTCTGAAGTCGCAAGTGAAGCAGGCAGTGTGAATGCGAGCGGAATCAGTCAGATGAAGCAGCTGAAAGAATATCACACGTCCTCAACTGAATTCATTCAGTCAATGGAAACTGTGATTAGAGACCTCGAAAATAAAGTACAGACAATTGAATCAGTCATGGCAACCATTACTGAAATTTCTTCACAGACGAACCTTTTAGCGCTGAATGCTTCGATTGAAGCTGCGCGGGCAGGTGAGCATGGTAAAGGGTTCGCAGTTGTTGCAGACGAGGTCAGAAAGCTTGCTGAGCAGTCTGTACGTGCGACTGATGAGGTGAAGCAGACGATTGCTGATATTCAGGACAGTTCAAAGCGTGCTGTAAATGAAATGGGACGCACGAAAGAGAACTTTGACAATCAGTCAGTTGTCGTTGAGCAAACAAATGAGATTTTTGATCAGATGTCTGATTTCATGGGTACAATGGAAACGTCTATTTTAGCTGTATACCGTGAAATTCAGGATGTCTCTGCAAGCAAGGAAGCTGTCTCGCGCGTTATTCAGGAAATGGCTGCGATGGCAGAGGAAACAGCTGCATCATGTGAGCAGGTGGCGGCTTCAACGGATGAACAGGTAAGAGCGATTCAGACCGTAACTGAATCAGCTGAAAGATTGAGTGAGCTGAGCGATGACCTGCAACAGGCAGTCAACCGGTTCCAGCTTGATGAACAACAGGAAGATTAATATGAAAGTCCCTGGATCATTCGTGATTCAGGGACTTTTTTCAAATTCATCAATCCAGTGAACGGCAGGGCCTGCAATTTGGTCCGGCTGATGGGCTGATGGTTGATGAAGGCCTGCCAGACAGATAAAATGAGTATGATGTCCTGATTAGAAAAGATAGAGGTGCACGAATGAACAATTCAAATACATTAAGGCTGACAGAAGGCGCGATGATGATCGTCATCTTTACATTGCTGCTTCTGATCTCAAATTATATACCAGTGCTTGTCTTTCCAGTGTCATTAGTCATGATGCTGCCATTTATGCTATACAGCATGAAACACCCCTTACGCTACTCCTTGATCCTCATTGCAGCTGCGATAGGGGTTACTGGCATTGTCAGCGGGTTTTTATCTATTTTTGCAGCATTTGCCTATGGTACAACAGGTGTCACGATCGGCTGGATGATCCAGCAGGGTAAAAGTAAACTGGCTGCGCTTGCCGGTGGTACAATTGCTTTTCTTGCAAATATGCTTTTACTGTATCTGGGGGCCATCTTACTGTTTGGCATCAATCTCATTGATGGACTGTTTATAATCATTAATGAATCTCTTAATCAGTCTCTTGATATGGTAAGCGGGATGGGCCGTGATGTAACTGAAGTTGGAGAATCGATCAGACAGAGTCTCCAGGTGTACGAATTACTCTTTCCAACGCTGTTTATCATGACTACATTCATCTTCATGTGGTTCGTTTTCCTGGTCAACTTCCCAATCGCGAAACGGCTGTTAAAAACCGAGCTCCCGTCATTTGAGCCATTACGCAACTTGTCATTGCCGAAAAATGTGATCTGGTACTATCTGATTGTTCTCGTGACTACGCTGATTGCAACGCCTGAGCAGGGGACAACATTTGCTTTCATGCTGGTTAACCTTCAGCTTGGATTTGAGCTGTTAATGATTTTTCAAGGGCTTGCTTTTATTCATTTTTACGGCCATTTGAAAGGCTGGAATAAAGGGCTTTTGGTGATTTTGACCATTTTAGGCGTATTGATCAATCCATTAACGAGAATTTTAGGTATAATAGACTTAGGTTTTGATTTACGGAAACGGATCAGTGTGAAGAAGTAAAATCACACTTTTCTTTAAAACGGATAGAATAGAGCATATATCATGCAAACGGGAAAACCGTTTTGGGAGCTGAAAGCATGCCAACATATTTTCAACACCGGATTTTACGCCGGCTGCTGCTGGGGCTTACACTGATTGTTCTTATCACTGCGGCAGTATTGCTTTTATACAACTGGATGTTTGCCGTTGGTACGCTGATTCTGGCAGTGCCGGTCCTGTGGTACGCTTTTGTATTTGAAAAGCGCTTTTTCAACGATACAGAAGACTATATATCCACACTCTCCTACCGGGTAAAAAGAGTAGGCGAAGAAGCACTGATGGAGATGCCGGTTGGTATTCTGTTATATAATGACGATTTTTATGTAGAGTGGGCGAACCCTTACCTGACTGCTTTTATTGAAGACGGCACGATGATTGGCCGTTCTTTATATGATGTGGCTGATGTATTGGTGCCGGTTATTAAGAAAGAAGGAAGCGTTGAGGAAACGGTCTCGTGGCAGGGACGGATCTTCCGGATAATTCACAAGCAGGATGAAAAACTGCTGTATTTCTTTGACGTGACTGAGCAATCTGAAGTCGAAGAGCAGTATGCAGCGGACCGTACAGTGATTTCTGTCATTTTCCTGGATAACTATGATGAATTAACGCAGGGAATGGACGACTCTGCCCGCAGTAACATCAACAGCTCTGTCACCACTTTACTGAATCAGTGGGCAACAGAGCACGATATCTATGTTAAAAGAGTCTCGTCTGACCGTTTTCTCGCCGTTATGAACGAGCGCATTCTGCGTGAACTTGAACACGAAAAATTCACGATTCTTGATTCGATCCGTGATATGACATCAAAACAGAACGTGCCGCTGACGCTTAGTATTGGCGTCGGTTCAGGTGCTGAAACACTTCCTGAACTTGGACGTCAGGCACAGTCGAGCCTTGATCTGGCACTTGGCCGCGGAGGCGACCAGGTTGTGATTAATCAGGCGAACGGTAAAGTGAAGTTCTACGGCGGCAAGACGAACCCGATGGAAAAACGGACGCGTGTACGTGCACGCGTGATCTCTCACGCACTGCGTGAATTGATCGTCAGCAGTGATAAAGTGATTGTCATGGGACATAAGCGTCCTGACATGGATGCAGTCGGTGCCGCGATCGGTGTCAGAAAGATTGCACAGATGAATCAGCGGGAAGGTTTTGTCGCACTTAATTTCACAGAAATCGACAGCGGGGTCAACCGTTTGATTGATGAGATTAAAACGAAGCCTGATCTATACTCGCATATGATTACGCCTGAAGAAGCGCTTGATATGGTGACAGATGATACATTGCTCGTCATTGTGGATACGCACAAGCCGAGTCTTGTCATTGAAGAAAAGCTTTTGAATAAAGCGGAGAAAGTCGTCGTCATTGACCACCACAGACGCGGTGAGGAATTTATTGAAAATCCGCTTCTTGTATACATGGAGCCTTATGCTTCCTCAACGGCTGAACTGGTCACAGAATTACTTGATTATCAGCCAAGAACTGAGAAAATCACAATGCTTGAAGCGACCGCACTGCTTGCTGGTATAATAGTGGATACGAAAAGCTTCACGATGCGTACAGGATCCCGGACGTTTGATGCGGCTTCCTATTTAAGAACGCTTGGCGCGGATACAGTGCTTGTTCAGCAGTTCTTAAGAGAAGATGTGACAACCTACGTCGAACGGGCGCGCCTGGTTGAAACGGTCACATTTTATAAGCATGGGATGGCCATTGCTTTTGGTGACGATGACAGGGTACATGATTCTGTGATTATCGCCCAGGCAGCTGATACACTTCTGCAAATGGAAGATGTCGCAGCGTCATTTGTTGTCGCGTTCCGTGATGAAGGTGTGGTCGGTATCAGCGCGAGATCCCTCGGCACTGTCAATGTACAGCTGATCATGGAGAAATTGAATGGCGGAGGCCACCTGACGAATGCAGCAACCCAGCTCAAAGGTCTCACCATTGATGAGGCTGTAGAGCAGCTGAAGCAGGCAATTAACGAACACATCGAAGGAGGAACTGAAGAATCATGAAAGTAATTTTCCTACAAGACGTAAAAGGTAAAGGTAAAAAAGGCGAAGTGAAAAACGTAGCAGATGGTTATGCGCACAACTACCTTCTGAAAAATAATCTGGCTGCTGAAGCGAACGCAGGAAACGTCAGCCAGCTGAATGCCCAAAAGAAAAAGAAAGAGCAGGAAGCACAGCAGGAGCTTGAAGAAGCAAAGCAGCTGAAAGCAAAAATCGAAGAACTGACAGTTGAACTGACAGCGAAATCCGGAGAAGACGGCCGCCTGTTCGGCTCAGTTACATCGAAGCAGATTGCAGAAGAACTGAAAAAAACGCATGGCATTAAAGTTGATAAGCGTAAAATCGAACTGAGCGATGCCATCCGTTCACTCGGCTACACAAATGTACCGGTAAAAGTTCATAACGATGTAACCGCTACTGTAAAGGTTCACGTAACAGAGGAATAAATTAGGGTCTTCTGAAACCAAACGCATCCATGATATACTATGACCAAATAGAAACAAATAAACATGCCGGGACTGTGCGAATTTCCTGATGGAAGCGCAGTCCCGGCATTTTATACAGCATCACAGGAGGGATCCGACGTGAATGAACAGTATGCGGACCGAATGCCGCCGCAAAATATAGAAGCTGAGCAGGCCGTGCTTGGCGCCATCTTTTTAGAACCCCAGTCACTGATATCTGCGCAGGAAGTCCTCATGCCGGAAGATTTTTACCGAAGTGCCCACCAGCGGATTTTTGACGTGATGATCAGCTTAAGTGATAAAGGAAAAGCGATTGACCTTGTTACAGTCACTGAAGAGCTTGCAGCCATGAAAGAGCTTGAAGATGTTGGGGGTATCTCTTATCTAACGGACCTTGCCGGCTTTGTGCCGACTGCAGCCAACCTTGAATATTATGCCCATATTGTAGAAGAAAAAGCGCTGTTAAGACGACTGATCCGCACTGCTACCACGATCGCACAGGATGGTTATGCGCGTGAGGATGAAGTCGAAAACCTCTTAGCTGAAGCTGAACGAAATATTATGGAAGTCGCAAACCGTAAAAATACGAGTGCCTTCCATTCGATGAAAGATGTGCTAGTGCGCACGTATGACAATATTGAAATGCTCAATAGCACGCAGGGTGACATCACCGGCATTGCAACGGGCTTTAACGAGCTGGACCGTATGACAGCCGGCTTCCAGCGTAATGATCTGATTATTGTAGCTGCCCGTCCGTCAGTTGGTAAGACCGCTTTTGCCCTGAATATTGCACAAAACGTGGCAACCAAAACAGGTGAGAACGTTGCGATCTTCAGTCTGGAGATGGGTGCAGAGCAGCTTGTGATGCGTATGCTCTGTGCTGAAGGGAACATCAATGCCCAGAACCTGCGTACAGGTGCCCTGACAGATGAAGACTGGCGCAAGCTGACGATGGCGATGGGAAGCCTGTCAAATGCCGGTATCTATATTGATGACACACCTGGTGTGCGCGTACAGGATATCCGTGCAAAATGCCGCCGTCTGAAGCAGGAACATGGTCTCGGTATGATTTTGATTGACTACATGCAGCTGATTCACGGAACAGGAAAGCCTGGGGAGAACCGTCAGCAGGAAGTATCTGAAATCTCCCGCTCACTAAAAGGACTGGCGCGTGAACTTGAAGTGCCGGTTATTGCACTGTCACAGCTTTCACGTGGCGTGGAATCGCGTCAGGACAAGCGTCCGATGATGTCTGACTTACGTGAATCAGGAAGTATTGAGCAGGATGCCGATATCGTTGCCTTCCTTTATCGTGATGACTATTATGATAAAGAAAGTGAAAATCAGAATACGATTGAAATCATTATTGCCAAACAGCGTAACGGCCCGGTTGGTACCGTGTCTCTTGCCTTTATTAAAGAATATAATAAGTTCGTCAACCTCGAGCGGCGTCTGGATGATCCGAATATGCCGCCTGGTGCGTAAAGCCTCCTTTATGGGGGCTTTTTTAATTTTGTGATGCGTGAGCGGGCTGTCCACCCTGAAAACATATCTGCCAGCACTCATATGAAGAAGATCACATTTCGTCACCCTAAAATAACGAATATAAATAACTATTTAACTAATAATGTTCGTCTTTTTATTGACTGACTACTCAATGACTGGTAAACTGTTCTTGTTTGATAAAAAGGGTGTAACAGCCTGACGGAGGTGCGTTCCATGTCTTCAGTAGTCGTAGTAGGAACTCAATGGGGAGATGAAGGAAAGGGTAAAATCACTGACTTTCTCTCAGAACATGCAGAAGTAATTGCACGCTATCAGGGCGGTAATAATGCAGGACATACAATTAAATTTGATGGTGAAACATATAAACTGCATCTCATTCCATCAGGGATCTTTTATAAAGATAAAATCTCTGTGATCGGAAACGGAATGGTTGTAGATCCAAAAGCGCTTGTACAGGAGCTGAAATATCTTCATGACCGCGGTGTCAGCACAGAGAATCTCCGTATCAGTAACCGTGCCCATGTCATTCTGCCATACCATTTAAAACTGGATGAAGTGGAAGAAGAGCGTAAAGGTGAAAATAAGATCGGAACAACGAAAAAAGGAATCGGACCTGCTTATATGGATAAAGCAGCGCGTGCCGGTATCCGTATCGCTGACCTTCTTGATAAAGAGTCATTTGAAGAGAAGCTTGAAAATAACTTAGTTGAAAAAAATCGTATGCTTGAGCGCTTCTATGAAGTGGAAGGCTTTACGAAAGAAGATATTTTTGAAGAGTATTATGAATATGGCCAGCAGATCGCAAAATATGTATGCGATACATCTGTTGTGCTGAATGATGCACTTGATGAAGCGCGCCGTGTGCTGTTTGAAGGAGCGCAGGGTGTGATGCTTGATATCGACCAGGGTACATACCCGTTCGTTACGTCATCGAACCCGGTAGCAGGCGGAGTGACAATCGGTTCAGGTGTTGGACCGACTAAAATCGGGCACGTTGTAGGTGTATCTAAAGCTTATACAACGCGCGTTGGTGACGGCCCGTTCCCGACTGAGCTTCATGATGAAATCGGCGATAATATCCGTGAAGTCGGCCGTGAATACGGTACAACAACAGGCCGTCCACGCCGTGTGGGCTGGTTCGACAGCGTCGTTGTACGCCATGCACGCCGTGTAAGCGGACTGACAGATCTTTCACTGAACTCAATTGATGTATTAACAGGCATCAAGACACTGAAAATCTGTACAGCTTACCGTCTTGATAACGAGATCATCACAGAATACCCGGCAAACCTTCGCACACTTGCGAAATGTGAGCCGATTTATGAAGAGCTTCCGGGCTGGGATGAAGACATTACAGGCGTACGTTCACTTGATGAGCTGCCTGAAAATGCACGTCACTACCTTGAGCGCGTCTCACAACTGACAGGCATTCCACTCTCAATCTTCTCAGTAGGACCCGACCGCACACAGACAAATGTTGTGAAAAGCGTGTGGAGAGTAGAGAAGTAATAAGAAAAGTGGAAGGCGCTTGTTCAGCTCCGACAGGCATAAGACGCGGAGCGAAAAACGGGCGCTTTTCCCGTTTACCGATGCGTGGCTTATGACCCGAGGAGCTAGCGCCTGGAACTGGACAAAGAAAAGTGTAAGCGCCTTGTTCAGCCCCGACAAGCATAAGACGCACTGAGAGAAATGGGTGACCTTTCCCATTTTCTCAGGGTGACTTATGACTCGAGGGGCTAGGCGCTGGAGCTGGACAAAGAAAAGTGTAAGCGCCTTGTTCAGCTCCGACAGCACGGCGTCTGAAACGAGATCAAAGAAAAGGGTATCCGCCAATTTGGCAGGATATCCTTTTCTTATAATATCTTTACATCCCAGTTTTTAATCGCCTGCTGTACATTTGAAAAAGTTTGAATATCATCAAATTGAATACCGTTTAACACGATGTGCTGAGCAAGCTCAGGACGCAAGCCGCTTACATTCACATCAATACCTAACAGCTTCAGGACATTGGTAATATCAAATACATGCCCTGCAACTTCATTATCAATCGTCACAATGCCTGAAAAATCAATGATCACACAATCCAGGTCCATGTTGCTGATCTGAGGAATTGTCTGAGTCATCAGATGCTCTGCACGTGCTGAATCAATTTTGCCGACAAGCGGCAGCACCACAACGCCCGGCTGGATTGGAACAATCGGTGCCGAAAGCGCAAGAATCTCTTTTCTGCTCTCAGCATTGATCCGGTTCTTATATTTTTCAAATAGAAGAATCGATTCCCGCATGTTGATATCCAGAATGAAATTCAGGCGGTTTAATACAAACAGTGTATCTTTTGTAGACAGTTCTTTCTGCATACAGATCGTTCCGATCAAATCACTGAAGTACATTCTTGTATCAGGATAGGGACGGATTAATGAAGACAGCTTATCCATCATAGAAACCTGTTCTTCAATATTATCCCGGCTCCATTTTAAAAACTTCTCTTCTACAGACTCATCTTCTTCCACGATCAGCGTGTCGGAAAAGAATTTAAAAAATCGTCCATTATTTTTTCGTGATTCCTCAATCATGGATTGCGGAATCTCCACATCTACTTTTCCAAGGCTGTACACTAGGAGTTTTTCACCAAGCTCTTCTCCATTATCTTTCAGGTATGAAGCAAAATCCTGAATCGAACCCATGTCAATCCCTCAATTCTATGTTTGTAAGTGCAAGCGTGCTCCGCTTTTCTCTTGTCCAGCTCCGGCAGGCAGCTCCTCGAGTCATAAGCCACACTGAGAAAATCGGGAAGGTCACCCATTTCTCTCAGTGCGTCTTATGCTTGTCGGAGCTAAACGCCCGCCTACGCTTTTCTCATTGTCCAGCTTCAGGCGCTAGCTCCTCGGGACATAAGCCACGCATCGGTAAACGGGAAAGGTCACCCGTTTTCCGCTGCGTGGCTTATGCCTGTCAGAGCTGACCAAGCGCCCTCCGCTTTTCTTTTCAATGAATAGCTTTCTTTTTAAATCTTCCTCCGCGGACTTCGGCGATGCTGCCGACTGCGAGGAAGGCGTTTGGATCTATATCTTCTACTATACCCTTAAGTTTGGCCTCTTCAAGCCTTGTGATCACACAAAAAACGACTTTTTTCGAATGCAGGGTAAAACCGCCCTGTCCATTCAGGTAAGTGACGCCGCGGCCAAGGCGGTCAATAATCGCGTCACCAATTTCAATATAATCATCACTGATAATCCAGGCTGCTTTTGATTCATCGATTCCCTGAATCACTATATCAATCGTTTTAAATGCAATAAAATAAGCAATTAATGAGTACATCGCGCGGTCCCACTCAAACACAAAACCTGCGACGCCAAAAATAAACAAATTGAAAAACATAATAATTTCCCCTACGGAAAAAGGGAGGTTTTTGTTAAACAGGATTGCAAGAATTTCTGTGCCGTCAAGTGAACCACCATATCGAATGACAATTCCCACACCAACGCCGAGTACAATTCCGCCAAATACAGTCGCAAGCAGCAGATCATCTGTAAAACCCGGTACACTGTGAAGGAAATACGTGGAGATTGACAAAACAGAAATGCCAAGCAATGTGGAAAATGCAAAAGTTTTTCCAATCTGCTTATAGCCGATAAAGAAAAATGGAATATTTAATACAAATATAAAAAGTCCAAGCTTCCATTCAGTTAAGTAAGATAAAATAATTGAAATACCGACAATTCCGCCATCAAGAACCTGATTCGGTACCAGGAACAGCTCCAGCCCTACTGCCATCAGAATGGCACCAAGACAGATGAAAAAAGCTCTTTTACTGACTGATTTTAAAGACAGTCTTTTATGCTGGCTCCTCTTCTTTGATAAAACAGGAGGCAGTTCATTCTTTTTCCGCTTTGTGGGCAATACGCATCCCTCCTGGTGGTATAGATGCATATATTATACATGAAAAAACCCGCAAATGCGGGTTACTCAACTGTTTCATATAAAACATTTAATCTTTTATACGTTTTCTCATCGCAAATAATATACAAATTATCGCCTTTTTTCAGCGGCTTTTTAATCGCTTCATTGAAATCCATATCTTCATTTACTGCAATGAGTACGGCACCATCATCCAGCAGTTTTTGTGAGGCATCACGATAAGTTTTCCATGTGTCTTTCGCTTTAAACACATAGATATTGTTACCGAAACGTTTGCTGAGAAGCTGCCTGAAAATAGTGGTCGTACCGGGCTGCAGCGTTGCTTTCGCCATCAGCAGTGATACCGAATCATCGGATAAAATAAAGTCATCAACGCGAATATGGTTGAACTTCGAGATATGACGTTCTTCACAAATTTCAACAATCGTCTGAATATCAACCTCATGAGTGACAGACATTGCTTCAACAGCAGAGGCAATCAGAAGACTTTTCCCGTCTCTTAGCACTGTATCCTCTATATCAGGATCTGAAAAAATGGCTACTCTTTTTGCTTCAGTAATATTTGCTTTATGTAAAATACGTTCTTCTGTAGGATCTCCACTGATAAAATGTACCTTATCCTCAGAAAAAGGTGTTTCCTGCATATCCTCCACTAGAACAATCTCAGCACCATTATTATGATACAGCACTTCTTTGATTGCCTGCTCAGTCTTTTTTGACCAACCAATATACACATAGTGCCCACTCTTTTTATACACTAGACGCCCCTCCTTTTTTAAACGCTGGTATGTACTTGCCGCCTCTACTATTTTTCCGATTAATACCCCAATCAGACCAATCCCGAAGATAAATAAGAAAATCCCGACGAGTCTGCCTGCAATAGAGACTGGAAAGAAATCTCCATATCCTACAGTGGTCAGTGTAGTCATGGTCCACCAAAAGCTGTCAAACAGTGTTGGAAATGTATCAGGCTCAAGCAGATGGACTGAAAAAGTACCAAATAATATAATAAAAGCCGATAAAATTGAAATTACACGGAAATCCATCTCAGAAAGCTGTTTCCAGAGCCTAAAAAATATCTGCACAATATATCCCTCCTTTTTAATGAATACGTTCTGCTTCATCAGAAGTTTCTATTATCTAGATTTTACCGCTTTTTGAGGCCTGGGCATATCATTAATCAGGTGAAATCATCAATATGAAAAAAACCCGAAAAACTTTTTAAAAAAAGATTGTCAGGTTTTAAAAGATTATGGTATAGTTAGATTCGTTGCTAAGGCAGCGCACAAACGATGGCCCGTTGGTCAAGTGGTTAAGACACCGCCCTTTCACGGCGGTAACACGGGTTCGAATCCCGTACGGGTCACCATTATACATACCATCGTAACAATATCTGGTCCCGTGGTGTAGCGGTTAACATGCCTGCCTGTCACGCAGGAGATCGCCGGTTCGATCCCGGTCGGGACCGCCATTCACGGCTTTGTAGCTCAGTTGGTAGAGCAATGGACTGAAAATCCATGTGTCGGCGGTTCGATTCCGTCCAAAGCCATAAGATACGCTGCAATCGCGGCGTATTTTTTTTATTCTCTCAAATTCCCCAAAACATTTTATATAACCCTTTTACCCTTCTGTTAAACATCTCAATTTCATAACAAAAGTATTACAGTCAAAAAATTGTCACTCTTTGATCCTCTCTCTGCCCTTTCAGATCAGGTAGTTGGATAGAAATGGGTGAAATATAGCAGGATGTCGTTTTTTACAGTTAGGAAACAAGGCTTGTATGACTACTTCCATATGGTACATTTGGATGGCGCATTTTTAACGTGTGCTGATTCAACCTTACTTGCTGGAGGATAACACAATGAATAATAACGAACAGAAAATAAACCATTCATATAGACAACCAGGCAAAAGCCTTAAAATATTTGCTGCAGGCATTATACTGTCATCAGCCCTATGGGGATTTGACAGTGAAGCAGCAGCTGAGTCACGTGGATTAACCGTCGTGCATCACGTGTATGCCGGTGATACGTATATCGGAGTTGTAACCGACCCTGACGACCTGACTGCATGGGCTGAGAAAAAAGAAGAAGAGCTTGAAAAAGAAGCTTCAGGCGATGTCACTCATAACCTGACATTAATTCCCGAGCAGGTATTTAATCCGCAGCCGGAAGACCGTAATCTGATGGGTGAAGCAAAAAAAGCAGCTGAGTTTGTGACAGATGCCTATGAAGTAACACTCGGTGATCAAGTCGTTGCTTACGTCGAAAATGAAGACGCTGCAAAAGAAACAATCAGACAGCTGAAGCTGACAGCCGTTACAGAAGAAGAACTGGCGCGTTTTGAAAAGGAAGATCTTTCGAAGGCGCTTGAAGCGGGTGATAGCCGCATCACTGCAATTGACATAAAGGGAATAGGCGACCAGGCTGAAACTGAGGTGGAACCGGCAGCCATTTCAACACCTGAAGAAGCTGCAGAAAAGCTTTCAGCAGGTACTGTCATCTCTTCTGATCATGAAATCGCAGAAGGTGAAACAAAAGAAGACATCATGAAGCTGTATGGAATGACGGAAGAAACTTTCGATGAATTAAACCCGGAAGCAGAAGTACTGTCTGAAGGTGCATTTGTAAAAGTAGAAGAAACAGTTCCCGGTGCTGAAGTCCAGGTAACACGTGAATCACGTATTCAGGAAGACATTGACTTCGAAAAGGTTGTAAAAGAAGACAATGAGATCCTGAAAGGGGAAACACGTACTGAGCAGGAAGGCGCAAAAGGCGAAAAAGTCTATACGCAGTTTACAACGGAAGTAAATGGAAAGCAGACAGCCAAGTCGAATGAAAATGAAGAAATCACGAAAGAAGCGAAAAATCATATCGTCTTAGAAGGGACGAAGGAAATTCCTTCTAAGGGAACGGGTTCACTGATCTGGCCTGCTGATGGAGGATATATCTCCAGCCATCAGGGACCGCGCTGGGGCGATCATCATAAAGGAATTGATATCGCGAGCCCGGACAGTCTGACAATCAGTAATGTCGACAATGGTGTGGTTGTATCAGCTGGATTCGAGGGTGACTATGGAAATAAGGTTGTTGTTGACCATAATAATGGGATGCGCACGATCTATGCTCATCTGAGTGAGATCCATGTTCAACCCGGACAGGTTGTTGGTCAGGGTGAAACACTCGGTCTGATGGGAACAACAGGATTTTCAACAGGGATTCATCTCCATTTTGAAGTATATGTAAATGGTGACCTGAAAAACCCGATGGATTATGTGAATTATTAGATAGCTATACTGCTGCCGGTACGGTTTTAAATGAAAAACTGGACACTGGCAGCAGTTTTGTGTATTAAAATAGAAGAGGTATGATATGTGCTCCTCCGGGAAAGGGGCAGTGATATGACACAAGAGCAAACTATTTCCCGGGAAATCAGTTGTTAAAATAGGGTAAAGAGTGAATTATCACTGTTAACGTGATACATTTACTATAAGAAATACGATTGCTCTATGATGACGAATTAAAAGGAGAATCATGATATGGATAAGAAAATATTAGTTGTTGATGATGAAAAGCCAATTGCAGATATACTCCAGTTTAATTTGAAAAAGGAAGGCTATGAGGTTCACTGTGCTTATGATGGTGATGAAGCGCTTGAAAAGGTTGAAGAAGTAAAGCCTGACCTGATCCTTCTCGATATTATGCTTCCGGGCAGAGACGGGATGGAAGTATGCCGTGAAGTGCGGAAAAACTATGAAATGCCGATCATTATGCTGACAGCAAAGGACTCTGAGATCGATAAGGTGCTTGGACTTGAGCTTGGCGCAGATGATTATGTGACAAAGCCGTTCAGTACGCGTGAACTGGTTGCACGTGTAAAAGCGAATATGCGACGTCACCAGGCACTGAAAGGACAGGTTGAGGAAGAAAACCTGACGAATGAAATCACAGTAGGTGTTCTAACGATTCATCCGGACGCTTACATGGTAACAAAACGCGGTGACACGATTGAACTGACACACCGTGAATTTGAGCTGCTTCATTATTTATCAAAACATATCGGACAGGTGATGACGCGTGAGCATCTGCTTCAGACTGTATGGGGCTATGACTACTACGGTGATGTGCGTACGGTTGACGTAACGGTTCGTCGTCTGCGTGAGAAGATTGAAGACAATCCGAGCCATCCATTATGGATTGTGACGCGCCGCGGCGTCGGGTATTACCTGAGAAATCCGGATCAGGAGTAGAACTGAATGAGGAAGGTTAATTTCTTTCAGTCTATACATTTAAAGTTTGTGCTGATATACGTACTCTTAATTGCATTAGCGATGCAGATTATCGGCGTTTATTTCGTGCGCGAGTTAGAACAAACGCTTCTCGAAAACTTCAAATCGTCGATTGAAGACCGTATGAGTCCGCTTGAGTACAGTATTACACGAGAAATCGAAACTGATCTCTCAGGCGAGCGGTCAGATGATGAACCTTCCTTACAACAGTCCATCCAAGTATTACTGGGTGGACTTAATTCTGAAGATATCGAGGAAGTACGGATTATCGACGCAAGAAACCGGGTGCTTGGTACGTCAGATGATAACAACGCGACTGTTGTCGGCCAGCGGATGAATAATGAGCTGCTTCAGCGGATGTTTATAGAAGGCGCGCCGCCTCCGGATAACCTGAATGAAACGTATGTGGACCGTGAAAGCGGCGACCGGATGTGGGTGCTTGCGATGCCGCTTGTCAGCGGAAGCGATGTGATCGGGGCGATCCACGTAGAGTCACGTATAGAAAATGTGTACTCGCAGATGGATGAAATCAATGGCATTCTTGCCGGAGGGACAGCGATTTCACTCGTCATTACAGCTATTCTCGGTGTGCTGCTCGCTCAAACCATCACCAGGCCGATTGCTGATATGAGAAGTCATGCAGTGGATATGGCAAAAGGAAATTTCTCGAGGAAGGTAAAAGTGTACGGGCATGATGAGATCGGTCAGCTCGCGATCACATTTAATAACTTGACTAAAAGGCTTCAGGAAGCACGGGTTACGACTGAAGCTGAAAAACGCAAACTTTCAAGTGTACTCAGCTATATGACAGACGGGGTGATTGCGACTGACCGGAGAGGGCGCGTCATTCTGATCAATGATCCTGCTGCTGCTATGCTGAATGTTTCACGTGAAACAGTACTCTCGATGTCACTGCCTGAACTGCTGGGCATTGAAGATGAGTACTCTTTTGATGATCTTTCAAGCCAGAGTGATTCATTAATTTTAAATTTCGGTACACAGGCAAAGCCTTATATTCTGCGCGCCAATTTCTCAGCGATCCAGAAAGAAACCGGCTTTGTGAGCGGGTTGATTGCTGTGCTGCATGATATTACTGAGCAGGAAAAAATTGATGCGGAGCGCCGCGAATTTGTAGCGAATGTATCCCACGAACTCCGTACGCCGCTGACAACGATGCGCAGTTACCTTGAAGCGCTGGCTGAAGGAGCGTGGCAGGATCAGGAGATTGCACCGCAGTTCCTTCATACTACACAGACGGAAACGGAGCGGATGATCCGCCTCGTGAATGATTTACTGCAGCTGTCTAAGATGGATAGCCGTGATTATCGTCTGAATAAGGAATGGGTGAACTTTATTGCATTCTATCAGCGGATCATTGACCGTTTTGATATGGGCCGCTCGCAGGATGTTTCATTTAAAGTGAAGCTTCCAAAAGAACCTGTGTATGTAGAGATTGATACGGATAAGATGACACAGGTGCTTGATAATATTATTTCAAATGCGCTGAAGTATTCACCGGAAGGCGGCCAGATCGGCTTTAAGGTGGAATTGAAGGAACGCGAAAAAGAAATGGTTGTCAGCGTGTCAGACCAGGGTGTTGGGATTCCGCGTGAAAACCTGAAAAATATTTTTGAACGTTTTTACCGGGTGGACAAAGCCAGAACAAGACAGCTGGGCGGGACAGGTCTCGGACTTGCCATCGCAAAGGAAATGATCACTGCTCACGGCGGTCAAATCTGGGCTTCAAGTGTGGAAAACAGAGGTACAAAGATTTTCTTCACACTCCCTTATGACCCGGAAAGTGAGGATGAGTGGGCATGAAAAGAATGGAATTATTAAAGTCGATTCTGCTGTCACTGCTTGTTGTGTTAAGTCTTCTGTTGACCTGGAATGTGTGGTCTTATCAGCCGGCAGATGACCCCTATGACGAATCAGAAACGACTGTTGAGAATGTATCGATTGCCAGTGAGCGCAGTGCGGATGAGCTAATCCAGCCATCACGCTTTCTTGTGCACGGGGAAGTAGCTGTCAGTGGAACGACGGATGAGGATAATATTGCCGTGCTGACAGGGCAGATGGATGAGTGGAACATTTATAATGTTCAGCAGAACGCTTCGTTTAATGAAGAGGAGTTTAAGGAGATCGTCCATGGTCCGAACCGGATCGAAGTGCTGTATCCGACAGAGATACCATTTGGTGCTTACCGTGATATTGTAACGTTTGAGAACAGCACACTTCCTGAGGATACATTTGACCGCGTCGTCATTGATGTATCAGGGGAAGATGATACACCGTTTACACTTTATTTTGTCAATTACGATAATCGCGTGGTATACGAGGCCCGTGTAGATGCCACTCATCTCGAGGAATTAAATAACGCCATTGTGTCAAATGCAGCAGCGACTTATTCACCGTATTTTGCCCATGAAGCAGGTGACCGGACAATCTATCTCCCTGTAGAGCGGAGAGAATATCTGCAGTTACAATACAAAATGAGCGTCCTTGATGTGAATTTGTTCAGAAGAGCGTTATTTCAGGATCCGGATGCTGTGACGATGAACCAGTTGGGTGCCTCACGTGATCAGTATACTGATCAATCGAACCTGATGGAGGTTTACAGAAATCATAACACACTCAGTTATGTGAACCCATCCGCAGAGCTGTCGACAGTCGGCCGTCCGGGTGAGCTGTTCCAGAAAAGCAGAAGGTTTGTCAACGAGCACGAGGGCTGGGTTGATGACTATCATTTATATGACCTGGATGGAATGGAGCAGGAAGTAACGTTTCGGATGCATGTGGCAGGCATGCCTGTATTCAATGACAAAGGTGCAGCCGAAATCTATCAGAAGTGGGGAGAAACAAGAATTCACCGGTATACCCGCTCGCTTCTGACAGAACAGTTTCCGCTGCCTGAAGATTATGATTCCGTTCCGCTCGGCTCCGGCTATGACGCAATCGAAGCAATTGAAAAAATAGAAGATTATGAGCCTGAGAATCTGGAAGATGTGAGAATCGGTTACTATATGACAAAGGATTCAAACAATAACACGTATACGTTTGATCCGGTCTGGTACTATAAATACAATGGCAGCTGGGCAAGAGTACCAGTGATAGGAGGAGGGGATCCGGTTGGATTGGAGTAAAACGAAAACTATTTTTATCGTTGTCTTTCTGATCCTGGATATCTTCCTGTTTATCCTGTTTGTTCAAAAGTATGAAGACAGCCAGCTTGAAACAATCGGTGATCTTTCAACGACGGAGAGACTTGCAGATGAAAATGTCACCTTAGGAGAACTTCCGGATGTGGCAGACAGCCGTCCTTATCTGAATGCAGAATCCTACCGTTTTGTGAATTCAGATGTTCAGGAGCTGGAAGGACAAAGTGCGATCATCCGTGAAGGGCAGATTCTTGACTCAGTTCTTGCTGAGCCGGTAGCCATAGATGATCCCGAAGATCCGGAAGAACTGAACGAGCTGTTAGAAGATTTCGTGCTCTACGGCGAGGAATATACATTTTGGGATTATGACGAGGAAGACAATCAGCTGATCTATTTCCAGACGTACGAAGATTTAACGCTTTATTATAATCTGAACGCCCAGATCGCCGTTCAGCTGAATGAAGATAATGAAGCCGTGTCTTATGAGCAGACCTATCTGACTTCTTTAGAGGAATTTACAGAAGAACAGCAGCTCAGAGAACCAAGGTTAGTCCTTGAAACCTTTTATGACCGTAACCTGATTCAGCCGAACTCAACAGCTGTAGACCTTGAACTTGGATATTACCCGCCATTTGTCCAGGTGACAGCTGGAGAATCTGATCAGGCAACAACCCAGGTGCTGACACCTACCTGGAAAATGACGATTGAAAATGAAAGCGGCGACGAGTATGATTTGTACATGAATGCTGTAGATGGCAGTATTTTCGATATGTCACAGGTGGATCTGGACTTTGATCAGCTTGAAGAAAACGACGAAACTGCGGAGTGAAGCAATATGACGATGCATATGAGTGTGCTGGCAAGCGGCAGTACAGGAAATGCAATTTTTATAGAAAACGAGCACCATTCCTTTTTGGTGGATGCCGGATTAAGCGGCAAGCAGATGGAAGGGTTATTCAGCCAGATTGACCGCTCAATGAAAGATTTGAGCGGCATTCTGGTCACACATGAACACAGCGACCATATCAAAGGACTCGGTATTCTGGCGCGCCGCTACAATCTTCCAGTGTATGCAAATGAAAAAACGTGGCATGCGATGGAACCCCTCATTGGAAATGTCCAAACGGACCAGAAGTTTGTCTTTCCAATGGAAACGGTCCAGTCATTCGGCGGGCTTGATATCGAATCATTTGGCGTGTCACATGACGCAGCAGAGCCAATGTTCTATGTCTTTCACGAGAACGGTAAAAAGATTGTCGTGATGACAGACACAGGGTATGTCAGCGACCGCATGAAAGGCATCATTAAAGGTGCTGATGCTTACGTATTCGAAAGCAATCATGACGTCGGTATGCTGCGTATGGGGCGCTATCCATGGAGCATTAAACGCCGTATCCTGAGTGATGTCGGCCACGTCTCCAATGAAGACGCAGCGATTGCCATGAGCGAAGTGCTGACAGATAACACGAAGCGAATCTATCTATCTCACTTATCAAAAGATAACAATATGAAGGATCTGGCCCGTATGAGCGTCACGCAGACGCTTGAGGGCTGCGGGCTGAAAGTTGGCGAGACATTCGATCTGTATGATACAGATGCGAAAACGCCGACAGATCTGTATAAAATTGTGTAGCACTGCCTGAGGGTGGTGCTTTTTTTGGGGATTGGGGTGTGGAGTGTTCGTGGAATAGAGACCTTGGTTCGGAGAAAAAAGTGTTTTGTTCGAAGAATGCATGCGGCCGTTCAGAGAAGAACAGCCTTTGTTCGTAGAAATATCATGATGTTTCATAGAAAAATGTAAATATACCTACATCAGAACGACAAGATGTTAATCGGTCACGCTCCATACCGGATTTCCAAAACCTTTGTGACATCGGGCAAATTCCCTTCTTTTTTCATATAAATCAAGTAGACTGATAGAAAGAGAAAATAGAGGGAGGGGTATCTGATCGAATGGTATAATATCCGCGCGCTCATTATTTCATCTACACAAATTGCGCTTCTAGTCTCATTTGCAATTGCCTGGTTCCGTATCTATCAGTCAGACAAAGCGCTGGCTTCAAAGGTATCGAACCTGTTTTATACATTTGTACTCGTATGGAAATTCTCAAGTATTTTCTTTTACTTTGACTATATTTTAAAAGCACCGATGTCGATTCTGTATTACAATGGAGGCGAAATGGGTCTGCTGCTTGCAGTGACAGCTGTTTTGATGCAGATGATCTACTACAGCCGGAAAATGCCTGAGATTATTCAGTACTGGCTGCCGGCGTGGCTCGTTGTATGTACTGTCACTGAAACGTCAAAGCTCATCCTGACGGCAACTTCAATTACAGACGCAATGCTGGCCGTACTGTTTCTGGTCTTACTAATATTGATCTGGCCGGCACGCAGCCGTCTTTTACAGGAAGCACCATGGCTGACATTACTCGTTATCCTCGCGCTTCAATGGCTCGCCGTATCGCTGAATGGAGACTTACTCACAACAGGACTCATCTACAGCTGGCTGATCAGTGCAGCAGTCCGGCTCTTAACAATAAGGAGGACTTCCCGATGATGAAAAGGTTTTTAGCCCTGGGATTAGTAGGTATACTCGTCGCAATCTTAATTATAAATGTGATCAATGATCAAAAGGAAAGACGTGAGCTCGAAGCCCTTCAGCAGGAATACGCAGTTCAGCCTGCTGATAATGATAGTGCAGCACCTGTGGAATCATCAGGTGATGTCAAAGAGGGAAACCCGCTGCCCGCTTATGAAACAACAACGCTTGATGGAGAACCTGTTAATCTGCAGGACTATCACGGCAAAAAAATCATTCTGAACTTCTGGGCAACCTGGTGTCCGCCATGTATGGCTGAAATGCCACACATGCAGGAGTACTATGAAAATGAAGCACAAGAGCAAAACGTTGAGATTCTTGCTGTGAACCTGACAAGTAAAGATAACGGGATGGATAAAATTCAGTCTTTTACTGATGATTATGGACTGACTTTCCCGATTCTGCTTGATGAAACAGGCCTTTTAGGAGAAGAGTTTCAGGCATATACCATTCCGACCACGTATCTGATTGATGAAGAAGGAATTATCCAGCGTAAGCTGATGGGACCGATGGATCGGGATATGATGGTTGATATGATGGAGGATTTGTAAGTGTGAAAAACCGCCTGTGGGCGGTTTTTTGTTTTGTATGGCTGCGGTTCGTGGGATGTTGGATGATGTTCGGCGTAAAACATCTGGTGTTCGCTACAAGAGTGTGAATGTTCAACACAAAACCCGGCTGGTTCGTCACTATTTGAGCAAACTTCGATGCATTGTGTAATTTGACCTATAAGAAAACCGTAAAAAAACTGCCAGCCCCAGCTGGCAGTTAAGTTTCTGTTTAGTTCCGCGTCTTATGCTTGTCGGACCTAAACGCCTGCTTCCAATTTTCTTCTTAAAATATACTAAAATCCCATTCCTCTGAAATCTGTCTCAGCAGCATGGTACCTGCTGCGCTGTTGCCGTTGGCGTCGATAGCTGGGCTGAAGACGGCGATGCCGCAGCCTTTTCGGAATGCTTTTTCAGGTGAGTGCCACTTTGGCGGGACGGATGCCAGGATGCCGCCTGACACGCCGCTTTTCGCCGGGATTCCGACATGTGCAGCGAATTTTCCTGAAGAATTATACATGCCGCATGTGACCATCAGTACTTTTGCGATACGGGCTACGTCATGGCTGAAAATCTGGCGTTCCTCTATCGGGTCATAGCCGTCATGGGCGATGACGAGTCCGATTTTAGCGAGATCTTCCAGACTGATACAGATCGCACAAAGCCGGATATAAATGTCGAGCGCTTCTTCTACATCCAGATCAAGCAGGTTGGATTCTTTCAGGTAATACGCAAGTGCCCGGTTCCGGTGGGCGGTTTTCCATTCTGATTCGTATACTTCCTGATCAAGCTCCAGCGAATGACCGATCATTCCTTCTACAAACAGTATAAAACGCTCATATTTCTCTGACACTGTATCTCCAGGCAGCATGGACGCAACCGTAATCGCGCCGGCATTAATCAGCGGATTAAACGGTTTTCCGGGACGGTGTATTTCAAATGGAATGATAGAGTTAAATGATTCTCCAGTTGGTTCCACATCCACTTTATCAAGTACAAAATCCAGGCCTTTAAAATGACATAGCGCCACAAAACTGATGATTTTGGAAATACTCTGCAGCGTGAATGTTACATCACTTTCCCCGGCTTTATACGTATCTCCGTCAATATCCATGATACAGATGCCGAGCTGGTCGCGGTCCTGGTTGGCAAGCGCCGGTATGTATTGAGCGGGCGCTCCAAGCATTGTATGTGAGCGGTTATCTTCAACCCATTGCTTCAATTTTTCATACACTTCTTCACTTCTCATCTCAAAGCCTCCTATCGTACAGTCAATACTAGTCTTTTCCCCTTAGTGAAAAATTTTAACCGTAAGCTGAAAATGAAGTTCAGCACATTGATGAAAATTTTTTTTAAACATTAAGCATTTTTTCATCTGATTTTCATCTTCGCTCCCTATACTGTGAATCATAGCAAGAACAAGTTAACGAAAGGATGATAAATCAATGGGTTATTACGATGATCATACAAATACAGAAAGACCTGCAAAAAAAGGCGGCAGTAAAGCAGGTTACTTCTTTTCAAGCTTTGTCGGCGTCATTATAGGAGCGCTGATTGTCGCACTGGCTTTTCCAATGTTTGACCGCGACGGCAGTACAACGGTCACGAATTCAGATACAGCCGGCGAATCAACAGCACAAACTGAGGCAGTGTCATATGATGTATCCTCTGATGTTACAGCGGCAGTTGAAAAAGCAGGAGATGCCGTTGTTGGGGTAACAAATCTTCAGGCCGGCGGTTCAATGTTTGGTCAGCAAAGTGAAGCACAGGAAGCTGGAACAGGCTCTGGCGTCATTTATAAAAAAGAGGGCGACAGTGCATTTATCGTGACGAACAATCATGTGATTGAAGGCAGTGATCAGGTTGAAGTGACACTTGCTGATGGTACAAAAGAAGAAGCAGCGGTCCTTGGCGGCGACCAGTGGACAGACCTTGCAGTACTTCAGATCAGCAGTGAAAATGTAGAGACAGTTGCTGAATTCGGTGATTCACAGGCACTAAAGCCGGGTGAGCCGGTCATTGCAATCGGTAACCCGCTTGGCCTTCAGTTCTCAGGTTCTGTTACAACTGGTGTTGTATCAGGCGTTGAACGAACAATTCCAGTAGATATTAACAAAGATGGACAGGTTGACTGGCAGGCAGAGGTCATTCAGACAGACGCAGCGATTAACCCTGGTAACTCAGGTGGTGCGCTAGTCAATATCGAAGGACAGCTCGTTGGAATTAACTCGATGAAAATTGCACAGTCTTCAGTAGAAGGTATCGGTCTTGCGATTCCAATCGATATGGCACAGCCGATCATTGAAGACCTTGAAACAACAGGTGAAGTAGACCGTCCGACAATGGGTATCACACTCTTTGATCTTGCAAATGTACCTGCTGTCTATCAGAAAGAGCAGCTTAAACTGCCTGAAGAAGTGACAACAGGCGTTGTAGTCGAACGCGTTGTACCAAATTCGGCAGCAGCAAACGCAGGTCTTGAAGACATGGACGTAATCGTCGAAATGGACGGTGAGAAAATTAACAACAGCATGGAACTTCGTCAGCACCTTTACACTGAAAAGAGCGTAGGCGATGACATGCAGGTGAAAGTATACCGTAATGGTGAAATGGTTGAATTGACATTGACATTAACAGATGACTCTCAACTATAAAACATTGAGGAGCTTTACGGCTCCTCAATTCTGAATCGAAAATAATCTCCTCCCAAAAGGAGTTCACATAGATTCAAGTCCACACAAACTATACAAAACTCTATTTCTTAAGCCTATTTTTTCGCAGGAGCCCTCCACGCTCCTGCTATTTTTTTGTGTAAAATATATTCGTGGTACAATCAATCAAAAAGGTGGTGACTCATATGCGCATTCTATGTTGTAAAGAACATGTCGAATTAGGTCTTGATGTGATCGTAGACGAAACTGAAAAACTTCCTGATCTAAAGACAGTGGATAACACAAGTGAGTTGTCCACAAAGTGTGAATACTGCGATGAAACAGCCATATATATTGTGGAGAACAAATGATCTCATACGAAATGTGGATATTAATTGTGGATATGTGTATAACTTTTGTGGATAAACTGTTTATAATGGTCGAATAACTCATTTCAAAAACAGACCAGAACCGACAAAATCTATCCACAGTGGACAAATAGAAAAGTGTAAGCAGGCGTTTAGGTCCGACAAGCATAAGACGCAATGAGAGAAATGGGCGACCTTCCCCATTTTCTCATTGTGGCTTATGACTCGAGGACCTGCCTGCTGGAACTGGACAAAGAAAAGTGGAAGGCATCTTGCTTAACTAAAAAAAGCCATTTCTGCACCAGGAAATGGCTTTTAACGTGAGCTGTTTGAGGTCTCGAGCTCTTTGTTCCATATATAAAAATCATTTTTACCGTTCTTTTTAATCTTATACATAGCCTGATCTGCTTTATGAATCAGGGTTTCAAGCTTTGTACCATGGTGCGGATAACAGCTGATGCCAAGACTGAATTTGATCTCAAGGGGCGTATTTTGGGCCCAGTACGGATTTTTCTCAAACTGTCTCATGAGTTTTGAAACCAATTTTTTTAGTTCAGTCTCACTTTCACACTGCACATAGGCAAAAAATTCATCCCCGCCCACCCTTGCAGCAAGTCCACTGTCTCCGATGGCATCCTTCAGTAATTCTCCAACATGCTTCAGATATTCATCTCCCGTCTGATGTCCGAATGTGTCATTGACTGCTTTAAAATCATCAAGATCAAGAATCAGCAGCGCAGTCGTCTGAGCGCCTTTTAACACGGAAGTCGCTTCTTCATAAAAGGCCCTGCGGTTCGGCAGCTTGGTCAGCGCATCATGGTAAGCAAGAAAACGAATCGTCTCCTCCGCTTCCTTATACATTTGAACATCCCTCAAAATGCAGAGAATATAAAGGTTATGCTCAACGAATACAAAATCACCATCAATCAGGATATATTTCTTCTCTCCGTTTTCTGTTGTGATCCGCGATTCATACTGACTGATCCGTTCCCCGCGGTCAAACATATACTGAAACCTTTCCAGCGCACCATCTTTGCGGTCTTCTGAAATATAATCAGTAAACTGTTTCCCCTTCAGATTTTTAACACCAATAAATGATAAAGCTGCCGGATTGGCACTTTCAATCATACCGCTATGATCAATGAGTAGAATCGGTGACGGATTAATCTCGTGAAGCGTTGAAAACCGTTTATGATAAGAAGCGAGAAAATCAAACTTTCTCATGCCGTAAGCGAGTGCGCCTATCCAGATCAGCCCGCCGTAAATGTAAGGATAGGGCGGCATGATCCCTCTGAATTCAAAGAATCCAAAAACAAAATTCCAGATCTGAACAAGAATGGCCACAACAATGAGTAAACTGATAATCTTCTTTTGCTGAGGAGCCACAGCTTTTTTTCCAAGCTGATGAAGCATCCAGATAATCACGAATGAGAGCGTCAGTCCGCCCGCCATCGTACCAATATAAGCAGCATTGAATTCGGGATAAATAAAAAGGTCTTCACGTTCAAATACTGTACTATTTGTAAAATTCACTTGAAAAATCAGTGTCAGGGGAATGGGGATAGCGGGCAGGTAGAAAATCCATGGATAGAGAAAAGACGGTATTTTTTTATTCACACCTGTAATTTTAATAATAAAATGAATGGATAAACAAAGAATCAGTAATCCTGCATTTCCGAATACATACGTAATTAAAATCGGGCTATAGGAAACATCGACCTGCTGGCGCACGAATTCTGTCGTAAAAAGAATGCCGTAACATGCAATATAAGCGCTCAGCAATAAATGCTCAGTCCTTCTGTGATTTCTCATCAGAACGTCTACTGCCATATAAAACATCATCGCAGCAGGAAGCAGATATAATGCCATATAAATCAACAGTTCTCTCATCAAATCACACCCTTTGTGTGAAATAGGACTAAGTTCCCCTTTTATACATATTAGTATCTCATAATAGAAGAGATTGAGCACGTAAAAGTTGTCTGAAAGTTTAAAAAATATGGTGGTGGAAGAGTTGTTCCGGACATTTCACGCAGTGTTCGTAAGCGTCAAAGCATTCACACGTTGATTACTTTCATGGTCATATTTGAGGCAACAGAAAAGCCGTACCCTTCCGGGACGGCTTTTCTCTAATGC
>NZ_JAFBDK010000021.1 GCF_016908195.1 Jeotgalibacillus terrae
ACCCGTTCCCATGCCGAACACGGAAGTTAAGCTCTTCAGCGCCGATGGTAGTTGGGGGTTTCCCCCTGTGAGAGTAGGACGTCGCTAGGCACTTTGAAAAAGTCTTTCCTTTAGGGGGAAGGCTTTTTTTGTGCGTTTGGAAGGAAAAAGGCCAGTGAACTGAAGGCAAGAAGGGCAAAAGGCTAGAATCTCAAGTGCATTCAGTGCGGACGGCCAGTGACCTGAGTGCATTCAGGGCAAAGAGCCAGAATGCTAAGGACATTAAAGGAAGAGAAGGGATAAAACCCTTAGCTGAAACCACTATATAACCGAACGATCCCTCACTCATGATATTCACACAGAAACGTAAACCTAATCAAAAACCGTTTGCTTTTTAATAAACATTAATATAATATGTTTATTAATTGATAAACTTTTAAAGGAAGTGTTTGTTTTGAGTGATTTGTTTTGGGAGGCTTCTGTTGAGGAGCTTGCGCATGGGGTGAAGTTTTTGGATGGAGCTTATCACTGTTTAGTATGTGGTGAGAGCTTTATGGAGGGAGAAGTGTTTCAGGTCGATAAGCGGTTTTTTGAAGCTTACAGGGCGGCTGAGATGCATGTGAGAGCAGAACATGAGTCAATGTTTGTTTATTTGATGAATATGGATAAGAAGTATACGGGTTTGTCTGATCATCAGAAGGAGTTGCTGTCTTATTTTATGCAGGGGGTTTCTGATAAGGAGGCGGCGAAGCAGATTGGTGGAAGTCCTTCGACGATTCGAAATCACCGGTTTAAATTTAAAGAGAAGGAAAAGCAGGCGAGAGTGTTTTTAGCGTTAATGCAGTTGTTAAAAGAGGATGCGGGGCCGGAGAGTCTGGTTCAGATACACAGGGGGGCGACGATGGTGGATGAACGTTATGCGATTACGACTGAAGAGCAGGAAAAGGTGTTAAGAACTTATTTTAAAGAAGATGGAACGTTGAGTCAGTTTCCAAGTAAGGAAAAGAAGAAGATTGTAGTGCTTCAGTATTTACTGAAAAAATTTGACGCTGGACAGCAGTATACGGAAAAAGAAGTAAATGAAGTGATTAAGCAGGTATATGCTGACTTTGTGACGATTCGCCGTTATTTTATCGAATATGGTTTTATGGACAGGAACCAGGATGGCTCAGCTTACTGGGTAAAAGGATAATAACGAATAGCCATAGCAGCATATGAGAAGTTTGTTGATGAGTTTCCTTCACGTTTGAGGATAAAAAGAATAGGATAGAGAGATTACTTTTTATCCGCAGTGGCCATACTGAATGGTATGACATGCTGCGAAGTGGAGGAAATAATATGAGACATTGCCGTGCTTGCGGAAGGCGATATAACCGGGCAATCCGCCTGTCTTCAAAATTTATCTGTGTCTGGTGTGAACAGTCATTGATTCAGCTGAAGCCTGAAGATCATGGATATGATAGGTGGATTCATTTGTTAAAAGACTAAGAGCCTGCTGAACGTGCAGGCTTTTTTTATTTGTAAATGATAAAAATTTTGGCTCTGTTAAGGGTGACTGTTAATTTCCGCTGCAGGGCGTGCGATGAGCCTCCTCGCGCTGCGGGGTCTCACCCATAGCCAAAATTTTAACTAAACAGGGAGATAGGATAATGAATATAGAGTGTACCAGGTTTAAGGTTAAGGATGGGAAATCAGAACGTGTAGATGAATGGCTTACTTTTTTAAAGATGAATATAAAAGATGTGTTAATCACGCTGGAAAATGAAAAAATGTATGTCGAAACCATATTTAGAGAGCATTTGAATGGTAAAGAGTATTTGTACTGGTATTCCATACAGGGAGAAGGCGGTCTGGATGTGCAGGATTCTGAACATTGGATAGACAAAAAGCACCTGGCGTATTGGAATGAGTGCATAGATCATACATACAGACCGGTTGATTTGAAAACAGAAGTTGTGATGATTCCTGAAAATTTGAAGGAGCTTATGAGATAAGAAGTCTGGGCGTGATACAATAAAGAAATGATTTCACTAAAGGAGTACGTTTATGAATCAAAAGGAGAGGCCGCTTGTTGAGGCGCTTGAAAACCATATGAAGCAGCATCCGGTGTCTTTTCATGTGCCCGGGCATAAAAACGGATTAATGGGTAAAGTTGCAGGTCATGTCGGAGCTTGGGATCAGACAGAGATCTCCGGACTTGATGACCTGCATGCGGCGGATGGTCCAATTGCTAGTGCACAGGATCTGCTGGCCACACACGCGGGGGCTTTTAAAAGCTATTTTCTGGTGAATGGCTCGACCACCGGTAATCTTGCGATGGTGATGGGGTTATGCGAGCCGGGCAGTCATTTGATTGTGGCAGGTAATGCACACAAATCTGTCATTCATGCATGCCGTCTGGCGCGGGTGAAACCTGTTTTTTTAACACCTGACGTGCACCTTGAATCTATGACACCTTCAGGGCTTTCACCTGGTTTACTTAAGAAAGCAGCGCATGCGTTTCCTGATGCCACAGCAGTGCTGCTGACATATCCCTCGTATTATGGTCATACGGGTCAGATAAAAGCTGTCATTCAGCAGGCGAAGTCTCTCGGCCTGACAGTACTTGTAGATGAAGCACATGGTGCACATTTTTCACTACCAGGTTTTCCTGTGTCTTCTTTGACAGTGGGAGCTGACGTCGTGGTGCAATCAGCCCACAAGACGCTGCCTGCTTTGACAATGGGTTCTTATTTACATATTAGCAGTAAACAGGTTGACCATCTGAAGATTGAACAGCTGCTTGGTATGCTGCAGTCGAGCAGTCCGTCTTATCCGATTATGGCATCACTGGATGATGCGCGGCATTATGCTGCGACTTACTCGGATGAAGATGCTGCGTTTTTTAAGAAAAAACGTACTGAGCTGATCACCAGGCTGCGTGATATACCGCGTCTTAAAGTGATCGAACCCGAAGATCCGCTCAAGCTGCTCATCAGAATTGATGGCATGAGCGGACCGGATGTGCAGGCTGCCTGTGAAAAGAGAGGTATCTTTGCAGAACTTGCTGATCCGCTGCAGGTGCTGTGGATACTGCCGCTTTTAAAAGTTGGCGAGCAGGCGGAGTGGGATCGCGTAATTGAAGCACTGAGTGAGATTGCTAAAACAGCTGAATGGACAGAACAGCGTGACCTTTCTGCTTCATATACTGAAGAGATCACAACATTATCTGTTCAGAATACAGATCAGCTTCCAGCTGCAGTCGAATCGATTGATCTGGCTGCCGGAAAAATTGCGGCTGAGACCATTATTCCGTATCCACCAGGGATTCCGATTATCATTGCAGGAGAGATGTTAACGCAAAAGAAACTGTCATACCTTAAAGAACTTATTGCTGCTCACGTACGTTTTCAGGGTGGCGCTTATTTAATAGAAGGAAATATCATGATTGTCGAGGGGGGAAGTTCATGAGTAAGGGATATTTTATTACGTTAGAAGGACCTGAAGGAGCAGGAAAAACGACTGCTGCTGTTGAAATAAAGAGAGAGCTGGAAGTGCTTGGCTATGATGTGATGCTGACGCGCGAGCCGGGTGGCATTAAAATTGCTGAAAAGATCAGGGAAGTGATCCTTGATCCATCCCATACAGAGATGGACAGCCGGACAGAGGCACTTTTATATGCGGCAGCACGCAGACAGCACTTGGCTGAAAAAGTCAGACCGGCACTTGAAGCCGGAAGAATTGTGCTGTGCGACCGCTTCATTGACAGTTCACTTGCTTATCAGGGACATGCCAGAGGGCTTGGCATTGATGAAGTATGGAGTATTAATCAGTTTGCGATTGAATCGATGATGCCTGATTGTACACTGTACTTTGATATTACGCCTGCTGAAGGGCTGAAACGGATTGAACAGAATGCAGGCCGTGAAGTGAACCGCCTGGATCTTGAAGGAATGGCTTTTCATGAAAAGGTGTATGAAGGGTATCAGCTGGTACAGGCACGTTTTGCTGAAAGAATACAGCGTATTGATGCTGCCCAGACGCTTGATAAGGTCATTGAGGATTCAATCTGTATCCTGACAGACCAGTTCAAAAAATCAGGATTTCAGTAATGTTTTCGTAAAAATGACGTATTGTTGATATAATAAAGACAGAACGATTCTAAAAGGAAGAGGGTGGAATGGATGAAACTTGTTGTCGCAATTGTGCAGGATCAGGATTCAAGCCGTTTATCAACTGCTTTAATGAAAAACAATTTCCGTGCAACAAAGCTTGCCAGTACGGGTGGATTTTTAAAGTCGGGTAATACGACATTTATGATTGGTACTGAGGATGCACGCGTTGATAAAGTATTAGAAGTCATTAATGACAGCTGCCGGTCAAGAGAACAGATGGTAGCCCCTGTCTCACCAATGGGCGGGAATGCGGATTCTTACATTCCTTATCCTGTCGAAGTCGAAGTTGGCGGAGCCACGGTATTTGTACTGCCGATTGAGCAGTTTCACCAATTTTAAAGTAGCGGAGTGGGATCATGAAAATTAACCGGGATTTACGCATAGGCGTTAATCAGCCAGGTAATAGTCCACAGCCTCTGACAGGCACGCAGGCGAAGTTCGGGGAGCTTGTTGAAAAGCAGGATCAGAAGCTGCAGACAGAGCAATTGACGAGGCTGATGGGAGAAGTGACTGCAGCCGGGGACAGACTGGGCAGATCAAGAAACTTCAAGGACCTCGCAAAATTCAAGATGCTTGTAAAGCGATTTGTGAAAGAGACAGTTGAATATGGAATGAATCTTAAGCAGTCCCACTCCTGGAACGAATTCGGCGAGGGGCGTAAGCTGAGACTGGTTGAGACCATCGATGAGAAGCTTGCTGAACTGACTGAAAATGTTCTGCACGGGGAAAAGGAATCGGTTGATGTACTAGATCAGATCGGCGAAATCAAAGGACTGCTCATTAATATATATACGTAGAAAAGAGAGATAACATGGCCGACATGAACCAGGAACTGGCATCGCGTCAGCCTGTCGCAATGAAAATGCTGCAGCAGAGCCTTCAGAAAAATCGTGTGGCACATGCGTATCTGTTCGAAGGCGGACGCGGCACAGGAAAAAAAGAGATGGCACTATTTCTGGCAAAGGGACTTTTTTGCAGGCAGCCTGATCACGGCATGCCCTGTATGACCTGTGAGCAGTGCACCAGGATTGATCAGGGTAACCATCCTGACGTTCATATGATTGAGCCTGACGGGCAATCAGTGAAGAAGGAACAGGTAAAGCTTTTGCAGGAGGAGTTCAGTAAAACAGGGATGGAATCAAAAAGAAAAGCTTATATTGTAAGTGGCGCTGACAAAATGACCGTTCAGGCAGCCAACTCATTATTGAAGTTTCTTGAAGAGCCTCACCCATCCACGACAGCGATCCTGCTGACTGAGCAAATCCATCAGATGCTCCCGACTATACTTTCCAGGTGTCAGCACGTGTCTTTCCGTCCGTTGACACCTGTTTTGTTTAAAGAAAAGCTGATTTCAGAAGATGTTCATCCGACGATGGCCTCACTTGTTTCGAAATTAACGAACCAGGTGGACGAGGCAATTGAGATGAGTCATGATGAGTGGTTTGTACAAGCCAGAAAAATCATGTTAAAATTATACGAAGTGCTAAAGGATGATCCCTTTGAAGCCATGATCAGGATTCAAAGTGACTATCTTCCGCATTTTAAAGAGAAATCACAAATTGACCAATCACTCGATTTGTTTCTTCTTATATATAAGGATCTCCTATATATCCAAACGGACAAGCATGATCACCTGTCGTACCCGGACTGGCTCGATACATTTCGTACAGATGCGCTCCAGACGTCAGCGAATCAGCTTACTCACCAGCTGACAGTCATACTGGAAGCGAAAACACAGCTTCAGAGAAATATGAATACACAGCTGCTAATGGAACAGCTGATGCTTAAATTGCAGGGGGGATCTGCACTTGTATGAAGTAGTAGGCGTCCGTTTTAATAAAGCGGGCAAAATATATTATTTCGACCCGAACCAGCTTTCACTTGAGATAGATGAATATGTGATTGTAGAAACGGTACGCGGTGTCGAATATGGTAAAGTTGTCACTGAAGTCAAGAAAGTCGACAAGAATGATGTTGTGCTCCCACTGAAAAAAATCGTCCGGATTGCAGAACAGAAAGACCGTCTTTCAGTTCAGGAAAATAAGGAAGAAGCAGCACATGCTTACCAGGTGTGCTCCGATAAAATCAGTGAACATGACCTTGATATGAAGCTTGTTGACGTTGAGTATACATTCGATCGCAATAAAGTGATCTTTTATTTTACAGCAGATGGACGGGTTGATTTCAGAAATCTTGTCAAAGACCTTGCATCTGTTTTCAGAACAAGAATTGAGCTGCGTCAGATCGGCGTGCGTGACGAAGCGAAAATGCTTGGCGGTATCGGACCATGTGGACGCATGCTGTGCTGCTCAACATTTCTTGGCGATTTTGAGCCGGTTTCGATTAAGATGGCAAAGGATCAGAATCTGTCTCTGAATCCGGCAAAAATTTCAGGACTTTGCGGCCGTTTGATGTGCTGCCTGAAGTACGAGAACGATGAATATGAAGCAGCAAAAGAAGAAATGCCTGACCTTGGCGCGTTTATACAAACGCCTGAAGGAAAAGGAAAAGTGGTCGGCCTGAATATGCTTGAGCGCGTGCTGCAGATTGAAATGAAAGAGCAGGATCGCACGCTTGAGTATACGCTTGAAGAAATTATGAATCACGATATTGCGTCAATTCAAGCCACAGAGTAACGGGGTGGAGTTCGTGGATAAGAAGGAGTTCTTTGATTCAGTATCCAATATGGAGCAGCAGATTGGTCAGTTATATCAGCAACTTGGCGAACTGAAGCATCATCTTGCTGACATGATGGAAGAGAATCATTCACTGCAGATTGAGAATGAACATTTACGCAGAAGACTTGAACAGCTCGGGAGTGAGACAGAAGCTCCTGCCGGCAGGGCTGATGCCGGAAAAGCTGCAGGTCCAAGCGCAGATATTGGTGAAGGATACGATAATCTTGCCCGTCTTTATCATGAAGGTTTCCATATTTGTAATATTCATTTTGGAAGCCCGCGCAAGGATGAAGATTGCCTGTTCTGTCTTTCATTTTTAACGAAAAAATAAGGCTGGCATGTCGCCGCCTGCGCTCCCTTAACCGGAGACAGGCGCGCGTCCTGCCGGGCTTTTTTTGTGTAAGCTTTATTAAATTTGGCTGGTGATTTCCGCTCCAATCATCAACTGTGCTAAAACAACATTTAACTTTAACATATCTATTGTGTAAAGTATTAAAAGAAAAGAGGATCGTAACATGCAATTAATTGGTGATGAGCGGCTGGATTATCTGCTGGCTGAAGATTTGAGGATTATACAAAGTCCGTCAGTTTTCTCATTTTCCCTGGATGCTGTACTACTCGCACGGTTTGTACAGGTCCCGATCAGAAAAGGATCTCTGATTGACCTTTGTTCAGGAAACGGGGTCATTCCACTTCTGATCAGTACAAGAACGAACGGCACAATTACAGGGGTCGAGATTCAGGATCGGCTTACGGATATGGCAATTAGAAGCATTGATTATAATAACCTGAGCAGTCAGATTCAGATGATCTGTGAAGATTTAAATACGGTGTCACCTAAGCTTGGTTATGCAAGGCATGACGTGGTGACGTGTAACCCGCCTTATTTTACAACGCCAGGTAAGGAAGAGCTGAATGAGAATGAACATCTGACGATTGCACGCCACGAGATTATGTGTACGCTTGAAGATACAGTCCGGGTGAGCAGTGGCCTGTTAAAGCAAGGCGGAAAAGCTGCATTCGTACACCGTCCCGGCAGGCTGCTTGATCTGATTACATTGATGAGGCAGTATCGTCTTGAGCCGAAGCGCATTCAGTTCGTTTATCCGAAAGAAGGGAAAGAAGCCAATACGATTTTAGTGGAGGCTGCAAAAGATGGAAAGCCTGACGTGAAAATTCTGCCGCCACTTGTCGTATATAAAGATAATCATGAATATACCGAGGAGATGAAGGAGATTTTATATGGAAGCAGAGGCTAGCCATTTCTTCTATGTGCTGTTGTGCCGGGACGGATCTTATTACGGCGGTTATACCATTGACCTGGAACGCCGGCTGTCTCAGCATAATGACGGCACGGCATCCAAATATACAAGAACGAGACGGCCTGTCGAAATGATTCATCACGAATCATTTACCTCTAAAAGAGAAGCCATGCAGGCAGAGTACTGGTTCAAAAAGAAATCCCGGGGTCAAAAAGATCTGTATTTAAAAGAAAGAGGTGAATAGATTGGATACACAAAAAAGTTTTCAGGATGCGGGTGAAGGGCGCCTTTATCTGGTGCCGACACCGATCGGAAACCTGGAAGATATGACGTTCAGAGCCGTTAACATTCTGAAAGAAGCAGACCTGATCGCAGCTGAAGATACGCGCAACACAAAAAATCTTTGCCGTCATTTTGAAATAGAGACGAAGCTTGTCAGTTACCATGAACATAATAAAGAAGAAAGTGGACGCAAGCTGATGGCTGACCTCCATGAAGGAAAGCAGATTGCACTTGTGACGGATGCGGGCACACCGTGTATTTCAGATCCGGGATATGAGCTTGTAAAGCTGTGTGTGGAAGAAGGCGTGAATGTGGTGCCACTTCCTGGTGCGAATGCGGCAGTCACAGCATTAATTGCTTCAGGACTGAAGCCGCAGCCTTTTTACTATTATGGTTTTTTACCGCGTCAGAAAAAAGAAAAGCGTGAAGAGCTGGCATTTCTTTCAACCATTCCTGCAACATTTATTCTGTATGAATCACCTCACAGACTGAAGGAATCGTTAAAAGAGATGCAGGAGGCACTCGGAGCTGAGCGTCAGATGACAATCTCGCGGGAGCTAACGAAGAAATTTGAGGAATTTGTCAGGGGCACTATTGGGGAGTGTCTTCAGTGGGCTGAAGAAAACGAGCTGCGCGGGGAGTTCTGTCTTGTTGTTGAAGGGTCAGAACGTGATAAGTGGCAGCAGGATGAAGAGGTCTGGTGGTCTGAATTATCACTGACTGATCACGTGGAGCATTATATTCAGCAGAAGTCTATGACGTCAAAAGCAGCTATTAAAGAAACGGCAAAAGACCGGGGACTTCCGAAGCGGGATGTTTATCAGGATTATCATGTTGATCATTAGGAGAGAAAAGATCGCGGAGGCGGTCTTTTTTTGATAGTGGGGCGCCGCGGTTGTAGTGTTTTGACTGGTGACTGCAGTGTTTGGCTCTGCAGCTGTCGGATACACCCGGGTTTGCTGTAGTGAGACGGGCTGCAGGTGTAATAAAACAACCCGCAGCTGCAGTGAATGAACCGCTCAGCCATCGCGGGCCGGGCCAATAGACAATAAAAAAACTGCTCCGCAAAGGGAGCAGTGACCATTCTTATAAATTAAGCACCTTGCAGGTTGCTTTGGATTTCCTTAATAAGCATTTCAGCACCTTCACGGCTTAGGACAAGCTTTCCGCCTGCAAGCTTAAGGTTGTCATCTGACACTTCGCCAGTGATCTGGCAAGTCATGCTTGGCTTGTATTTCTTCAGGATGATTTTTTCGTCATCCACATAAATTTCAAGTGCGTCTTTCTCAGCGATTCCAAGTGTGCGGCGAAGCTCGATTGGAATAACTACTCGTCCTAGTTCGTCTACCTTACGTACAATTCCTGTTGATTTCATGATTAAAAATCCCCTCTCATAGGTGTAATGATTTTTTCTATTTGTTTTTTCGTCATGTTTCGACATTTTTCTCTCTGTTTTTATATCATACCAACGTTTCCCAAATCAGTCAATACATATTTTCTACCAAATGTTTTACCAATAGAAGTTCTTCAAGCCCTTATACATCAGTGTATGAAGCACTTTGAAAATATTACCTTCTACATTATTCACTATATCATGTAATAACTGTAAGTGGCAATCATTTTATTTTGAATTCGAGCTATTTCGTGTTTCGACAAAAGAAACAGGTTCATTCGACAAAACTGGGGAGTTTTTACTGGGAGGGCTGCGCCGGTTGCATTCACTTCCTATTTCGGGTATATTTTTTTACATATGAAAACGCGTCAGAACTGAGTTTCTGATGCTGATCGAGGAGGATTAACAGTGAGTCAGCCGAACAATACGTTTTATATTACTACACCAATTTATTACCCGAGTGGCAAGCTGCATATCGGGCATGCTTATACAACAGTAGCAGGAGACGCGATGGCACGTTATAAGCGTCTGCGCGGATTTGATGTCATGTATTTAACTGGAACGGATGAGCATGGACAGAAAATCCAGGAGAAAGCAAAAGAACAGGGTGTCTCTCCACAGGCTTATGTTGATGAGATTGTATCCGGTATTCAGGATCTTTGGAAAAAGATGGACATCTCTTATGATGATTTCATCCGCACAACAGAAGAACGCCATAAAACTGTTGTCGAAAAGATTTTTAAGCAGCTTCATGACCAGGGAGATATCTATCTGGGAGAATATGAGGGCTGGTACTCTATTCCTGATGAAACATTTTATACTGAAACGCAACTTGAAGATAAAGAGCTCGACAGTGATGGTAATGTGATCGGCGGGAAAAGTCCTGATAGCGGACATCCGGTTGAAAAGGTACGTGAAGAATCGTATTTCTTCCGTATGAGCAAATATGCAGACCGTCTTGTAAAGTATTATGAAGAAAATCCTGCATTCATCCAGCCTGAATCACGGAAAAATGAAATGCTGAACAACTTTATTAAACCGGGACTTGAAGATCTGGCTGTATCTAGAACAACTTTTGACTGGGGCGTAAAAGTACCTGGAGATCCGAAGCATGTCGTGTACGTATGGATTGATGCACTATCCAATTATATTACGGCGCTTGGCTACGGATCTGAGCATGATGAGCGTTTCCGTCAGTTCTGGCCGGCAAACGTACATTTAATGAGTAAAGAGATCGTGCGTTTCCATACAATCTACTGGCCGATTATGCTGATGGCGCTTGATCTGCCGCTGCCAAAACAGGTATTCGCACACGGCTGGCTGCTGATGAAAGACGGTAAAATGTCTAAGTCTAAAGGAAATGTTGTGGATCCTGTTACACTAATTGACCGCTACGGTCTTGATGCGCTTCGCTATTATCTGCTGCGTGAAGTACCATTCGGTTCAGACGGTATCTTTACGCCTGAAGGCTTCGTTGAAAGGGTTAACTTTGACCTTGCCAATGACCTTGGGAACCTGCTGAATAGAACAGTGGCGATGATCAATAAGTATTTTAATGGTGAAATACCTGTGTATCAGGGCTCAAATGGTCCTTTTGATAAAGAGTTGCTTCAATTGAATGAAGAGACGGTTGAAAAATTCCAGGATTCAATGGAAAACATGGAATTCTCCGTGGCGCTTGCAACAGTGTGGCAGCTGATCAGCCGTGCAAATAAATATATTGATGAAACACAGCCATGGGTGCTGGCGAAAGACGAGGCAAAGAAAGAAGAGCTTGGTAACGTCATGAACCATTTAGCAGAAACACTTAGACGTGTGGCAGTTCTGCTTCAGCCGTTTATGACACAGACGCCTGGTAACATCCTTTCCCAGCTTCAGCTTGATCACACGCATCTGAAATGGGAAACATTAGAGCAATTCGGTGCAATCCCTGCAGGCACAAAAGTCGTTGCAAAAGGAGAGCCGATCTTCCCGCGTCTTGATGTGGAGGAAGAAGCAGCTTACATTAAAGAGAAAATGTCAGGCTCAGCGCCAGCTGCAGAGCCGGTTGAACTCGAAGAAGAGATCAGCATTGATGATTTCATGAAAGTAGACCTGCGTGTCGCAACGGTGACTGGATGCGAGCCTGTGAAGAAAACAGATAAGCTGTTAAAACTTCAGCTGGACCTTGGCTTTGAGAAACGTCAGGTTGTCTCAGGAATCGCAAAGTTTTATCAGCCTGAAGACCTGATTGGCAGAAAGGTTGTCTGTGTGACAAACCTGAAGCCTGTGAAGCTTCGTGGAGAGCTTTCTCAGGGAATGATACTGGCGGGTGAAAAAGATGGAGTCTTATCACTTGCACAAGTAGCAGAAAACCTGGAAAATGGGGCACGTGTTAAATAGTTGATTGAAGAGGGGAGGTTTCATGCCTCTCTTCTTTTTATGTTCATCTATTTATTGAATTAATTGGTTTCAATGTTTCTAATGTGTCCTTAATATTACATTCATGTAACGAACTATAACAATAGAAGAAACTCGTCATTTTTTGATTCGTTTTTAGACATTTGGGCTGAAATTACCAATAAATCACCCTTTATCTAATTCATTATATCGAAATAGGCATTTTTATTAGAGAATGCTTTATTTTTGGGGTTGTATAATAAAAATTACTTTGAAAGCAATATTATCTGCTTGAGAACAGATCAATTATTATTAATGTGTATTTTAATCTGATTGTTAATTTGTTAATAGATTGTTACACGACTGTGATGTATGACATATGGTTTTTTAATACACTAAATTTGCTGTGAAGGAGAGGATACAATGTTATTCGATACACACGTTCATTTAAACGCAGATCAGTTTGAAGAAGATCTTGATGATGTGATACAGCGCGCGAAAGAAAATGATGTTGAATGGATGACTGTCGTCGGCTTTGACAGAAAGACAATTAATAAAGCGATGGAGCTTGCGGAAGCACACTCATTCATTTATGCAGCAATAGGCTGGCACCCTGTCGATGCAATTGATATGACAGATGAGGATCTGGCCTGGATTGAGGAGTTAACTGCTCATCCGAAAGTTGTTGCAATTGGTGAAACGGGGCTTGATTATCACTGGGATAAATCACCGCATGATGTCCAGCAGGAGGCATTCAGAAAGCAGATTCAACTGGCTAAGAAAGTGAAGCTTCCAATTGTCATTCATAATCGTGAAGCAACCCAGGATGTTGTCGATATCCTGAGAGAAGAAAACGCTGAAGAAGTTGGCGGTATTATGCACTGCTACAGCGGCAGTGTGGAGGTTGCCAAACAGTGTGTGGATATGAACTTTATGATTTCTCTCGGTGGACCTGTCACATTTAAAAATGCAAAGAAGCCGAAAGAGGTTGCTGAAGAGATTGACCTTGAGCATTTACTGATTGAAACAGATGCACCGTTTTTAGCGCCGCACCCCAACCGCGGTAAGCGGAATGAGCCTGCTTATGTCAAGCTTGTTGCAGAGCAGATTGCAGCGTTGAAAGGTATTTCATACGAAGAAGTTGGAAAACGCACGACAGAAAACGCAAAAAAAATTTTTCAGCTGAAATAAATAAGATCAGGCATTACAAAAAACAGTACCGTTTATGCGACACCTTTTGCGTTCATACCGGGGCGGGTTGTCGATAAAAAAACCTTTTCAGGCAGGACAAGCGTATGCATAATTGGGACATATCTCACCCTGCGCAGGGAAAAATATCTCGAATTCGAAGGTTGACAATCTGTCACTATAGTCTTTATAATCACTCGGAGTAAAGGAGGAGTTTTTCATGCAATCAGAAAATAACATGAAAAACCTGTTTCCAAAGTCTATGAGTAAGAGGAACTGGGTCTATACGTTTGTTACTTTAACAGTGTTTGTTTTAGTAATTGGTTTCCTTTTTCAAGAAGGTATGAAGAAAACTGTAGCCCTAACCTTAAACGGTGAAGAGCAACTGGTGCGCACAAACGCTGCGACTGTTGAAGATATATTTGCAGAAATGGATATGGATTTACACTCAGAGGACTATTTATACCCCTCTGGCGATACGGAGATCTATCACGATATGACCGTACGCTGGAGACCGGCGAAACAGGTGTCATTTGATTTAGGCGGGGAAACGCTTGAAATGATGACCAACGCACGTACTGTAGGAGAATTCCTGCGAAGAGAACAACTTGAAGTAAGTGACGAAGACAAGCTGTCTCACGCTTTGAATGAAAGCATTGAGGAAGATATGACCATTTCCCTTGAAAAAGCTTTCGCATGGACGCTTGTGAATGGAACTGACAAAGAAGAGGTTTGGTCGACTTCGATCACCGTCGCTGACTTTTTAAAACAGCATGAAATTGAGCTGGATCAAGATGATCGCGTAGAACCATCTGAAGACACTATGTTGACGGAGGGCGCTACTGTTAAGATCGTCCACGTTGATAAGGTCACCGATGTGGTGGAAGAAACCAAGGACTTCAGTGTGGAACAAAAAGATGACAATACATTAGCCCAGGGTACTGAAAAGGTAGTTCAGGAAGGCGAAGAAGGTCTCATTGAAAAAACATATGAAGTCGTAAAAGAAAACGGAAAAGAAGTTTCCCGTGATCTGAAAGAAGAAAAGGTTGTAAAGGAAAGCAAAAATAAAGTTGTGGCAGTAGGAACGAAGAAGCCGGTTGTTGCGAGCGTTCCACGTGAAACAACGACTAAAACTGCTGCGTCATCATCGTCAGCAACAGCATCTTCACAGCCCGTGCAGACTGCATCATCATCAGCACCAACCGGCCGTGAAATGACGATGTCATCAACCGCTTATACTGCTTCTTGTACAGGATGTTCAGGGATTACAGCGACAGGTATCAATCTGCTGGCAAACCCTGGCATGAAAGTAATCGCTGTGGATCCATCAGTGATTCCGCTCGGTTCAAGAGTATATGTTGAAGGATATGGCTATGCAATTGCCGGAGATACTGGCGGCGCAATTAAAGGAAATAAGATTGATATCTTTATCCCGGACCGCGCTTCAGCTCTTGCATGGGGAAGCAGAACCGTAAAAGTAACAGTGATGCCATAAGTGGCTACTTAAAAACAGAGAGCACGTTCTCTCTGTTTTTTGTGCGTTCAAAAACAATTTCAGCTATAATGAACCACAGAAACCATTTCGGAGGAAAACATGAAACTTAAAGAAATTATTGTGGTGGAAGGCAGAGACGATACAACTGCAGTCAAAAGGGCAGTAGACGCTGACACGATTGAAACAAACGGTTCAGCTGTTTCTGAAAAAACGCTTGAAAAAATCCGTCACGCCCAGGAAAAAAGAGGCGTTATCATTTTAACGGATCCGGACTACCCCGGTCAGCGCATTAGACAGATTGTGCAGGAGGCTGTACCTGGCTGCAGGCATGCTTTTGTCGAAAAGCATGATGCCCTGCGCAAAAAAGGCCGCGGCCTGGGCGTAGAACATGCGTCTCCTGAAGTCATCCGCCAGGCGCTGAAAGATGCCCATTTGATGACAGTGGAGCCTGTTGAATTAATTACAAAGGAAGATCTTGTTACAGCAGGGCTGATTGGCGGACCGAAAGCAAAAGCGCGCAGGGAAAAACTCGGTGCTGCGCTGAAGATCGGTTATGTGAATGGGAAGCAGCTGTATAATAGGTTAATGATGTTTGAAATAACAAAAGAAGATTTCGCTCAGGCGCTGACGCGTATTTTACAGGAGGAAGAGCATGAATAAAGATATCGCAACACCAGCACGTACGAAGGAAATTATGCAAAAGTATGGTTTTTCTTTCAAGAAAAGCCTTGGACAGAACTTTCTGATCGACCCGAATATTCTCCAGAATATCGTCGGACATGCCGGGCTGACAAAAGAGCACGGGGCAATAGAGATTGGTCCCGGTATTGGTGCGCTGACAGAACACCTTGCACGCGCTTCAAAAAAGGTTGTCGCTTTTGAAATTGACCAGCGTCTGCTCCCGATCCTTGATGATACGTTATCGCCATATGACAACATTCATATCCGTCACTCTGATGTATTGAAGGCTGACGTGAGACAGGTGATGGAAGAGGAGTTTGCTGATATCAAAGATGTCATGGTTGTTGCGAACTTGCCTTATTACGTGACGACACCGATTATCCTGAAGCTTTTAATGGAAGACCTGCCGATCAAAGGGCTTGTTGTCATGCTTCAAAAAGAAGTGGCAGACCGGATCGCAGCAAAGCCAGGCACTAAAAATTACGGCTCGCTTTCAATCGCGATCCAGTACTACACGGAAGCTTCAACTGTGATGATTGTGCCAAAAACAGTCTTTATTCCACAGCCGAATGTAGATTCCGCAGTGATTAAATTAATAAAGCGTAAAAAGCCGCCAGTTGAAGTAACAGATGAAGATTTCTTCTTTACAGTCACGCGCTCTTCATTTGCGCAAAGAAGAAAAACGATTTTAAACAACCTGACGAGTCAGCTGCCGGATGGGAAGGCAAAGAAAGAAGACATATTAAAAGCGCTTGAACAGGCAGGCATTGAACCTCAAAGACGCGGGGAAAGTCTATCAATTCCCGAATTCGCAAATCTTGCAAATGCGCTTTATCCATACTTTTCATAGTAAGAACTCCGGTTGAGATGCCGGAGTTCTTTTTAGTAGCTGTTTCTATTTCAGACAGGGCATTCACCCTTCAGCAGTCTCGGGCATATAGTGAAGTCATGAGCCTGCAGAGGAGGGGGTAGCGGAAGTGGAATGGATCAATCAGCTTGTTGGACGTCTTTCTTATAACTGTGATGTGGTATTTGTTGTCGCGGCAGTTGAAGAGCGGGAAAGTGGCTCTTACGCCATTCTATACGGCCGGGACATCCGGCTGGTTGCGGATGCCCCGCTGGAAGATCTGCAGCTGCTCGATGAAGACCGGCTGGCTGAAGCAGATCAGCAGATAAAGGAAATGAAAGCGAACCGGGCTAAAAATTCAGCTGATGCAGAAAAAGAGTCCGGCACACTTTCATTCCATTTACCGGGACGTGTGCTGCATCTTGATGGAGACGAACGTTATCTAAAGAAGTGCCTTAAAATCTATAAGGATGCAAATGTGCCCCATATAGGTGTGCACTGTCCTGAGAAAGAGATGCCTGACCGCATTCAGGAGCTGATTCTCCGCTATCAGCCCCAGATTCTCGTCTTAACAGGACACGACGCCTATTTACCGGCTCAGGGTAAAAAAAGTGATCTGCAGGCTTACAGACACTCTTCCTCATTCGTTCAGGCTGTAAAAAATGCACGTAAAATCCTGCCGTACCTCGATCAGCTGGTGATTTTTGCAGGCGCATGCCAGTCCCATTTTGAATCACTGATCTATGCGGGAGCGAATCTGGCCAGCTCTCCGCTGCGTGTAAACATTCATGCACTTGACCCCGCATATGCAGCAAGTGTCATCAGTTATACCTCTATTCATTCAATGTTCAACGTTGAAAATATCCTGCCCCACACCCTCGCTGATGAAAATGGAATTGGCGGAATTGAAACGCGCGGCGTGTTAAGAACAGGCATGCCTTACAAGAAAGAAATGTATACAGAGACACAAAACGACAGCAAATAAGCACTTTGACGGAATAAAAACATTGACATCCACTAAAGAGAATTGATAAAATAAATATTTTATTTGACCAAAACGTAATATTTTGGTATACTAATGTCAGTGAGGTGGAAGCGGAATGCCAAAAACGTTAGCTGATATTAAGAAAGCACTTGATGTGAATCTTGGAAAACGTCTATTGTTAAAAGCCAATGGTGGAAGACGCAAGACAATTGAGCGTTCAGGAGTTTTGACTGAAACATATCCATCAATTTTCATTGTGGAACTGGATCAGGACGAAAATGCTTTTGAGCGGGTATCGTATAGCTACACCGATGTACTGACTGAAGCTGTTGAACTGACTTTTATTGAAGAAGGTTCTGAAGCAGCAAGCGTAAGTTAATGAAATCATAATGATTTTTTTATGGGCGGTCTGCCCGGTTAATTGTTAACAGTTAACCGGGCAGACCGCCTTTTTGTTATGGTGAAAAAATATAACGTGTATCAGCTGAGGAATAGCTTTTCCATTATCTAGCTGGGATAGTAGTGCTCAATTTGAAACAGGCTATAGATGCATGACCAAAAAGGGGATGACAAAGATGAGCAGAAGAAGAGGCGTAATGTCAGATCAGCTCAAGGAAGAAATCGCCAGAGAACTCGGGATTTATGATACGGTTCAGCAGGAAGGCTGGGGCGGAATCAAGTCCTGGGATGCCGGTAACATGGTCAAGCGGGCTATTCAGATGGCAGAGCGTCAACTGGGCGAACAGCCTGATCAGCGTTAACCGTGGTACATGCAAAGGAGAATCGTCCGGCTGAGGCCGGGCGGTTTTTTGGTTGGGGGCGGTTGTGCGGGTATGGCGCTGGCTGGTTATATGTATCACCTTTTGGGTTTTATCTATGACCTATTGATTTAATTCCATCATCTTTTTGGATATTCAACCGTTTTGCTGTGTGTCTCTCATAAATCTAACAGCTTTCAGCATTTATCTATCACCTTTCAAATTAATCCATCACCTTTTCGCTCAATTCAGCCCGCGCGTCCGTAACCTCCCAATACAGATAAGTCCACCGCATACGCCCCTAAACGCCTACTTCCACTTTTCTCTGATCCAGTTCCAGAAGGCAGGTCCTCGAGTCATAAGCCACGGCGAGAAAATGGGGAAAGTCGCCCATTTCTCTCACCGCGTCTTATGCTTGTCGGACCTAAACGCCTGCTTCCACTTTTCAGTGATCCAGTTCCAGCAGGCAGGGGCTAGTGCGGTTCCCTCGGTTCCTTAAGATAAGTCAACATCGGCTCACTCCGTTCGCCGTGTTTCCTTTATCTCAATCCACCTCAGTCCACCGCATACGCCCCTAAACGCCTGCTTCCACTTTTCTCTGATCCAGTTCCAGCGCCCAGTCCCTCGGGTCATAAGCCACAAAGCGGTAAACGGGAAAGTGCACCCGTTTTCCGCTTCGCGTCTTATGCCTGTCGGGCTAAACGGGCGCTTCCACTTTTCGTGGTTTATTGCTACAATATCTTCAATGACTTGAAGGAAGATTGAGGTGTGTGGATTGATGATGATGGTGAAAGCTCCGGCGAAGATTAATCTTTCGCTGGATGTGCTCCATAAGAGGCCTGATGGGTTTCATGAGGTGGAGATGGTCATGACGACTGTGGATCTGGCTGACCGCATTGAGCTGAAGGAAACAAAAGGCACGCGGATCCGGATTATCTCGCATGACCGTTTTGTGCCGAGTGATCACAGGAACCTGGCCTATAAAGCGGCGGACAAGCTGCAGAGAAAATATAACGTGAAAAAGGGCGTTGATATTACGATTCATAAGCAGATTCCGGTTGCTGCGGGTCTTGCGGGCGGCAGCAGTGATGCAGCCGGTACGCTAAAAGGACTGAATGAGTTGTGGGCGCTTAATCTGTCAGCGGATGAGCTGGCTGAGGTCGGATCAGAGATCGGTTCTGATGTGGCGTTTTGTATTTATGGTGGAACAGCACTTGCGACTGGACGGGGTGAGCAGATTCAGGAGCTTCCTGCGCCGCCAAAGTGCTGGGTTGTGCTGGCGAAGCCTTCAATCGGGGTTTCAACAGCAGATATTTACCAGAACCTGAAGCTTGATCAGGTGGATCATCCGGATACAGCTAAAATGGTACAGGCGATTGAAGAGGGAGATTATCAGGGGGTTTGCGAGAACCTTGGTAACGCGCTTGAGTCTGTTACGCTTCAGCTATATCCGGAAGTGAAGCAGATTAAAGATCAGATGCAGCGGTTCGGTGCAGATGCTGTATTGATGAGTGGAAGCGGGCCGACCGTTTTTGGCCTTGTGCAGTATGAATCCAAAGTGCATCGTGTTGTAAATGGGCTGCGTGGTTTTTGTGACCAGGTATTTGCAGTAAGAATTCTTGGGAGTCGGGCACCTCTTGCTTAAAAACGTACGATAATGATATAGTTACTATACATTATTCGGGTTTTGGGAGGTTGCTCACCGCATGAAAATTAAACGAAGTGAACGCCTGATTGATATGACGCACTATTTATCTGAACATCCACGCGAGCTTGTATCGCTTACTTTTTTCGCGGAACGTTATGCTTCAGCTAAATCATCAATCAGTGAAGATTTAGTGATTGTTAAGGAAACGTTTGAGAACAGAGGAATCGGCACTTTACAGACAGTGCCTGGTGCAGCTGGCGGGGTGCGGTTTATTCCGGGCGTCAGAAAAGATCAGGCAGAAGAAGCGCTTAACGTACTATCTGAGCAGGTAAGCAGGTCTGACAGGCTGCTTCCCGGCGGTTACTTATTCATGACGGATATTCTCGGTGACATCCATCTCATGAATCATGTCGGAAAGCTGTTTGCAGGTGCGTTTGCCAATGAGCAGATCGACCTTGTGATGACAGTTGCGACTAAAGGCATCGGGATCGCTCATGCAGCTGCCCGCTACCTTGGTGTGCCGGTAGTCGTTGCAAGACGTGACAGTAAAGTAACGGAAGGCTCCACCGTGAGCATTAATTATGTCTCAGGTTCATCCAAAAGGATTCAGACAATGGTCTTATCCAAAAGAAGCGTCAAGCAGGGGGCAAGAGTCCTGATTGTTGACGACTTTATGAAGGCGGGCGGGACGGCGGCAGGCATGAAAAACCTGCTTGAAGAGTTTTCAGCGACTGTCGCAGGTGTTGGTATTTTTATCGAATCCGAACAGGAAGCCGGAGAAGAGCGTCTTGTAGAGGATTATATCTCGCTCCTGAAATTAAGAAGCGTTGATGAAAAAGGTAAAACCATTCAGATTGAACCCGGCAATTACTTTGACCGCGTCTCATCCTTTTTAAAACAATAGCCGATAGGGCGGAAATCAAAAGCCGCTTTTAATAGCAGTATCATATTTCGAGGAGGAATGATCATGAAATTTGTACAGACGAATGAAGCACCACAGGCAATTGGCCCATACTCTCAGGGGATGGTCGTTAACAATATGTTCTACAGCTCAGGGCAGATCCCGCTGACACCTGAAGGCACGCTTGTTGAAGGCAGTATTGAAGAGCAAACGCACCAGGTATTTAAAAACCTGCAGGCTGTTCTTGCAGAAGCAGGGGCTTCTCTTTCAACTGTTGTAAAAGTAATGGTCTTTCTTGATGATCTCAGCGACTTTGATGCAGTTAATGCAATTTATGCAGAATACTTCGGTGAGCATCGTCCGGCACGTTCGTGTGTGGAAGTGTCAAAGCTGCCAAAAGGTGCAGGTCTTGAAATCGAAGTCATCGCATTAGTGAAATAAAGCTATCCCATCAGGCTTTTCCCCGCAGGTTCATAACCTGTTTGGGAAAAGCCTTTTCTTTTTGGAAAAAAATATGACTATTTTCACGTTTCAGGTAGGGATATCGACCTTGCGTATAGAAATAAGAGGGAGGCTTGTACTAAGGGGGGAAAGGTGGTGGGAATCAGTGGAAGTAACAGATGTGAGACTTAGACGTGTAAGCTCGGATGGCAGGATGCGTGCGATCGCTTCCATCACACTCAGTGGTGTATTTGTTGTACATGACATCCGGGTAATTGATGGAAATAATGGACTGTTTGTTGCGATGCCGAGTAAGCGTACACCGGATGGGGAATTCCGGGATATCGCTCATCCGATTAACTCTGAGATGAGAGATGTCATTCAGCGTTCAGTACTGGCTGAGTACGATCGGGAGTCAACGATTACTTATGAAGAAGCAGGTGCTTAATGCCCTGTATATGAATGATAGAATCCGGATGCTGCTATGCATCCGGATTTTCTTTTGCAGAATTGTAACCGTTAACAGATTCTTCTGAAATTACCGCTTTCCTTGAAATGAATGAGTTTTTGTAATATATTCAAAGTGGAAAAATGTTGACTGGAGGACCGGTAATGTCGAATCGATATGCGGTAATTTTAGCTGCGGGTCAGGGTACCCGTATGAAATCCAAATTATATAAAGTACTTCATCCTGTTTGTGGAAAGCCAATGGTAGAACACGTATTAGAGCAGGTGAAAGAAGCAGATATGCAAGAAGTCATTACCGTTGTTGGTCATGGTGCTGAACTTGTTCAGTCCAAGCTTGAGGGTCGTTCGGAATTTGTTCTTCAGGCTGAACAGCTGGGGACTGCCCATGCTGTTATGCAGGCGAAAGATCGTTTGCAGAATAAAGATGGCATCACTTTAGTTGTATGCGGTGATACGCCACTTATTACTGCTGAAACAATGTCTTCGCTGATTCAGCATCATGAGGAACAACAGGCGAAAGCAACGATCCTGACAGCACATGAAGACAACCCTGCCGGCTATGGCCGGATTATTCGAGGAGAAGACGGGCTTGTGACGAAAATCGTTGAGCACAAGGACGCGAATGAGTCGGAGCTTGCCGTTCAGGAAGTAAATACGGGCACTTACTGCTTTGATAATAAAGCACTCTTTGAAACACTTGAGAAAGTGGACAATGATAACGTGCAGGGTGAATACTACCTTCCGGATGTCATTGAAATTCTGAAAAATGCAGGAGAGGCCATTGCTGCATACCAGACACCTTCATCTGATGAGGCGCTTGGTGTAAATGACCGTGTGGCTTTGTCAAAAGCGGAAAGCCTGATGCGTAAGCGTATTAACGAACAGCAAATGCGCAACGGTGTCACACTCATTGATCCTGCTTCTACTTATATCAGTGCAGATGCTGTGATCGGAAGCGATACAGTTGTGTATCCTGGTACTGTCATTGAAGGTAAGGCAGTCATTGGTGAAGAATGTACAATCGGGCCAAACAGTGAGATCAAAGACAGCAAAATCGCGGATCGCACTGTGATTAAACAGTCAGTCGTACATGATAGCGAGATCGGCTCAGATGTAAATATCGGACCGTTTGCACACATTCGTCCTCAGTCTGCGATTGAAGATGAAGTGAAGATCGGTAACTTTGTTGAAATTAAAAAAACACAGTTTGGCAAAGGAAGTAAGGCGTCTCACCTGAGCTATATTGGTGATGCTGAAGTCGGTTCAGGTGTGAATCTTGGCTGCGGGTCGATTACTGTGAATTATGACGGTCAGAAAAAGCATCTGACAAAGATTGAAGACGATGCTTTTGTAGGCTGTAATTCAAATCTCATTGCCCCTGTCACGATTGGAAAAGGTGCTTATATTGCTGCCGGGTCTACAATTAATAAAGATGTGCCGGCTGCGGCGCTGTCTATCGCCCGTGCCCGCCAGGAAAATAAAGAAGGCTACGCACAAAGAATTAACACTAAAAAATAATTGGAGGCTGTCATGTCTACTGAATATGCCAATTCTAAATTAAAAATCTTTTCACTGAATTCAAACCATAAGTTAGCAGAGGATATCGCTGAGTCAATCGGAACGAAGCTTGGGAAATGTTCAGTTACACGTTTTAGTGACGGAGAAATTCAAATTAATATTGAAGAAAGCATCCGTGGCTGTGATGTATTTGTTGTTCAGTCTACTTCAAGCCCGGTGAATGAAAACCTGATGGAGTTGTTAATTATGGTTGATGCACTGAAGCGTGCTTCTGCTAAAACAATTAACATCGTGATGCCTTATTACGGATACGCACGTCAGGACCGCAAAGCGCGTGCACGTGAGCCGATCACTGCAAAGCTGATTGCCAACCTGCTTGAAACGGCAGGCGCTACACGCGTCATCACACTTGACCTGCATGCACCGCAGATCCAGGGCTTCTTTGATATTCTGATTGACCATCTGCGCGGCGTACCAATCATCGCTGAATACTTTATGCAAAAGAACTTCAACCCTGATGAGCTGGTCATCGTATCACCGGATCACGGTGGTGTAACACGTACGCGTAAACTCGCTGAATATCTGAAGGCGCCAATCGCGATCATTGATAAGCGACGTCCTAAGCCTAATGTATCAGAAGTCATGAACATCGTTGGTAACGTTGAAGGCAAGACCTGTATTCTGATCGACGATATTATTGATACAGCAGGAACAATCACACTTGCTGCAAACGCGCTGATGAAAGTTGGCGCAAAAGAGGTATACGCAAGCTGTACGCACCCTGTCCTCTCAGGTCCGGCAATGGAGCGTATTAACGACTCTGCCATTAAAGAATTGGTTGTAACAAACTCCATCGCACTGTCAGAAGAAAAACAGGGCGGTAAAATTGTAGAACTTTCAGTAGCAGGACTGCTTGGAGAAGCCATTGTTCGCGTTTACGAACAGCAGTCTGTGAGTATGCTGTTTGACTAAAAGAAAAGCGGAAGCAGGCGTTCAGGAGCGTATGCGCTGGACTGAAGCGGATTAAGATAAAGGAAACACAGTGAACGAAGTGAGCTGATGTTGACTTATCTTAAGGAGCTGAGGGAAGCGCACTAGCCCCTGCCTGCTGGATCACGAAGAAACCGGCAGACACCACAACTCCATAACGTAATCTGGACATCCTTAAAAAGATCTTCAATTACTTTTAAGCAACAGACGTCCGGGAAAGGGCGTCTGTTGTTTTTAAATCGAAACAAAAAGTACGCTGAAGTCTTATTTAACACGGATTCCCATCAAAAAATCTCAATATTCTAGGGTTTAATTGTTCGGATGCAGGGTAATGTAGTGTATGGACAGCTAAAAAATTAAAAATTGAAATTAACTTTGGAAGGTGATTAGACATGAGTTCAGTACTAAAAGCAACGAAAAGAGAAGGATTCAAACATTCAGATTTAACAGCACTTCGCAGCGCAGGTAAACTTCCTGCTGTTGTATATGGTTATAAAGTTGAAAATACATCAATCTCAGTAGATGAAATTGATCTTGTAAAAACAATCCGTGAAGTAGGCCGTAACGGTATCATTGAACTTGATATCGAGGGTAACAAGCAAAAGGTTGTATTAAGTGATTACCAGAGCGACTTCCTTAAAGACGAAATTATTCACGCAGACTTCCTTGCAGTCAATATGTCTGAGGAATTAACTGTAGACGTAACAGTACATGTTGTTGGTGAAGCAGAAGGAGCGAGAGAAGGCGGCGTTGTACAGACAGTTCTTCATGAGCTTTCAATCTCTGCAAAACCGAACGACATTCCGGAATCATTCGAAGTGGATGTAACGGACCTGAATATTGGTGAATCATTCAGTGTGGAAGATCTGCGCAGCAAATATGACGTAACGATCAACCATGAAGATGACGAAACAATTGTTTCAGTTCTTGCCCCTCGCACAGAAGAGGAAATCGAAGAACTTGAAGAAGAAGTTGGTGCAGGTGAAGCTGGTTCTGATGATGCTGAAAGCACAGAAGAAACAGAAGGCGACGCTGAAACAGCTGAAGAAAAAGCATAAAATTCCGTTGAGGTCAGTCGTTGTTGTCTGGATAACAACAGCCAATTTCAACAGAGCAAAGATAAGCGCAACCTTTCTTATGGAGGTTGCGCTTCTTATCGTTTAAAATAGTATGTAGATTAATGTGATAGATCGTTTTAGCAAGGCTGTTGATTGGAGGTGCAGGTGGCGACTCCCTGCAGCAGAAATCAACAGCCCGACTTTAACAGCGCAAAAAAATGTTTGAACGTATACAGAGGTGTAAATAATGAAACTAATGATTGGTCTCGGGAACCCCGGGAAACCTTATGATAAAACAAAACACAATATCGGCTTCGAAGTCATTGATGAACTCGCAGAACGATGGAATGCTCCTTTAATGCAAACAAAATTTAAAGGCATCTTCAGTAAAGCAGTCGTGAACGGAGAAAAAGTCATCCTGTTAAAGCCGCTCACCTTTATGAATTTGTCAGGTGAAAGCATCCGGCCGCTGATGGACTACTTTCAGATCGAAATTGAAGATATTGTCGTCATTTATGATGATCTTGATCTTCCAATGGGTAAAATGCGCCTGCGTCAAAAGGGCAGCGCCGGTGGACATAACGGCATTAAAAGTACGATTGCCCATCTTGGTACGCAGGAGTTCAATCGAATCCGCATTGGGATTGACCGCCCGCCGCACGGTATGAAAGTGCCTGACTATGTGCTGAGCCGTTTTTCTAAAGAGGAATGGACAGAGATGGAGCAGGTGATAGCGAAAAGCGCTGTTGCATGCGAACGCTTTTTAGAAAAACCGTTTTTGGAAGTCATGAATGAATTTAATGGGGCTTAAGTGAATAACCCGCACACTTCCTGCTTATACTAGATTATCAGGCAGGACGTGAAGGGAGATGACACATTTGGCTGTTCATTATCATTGCCGGCACTGCAGAAGTGAAATCGGTACAATTGATTCGCCGCTGATGGATGCAGAGCGGCTTGGGCTGCACACCCTTTCAGCAGAGGAGCGTCGAAACATGATATCCTATACAGAAGGACATGTTCACATCCAGACAATCTGTGAGGATTGCCAGGAATCCCTTGAGAGGAATCCGGATTTTCATGAACTGGATCAATTTATACAGTAAAAGCTTTGGATCAGTATCCAAGGCATTTTTCTGTTTACATCCGGGAGGAGAACAACTTGAAAACGTTAGTAAACGGTTTAATAGAGGACCAGCAAATCAGGTCTGTTATAGAAGATTTGGATCTTGAGCGCGGGGAGCAGCTGTTATCCGGGCTTTCAGGATCTGCAAGAAGCACATTTATGGCAGCTGTCTATGAACAGCACAAGCGTCCGCTGATGATTGTGACGCCTAATTTGCTGAGCGCGCAAAAGCTGTACGATGACCTTGCGCAGTCTGTGGCTGAAGAGTCACTTTATATGTATCCAGCCAATGAACTGATCGCAGCAGAGATGAGTATCGCAAGCCCTGAGCTTCTGGCGCAGCGGCTTGAGGCGATGAATCATCTGGCTGTCAGTGGACGGGGCGTCTATATCGTACCGATGGCAGGCCTCAGAAAAATTGTACCGCCTAAAGATCAGTGGGTGAATCATCAATTCACCTTATCAATTGGACATGATATTGATGTGGACCAGACATTGTCTGCTTTAATAAAAATGGGTTATCAGCGCGCGGATATGGTAAGCAGTCCGGGCGAATTCAGCATGCGCGGAGGGATTCTCGATATTTATCCGCTGACATCTGATCCAGTCAGAGTTGAACTGTTTGATACGGAGGTTGATTCAATCCGTACATTCTCAGCGGAGGATCAGCGTTCAATTGAAACACTTCAGGAAGTCGCGATCGGACCGGCGGGCGAAATGATCATGGAAGCACCGATGCTTGAAAAGATTGCCGCCGAGCTGAGGAAGCGGCTTAAGGACAGCCTGAAAAGAGTAAAAAGCAAAGCTGTGAAAGAAACGATGGCAGAGCAGACTGAATACGATATTCACCTGCTTGAAAACGGTCGTAAACCTGATCAGCTATTTAAATATCAGTCTCTCGCTTATTCAAAAGCTGCGAGTCTCATTGATTATCTGCCTGAAGACGGCATTGTGATGTTTGATGAGATCAGCCGGATATTTGAAATGGATGAGACGCTTGAAAATGAAGAAGCAGACTGGACGGTATCGCTTCTTGAAGAAGGAAAGATGCTGCATGATATACATGTATCGCATAAGCTTTCAGAGTTGATGGCTGAGAAGCGTCAGAAGGTTTATTTTTCACTGTTCACAAGAAAGATTGCACATATGAATCCGAAGAAGGTTCATTCATTCTCGTGTAAGCCGATGCAGAGCTTCCACGGTCAGATGCATCTGCTAAAGGCAGAGATTGATAGATGGAAGAAAGGCAGATTCACAGTTGTGATGCTTGCGCCGGACGGACAGCGGATTGACAAGTTCGAACGGGTGCTCGCTGACTACGACATCGATGCTGTGATTGTCAAAGAAGGCGATCCGCTGATCCCGAATGCCGTGCAGATTGTGAGCGGTTCTCTTCAGTCAGGCTTTGAGCTGCCGATGAATAAGCTTGCGGTGATGACAGAAGAAGAGCTCTTCCGTCAGAAGACCAGAAAGAAAAAACGCCGTCAGAAGCTCTCGAATGCTGAGCGGATTAAAAGTTATTCTGAACTGAAAGTCGGGGATTTTGTCGTTCACGTCAATCACGGAATCGGAAAATACCTCGGCATTGAAACGCTTGAGATCAATGGTCTTCATAAAGACTATTTAAATATTCACTATAAAGGTAATGATCAGCTGTATGTGCCGGTGGACCAGATTGATCTGGTGCAGAAGTATGTCGGCTCTGAAGGCAAAGAACCGAAGCTTTATAAGCTTGGCGGAACTGAATGGAAGCGTGTGAAGTCCAAGGTTCAGTCAACAGTTGCTGATATCGCTGATGATCTGATTAAGCTTTATTCTGAGCGGGAGACGGCAAAAGGGTATGCGTTTACAGAAGACACTTCTGAACAGCGGGACTTTGAAGCAGCTTTCCCTTATTCAGAAACGGAAGATCAGCTGCGTTCAATTGAAGAAATTAAAAAAGACATGCAGCGTGACCGCCCGATGGACCGGCTTTTGTGCGGTGATGTTGGATACGGCAAAACTGAAGTCGCGATCCGTGCTGCTTTTAAAGCTGTGATGGATGGCAAGCAGGTTGCCATTCTTGTACCGACAACGATTTTAGCACAGCAGCATTATGAAACGATGATTGAGCGGATGCAGGACTTCCCGGTGAATGTCGGACTGATGAGCCGGTTCAGAACGAAAAAGCAGCAGGAAGAGACCATGAAAGGGCTCGCTTCAGGATCTGTCGATATTGTCGTCGGTACGCACCGTCTGCTGTCCAAGCAGATCAAGTACCGTGATATTGGCCTGTTAATCATTGATGAAGAACAGCGCTTTGGGGTAACGCATAAAGAAAAAATCAAGCAGCTGAAAACGAATATTGATGTACTGACACTGACTGCTACACCGATCCCGCGTACGCTGCATATGTCGATGCTTGGCGTAAGAGATCTTTCTGTTATTGAAACGCCGCCTGAAAACCGATTCCCGGTTCAGACGTATGTGATGGAATATAACGGTGCGCTGATCAGAGAAGCAATTGAGCGGGAAATGGCGCGGAATGGACAGGTCTATTTCCTTTATAACCGGGTTGAGGATATTACGAAAAAAGCAGATGAGATCGCTTCACTTGTACCTGATGCGCGTGTGGCAGTTGCTCACGGCCAGATGACTGAAACTGAGCTTGAATCTGTTATTTTTCAGTTCCTTGAAGGGGAATATGATGTACTTGTGACAACAACCATTATTGAAACAGGCGTGGATATTCCGAATGTCAACACGCTGATTGTGTTTGATGCAGACAGAATGGGATTATCACAGCTTTATCAGCTGCGGGGACGTGTCGGCAGGTCTAACCGAGTCGCATATGCTTACTTCACTTACAGAAAAGACAAAGTGCTGACTGAAGTGGCTGAACAGCGGCTTCAATCAATTAAAGAATTCACAGAGCTCGGTTCAGGATTTAAAATTGCAATGCGTGACTTGAGTATCCGGGGAGCCGGAAATCTCCTTGGTGCCCAGCAGCATGGCTTTATCGATTCTGTCGGTTTCGATCTGTACTCGCAGATGCTGAAGGATGCGATTGAAGAGCGTAAAGATCTTCTTCCAGGAAAGCAGCAGGATGAGAGCCGTGAAAAGCAGCAGGCAGTGGAGATTGATCTTGATATTAAGCAGGATGCGTATATTCCTGAAAGTTATATTCCCGATGGTCATCAGAAGATCGAGATGTATAAGAAATTCCGCGGTCTGACAACGATCGATGAAGTACTTGAACTCAAAGACGAAATGATCGACCGTTTCGGCGATTATCCTGATGAAGTGCATAACCTGTTTCAGGTCGCTGAAATTAAAGCGTACGGTTATGAAGTCGGGCTCGAGACGATTAATCAGACAAAAGACGAAGTTAAAATCGAGCTGAGTGAAGATGGCACACAAAAAATAGATGGTGCTAAAGCTTTCGATATCACTAATGAATACAAGCGTAATGTCGGGCTTGGTTTTGAAAACAACAGGCTCCGGATTACATTTAAAATTAAGGGTCAGAAGCCTGAAGCGTGGTTTACAATGATTCACCGCGTTCTCTCACGTCTGCCTGAAACACTCAAAGAATCCGCTTAAGGAACACCTGTTTTTACAAAAACTTTTAACAAATCGTATAAATCTCAGGATTTGCCGGATACTATCGTTAAAAGCAGCTGTAAAAGAAGGAGAGAGTCCGATGAAAGCTACTGGTATTGTGAGACGGATTGATGACCTGGGACGTGTTGTGATCCCAAAGGAAATCAGGAGAACATTAAGGATCCGTGAAGGAGATCCGCTTGAGATCTTTGTGGACAGAGACGGGGAAATCATTCTGAAAAAATATTCACCGATTCACGAGCTTGGCAACTTTGCAAAAGAGTATGCTGAATCACTGTATGACAGTCTTCACCATGCTGTGCTGATCTGTGACAGAGACCATTTTATCGCGGTCGCAGGCGCATCTAAAAAAGAATTTCTGAATCGCAGGATCAGTTCCCACACTGAAGAGATGATGGATGCGAGAAAAACGATGATGAAAGAAGAGCCGTTTTCAATGGAGCTTGTTGAACATAACGAAGAGGAGCTCGCCTCACTGGCTGCTTCCCCGATTATCGCATCGGGAGACCCGATTGGCGCAGTGCTTGTATTCTCAAAAGACCATGCGCTGACTGAAGTTGACTTAAAAGTTTGTGAAACAGCAGCCCGCTTTTTAGGGCGGCAGATGGAAACATGACCATATCCGGCACGCCGGATATGGTTTTTTTTACATATAACTGCATACTGCGGCCTGAAAAGACATTCTTTTCACCCTTTGGTATAATAAATAATCAGTGAACGTGATCGAAGTGAAAGAGAGGGCAGCTGAATGTCGCATGCTTCTCAGTCAATGATGAAAGGCGCAGCGATTTTGACATTTGCTGCGCTATTTTCAAAAGTATTAAGTGCACTCTACAGGGTGCCGTTTCAAAACCTTACAGGTGATACGGGTTTTTATATTTATCAGCAGGTCTATCCTTTTTATGGGCTGTTTATTGCGCTGTGTACATATGCTTTCCCTGTTATGATCTCAAGCATTTTAATTGAGCGGGAGCATGAACGTAAAAGAGTATTAAAACTGATGACGCTGTTTTTAACCGGAATCGGCTTTTTGCTGTTTCTTATCCTTTATACAGGAGCGGGTCTGATTGCAGATTTTATGGGAGACCCCGAGTTAAAGCCGCTTATTGCCCTTTCAGCATGGCCATTCCTGCTGCTGCCGCTTTTATCAGGAGGTAAGGGGTGGTTTCAGTCGCAAAGCAATATGATCCCGTCAGCGGCTGCCCAGGCGGTTGAGCAGACGGTGAGGGTCATTGTCATCCTTGCTGCTGCATTCGTACTGACAGGCAGCGGGGCTTCACTTTATACAGTCGGAGAAGGTGCAGTAGCCGGTTCAATTGCCGGCGTTACAGCAGGTATTGTTGTATTACTCTTTTTTGCACGCAGACAATTCTCAGGTGATAAACAGCCTCTGAAGCTGCAAAAGGGAGATATATCACTGCTGAAAGTGCTGTTGGTCAGAGGGACAGCGATTGCGATGGTCAGTATGCTGCTGGTGCTTTATCAGCTTGTTGATGCGTTGAATGTCTATTCCCTGCTGACAGGATACACCGGGGATGCCGGAGAAGCGAAGAGTTTAAAAGGGATCTATGACAGAGGTCAGCCGATCATCCAGATGGGTGTTGTAGCGGCGACTTCCCTTTCGCTGGCGATTGTCCCTGTGATTGCTGCTGATTATGAGAGAAGCAAGCATGATCAGGTAAGGCGTAAAGCAGCTCTGGCACTGAAAATGGGACTTGTCTTTGGGGCAGCTGCCTGCGTGGGACTGATCAGCATTATGAGTCCGCTGAACACATTTTTATTTCAAAACAATGATGGCACCGCTGTCTTATCAATACTTACACTCTCTGTTTTACTCACATCAGTGATTGTGACGGTAAACGCTGTATTGCAGGGAGCGGGAAGTTATCATACAGCAGCCTGGACGGCGGCGTTCAGTTTATTATTAAAGTATGGCTTGAATATGGTGCTGGTTCCATACATGGGAACTGGCGGCGCAGCTGTTGCGACTGTTTTATCATTAGCGGCAGTTGCAGCTGTGCTGATCGTGAAGTTTTATCAGAAAATCGGCTTGCGGCTGGGAAAGCCTTTTTATATCAGGCTTTCATCAGGACTTGCCGTAATGGCAGCAGGTGTGGCAGTTTTACTGTTGATATGGACACCTGAAACGCGTCTGTCGGCCGGGCTTGCTTCTGTAACATCAGCGGTTGCCGGCGCTTACTTATTTTTTATCACCAGCTGGTCCACTGGCTTATTTACAAAAGACGAACTTGGCCAGATTCCGCTTGGCGGGAAAATTGACCGTTTATTTGGCAGAAGGATAGAGAAAGGGGCAGATTAATTTGAAACAGATTACAGTGATCGGTCTTGGTGCAGGAGACCTTAATCAGCTTCCGCTTGGCATATATAAGAGGCTGACAGCAGCCAAAAAGCTGTTTGTACGTACTGCAGAACATCCCGTGCTGACTGAGCTGTCAGCTGAAGGAGTCGTATATGAGTCATTTGACGAGATCTATGAAGCGCATGACCAGTTTGAGGCGGTCTATCAGGATATTACTGACAAGCTTGTGCAGTTAGCGGCAGAAGAGCCGGTTTTATATGCTGTGCCAGGTCATCCGCTCGTAGCGGAGCAGACGGTACAAAATCTTCTCGCGCTTCACAAAGAAGGAGAGATCAGTGTCACCATTGAAGGTGGGCAGAGCTTTCTGGACCCGCTTTTTACAGCAGCCGGTTTCGATCCTGTAGACGGCTTTCAGCTGCTTGACGGCACTGCGCTCGAGAGTGAATCCATTAAGCCTGAACAACACGTCATTATCGGACAGGTATACGACGGCATGACAGCTTCAGACGTCAAGCTCGAACTGATGAATAAATATCCCGATGAGCATCTCGTAAAAGTGATCACAGCAGCCGGTTCCAAGGCAGAGGAGATCCGCACAGTGAAGCTGTATGAACTAGATCACGGCATGACGCTTTCAAATCTGACGAGTGTGTATGTACCGCCACTTCAAAAAGAAGAAGACTTTTACGGGGAATTTTCAAAGCTCAGAGAAATTATCTCGATTTTACGAAGCCCTGTAGGCTGTCCATGGGACCGTGAGCAGACACATGAATCACTGAAGCGCTATCTGATTGAGGAAACATATGAATTTCTTGAAGCTGTGGACCGCGGTGATATAGACGACATGATTGATGAGCTTGGCGACGTCCTGCTGCAGGTCATGCTGCATGCGCAAATTGGTGAAGATGACGGCTATTTTGATATCAGAGATGTCATTCAGAGCGTCTCATCTAAAATGGTCCGCCGTCACCCGCACGTATTTGCAGATGTCAAAGCAGAAACAGCAGATGATGTGAATGACCGCTGGCAAAAGATCAAAGAAGAAGAAAATGGTGGTGCACCGTCAAGATTACTTGATAAAGCCGGAACCGGACTCCCGGCACTGATCCAGGCTTATGAAATTCAGAAGAAAGCTGCGAAGGCAGGGTTTGACTGGGACGATCATGCTGACGCCTGGGATAAGTTCGAAGAGGAGTGGCAGGAGTTCCAGGAGGAAGTGGCCAATGGTGATAAAGAAGCCAGCCTTCAGGAGTTTGGAGACGTCCTGTTTGCGCTTGTTAACGTATCAAGATTCCATGGCATTTTTCCTGAAGAAGCCCTTGTTATGGCAAACCAGAAATTTATCAGCCGTTTTCAATTTGTCGAAGACAGGGTAAATGAATCAGGAAAGCCTTTTGGCGCATTCAGCCTTGGAGAGCTGGATGAATTCTGGAAGCAGGCAAAACAACACGGATTATAAAGGAGCAGATCATATGCGTTTGGATAAATTCTTAAAAGTCTCACGTCTCATTAAGCGGAGAACGCTTGCAAAGGAAGTAGCAGACCAGGGACGGATTCAGATCAATGGCAATACAGCTAAAGCAAGTGCAACAGTTAAAGAAGGCGATGAACTGGTCATCCGTTTTGGCCAGCGTATTGTCACGCTCTCAGTCGACCGCCTGATGGAAACGACTAAGAAAGAAGAAGCGGGCACGATGTATACGATTAAAAAAGAAGAAAGAGTCAACGAATAAATCACCTTCACCGGCATAAAATGAATTAAGGTTTTTAATTCAATGCGGGGTGAAGACATGCCAGTTGAGCAAAAACGCCATCACGAAGTCCGTATGACGGGAAGAGAAGATATGTCAGTCACTGGTGTGAAACAGCTTGAGCGCTTCGATCAGGATGAGTTTCTGATTGAGACCGTCGAAGGTGAGCTTTCTGTGAAGGGGAACGGCCTGAAGCTTGTGAATCTGGATCTTGATAAAGGGGTGGTGTCATTAAAGGGGAAAGTAGACCACGTCCTTTATCTCGATAGCGTCAGTAAAGAAGCTTCAAAAGGTCTGCTGGGTAAACTGTTTAAATGATCGTGGAAGAACAGCTTCGCATCTTTCTTTCAATGATGGCTGCAGGTTTTTTTACCGGTTTTTGTGTCACATGTCATGAACGCTTTATCATAAAAGAAAAAAAGGGAATGTGGCGCTTCTTCCCTGACCTGATTTTCTGGCTTGGACAAGCACTGGTCATTTTTTTGATTTTATTTGCGTTAAATGGAGCCGAGCTGCGCTTGTATATGATGGTGGCGCTCTTGATTGGCTTTGCACTTTTCTGGAAACTGGCAAGGACTTTCACGCTCAGCGTATTGAATTGGCTGGCGTGGCTGTCGATTAAAACCATCACGATTTTTCTGCTGCCTTTTAAATGGGTCTGGCTGCTGGTAGTACTGATATTAAGCGCTATGTGGCGCTTGCTGTCACTATTAGGTAGGCCTTTTCACCCGATTTCACTGTTTCTTCAAAAAAAAGCGTCAATTCTTGCGAAAAAGATAAAAATATGGCTTAATCTGTTATATAATAGGATAAATAACAGGTATGATCACTAATTGACGCAAAGGAGGTAAGCAGCTATATATGGAAAAGCCGCGCAGGAACGTGACGTCCCTTGACAATCAGTATACAGCAGAGCGGGAAAGAACCGAATCTAACCGCCAGTCCCACAAAAAGAGACTCGCCAGACGCCTGACTGCCTTTTTTATCATGGCGGCTACAGTAAGTGGCGTGCTGATCTCATCAATGGTGACGCAAGCCAGTGTACTCGAGGACAAACAAAACGAAAAAGCACAACTTGAAGAAAAAATTGTCGAACTTGGGAAACAGGAAGACCATTTAAGAAATGAAATTATTAAGCTTAATGATGATGAATACATAGCCAAGCTTGCAAGAAGAGATTATTTTCTCTCTGAAAGTGGAGAAATTATTTTCACCATCCCGGAAGACCAGCCTGCAGCTAGAAAAGAGCAGAGTGACCCGGCAGAATGATGCGGTGTGGAGTAAGTTATTTTCATCAACACAAAAAATAAAAATGGCAGATTGAGTGTCACGATGTTGACACTCTTTTTTCTGTTTGGCTATAATGGGAAGTAAGGTCTATTTTTTATTTATTCTAAGGAGGATCATTTTTTTTATGTCAATCGAAGTAGGCAGCAAAGTAAAGGGTAAAGTGACTGGGATCACTAATTTCGGGGCGTTTGTTGAATTGCCTGGCGGTTCAACAGGGCTGGTACACATCAGTGAAGTTGCGGATAATTATGTTAAGGACATCAATGACCATCTGACAGTTGGGGACGAAGTCGAAGTAAAAGTCCTGAACGTAGAGAGCGATGGCAAAATCGGCTTATCAATCCGTAAAGCAAAAGATCAGCCACAGCAAAGTCAAAGCCGCCCTCGGCCAAATCGTGGAAACGATCAGCGCGGTGGAGGCCGTGGAGGAAACTCGAGTGCACCGCCACGTGCAGAGAATTTCGAACAAAAGATGGCTCGTTTCCTAAAGGATAGTGAAGACCGTCTGACTTCTCTTAAGCGCCACACAGAATCAAAACGCGGTGGACGCGGAGCGAAAAAAGGTTAATAGCTGCCGAAAGTCATTATAAAAAGGCATCAATTACAGTGATCATACGATAGATATACAACCGGTGTGCAGGTGTGCATGCCGGTTTTTTTGTGTGTCCGGATGTAAAATAGAGGAATAAAGATGCCTGTGTCGAAGTGGATAGGAGTGAATAACCTGAGGAGGTAAACAATATGACAATTGATGAATGGCTTGATGAACATAATCAACAGTATTTCTCATGGCTTGAGGGATTAAGAGGAATGGATCGTGCAGCATTTTTTCAGCCGGTTTCAGAAGGAAAGTGGTCTCCTGCAGCGATTGTGATGCATATGGCTGCCTGGGATCATTACACACTTGATCAGAGAATTCCGAACATCAGGGAAGGCGTGAAGCTTGAGAATAATCCCGACTTTCAGCAATTTAATGAGCAGGCATGGAAAAAGGCTGATAGCGGGCTGAGTCAAAGTGACATTATTGATGAAGCCAGAAATGAACGGGAACTTTTAATGGAAACGATTCGTACAATGGATAAGGACAAGCTGGATGCTGTGTTTTCAATCGGGGACGAGTCATTGAGCTTAAAAGGGTATATCACAGATTTTGCGTGGCATGATCAACATCATATGAAACAGATTAACTGACAAAGGAGAGGTGCAGATTATGGATATTATTGGGCTGGTAACAATTGTCATGGTGTTCTCGGTTCCACTGACTGCGATTATGACGACACATTTTCGCAAACAGACGCGGTCAAAGCATGAAATCATCGACAAACAGCTTGAGCTTGAAAAGATGAAGCACGAGAATTATATGTTAGAAACGGAAAAGCTTCGTCTGGAACTTGATTTACGTCAGGGGATTAAGATGGAAGATGATTATAAGCGGCTGAGTTAGATGGTGAAGACAGTACGGGAATGGACTCCGTGCTGTTTTTTGGTTTTACCGGCTGGCGTAGTGTGCGACAGGTGAGTGAAATTTGTCTGTATGGCTGAGTGTGCTCCGGTAAGTTTTATTTCTATGGGCTTTTGAGTTAATTAAGTGACCTTTTGGAATAATAGCGTCAGCTTTAGCGATTATTCTCTCACCTCTCAGGTCGATTCGATATGCCATGATTCATTCGATCATCTTAGAGATTAATTCTACCACCAATTTCATTATTCAATCAGGTCGACTCTTTATTCGATCACCTTTTTTCTAAGGGCCGTTGCCCACTGCATAGAAAAAACGCCCGTCCAGCTCCCAGACCTGAGTCTGTCGGAGCTAAACGAGCGCCTTCCACTTTTCTATATGACCCGTACGGGATTCGAACCCGTGTTACCGCCGTGAAAGGGCGGTGTCTTAACCACTTGACCAACGGGCCTCATATGGTGGCGGCAGAGGGGATCGAACCCCCGACCTCACGGGTATGAACCGTACGCTCTAGCCAGCTGAGCTACGCCGCCATTAATTGAAGCACAAGTTATATAATACATAGCGCGTCATGAAGTGTCAATATTTTTTTCGCAAATTTATACTCGTACATTTAGCAGGAATCCGTCGAACATTTTTGTGTGCCAGCTATGCTATTTTGACAAACTCTTTTGTTCTGATCTTTTTATAATAGGCCCAATAAGAAATGAAGGAGTGGACCTGCAAGATGGCAAATGTGCATGAAGCAAATTTTGAACTCACAAACGCGCTCGCTCTTAACAGATCAAGAAAAAAAGAAGGCAGGAAACTGAATGTGATGAAATGGTTGTACGACAAAGGAATCTTTCATCTGCTGGCAGGGTTTATGCTTGGCCGTGCAGTAGTGATGGTTCAGTTTATGCCATTTGCACTGCCGTTTTTTGCTGCAGTTATGATCATGCAGCGCCAGAAGTCTCCTTATACATTTGCCGGTTTGACAGCGGGGGCTGCTGCACTTGGTCTGCTTCCCGGTCTTTACACAGCTACGATCCTGCTGCTTTACTATGTCAGCTTCGGTTTACTCAGGAAGTATGCGGGCAACCAATTTGTAGCAGCCGGTCTGGCAGCGGCTGTCACCGGGGTGGTCAGGACGTGTTATACCTGGGCGCTTCAGCCGCTTGACTGGATGACAGGATTTTATATTCTGGCAGAAGCGGCGATGACTGGTGTCCTGCTGCTGATTTTTTTGCAGAGTTTTCTCGTATTAACAAAGGGAAGGCGAAGCGCTTATTCCCATGAAGAACTTGTCGCGCTATCTGTGCTGGCTGCCTGCATTGCGCTTGGTCTGACAGGGCTCATGGCGGGGGATCTGGTCATCAGTCACGTGGCTGCGCGCTATGTTGTGCTGGCTGCTGCACTTTCAGCAGGGGCACTTGTCGGGTCTACATCAGGCGTTGTGATCGGTCTTTTATTCTGCCTGGCTTCATTTGCATTTATTCCGGAAGTGGCGCTGTTAGCAGTAGCAGGGCTTCTTGGGGGTCTGTTAAAAAGCGGCGGGCGTGTGGGCGTGGTAATTGGTTTAATGCTCGCAACGCTGCTGACTGGATTGATGATGGAGAATCCTTTACGACTCGAATATTCATTATATGAATCTGCAGTTGCTGCGCTGCTTCTTTTTCTGACGCCTTCAGTATGGGTGCGTGCTTTAGCTCGGCACATTCCCGGTTCTGAAGAATATGCAGAAGAACAGCAGCAGTATGCCAAAAATGTGAGGGACACGACAGCTGAAAAAGTGGAGCACTTCTCAGCTGTTTTCAAAAAACTCTCAGATAGTTTTTCCGATACAGAGCCGCCGGCAGAATTTGAAGGCGCGGCTGATCAGCTGATTGGACAGGTCACGCAGCAGACGTGTGATCATTGCTTCAGAAAAGAATTCTGCTGGTCTGAGCATTTTGACCGTACATATGAATGGATGACCTCGCTTGCAACCAGGGGTGAACCTGAATCTGACTGGACCTCTTACTGCGTGAAATCTGTTGTGATGAAGCAGGAGTTTGAGCGATACCACCAGGAAAAAGCCGTCAGTCAGCTGATGCAGCAGCATATGCAGGAAGGAAACCGGTTTGTCGCCAGACAGCTTTCAGGGCTTGCGGATGTCATGAATCAATTCGCAAGCGAGCTTCAGCGTGAGACGATGCAAAATGATGAGCAGGAAGAGAAAATTATAGAGGAACTGCAGGAGTATGGGGTGCGGGCTGATCAGGTGACGATTCATTGTCTGGAGACGGGGAGGGTGGACCTGGATATATTACTGCCGTTTCAGGAAAAGCACGGTGAGTGTGACAAGCTGATTGCGCCAATGCTGTCTTCTATTTTGCATGAAACTGTTGTGGTCTATCAAAAAGGGGACCTCCCGCCGCCGTATTACGGTACGGCCGCTACTTTCCGGTCCGCTAAAGCCTTCCTGGTTCAGTCAGGTGTTGCGCATGCCGCCTACGCAGGAGGACTTGTATCAGGGGACAGCTGTACCGCTGTGCCCATTCACGAAGGTAAGTTTGCCGCTGCGATCTGTGACGGGATGGGTAACGGGCAGAAAGCCAGGAAGGAAAGTGAGGAGACGATCGGGCTTTTAGAAGAAATGCTGAAAGCTGGGATAGAAGAAGAACTGGCTATCAAATCAGTTAATTCTATTTTGACTGCTAAAAGAACGGGTGATATGTATTCAACTGTTGATCTAGCGATGATTGATCTACAGCATGCAGGGGCAAGGTTTTTGAAGGTGGGGGCTGTTCCTAGTTATGTGAAGCGGGGCAGGCAGATTCAAATGATTGAGGCTGCCAATCTGCCGCTTGGTTTCTTTCATGAAATGGAGATGGACGTGCTTGAGTATCAGTTAAAGGCTGGGGATATGCTGTTTATGATGAGTGACGGGCTGATGGATGGCCTGCGTTCCATAGAGAATTCGGAGAGGTGGATGCGGCGTCAGATCTCAGAGCTTGTGACAGCAGATCCCCAGGAAGCCGCTGATCTACTTGTGGAGGCCGCCGTGCGGGCAGCAGGCGGGTCCATCAATGATGATATGACAGTAGTGGCTGTAAAAGTGGATCATCAGCAGCCGAAATGGGCAGCCATTCCTTTAAAAAGGAGTACAGGATAAGATTTGCATGACCCTCTCTGTCTTCCTGTATACTAATGAGAAACAAAGGATCAGAAAGGGTATCAGTATGGATGAATTTCAACTGAAAGTGATGAAGTATTGCAGGGAGCATCAGATGGTCTTACCGGAGGACCATGTGCTGATCGGTGTCTCGGGCGGACCGGATTCACTCGCGCTTCTTCATTTTTTCATGCATAGCGGTCTGAATGTGAAGGTGGGAGCCGTGCACGTTGACCATGGGTTAAGAGATGGTTCGGCAGAAGATGCCGCCTTTACTGAAGCATTCTGCCAAAAGCATGATCTTCCGTTTTACTTATTAAAAGCGAATGTGAAGGAGAGAATGAACCAGACCGGAGAAGGTGTGCAGGAGGCCGCGCGAAAAGTCCGCTATGACTATTTTGAAAAAATAATGACTGAGACAGGTGCAGAGGTGTTCATGACAGGTCAGCACGCAGATGACCAGGTTGAGACGATTTTATTCAGGCTGATGCGCGGCACCTCTATGCGGGGAGCTGCCGGTATCCAGCCTGTCAGAAGGTTTGCGGCTGGGAGGCTGGTGCGGCCTTTTTTAGCTGTGACGAAAAGTGAAATCGAACAATATTGTGAACAGCATGACCTGCAGCCAAGGAGAGATCCGACGAATGAGCGTGATGCTTATACGAGAAACCGTCTGAGAAACCATGTGATTCCACTGCTGAAAAAAGAGAACCCGCTCCTTCATGAAGCGTTTGGACGCTTTTCTGAAGAGCTTAGTGAAGATCAGTGGTATCTTGAGTACCAGGCTGAAAAAGCATTGGGTGATGTATGTCTTTCAAAGTCACGCGAACGTATTCACTTTTCTGTAGAAAAATTTCGGAGTTATGGTCTTCCTTTACAAAGAAGAATGATTCATCTAATATTAAATTATCTGTATGCAAAAGTACCCACATCATTATCTTCAGCGCATACGCGCGCGATACTCGATCTGCTGAAACAAGCGCATCCGTCCGGGGATCTTCACTTGCCTGAATCACTGACTGTAACCCGCTCATATGAAGACGGTTATTTTCATTTTCAGCGCGAAACAAAAGCTCAGCCTTACACTTTTACAATCGATAAGGCTAAGCTGACAGATCTGCCTGATGGACATCAGCTTGAAGTGCGGAATGGAGAGGTCGTGCCGGATAAGCCGTATCTGGACCTGATCTATGTATCTGAATCATCTATGCCACTGACGGTGAGAAGCCGCAGAGAGGGTGACAGGATACAGCTGCCCCATGGCAACGGGTCTAAGAAGATAAAAGATGTCTTTATAGAAAAGAAAGTACCTGTGCATCTGCGACATCAGCACCCGGTTATTACGGACGCTGACGGAAAGGTACTTTGGCTTCCGGGACTGCGTAAAGCGCCGTCTGCCGGAAAACCTGCTGCATATACGTTAATTTACTATTAAGATCTTCTAGGAGGACATTGTTCGTGTTAAATAAAGACATCGAGAAAGTATTGTATACCGAGGAACAGCTTCAGGAAAAAATCAAGGAGCTTGGCACTGAGCTGACAGCTGAGTACCAGGACAAATATCCGCTTGCAATCGGCGTACTAAAAGGTGCTATGCCTTTTATGGCTGATTTGATCAAGCGTATGGATGTATATCTTGAGATGGATTTCATGGATGTTTCAAGCTACGGGAACTCAACTGTTTCTTCAGGTGAAGTGAAGATTGTCAAAGACCTGAACACGAAAGTGGAAGGCCGTGACATTCTGATCCTTGAAGATATCATCGACAGCGGATTGACACTGAATTATCTTGTCGACCTGTTCAAATACCGTAAAGCAAAATCAATCAAAATTGTGACACTGCTTGATAAGCCAAGCGGACGTAAAGCTGACATCAAAGCAGATTACGTTGGATTCATTGTGCCGGATGAGTTTGTTGTAGGATATGGACTTGACTATGCGGAACGTTATCGTAACCTCCCATACATCGGTGTATTGAAGCCTGAAATTTATACAGATTCCGAGTAAAATAGAGTCAGAGGCAAAGCATGCTGTGAGCAGGCTTATTGGTTGTCACTCTTTATTTTACTGTGATAGTATTGGTATTAGTTTTCTTGACCGTGGGAGGAGGTAAGGGATGAACCGTATATTTCGAAATACGATATTTTATTTAATTATTTTCCTCGTCATTATTGGTATCATTGGCCTATTTAACAATGGGAACCAGCCAAATGAGGAACTCACATATGGTGAATTTTTAAATGCACTGGACAGTGGGGAAGTAACGGAGATTGAAATCCAGCCGGACAGAAGTGTGTACAATGTACGCGGACAGCTCGAAGGCTATGAAGAAGCTGAGTATTTCCTTACAAATATTCCATTTGAAAGTTCAGCGCTTGAAACAATTGATGAAGTAGCACAGGCGAATAATACTGAGGTAACTGTTCTGAAAGCCCCTGAGACAAGCGGCTGGGTAACATTCCTGACAACGATTATTCCATTTGTGATCATCTTCATTCTATTCTTCTTCCTGCTTAACCAGGCTCAGGGAGGCGGCGGTGGCCGTGTCATGAACTTTGGTAAGAGTAAGGCGAAGCTTTATACTGAAGAAAAGAAAAAAGTCCGCTTTAAGGACGTTGCAGGAGCTGACGAAGAGAAGCAGGAACTTGTCGAAGTTGTTGACTTCCTGAAGGATCCCCGTAAATTTACTGATGTTGGTGCACGTATTCCTAAAGGGATTCTGCTTGTCGGGCCTCCGGGTACCGGTAAAACACTTCTTGCCCGTGCGGCAGCAGGTGAAGCAGGCGTACCATTCTTCTCGATTTCCGGTTCAGACTTCGTTGAGATGTTTGTCGGTGTCGGGGCATCACGTGTACGTGACCTGTTTGAAAATGCAAAGAAAAATGCACCATGTATCATCTTCATTGATGAAATTGATGCAGTTGGACGTCAGCGTGGCGCCGGTCTTGGCGGCGGACACGATGAGCGTGAGCAGACATTGAACCAGCTTCTTGTTGAGATGGATGGTTTCGCAGGTAACGAAGGAATCATCATGATCGCAGCAACAAACAGACCTGACATTCTGGACCCTGCATTACTGCGTCCTGGCCGTTTCGACCGTCAGATCACAGTAGACCGTCCTGATGTAACAGGCCGTGAAGCTGTCCTGAAAGTCCATGCAAGAAACAAACCGCTCGCAGATAACATTGACCTTAAAGCGATTGCTCAGCGTACACCGGGCTTCTCAGGTGCAGACCTTGAGAACCTGCTGAACGAAGCTGCCCTTGTTGCAGCACGTCGTGATAAGAAGAAAATTGATATGGGTGATATCGATGAAGCAACAGACCGCGTCATTGCCGGTCCTGCGAAGAAGAGCCGCGTTATCTCTAAAAAAGAGAGAAAAATCGTTGCCTTCCATGAAGCAGGTCATACAATTATCGGTGTTGTACTCGATGAAGCTGATATGGTTCACAAAGTAACGATTGTCCCTCGCGGCCAGGCTGGCGGTTATGCCGTTATGCTTCCGAAAGAGGATCGTTACTTCATGACAAAACCTGAATTACTGGATAAAATCACAGGCCTTCTTGGTGGTCGTGTGGCGGAGGATATTATCTTCGGAGAAGTATCAACCGGTGCGCATAATGACTTCCAGCGTGCGACAGGCATTGCCCGCCGCATGGTAACTGAATTTGGTATGAGTGATAAGCTTGGACCGCTTCAGTTCGGTCAGGCACAGGGTCAGGTATTCCTTGGCCGTGACTTTAACAGTGAGCAGAACTATTCTGATCAGATCGCTTATGATATTGATACAGAAATTCAGCGTATTATTAAAGAGTGTTATGCACGTGCGAAGACGATTCTTACAGAGAACCGTGAAAAGCTTGAGCTTGTAGCTGAAACGCTTCTTGATATTGAAACACTTGATGCTGAACAGATCAGACACCTTGTGGATCACGGAAAACTGCCTGAGCGTGACTACGGTCATGACGAAGATAATGACCGTAAAGATATTACTGATGAGTCAAAAGAACTTGAATCAGACGAAACATCTGTTACGACTGATGAAGAGATCAACGCAGAAGAGAAATCTTCAGAGGATCTTTTGAAAGAAACTAAAGAAGACACGCCTTCTGATGAAGATAAGCGAAATAAAGAATAATCACCTGATCTAAGGTGCAGGATCCGCGGTTCCGCGTAAACGGGGCCGCGGATTTTTTGACGCATTGGCGAGGTATAGTGGGGGAGGTCTTGCCGGACTTTTACAGGTCAGAACTGAGTGTTTTCCGGTCAGATTCACTGATTTACCGGTCACCAGCAACGACTTTCGGGTCACATTCACCTGTTTACCGGTGATAATTGTTATGACAGGCTTCTACCGTTAATGCGCCCTCACCCATTTCAGACTATGGTAAAATAATTTCAGTGTGTACTCTAATAAGGCGTGGTGAATATAGATGTTATTTGTATTGGATGTTGGAAATACCAACACAGTTTTAGGTGTGTACGATGGAGAGGAACTCCGCTATCATTGGCGCGTGGAGACGAACCGTCATAAAACAGAGGATGAATATGGCATGCTTGTAAAAAATCTGTTTGAGCATGTCGGATTGACATTTTCTGATTTCGACGGGATTATTATTTCCTCTGTTGTACCGCCTGTGATGTTTCCGCTTGAAAGAATGAGTCAGAAATACTTTCACCTGAAGCCGCTTGTTGTCGGTCCGGGGATGAAGACAGGTCTGAATATCAAGTATGACAACCCGAAAGAAGTCGGGGCAGACAGAATTGTTAATGCGGTTGCCGGTATAAAGGAGCATGGCGGTTCACTGATCATTGTCGATTTTGGAACGGCGACAACTTATTGCTATATTAATAAAAACCGTCAGTACATGGGTGGTGTGATTGCACCGGGGATTGGGATCTCAACTGAAGCACTGTATGCAAAAGCAGCCAAGCTTCCGCGGATTGAGATTGCCCGTCCTGAAATGGTCGTGGGGAAAAGTACAGTTTCTGCGATGCAGGCAGGTATTGTCTATGGCTATGTCGGCCAGGTTGAAGGAATTGTCTCACGTATGAAAAAAGAAGCCGGTGAGCACGTGACTGTCATTGCCACAGGCGGTCTCGCTTCACTTATTGCCAAGGAATCAGATATTATAGATATTGTTGATCCGTTTTTAACACTAAAAGGACTTCAGTTAATATACAAACGCAACGTTGAATGAAAGGAGATTTTTTAACATGAAAGATTATATGGTACGCGCGCTTGCTTATAATGATCAGGTGCGTGCATATGCTGTAAATACGACAGCTGCTGTGCAGGAAGCGCAGGACCGTCACTATACGTGGCCGACTGCTTCTGCTGCACTGGGCAGAGCAATGACTGCAGGTGTCATGATGGGCGCAATGCTTAAAGGTGATAATAAACTCACTGTGAAAGTGGAAGGAAACGGTCCGCTTGGCATGATCCTTGTTGACAGTAACGCAAAAGGTGAAGTAAGAGGATATGTAACAAATCCTCAGACACACAAAGAACTGAATGAACAGGGGAAGCTTGATGTTAAAGGTGTTGTCGGTACTGAAGGAACACTGACGATCGTAAAGGACCTTGGTATGCGTGATAACTTCACAGGTCAGGTACCAATTGTCTCAGGTGAAATTGGTGAAGACTTCACTTACTACTTCGCATCTTCAGAACAGGTGCCTTCATCTGTTGGCGTTGGCGTCCTTGTCAATCCGGACAATACAATTTTAGCAGCGGGCGGCTTTATCATTCAGCTGATGCCTGGTGCTGATGAAGAAACGATTGAAAAGATTGAGAAGCGCCTTGGCACCATTCCGCCTGTATCGAAAATGATCCAGGAAGGCCTGGCTCCAGAGCAGGTGCTGAACACTGTGCTGGGTGAAGGAAATGTAAGAATTCTTGATTCTATGCCGGTTGCTTTTGAGTGTAACTGTTCAAAAGAGCGCTTCGGCAATGCCATCATCGGTCTCGGGAAAGAAGAGATCCGGGCAATGATCGAAGAAGACGGTAAAGCAGAAGCGGAGTGTCACTTCTGCCGTGAAAAGTACGAGTATACGAAAGAAGAATTAGAAGCTTTTTCACAAGAGGCAAACTAGGATATGGCTGAGATTCGTAAAAGACGACTTAAGGCTAAGCCGCTTTTATATATCATTGGTTTTCTGATGGTGACGAATCTGATTTTCCTGATTGGCTGGATCACAAAAGACGGAGCACCACCTGATGCTGAGGCAGAGGTGGTGGCTCAGGTCGGTGATGAAGAAATCACGCGTCAGGAGTGGCTGCACGCAATTGAAGTGCGCCATGGAAAAGAAATCCTCCAGCAGCTGATTAATCAGTCAGTTATGGAACAGTCAGCTGATAAATATGATGTCGCTGTGTCAGAAGAAGAACTTGATCAGGAGCTGTCTATGCTGCGATCGGTTCTCAATGTCTATGATCAGGCATCTCTCCCAAATGAAAGTGTATTGAAGGAAGAGCTGAAAACAGATCTGATACTTGAAAAACTGATTGCAACTGAAGCAGAAATTTCCGAAGAAGATCTTCGTACATATTACGATGAAAATGAAGAACTCTATTCAGTACCTGAGATGTACAGACTATCTCAGATTGTGCTGCCGACAGCTGAGGATGCTGCTAAAGCCATGGAAGAACTTGAAAACGGTTCCTCATTTGAAGCAGTAGCAAGAGAGCGCTCGATCGATCCTGTTACAGCAAGCCAGGGCGGGCAACTGGGTTTTATTCCTGAAAACACGGAGTCAGTCGATGCGACTGTTTTGAATGCTGCAGCCAGCGTGTCACCGGGTGAATATACGGATGTTTTTCAGACGCAGGATGGATACGCGATTCTTTATGTTCACGAAACGGTCCCAGGGGTGAAATTTGAATTTGAAGAAGTCCGCGGGAAAATTGAACGTCAGCTGGCGCTTGAAAAAATGACAACGCCCGTGACAGCAGAATCTTTCTGGGATGAATATTCAATCGACTGGTTCTACGGCCCTGCGGAATAATCAAAATAGTTGAAATTTAACAGTTCTCTTGTTACATTTGCATTATGTTAAACCGATCACATTACTAGGGATTAGGAGTGAGACAATATGGTACGCATTGCAAATAATATTTCTGAATTAGTAGGTCAGACACCAATCGTTAAACTGAACCGCCTGACAGATGAAAACTCAGCAGAGGTCTATCTGAAGCTTGAGTATATGAACCCTGGCAGCAGCGTGAAAGATCGTATTGCTCTTTCAATGATTGAAGCGGCAGAACGCGATGGCAATCTGAAAGAAGGCGACACGATTATCGAACCGACAAGCGGGAACACGGGTATCGGTCTTGCCATGATTGCTGCTGCAAAAGGCTATCGCTCGGTGCTTGTGATGCCTGAGACAATGAGTATGGAAAGAAGAAACCTGCTTCGCGCTTACGGAGCAGAGCTAGTACTCACGCCGGGACCGGACGGCATGAAAGGCGCGATCAAAAAAGCAGAAGAGCTGGCAGAGGAAAAAGGATACTTTATGCCTCAGCAGTTCAAAAATGAAGCAAATCCTGAAATCCACCGCCGCACAACTGGTAAAGAAATCGTGGAACAGATGGATCAGCTTGATGCATTTGTATCTGGTATTGGAACCGGTGGAACGATTACAGGTGCAGGTCAGGTGCTTAAAGATCACTACAAAGATGTAAAAATCTATGCAGTAGAGCCTGCGGACTCACCAATCCTGTCAGGTGGGAACCCCGGCCCTCATAAAATCCAGGGAATCGGTGCAGGCTTTGTACCGGATATCCTGGACACAAAAATTTACGACGAAGTCATCCAGGTGACAAATGAGCAGTCATTTGAAACAGCCAGAAGAGCAGCCCGTGAAGAAGGTATCCTCGGAGGTATTTCTTCAGGTGCAGCGATCTATGCAGCACTTGAAGTAGCGAAGAAGATGGGTAAAGGTAAAAAAGTGCTGGCTGTGATTCCAAGTAACGGTGAACGTTACCTGAGCACTCCGCTTTATCAGTTTGAAGATTAATTTTTGGGCAGTCTCCTGACGGGGGCTGCTTTTTGTTTGTGCGTGGGTGGTTCAGGAGATTACAACTGGTGTACCGTAAATAACGGTGGATGTTCCGGACATATTGCAGGAGGTTCATGAAATAACCACAGCTGTTCAGAAGATTTCGGCGCCGTTCCATGAAATCAGGTATAATGAACTATTCTCGTTAACAGCCCTCCGATTCACCTCTTACGCAAACAAAAAACCGGAACCCGCCCCCAAAAGGATAAATTCCGGTCTTCGCATTAAGCCCGCCCGATCACACGGACTTCTTTCTCCAAATCAACGCCAAACTTCTCTTTAACTGTTTTTTGCACGTGCTGCACAAGGTTCAGGTAATCTTTTGCTGTTGCATCGCCTTTATTGACGATAAATCCGGCATGCTTCAGTGACACCTGGGCACCCCCGATTTGAACACCCTGCAGGTTTGAGTCCTGAATCAGTTTTCCGGCAAAGTGGCCCGGTGGTCTTTTGAATACACTGCCGCATGATGGGTATTCAAGCGGCTGCTTAGACTCCCTCAGGTAAGTGAGTTCATCCATTTTTGCCTTGATGACGTGCTGCTCACCCTCTTCAAGGGCGAATTCTGCTTCAAGGACGATCCAGTTTTTATCCGGGATTGCACTTGTGCGGTAATCAAACGCCATTTCTTCAGCAGGCAGTCTTTTCACTTCGCCTTCAGGTGTGAGAACGGTGACGTGTGTACAGACGTCTTTGATTTCGCCGCCGTACGCACCGGCATTCATATAGACTGCGCCGCCCACGCTTCCCGGGATTCCGCATGCGAATTCGAGTCCGCTGAGCGAGTGGTCATGTGCGGTTCTTGATACGTCGATGATTGGGGCACCTGCTTCTACTGTAATCAGCTGATGCTCAATCGTCATATTCGTCAGTGACGTGGTTAAAATGACAAGCCCTTCAATGCCGCCGTCCTGGATCAATACGTTTGATCCGTTACCGAGCACCATCCATGGCAGGTTATTCTTTTTTGCAAAGGTAACGGCTTTCGTCAATTCTTCAATTGACTCAGGAATCGCAAGGTAATCTGCATTTCCGCCGATTTTTGTATACGTATAATCTTTCAAAGGTACATTCTTTTGAATCATATTGTGCCTCCTGTGTGTTTCTGCTTTCTGTAAGTATAGTCACAGTTTGCAAGGGACGTTCGTCATTTACATACAAAAGCTCCTCCTCCAGAAAAGAGCCTGGCAAAAGGAGCTGCTTTAATGAATAAAGTATATGGAAATTCAGCGTAAACGTCAATTTTTTATCAGATGTCCCTGTACCACCTGATGAATTGTTTCGTGTATGATTGAGGAAGAGTCTGCTTACTGGGAGTGAAACTTCTTGAGTTCATACACAATTACTTATCAAACCACAAAAACAACGTTAGATACGTTTTATTATACAGCTCAGAAAATGGCTGAGCATGAAGAACGCCATCTGTTTTTAGAAAGTGGCAGAGGCGGCCGGTACAGTATTGCCGGTATTAAACCGTTTGCCTGGGCGAGCGGGAAAGAGAAGCGCCTGACTGTTGTCGAAAATGGTGAAGAAACAGTGTTCGAGGGGGACGTACTGAAAAGTCTGCTTGACTGGATGGCGCCTTACCGCACCGAACCGAATCCTGAGCTGCCGGATTTTCAGGGAGGGGCAATCGGTTATATCAGCTATGATTATGTCCGCTCGATTGAAAAGCTGCCTGAGTCAGCAGTGGATGACCTCGGCTTACCTGATGTCTGCTTTTTAATTTTTGATGAGTGGATGGTATTTGACCACCATACAGATACGCTCTACTTTATGATTCTTCATCATTATGAGGAGCCGGCTGATGCAAAGCTTGAGCAGCTGATCAATCAGTGGAAGGAATCGTTCACGCAGGAAGCGCCTGAACGTAGTATGCCGGTTAACCCATCTGATGACATGACAGTGTCAATGGAGGAAGCCTCGTTTTGTGAGGCGGCGGAAGCGATTCGCACGTATATCGCACAGGGTGACGTCTTTCAGGTGAATCTGTCTGTGCGGCAATCCAAGGCGCTTGCTGTAAAAGCTTCAGAGGTATATGAGGAAGTGCGAAAGCTGAATCCTTCCCCTTATATGTCTTACCTGCATTTACCTGATATGCAGATTGCGTCTGCATCGCCGGAGCTTTTGGTGAAAAAAGCTGGAACAGAGCTCAGCACACGGCCGATTGCCGGGACACGCTCGCGCGGGAAGACTTCTGAAGAAGATCAGTCGCTTGCCAATGAATTAATTCATAACGAAAAAGAACGCGCTGAACATGTGATGCTTGTAGACCTTGAACGTAATGACCTGGGCAGAGTGAGTCAATATGGCAGTGTTGAGGTCAATGAATTCATGGTGATCGAAAAGTACTCACACGTGATGCATATCGTATCCAACGTCCGCGGTACGCTTGATGAAAAGTACGATGAAGCGGACGTGATCAGAGCGGTATTTCCGGGAGGCACGATCACAGGAGCACCGAAAGTCCGCACCATGGAGATCATTGAAGAACTAGAACCGGTCAGAAGAGGGCTGTATACAGGCTCAATCGGCTGGATTGGCTTTAATGGGGACCTCGAATTGAATATCGTGATCCGTACGATGCTTGTCAAAGGTGGACAGGCCCACGTCCAGGCAGGTGCCGGCGTCGTGATTGATTCCCACCCGAATAGAGAGTATAAGGAATCGCTGAAAAAAGCGCGTGCGCTCTGGCAGGCGAAAGATCAGGCGGAAGGAGTGACCACGCAGTGATTTTGATGATTGATAACTATGATTCATTTACGTATAACCTCGTTCAGTTTTTAGGCGAGCTTGGTGAGGAGCTCGTTGTAAAGCGTAACGATGAAATTACCATTGATGAAATTACACAGATGAACCCCGACTTTCTGATGATCTCACCCGGGCCGTGCAGTCCGGATGAAGCGGGTATCAGCCTTGAAGCGATCCGCGCATTTGCCGGGAGGATTCCGATCTTTGGCGTATGTCTCGGCCACCAGGCGATTGCACAGGTATTTGGCGGCAATGTTGTCCGTGCAACGCGGCTGATGCACGGAAAAACCTCAGATATATACCATGACGGTAAAGGTGTCTATAAAGATTTGCCGATGCCGTTTACTGCAACGCGATACCATTCACTGATCGTTGAAAAGCATACGCTGCCTGATGAACTGCTCATTACGTCCTGGACAGATCAGGGCGAGATCATGGGCATCCGTCACACAGAACTCGCGGTTGAAGGAGTGCAGTTTCATCCGGAATCGATTATGACAGACCAGGGTAAAAAGCTGCTGCAGAATTTTCTCGATGCCTACCGTGTGCGTGAGGCTGAGCGTGTATGAAGCTCTGGCTGGATGGACAGGTCATAGAGGAAGCGGATGCGCGTATATCTCCGTTTGATCACGGCTTTTTATATGGAATGGGCGTTTTCGAGTCATTTCGAACATATGATGGTTTTCCGTTTTTAATTGGGGATCATATAAAGAGGCTGCAGTTTGCGCTGGATGAAATGAATATAGAGACTGAACTGAGCGTTCAGTACGTGAAGCGAATAATAGAGGAACTGAGAATGGCCAACGGTGGGGAGGACGGATACTTCCGTCTGAATGTGTCTGCCGGTGAGCGGGGAATCGGGCTTGACCCGTCTCCTTATACGCGGCCAATGTTAATGCTGTTACAAAAGACGCTTACAGCACATCCGTCAGAACGCCATGCGCAGTGGCTCAAGCTGCCGCGCAACTCACCGGAAACGGCTGTCAGATTGAAGTCACATCATTATTTTAATAACCTTGCTGCAAGAAGAGAAGTACCTGATGCGAAAACAGAAGGGATTTTTCTGACGACTGACGGCGTGATTTCTGAAGGACTTGCCTCTAATGTGTACTGGGTAAAAGACGGCACGCTTTATACGCCGGACGAAACGACTGGTATGCTTGCTGGCGTTACACGAAAAATGGTGCTCGCACTTGCGCGTACTGAAGGCATTCCGGTTCGGGAAGGGCGTTTCACGCAGGCAGATGCTGAAGGTGCAAGTGAATGGTTCGTGTCTAACTCCATTCAGGAAATCGTGCCGATCACACAGTTTGAAGAGCGAGTGTTTCCTGACAGCGGTCCTGTATTCAGCAGGTTACAGCATTTATATAAAAAAAAGACCAGGCTGCCCGTAGAATCAGTTGAATGAGGTGAAAGAACATGAAAGCTGGCGCATATACGCTGGATTTTAAGAAGAAAACATATGTCATGGGTATTTTAAATGCCACGCCGGATTCATTTTCGGATGGCGGGAAGTTCAATACTACTGAAGCGGCGGTTGCGCGTGCAAAGCAAATGGCTGCTGAAGGTGCTGACATCATTGATATCGGTGGGGAATCAACGAGACCGGGCTATACACCTGTATCCATAGAGGAAGAAATCGAGCGGGTCGTGCCGGTGATTGAAGCGGTTAAACGCGAAGTAGACCTGCCAATTTCAATTGACACCTTCAAAGCGCAGACGGCTGAAGCTGCTGTCAAAGCAGGTGCAGATATCATTAATGATATCTGGGGCGCTACATACGACCCGAAAATCGCTGAAGTTGCTGCGCAGCACAACGTTCCGATTATTTTGATGCATAACCGGGAAAAGCGTGATTATAAGCATTTTCTATCTGATGTCGTGAGTGACCTTGAGCAAAGTATCACAATCGCCCGGGATGCAGGCGTCAGAAAAGAGCAGATCGTGCTTGATCCGGGTGTGGGGTTTGCAAAAACATTTGAACAAAACGTTGAAGTTACAAGGCATGTGGACCGTATTGTTGAAATGGGGTACCCTGTGCTGCTGGGCACCTCAAGAAAATCGATGATCGGCAATATCCTTGGCCTGCCTGCAGATGAGCGGACAGAAGGAACCGGTGCAACTGTATGCTACGGTATACAAAAAGGCTGTCATATTGTCCGTGTTCATGACGTGAAAGAAATTGTCCGCATGAGTCGTGTAATGGATACGTTAATCGGAAAGGGTGAATGACGTGGATAAAATTAAAGTAAATGAAATGGAGTTTTACGGCTACCATGGTGTGTTTACTGAAGAAACAAAGCTTGGCCAGCGTTTTCGCGTGAATGCAGTACTTGAACTGGATCTCTCCAAGTCTGCTGAGTCAGATAATGTGGATGACTCCATTAACTATGCAGATGTCTACAATGTGTGTAAAGAAGTCGTGGAAGGGGAGCCGCTGAAGCTTGTGGAAGCAGTAGCGGACAGAATCGCTTCACGTATGCTCAGTGAATTTGATATCCTTGACCGCATAACCATTGAAGTCGTGAAGCCTGACCCGCCTATTCCTGGGCATTATAACTCTGTTGCCATCGAATTGACCCGGAGCAGAAGCTGAATGCCTACAGCATATCTCTCACTTGGCTCAAATATCGGGGATGCAAAACGTAATCTTCAGGAAGCAGTAAAGATGCTTGATGCATCTCCTTCTATAGAAGTAACGAAGGTATCCTCCATTTATGAAACAGATCCGGTCGGCTTTACAGATCAGCAGGTATTTTTAAATATAGCCGCGGAAGTGAAAACTGAGCTTTCCGCTGAAGGACTGCTGGATGAGGCGCAAGGGGTTGAGCAGTCGCTTGGCAGGGAGCGTAAAATCCACTGGGGACCGCGTACAATAGACCTTGACATTTTGCTCTATGATACAGACAATATACAATCAGAAAGACTGACAGTTCCGCATCCATACATGCACGAACGCAGCTTCGTCCTTGTCCCGCTAAATGAAATTGCTGCAGGAGCTGTGCACCCTGTATCAGGGAAGTCAGTTCGTGAACTGCTTAGTCATACTGGCAGTGAAGGAGTACGTTTATGGAAGGAAACTGTCTATCAGGATAAACAAAGCTTCTTTATGCTATAACCAAACTGCCGAAACCCATTGGCAGTTTTTTTGTTGAGACGAAGCCACTACAGGAAAAAAGCCTTTAGGGGTGTACGCGCGTTATATATTGTGTAAAATAGACAGGTATTCAAAAAGACCAGAGACAATATTTGAATCATAGATAAAACAATGTAAAAGGAGTGACGAACATGAGTCAGGAAGAAATTAATGACCAGTTCCGCGTCAGACGCGAGAAAATGGAAGCGATTCGTGAGCAGGGGAACGACCCGTTCGGTAAACGTTTCGACCGCACGCACGCTTCAGAAGAAATCAAAAGCGAATTCGGAGAGCTTTCAAAAGAAGACCTTGATGAAACACCGCACGAAGTAACCGTAGCAGGCCGTATCATGACAAAGCGTGGTAAAGGAAAAGCAGGCTTTGCGCATATTCAGGATCTGCAGGGACAGATTCAGCTTTATGTCCGTAAAGACGGTGTGGGTGAAGACGCGTATGAGCTTTTCAACACAGCTGACCTTGGAGATATCGTAGGGGTAAACGGCACAGTTTTCCGTACAAAAGTAGGCGAACTTTCTATTAAAGCGACAAGCTTTGAGCTCTTATCAAAATCACTTCGTCCGCTGCCTGAAAAATTCCACGGCTTAAAAGACGTTGAGCAGCGCTACCGTCAGCGTTACCTTGACCTGATTACAAGTGAAGACAGCAAAAACACTTTTATCGCACGCAGTAAAATCATCCAGTCAATGAGACGTTATCTGGATAACAACGGCTACCTTGAAGTCGAAACACCAATGCTGCATTCTATCGCAGGTGGAGCGGCAGCCCGTCCGTTCATCACTCACCACAATGCGCTTGATATGGAACTTTATATGCGTATCGCGATTGAGCTTCATCTTAAGCGCCTGATTGTCGGTGGACTTGAAAAAGTGTATGAAATCGGACGCGTATTCCGTAACGAAGGGATCTCAACGCGCCACAACCCCGAGTTCACAATGATTGAGCTGTATGAAGCGTATGCGGATTACAATGACATCATGGACCTGACTGAAAACATGGTTGCGCATATCGCACAGGAAGTCCTGGGCTCAACAGTCGTTCCTTACGGGGAATTCGAAGTTGATCTGACACCTAAATGGACACGCCTCCATATGGTAGATGCAATCAAAAAGGAAACAGGTGTAGACTTCTGGCAGGAGATGTCCAATGAAGAAGCACATGCACTTGCTAAAGAACACGGTATCGATGTAAAAGACAATATGGAATACGGCCATATCGTTAATGAATTCTTCGAACAGAAAGTAGAAGAAACGCTTATTCAGCCAACATTCATTTATGGTCACCCGGTAGAGATCTCTCCTCTTGCGAAGAAAAATCCAGAGGATGAGCGCTTCACTGACCGTTTTGAACTGTTCATTGTAGGCCGTGAGCATGCCAATGCCTTCACGGAGCTGAATGATCCTATTGATCAGCGTGAACGTTTTGAAGCACAGATGAAAGAAAAGGCAGAAGGAAACGATGAAGCGCACGAAATGGATGACGATTTCATTGAAGCGCTTGAGTACGGTATGCCACCAACAGGCGGACTCGGAATCGGGATCGACCGTCTGGTGATGCTGCTGACGAATTCTCCTTCTATTAGAGACGTACTGTTATTCCCGCTTATGCGTCATAGAGACTAAATGGTTTGGGCCGCTGCTTTTAAGCAGCGGCTATTCTTTTAGTATGAGCATTGTGCCAGGACTGATCGCTTCCGCGGTGATCTGAAAGCTACTTACTTCAGGTGTAATGAGAGTGAATCATACAATCTTTAAATTAATTTTACCTTTTTGATAAAAAACTATTGTCACATTGTAAATGCCGTGATATATTATTATTCGTTGCCGCGATAACACACGGCAGCAACAAAAAAGAAAGCGAAAAAAGTTGTTGACATCAAGTCGGAAGACATGGTAAGATAACTGAGTCGCCAAAAACGACAAACGCTTTTAAAGAAGTACTTGAACCTTGAAAACTAAACAACCAAACGTCAACGTTTTAAGATTTTAAGTCTTTTTCGAACAAAAAAGACAATGAGCTTTTCAAACACTTTACG
>NZ_JAFBDK010000022.1 GCF_016908195.1 Jeotgalibacillus terrae
GTAAAGTGTTTGAAAAGCTCATTGTCTTTTTTGTTCGAAAAAGACTTAAAATCTTAAAACGTTGACGTTTGGTTGTTTAGTTTTCAAGGTTCAATTCTTTCCTGCCGCTTTCTTCTTTACTATAGAAGAAACGCGGTGTTGCTCTCTCAAGCGACTTTCTTATATTAGCATAATTTATTTCCCTGCGTCAATAAGTTTTTTAAATTTTATTCTGTCGCGTTGTTGCCGCCTCATCAGCGACATTTAATATCTTAACAAGGGGGAGTAAAAAGATCAATAGGTTTTTAAAAAGTTTTTCAAAAAACATATATTCAGAGTATTCATAGTAAAAGAGCAGGTCTCCTCCTGCTCTTCATCAGCACCTAGACGTAATAGTGTCTGTGATAAATCCCTTTACCTTTTGTCTCTACTGGCTGTGTATTCACTACACCTTTATCTAGAAGAAATTCAATCATCACTGCAAGATCAACCGAGTAATAGCTCAATTCATCATGCAGGTGAAGCTCCTGAAAACTCCAGCTTTCCTTCTCTTCCATAATGCTGACCAGATGGCCGGATCCAACTTCCATTCTTGAATGGATTAAGAATTCGCTTGCTAAAAATAACAGTTCAAGTCTTTTCTCGAGCGTCTCTTCACTATTCACCAGTTCTTCATATAACTTATAGATTTCCGGTTCAATCTGTCTGACCTGGTTCCATACAGTAACTTCAGGATGGAATCCATTTTCAATCACGGCAAGTCTTGCAAGGTGATGAAGTGAATGGACTACGTGGTTGTACGCATCAAGAAAGTGTTTTGATTCAAAAAATGATTTACCGTCCATATACCTTCTGATGAGCTTTGCATATTCAATACCCATTTTGATTTTACGACCGTAGAAAGGAAAATCCTTCAATTCCTGACGCAGCTGATCGATAAATTCATTCCGGTCAAATACGGCTCTTCCATTTAACAGCCAGTCGACAACTTTGCGGTTCGATCCGAGAAGCAGCCACTCTCTCAGGCGGTCTTCTGTCACGATATGCATAGCAGCTTTTTTATCTTCATATGTGTAGTGCTTAATGAAAACAGGATTTTCAGATTCTTTTACAATGATCAATAGAATTGTATCAAACGTATCTGTAATCGGACTTTTTTTATCTCGCTTTTCCATAATAACGATCCCGAGCGTGTTGGTCTGACTGGCACGCTCCTGATAGATCGGACGTAGAATATCTTCCATGTGTAATGGCTCCTTCACTGTTTAAGTTGCTCAACTACATTTATTCGACATAAGGTCTTGATTTCCTTCATGTGTTTTCTTAATTATTCCGTCACGATTTCAATATTTTGTTTGCAGCTTTCTATGATATAGTAAAAGTGCAGGAGGGACAATTATGGCAAAAACTTATTCTAATAAAATTAACAAAATCCGTTCTTTTGCATTGGCGCTTGTTTTTATCGGTGTCATTGTTATGTATGGCGGAATTTTTTTCAGAGACAATCCGATCATTATGCTGATCTTTATTTCACTCGGCATGCTGTCTATTCTTTTTAGTATGGTGGTCTATTTCTGGATAGGGATGTTATCAACAAGGGCTGTCGTGGTTACATGTCCGAATTGCGAGAAGCCGACAAAAGTACTCGGCCGCGTGGATATGTGTATGCACTGCCGCGAGCCGCTTACGCTTGATCCAAATCTTGACGGTAAAGAATTTGATGAAAACTATAATAAGAAGAAAAAACAGTCTGCAGAACAATAAAAAAGCAGCTCCAGTGGAGCTGCTTTTTTATTGTTCTAATTAATGAGCGCCTGCTTTGGCTTCGCATTCTTTACATGTCCCGTATACTTCCATACGGTGATTATTCACTTTAAAACCTGTTACATGAGAAGCCAGGTGTTCAACTTCATCAAGTCCTGGATAATGGAAATCCACAATTTTTCCGCAGTCTTCACAAATCGCATGATAATGATCTGTTGTTACAAAATCAAAGCGGCTTGAAGCGTCTCCGTACGTAAGTTCTTTTACGAGCCCTATTTCACGGAATACACGCAAATTGTTGTAAACGGTCGCCACACTCATATTCGGGAATTTCCCTTCGAGTGCTTTATAAATTTCATCAGCAGTAGGGTGTGACATCGCGTCTACCAGATACTCCAAAATCGCATGACGCTGAGGAGTAATACGTACTCCTGTACCTTTCAGCGAATCTAATGCATCTCTTAATTGCACTTCTGACACCGCCATGCACCTTCTTTCTATATAAAGTCTTACTTTATAATGTTTATAAATAGTGTACCTGCCTCTTATTATATTTGTCAAATATATATAGGTAGAAAAAAGAAAAGGACTCCCTTGTAAAAGGAGCCCTGTTTCTGATTATTTATCATAGAATATATTCGCACCAGGTCCAAGATCAATACCTGTGTACATAAATACAAGAAGCATAATGACCCAGACAATCGAGAATACAATTGTGTAAGGAATCATAGTCGAGATCAGTGTACCGATCCCAACCTTCTTGTCATATTTCTGAGCAAATGCAATCACGATTGCAAAGTAAGGCATGAGCGGCGAAATGATGTTAGTCGTTGAATCTGCAATACGATACAGTACCTGAGTGAATTCAGGCGCATATCCAAGCTTCATCATGATCGGTACAAACACAGGTGCCATAAATGCCCATTTAGCCGAAGATGAACCGATAAACAAGTTGATGAGGCCTACTACAAACATAAAGGCCAGTACGAGCAGCATACCATCAAGACCTGCATCACTCAGCCAGCCTGCAGCATTGTAAGCAAAAATCTGTCCGAGGTTACTCGTGTTAAAGTATGCCACGAATTGACCTGCAGCAAAGGCAAGAACAATGTACATGCCCATTGTCGCCATGGTGTCACCCATCTGATTCGCTACGTCCGTATCATTTTTAATATTCTTCGTGACGATGCCATAGACAACACCAGGAATCAGGAAGAAGATAAACAGAATCGGTACCAGCGTCTGGAAGAACGGAGCTGACAGGATTTCATCATTTGGCAGACCTGCACGAAGCGGCCCCCATGACGGCACAACGAGCAGTGCGATCAGAACTGAAGTTACGATAATCGCAATCAGTGAAGCCCAAAGACCTTTTTTCTCTTCAGGACTTACTGTTGTCATGTCTTCGCCTTCTTCACCAGCGTAAGTTCCCTTGTATGTTCCAAGACGTGGCTCAACAATCTTCTCAGTTACAAATGTACCTGCAATTGTCAGCAGTACAACTGATGCGATCATAAAGTAATAGTTCATCAGGATATTCATACCATCAGCATAAGCCGGATTCACTGTTGCAGCTGCGGCAATGGTCAGATCACCTAATAACGGATCGAGTGATGTAACAAGAAGGTTTGCTGAGAAACCTGCCGATACACCGGCAAAAGCCGCTGCAAGACCGGCAAGCGGATGACGGCCAAGCCCGGCGAATAATACCGCTCCAAGCGGTGTAAGTACGACGTAACCCGCATCAGCGGCCATCGAAGACATAATACCGCCAAATACAAGTGCAGCTGTTAACAGCTGTTTTGGAACTGAAGTAACAAGTGCTTTCAGTGCTGCTGAGATCAGTCCTGATCTCTCAGCAATCCCGATACCAAGCATTGTTACCAGCACCGTACCTAAAGGCGCAAATCCTGTAAAGTTCGTCACAGCTGACTCGAACATATACAGAATCCCTTCAGAACTTAAGAGATTAAATACCGCAATCTCTTCACCTTCAGCATTTTCAACTGTCCAGCCTAAAGCTGAACCAAGTGCTGAAGCTAATACAACGATTGCTGCAAATAGAAAGAACAGCGTAACCGGATGAGGAAGCTTGTTACCAACGCGCTCGATACCATCAAGCCCTTTGGTAAAAAAACCTCGCTTTTTTGCAGTGTCCATTAATTTCCCCCACTTTTTCACAAAAATCAATTTTCTAAAAACTCACCTGACGACAGGTAAAGTCATTATAATGATCCTTTTCAGAAATTTAAAGGCTTACAGCAAAATCCAAAATAAAAACAATATTCTTATCATTAAAAAAACAAGGCTGAAACATTTGTCTCAGCCTTGTTAACTTATAACTTTCGTACTTGCAATAACTCTTGAACTAACGCTGTATTAAGCGCGATCTTTTAAGTACTGCAGAGTTTCTTCCACGTGTCCTTTCACTCTCACACCGCGCCACTCTTCAAGGATCGTACCGTCTTTATCAATTGCAAATGTTGATCTGACAATACCCATATATTCTTTACCAAAATTCTTTTTGAGTTGCCATACCCCGTAGTCTTCAGCCACTTTATGGTCTTCATCCACAAGCAGCGTGAATGGCAGATCATGTTTGTCTGCGAACTTTTTATGCTTTTCTTCAGGGTCCGGGCTGATGCCCAGAATAACAGCATCGAGTTCCTCAAACGACTGATGATTGTCTCTGAAATCGCAGGCCTGTGTGGTACATCCGGGCGTCATATCTTTAGGGTAAAAATAGAGAATCACCTGTTTTTCTCCCTGGTAATCCGATAGTGAGACTTCACTGCCATCCTGTGTTTTTAATGTAAAATCCGGTGCTTTCTGTCCTTTAGCTGCAGTCATCAAAAAACCTCCCTGGTTGATCTTTGACTAAAGCATAACGGACAGGGCTTTATTTTTCAAAAGATTGACTGCCTCCGTTTGCAATCAGAGTCCAGATGACAGTAACCGGCAGAACCTGTCCTATAAAAGCAGCTGTGACCGCAATCCCCCGCCCTATACCCTGAGGCAGCAGCTCGCCATTCCCTACTGAAAAGATCATCATAGCGCTGAAGTAAAGCATCGTCAGAAACAGCGCCCAGAATGATTCTGATTCAGCGTGGTCCACTACATCCATCCCTTCTATTTGAAATACAGTATAAATGACTGCAAATCCAATTAACAGAACAGTATATGTTAAGCTTAAATAAAGGAAATTCCGCAGCGAAAACATATAACCTTCCCATGGAAGTTTTAATAATGTTTTGACTGAGAGTGTCATTGTGAAGATTGTTGCCCCAACAAGCAGCCATCCCATATGCATACTCCTTTCGTTTGCAGATCTATATTGATCATATTAAAATACGTAAGAATCAATGACAGGAGGATATCAAATGAAACATACGAATTCTGAAGCGCTTCATGCTGAAGCACTTGAACATATTGTCGGCGGTGTAAACAGTCCGTCGAGATCTTACAAAGCAGTAGGCGGAGGATCGCCTGTTGCGATGGAACGCGGAAAAGGCGCCTACTTTTGGGACGTTGACGGTAATCAGTATATTGATTATCTTGCAGCATACGGACCAATCATTACCGGTCATGCGCACCCGCATATTACAAAGGCGATCCAGCATGCAGCTGAAACCGGTATCCTTTACGGGACACCGACAAAACACGAAGTTACATTTGCAAAAATGCTGAAGGAAGCCATGCCTGCAATGGAGAAGGTACGCTTTGTCAACTCCGGAACCGAAGCAGTCATGACGACAATCCGTGTAGCGAGAGCGTATACGGGACGTGATAAAATCATCAAATTCGCAGGCTGTTATCATGGCCACTCTGACCTTGTATTAGTTGCAGCAGGATCAGGCCCATCAACACTTGGCACACCTGACTCTGCCGGTGTCACAAAAAATATTGCAAGTGAAGTGATTACCGTACCGTTTAATGAAATCGAACCATTTAAAGAAGCACTTGATAAATGGGGAGATGAAATTGCAGGCGTTCTGGTTGAACCGATCGTTGGAAACTTCGGAATCGTTGAGCCGAAAGAAGGCTTCCTGAAACAGATCAATGAATTAACACACAAAGCCGGAGCCCTGGTTATTTATGACGAAGTGATCACTGCTTTCCGGTTTATGTATGGCGGTGCTCAGGACCTGCTTGGTATCAAGCCGGATCTGACTGCAATGGGTAAAATTATTGGTGGCGGACTGCCAATCGGTGCTTATGGTGGAAGAGTGGATATTATGGAACAGATCGCACCGCTAGGCCCGGCTTATCAGGCAGGGACAATGGCCGGTAACCCGGCTTCCATACAGGCCGGCATTGCGTGCCTTGAAGTATTGAAGCAGCCCGGCGTATATGAGGAAATGGACCGTCTCGGAAAAATACTTGAAAACGGGATCGCAGCAGCTGCCAAGAAGCATAATGTCACGATCACAATTAACCGTCTGAAAGGCGCCCTGACCATCTACTTTACCGATCAGAAGGTCGTAAATTATGAACAGGCTGAAGCAACGGATGGTGAGACTTTTGCCCGCTTCTTTAAGCTCATGCTTGAACAGGGTATTAATCTTGCCCCTTCAAAATACGAAGCATGGTTCCTGACGACTGAACATACAGAAGAAGACATTCATCAAACACTTGAAGCAGTCGATGTTGCTTTTTCGAAATTATAATCACCAATTAATATGAGAGGAGGCGTTTTCGAATGTGAAAACGCCTCCTTTTTTCCAATGTCAATTTCTTGTTTAATTCGCTTGCAGTAAGCCTTAATCCAATGTATATTACTACTATTGCCAAGCGCAATAATAAACGTGAGTTACGTTAAGAAAGGACTTATTTTATACATGAAGCTTGGAGCCCGCGTATTAAAAACGGGAATTGCAATTGTCCTTGCTCTCTTTTTAGCTGAACAGCTGAACCTGCCGACTCCGATATTTGCCGGGATCGCTGCAGCCTTTGTCGTTCAGCCGACAATCTACCGGTCATTTGTCTCAATTCTTGAGCATATTCAGGCAAATGTCATAGGTGCTGTTGTCGCAATTGTATTCGTATTGCTTTTTGGTAATGACGTAGTTGTCATCGGCTTTGCAGCTGTCATTGCAATCACGATTATTCTTAAGCTCCGTATTGAATCAACAATTGGTCTTGCACTTGTTACATTGATTGCGATTATGGAAGTACAGAATGACGAATTTATCACATTTGCACTGCTGCGTTTTGCAGCGATTATGCTTGGCGTATTGTCATCATTTATTGTTAATCTTATTTTTATTCCGCCAAAGTACGAAAATAGACTGTTTCATCATATCTCCACAACAACTGACGATATGATCAAATGGATCAGACTGAGCACACGTCATGCGACTGAACATCAGCTGTTGAAAAAGGATATTGAAAAGTTTAAGGAACGATTAATGAAAATTGATCAGATTTATCTTTTATATAAAGAAGAACGCGGCATTCTGAAAAAGAATTCGGTTGCTAAAACGCGTAAACTCGTTGTCTACCGGCAGATGATTTCAACTGAGAGACGAAGCTTTGAAATTCTTAAGAGGCTTCACCGTTTTGAAAATGATATTCACCACGTACCTGAATCGCTTCAAATGATTATTCAGGAGCAGCTTGATTGTCTGATGAGTTATCATGAACAGCTGCTAATGCGGTTTGCCGGAAAAATTAAGCCTGCTATCGATAATGAGCAGATTAATCATACGTGCATGAATCATAAGGAATTAACGGATATTTTCATGAAGGAAGTTAATCAGGCGCGCAATGAAGAGGAAAACAGCGGTTATCATCTGCTGCATGTACTTTCTGCGATGCTTGAATATGAAGAGCACCTGTCTCACCTTGATACGCTGATCGCTTCGATGCAGTGTTACCATCAGGAGGATCAGGAAGTACAGCTTCAGGAACGGGAAATCTAAAAAACGCGATTGGAAAGTCAACTTTCCAATCGCGTTTTTCTATTCTCCAAGCTGTTGCACCTGGAACAGGTTATAGTAAAGACCCTTTTTCTCCATCAGCTGCTGATGGTTACCGCTTTCTGCGATCTGTCCGTGATTAATCAAAATGATCCGGTCAGCGTGTGTAATGGTTGAAAGTCTGTGAGCCACAATAAAAGTAGTCCGGTCTTTAGCGAGCTTCTCAATTGAATCCTGAATCAGCTGTTCACTTTCAAGATCAAGCGCTGAAGTCGCTTCATCCATTATCAGAATCGGTGGATTTTTCAGGAACACCCGCGCAATTGCAACGCGCTGCTTTTGTCCACCTGAGAGTTTCACACCCCGCTCACCTACTTTGGTGTAATAGCCTTCAGGAAGTTCCATTATAAAGTGATGGGCATTAGCCGCTTTTGCAGCTGCAATCACTTCTTCTTCTGTCGCTTCAGGATTTCCCATTTTTATATTCATCATGACAGATTCACTGAAAAGAATATTATCCTGCAGCACCATGCCAATCTGATTTCTCAGACTGCGCGCCTGCACATCACGGATATCCTTCCCATCAAGCAGGACTCTGCCTTTCGTTACATCATAAAAACGCGGGATCAGACTGACGATGGTCGACTTACCGCCGCCACTCATACCGACAAACGCAATCGTTTCACCTGCACGTACATGAAGATGAACATCTTTTAATACGTCTTCTTCTTTTTCATCGTAAGTAAAAGAAACGTGGTCAAAAAAGACCTCTCCCCTTACGTTACTAACCTCTTTTGCACCCGGCTTATCATCCACATCATATTTTTCATCGACAAGCTCGAATACGCGGTCCATTGATGCGATCGACTGCACGAGTGTAGTTGAACTGTTCACCAGTCTTCTGAGCGGATTATATAAGCGTTCTACATAAGCAATAAAGGCAACCATAACCCCAAGCGTCAGGTCACCATTGATGACGCTGTAGCCTGCATAACCGATGACAATTAACGGCGCAATATCAGTAATCGTGTTCACGACCGCAAAAGCTTTTGCATTCCATTTTGTCTGGTCAATCGCTTTATCGAGAAAGTTTCCGTTCCGCTGGTCGAACTGTTTCTGTTCATGCGGTTCTACTGCAAAACTTTTAATGACACTCATTCCCTGTACACGTTCATGTAAATAACCCTGCACTTCGGCAAGTGCCTGTGAGCGATAGCGTGTCAGTGAACGCAGTCTCCCAAAGAAGTACTGGACAGAAAATGCATAGAGCGGGAAAACGATTAAAGATACGAGCGTCAGCTTCACATCGTAACTAAGCATAATTCCGACTGCAATTAAAATCGTGGCAATATCAAGCCACAGATTCATCAACCCTGTCATGACGAAGTTCTTCGTCTGTTCAACGTCATTAATGACCCGGGAGATCACCTCACCCGCTCTTGTATTGGAATAATACTTAAAGCTTAATTTCTGCAGGTGTGAAAACAGCTGATCTCTGATATCAAATAAAATCTTATTACTTGTCCACTGTGCAAAATATTGTCTGTAATACTCAACCGGTGGTCTGACAATAACAAACAGTACCATCGCTCCACCTATGAGCCAGTACAACTGGTTCAGCTTTTCATCTGCCCCCATATCCCCGTTTACAATATCATCAATAACGTATTGAATCAGAACCGGAATTAACAGGGGAATGGCAAACTTAATCACACCGATCAGCAGTGTGAAGATAATCTGCCATTTATATGGTGCTACGAATTTCATATATCTTTTTATACTGTCCATACATATCCCCTCCTCTTTCTACAAAACACGCACTGTAAAAGTGAACTGATGATTTCCGCTGCAATCACCAGCTGTGCTAAAACAACATTGAGCTTTAAAATAGCCTTGCCTTTATAACTTAAAACAACAGATTTAAACATAAAAAATCCTGTTGAAACTGGCCAACAGGAATGGTCGTGTTCATTCTTTTAAGCGGTATCTTTTTTGAAATTGATATCTGCTGTGCCAAACATCGATAAAGTCAGGTGCAAACGGCCCTCTTCTTTGCTTGATCCAGCGAATCAGTTTATCAACATTGCGCTGAAGGATTCTGTCGATTACCGGAGGATAACCCATCAGCTTCCTGTGCTCCTCATATTCATCTTCATCAAGCAGCGTATATGACATATCCGGATATACTTTAATATCAAGATCATAATCAATGTATTTTACTGCTTTATCTTCATATACAAAAGGCGAGCTCAAGTTACAGTAATAATAAACCCCGTCATCACGGAGCATACAGATAATATTAAACCAGTGTTCCGCATGAAAGTAACAGATTGCAGGCTCTCTAGTCAGCCAGGTACGTCCGTCAGATTCAGTCACAATTGTACGGTCATTACCTCCGATGACAATATTTCTCGTTCCTTTCAGAACAGTTGTCTCCTGCCAGACCCGGTGAATGAGCCCATCGTGTTTGTAGCTGTGTATTTGTATACTCTGCCCTTCTGCTGGTAGCGTCATCCTCCATCTCCTGCCTTTGATTAAAAAATTTACATTTTCCTGATGATTGTCAGGTCCGCTCATGTATGTATTTCACTATTATAACTCTTTCATAAAAAAAGAGCCACCCAGACGGGCAGCTGCTTAGATGATTCTATTCAGTTCTTATATGAACGACTTCATTCATCTGGTGATCAAACTTTTCCTGTACCTGTTTTAACCTGCAATCGAGTTCCTGAAGCTGAATGTAGAGCTGATCTGCTGAATCATGTATTTCCATAGACAGTAAGAACTCCCGCATTTTCTTTTTCTTCTCGATTTCTGCATAGAGATGAAGTAGTTCCTCTGCCGTTTCCATTTGCTGATAGACCTTTGCTTTAAATGTATTCATAAAGTGAAATCCCTCCTGATAAGAACAGATTCCACTTTTAATCGATTTCTCCTTTGACTCCTTTTGTCGTTCGTCCATAAATATTACGACAAAAAAACCGCCCAGGGGCGGTTTTTTCGACATTCATTATGAACGTTTGTTTTGCTGCTGGTTCTGATTGCCTTTATTAGCTTCAGATTGCTTGTTCTGCTGTCTTACTTCAGCAGCATTTGTTTCTGAAGCGAACTCTTCAGCAAATGCTCCTGCATTTTGCTGCTTTACTTTTTCAACATTTGTGCCGGCTTGTGTTTTGTTTGGCTGTTTTTTCATTGAGATCTCACCTCCGTGACACTTAATATGGTCCGGAGCGTGCGATCTTATTCATAACTTATACAAGAAGTGATCTGCCGCCATCTACAATGATCGTCTGGCCGCAGATCATGGATGAGTCATCAGAGACAAGAAATAAAATTGTTTTAACAAGATCATCAATTTCAACCATTCTTCCTGCCGGTGTTTTACTTCTTGCGTCTTCAAGCAGTTCCTCACGATTAGGGAAATGAGTCAGTGCTTCTGTATCAATCGCGCCGCCTGATACAGCATTTACAACGATTTTCCTTGGTGCAAGTTCCACTGCAAGGTAACGTGTCAATGCCTCGAGCGCTGCTTTTGAAACACCAACAGTCGTGTAGTTATCAAGATAGCGTATTGAACCGAGTGAAGAAATGCTGACAATTCTGCCGCCTTCTTCAGGCATGAGCTTTACTGCTTCCTGCGCACAGAACAGCAGCGCTTTACTGTTAATATTCATCGTCCAGTTCCAGTGTGATTCTTCAAGTTCCATTGCAGGACGCAATACACCTGAAGCTGCATTATTAATAAAGACATCCAGTCTCCCGAAATGTTCTTTAATTTGTTCAAACATTGATTTAATTTTTTCGTTATCCCCAACGTTTGCACGGACAATGAGTACTTTGCGGCCCATTTCTTCAATCTGAGCTGCTGTTTCCTGGGCAGCCTTTTTGCTTCTCGCATAATTGATCACAATATCGTACCCTTTTTCAGCCAGAGCCATCGCTGCTGCTTTACCTACACCTCTGCTGCTGCCTGTTACTAATGCTACTTTGTTTGTCATTTTTCTGTCTCCTTTTCTGTTGACTCTTTCCAGCGGTTAGCGATTTTCCTGTGAGAAACAGGCATGGCCACCTTTTCAATCTCAGTCTGGTCCACCCACTTTATCTGTTCTGTCAGCGCAGGCTCTTTTGTAACGGTCACCCGTCCAACTTGCATCTTCCAGACAAGATGAGTGAATATATGATCCTGAGTCATCCACTTTTCATCAGTCAGGGTTGCTTCTACTTCATGATCCGCTTGTAAGTATTCGATCATTTGCTGCCCGGCATTTACACCAGGTGTTTTTTCAAAGCTCGGAAATTCCCACATATTAGCAAGCAGTCCTTGCTCCGGTCGCCTGCTGATCAGCACTTTACCTTTATTATTTTCAGCGATAACAGTCAGCAGTTCAACTGTTTTTGCCGCTTTCTTTTTACTTTTTACAGGTAATTCATGCTGTGTACCTTCTGCAAATGCAGCGCAGTGTTCCTGTACGGGACACAAAAAGCATGAAGGTGAAGTAGGAGTGCAGACAATTGCACCGAGTTCCATGAGAGCCTGGTTAAAATAAGAGGGATTCTCTTCATAAATGATTGCTCTCACTGCAGTCTCAAATTTCTTCCTTGAAGCAGGCTTAGCAATGTCATCATCGATTGATAAGATGCGCGACATCACTCTCATCACGTTGCCATCTACTGCCGGTTCAGGCTTGCCATAGGCGATACTCAGAATAGCACCTGCTGTATAGGGACCTACACCTTTAAGTGAAGAAATTTCCTTGAGGTTATCTGGCACAATTCCCTGATAGCTTTCATGCACTTCCCTGACCGCTGACTGAAGATTTCTCGCTCTGGAATAATAACCGAGTCCCTCCCAGGCTTTTAAAACATCTTCTTCAGGTGCAAAAGCAAGTGCCTCAACTGACGGAAACTGCTCCATAAAACGGTTATAATAAGGGATAACCGTATCCACACGCGTCTGCTGAAGCATGATTTCAGAGACCCATACTCTATATGGGTCACGGTTTTCACGCCATGGCAGTTCTCTCATTTCCTGTTCAAACCAACTGACAAGATCCTCACCAAATTTTTTGGCATTTACCTTTTTTATTCGCTTTTCTAGTTCTTCATTCATAAATCATCATCCTTTGTGTTAAATCACTGGTGTTCGGGGGAATAGTGTATTGACAGCCGTTTTAGTAGGCAGATCATTTCTTGCAATATATACTTGTAATACGAGATAATTAAAAACTGAAACGTACGTTAGGAGGAGTCGCACATGGATACTGGTACTCATATCGTAATGGGATTTGCGATTGGCGGTCTTGCTGCCATTGACCCAGTTGTTGCAAACGATCCTGCAACTGCCCAGAGCGTATTAATAGCTGCTGTGATCGGCTCACAGGCTCCTGACGCTGACACAGTGCTGAAACTCCGTAATAATGCTGTATATATCAGACACCACCGTGGGATTACACATTCTGTTCCGGCTGTGATGCTGTGGCCGATTGCCATTACTGCAGCAATCTTTCCATTCTTTCCTGAAGCGAATCTGCTTCACTTATGGCTATGGACGTTTCTTGCTGTATTTTTGCATGTATTCGTTGATATTTTCAACAGCTATGGCACTCAGGCACTCAGGCCCTTTTCATCCAGGTGGGTAGCGCTCGGTGTGATCAACACATTTGATCCGATTATATTCGGAATACACATCATCGGACTGATCATCTGGGGATTTGGTGCAAATCCTGTTCCAACTTTTCTCATTATGTATACAGTCATTGTCGGCTATTATGTGATCAGGTTTATGCTGCAATCCGCGGTGCGTCATTCCATTAAAAAAACGATACCGAAAGCGGATAATGTTATTATCGCACCTACAATCCGCTTTTACCAATGGCGAATTGCAGCCGAGACAAAAGAGCATTTTTATGTGGGACGGGCATATGGAAGATCGATTACGATATATGACAAGTTCAAAAAGAAGTCTATTCCTGATAATGAAATTTTTCAAAAAGCAAAAACTGACCGCAATGTATCAGCTTTCTTATCCTTCTCTCCTCTTTACAGGTGGGAACTGAGTGAAGGCGATGATCAGTACGAGGTACGATTTATTGACCTGAGATACCGCAGTAATGATCACTATCCATTTGTTGCGGTTGTCCAGATGGATAAGGATCTGGATATTCAGAGTTCTTATACAGGCTGGATCTTCAGCGAAGAAAAGCTGCAGAAGAAGCTGGATATTCTGCCGAATGAATAACGAAGCAGCAGGCATGAGCCTGCTGCTTTTTTAATGGATATCATCACTTTTTAATATAGCTGCGTACTTCTCGTTCATAGAAGCAACATCACTGATTCTGTCTCCGTAGTTTTCAATCCACTGTTCAACGATTCTCTTTGACATTTCCTCACCCTGATATTCATAACCCGCTTTTGCATAGGTCGCTTCAAAGTCTTCCCGGAGAAGATCAATCAGCATGCCTGCTTTAGTTTCAGAGAGTGACGGATCCTTCATCCGCAGTTTATCAATTAGTTCCTGTCTGATTTCATTCATGATTGACCTCCTTTAGATTGCTCAAGCAGAGAGATCGGCAGGGCTTCCTGTGTTCTTTCGCCACCAAGTCTGTAACCCCAGGCGAATACGCCGTTCAGATAATCCACCTTAAAATAAGTGCCCGGATCATTCTTGATCGCATACACTTCACCTTTGTGAAAATCTTTCGGGTTTAAAAGGTATGCTTCAGCCATAATGGACTTCCGTTCTAAAACGGCAAATTCGTTTACAATGCCGAGCGCTTCCGCTTTACGCGCTTTTTCTTTCAGCTGGGCAATCTCCTGCTTCAGTTCGTATTCAGTCATCGTACTGTATCTTTTTTCTGTAGACATTTTTAACACCTCATGAGCATTATAATGGTTGCGCAGAGCAAAATCACGAATGGAAGTTGAATTATGTAAATGAAATTTTGTTTACCTGCCTATAAGTGACTTTTATTTACTTTTCTATTGTATACGAATGCGGTAATGACGTTTAGTATAATCGTTACTCCGGCAAGAATACCAGAAAGAACAACGACTGCTCTAGTCGTATCCATCAGCGACACCCAAGCCTCTATTCTGACTAGGTAATCGTTGTATAGAATCTGAAAAAGCAGTGCAATGACGCAGGAACTGATACTTGCAATTGAAAACAAAGGCCAGCTTTTATTATTCTTCTTATTGTGCTTTGCGAGCATCGCAATAGGTAAGATCCATGCAATCAACCCCAGCAAGAGGCTGCCAATATTTAACCACCCATACATACATCAGATCCCCTTTCTAATTCACATTTCCATTGATGATTTTTTTCAATTTGAAAAAGCCTGATACGTATTTCATTGAGTAAAGAGTCAGTGATAACCAGCCAATCCATATGAGCGATAAGATGAAAAGAATGCCTCTTGGAAAGAGGTCCAGATAAAATAAATTCAATGCCAGAACTGTCGAAATGATAACCGCTATAACTGATAGCGGAATCAACTGAATCAGCTTACGCTTTATGATTTTATTACACATCATCATTTTCGTTTCACGGTCACTGAATAGTTGATCTTCACTGTATTGCAAAGCCGGCTTTGAAAAATAGTACTTCCCTTCTTTTTCAGTAATGAATGACCATCCGAAGTCAGTGAATAATTGTATGTACTCGCTTTTTTGCTGTTCTTTTGGATTAAAATCGATCTGATAAATAACAGACTCCTGATCACATGCCTCAAAGAAGTATTTTTTCCCTCTGATCTCAGTGAGTTGCCATCCTGCGCTGTGTTGAGACGACAAAAATGCCTGCTCCTCCTCAAAATCGGAAAGATAAAATTTTTTTCTGATCTTTTTTACCATGTTGACATCCCCCTATGTCCTTGAATTTTTATATAATCTTTCGATACGCAGAATTTCAATATCTAATATTTCACGTCCCAGGTCAGTCATTTTGTAAAACTTCCGGTTGCTCTCTGTTTTAGTAAGAACAATTAAGCCGTCTTTCTCCATCTTAGATAAACTGGTATAGACCGTACCTGCCCCCAGATTGATTTCACCTTTTGTAAGGTCTTTGACAAACTGCATGATACTGTAACCATGCATTTCATTTTGTAAAGAAAACAGGATATAAAAGCTGGTTTCTGTCATTGGCATATAATATCTGCGTATTCTTTTATCCAATTCAACACCACCTTTTTATAGCGTACTGCGATATAATTGATTATAGCGAAGTGTGATATACTTAACAACATAAATATTCAGTCTTATTTATCGCAGAACACTGCTATTTTTTCTCAACACTGAAAAAAACGCCCCTTAACCTGATTTGAAAGGTTAGGAGCGTTTTACCGGTTTGAAATTTTTAAATGTAAACAAAGGAGAATTCAAATGACTAAAAAAATTGCTTTAATCACAGGCGCTGGATCCGGACTTGGAAAAGAACTCGCGCTGTTATTCGGACAGGATTATCATATCGTACTAGTTGGCAGAACAGCTGATAAGCTTGAAGATGTTGCAGCAGCAGTAGCTGAAAGTACCGTCCTGACTGCTGATGTGTCTGACCCTTCTTCTATCCGGGATCTTTATGAGCAGCTGAAAGAAAAGGATCTGCTGCCTGATCTGCTTGTCAATAATGCAGGCGTTGGTCACTTTGGGAAGGCGGAGAGCTTAAGCTATGATCAGTTGAATGAAATGATGCACATTAATGCAATCGGGCCAATGCTTTTAACAAATAAGCTGCTGCCGGATATGAAAAAGAAGCAAAGTGGTATTATATTAAATATCCTTTCTACTGCTGCACAAAAAGGGAAAGTCAATGAAACAGGATATGTTGCTTCAAAATATGCGTTCCGGGGTTATTCAGAAAGTCTTGCAAAAGAAGTGGCTGATGATGGAATTCGTGTAGTGAGAGCTTACATGGGCGGAATGAATACCCCATTTTGGGACCATAACCATTATATCTCCGATCCTCAGAGACTCCCTGCACCGAAAGAAATTGCTGAAAGAATTTACAAACAGATGGATCAGGATGAAATTCAGGCATCCTGACCTAACCCGGCTGATCCTGCTGATCAGGATCAGTCTTTTTTAATCTTCTTCCTTTAACTCTTCAATTGACCACTCAATTTCATCCATTGTAAAACCTTTACGATATAAAGCCTGCTTCATCTTCTGTTCATATTCAAACCCTTCAAACTTACGGGCATACTTGTTATGCGCTTTTTTCGCCTGGGATAAAACAGCCGTTTTCTGTTCATCTTCATCTCTTTCAACAGACAGGTCGGCAAGTACTGCAGATACAGTCTGACCGCTGTATCCTTTTCTCGCAAGGGTATCCTGCGCCTTCTTTTTAATCTGCAGTGGTGACAGCTTAGGATTCTTTTTAATTACCTTCTCCATAATGGCAAATGCACGTTCTTTCCATTCATCTGCATCTTTTTCACTTAGGAGTGCTTCAATAATTTCATTTGACACGCCTTTTTCACTCAGACCCAATTTGATCTGAAGCGGACCTTTATCTGTGGTATTGATTTTTGTATTCATAAAAGCCTTAGCGAAAGCTTCATCGTTTACATAACCGTAGCGTCTCAGCTTATGAAGCGCTTCTTCAATTGCAGCTTCTCCCATTTCATGCTCTTTTAGATGAAGAAAGATCTCATGTTCAGATCGCATTCTGTAACTTAAGTAAACAAGCGCTTTATTAAAGCCTTTTCTGACCTGATCCTCGTATTCAATTTCACCAATATCAAAATCATCAAGTTCTTTATTTTTCTGTAACTGATGCTGGACCAGCACAGCTTCATCCACACTAAATGCATACTTTCCATCAAGAAATATATTATAGCGCTCTTCATTGCGCTTTTGCTTTGTGATCTTTGTAATAACGGGCATGTGAGACACCTCCAATCAAACAATATCATACTTTTTTGAAAATGGCTTTGTGAATGTTCGAATATGAAAACACATTATTATTTCCCTCAGGACATGTTAAGAAGGGATTATGGGTATTGAAGTGGAAAAGAGTATTTAATCATAGTGCCGGAGGGGATGCAGATGAATATTTTACTAAGCGGCGGAACAGGTTTTGCCGGAAAATCAATCACAAAACTTCTGACTGATAAAGGACATGACGTCTTTATTCTGACAAGAAGTACAAATAAAGAATCCAGACCGAATGTCACTTATGTAAAGTGGCTGACTGATGGTGCAGCACCTGAAAAAGAACTGCCGAAGATAGATGCAGTGATCAACCTTGCAGGAGAATCCATCAACAACGGAAGATGGAATGATGAACAGAAAAAGAAAATCTACGACAGCCGGATGGAAGCAACGGATGAAATCCTTAGACTGATCCGTTCATTTGAAGACACGCCTTCAGTGCTCGTTAATGCCAGTGCCATCGGGATCTATCCGCCTTCTGAAACAAAGATTTATACGGAAAACGCACATGAAAGAGGCAGCGATTTTCTTGCTGAAACAGTGATCGACTGGGAGCATAAAGCTAAGCTTGCAGAAGATGAAGGCGTTCGGGTTGTATGCACACGTTTCGGTATTATTCTCGGTAAAGATGATGGTGCCCTGCCTAATATAGTCCTTCCGTACAAATTAATGGCCGGCGGTACAATCGGCTCAGGCAGACAGTGGCTCTCCTGGGTCCACCATGAAGATGTAGCAAGAGCAGTGTGGCACGCGATTGAAGACGAATCACTTGAAGGTCCTGTGAATGTGACAGCTCCTAATCCGATGAAGATGAAGGATTTCGGGAAAACAGTCGGTGCAGTACTCAACCGCCCGCACTGGATGCCGGTACCGGGGTTTGCGTTAAAACTCGCCCTCGGTGACAAGAGTTCGCTTGTTCTTGAAGGAAACAAAGTGCTTCCTAAAGTACTTGAGGAACACGGCTTTAGCTTTAAGTATCCGCTGCTGCATGATGCTTTGAAGGAGATATATGATAAATAAAAAAGAGGTTGAGACTCAGTCTCGACCTCTTTAATCGTTTCGCTGCGCTTCAGGCGGACGCGTTCCGGACGGAGGTTGCTGAGCCTCCTCACCTTCGGTTGCGGGGTCTCAGCTTCCCTCTAATCGTCCCGGAGTCGCCGCCTTCCACTCCGCTACACTAAGTTTATTTTAGAAAAATTTATAAGGAATTGATTTTATTTCTTTTAAAAAGTTTGATACAGACTATTACTCAGCGGACCTGTGGAGTGGAGGACGGAGACTCACCGCCCGGGGGCAGGAAAGCGCAGTCCTCCACGGAACAGGGACGCGTTCTGTAAAAATAAAAAAATTATATAGTACAACCATAGCAGCTCCTTGGAGTGCAGGGCGGAGACTCCTGCGGAAAAACGATCGTGCGAGACCCCGCAGGGCAGTGGTTTTCTGCCCGAGGAGGATCGGACGTTCGTCCGCGGAAAGCGAAGCCCTGCACTGAAAGGCGCTGCGATTTCCAGAGTTTTTTAACCCAGCAGCTTCTTAATCGTATCCAGACTCGTTTTATAAGGCGGGAACGCAAGCTTTACATCTACCTTCGTACTCTTCTTCATCATACTCTTCCGGTGCGTAAACGTATCAAAACTATGCTTACCATGGTACGCATTGACCCCAGAATGACCTACACCGCCAAATGGCAGGTACTCGTTTGACACATGGCTGATCGTATCATTCACACAGCCCCCGCCGAATGAAATACGGCCAAGCACCTGATTTTCAGTGTGGCTGTTTTCTGTGAACACATAAAGCGCCAGAGGCTTCGGATGTTCATTAATCATATTGATCGCATCGTCAAGCTTTGTATAAGTCAGCACAGGAAGAACCGGACCAAAGATCTCATCCTCCATCGCAGCAGCTGACCAGTCAGCCCCATCAAGAATGGTCGGCTCGATATACTTATCACTGCGGTCAGTTTTCCCGCCAAAAACAATCAGATCTTTGTCACGCTCGATAATATCCTGAAGCCGGTCAAAGTGCTTTTCATTAACGATACGGCCAAATTCATCGTTCTGCTGAATATCGTCCCCATAAAATTCATGGATCGTTTCTTTTAACTTTTCAACCAGCTCATTTTTCACTGACTCATGAACAACCAGGTAGTCAGGTGCGATACATGTCTGGCCTGAGTTGATCAGCTTACCCCACATAATTCTTCGTGCCGCTTTATCAAGGTCGGCTGTTTCGTCAACGATTGTCGGACTTTTTCCACCGAGCTCAAGTGTATGCGGCACCAGATTTTTAGATGCAGCTTCCATGACGATCTTACCGACAGGCACACTGCCAGTGAAGAACATATAATCAAAAGGTGCATTGATCAGAAGAGATGTCTCTTCCTTCTCACCTTCTACGACTTTAAGGTAGGCCGGATCGAAGTTATCTTCAATCATTTTACGTACAACCTTCGCTGTTTCAGGTGTGCTTTCAGAAGGCTTCAGCACTGCACAGTTCCCTGCAGCCATCGCGCCAAGAAGCGGTTCAATCAGTAATTGAAACGGATAGTTGAATGGCCCGATAATTAATACGCTGCCATATGGTTCTTTCATAATAAAGCTTTTTGAAGGCATCTGGAAAATCGGTGTTTTCACCTTTTCATCCTGGGACCATTCTTTTACGTTTTTAATCATGGTCTTAATACTTTTCAGTGTAAAACCGATTTCTGTAACATACCCTTCAAATTCATTTTTGCCAAGGTCTTTATTTAAAGCATCAAGAATGTCCTGTTCGTTCTCTTTAATCACCCGCTGCATCCGTTTTAACTGGCTGATGCGGAACTTTACATCTTTCGTGACACCGCTGTGAAAGAATGTCTTCTGTTGATCAATGATTTTCTGAACATCTTCTTTTGTCTGAATATCCACTATTGTTCCTCCTTTTCCAGCAGGAATCAGCTTCACTTCAATACAAGCTTTGTGACACTTTCAACCTGGCTTGTTTGAGGAAACATATCGACTGGCTGAATAGATTCAATTTTATACTGTCCTGACAGTCTCTTCAAATCTTTTGCCAGTGTCGATGGGTTACATGATGTATAGATGAAGGTTTTGGGCTTCAGTGAGAGAATTGTATCAAGTAGTTTTTCATCGCAGCCCGTTCTTGGCGGATCTACAACTACTACATCGGGCTTGAAGCCTTCCCTCTTCCATTTGAACATCCACTCTTCTGCAGTCCCAACCTGATAATCGTACTTTTTCACACCGTGATTCTGCGCGTTTTGACGTGCGTCAATAATCGATTCTTTCACGACGTCCATTCCGCGGACTTCTGATGCTCCATCAGACAGCCATAAACCGATCGTTCCAGATCCGCAGTATGCATCTACGATTTTCTCTTTCCCTGTAAGAGCCGCTGCCTTTTTCACTTCATCATACAGCTTTACCGTCTGAACAGGGTTAAGCTGGAAAAATGCACGTGCAGATAAATGGTACGTGTACTCTTCAAGCTTCTCTTCAATCGTCGGCTTTCCGGATAACTTCACTGTTTGCTTTCCGAAAATCATCGAAGTGGAAGTAGGATTAATATTTTGCATAATCGATTTTACTTCAGGCATTTTATTTTCAAGCTGGGTAATCAGCTTGTCTTTATTCGGCAGCTCCTCACCAGCTGTCACAAGAACGATCTGCACTTCACCTGTATGAATGCCTACGCGCGTCACAATTGTACGGACGCAGCCTTTTTTCGTGCGTTCGTTATAAATAGGGATATCAAGCTTCTCCAGCTGTTTTCTGACAACCTGAGTCGCTTTATTCGTTTCTTTACGCTGAACAATACATTCCTTGATATCAACCAGCTCATGGGAGTTCATACTATAAAGGCCTGCAATAACCTTCTTACCCTGTTTTGCTGTCTGGAACTGGCTTTTGTTTCTATAGCGCCATGGGTCTTCCATTCCGATTGTATCTTTTACTTCGATGCTGTCTGCAAGATCCTTCGCATGCCGTTCAAGCGCCTGGTGGATCAGATCTTTTTTGAACTTCAGCTGCTCACTGTATGTGACGTGCTGCAGCTGGCATCCGCCGCAGGCTTCATAAACAGGGCATGGAGGCTGGACACGCTCCGGTGATTCTTTGCGGATCGTTTTGATTTTAGCAGTTGCAAACTTCGGCTTAACATCTGTCACTTCTGCAACAATCTCTTCTCCAGGCAATGCCCCGTGCACAAATACAACCTGCTTCTTAAAATATCCGACGCCTTCACCATTAATGCCGAGACGCTTGATCGTCAGCGGAAATTCCTGCTTTACTTCTATATCAACCTGTTTCATCATGTCACTTCCCTGTTTCAATGCTCCGCCATAAATAAAGGGAGGCATAGCTTGCATACGGACGCCAGTCCTCAAGCCAAGTCTCCATTTCATCCAAAGCAGGCTTTTCATCTAATTGAAAATGCTTTTTGAGGGCATTTTGAATACCGATATCTGCCGGCAGAAAAATATCCATTCTGCCAAAACCAAATAATAGCACACTCTGAGCGGTCCAGGGGCCAATTCCCCTGATCTTTACTAATTCTTTGATGACTTCATCATTATCTTTCTCACTAAGTGCTGTGAGATCCAGTTCACCTGAAGATATTTTCACACCTATCCCGATTAAATACTCCGCCTTCCGCTGACTGAACTGCATTTCCCTCAGTTTTTCAACCGGAATCGCAGCGACATTTTCAGGATCCGGATAGAACCATACACCGTCTGTCTGTTCGCCAAATGTTTTCACAAAGCGCTCAGTAAGCGTCGCAGCAAAAGACATATTCAATTGCTGATGTATCACACTTTTCAAAAGACAGCTATAGGGAGAAGGTTCAAGCACAAGCGGTGTTCCCGCATGCTCTTCAAAAATAGTCTTTAACGTTGACTCCTTGAAATGTTCGTGGATGTCGTGCAGCCCCCGCTCAAGCTGGAGTACACGCTGAACAAATTGTACCGCCTCAGATTGATCAGCCTTTCCTTCGATTTTAAAAGAAGGTTCTGTTCTGCTGCCAGTGAATGTAATATGTACCGCCTGCTTTTTCTGATATTCAAACGGCAATGAGAGACGAAGTGCCTGCTGATCCATTACAACGAGCGGGTCAAGACTCATCCGGTCGAGGACACGTTCAAAGTCATATGGTCCCTGTACATTGATTTCATGCTGCCACATCAGATTCACGCCTTTTTCTATGATTATAACATGGAGACATTAAAAAAACGGGCAGCTGCCCGTTTCACGATTGTTTCTGTGTCAGATGATCAAGCGTTTCAAACTTGTACCCCTGCTTTTTCATATCCTGAATGACCCGCTGCAGCGCACCGGCATTATCCGAAGATACCGTATGCAAAAGAATCACAGCACCCGGGTGCAGCTGTTTCATGATTTCGTTATAGGCATAATCTGCTCCCTGAGGCTTTTCATGATACCAGTCCACAAATGCCAGTGACCAGAAAACATGTGTATACCCCTCATCGTTTGCAACTTTTAATGAGAGCTCATTAAACACCCCTTCAGGCGGCCTGACATATTTCATTTCTTTCTGTCCGGTCAGTTCTTCTGTCTTCTTTTTCACCTTCGCCCATTCTTCTCTCATCTGTGCTTCACTGAGCGTCGAAAAGTCAGGGTGTCCCCAGGAATGATTCCCAATAATATGACCTTCATCTGCCATTCTTTTTACCAGTGGTTCAGCACTTTCAAGGTAATGGCCAGTCAGGAAAAATGTCGCCGGCACTTTCTCTTCTTTCAGCACATCAAGGATCTTTTCCGTATAACCATTTTCAAACCCGTTATCAAAAGTGAAGTATACAATCTTCTCATCTGGAGACCCTTTATAATAAGCACCGTGCTTTTCCAGCAATTCATTATACACAGCGCCCGCGTCAGGCTGTTCCCCGTTAACAGATCGCTTGAATCCCCAGTGATGGGTTTGGGCATAGGCTGACAGTGAGTAACCGGTGAATAAAAACAGGACCACTGCAATTGAATAAATTTTTTTCATATGAACCTCCCTTCTATCATTAAATTGTGCAATTGGATTAATGGCATACATAGAAAAAGCACCCACTTTAAATGAGTGCTTAGGACATTATCTGAATACAGGCTCCTTAAAGCGTGACAGCTTTTCAAGAGATGACTGGTCAACGTCTTTATGCAGGCTGTTCCCATGTGAATCCATCGTTACAACAGCTGTGAATCCTTTAACACGCAGGTGCCACATTGCTTCCGGTACACCAAATTGCATCAGGTCAACACCTTCAACGCCCTGGATACAGTCTGCATAGTACTGTGCGGCTCCTCCGATTGCATTCAGGTAAACACCACCGTGTTCTTCAAGGGCTTTAAGTGTTTTAGGGCCCATACCGCCTTTACCGATAACAGCACGGATCCCGAATTTCTTCATGATATCCCCCTGATAAGGCTCTTCCCGGATCGATGTCGTAGGGCCGGCTGCTTTCACGTGCCAGTTTCCTTCTTCATCCTTCATCATAACAGGACCGCAGTGGTAAATGACCTGTCCATTCAGATCAACCGGTGAATCATGGTCACTCAAGTATTTGTGGATGGCATCGCGGCCTGTATACATCATGCCGTCAATCTGTACGACGTCTCCCACTTTCAATGTGCGGATCTGTTCTTCAGAGATCGGTGCAGTCAGTCTGACTACTTCCGGCTTTTCATCAGGTGTTTCAGCCTGATCATCAGCAAAAGAGATTTTATCTCCTTCCTGATAAAGCCATTCCTGGATCTCACCGCTCTCAGCGCCAACTGTGATGCCAAGACGTCTGAACGCCCAGCAGTTATAAGCAACTGACACAAAAAAGCTTGCAGGGATACGGTGCATGACACCAACCTTACAGCCAAGCAGTGTCGTTTCACCGCCAAAGCCCATTGTACCGATGCCAAGTTCATTGGCATGGTCCATCACATATTCTTCAAGCTTTCTCAGATCCTCATTCGGATTTACATCTTCAGAAGAACGGAACAGCTGTGCTTTTGCAAGGTCATATCCTGAAGAACGGTCTCCGCCGATCCCCACACCGATAAAACCGGCGCTGCAGCCCTGCCCCTGTGCCTGATAGACAGAGTGCATAATGCACTTACGGATGCCATCCAGGTCGCGCCCTGCACGGCCCAGACCGTCAAGCTCACACGGCAGGCTATACTGAATGTTTTTATTTTCACAGCCTCCCCCTTTTAAAATCAGGCGGATATCAATATCATCTTTTTCCCACTGCTCATATTTAATCACCGGTAAACCTTCACCAAGGTTGTCACCGCTGTTTTCCCCTGTAATCGAATCAACCGAATTCGGTCGCATTTTACCGTCTACAGTTGCACGCACCATCGCGCGCTTAATCGCTTTAGATATCTCCAGCTGATTCACACCGATCGGGGTCTTAATTTTAAAAGTTGGAAGCCCTGTATCCTGACAGATCGGGGAGACTTTCTCATCAGCCATCTGGATATTCTGCGTAATCGTCGCGAGACTCATCGCTGCACGTGTTCCTGCATTTTCCTGCGCCTTCGCTTTGCGAATCGCCCGTCGTACGTCCTTTGGCAGGTTTGTGGATGTTTCAACGATTAGTTCATATAAACTGTTTTCCAATGCTTCAATATTCATCTTTATGTATGCCCCTCTCCCAAAACTCAACGAATTTATTATAACCCGGTGCTTTATTGAAGGAAAGAGTGTTTGGAAACGTTTTCGAAAATGGCAGGATTGAATGAACTGATTTTGATGGGTTTGTTTGGGTCGCGGCAAATGATAGTCATATGATTATCTGCGGTGGTCGTGTGTTTGGTGGTTGTGGTCGCATTATGCACGGAATTGGTCGTATGCCAGGTCATTAAGGTCTTATGCTGTCCGGCAATGGTCTCAATCCTGTTTATTATGGTCGTATTAAGCATGGAATTAGTCGTGTTTCCATTGCCAATGATCGTATGCCCGTCCATGACAATAGTGTTTCCGCTGCAATAAAAAAACAGACCCCGGAAGGCCTGTTTTGTTATTCGTTATCGTCTTTTTTAAACTGCTGTACCTTTAATTCCAAATCATCAAGCATCTGAATCATGCGATCGATATCTTCAAGATCTGTACTTTCTGCATCTACGGATTCCAGCACTTCTAAAAACATTGATAAACGCTGCTTCAGGTAAAATACCTGTGAGTCATTATCGTGAATAGCATTACCCATGCCTCTCACTCCTTTCAAATCCGTCCTTATCGTAACGGATTCCGCTCATTTCTGCAACTTTCCCTGAATATTCATTGACTTATTAAGACGTTATTTCCATACTGACAAATGTACTTAAAAGGAGATAAAACAATGACCATAACGAAAAAGCCAATTACAACTTCCTATGATCCGTGGGAAGCTTATGAGGATATGAAGCAATTCGGACAGTTAACTTTATCAAATGTGGAATTTACCACCACCACGCTTTGCAATATGAGATGCGCGCATTGCGCCGTTGGTTACAGCCTTTCTAATCAAGATCCCGAAACGCTGGACATGAATTTGATCTTACAGCGCCTTGATGAGATCGAACACCTCAGAACACTCAGTATCACAGGTGGTGAGCCGATGCTGTCGAAGAAATCTGTAGAGAACACAGTCCTGCCTCTCATGAAATATGCTCATGAAAGAGGCGTACGCACACAGATGAATTCCAACCTGACGATTGACCTTAAGCGCTATGAGCCGATCATTCCCTACCTGGACGTATTACATATTTCACATAACTGGGGAACCGTTGATGAATTCATTCATACCGGCTTTGCGAGAATGGACCGTAAACCCTCTGAAGCACAGCGCGGAGCACTTTTCCAGAAAATGATCGATAACAGCCGTGCACTGAGTGAAGCAGGTATCATGGTTTCCGCTGAAACGATGCTGAATAAAAAAACACTCCCGCACATGGAGAGAATTCACCGGGAAGTGGTTCATGATATGAATTGTGCCAGACATGAAATACACCCGATGTACCCTAGCTCATTCGCAGAATCACTTGAAACACTCTCACTCGAAGAAACACGTGAAGCAATTAAACATTTACTTGATATCCGCGATCAAAACACGTGGATGCTCTTTGGCACGCTGCCATTTTACGCCTGCAGCACCTCTGAAAAAGATCGCGCACTGCTTCAGCGCCTTTACAGTGAAAAGAATGTGACTGTCAGAAATGATCCCGATGGCCGCTCCCGGTTAAATGTAAATGTATTTACAGGTGACGTGATCGTAACTGATTTTAACAATACGCCACCGCTCGGAAACATTAAGCAAGACACGCTGCCAGAGGTTTTTAATAAGTGGGTGACAACTGAGGATGCCAAAAGCGTCAATTGCCACTGCCATGCTGTCAGCTGCCTCGGCCCGAACCTTCTTGTGAAGGAGATGTACTACAGCGGAGCAGACTTTACGAAAAGAAGTGCTCTGCTGACAAAATAGGTTGAAACCAAAGTACCGGATTTATCGACAATCCGGTACTTTTTAATTATTTATCTATTTTGAATATTTACACTATTTAAAATTCATGCTATACTACATTTACAATTTACAAAGGGGGGCTGCTTCAGATCATTCTGAGAAAACCTTTCGTAAAGGAGAGTGATGAGAAGCGCTTGTGAAATAAAAAGTGCGTTTATATGGAAAGAAGTATAAAGATTCGAATACCATAAAACCCGGTTTACTCTTTTAATTAAGAATAAACCGGGTTTTATTATGCTTTGATCTCAAAACTCTCTGTAATATTAATGCTATCTTTAACTGACTGCACCATTGAACAGTTTCTGCGTGTGACTTCAAGCGCCTTCTTAACTTTCTCTTCTTTCAGATCTCCTGTAATCGTAAAGTGCATATGAATTTTTTCCACGCGGTTTGCTTCTTTTTCATTACGCTCCACTTCTGTTGACACTTTAATATCAGAGAATTCCATACGCATTCTTTCAAGTACTTTACGAAGAACGCCTCCGCTGCATACTGCTACCGATGAGACAAGCAGCTGGTAAGGGCGGAATCCGTGTTCTTCGTTTCCTGAAATATGAAGTTCCCCGTATTCAAGGTTTGTTGTAAACCCGCCTTCTTTCATGTTAAATTCCATTGCAATCTCCTTCTTTCTGTTGAGTGAATATAGTAAGATTATAGCGTTGTCTATTTTAGATCTCGATTATTTTGCTTGTAAATGATTGCGGCATCAAGGCATAGCGCTGGTACAACATTCAACTTTAATGAAACGATTTAAAATTTGGCTATCTTTAAGCCCAGTATTGTTTTAGCACAGCTGGGGATTGGAGCGGAAGGGGGACGACTCCAGCAGGAGCAGCGTGACAGGTGAGACCCCACAAGCGCCTCGCGCTGAGGAGGGCCGATTGAACCGGAGCCAAAAGATGGCTCATGCGGGAAGCGTTCCCCCTGCAGCGGAAATCAACAGCCACCTTTAACAGAGCTAAAAATTTATTAGACTATTATACATGTCAGGAGTTTTAATATGGGTGTTTCACCGAGAGTTCGATTTTGGATTTTGGTTGGTATTGTTGCAATCTCAGGGTTTTCCCAGGGAATGCTGCTTCCTTTAATTGCGATTATTTTTGAACAGCAGGGTGTGTCTTCTGCGATGAACGGGTTGCATGCAACGGGGATATACATAGGAATTTTAATTGCTTCACCATTAATGGAAGCGCCACTCAGGCGTTTTGGATATAAGCCCATGATTATTGCCGGGGGACTTGTGGTTGGACTATCCCTTCTCGCTTTCCCCCTCTGGCAGTCATTTTGGTTCTGGTTTGTACTGAGACTGCTCATTGGAATTGGAGATAATATGCTGCATTTTTCCACTCAGACTTGGATCACTTCATTTTCTGAAGCTGACAGACGGGGGAGAAATATTGCTGTGTATGGTTTGTTTTTCTCATTGGGGTTTGCGATTGGACCGGCTATGAGTAAGCTCATTGAAATCAGTCCGACACTCCCTTTTATCGTTTCCGGGATCATGACCTTTCTGACCTGGGGATTTGTATTCCTGCTCAGAAATGACTTTCCTGATCACGGCGGCTCTGAATCCACCTCATTTTTTGGCACGATGAAACGGTTCAGTCAGGTATGGAAATATGCATGGGTCGCTTTTTTACCTCCACTCAGCTATGGGTTTCTTGAAGCTTCTCTGCATGGGAACTTTCCGATCTACGCCCTCAGGAGTGGGATTGAAGCAGGTGCGATTGCTTATATACTTCCCGCTTTTTCAATAGGTGCGATTGTGTTTCAGCTGCCGCTCGGAATGCTGAGTGATAAATTCGGACGGCATCGTATTTTAATGAGTGTGTTGTTTGCCGGTGCATTTTTCTTTGTTTTGGCAGGTCTTGCAGGGTCTTCCCCATTGTGGCTGACTGCCGCCTTTTTTACAGCAGGTATGGCAACCGGTTCGACTTTTTCCCTTGGCATCAGCTATATGACTGATCTGCTGCCGAAAAACCTGCTGCCAGCCGGAAATATTATGTGCGGTGTTGCTTTCAGTCTCGGCAGTATAGGCGGGCCTGCAATCGGAGGGTTAATTATTGAATTTTTCACTGAAGGGTTCTTTTACTTCATCTCCGCCCTGCTTGTCACAATTGGACTTTGTCTTGTAGCATTCTCACTGCGAAAGAAATACGTAACTGCTTAATATATACATTTCTATCTAGTAAAGTGGTATAATTAAAGTACGATTAAGCCCTCAAACCAATTTCATATAAACTGCTTTCCATGCTGCTGTCCTGTGACAGCAGCATTCGCTGTTTTTTAAGGCTATTGATTTCGATTCTCTTTCTCAATACCGACTTGAAAGGGCGTGGCAAAATTGGTTAAATCTCAGACTTTACATCTTCCTTCTGTATTAAAAACCGGCCGCCTGACTTTTTTAAGAACGCATATTGAATTAATCATGGCTGCACTGAGCGGTGTGCTGATTATCATTGCCTGGTTCCTCATGCACGAAGGCTATACGACAGCATCAGCAGGTATGTATATCACAGCATATCTCACAGGTGGTTATTTCAAGGCAGTAGAAGGTATATCTAACACCATTAAAAAAAGAGATTTAAATGTTGAACTGTTAATGATTTTTGCGGCACTCGGAGCAGCCTGGATCGGTTACTGGACTGAAGGGGCGATCCTGATTTTTATTTTCGCATTAAGCGGTGCACTTGAGACATACACTATGAATAAAAGTAAAAATGAAATTTCTTCCCTTCTTGATCTTCAGCCCGAAGAAGCATGGAAGCTCGTTGATGGCCATGAAGTAAAGGTGAGTGCTTCCTCTTTAATGCCAGGCGATATCATCATTATAAAGCCTGGTGAAAGGATTCCGGCTGATGGCTTCATCATGAAAGGGCAGACATCTGTAGATGAAGCTGCTTTTACCGGAGAATCGATGCCTGTTGTGAAATCAAAAGCTTCCGAAATCTTCGCCGGTACGGTCAATTTAACAGGAGCTGTGCAGGCTGAGGTAACAAAAAAGAATCATGAGACGATGTTTCAAAAGATCATTGAGCTGGTTCAATCTGCACAGAGCGAGAAGTCTCCTTCCCAGTTATTTATAGAAAAGTTCGAAGGAAGATATGTAAAAGCAGTACTTGGTTTTACAGTAGTGATGATGTTTCTTCCACACTACATTTTCGGCTGGAGCTGGGAAGAAACTTTTTATAGAGCCATGGTACTTCTCGTCGTAGCATCACCGTGCGCGCTGGTTGCTTCAATTATGCCCGCATCACTCAGTGCCATTTCTAACGGTGCAAAAAAAGGGATCCTGTTCAAAGGCGGCGTGCACCTTGAAAACCTGAATCAGATTAAAGCAATTGCCTTTGATAAAACCGGCACTTTAACAGAAGGTAAGCCGAAAGTGACAAACTGGTTCATTCGTCAGGACCTGGAGCATTCAGCGGTCTTACAGACGACCGCAGCAATCGAACAGCAATCTAACCACCCTCTTGCTCAGGCTGTCGTCGCATTTGCAAAAGAAAAGAATATATCTGATTCAATAAAGATGGATCGTGTAGAGGATGTAACGGGGTTTGGTCTAAAAGCTGCACTGGACGATGAAGTGTGGAGGATCGGGAAGCCTGACTGGTTTGATAGTAACATGATTCCACACGACATGCTTGAGCAGATTGAACAACTTTCTAAAGAAGGTAAAACAATTGTCCTGATCGAGAAAAATAATGAAATAATCGGTCTGATTGCGCTGAAGGATGAGGTAAGACAGGAAACCATTGACGCTGTGAAGTATCTGAAATCTGCCGGTATTTTTACTGTGATGCTGACCGGTGACAGCATAGGCACAGCTGCTGTTATTCAAAAAGAAACAGGTGTCGATACTTTTAAAGCAGAATGCCTTCCGGGAGTAAAAGTAAATGAAATGAAGAAGCTGAAAGAAAAATACGGTTCTGTCGCAATGGTTGGAGACGGAATTAACGATGCGCCTGCACTTGCCACAGCTACAGTCGGTGTAGCGATGGGGGCAGGGTCTGATATTGCACTTGAAACAGCAGATATAGTCCTCGTAAAAAACGACCTGAAAAAAATTGCTGAAGCGATCCGGCTTTCAAAAAAAATGAACCGGATTGTAAAGCAGAATATTGTGTTCAGTATTGCAGTAATAGCACTTTTAATCACTTCAAACTTCTTTCAGGCACTTGACCTTCCACTAGGAGTCATCGGTCATGAAGGCAGTACAGTTCTTGTGATTTTAAACGGCTTGCGGCTTCTCAGAGCAACATAAAAAGGGTGAGATGATCTCACCCTTTTTATGTTATGTTTCTTTCGGAACAAATGGCTTATGACGCCGTTTAGCAGCCATTGTCGCATTTACCTGTGCACCCATAAGAATAATGATACCCGACAGATACAGCCAGATCATCAGTACGATGATACCACCGATACTTCCGTAAGATGCTGAATAATTTCCAAAACTGCTGACGTAAAATGAGAAAAGTGAAGAAGTCAGCAACCATCCAATTGCAGCAAATAAAGCACCTGGAATGACCGAGATAAAACGGATTTTTACATTTGGAACAAACGCGTATAAGCCAACAAATGCAACAAATAATACAAATGGTGTAATCGCAAATCGCAGGATCGTCCAAATTGTCATAAATTGATTCCCAAGACCAAACCAGGAGAAGATTAATTCTCCAATCTGTTCACCGAAAATAGGAAGTAACAATGCAACCACAAAGATGAATACCATTACGATGGTCCAGACGACCGCCATCCCGCGCGCTATATAAAAAGCTCTTGTCTCTTCTACTTCATAAGCACGGTTAAAGGCTTTCATAATCGCATTCATTCCGTTCGAGGCTGACCAGAGCGTTCCTAAGATACCTACAGAAAGAAGTCCGGCACTCTCACCGGTTGCTACCTCCGAAATCGTAGACTCAATCAGTGCCATAGCATCTCCCGGCGCAAACTCCCTGAACATATCCAGTAATTCAGCCTGTGTAATATCCAGGTATGGCAGTAATGCCAGAGCGAATATAAGTAATGGAAATAATGACAGCAAAAAGTAGTAGGCAAGCTGCGCACCAAGTCCGGGTGTATCTGTTTCCGTAAATCGTCTAAGAACAGCTTTCACAAATCCCGTGAACGTTTCATAGTGTCCTTCCCGTCCACCTTTATGTACCGCCTCTGACATATCTTCTAAATGTCTGTTTTTCTTTCCTTCCTTCCATTCACCTTCCTGCTGGCGATCCGGAGCGGGATTGTCTTTTTGTGAAGTCATTCCATCCCTCCTGGAGTCAGATTTTACATTGTCTTTTTTTCAGGAAGTCCACCTGGACCACCCTGAGGCAGTGTGCCTGCAGAATATGAATCTTGCTGTTCTTCAGTAAATGCTTCTTTTGTTTCCTGAACAGTTTCTTTCAGTTCAGGTGCCATCGCTTTGACTTCTTCATATTTTTCTGAAAGGAAAGCGATATCCTCCTGAATTTTTTCTGCAATTTCCCTCCATTGCTCTGCTTTTTGGGAAGCTCTTTCAGAGAGCTCCTGCGGATTTCTTGAATAATAGGAAATTGATCGTTTTGTATTAGATAATGATTCAGAAGTCTTCTTTCTTGTACCAGGGTCAAGCATACTTAGAATGCCTCCTGTTACTGCACCAATGATCATTGCTGCCGGTAATTTGTTTTTAGCCATGTCTTCTCCTCCAATTTTTAATTCATCTTTTCAAGCAGTGTAAGGCTTTTCTGCTTCATATCGTTCAGTGCTTCCTCAGTCTCACCGTGCATCAGCAGATCATCGAGCTCTGATTCCGGCTTTCCGCCAAGATCCCGTATGCTGATGACCTCAGGTTTTATTGATGCTGATTTTAACAGGTGGATGAGTGCCTTCTCTGCTGATTCACTTACGACTATACACTGTACTTCTTCAAGCTCTTTCCGTTGCAGCTGCCTGAACTCCGGAAATTCTACTTCGATAGCAGATCCGCTAATTCCTTCAAAAGAATCTTCCGGCATCTCCTGACTTTGCCACGCAAAAGTACCTCTCAACAAAACCCGATGGTCCGTTTCTTTTACAAATTTTGCAGCCAGTAATGAACAGCTTGACAATTGAGTCTGTACAAGGAATAATACTGTTTTCATCATCTCTCTCCTTATACAGGATATGGTTTACTATTTCCTAAGCCCTTTGATTTGAAACCTTTTCAGCAATGTATATTTAAAAAAACCTTGACAACAAGGGGTTAATTTTCGGAATATTTAATGTAAGGCATACATATTTTGTTCATATTTATGACCTGTAAAAAGACATAAGGGGGAAATTAGATGCAAGGCTTTACAGATTTTCTGAATGAAATCAGTGGACTCGTATGGGGGCCGCCACTGCTGATCCTTCTCGTCGGAACAGGTATTTACCTGACATTCCGCCTTGGACTGGTTCAGTTCTCATTAACAGGCTATTCACTCAAGCTGGCTTTTTCCCGCAATCAGGACAAGAAATCCAAAGGTGATATCTCTCACTTTCAGTCTTTAATGACTGCGATGGCAGCAACAGTCGGTACCGGTAACATTGTCGGTGTAGCAACAGCTGTTGTGCTTGGTGGACCTGGAGCAATATTCTGGATGTGGCTGTCCGCTATATTTGGAATGGCAACTAAGTACGCTGAAGCCGTACTGGCGGTAAAATACCGCGTTCAGGATGAAGACGGCGAAATGTCCGGTGGACCGATGTATTATCTTGAACGTGGTCTGAAGCAAAAATGGCTGGGTGTTTTATTTGCACTTTTTGGTGCCATCGCTGCCTTTGGTATCGGAAACATGGTACAGTCAAATTCTGTATCAGATGTCGTACAGGATACGTTCTCTATCCCGACTTGGGTAACTGGAATTGCTTTAACAATCTTTACGGCACTTGTTATTCTTGGCGGTATTAAAAGTATTGGTAAAGTAACCTCTATTTTTGTTCCTTTTATGGCAGCATTTTATTTACTTGCAGGACTTATTGTTATGATCTTAAACTTTGAATTAGTACCTTCTGCATTTGCAACAATTTTCTCACTTGCATTCGGTAACGAAGCAATTGCCGGCGGTGTGATCGGTGCGATCATCCGTTACGGTGTAGCACGTGGTGTATTCTCGAATGAAGCTGGTCTTGGATCTGCACCAATCGCTGCTGCTGCAGCAAAAACTGATATGCCTGGACGTCAGGGACTTGTTTCAATGACTCAGGTATTAATTGATACGCTGATTATCTGTTCAATTACAGGTGTAACGATTGTTATGGCTGGTCTTTATGAAGAAGGAGACTTACAGGGTGGTGCGTTAACATCTGCATCATTCGAATACTTCCTTGGTGGTCTTGGACCGATCATTGTTACAGTCGGACTGATCTTCTTTGCTTCTTCTACAATTATTGGGTGGTCTTACTACGGAGAGAAGTGTTTCCAGTATCTTGTAGGGACAAAGAAATTTAATGTATTCTATCGTCTGCTGTTCGTTATTGCAGTCATGGTCGGTTCAGTCGCGACACTGGATGTTGTGTGGGCGTTCTCAGACGTAATGAACGGTCTGATGGCTTTCCCTAACCTGATTGGACTTCTTGGGCTTTCCGGAGTGGTTGCATATGAAACGAAACGCATCCGTGAAAAGATCAAAGAAGAAAAAGCACAGAATAAAGCCGCATAATGCGTATTGACAGATCCTTTGAAGCATGGAAAGATTGTATTTAGCGAATGAAAGGACTGATCAATATGGATTTAACGGTACAAAGTGCTGAAAATGCTGAATATATGGTTGAAAAAATCAAAGACCGTCTGCGTATAGTAAATGCAGGAGCGCTTAAAGTTTCTGCTTTCGATGAAGAGCAGTACGAAGAACTCCATTCACTGTATACAATGGTGATGAAAAGAGAAACATTCAGCCCAAGTGAAATGCAGGCAATTGCTGAAGAACTCGGCAACCTGAGAAAAGCTTAATTAACTTATAAAGAGGAGAACACCTTAAGTGGTGTCCTCCTCTTTCTTATGATGCCTGCTCTTTATTATCCGCCTCATTGTTTTCTTCAATTGCATCACGTTCTTCATAACCGCCTGCTTCTGTGCTTTCATCAGACGTACCTTCTTCAGTAACTGGTTCTTCAGGTTCTTCTGGCACTTCTGCTTCTTCAACTCTGAACATGCCAATCCGATCTCTGAGGTCTCTTGCATCATGAATCAGCGCTCTTGAAGAATCATAGACCATCTCCATCGTCGTGCTCGACTCCTCGGCACTAGCGCTCGTCTGTTCAATACCCGCTGCTGATTCTTCAGACACTGAAGCAATCTGTTCAATTTCCTGATGCATTTCTTCAGAGCCATTAACAATATCGTATAGTGAAGCAGCGATCATTTTCATCTGTTCAGATACTGCTTTCACCTGGTCGTCAATCTTAGTGAATGACTCAGACGTTTCTTCCATCTGTTCAGCTCCGGCGCTCACCTTACCGTAACCATCCTCCAGGACAGCAACTGTATCTTTTGATTCTTTCTGAATGGAACCGATTATACTGGTGATGTCTGAAATGGATGCGGATACCTGGACTGCGAGTTTTCTCACTTCATCTGCTACCACTGCAAAACCTTTTCCATGTTCACCTGCACGTGCAGCTTCAATAGCCGCATTCAGTGCAAGCAGGTTTGTCTGATCTGCAATGTCCTGGATCACCTGCACGAGCTTAGAGATGCTCTGTGCCTGTGTATCAAGGCCATTCACTTTTTCCATCGCCTCTTTAAAGCTTGTGTTAATTCCATTCACTGTGCGAATTGTCTCATTCATCTTTATGCCGCCGTCTTTAGAGAGTTCCAGCATATCATCAGTCTTTTCCTGAGCTTTGGTTCCTTTTTCAGCAGAAGACTTAATCACTGCAATAAATCCATTCATCTTTTCGCTGAGAGATGACGATGATTCCGCCTGGACACCGGCCCCGTCTGCCAGTTCACTCATTGTCACGGCAATCTGACGGCTTCCCTCTCTGACTTCTTCAGCACTCTCAGATAGATGACTTCCTTTCTCAAAGACAGATGTGGAAACACCTGACACACCGCTGACAAGATCCCTTAACTGATGATTCATTTCATTGACTGCATGTACCAGTTGTCCAACTTCATCTTTGCTTTTAGTATGTAAAGATTCAGCAGGAAGAGACCCGCGCGCAATCGCTTTCATTCTTTTCGTCACCATACTGATTGGTTTTGTAATCTGTCCGGCTACGATGACGCTCATTATAATCGCGAGCAGCATGACAATCCCACTGATAACAAGGATCGTTGTAATTGTCTGCTGACCATTTTCTATAATTGATTGCCCAGCCTGATCCATTTCTGCTTCACGGGCTGTTGAAATTTTTTCAAGGCTATCCATGATCCCTCTTGCAGTAGGCTCAAAGTTCGCTCTGAAAAGCACTCTTGCATCCTCTTCCCTGCCGTTGTCATACATTGAGAATACGCGTTCTCTGACACCCTCCTGCCAGACTCTTGTAATTGTCAGCACTGATTTCATTTCTTTACTGACGTCATAACCCTGCAGCGTCTCAGCTAATTCATCATTCACGGCCGCAAGTTCATCAAAACCTTCGCTGTAATCGGGTTCCCCATATAATACATATCCCCGTGTCAGAGCAATCTGCTGTGACACATTGAATTTCATTTCCTGATCGATTGATAAAAGCATCAGCTCTTCTTCAATCAGGTTTTCAGTTTCTTCATTGATATTTGTGATTGAGTAAACATTAAAAGCAGCCAATCCACCTATGAATAATACAAGAATAAAAAATGCCGACATCAGCTTCCATTTTAACTTTTTCACAAAACGATCCCCCTTCATTATGTAATCTCAAAGAACTACATCTATTATATATGTATATCGACCTAATGAACATAGTTTTTAGAATCCTCCGAAAATTTTTTCGCAAAAAAAACTGAGTCCCTGTTAAGGACTCAGTTAAATTGTTTTATGAAATTAATTTTAATGATTCTCTGATGAACGCTGGAATATCGTCAGGGTCTCTGCTTGTTACCAGCTGGTTGCCACAGACAACGACTTCTTCATCATGATATTCTGCACCTGCATATTCCATATCCACTTTGATTGATTTAAAGCCTGTAGCTTTACGTCCCTCAAGTGTCTTAGCTGTAATCAGTAACTGCGGGCCGTGACAAATCGTCAGTACCGGCTTGTTACCATCCATGAACGCCTTAGCGAATTTTACAAAGCGCTCGTCGCCTCTTAACAGGTCAGGTGAGAAACCGCCTGGTATAAATAGCGCATCAAAGTCAGAAGGGTTCACGTCATCAATAGACTTGTCAATTGTTACTGTAGCTTCTCCCTGTTTTCCTTTGACGGTATTTCCTGATTCTTTTTCAATGGTCACGACCTCGTGTCCTTCTTTTTTGAACGCTTCCGCCGGATCTGTATATTCTACATCTTCAAATTGATCAGTTAATAGTGCTGCAATTTTAGCCATTTATAACATCTCCTTTTATTTATCTATAATGTATATATTCCACATATTTACCTCATTAAACCTTTTACTTCTTAATCCACTTGATGAAGAACCAGCCTCCCTCGCGAATAACGGGGAAAGGACTTTGCTGTTCAAAACCGCACTCTTCCGCGATCTTTCGGAGTTCTTCTTCTGAAGGAATCGGGTATAAATTATCAAATGTCATAAAGAAACTATTAAATGCACTTGAAAACTGTTTTCCATATTTAGCTTTTTGTAGAGGGGAAATGATCGTGATAATTCCATTTTCTTCAGTAATGTTTTTGATCTTACTGAAGAAGTCCATCCGTTCATCAGGATTAATGTAATGCAATAGATTATTAACCATGACATAGTCAAACAACTGGTTAGGTTCATATTCATGAATATCTCTGTGTACGATATTGATCCGGTCAAAATCCTTTGTTGCTTTTTTCGCTGAATCTGCTACTTCTTCGTTGATTTCAATACCAGTCAGATTCATGTCAGGGTGCTTCTTAGCAAGCTTTAACAAATAACCGCCTTCACCGCAGCCAATATCGAGAATTGAATCTGTCTGGTGCTTTTTTACATTCTGATTAATGAGCCGGAACGCAAGCATTTCAAGCAGTGTAGACGTCTTTGCTACCGTCGAACCGTGCTTTTCATTATCAAAATGCTGTCTTTTCTTTTCTTTCATCAGTTCGGGGTAGTGTAAAAGGGAGGGAATATGTAGTTCCATCATTTCTTTTAACAGGTCCCCTGAAGAAGGGCTATCTTTCTTTGAACCCGGTAACTTCCAGGCTTTTGAGATTTTCACCCTGTTTTTATCATCTTTTTTCAGATGCTTTAATGCAATTCCTACTTCCACCCACTGAGTGAGCAGTTCTTCTTCCAGATCATAGGCATCAGCAACATCTTCAACCCTCACAGGCCGTCTGAACGCTTCGAACAAATCAAGCTCATATCCCACATAGGCATGCCAGCTATATAAAAATGGTACATTCGTTTTCATCCACGTTCTGGCTTTCCACATATTATTAAGGTCTTTAATCATTCAAACCCCTCCTCTTCCCGCTCTAACTTTCTATTCGCAACTGGTTGTGACATCATTTTTCATTCTTACTCTAATGTGTATCCTTAATTCACCTATTAGAAACTTATGTTTATAAAAAAAGAACACATCCGCCGGATAGACGGATGTGCGCATGTTATTTCCCTTTCGTTTTACCAATATCCTTCAGATAATATTTATCGGAAGTGAAAAACTCTGTTTTGAGTTCTTTTACTTTATTACTGAGTAATAAAATCGCCAGGATATTCGGTAAAAGAATGGCTGCAAGCATAATATCAAGGAAGTTCCAGATTAGTTCAGCAGCTCCGACTGCACCGAATACAATTGCAACCAGATATACTGCCTGAATCGCGTAAGATGCCTTCAGTCCAAACAGAAACTCTGCCTGCTTTGCACCATAGAATATAACGACAAGGATCGTTGAAAATACAAAGAATACAAGTGAAACTGTGACCAGAATACTGCCAAACTCACCAAAGTATTCAGCAAAAGCAATCGTTGTTAATGCACTGCTGTTATCCATCGCACCTTCATCTGTCCAGACACCTGATGACAGTACCACAAACGCTGTTGCTGTACAGATGATCAGGGTGTCTACAACAATACCTGATACAGCCCAGAACGCCTGTCTGACAGGGTGGTCAGTCGTCGCAGCAGCGTGAGCCATTGGTGCTGTACCAAGTCCTGCTTCATTTGAATACAGCCCTCTTGCAAAGCCCCAGCGGATTACATCAACCAGTGCTGCCCCGGCAAATCCTCCAATGACAGGAGCCGGTGAAAATGCATTAGAGAAAATCAAAGTGAAAAATTCAGGTAATGCACCAAGATTCATAAATAAAATGACAAGGGCACCGCCAATATAGATTAATGCCATAAACGGTACGACAATCTGTGTCACCTGACCGATTCTCTTGATACCTCCAAATACAATAATTCCGATTAAAACGGCTATAATGATACCTGTCCATAATACCGGAACGCCAAAGGATTCATTCACTGTATTGGCTACTGAGTTCCCCTGCACCATTACACTTGGTATTAATTCAAGCATCAGTGCAAACGAAAACCAGATACCAAGCCACTTCATGCCGAGACCTTTTGTCATGTAATACATCGGTCCGCCTACAAATTCACCTTTTTCATTTTTCTCGCGATAGTGTACTGCCAGCGCACTCTCAGAGAATTTCAGAGACATTCCGACAATTGCAATTACCCACATCCAGAAAACTGCACCCGGTCCTCCAAACATAATCGCTGCCGGAACACCGACAATGTTTGCAGCACCGATTGTAGATGATAAAGCGGACGTTAATGCCTGAAATGGTGTAACCGTCCCTTTGCCCTTTGGTTTCTTCGTTACACTGCCAAAGGTTTGTTTAAATATGTATAGCGGATGTCTGAATTGAAAAAAACCGAGTTTAAAAGTCATATAAAGTCCTGAAAACAGTAAAACAGCTATTAACGGTATTCCCCAAAGCCAGGCAGAAAACGCTGTAACGCCATTAATAAATCCCTCCAATAGAATCCCCTCCTAAAATTAGTATAATACGGAAGCTGTAATCCTTTTCCCTACATATACGAAGTTAAACGGATTATAGATAAATTAGTTGCAATGCGCCCTGTTTTATTAACCAGGCGGCTTGAAGCATTGAAGCTTTTCTTCGTATTGTGGAAGAACTGAAGTTTAACTGCGAAAACCTCTTCTTTTATACTGAAAATGGAGTATTTTCCGCTGAATAAGAACGATTTCCCTCAGAACATAAAAAACTGCCGCTATAAGCGGCAGTTAAGGTGTATTCGTTACAGTTCCGTCACTCGTTACACGCGGTAAAATCAACACTTCAACACGTCTGTTTTGTGAGCGGCCTGCTTCAGTATCATTTGATGCAATCGGCTGGAATTCACCGAATCCTTTCGCACTGAACCAGCGCGGATCCAGGTCAGGGTTTTCAATAATGAGTTTCATAAAGTTGACTGCACGCATGACACTCAGCTCCCAGTTCGAGCCGTAGGATGCTGTACTGATTGGAACATTGTCCGTATGACCGGTAATAATCACGTTTCTTGGCGGATCAAACTCAAGCAACCCTGCCACGTCCTGTGCAACGTTACTATATTCAGGTCTTACGTCAGCAGAACCTGACGCGAACAGAACATTATCCCTGATCGTAAGCAGCAGACCTTCATCTGTCAGCTCGGTTTCAAACGTTTCACCAAGACTGTTTGTCCCGATATACTCTTCGATCTGATCCTGAATTTCTTCTAGCTCTTCCATATCAGCGGCAGCTGCAGTTTCACGTTCTGACTGTTCCTGAAGAAATTCCTGAACCTGTCTTTCTTCTTCAGTCATTTCCTCAGTCAGTTCTTCTGCTTCAGCACCCGCTTCAGAATCAATATCATCTTCTGTATCATCAGTTTCTACCAAACTTGCATAATCGAGCACATTTTCCCCACCTGCAAAGATTTCATTAAAAACCTGTGACATCTGGTTAAACTTCGCCTGATCCACTGTACTGCTTGCGAACATGACGATAAAAAGAGCAAGCAGCAGTGTCAGAATGTCAGCATAAGGAATCAGCCAGCTTTCATCCATATGTTCCTCATGTTTTTTCTTTCTACGCTTCTTCATCAGCTTTTCCACCGCCTTCAGACATCAGCTGCTCCCGCTCCTTCGCAGGCAGATAAGAGGCAAGCTTCTGTTCAATTACCCGTGGTGCTTCACCTTCAAGTACGGATAGAATTCCTTCAATCATCATTTGTTTGATCATGACTTCTTTCGTTGATTTACGCTTCAGCTTGTTGGCAAATGGATGCCATAATACATAGCCGGTAAAAATACCAAGCAGTGTTGCAATAAATGCTGCTGCAATGGCTTCTCCAAGTGCAGTCGTATCATTCATTTTACCAAGCGCAGCAATCAGTCCGACTACAGCACCCAAAACACCTAGGGTTGGCGCATATGTACCAGCCTGAGAAAAAATCGCAGCACCTGAAAGATGACGCTCTTCCATTGCATCAATCTCTTCTGTCAGAACATCTCTGATATAGTCTGCATTCTGACCATCGATTGCAAGTCCAAGTCCGTTTCTCAAAAACGGCTCTTCGATTTCTGATGTTTTTGATTCCAATGCAAGCAGTCCTTCTTTTCTTGCAAGTTCCGCCCACTCACCGAACATCTGAATGACATCACGGACTTCGGTGCCTTTTGGTTCTTTGAAAATAACGCCAAACAATTTAGGGACTCTTTTTAATTCCGACATCGGAAAAGCAATCATTACTGCTGCCACTGTCCCTAAAATAATAATCATAAAAGCAGGGCCGTTTAACAGAGCCGTGGCAGGTACACCTTTTAATACCATACCAACACCAACTGCAATCAGTCCCAGAATGACGCCAATAAGCGAGGATCGATCCAATACATTCACCCACAATCACTAGATTTCTATCTCTACATAGTCTATATCGGTAAAAATACCGGCGACTTTAGAACTTTCTGCTTATACATATTATGAAAATAGAATGTAATTGTCGTTATTTTTTGATTTTTGTTCATTGACTGTTAAAATGTTTAGTGGAACTAATTACTTATAAAAGGGGTTTTTGATATGAGTCACTCAGAAATGTTTGAAAAATATGCCGATCTTGCTGTCAGAGTCGGGGTTAATGTTCAAAAAGATCAGCTGCTTTACATAGGTGCATCGATTGAGAATGCACCATTTGTACGCCTTGTAACAAAAAAAGCCTATGAAGCCGGTGCACGTCAGGTCTTTGTAGACTGGGCTGATGATGAAGTATCACGCATGCGCTATGAACTGGCACCTGCTGACTCCTTCAGCGAATTTCCTGAATGGAAAAAGCTTGAACGTGAAGCATTAGCTGAAAAAGGTGCAGCATTCATGAATATCGTTTCTGCAAGCCCTGACCTGATGAAAGGCGTGGATTCCCAGCGTATTTCTGATTTTCAGAAAGCTGCCGGACAGGCGCTTGAAAAATACCGCCAGTATATTCAGTCAGATAAAGTCAGCTGGACAGTCATTGCTGCTCCTTCAACAGGCTGGGCGAAAAAAGTATTCCCTGACGCTCCAGAAAGCGAAGCAGTTGATCAGCTTTGGAATGCGATTTTCAAAGCAGTCAGAGTCGATCAGCAGGATCCGGTTGCTGCCTGGAAAGAACATGACGAAACCCTTCATGAAAAAGCAGATTATCTGAATGCTAAAAAGTATAAAAAACTTCATTACACAGCTCCTGGAACTGACCTTACGATCGAACTTCCTGAAGGTCATATCTGGGCAGGTGCAGGAAGTGTAAATGAAAAAGGTCACACCTTTATGGCAAATATGCCGACTGAGGAAGTATTTACTGTTCCTCACAAAGATGGTGTGTCAGGGTATGTTTCTAATACAAAGCCTTTAAGCTATGGCGGAAATATTATTGACGGCTTCAAGATTACGTTTGAAAATGGCCGTATCACTGATGTGCAGGCTGATGAAGGTGAAGAGATTCTGAAGAAATTGATCGAGACGGACGAAGGATCACACCGTCTTGGAGAAGTTGCGCTTGTTCCGCATCAGTCTCCAATTTCTCAATCCAATGTACTTTTCTTCAATACACTATTTGATGAAAATGCTTCAAACCACCTTGCAATCGGCAGTGCTTATGCGTTCTGTGTAGAGGGTGGAAAAACGGCTTCACAGGAAGAACTTGCTGAAAAAGGCTTGAATTCAAGTATTACGCACGTAGACTTCATGATTGGATCAGACAAGATGGATATTGATGGGATCGCTGAGGATGGCTCTTCAGAACCTGTCTTCAGAAATGGCGACTGGGCATTTTAAAAAACATTCCCTAATCACCGGATTTCATTTATAATATTGTTGATACAATTATTTGTACGGTGAAAGGAGGCTCCAGCTGATGGCTTATATGACTTCAGTACTGCTTGGTTTCAGTGCTCTGATCGGACTGGTAGGTGCAGCGTTAATGTACTTTTTGCGTATTCCTCTAAATACAAAGGATGCAGAAAGAATTGACCCGAGACCTGAAAATAACGAATATTAATAATCACCAGACTTCTTTGCTGTGCTATGCAGCCGGGAGGTCTGGTTTTTTAGAGGAGCTGATCAAATGGGAAAAACAATGAAAGAAAGCAGAACCATTCAGACAAGTCACGTCCTTCCGCCTGATACAAATCATCACGGAACACTGTTTGGCGGCCAGTTGATGGCCTATATAGATAATGTAGCTTCAATTGCGGCTACAAAGCATTCTCGGTCATTAGTTGTTACAGCTTCTACTGATTCAGTAGACTTTTTGAAACCGATCCGGGTTGGTGACGCAGTGACACTAGAATCATTTGTATCTTATACAGGTACCAGTTCAATGGAGGTTTTCGTGAGAGTGACTACTGAAAACCTGCTGTCCGGCGAGCAGTCAGTAGCTGCCATTTCGTTTTTGACATTTGTGGCAATTGACAATAATGGCAAGCCAATTCCTGTTCAGGATGTGATTCCGGAAACAGAAGAAGAAAAATGGCTGAATGAAACAGCTGAAAATCGTGCTGAACACCGTAAAGCAAGAAAGAAACACAGCCAGGAGCTTGCTCAATTTTTCACACCGAAACCGATTGAATAATCTGACAAATTTATTCAAAATTTTCTTATTAAAACCTCTTACTTTTCTTCAAAGTAAGAGGTTTTTTGTCGATAGTAATAGAGTGTTCATAAGAGGTCTGACTTCAAACCTTCAGACTGCTTTATTTAATTTACGGGTGGAGGATTCGAATGAAAAAAATAATAATGATTGGCGTCCTGACGCTGACAGCCCTCATGTCAGGCTGTTCAGGACAGGAGCAAAGTGAAACAGCGTTTGCCGCTAAAGTAGGCATTTTATTATCAGATACAGGTCTTGGAGACGGTTCTTTTAATGACGGGGCTTTTGAAGGGTTAGTCCGTGCGCGCGATGAATTAAATATCCTGTTTGATTATCGTGAAGCCCCAGAAGGAAATTATGAAGAACATCTTCAGGAATTATCCCGGCAGGACTATGATCTGATTATCGGACTCGGCTTTTCAGTTCAGGAAGCACTTGAACAGACAGCAGCTGACTTTCCTGATCAGCAGTATGTCCTGATCGATGGTGTGTCTGAAGCAGACAATATTATTTCAATGACGTTCAAGGACCATGAAGGAAGTTATCTCATCGGCACCCTTGCTGCCCTCACTTCTGAATCAGGAATTATAGGATTTATCGGAGGTGTTGAGGCACCGACGATAGAGCGATTTGAAGCAGGATTCCGTGCGGGTGCTGAGATGGCCAATCCGGATATTCAGATCCTTTCAGATTATGCAGGGGACTTTGGAGATGCAGATCTTGGCCGTACAATTGCCAGCAGACAGATTGAACAAGGCGCGGACTTCATCTATCCTGCAGCAGGATATACAGGTACCGGTGCGATCCTTGAAGCTCAGGAAAATGGCATATATACAGCAGGCGTTGATACAGATCAGTTTTATACAGCCGAACAATCTGTGGTCACATCCATGGTGAAAAATATTAACACTTCCGTTTTTAATATGGTGCAGGAATTAACTGAAGACAAACTTTCTGCTGACCTTTATAATCTCGGACTCGCAGAAGACGGCGTCGGACTGGCTGAGATCAGGCTGATACAGCTTGATGCCACCGGCCAGGCACTGATGATGGATACCCGCAAGAAAATTATTTCAGGTGAGATCGACGTACCTGAAACTGTTCAGTAAAGGAGCTATTATGACACTGAGAAAACGATTATATTTATTATCTTTAATTCCGCTGATCCTCTCAACAGCGATTATATTATTTATTGTCTGGCAAATGGTCAGCCTGAACTCTTCGGGTGAAGAAGATGCAAAAGTATTGACTGACCTTGAGCAACTTAACAGCGAGTTACTGATCATCCAGCAGTCTCTGGCCAACTTCAGCCTGAGTCCTACTGAAAATAACCGGCTCACAACACAGAATCAGATGGATCAGACATTCATTCTGATTGATGAGCTGACTGATTCCCTGCCTTCACAAGCCCTGAATAATCAGGTTATGAAGGTTCGAAATAAATTTGAAGAACTTGAGTATGCAGCAGGTACTGCTCTTGATCAGGGTGACGTGGCTGAAGCCAGTCGCCAGTCTGCACGTGTAGGCGGCATCATCAATGATATCTGGTATCTTCAGGTGCTTGCAGATGATTGGTACAGTAATAAGTTAGCTGAAACAGCAGGTCAAATTTCTTTGATTGTTACAATTTCTTTAAGTGCGATTGCTCTCATCATCGCCATTTCTATTGCTGCGGCCACGATTATATCCAACCGGATTACCCGCCCGTTACATACGATGCTCTCTCAGGCATCAAGAGTAGCTGAGGGTGACTTGACTGTGGATATTCCTGAAGACTCAGATCAGTCAAAGTTTGAAATCAGCCGTTTAGCCCGTTCATTCAGAGAAATGATTATCAGTCTGAGAACGACGGTTCAATCCGTTGATCATACAAGTACAAATGTTGCAGCATTCGCCAAAGATGTCTCCGGTAAAATCAGTGAGCTTGAAGAAAGCGGAATCCAGATTGCGGCATCTACAGACGATCTTGCTAAAGGAAGCCAGGCAATTTCAGAGGATATCCAGTCAACTTCAGAAAAAATGACTGAATTAAATCAGACATTTACTGAAAGTGAATCCTTAGCGGGAAGATCTGCTGAAAAAGGAAGTCAGGCTTTGACTGCTGTGAAAACAGGCCGCGAATCACTGGAGCGTCAAAAAAGTTTTACTCTTGAAAACTCAGAGGCTTCACAGCTTATTTCAAAAGAGCTTGCAGCATTTTCATCTTTTACATCCGAAATTCAGGAAGCTGCAGGTTTTGTGAAAGACATCGCAGATCAGACAAACCTTTTAGCGTTGAACGCTGCGATTGAAGCTGCCAGAGCAGGTGAACAGGGTAAAGGATTTGCAGTTGTTGCGGATGAAGTGAAAAAACTTGCCATGCAATCTGCTGAAGCAACTGATAAGATCAATATAATGGTGAGGAATATCCAAAGCGGCATGACCGGCATGACAGAGGCAGCCGCTAAAGGACAGACACTATCTTCAGAACAGCTTCATTCTATGGGACTGACTGAACAGGCATTTGAGGAGATTGCTCAGAGCGTTCAGGAAATTGATCGCGAACTTCACTCTCTGACTTCAAGTATGAAGCAATCCGCTGCTTATACGGCTGAAGTGACTGCCGCAATGGAAAATGTCTCAGCAGTGACAGAGGAAACGGCTGCAGGAACTGAGGAAATCTCAGCTTCAGCAGACGAACAGCAGGTATCATTTGGAAGAGTCAGAGAATCTATTATGAGATTGCAGGACATGAGTCATAATATGCAGCAGGAAATGAGCAGATTCAAATTACCCACTGACGGTGATAAAAGTTAGGAATATCCATTCAAAACCCTTTCAGAAAGAGCTCTGAAAGGGTTTTTTTCGTTACAAACTTATTATTGTTTTATTACAAACACTCTGTTTGATCGTAACCTCATATTAACAATGACTGATTTGAAGGGATTTTATCTGTATTTTCATTGATGAATCCCCAGCTATTCAGATGTAACATTCTCCCTTCCCTACCTTTGTCACTCTACGCGACACGTAATTTAGTCTATACTACTCGGAGAAACCAGTTATATGACGGATGACGATGATAACGGAGGAATGAAAAATGCTTTCAAACGCTGAAATCGGTATTGACTTAGGTACCGCTAATATACTTGTCTATAGTAAAAGTAAAGGAATCATTATGAATGAGCCATCGGTTGTTGCGATCGATGTGAATACGAAAAAAGTGCTAGCTGTCGGTACAGACGCTAAAAGTATGATCGGTAAAACACCTGGAAACATTGTGGCAGTCCGCCCATTAAAAGACGGTGTCATTGCCGACTTTGATGTAACGACTGAAATGCTGAAACATATCATGACATCAATCGGTAAAAAAATGGGCTTCTCACTGCGTAAGCCAAGTGTTGTCGTATGTACCCCATCCGGTGCCACTTCTGTTGAACGCAGGGCTATTCAGGATGCTGTAAAACACAGCGGTGCAAAACACGTTCACTTAATTGAAGAACCTGTAGCAGCCGCGATTGGTGCAGATCTTCCTGTAGGTGAGCCTGTTGCAAATGTTGTAGTGGATATCGGCGGCGGCACAACTGAAGTTGCGATTATTTCATATGGCGGCGTTGTGTCATGCAATACAATCCGCGTTGCTGGAGACAAAATGGATGAGGATATCGTTCAGCATGTCAGAAAAGCGTACAACCTTTTAATTGGTGAGCGCACTGCAGAACAGATCAAAATGGAAGTGGGTCACGCACCAATTGCCCACGATACAAGAGAAATGGAAATTCGCGGGCGTGACCTTGTAACAGGTCTGCCAAAAACAATTACCTTACAATCAACTGAAGTACAATCTGCTATTCAGGAATCTCTGTTAAGCGTCTTAGAGGCAATCCGCTCCACACTTGAGAACTGTCCTCCTGAGCTTAGCGGTGATATCGTAGACCGCGGTGTCATTCTGACAGGCGGTGGAGCTCTGTTGAATGGCCTTCAGCAATGGCTGAGTGAAGAAATCGTGGTGCCTGTGCATATCGCACCTAACCCGCTTGAATCAGTTGCCATTGGTACAGGAAAATCGTTATCAGTGATTGATAAGCTTCAAAAAGCAGCTAAATAATGGATGTAAAAAAGAGACTGAGATGATCCCTCAGTCTCTTTCTTATAACCGGTTCACTACGCTGCAGGCGGTGCTTTCCGAGCGGCGGCCGCTTATCATCGCTCCGGAGTCACCACCTTCCGCTTCGTTCACTTCTAATTTAATTAAACCAATTAATCTTTCAGACATATTAGTCCTTTTAAAATATCTTAGGAATACGTTTCACTGCTGATGATAAAAGAAAGGACAACCATGCTTCAATTGCTTTTTTTCATCCAGCAGTGAAGGCTGATAGAAGAAGTTTGGTGACTTCCAGGTGTTGTTGTACTGTTTATGAAAGATGTGGCTTGAAGCAGGTGATACAGGCGGAATCAGCCATGTCCAGTCTCCTGTTATTTCTCTATTTTGCTCCTGTTCTATACGTTCAAACAGCTCAAACTGCTGACTCGCTGTATGATGATCCGTGATGCTGACGCCTGCCTTTTTGAAAGAATGCATAACCGCCGTGCATAACTCAATAATGGCCCGGTCTTTCCACATTGAGGCATTCATTGTGGTATCGATGTCAAACGCTCTGGCAGTTTCTTTTAATACGTTGTAACGTGCTTCATCTGCAAAATTACGTGCAGCAATTTCAGTCTCCATATACCACCCATTAAATGGTGCTGCTTTATACTCAACCCCTCCGATTTCAAGCTTCATTTCAGATATAATCGGCACTGCATACCATTTCAAACCCAAATCGTTAAAGCTCCTGGACTCAGGATGTGTAATCGCCACTTCCTGCACCAGCTCTTTTGGGATGTCAAAGTAATATGGCTTGTTACCATTTACCTGAATCACTATCGGTAAGACGTCAAACGCTGTTCCCTCACCCTTCCATCCAAGGCTGTGACAAAAATCCGTCATGCCTGCAGAATGAGGGTCTCCAATGACTGTTCCATCATCCTGCTTATAGCCTGCATACCTGATTAACTGGTGATTATAAATTCTGACCGGATCTGCGCCTGCCTGAGAAGGAGCGAATATCGTAATCGATGAACGGATTTTACCGCCGTTAGTGGCACTTACAATATGCTCAAGCAGTGATTCCTTTACCTGCTCTTCTGTCACGTCATGTCTCCTGTCAAAGACATTCAGACTGTTCCAGAACAAACGCCCGATACACCGGTTGCTGTTTCGCCATGCAAGCTTAGCTCCATATGAAAGCTCTTCATATGTATGCTCATATGTTCCGCTTTCTGCAATTGATCCACTCACTTCAGACAGCCTTCTGATACAGGCTTCATCCCCAAGTTTATTCTCCTGATAAAACTGTTCTATAAAAGATTTTGCTTTTATATATAATGGATTCTCAGCCATATTAATCACAACCCTGCATTGATATATGGCTCATCTTAACACACAATTATCAGGTGTTGATAAATTGAATATGCACGTTTGTTGAACAAAAATCCCGCAGCCATTGCTGCGGGATTGGATCAGGCAAGTCTCTTAAAGTTCTGTCCGAGTATCTCATTCATGTTATGAACAGTAATAAATGCTTTTTCATCCTGCTTACCGACAAAATTCTTCAGACGCGATAAATCCTTACGTCCTAAAATGGTTGTAATCACTTCTTTTTGTTCATAATTAAAGGCACCTTTTGCTGTGTGGATCGTTGCTCCTCTGCCAAGCTCTCCTACTATAAACATACGGATCAGGGCACTCTTCTGACTGATGATCACCACTTCTTTATTCGCATTGAATTGCTGAAGCGTATAATCGATCATCAGACCATTTAAAATGACACCAAAGAATGCATACATACCAGCCTGTGGTCCGAATAGCAATGAAGATGACAGTGCTACTGCAAGATCGGAAAATAACACTGCTCTGCCGATTTCAACTTTGATATATTTATTCAGAATCATGGCAATAATATCAGTTCCACCCGTTGAGGCACGCTGATGAAATACAATCCCCATACCGATCGCAGCAATACACTGACCAATGATCAGCTGGATTAAAATATCATCACTAAGCGGTGCTGAAATCGGCGCAACCAGCTCGAGAAGCCATACATAACCTGACAGCGCAAAACTTGTATAGATCGTTTTTGCACCGAATTGAAAGCCCAGGAAGATCACACCTAAAATAAACAATACAATATTAACAAGAATCATAAATAGTCCAATTGATATTCCCGGGAACAATGAATTCAGTACAATCGACATCCCGCTGACGCCGCCGGTTGCCAGGCTATTTGGAGATAAGAAAAAATGAACATTCACAGCAACAAAAAACGCCCCAAGATTCATCATCAAAAACGTAAAAAGCTTCTTAGTCATACGAAATGCCTCCTTTTATTAAAAGCGTAGGCGGGCCGTTTAGGAGCGACGGGCTTAAGGTGAAGATGATAAGAGGGTTGTTCTTCACCCTCGTTCAGCTTTGACTTAAGACCCGAGTTCCTGCCCGCCGGAGCTGGATATCATTAAAAGCGTAGGCGGGCCGTTCAGGAGCGGCGGGCTTAAGGCGAAGATGATAAGAGGGTTGTTCTTCACCCTCGTTCAGCTTTGACTTAAGACCCGAGTTCCTGCCCGCCGGAGCTGGATATCATTAAAGCGCAGGGCGCCCACTCAGCTGCGCCATTAGCGTTTTTTCAATCACAAAAACGCATTATACGCCGTCTTAACAGGCATGTAAAGGAGGAAACTTTCATACAGAATCGTGCACATTTTCAGATATTTTTAATGATTCCTGCCTGTGAATATTCATACATTTCATCGTACACTTCTCTCAAATCCCTCAATCATTTCAGCATTTTTATAAAATAGCAGTCCTTCTTTTTCAGGAAGCTTCCGTCCAATTTTTATAAAGTCCTCTCTGCATTGCTTAAGCAGTGAAATCAGCTCCCTCTGGTTTTCAGTCCGATCATACAGATCGAAAAATATCTTCCCATCCTGACTGATCTGAGCTAAAAAGACATCTGACATGCTGACCCCTTTTTTCTTCATTTGCTCCCGTAGCCATTCAATATCTCGTCCTATTGACTGAAGCGTCTTTTCTACCGGCTCCCCATCCATAATAATAATCTCCGGCGGCTTCTCATCCTGTACATTCTTTTTTATGTCCTCCTGGACCACAGGCATCCTGGACTTTTTAAGGAGAACATTGAGTTCACCTGAAGGTTCTAAGATTGCAAAATTCACATCAGATACTGCAAAAACATCCTTCCTTCTTAGCAGTTCCATCAACTCATCCGTTGTATATCTTTCCTTCTTCAGATTCTCTTCGATCACTTTTCCCTGCTGAATAAATACTGTCCCCTCTCCTTCTACAAGATCTCTTACCTTCTTGCTTTTTAAAGAAAGATAGTCAATCAGCAGAGGGATTGAAATAAAGGATACAATACCAAGTACCCCATGCAAAAATTGCCGGTCGAGACCGGTAATCACTTCCGCGCCGATACTGCCGATTGTAATTCCTGTTACATATTCAAAAAAAGATAACTGAGAGATTTGCTTCTTACCAAGCAGTTTTGTACAAATGAATAAAACAAGAACCATTAACAGTCCCCGTATAATGACCATCAGCCAATCACTCATTATGCTTTCACCCGGAACTGCTCAAGTTCGTTTATCATTTTGATCATTTCATCATACATCTCAGTGTATTGAAGCGCCTCATCTTTTTCTTCGATCCAGCGCTGTACGGTCATCAGCTTTTGTCTCAAGCTTTCGATTTCTTCATACATCTGCATCACTTCCTTTTTTATTTATCTTCTCCATTTTCGATTTCAGGCATACAAAAAGCCGGCTGAACGCTTCAGCCGGCTGCAGATTATCTGTTATCAATTTTCTCTGGATACATATCATGATTCATCAGTCTGTGATATGCCATCTCTTCATATTTCGTACCCGGTTTCCCGTAGTTAGTGTAAGGATCAATTGAAATGCCGCCGCGCGGAGTGAATTTTCCCCATACTTCAATATATCTCGGGTCCATCAGCTCAATCAGGTCATTCATAATGATGTTCATGCAGTCTTCATGAAAGTCTCCATGGTTTCTGAAGCTGAAAAGATACAGTTTCAGTGATTTACTCTCCACCATTTTCTGATCAGGAATATAGCTGATATAGATCGTTGCAAAGTCCGGCTGGTTCGTCTTCGGGCAAAGAGATGTAAATTCCGGGCAGTTAAACTTTACGAAATAGTCTCTGTTTACATGCTTGTTATCAAATGCCTCAAGCACGCCGGGATTGTAGTCGAATGAATATTCAACATTCATTTCACCAAGCAGATTTACACCTTCAAGTTCTTTTTCGTTGCGTCCACTCATTGGTCATACCTCCAGATATGAAAAGTTCAGTTTATATGAACTTAGTTTTCTAAAATATAGCTCTGTTAAAGGTGGCTGTTGATTTCCGCTTCAGGGGGAACGCTTTCCGCAGGGCGTGCGGTGAGCCTCCTGATATGAACAAAACTGTCAAGAGTGCTGCTCCCAACCCGGTTTGGATCTTTTTTA
>NZ_JAFBDK010000023.1 GCF_016908195.1 Jeotgalibacillus terrae
TCCCATGCCGAACACGGAAGTTAAGCTCTTCAGCGCCGATGGTAGTTGGGGGTTTCCCCCTGTGAGAGTAGGACGTCGCTAGGCACTTTGAAAAAAGTCTTTCCTTTAGGGGAAGGCTTTTTTTGTGCGTTTGGAAGGAAAAAGGCCAGTGACTTAAAGGCATGAAGTGCCAAGGGACGGAATCCTAAGTGCATTTCAGTGCTAAGAGCCAGTCACCTGAGTGCATTCAGGGCAAAGAGCCGGGATCCCAAGGACGGAAACCGGATGTGCACCCCTTCAGACTGCCACCATACGTCAGTAATTCCTTCATCTGATAGCTTCGTTCCTTCAGGCGCCCGCTGCGAACGATCTCTACCGCAATTCCTTTGTCAGTGGCACCAGCTCCTGCTACCTTACCCCTTAATAGATACCTAAAAATCACTACTTATCTGTACCCAACCCCTCAAATTGCACATAACCTAAAATGTGTTGTATAATCATAGTCAAAGATAGTCAAAGTCAAGGTGGGGGAGGTGGCAATGTGAAAAATATTTCTGATGTGATCGAAAACTATTTGAAAGAGGTTTTAGAGAAGAGCGGGAGTGAAATAGTGGAAATAAAGCGCAGTGAAATTGCTGAGCGTTTTCAGTGTGTGCCTTCTCAGATTAATTATGTGATGAAAACCCGTTTTACGATTGAAAGTGGCTACGTTGTGGAGAGTAAGCGTGGTGGCGGAGGGTATATACGTATTATAAAGGTAAAAAGTGATGATCACGCTCATTTAATTGATCAGATATTGGCAATTCTTCAGCCGGCAGTTCCACAGGCTGCTGCTGAGAGTGTGGTTTTCAGGTTGATTGATGAAGAAGTTATTTCTAAGCGTGAAGCAAAGCTAATGCTTAGTGCGATGGATCGTTCTACGCTTAATGTCCCGCTGCCTGTCCGGGATGAAGTAAGGGGACGTATTCTGACTGCTATGCTGACGGTTTTAAAATATCAATAAGGTCGCGGGGTGATCGAGATGATGTGTGAGCAATGCCAGGAGCGGCCTGCTGCTGTTCATTTAAAGAACGTGGTGAATGGAAAGACGACAGAGGTTCATTTATGTGAAGTGTGTGCCCAGGATAAGGGCGAGGCTTTTATGAATGATGATGGTGCTTTTTCATTCAACCATCTGCTTGCAGGGCTGTTGAATGTTTCGCCGGTTATGAAGCAGAATCAGCCAACACAAAATAGGCGTGGGACAGTGGAATGCAGCGGCTGCCAGATGACATTTGACCAGTTTTTAAAGATTGGGAAGTTTGGCTGTCCTAAGTGTTATGAGTCATTCAGAGACCAGCTGCCACCTATTTTAAAAAGGCTGCACAGCGGTAATACTGTTCATCAGGGGAAGCTGCCTGAACGTCAGGGCGGAACGATTCACATGAAGAGGAAGGTCAGTGATCTTCGTGTTGAATTGAAGTCATTGATTGAGCAGGAGGAGTTTGAACAGGCTGCGACCATTCGTGATCAGATCCGTTCTCTTGAAAAAGAAATAGATAGTGAAAGGGGCGGTGCTGATGAGTCTTAAGAGGTTTTTGAATCAGGCGGTCAGCTCCTGGATGAATGAGGATGGTCCTGCTTCTGAGATTGTTCTGTCTACGAGGATCAGACTCGCCAGGAACCATAACCAGTACGCGTTTCCTACTGTATTTACAAAGGAAGAGGCGGAACAGACTGCCCAGGCAATGAGAGCTGCTGTAGAGCAGGCAGGGTATCCGCTTGAAGAACTGAAAATGAATGAACTTCAGGGACTTGAGAAAAGGGTGCTTGTAGAAAAGCATCTGATCAGTCCGAATCTTGCAGAAGATACAGGCTCGTCATCTGTGTGGCTGTCAGATCAGGAAGATATCAGTCTGATGGTCAATGAAGAGGATCATTTAAGAATTCAGTGTCTGTTTCCGGGGCTTCAGTTAAAAGAGGCTTTACGGAAGGCGCTTGAAATTGATGATGCGATTGAACAGCATTTTGATTATGCATTTGATGAGAATTTTGGTTATCTGACGACGTGCCCGACAAATGTGGGGACGGGATTGCGTGCATCTGTTATGATGCATTTACCAGGATTAATGATGACCCATCAGATGAACCGGATTATTCCTGCGATTGGACAATTTGGTCTGGTGGCGAGAGGAATTTACGGTGAAGGCAGCGAAGCTTTAGGTAACATCTTTCAGATCTCCAACCAGACGACTCTCGGTAAGTCTGAAGAAGACATTACGGAGGATCTGCTGCATGTGGTGGATCAGATTATTGCCCAGGAGAAAGCTGCCCGGGAAGCACTGGTGAAGTCATCAGGTATTCAGCTTGAAGACAGAGTGTTCCGGTCATATGGAACGCTGCGTTACAGCAGAGTGATTGAGTCAAAGGAAGCGGCGAAATGTCTGTCGGATGTTCGCCTCGGTATTGATCTTGGCTTCATTGAAAATGTGTCGAGAAGCATTTTGAATGAGCTGATGATTTTAACGCAGCCAGGATTTTTACAGCAGTATGCAGGAGGTTTCCTGCGTCCTGTGGAAAGAGATATCAGACGTGCTTCGCTGATCCGCGAGCGTCTGGAGATGGATGTAAGTAAAGATAAAGGAGGATCAGACTTATGATGTTTGGACGATTCACAGAGAGAGCACAAAAAGTATTAGCATTGGCACAGGAAGAGGCGATCCGTCTTTCCCATTCAAATATCGGTACTGAGCATATCCTTCTTGGTCTCGTTCGTGAAGGAGAGGGCATTGCAGCGAAAGCACTGCAGACGCTTAATTTGAGCACAACGAAAATTCAGGAAGAAGTAGAAGAATTGATCGGCAAAGGGACAGAACAGTCACCGAGCGTTCACTATACACCTAGAGCAAAGAAAGTGATTGAGCTTTCAATGGATGAAGCGCGTAAGCTTGGTCATTCCTATGTAGGAACTGAACATATCCTTCTTGGCTTAATCCGTGAAGGAGAAGGCGTGGCAGCACGTGTACTCAATAACCTTGGCGTGAGCCTGAATAAAGCCCGCCAGCAGGTGCTTCAGCTTCTTGGCAGTAATGAAGCAGGCAGCCAGCAGGCATCAAACGCGAGCGCAAATACGCCGACGCTTGACGGACTTGCACGTGACCTGACAGTCATTGCACGTGAAGGAAGCCTTGATCCGGTTATCGGAAGAAGCAAGGAAATCCAGCGTGTGATTGAAGTGTTAAGCCGCCGTACGAAGAATAACCCTGTATTAATCGGTGAGCCTGGTGTCGGTAAAACAGCAATTGCTGAAGGGCTGGCACAGCAGATTGTACAAAATGAAGTGCCGGAAATTCTGCGTGATAAGCGCGTCATGACACTTGATATGGGTACAGTTGTTGCAGGTACAAAATACCGCGGTGAATTTGAAGACCGTCTGAAAAAGGTAATGGATGAGATCCGCCAGGCGGGTAACGTCATTCTGTTCATCGACGAGCTTCATACATTAATTGGTGCAGGCGGAGCAGAGGGTGCGATTGATGCATCCAACATCCTGAAGCCGTCACTTGCACGCGGTGAGCTTCAGTGTATCGGTGCGACAACGCTTGATGAATACCGTAAGTATATCGAGAAGGACGCAGCGCTTGAGCGACGTTTCCAGCCGATTCAGGTAGATGAGCCGACAGCTGAAGAGTCAGTGCTTATTCTAAAAGGGCTGCGTGACCGCTATGAAGCCCACCATCGCGTATCGATTACAGATGCAGCGATTGAAGCTGCAGTGAAAATGTCTGACCGTTATATCTCAGACCGTTTCCTTCCGGATAAAGCAATTGATTTAATTGATGAAGCAGGCTCTAAAGTGCGTCTGCGTTCATATACAACACCGCCTAATCTGAAAGAACTTGAAGCTAAGCTTGAAGGCATCCGTAAAGAAAAGGATGCAGCCGTTCAGAGTCAGGAATTTGAAAAAGCAGCGTCTCTGCGTGATTCTGAGCAGAAGACGAAAGAGAAGCTTGAAGAAACGAAGAAAGAGTGGAAAGAAAAGCAGGGTCAGGAGAATACTGAAGTCACTGTTGAAGATATTGCGCACGTTGTCTCTACGTGGACAGGTGTACCGGTATCACGCCTTGCTGAGACTGAAACGCAGAAGCTTCTGCATCTTGAAGATTCGCTTCACGGCCGCGTCATCGGTCAGGAAGATGCTGTAACAGCTATTGCTAAAGCAGTACGCCGTGCCCGTGCAGGTCTGAAGGATCCGAAGCGTCCGATCGGTTCATTCATTTTCCTTGGACCAACCGGTGTCGGTAAAACAGAACTTGCCCGCGCGCTTGCTGAATCAATGTTCGGTGAAGAGGATGCGATGATTCGTATCGATATGTCTGAGTATATGGAAAAACACTCGACATCACGTCTTGTCGGTTCACCTCCAGGCTATGTAGGATATGAAGAAGGCGGCCAGCTGACTGAGAAAGTCCGCCGCAAGCCATACTCAGTCGTGCTGCTTGATGAGATTGAAAAAGCGCACCCTGATGTCTTTAATATTCTTCTTCAGGTACTTGAAGATGGACGCCTGACAGATTCTAAAGGCCGTACAGTCGACTTCCGCAACGTCGTACTGATTATGACGTCAAACGTTGGTGCAAGTGCACTGAAACAGAACCGTCATGTAGGATTTGCGGTACAGGATTCCAGTCAGGATTACAAGGATATGAAAGGCAAAGTGCTTGAAGAATTAAAGCGCGCCTTCCGTCCGGAGTTCCTGAACCGTATCGATGAAACCATTGTGTTCCATTCTCTTGAAAAGAACCATTTAAAACAGATCGTATCACTGATGTCAGGAGAGCTTGTTAAGCGCCTGAAGGAAAAAGACATTGATCTGGTGATTACAGAAGCTGCAAAAGAAAAAATTTCAGATGAAGGTTTCGATCCTGAATACGGAGCGCGTCCGCTGCGCCGTGCGATTCAAAAGCATATCGAAGACCGCCTGTCTGAAGAGCTGCTGAAAGGCAATGTGCTTGAAGGCTACAGAGTGGAAATTGATTATAAAGACGGTGAGTTTACCGTATCACGTAAAGAAGAAGCGGATGTAACGCAATAATGGCTGAAGGTGCACGTGTGAATGAATACAATCACGTGCACCTTTTTTAACGGAGGTTATCAGTTTGGCAAAAAAGAAATCCAAGTTTATGTGTACGTCATGCGGGTATGAGTCTGCTAAATGGATGGGTAAATGTCCGGGGTGTGGAGAGTTCAATACGATGGTGGAAGAAGTAACGGTGACTGGCAAACAGCCGAGAAAATCTTTTACCCATACACCGGAAGGCAGCCAGTCTAAGGCGACACCGCTGATTAAAGTTGAGACACAGGAAGAAACGCGCGTTTTGACAAAAATGCAGGAGTTAAACCGCGTGCTCGGTGGGGGCGTTGTTCCCGGTTCTATGGTGCTGATCGGGGGAGATCCCGGTATCGGAAAATCCACGCTGCTGCTCCAGGTATCATCACAGCTCGCTGAAACGAAAAATAAAGTGCTTTATATCTCAGGTGAGGAATCAATCAAACAGACGAAGCTTCGTGCTGACCGCCTGAGTGTTACCTCAGAAGAGCTGATGATCTATGCTGAGACAAACCTTGAGTCGATTCACCACTCCATCGAGCAGGTATCCCCTGATATTGTCATTATTGATTCTATTCAGACGGTCTATCACCCTGAAGTCACATCAGCACCCGGAAGCGTTACGCAGGTACGTGAATGTACAGCGGAACTGATGCGGATTGCCAAGACGAAGAATATTGCGATTTTCCTTGTGGGGCACGTAACGAAAGAAGGGTCTATTGCAGGGCCGAGAATCTTAGAACATATGGTAGATACCGTCCTCTATTTTGAAGGGGAGCGTCATCATACTTACAGAATTCTGCGCGCTGTGAAAAACCGTTTTGGTTCGACAAATGAAATGGGTATTTTTGAAATGCGTGAAGAAGGGTTAAGAGAGGTCGGCAACCCGTCAGAGATTTTCCTTGAAGAACGCTCCCAGGGGGCCGCCGGTTCGACAGTTGTGGCATCAATGGAAGGAACGCGGCCGATTCTCGTTGAAATTCAGGCACTTGTCACACCGACAAGCTTTAACAACCCGAGAAGAATGGCGACAGGAATTGATCAGAACCGTGTGTCTCTTTTAATGGCAGTACTTGAAAAGCGTGTCGGACTGATGCTGCAGACGCAGGATGCCTATCTGAAAGTAGCGGGTGGTGTGAAGCTGGATGAGCCGGCAGTTGACCTTGCTGTACTTGTCAGTATTGCGTCAAGCTACCGGGACGAGCCGCCGAAGCCTTTTGACTGTATGATCGGTGAGGTTGGGCTGACTGGTGAGGTGCGCAGAGTGTCAAGGATCGAACAGCGTGTTCAGGAAGCGGCAAAGCTTGGCTTTAAGCGTGTCATAATCCCTGAAAATAATATTGGGGGCTGGACGTTCCCGGAAGGCATTGAAATTATTGGCGTATCAAATGTAGCAGAAGCACTGAAGAAGACATTGGAGGGATAAAAGATGGATAACAGGAGAAGAAAGCGCCCGTCAGCTGATATTATTCAGCTTGTTGCACCGGGTACACCTTTTAGAGAAGGAATTGATAATGTGCTGCGTGCAGGGACAGGCGGACTGATTGTTGTCGGATGCAACGATAAGATGAAGCCGCTTGTAGACGGGGGCTTTCAGATCCATTGTCCATTTTCCCCGACTTATCTGTATGAACTTGCGAAGATGGATGGTGCGATTATTCTCAATGAATCAGGGAGCAAGATTCTCATTGCCAATGCGCAGCTGAATCCGAGCCCGATGGTTCCTTCATCTGAAACCGGTATGCGTCACAGAACAGCTGAGCGGGTGGCAAGAGAGACAGATTCGCTTGTGATTGCGATTTCACAGAGACGGAATGTCATTACGCTGTACAAAGGAACTTACCGTTACGCATTAAAAGAGATTGCTGTGATTTTAGCGAAAGCGAATCAGGCACTTCAGACACTTGAGAAATATCGCACTGTGCTTGATCAGAGCCTGTCACACTTAACACTTCTTGAATATGAGGAAGCGGTGACGTATAACGATGTCTTACAGGTGATTCACCGTTTTGAAATGGTCATCCGTATTAAAAATGAGCTCCTGCTCTACCTGAATGAACTGGGGTCTGAAGGCCGTCTTGTTAGACTGCAGCTGAATGAGCTGCTTGCTGACCTTGAAAAAGAAGCGGCTATGGTCATCAGGGATTATGCTTCATATGATCAGGCCAGCGCCCATGATATGTATGAGGCGTTTGCTGAAAAAGTGTCATCTAAAATCATGGAGGATGAATCCATCATGAAGATGCTCGGTCATCCGTCATCAACTGAATATGAGAGTCAGGCAGTGCCACGAGGGTATCGTGTACTGAATAAGATTCCAAGGCTTCCGCTTACGATTATTGAAAATATCATAGGGGATTTCGGTACGCTTGATCAGTTGAAGAAGGCGACGGTTGAAGAACTTGATGAAGTCGATGGAATTGGAGGCGTCCGGGCAAGAAAAATCAAAGAAGGATTGAAGTCAGTGAAAGAACAGTCTTTGGCGGACCACTAACAAAAAATGGTTTGTAAGCATTCTCTTTGTATGATATGATAATTCATTTTTATTAAAATTGACTTGCTTATTACTGTCATGCTACTCTTTTCACAAGCTTTATTTATAGAAAAATTTTCATCTGAGGAGGTGAAGGAATGTTAAAACGTATTATTCAAGTCTGTTTCCTGATCGTCGGCGGAACATTAGGCGTATTTTTATTACCTGAATTAGTCCTTATACCTTTTAATCTTGATTATGCACTTTTAAACAACCCTTATGTGACTGCTATTTTAGGAGCGATCATCTTTTATGCTGCTACGTTTTGGGCGATTAAGTATGTAGTTAATTTTATTACCTGGGCAGAGGATTCTCTTGTAAAGGCACCTGTTACAGATATTTTATTCGGGGCACTTGGACTGATCATCGGTCTGATTACCGCTTTCCTTCTGGGGGTGGCAGTTAATGATATTGAGATTCCAATCGTTAATACTGTTGTTCCGATTCTGTTAACACTGATTCTCGGGTATCTTGGATTCCAGGTTGGTTTCACAAAAAGGGACGAACTGGTCCAGCTGTTTTCACGAGGCGGTGCAGCTAAAAGAGCAGAAGAATCTGCTGCAAAAGAAGTCAGTGATGTTCCGGCTTCAAAGCGCCACAAGATCCTTGATACAAGCGTGATTATTGACGGTCGTATTGCGGATATCTGTCAGACAGGCTTTTTGGACGGTGAGATTGTCATTCCTCAATTCGTGCTTGGTGAACTGCAGCATATTGCGGATTCATCAGACGCACTGAAGCGTAACCGGGGCCGCCGGGGACTTGATATTTTAAAAAGAATTCAGCGTGATATCCCGATTCAGGTTACGATTTATGAAGGTGATTTTGAAGAGATCCAGGAAGTCGACAGTAAGCTTGTAAAGCTTGCAAAAGTACTGAATGGTATTGTTGTGACTAATGACTTTAACTTAAATAAAGTATGTGACCTGCAGGATGTGCAGGTGCTGAATATTAATGACCTTGCCAATGCTGTAAAACCTGTTGTGCTCCCGGGTGAAGAACTGCACGTACAAATGATCAAAGACGGTAAAGAACAGAACCAGGGAATTGCCTACCTTGATGACGGCACGATGATCGTAGTAGAGGACGGCAAAAACTTTATCGGCAAACATATCGATGTAATCGTAACGAGTGTGCTTCAGACTTCAGCCGGCCGCATGATTTTCGCTAAGCCGAAGTCGTATGAAAAAGCACTGTAAAAGGAGTTTCAGATGACATATGAAGTGGTAATTCCGGCAGCGGGCCGGGGCAAACGCATGGGAGCAGACCGCAATAAGCTGCTGCTTGACTTAAAAGGGATTCCGGTTATCATCCATACGCTGCAGGTATTTGAACGCGATCCGTTATGCAGCGGCGTGATTCTTGTCATTCACCCTGACGACAAAATGATACTTCAAAAGCTGATTGATCAGTATCATCTGACAAAAATCACGCAGATGGTGCCAGGCGGTGCTGAACGTCAGCACAGTGTCTATGAAGGACTCAAAAAGGCAGCTGCTAAGGTTGTGATGGTTCATGACGGGGCGCGTCCTTTTATCAGTGAGGATGTCATCCACAAGCTTGCAGAAGCCGCTGCATCAGAAGGCGGTGCGATTGCGGCTGTTCCTGTAAAAGATACAATTAAAAAAGTTCAAAATGGCACAGTAACGGAAACAGTTGAGCGTTCAGATCTGTGGTCAGTTCAGACACCTCAGGCTTTTTTGCTTGAGGTGCTGATGGCTGCCCATGAGAATGCAGTCCGTATAGATTTTCTCGGCACAGATGAAGCGTCACTGGTCGAAAAAACTGGCGGAAAAGTAGCGGTTATTGAGTCGGATTATGATAATATAAAGCTGACAACAAAAGAAGATCTCGTTTTTGCTGAAGCGATTTTAGCGAAAAACGGTCAATAGAGAGGGGAAACTGCCATGTTTCGAATTGGACAGGGCTATGACGTCCATCAGCTTGCAGAGAACCGTCCACTCATTATCGGCGGGGTAACAATTCCTTATGAAAAAGGACTTCTCGGTCATTCAGATGCAGATGTGCTGCTTCATGTAGTGGCAGATGCAGCGCTGGGTGCGATCGGTGAAGGTGATATAGGAAAGCATTTTCCGGATACAGATCCGGAATTTAAGGATGCCGATTCAAAGAAACTGCTTCAGCACGTCTGGGGCATTGTCAGAGAGAACGGCTACCGGTTAGGCAACATAGACTGTACGATTATTGCACAAAAGCCAAAGATGGCGCCTCATATCAGTGATATGCGCAAAGTAATCGCAGAGCTTCTCGAAGCGTCAGAAGGCCAGGTCAACGTCAAAGCGACAACAACTGAGCAGCTGGGCTTTGAAGGACGCGGCGAAGGCATCGCTGCACAGGCAGTTATTCTTTTACAGAAAACATAATAAGTTAAGCTGCTTAAAGTCGTTTTGGATTTATAAACTCATAGGGGCATGATTTTATAAAAATACACTTTGTAACATGCACAGCGGTGATCGCAGTGGAAGGCGGCGACTCCGGGACGATTAGAGGGAAGCTGAGACCCCGCAGCCGAAGGCGAGGAGGCTCAGCAACCTCCGTCCGGAAAGCGTCCGCCTGAAACGGAGATCTAACGCCAAAATATTAAGCAATCATTCTAGGAGGATTTTTTTATGTCTACAGACATTCGCGTGCGTTACGCACCAAGCCCGACAGGACACCTGCATATCGGGAACGCAAGAGCAGCATTATTTAACTATCTATTCGCAAGAAGCCACAACGGGACATTCATTATCCGCGTTGAAGATACTGATACAAAGCGGAACATTGAAGGTGGAGAAGAATCTCAGCTTGAGTATCTGAAGTGGCTCGGCATTGACTGGGATGAAAGCATTGATGTCGGCGGAGACTACGGCCCATACCGCCAGTCAGAGCGTAATGACCTTTACAAAAAGCACTATGATGACCTGCTTGAGCGCGGGCTTGCATATAAATGCTATTGCACAGAGGAAGAACTTGAAGCAGAACGCGAAGGACAGATCGCACGCAGCGAAATGCCGCGTTACAGCGGAAAGTGTCGCAACCTGACAGATGAAGAGCGTGCAGCACTTGAAGCGGAAGGCCGCAAGCCGAGTATCCGTTTTGCTGTACCGCAGGGGAAGACGTATACATTCAATGATATCGTAAAAGACGATGTGTCATTTGAAAGTGATGGTATCGGCGACTTTGTTATTGTGAAAAAAGACGGGATTCCGACTTACAACTTCGCAGTGGCAGTAGATGATCACTATATGGAAATCTCTCATGTACTGCGCGGAGATGACCACATTTCCAATACACCGAAGCAATTGATGATTTATGAGGCGTTCGGATGGGATATTCCGAAGTTCGGTCATACGACACTGATTGTCAATGAAGAGCGCAAGAAGCTGAGCAAGCGTGACGGCTCAATTATTCAGTTCATTGAGCAGTATAAAGACCTTGGCTATCAGCCGGATGCGTTATTCAACTTTATTGCCCTGCTTGGCTGGTCACCTAAAGGCGAAGATGAGCTATTCTCAAAAGAAGAGCTGATTGAACGCTTTGATGCTGACCGTCTGTCGAAGTCACCGGCAGTATTTGACACGAAAAAGCTTGAGTGGATGAATAATCAGTATATGAAGAATCTTGACCTTGATGAGGTTGTGGCGCTGTCAGTTCCTCACCTTGAAGAAGCAGGTAAGATTTCAAAAGACCGCACAGCTGAACAGAATGAGTGGGTGAGAAAGCTTGTAGCACTTTATCAGGAGCAGATGAGCTATGGTGCTGAGATCGTGGCACTGTCTGAACTGTTCTTTAAAGATGAGATCGCTTATGACGAAGAAGCGAGCGCAGTCCTTGCTGAGGAGCAGGTGCCTGAAGTAATGGCAGAACTGAGCCGCCAGCTTGAAGCACTTGAAAACTTCGAAGCGGCAGAAATTAAAAAGGCGATTAAAGCAGTACAGAAAGAAACCGGTCATAAAGGTAAAAAACTGTTTATGCCAATCCGTGTAGCAGCGACTGGTCAGACACATGGACCGGACCTTCCGAGTGCAATTGAAGTATTAGGAAAAGAAAAAGTACTTGCACGCCTTGCGAAGCTGACTGATTAACATTTTGAAAAGAATAGTATATAGTATGTCTATAGAAAACTTTTAAACAGCTGATGAACACAGTGATATAAATAAAAGCTTTGAGAGGGAGAAGTAGGAAAAGTGGAAGCGCCGAAAGAGAGAACCGCCATCAGGCTGAAAGCGGTTTGGGCTGAATGCTTTCTGAAATGCACCCTTGAGCCTTTTGCTGAAAGTTGATGTAGGCAACAGCGGTTCAGGCCGTTATCCTGACTAAGTTGGGGGCAGTATTGCCTCAAACAGAGTGGAACCGCGCAAAAGCGTCTCTGTCATTTGACAGAGACGCTTTTTCTATTTTAAAACAGTTAATTCTGATCGTATTAGTTGGATTTGAGTGTAAATCGGATAAAATGAAAGGAGTGAACCGTATGTTCAAGCGGATTCGTGAAGATATAGATACGGTGTTCGACCAGGACCCGGCAGCCCGCTCAGCTTTTGAAATCGTTCTGACTTATTCAGGGCTTCATGCAATCTGGGCTTACAGGATCGCACACTGGTTTTATAAGCGGAAAATGTTCTTTATTGCCCGGGCAATATCGCAAATTGCAAAGGTTCTCACAGGCATTGAAATTCATCCTGCAGCAAAAATCGGGCGCCGCTTTTTCATTGACCACGGCATGGGTGTCGTCATTGGAGAAACGTGCGAAATCGGGAATAACGTGACGGTTTTTCAGGGGGTAACCTTAGGTGGGACCGGTAAAGAAAAAGGAAAGCGTCACCCGACACTTGAAGATAACGTACTGATTGCTACAGGTGCAAAAGTGCTCGGATCGATTATTGTCGGTGAGAATTCAAAAGTTGGAGCGGGATCTGTTGTATTAAAAGACGTACCTGCGAATTCCACAGTTGTTGGTATACCAGGTAAGGTCGTGATCAGAGACGGCAAGAAAGTCCGCAGGGATCTTGATCATCAGGATATGCCGGACCCGATCTGGGAGCGGATCAGAACACTCGAAACAGAACTGGCTTTTGTTAAAGATCAGCTGAAGAAAGAACGTGAAAGGAGCTCACAGCCATGAGCATTCAAATGTATAACACTGTAACAAGAAAGAAAGAACCGTTTAAACCGCTAGAAGAAGGAAAAGTATCCATGTATGTGTGCGGTCCAACCGTTTACAACTATATTCATATTGGGAATGCACGTCCGCCGATCGTCTTTGATACAGTCAGACGTCACCTTGAATACAGAGGATACGATGTCAATTATGTATCTAACTTTACAGATGTAGACGACAAATTGATCCGTGCAGCTAATGAACTTGGTGAAGAAGTGCCTGCAGTGGCAGAGCGTTTCATTGACGCTTATTTTGAAGACGTGGGTGCACTTGGATGCGCGCGCGGTACTGCACATCCGCGTGTAACAGAAAACATTGACCTGATCATTGAGTTCATCGAGTCACTGATCGAGAAGGACTTTGCTTATGAATCAGGCGGTGATGTCTATTACCGCACAAGAAAGTTCAATGGTTACGGCAAGCTTTCTCACCAGTCAATTGATGAGCTGCGCATTGGTGCAAGAATTGAGTCTGATGAGCGAAAAGAAGATGAACTGGATTTCGTTCTCTGGAAAGCGGCGAAAGAAGGAGAAATTTCCTGGGAAAGTCCATGGGGAGAAGGGCGTCCGGGCTGGCATATTGAGTGCTCTGCAATGGCACGCAAGTATCTCGGAGATACAATTGATATTCATGCAGGCGGTCAGGATCTGGCTTTCCCTCACCATGAAAATGAAATTGCCCAGTCTGAAGCCTTAACCGGTAAACCATTCGCCAACTACTGGCTCCACAATGGTTATATCAACATTGATAATGAAAAAATGTCAAAATCACTCGGTAACTTTGTCCTTGTGCATGACATTTTAAAAGAAGCAGATCCGCAGGTGCTGAGATTCTTTATGCTGTCTGTACATTACCGTCATCCGATTAACTATAACCGCGAATTGCTTGAAGCGGCGGGGGCGGGACTTGACCGGATCCGTACAGCTTATGAAAACTTAAAGCACCGTAAAGAAGCAAGCTCAGGACTGACTGAAAACGATACAGAATGGTTTGAAAAAGTTGCAGCACAGAAAGAAGCATTTATTAAAGAAATGGATGATGACTTTAATACAGCCAACGCGATCTCTGTTCTGTTTGATCTTTCAGGAGAAGCAAATCTTTATTTAAGAGAAAAGAATACCTCTCCGGAAGTCATTGATGCATTTACGGATACACTAAAAGAACTAGCAGGTGTACTTGGCATTGAAATGAAAGAGCAGGAAATGCTTGATGAAGACATTGATGCGCTCATTCAAAAACGTGAGACAGCGCGTAAAGATCGTGATTTTGCGACAGCAGATGCCATTCGTGATCAGCTGAAAGACATGAATATTATTCTGGAAGATACAAAACAGGGTATCCGCTGGAGAAGAGGGTAATATGACGTATTCATCTCCACTTGATCCAAAGCAGTTGAATGCACTTGCGCTTGCCTATATGGGGGATGGTGTCTATGAGCAGTATGTCAGGCACCATCTTCTCAAGATCGGCACCATCCGCCCCCATGCCCTGCAGCGGGAAGCGATCCGTTATGTATCAGCAAAAGCACAGGCGCAGGTACTGCATCAGATGTTTGAAGAAGAGCTGTTTACTGAAGAGGAGATGGCGATCATCAGACGTGGACGCAATGCCAAGTCAGGCAGCGTACCTAAGAACACAGATGTCGCCACTTACCGTTACAGCACAGCATTTGAAGCAGTGATCGGCTATTTATATTTAACAGAACAAAAAGAACGTATGGAAGAAATTATATTAAAGGCGATTTCCATGATAGTGGAAAGCAGAAAGGAGCCGGGCAATGAGTGAAGAGTTTATTGGCGGCAAAAATCCGGTACTTGAAGCACTGAGAGCCGGAAGAGAAATCAATAAGATCTGGATTGGTGAAGGATCTCAGAAAGGACAGATGCAGCAGGTGATTCAGCTGGCTAAAGAGGCGAATGTACTTGTGCAGTTTGTACCGAAAAAGAAGATTGACCAGCTGTTGGATGGGCAGCACCAGGGTGTTGTTGCATCAATCGCAGCTTATGAATATGCAGAACTTGATGATGTGTTTGCCCTGGCTGAAAAAAAGGGTGAGGATCCGTTTATCATGATCTTAGATGAGCTTGAAGATCCCCATAACCTCGGTTCGATTATGAGAACAGCAGATGCAGTCGGCGTTCACGGCATTATTATTCCAAAGCGCCGCGCGGTTGGTCTGACTGCGACAGTAGCGAAAGCTTCAACAGGAGCGATTGAACATGTGCCGGTTGTGCGCGTGACGAACCTTTCCCGTACGCTGGATGAGCTGAAAGATAAAGGATTATGGATTGCCGGAACGGATGCAAAAGGCAGTGAAGACTATCGCCGTTTTGATGGCACGATGCCTGTTGGTCTCATTATCGGTAGTGAGGGAAAAGGAATGAGCAGAATCCTGCGTGATAAATGTGATTTTCTGATCCACCTTCCGATGAGTGGACATGTTACTTCGCTGAACGCTTCAGTTGCCGCAAGCATTCTGATGTATGAAATCTACCGCCGCCGTCATCCGCTGGAAGGATGACGTGCGATGAAAAACGTGCTGCTCGTCGATGGCTACAACATTGTAGGCGCCTGGCCTGAATTAACTGAATTAAAAAGCCACGACCTTGGTTCAGCGCGGGACAGGCTGATTGAAATGATGGCGGAATACCAGGGCTATACGGGCCACCGCGTCATTATTGTCTTTGATGCGCAGTTTGTCGAAGGCATGTCCAAAAAAATGTATAACTACCGCGTAGAAATTATTTTCACGCGGAAAAATGAGACGGCTGATGAGCGGATTGAAAAGCTTGCAATTGAACTGAATGATATACGTACCCAGGTGATTGTAGCAACTAGTGATTACACAGAGCAATGGGCAATATTCGGTCAGGGAGCGCTCAGAAAGTCCGCCCGTGAACTTTTAATTGAAGTGAAGCAAATTGAGAAGAAAATATCAAAAAATATTGAAAAAAACCAGTCAGCACGCCCTGTATCCAAAATTCCGATCAGTGATGAAGTCGCCGAAATATTCGAAAAATGGAGGCGTGGAGACAAATGAGCGGTTGACGCTCGAAAATTCAGTAAAGTATAATATTTCTATCTATTTGTTTCACAGAGTCGGGGGGATCCATTTGAACGCACATACTCAGACGTCGGACCGAAACTTATTCAGCGGAATGGAAGACGATAAGATCATCGAACTGATTCATCATGGTAACAGCGATGCACTTGATTTTCTGATTAATAAATACCGCCAATTCGTCAGGGTGAAAGCCCGCTCTTATTTTCTGATTGGAGCTGACAAGGAAGATATTATACAAGAAGGCATGATTGGACTTTATAAGGCAATCAGAGACTACAAGGGTGAGAAACTGACATCCTTTAAGGCATTTGCCGAGCTTTGTATTACCCGCCAGATTATTACCGCTATCAAAACAGCAACCCGCCAGAAGCACATCCCGCTTAATTCCTATGTGTCCCTGGATAAGCCAATCTATGATGAGGAGTCTGACAGGACGCTGATGGATGTCATTTCACCTGCCAAGCCGACTGACCCCGAAGCACTCGTGATCCATCGGGAGGAGTTCAGTAAGATTGAAGGGAAAGTAGCTGAGCTGCTCAGTGACCTTGAAAGGAAAGTGCTTGCACTATACCTGGATGGTCAATCCTATCAGGAAATATCTGAAGAACTGGATCGTCATGTCAAATCAATTGATAATGCACTTCAGCGTGTCAAAAGAAAGCTTGAGCGCTATCTGGAGGCGCGGGAATTGACTTTCTAGCTTGAATGTTATATTGACACAACTTCCATAGAGTGTTATTTTTTAAAGGATGCACATCCTGAAAAGGAATGAACATTATGACTAAAAAGACAATCCTTGCCTGTACGGAATGCGGGTCCCGTAATTATACGATTCCTGCAAACGGTAACAGACAGACCGATAGATTAGAAGTAAAGAAATTTTGCCGTTACTGCAATGCACATACTGTTCATAAACAGACAGTATAATGGTCTGCCCCCGGGCAGGCACTAATGATTAACACTGGTTGGAGGGTACGTCATCATGAGTAAAATCAGCAACTTTTTTCGTAACGTTGCTTCCGAAATGCGCAAGGTCAGCTGGCCAAAGCGTAAAGAACTTACAAAGTACACTGTTACAGTACTATCAACAGTTGTCTTTGTTGCAGTGTTCTTTTTCGTAGTTGATATGGGTATTGATGCGATCATTAACTGGATTTTATAATCCGCTTTGTTTTCGCAACTGATCAGCATTTCGTGTACAATAGCAGGAGACATGCAAAAGCCCGTTTAACGGGTTTTTTCATTGTTTAAAATGATTTTTGGATATTATGACTGTCAGATAGATAAGTGTTATGTGAAAAAAGGCAAGCGCCTTAAAAGAGGAGGAACCCCTTCGTGGAAAAGAATTGGTATGTTGTTCACACATATTCCGGTTACGAGAATAAGGTGAAAATGAACTTGGAAAAACGGGTAGAGACAATGGGGATGCAGGATAAAATCTTCCGCGTGGTTGTACCTGAAGAAGAAGAGACTGAAATTAAAGATGGTAAAGCAAAAACAGTGAAGCGTAAAACATTCCCTGGTTATGTGCTTGTAGAAATCGTAATGACAGATGACTCATGGTACGTTGTGCGTAATACGCCGGGCGTAACAGGCTTCGTCGGATCATCAGGCGGCGGCGCAAAGCCGACTCCGCTGCTTCCGGAAGAAGTTACACAGCTGCTTAAGCAGATGGGTATGCAGGAGCGCACAATCGATGTGGACTTTGAACTTGGTGAAAATGTAACCGTGAACGACGGTCCATTCGCTAACTTTGCAGGCGTGATCGAAGAGATCGACGCTGATAAAGGAAAAGTGAAAGTACTCGTTAACATGTTCGGCCGTGAAACACCGGTTGAACTTGAATTCACACAGATTACGAAGCTGGATTAAGAGGTGTTACAGCGGTTTTGATTCGATTAATGAAAAGGGACTTTACTAAGAGGTTTAATAAAACCCATCTTTAGTATCGGCACAGCTCTTGGTTGTAGCGGAAGGGGGCGACTCCAGCAGGAGAAGTCGGACAGGTGAGACCCCGCAGTGCGAAGCGCGAGGAGGCTCACCGCCGACCCTGCGGAAAGCGTCCCCCTGGAGCTACAACCAACAGCCAACTTGAATATAACCAAGAGAAAAAACCGCTTATTTCACCAATTTCCTTAAAATATAAAAAGAACGTCTTGAATTATGATTTGAAAGATGGTAACATCTTTTAAGTCAGTATGTCTCAATAGAGAGACTGAACTAACATTTTATATTCTTTATATAAAAAGAATCAGTTTTGAGTGGGAGGGCAAAAACAAAAGCCCTATTACCACATCACGGACTTAAGGAGGTGTGTCTCGTGGCTAAAAAAGTTATTAAAATGGTAAAGCTTCAAATCCCTGCTGGGAAAGCTAATCCAGCTCCGCCGGTAGGTCCTGCACTAGGTCAGGCTGGTGTTAACATTATGGGATTCTGTAAAGAGTTTAACGCTCGTACAGCTGATCAGGCTGGTCTTATCATCCCTGTTGAAATTACGGTTTTTGAAGACCGTTCATTTACATTCGTTACTAAAACTCCGCCGGCTGCAGTTCTTCTTAAGAAAGCAGCAGGAATCGAGTCAGGTTCTGGTGAACCAAACCGCAACAAAGTAGCGGCTGTCAAGCGTGACAAGGTACGTGAAATCGCGGAAACAAAAATGCCAGATCTTAACGCAGCTGATGTTGAAGCAGCAATGCGTATGGTCGAAGGTACGGCTCGAAGCATGGGTATCACGATTGAAGACTAATTGATGTTTTGTTTTTGGACTGGGTTGCGAAGCTGAAGAACTTTCACTCGCAACCTTTATTCGTGGGAGGTTATTCCGCTAAAACCACATTAGGAGGAACTTATAATGGCTAAAAAAGGTAAAAAGTATCAAGAAGCTGCAAAGCTTGTTGACCGTTCAGTAAACTACTCAGTAACTGAAGCAATCGAGCTTGCACAAAAGACAAGCACAGTAAAATTCGATGCAACAGTGGAAGCAGCATTCCGTCTTGGAATCGATACTCGTAAAAACGACCAGCAGATCCGTGGAGCAGTAGTGCTTCCAAACGGAACTGGTAAAACGCAAAGCGTTCTTGTTTTCGCTAAAGGCGAAAAAGCGAAAGAAGCTGAAGCGGCTGGCGCAGACTACGTAGGAGACAGCGAGCTTGTTCAAAAGATTCAGGGCGGCTGGTTTGATTTCGACGTAATCGTTGCAACACCTGACATGATGGGTGAGGTTGGTAAGCTTGGACGTGTCCTTGGACCAAAAGGCCTTATGCCAAACCCTAAAACTGGTACAGTTACATTTGACGTTGAGAAAGCTGTTAATGAAATCAAGGCTGGTAAAGTTGAATACCGTGCTGAAAAGTCTGGTATCATCCACGTGCCAATCGGTAAGGTTTCATTTGATCAGGAAAAGCTTGTTGAAAACTTCAATGCAATCTTTGATGTTGTTCAAAAAGCGAAGCCATCTTCATCTAAGGGTACTTACATGAAGTCAGTAGCTGTAACAACGACTATGGGCCCTGGAATCAAGGTTGACCCATCTTCTGTAACAGTAAAATAATTTCTGAAACTTATTGACACAACGGGAGAACGTCTGATATGATGTTCTCTGTTGTGAAATTATATATTCATTTGTACCGTAGACAGCAGGTGTCTCAGACTTAATTTCCTGCCGAGGTCATGACGATTAAAAGAACTTTCTTTTATTTGAAATGATACGCCTCTATGTCTACTTTCCGGCATAGAGGCTTTTTTATGATCGGGACGGTATAGGTGTACAGCAAATATTACAGGAGGTGTTAGGATGAGCAGTATTATCGAGCAAAAGAAACAGGTTGTAACAGAAATCCAGGAAAAGCTTCAATCAAGTGCAGCATCTGTAATTGTTGACTACCGCGGACTATCTGTTTCAGAAGTAACTGAGCTTCGTAAACAGCTTCGTGAAGCAGGCGTTGAGTTTAAAGTATACAAAAACTCAATGACTCGCCGTGCGGCAGAAGCTGCTGGTCTTGAAGGTCTTGATGAAAGCCTTACAGGTCCTAATGCAATCGCATTTTCTGCTGAAGATGTTGTTGCGCCAGCGAAGATTCTTAACAACTTTGCGAAAGACCACGAAGCACTTGAACTTAAAGCAGGTGTGATCGAAGGTACTGTAGCGTCACTTGACCAGGTGAAAGCTCTTGCGGAACTTCCATCACGCGAAGGCCTACTTTCTATGCTTCTTAGCGTTCTTACTGCGCCAATGCGCGGATTCGCATTTGCGACTCAAGCAGTTGCAGATCAAAAAGAAGAACAGGGCGCATAATTCCCTGTTAACCGGATAGCAATATCCAAAAAAACTAAAAACATTCCACGAGGAGGAACTATATCATGACTAAAGAACAAATGATCGAAGCAATCAAAGAAATGACAGTTCTTGAACTGAACGACCTAGTAAAAGCAATCGAAGAAGAATTCGGCGTATCTGCTGCTGCTCCTGTAGCTGTAGCTGGTGGCGGAGGCGGCGAAGCTGCTGCTGAGCAAACTGAATTTGACGTTGTTCTTACTGAAGCTGGTTCTCAGAAGATCAAGGTTATCAAAGTGGTTCGTGAAATCACTGGTCTTGGCCTGAAAGAAGCGAAAGAAATGGTTGATAACACACCTAAAGCTGTTAAAGAAGGCGCTTCTAAAGAAGAAGCTGAAGAGCTTAAAGCTAAACTTGAAGAAGTTGGCGCTGGCGTAGAAGTTAAGTAATTTTGCCTTAAGAGAAAGTCCGCTTGAAATATAGCGGGCTTTTTTTATCGAAAAGAAGAAGGGTGGAGTGATCAGAGTGGCAGATCATTATTACTCAAAGAAACCCGGCGTTGAAAGTAAACCGAACTGGTGGAACTATACGCTTCGCGGTCATGTCATCAAATTTAAAACCGATCAGGGTGTATTCTCAAAAAAAGAAGTAGATTTCGGTTCGAGGGTGCTAATTGAAGCGTTCGAAGAGCCTGTAACCGGGGGTCCGGTCCTGGATGTGGGCTGCGGCTACGGTCCGATTGGTTTGTCGCTCGCTAAAAGTATGCCCGAGCGAAGTGTTCACATGGTAGATGTGAATGAGCGGGCGCTTGAATTAGCAAAAGAAAATGCGGAACAAAACCAGATTCGCAATATCTCAATTTATGAAAGTGATTGCCTTGATCAGGTGGAGGAGCAGTCTTTTGCAGCCATTCTTACAAATCCGCCGATCCGCGCAGGGAAGCAGACTGTACACCGCATTTTTGAACAGAGTGCAGAAAAACTTACCTCAGGCGGTGAGCTTTGGGTAGTCATTCAAAAAAAACAGGGCGCACCATCCGCTAAGGCGAAGCTTGAAGAATTATTCGGTGCTGTGGAAACGGCTGATAAGCAAAAAGGCTACTTTATCTTCCGTGCGAAAAAAGATTGACCGGCTATAACGGTTGTGTTACTATTATAAGATGTAAAAATATTAATATCAGTAAGTATGTCCATTTTGTATAAATGGGCTGTCTTTTGGGTAAAATGGTTTAAATAAAGTTTTAAAGAATAGAAAATGTGGAGATTTCCCGTTTTCTATTTGTGTTATGTTCGTTTTTTCTTTTTTAAAGAAATAAACGGACACTAAAATGCTTGATTTGAGGGGTGAATCAGTTGACAGGTCAACTAGTTCAGTATGGACGACACCGCCAGCGCAGAAGCTATGCGCGTATTAGTGAGGTGCTGGATTTACCGAATCTGATAGAGATTCAGACAGCTTCTTACGACTGGTTTTTAGAAGAAGGATTACGCGAAATGTTCCGAGATATTTCGCCGATCGAAGATTTCACAGGCAACTTGTCACTTGAGTTTATTGATTACAGCCTTGGTGAGCCGAAATATTCTGTTGATGAATCTAAGGAGCGCGATGTAACTTATTCTGCGCCGCTTCGTGTGAAGGTTCGTCTATTGAATAAAGAAACCGGTGAAGTAAAAGACCAGGATGTATTTATGGGAGACTTCCCGCTGATGACTGAAACAGGTACCTTCATTATTAATGGAGCAGAACGTGTTATCGTTTCTCAGCTTGTACGTTCTCCAAGTGTATATTTCCACGATAAAATGGATAAAAACGGGAAGAAAGGCTTTGGCGCAACGGTTATTCCAAACCGTGGTGCGTGGCTTGAGTACGAAACTGATGCAAAAGACGTTGTTCACGTCCGTATCGACCGTACGCGTAAGCTTCCTGTGACTGTATTACTGCGTGCACTTGGTTTTGGTTCGGATCAGGAGATTATTGACCTGGTTGGAGACAACGAGTATATCCGTAATACGCTTGAAAAAGACAATACCGAAAGTGTTGAAAAAGCGCTTCTGGAAATCTATGAGCGTCTGCGTCCGGGCGAGCCCCCGACAGTAGAAAATGCGAAGAGTCTTCTGGAATCCCGTTTCTTTGACCCTAAGCGTTACGATCTGGCTAATGTAGGCCGTTATAAAATGAATAAAAAGCTTCATATTAAGAACCGTCTTTTCGGTCAGGTGCTTGCTGAAACGCTTGCTGATCCGGAAACTGGCGAAATTATCGCAGAAAAAGGAACATTACTTGACCGCCGTAATCTTGATAAGCTGATTCCTAACCTTGAAAGCGGAGTAGGTTTCATGACTTACAATCAGGTGAGTGGAGTTGTCGAAGAAGACTTAAAGCTTCAGACAATTAAAATTCAGGTACCTAATTCTGAAGAAGGTCAGGAAATTAATGTAATCAGTAATGCATATGTTGATGACAGCGTGAAAAACATCACGGTAGCTGACATTGTATCTTCAATCAGTTACTTCTTTAACCTGCTGCACGGCGTTGGCTTAACAGATGATATTGATCACCTTGGTAACCGTCGTCTGCGTTCAGTAGGGGAGCTTCTTCAAAACCAATTCCGTATTGGTCTCTCACGTATGGAGCGTGTTGTTCGTGAAAGAATGTCTATTCAGGATACGAATACAATTACGCCTCAGCAGCTGATTAACATTCGCCCTGTAATCGCGTCTATTAAAGAGTTCTTTGGAAGCTCTCAGCTTTCTCAGTTCATGGATCAGACAAATCCGCTTGCAGAATTAACGCATAAGCGTCGTCTTTCTGCGCTTGGACCGGGTGGTTTGACACGTGAACGTGCAGGCTTTGAAGTACGTGACGTACACTATTCTCACTATGGCCGTATGTGTCCGATCGAGACACCTGAGGGCCCGAACATCGGTCTGATCAACTCACTTTCAAGCTTCGCAAAGGTAAACCGTTTCGGCTTCATCGAGACACCTTACCGCCGCGTTGACCCTGAAACTGGCAGAGTGACAGAACGCATTGATTATCTGACTGCTGATGAAGAGGATAATTATGTTGTAGCACAGGCAAATGCCCGTCTTGGTGATGACGGTTCATTCCTTGATGAAGAAGTTGTTTCCCGTTTCCGCGGTGAGAACACTGTATTCAAGCGTGACCGTATTGACTATATGGATGTATCGCCTAAGCAGGTCGTATCTGCTGCGACAGCATGTATCCCGTTCCTTGAAAACGATGACTCGAACCGTGCGTTAATGGGAGCGAACATGCAGCGTCAGGCAGTTCCGTTAATGAATCCGGAAGCGCCTTTTGTAGGTACAGGAATGGAACACGTTTCTGCGAAGGATTCAGGTGCTGCTGTTATTAATAAGCATGAAGGAATCGTTGAGCGCGTACAGGCAAACCAGGTTTGGGTACGCCGCTTAGTAGATGTGGACGGCAGGGAAACTGAAGCCGACCTTGATAAGTACAAGCTGCAGAAATTCATACGTTCCAACCAGGGAACATGCTACAACCAGCGTCCAATCGTTGCTGTAGGTGACCGCGTTGAAAAAGGTGAAATTCTTGCAGACGGACCATCGATGGAAGCAGGAGAGCTTGCGCTTGGACGTAACGTTCTTGTCGGCTTCATGACATGGGACGGTTTTAACTACGAGGATGCTGTTATCATGAGTGAGCGCCTTGTAAAAGATGATGTATACACGTCTATTCATATTGAAGAATATGAATCAGAGTCCCGTGATACAAAGCTTGGACCTGAAGAAATCACACGTGACATTCCTAACGTTGGTGAAGATGCACTGCGCAATCTTGACGACCGTGGAATCATCCGTGTCGGTGCTGAAGTAAAAGACGGCGATATTCTTGTTGGTAAAGTAACGCCTAAGGGTGTAACGGAACTGACAGCTGAAGAGCGTCTGCTTCATGCAATCTTTGGTGAAAAAGCACGTGAAGTACGTGATACGTCACTTCGTGTACCACACGGAGCAGGCGGAATCATCCTTGATGTGAAAATCTTTAACCGTGAAGACGGCGATGAGCTGCCTCCTGGTGTAAACCAGCTGGTACGTGTCTATATCGTACAGAAGAGAAAGATCTCTGTAGGGGATAAGATGGCCGGACGTCACGGTAACAAGGGTGTTATCTCACGTATTCTTCCGGAAGAAGATATGCCATATCTTCCAGACGGCACGCCGATTGACATTATGTTAAATCCACTGGGTGTACCATCCCGTATGAACATCGGTCAGGTTCTTGAGATGCACATGGGAATGGCTGCCCGCGCAATGGGTATTCATATTGCTACACCGGTATTTGATGGTGCCAATGAGGAAGACGTTTGGGAAACAATCGCAGAATCAGGTATGTCACGTGATGGTAAGACAGTTCTTTATGATGGAAGAACCGGCGATCCGTTCGACAACCGTGTATCTGTCGGCGTCATGTATATGATCAAGCTGGCTCACATGGTTGATGACAAGCTTCACGCACGTTCAACAGGACCATACTCACTTGTTACACAGCAGCCACTGGGCGGTAAAGCACAGTTCGGCGGACAGCGTTTCGGTGAGATGGAGGTTTGGGCACTTGAAGCATACGGTGCTGCATATACACTTCAGGAAATTCTAACTGTCAAATCAGATGACGTTGTCGGACGTGTGAAAACGTACGAAGCGATCGTTAAAGGTGACAGCGTTCCGGAACCGGGCGTTCCTGAATCATTTAAAGTATTAATCAAAGAACTTCAGAGTCTTGGCATGGACGTGAAGATGCTGTCTGCCAACGATGAAGAAATCGAAATGCGCGACCTGGATGACGATGACGACATCCACCAGGCTGATGCATTGAATATTGCCCCGGAAACAGAAGCAGCGGCTTCTGAAACTGTCGGCACGAAAGAATAGTTGTGACACTGGGAATCAACAAAAGGGTGAAACCTTTAAACGAAAAGGGAGGTAGGCTCCTTGATAGATGTTAATAACTTTGAATATATGAAAATTGGTTTAGCCTCACCAGATAAGATCCGTTCTTGGTCATTTGGTGAAGTGAAGAAGCCTGAAACGATCAACTATCGTACACTGAAGCCTGAAAAAGACGGTCTTTTCTGCGAGCGAATCTTCGGCCCGCAGAAAGACTGGGAGTGTCATTGCGGTAAATACAAACGCGTCCGTTATAAGGGCGTCGTTTGTGACCGCTGTGGTGTTGAAGTAACACGTGCGAAAGTGCGCCGTGAACGTATGGGTCACATCGAACTTGCAGCACCTGTTTCTCACATCTGGTACTTCAAAGGCATCCCGAGCCGTATGGGACTTGTTCTTGACATGTCACCGCGTGCGCTTGAGGAAGTTATCTACTTTGCTTCTTACGTAGTAACAGAAGCAGGAGATACTGCACTTGAAAAAAAACAGCTTCTATCTGAGAAGGAATACCGTGCGTACCGTGAAAAGTACAGCGGCAAATTCCAGGCTGCAATGGGAGCTGAAGCAATCCGCAAGCTTCTTCAGGATATCGATCTTGATAAAGAAGCGGAAACGCTGAAAGAAGAATTAAAAACTGCTCAGGGGCAGCGACGTACGCGTGCGATCAAGCGTCTTGAAGTAGTTGAATCATTCCGTAACTCAGGTAACCTTCCTGATTGGATGGTTCTTGATGTACTACCTGTGATCCCACCGGAACTTCGTCCGATGGTTCAGCTTGATGGCGGACGTTTCGCTACATCTGACCTGAATGACCTGTACCGTCGTGTGATCAACCGTAACAACCGTCTGAAGCGCCTATTGGACCTTGGTGCACCAAGCATCATCGTTCAGAACGAGAAGCGTATGCTGCAGGAAGCTGTAGATGCACTAATCGATAACGGCCGCCGCGGACGTCCTGTTACAGGACCGGGTAACCGTCCACTAAAATCTCTTTCTCATATGCTGAAAGGGAAGCAGGGACGTTTCCGTCAGAACCTTCTTGGTAAGCGTGTTGACTATTCAGGCCGTTCAGTTATCGTAGTTGGACCTAGTCTGAAAATGTATCAGTGCGGACTGCCGAAGGAAATGGCACTTGAACTGTTCAAGCCTTTTGTAATGAAAGAGCTTGTTGAGCGCGGACTTGCGCATAATATTAAGAGTGCAAAACGTAAGATTGAACGTGTTCATGATGAAGTATGGGACGTACTTGAAGATGTCATTAAGGAGCATCCGGTTCTTCTTAACCGTGCACCGACGCTTCACCGTCTTGGTATCCAGGCATTCGAACCTACACTGGTTGAAGGCCGTGCGATCCGTCTTCACCCGCTCGTATGTACAGCTTATAACGCTGACTTTGACGGTGACCAGATGGCGGTTCACGTACCACTATCATCTGAAGCTCAGGCTGAAGCGCGTCTTCTTATGCTTGCTGCACAGAACATCCTTAACCCGAAAGACGGAAAACCTGTTGTTACGCCGTCTCAGGATATGGTACTTGGTAACTACTACCTGACATTAGAACGTAAAGATGCTGTAGGTGAAGGTTCAGTATTCCACGATGCGGATGAAGTCCTTCTTGCATACCAGAATGGTTATGTACACCTGCACACACGTATTGCGATTCATGCAGGTGCTGTTAACAAACCAACATTTACAGAAGAACAGACGAAGAAACTTCTTCTGACAACAGTCGGAAAAGTGATCTTTAACGAAATTCTTCCTGAAGAGTTCCACTACATTAATGAGCCGACAATGGAGAACCTTGAGGTGAACACACCTGATAAGTACTTCGTTGACCCGACCACTGATGTAAAAGAACACTTCAAATCAGCAGACCTTGTAACGCCGTTTAAGAAAGGATTCCTTGGAAGCATCATCGCTGAAGTCTTCAAGCGATTCCACTTAACGGATACATCTAAAATGCTTGATAGCATGAAAAATCTTGGATTCAAGCACTCAACACGTGCTGGTATTACAATCGGTATCGCTGATATCGTGGTACTTCCTGAAAAGCAGGGAATCCTTGACGATGCACAGTTAAAGGTTGATAAAGTCCAGAAGCAATTCCGCCGTGGTCTGATCACAGAAGAAGAGCGCTATGAGCGTGTCATCTCAATCTGGTCAGCTGCAAAGGACATTATTCAGGATAAGCTGATGCTTACACTCGACAGTCTGAATCCGATCTACATGATGAGTGATTCAGGTGCCCGTGGTAACGCATCTAACTTTACGCAGCTTGCCGGTATGCGTGGTCTGATGGCCAACCCGGCTGGACGTATCATCGAGCTTCCGATCAAGTCAAGTTTCCGTGAAGGTCTGACAGTACTTGAGTACTTCATCTCTACACACGGTGCACGTAAAGGTCTTGCCGATACAGCATTGAAGACTGCCGATTCAGGTTACCTGACTCGCCGACTTGTTGACGTGGCACAGGATGTTATCGTCCGTGAAGAAGATTGCGGCACTGACCGCGGTCTGCGCGTAAGCTCACTGAAAGATGGAACAGAAGTCATCGAAGCGCTTGAAGAGCGTCTTGAAGGCCGTTATTCAAACCAGACAGTCAAACATCCTAAGACTGGTGAAATCTTCGTAAAACGTAATGAGCTGATTACAGAAGACATCGCCCGTCAGATTATTGAAGCTGGTATAGAAGAAGTATCAATCCGTTCTGCATTCACTTGTAACACGCGTCATGGCGTATGTGAGAAGTGTTATGGTAAGAACCTTGCGACTGGTGAAAAAGTTGAAGTCGGCGAAGCAGTCGGTATCATCGCAGCCCAGTCAATCGGTGAGCCGGGTACACAGCTTACAATGCGTACATTCCACACAGGTGGTGTAGCAGGAGACGATATTACACAGGGTCTTCCGCGTATCCAGGAAATTTTCGAAGCGCGTAATCCTAAAGGTCAGGCTACGATCTCTGAAATTGATGGTGTCGTAACTGAAGTAACAGAAGGTAAAGACCGTCAGCAGGATATTACAGTAAAAGGTGAAGTAGAAACAAAGACGTATTCTGCTCCTTATACTGCCCGTATTAAAGTTGCAGTTGATGACGTGATCGAACGCGGTCAGGTTCTGACAGAAGGTTCAATCGATCCGAAGGAACTGATCAAGATCCGTGACGTTGCTGCTGTACAGGAATATCTGCTTAAAGAAGTACAGAAAGTATACCGTATGCAGGGTGTTGAAATCGGTGATAAGCACGTTGAAGTCATGGTTCGCCAGATGCTTCGTAAAGTCCGTGTCATTGAAGCCGGAGAAACTGAACTGCTGCCAGGTTCACTGCTTGATGTACACCAGTTCATGGAAGCGAATCAACAGGTTCTGCTTGATGGTAAGCAGCCGGCAACTGGTCGTCCGCTTATCCTGGGGATCACAAAAGCATCTCTTGAAACAGAATCATTCCTTTCAGCTGCATCATTCCAGGAGACAACTCGTGTCCTGACAGACGCAGCAATCAAAGGAAAGCGTGATGAACTGCTTGGACTGAAAGAAAATGTTATCATCGGTAAGCTTGTTCCAGCCGGAACAGGAATGCAGCGCTATCGTCAGGCTGAAATTGAGAATGAAGAAATCCAGGAAGAAGAAGCAGTTTCCGTGGAATAATTCAATCAAGGTCTGTGAAAGCAAAAGTGGTGGCGCCCTCTGTGGCGCCACCTTTTTAATAGAATATTTTAAAGAAGAATGCGATTGTTTCTATAAAGATACTAGCGGTTGATTGTAGTGGGGGACGGAGACTCCCGCCCCAGGAAGGGACAGGTGAGACCCCGGAATGCGAAGCATGAGGAGGCTCACCGCCCGGGGGCAAGAAAGCGGAGTCCCCCACGGAAATCAACAGCGGTTACCAGAGATCAACCGATTCTCATTAATCTTTATAAACACTCCGCAATAATTTACAAACTTTGTTGACATCCAGCCATTGAGATGATAATATATTCAAGGTTGCTACTAATCAACAACCTGTTACTTTGGAGGATATGATTATGTCTTATGAAAAAGTATCACAGGCTAAACACATCGTTGTAGGATCCAAGCAAGTTGTAAAGGCACTCAAAGCAGGGTCAGTGAAGGAAGTCATCGTTGCAGACGATGTCGACCGCCATGTAATTGACCGGGTGCTACTCACCGCTGAAGAGATGAACGTAAACGTAACCCATGTTGATTCCATGAAGAAGCTGGGTAAAGCGTGCGGGATCGAGGTTGGTGCTGCTGCGGTAGCCATTACTATGTAAACATGTTTTTGCAGCAGAAGTTGCAAAGACTTTGTTTTTTTCCCTAAAATGAACCACCTGGATGTGTGGGCTTAAAATATTGAGGAAGGGAGGACATAAACATGCCTACTATTAACCAATTAGTGCGTAATCCACGCCAATCAAAGGGCTCAAAGTCTGACTCACCAGCACTTAACAAAGGTTACAACAGCTTCAAGAAGAAAGCGACTAACCTTTCATCACCACAAAAGCGTGGTGTTTGTACTCGTGTTGGTACAATGACACCGAAGAAGCCGAACTCGGCACTTCGTAAATATGCTCGTGTGCGTCTTACAAACCAAATCGAGGTTACAGCATACATTCCTGGTATCGGGCACAACCTTCAAGAACACAGTGTTGTTCTTATTCGCGGAGGACGTGTAAAAGATTTACCAGGGGTACGTTACCACATCGTACGTGGTGCGCTTGATACTGCTGGTGTAGATGGACGTCGTCAAGGTCGTTCACTATACGGTACTAAGAGACCAAAAGACCAAAAGTAATCGATTCAATATAAAGAAGTTATTTTCCTATGAAAGGAGGAAATCACATGCCTCGTAAAGGTGCAGTTGCAAAACGTGACGTTTTACCGGATCCGATTCATAACTCGAAGCTGGTAACTCGTCTTGTAAACAAAATCATGATTGACGGAAAGAAAGGTACAGCTCAGCGTATCTTATATTCTGCTTTCGATATCGTTCAGGAACGTTCTGGGAAAGATGCTCTAGAAGTATTCGACCAGGCGCTTAAGAACATTATGCCAGTTCTTGAAGTACGTGCTCGTCGTGTCGGCGGAGCGAACTATCAGGTACCGGTTGAGGTGCGTCCGGAACGTCGTACTACACTTGGACTTCGCTGGTTAGTAAACTATGCGCGTCTTCGTGGAGAAAAGACTATGGAAGAGCGTCTTGCTAATGAAATTCTTGATGCAGCAAACAACACTGGCGCTTCAGTTAAGAAGCGTGAAGATATGCATAAAATGGCTGAAGCAAATAAAGCATTTGCTCACTACCGCTGGTAAGATTCAGCATTTTATCAACCAAATCTCATTTAGTAGGAAGGAGAAAGACCAATGCCTAGAGAGTTCTCCTTAAAAAACACTCGTAATATCGGTATCATGGCTCACATCGATGCCGGTAAGACGACTGCTACGGAGCGTATCCTTTACTACACAGGCCGTATCCACAAAATCGGTGAAACGCACGAAGGTGCATCACAGATGGACTGGATGGAGCAGGAGCAGGAGCGTGGGATCACGATCACATCTGCTGCTACAACAGCTTCATGGAAAGGCCACCGTGTAAACATCATTGATACACCTGGACACGTAGACTTCACAGTAGAAGTTGAACGTTCACTTCGTGTACTTGATGGTGCTGTAGGTGTACTTGATGCCCAGTCGGGTGTTGAGCCACAGACAGAAACTGTATGGCGTCAGGCGACAACATACGGTGTTCCTCGTATCGTATTCGTTAATAAAATGGATAAGATCGGGGCAGACTTCCTTTATTCTGTAGGAACACTGCACGACCGTCTTCAAGCTAATGCTCATCCAATTCAACTGCCAATCGGTGCGGAAGATGAATTCGAAGGAATCATCGACCTGGTTGAAAATGTAGCATACTTCTATGAAGATGATCTTGGTACTCGTACTGAGCAGCGTGAAATTCCTGAAGAATACAAGGAACAGGCTGAAGAATACCGCGGAAAGCTAATTGAAGCGGTAGCAGATCTTGATGAAGATCTAATGATGAAATACCTTGAAGGCGAAGAAATGACAGTGGATGAAATCAAAGCTGCGATCCGTAAAGGAACTTGTGACGTTGAATTCTATCCTGTAATCTGTGGTTCTGCTTTCAAGAACAAAGGTGTTCAGCTTCTGCTTGATGCAGTACTTGACTACCTTCCGTCACCACTTGATGTTAAGCCAATCACAGGACATGTTCCTGAGTCAGAAGAAGAAATTGTTCGTCCAGCTAGCGACGAAGAACCATTCTCTGCGCTTGCATTTAAAGTTATGACTGATCCTTATGTAGGTAAGCTTACATTCTTCCGTGTTTATTCTGGTGTGCTCCAGTCTGGATCATACGTACAGAACGCAACGAAAGGTAAGCGTGAGCGTGTAGGACGTATCCTGCAGATGCACGCTAACTCTCGTGAAGAAATTTCGGAAGTGTTTGCTGGAGATATCGCTGCTGCAGTTGGTCTTAAAGACACAACTACAGGGGACACACTATGTGACGAAAAGAGTCTTGTAATTCTTGAGTCTATGGAATTCCCTGAGCCAGTTATCTCTGTTGCGATCGAACCTAAGTCTAAAGCTGACCAGGACAAAATGTCTCAGGCGCTTCAGAAGCTTCAGGAAGAAGATCCAACATTCCACGCACACACTGACCAGGAAACTGGACAGACGATCATCGCAGGTATGGGTGAACTTCACCTTGATATCCTTGTTGACCGTATGAAGCGTGAATTCAAAGTAGAAGCTAACGTGGGTGCTCCACAGGTATCTTACCGTGAAACATTCCGCGGCTCTGCACAAGTTGAAGGGAAGTTCGTCCGCCAGTCTGGTGGTCGCGGACAGTTCGGTCACGTTAAGATCGAATTCTCTCCTAACGAAGAAGGAGCAGGCTTTGAATTTGAAAACGGCATCGTTGGGGGATCTGTACCACGTGAATACATTCCAGCTGTTCAGCAGGGTCTAGAAGACTCTCTTGACAACGGTGTACTTGCTGGTTACCCTCTAATCGACATCAAAGCGAGACTATACGATGGTTCATACCATGACGTTGACTCCTCTGAGATGGCGTTTAAGATTGCCGCATCTATGGCACTTAAAAATGCAGTTTCTAAGTGTAACCCGGTTCTTCTTGAGCCGCTAATGCGCGTAGAAGTTATGATCCCTGAAGAATACATGGGAGACATCATGGGTGACGTTACAGCTCGCCGTGGACGCGTAGAAGGTATGTCTGCTCGCGGTAACACACAAATCGTTAAAGCATTTGTACCGCTTGCTGAAATGTTCGGTTACGCAACTTCACTTCGTTCTAACACGCAGGGACGTGGAACATTCTCAATGTTCTTCGATCACTACGAGGAAGTACCGAAGTCTGTGAGTGAAGAAATCATCAAAAAAAATAAAGGTGAATAATTGATTTCACCCTTACAATAAAGTATAACTACTTATGTAAGCTATGGTGAGTCCGGGGGCAGCCGCCTCTGGTAAGCCATATTTAAAAATAAAACTAATTAACTTTAATTATTTTAAGGAGGAATTCCGTAATGGCTAAGGAAAAATTCGACCGTTCGAAAACCCATGCGAATATTGGAACAATCGGACACGTTGACCATGGTAAAACAACTCTAACTGCTGCAATCACAACTGTACTTCACAAGAAATATGGTCGTGGATCTGCAATGGCATATGATCAAATTGATGGTGCTCCAGAAGAGCGCGAGCGCGGAATCACAATCTCAACTGCACACGTTGAGTACGAAACTGACACTCGTCACTACGCACACGTTGACTGCCCAGGACACGCTGACTATGTTAAGAACATGATCACTGGTGCTGCACAGATGGACGGCGGTATTCTTGTAGTATCTGCTGCTGATGGCCCAATGCCACAGACTCGTGAGCACATCCTTCTTTCTCGTCAGGTAGGTGTACCTTACCTTGTTGTATTCATGAACAAGTGTGACATGGTAGACGACGAAGAACTACTTGAACTAGTTGAAATGGAAATCCGTGACCTTCTTTCTGAGTACGATTTCCCTGGCGACGACATTCCAGTAATCAAAGGTTCTGCACTTAAAGCACTTGAAGGAGAAGAAGAGTGGGAAGAGAAAATCTTCGAACTTATGGAAGCTGTAGATAGCTACATTCCAACTCCTGAGCGTGACACTGAAAAGCCATTCATGATGCCAGTTGAGGATGTATTCTCAATCACTGGTCGTGGTACAGTTGCTACAGGACGTGTTGAGCGTGGACAAGTTAAAGTTGGTGACGAAGTAGAAATCATCGGTCTTTCTGAAGAGCCGAAGAAAACTACTGTTACTGGTGTTGAAATGTTCCGTAAGCTTCTTGACTATGCAGAAGCTGGCGACAACATTGGCGCACTTCTTCGTGGGGTTTCTCGCGACGACATTAACCGTGGACAGGTTCTTGCTAAGCCAGGAACAATCACTCCACACACAAACTTCAAAGCTGAAGTTTATGTTCTATCAAAAGAAGAAGGTGGACGTCACACTCCATTCTTCACTAACTACCGCCCACAGTTCTACTTCCGTACTACGGACGTAACTGGCGTATGTAACCTTCCTGATGGAGTAGAAATGGTTATGCCTGGCGACAACATCGAAATGACTGTTGAGCTAATCTCTCCAATCGCGATCGAAGAAGGAACTAAGTTCTCTATTCGTGAAGGTGGACGTACAGTAGGCGCTGGCGTTGTAGCTTCTATCCAGAAGTAATAGCGACTTTGCGATACAAATCCTGCATCCTTATGGGTGCAGGGTTTTTTTGCGTGTGAACAGAAGAGGTAAGTAGAGTCCGGGGGGATTCTGACCAGTAAACGTAAGTTGGGGAGCTGTATTTCCTAAGTTCTGACCTGAATCTCATTCAGCTGGACTGCTCATCAATAACCAGGCTGAAAAAACCCCGATTCCCGATCATTCAATGTTAATGACCGCACTTCCCCCAGCCTCCCAAAACCGCTAAACTACTACAGAAGAAACTCATCACCACGTACTTTGAAAGGGGAACAACCCATGCAGCCAATTCACCTCTGGCTATCTGTCTACGATCAGCAAAATAAAAAGCCGCAGCGCACAGTTCAGCCTATGCTCCCTGCAGTCATCCTGGCCTATCAGCAATCAATCAGTCAGCCTGATGTCCATGCAGACGAGGCTTATCAAATACTCACAGACTTACTAGAAGGCGATCATTTCCTGACAACCATCACTGAATGGGAGAAGCAAAACTATTACTCTATAGAAGAAAGACGTTTTGGAACGATGGTCTCAAGGCTGTTCCATCTAGAAAAAAAGGCGCTGCAGACTCAACAGGAATTGAGGGAATTAAAAAACCGGATCGAACTTCATATGCTTGAAGAAGAAGACCTTCACTATCTGTCTTTCAGCTCACTCATTAACATGAGACATCGCATGTTTCATTCAGATCAACCATGGCTGAACGCAGCTGAACAATGGATTCACCAGCGTAAAAACCTATGAATTTTCTGCATATTTTCTTACCACTTGAAAGTCAGCTGGAAGGGTCTTATAATAGACAAAGTGTATTCGGAAAGTAATTTTGCAACAGGGGTTGCACAATCTGATTATTTTCTGTATAATATTTAATGTTGGTCTTTGACTTGCGATGAAGCAGGAGGTTGCCGACACACCCGGCCGCTTTGCCATGGCTCGTGTGTGGGAAATTTCTGCGGAGAATGTCTATTCCTAAATAGGCGAAAAAGGAGGGAAAATAATGGCAAAACAAAAAATCCGTATCCGTTTGAAAGCTTACGATCACAGAATTCTTGATCAGTCTGCTGAGAAGATTGTTGAAACTGCAAAACGTTCAGGTGCTAGTGTATCGGGTCCAATCCCGCTTCCAACTGAAAAGTCTGTTTACACAATCCTTCGTGCGGTCCACAAATACAAAGATGCGCGTGAGCAGTTTGAAATGCGCACACATAAACGTCTTGTAGACATTGTGAACCCGACACCACAAACGGTAGATGCGCTAATGCGTCTTGATTTACCGTCTGGCGTTGACATCGAAATCAAACTTTAATCAACAAAAAATAAATTACTAAACAATAATAGGAGGTGTGACTAATGACCAAAGGAATCTTAGGTAGAAAGATTGGAATGACTCAGGTTTTTGCTGAGAACGGCGATCTTATCCCAGTAACAGTAATCGAAGCTACTCCAAACGTAGTTCTTCAAAAGAAAGCTGTTGATACTGACGGATATGAATCAATCCAGATCGGTTTTGAAGACAAGCGCGAAAAGCTTGCTAACAAACCATCAAAAGGACATGCCGCTAAAGCTGAAACGGCTCCTAAGCGCTTCGTCCGTGAAATCCGCGGTGTTGAGCTTGGCGAGTATGAGATTGGTCAAGAAGTCAAGGTTGATATTTTCGCAGAAGGCGATGTAATTGATGTAACAGGAGTATCGAAGGGTAAAGGTTTTCAGGGTGCAATCAAGCGTCACAACCAATCCCGCGGACCAATGACTCACGGTTCTCGTTACCACCGTCGTCCTGGTTCAATGGGTCCTGTTGATCCAAACCGCGTATTCAAGGGTAAATTACTACCTGGACGCATGGGCGGAGAAAGAATTACAGTTCAGAACCTTTCAATCGTGAAAGTTGATGCTGAGCGTAATCTATTACTTGTAAAAGGGAACGTTCCTGGCCCTAACAAGTCACTTATCACAGTAAAAAGCGCAATTAAAGCGAAATAATAGACGTTAATCGGAAAGGAGGAAACAGGAATGCCTAAAGTATCCGTATTTAAACAGGATGGTTCACAAGCCGGTGATATCGAGCTTAACGAATCCATCTTCGGCATTGAGCCAAACAACGCAGTGATGTTCGAAACTGTACTGATGCAGCGTGCTGCACAGCGTCAGGGAACTCACAAAGTAAAAAATCGTTCTGCAGTAGCTGGCGGTGGTCGTAAGCCATGGCGTCAGAAGGGAACTGGACGTGCCCGTCAAGGTTCGATCCGTTCACCACAATGGCGTGGCGGTGGAGTCGTATTCGGCCCAACACCTCGTAGCTATAGCTATAAGCTTCCTAAAAAAGTTCGTCGTCTGGCGATCAAATCAGCTCTTTCAAGCAAAGTTGCTGAAGAAAATATCTTAGTTCTAGAGGCGCTTTCATTCGAATCGCCAAAGACAAAGGAATTTGCTACAGTATTAAGCAGCCTTTCACTAGACAAGAAAGTCCTAGTAGTGACTGAAGGTCTTGACGAAAACGTTGCTCTATCTGGACGTAACATTCCAGGCGTAACAGTTATTTCTGCTACTGGCGTCAACGTACTTGATGTACTTGGCCACGACAAAGTGGTTATGACGAAAGGTGCAGTTCAAAAAGTAGAGGAGGTGCTTGCATAATGGATGCTCGCGATATTATTAAGCGCCCCGTAATTACAGAGCGTTCTTCAGACCTTATGGGTGAGAAGAAGTACACGTTCGAAGTCGACACTCGTGCTAACAAAACACAAGTGAAAGACGCAATCCAGGAGATCTTTGGTGTGGATGTTGAGAAAGTAAACATCATGAACTACAAAGGTAAATTCAAGCGCATGGGACGTTACACTGGTTTTACTAACAAGCGTCGCAAAGCGATTGTAACTCTGACAGAAGAAAGTAAAGAAATCGAATTTTTTGAGGTTTAAATAAACCGATAAATAGAAGAGGAGGGAACAGACATGGCGATTAAAAAGTACAAACCTACCTCTAATGGTCGTCGCGGCATGACAGCTTCTGACTTTGCTGAGATTACAACTAGCAAGCCGGAAAAATCGCTTCTTGCGCCAATTAAGCGTAAGGGTGGCCGTAACAACCAGGGTAAGTTAACAGTTCGTCATCAAGGTGGAGGCCATAAGCGCCAATACCGTGTCATCGATTTCGCTCGTACGAAAGATGGCATTCCAGGACGCGTTGCTACGATCGAATATGATCCAAACCGTTCAGCAAACATTGCACTAATCAACTACGTTGATGGTGAGAAGCGGTATATCCTAGCTCCTAAAGGACTTGTAGTAGGCATGGAAATCATGTCAGGCCCTGAAGCGGACATCAAAACAGGTAACGCACTTCCACTCGTTAACATTCCAGTGGGTACAGTAATCCACAACATCGAGCTTAAGCCTGGTAAAGGTGGTCAGCTTGTGCGTTCAGCTGGTACATCAGCACAGGTTCTAGGTAAAGAAGGTAAATACGTGCTTGTACGTCTTAACTCAGGCGAAACTCGTATGATCCTTGCAACTTGCCGTGCTACTGTAGGACAAGTTGGTAACGAACAACACGAACTAATCAACATCGGTAAAGCAGGACGTTCACGCTGGTTAGGCAAGCGCCCAACTGTACGTGGTTCTGTAATGAACCCGAATGATCACCCACACGGTGGTGGTGAAGGTAAAGCGCCAATCGGCCGTAAATCACCAATGTCACCATGGGGCAAACCAACTCTTGGTTACAAGACTCGTAAGAAGACAAACAAGTCCGATAAGTTTATCGTACGCCGTCGTAAAAAATAACGGGATTGAGCTACGGTTCATCAAACGGGCCGTAGGACAATCACGAAGGGAGGTTCCAGTATGGGTCGCAGCTTGAAAAAAGGACCTTTTGTGGACGATCATTTAATGTCAAAAGTTGAGAAGCTTAACGAATCAGACAAGAAGCAGGTTGTAAAAACTTGGTCTCGTCGTTCTACTATCTTCCCTAACTTCATCGGTCATACAATCGCTGTATACGATGGACGCAAACACGTACCAGTTTACGTGACTGAAGATATGGTTGGTCATAAACTTGGCGAATTCGCGCCAAGCCGTACGTACAAAGGTCACGCAAGTGATGATAAGAAAACAAGACGCTAATTGAGAGGAGGCTATCCTAATGCAAGCAAAAGCTGTTGCAAACACAGTTCGTATTGCTCCTCGTAAAGTACGCCTAGTAGCAGATTTAATCCGCGGTAAGCAGGTTGGCGAAGCGGTGGCTATTTTGAACCACACACCACGCGCTGCATCACCAGTAATCGAGAAAGTATTAAAATCTGCTGTAGCGAACGCTGAGCATAATTACGACATGGACATTAACAACCTTGTGATTTCAGAAGCATATGTTAACGAAGGACCAACACTGAAACGTTTCCGTCCTCGTGCACAAGGTCGTGCAAGTGCCATTAATAAACGTACAAGCCACATTACAATCGTGGTATCTGAAAAAAAGGAGGGATAACACGTGGGTCAAAAAGTACATCCAATTGGACTACGTATCGGAGTCATTCGTGACTGGGAATCAAAATGGTTCGCAGGCAAAGACTACGCAGACTTACTTCATGAAGACCTTAAAGTTCGTGACTACATCGAAGGTCGTCTGAAAGAAGCATCAGTTTCTAAAGTAGAAATCGAACGTGCGGCTAACCGCATTAACATTACAATTCACACTGCTAAGCCAGGTATGGTTATCGGTAAAGGTGGTACTGAAGTCGAAGCACTTCGTAAAGACCTTAACAAGATCACTGGCAAGCGAGTTCACATCAACATCGTTGAAATCAAACGCGCTGATCTTGATGCGAAACTTGTAGGTGAAAATATTGCACGTCAACTGGAAAACCGTGTATCTTTCCGTCGTGCACAAAAGCAATCAATCCAACGCACAATGCGTGCTGGCGCTAAAGGGATCAAAACTCAGGTTTCTGGTCGTCTAGGCGGAGCAGACATCGCACGTGCTGAACATTACAGTGAAGGTACTGTTCCACTTCATACTCTTCGCGCTGACATCGACTACGCTCACGTTGAAGCGGATACTACGTATGGTAAGCTCGGAGTTAAAGTATGGATCTACCGTGGAGAAGTTCTTCCTACCAAGAACCACAAGAAATCCGAGGAAGGAGGAAACTAATCATGTTATTACCTAAACGCGTGAAATATCGTCGTGTACACCGCGGAAAAATGCGCGGCCAGGCAAAAGGCGGTACTGAAGTAAGCTTTGGTGAATACGGTCTTCAAGCTCTTGAAGCTAGCTGGATCACTAACCGTCAGATCGAGTCTGCCCGTATCGCGATGACTCGTTACATGAAACGTGGCGGTAAAGTATGGATTAAAATCTTCCCACACAAGCCTTACACTAAGAAACCTCTAGAAGTCCGAATGGGTTCCGGTAAAGGGGCACCAGAAGGATGGGTAGCAGTTGTAAAGCCGGGTAAGATTATGTTCGAAATCGCTGGAGTATCTGAAGAAGTTGCTCGTGAAGCACTTCGTCTTGCATCACACAAACTTCCGGTTAAGACTAAGTTTGTAAAACGAGAAGAAATTGGTGGTGAATCAAATGAAAGCTAATGAAATTCGTGACCTAACCACTGCCGAAATTGAACAAAAAGTAAAATCTTTGAAGGAAGAGCTATTTAACCTTCGTTTCCAACTGGCTACTGGTCAGCTTGAAAACACTGCTCGCATCCGTCAAGTACGAAAAGCCATTGCTCGCATGAAAACCGTGATTCGTGAAAGAGAAATTGGCGCTAACAACTGATAACTGAGAGGAGGTTTGCAGCATGAGTGAACGCAACCAGCGTAAAGTTTACACTGGCCGTGTTGTTTCGGACAAAATGGACAAAACAATCACAGTGCTAGTTGAAACGCAAAAGAAACATTCACTTTATGGCAAACGAGTAAAGTACTCTAAGAAGTACAAAGCTCACGATGAACAAAACCAAGCCAAGACTGGCGATATTGTTCGTATTATGGAAACTCGTCCGCTTTCAGCAACAAAACGTTTCCGTCTAGTGGAAGTCGTAGAAGAAGCGGTTATTATCTAATATATTGTTCGGAAATGTAATTCCGAAGGGAGGTAACCTACATGATTCAACAGGAATCGCGTTTAAAAGTAGCTGACAACTCTGGCGCACGTGAAGTATTAACCATTAAAGTTCTTGGAGGTTCAGGCCGCAAGACTGCTAATATTGGTGATGTGATCGTCTGCACAGTGAAACAAGCAACACCAGGAGGCGTTGTTAAAAAAGGTGAAGTTGTAAGAGCGGTAATCGTTCGTACAAAGAGCGGTGTTCGTCGTAAAGATGGTACGTACATCAAGTTTGATGAGAACGCTTGTGTCATCATTCGTGACGACAAAGGCCCTCGTGGAACTCGTATCTTCGGACCGGTTGCTCGTGAACTTCGTGACAGCAACTTCATGAAGATTGTTTCTCTAGCACCAGAAGTTCTTTAATTGATAATCAACCACCGTATCAAGGAGGTGCGACAGGATGCACGTTAAAAAAGGCGATAAAGTAATGGTTATTTCCGGAAAAGATAAAGGCAAGACAGGTACTGTACTTGCTGCTAATCCGAAAGCTGACCGCGTAATTGTTGAAGGTGTGAACATCGTCAAGAAACATTCAAAACCTTCACAGATGAATCCACAAGGTGGAATCTCTAACATGGAAGCAGCGATTCACGTATCAAACGTGATGCTGATCGATCCGAAAACGAACGAACCAACACGCGTTGGTTACAAAGTTGAGGACGGTAAAAAAGTACGTATTGCTAAAAAATCAGGTGAATCTTTAGATAAATAGTTAATGAAGAGGGGAGGTACTCAAGCATGAACCGCCTAAAAGAAAAGTTCAATAGTGAAATCACACCTGCTCTAGTTAAGAAGTTCGATTACACTTCTGTAATGCAGGTGCCAAAAATCGAAAAAATCGTAATCAACATGGGTGTTGGTGAAGCAGTTCAAAACACTAAATCACTGGATACAGCTGTAGAAGAGCTTACGACTATTACTGGTCAGAAGCCTCTAATTACAAAAGCTAAGAAATCTATCGCAGGTTTCCGTCTTCGTGAAGGTATGCCAATCGGTGCGAAAGTTACACTTCGCGGCGAGCGTATGTATGACTTCCTAGACAAGCTAATCTCTGTATCTCTACCACGTGTACGTGACTTCCGCGGAGTATCTAAAAAGTCTTTCGACGGACGCGGTAACTACACTCTTGGTGTTAAAGAGCAGCTAATCTTCCCAGAGATCGATTATGACAAAGTAAACAAAGTACGTGGCATGGACATCGTAATTGTTACGACAGCTAACTCAGACGAAGAGTCTCGTGAGCTTCTTACACAATTCGGTATGCCATTCCAAAAGTAATCTCTACAAAAGGGAGGCGTAAACGTGGCTAAAAAATCAATGATTGCGAAACAACAGCGCAAACAGAAATTCAAAGTACAAGAGTATACACGTTGCGAACGTTGCGGACGTCCACACTCAGTACTGCGTAAATTCAAGCTGTGCCGTATTTGTTTCCGTGAACTAGCATACAAGGGTCAAATTCCTGGCGTTAAGAAAGCCAGCTGGTAATACCCGATTTTGGGAAGGAGGTAAATTAATATGACAATGACAGATCCAATCGCAGATCTTCTGACTCGCATCCGTAATGCGAATCAGGTCCGTCACGAGAAGCTAGAGGTTCCTGCTTCTAACATGAAGAAAGAAATCGCAGAAATCCTTAAGCGTGAAGGTTTCATCCGTGACGTTGAATATATCGAGGACAGCAAGCAGGGTATCATTCGCATCTTCCTTAAGTATGGTGCAAACAATGAGCGTGTTATCACTGGCCTTAAGCGTATTTCTAAGCCTGGACTTCGCGTATACGCAAAAGCTGATGAGCTTCCACGTGTACTGAACGGTCTTGGAATCGCAATCGTATCTACTTCAACTGGCGTTGTAACTGACAAAGAAGCTCGCGCTAAGCAAGTTGGCGGAGAAGTTCTAGCATACGTCTGGTAATATCTTTTAATCGAAAGAGAGGTGCAACAAAATGTCTCGTGTAGGAAAAAAACCAATCGAGGTACCTTCAGATGTAACATTAACTTTTGACGGTTCACATGTTACTGCTAAAGGACCTAAAGGTGAACTTTCATTCACTTTTAATTCAGAAATGAAATTCGAGCAGGAAGGCAGCACACTTACAGTTGTCCGCCCTTCTGACTCAAAAGAACACCGTACAATCCACGGTACTACTCGTGCGATCCTGAACAACATGGTCGAGGGTGTATCTAAAGGATTCGAACGCAGCCTTGAGCTTATCGGGGTTGGGTATCGTGCTCAGAAACAAGGCAACAAGCTTGTTCTTAACGTAGGATACTCTCACCCAGTTGAGATCACACCGGAAGAAGGAATCGAAATCGAAGTTCCTTCAAACACAAAGGTTACAATTAAAGGCGCAAGCAAAGAGCGCGTTGGCGCACTAGCTGCAAACATCCGTGACGTACGTCCACCAGAGCCTTACAAAGGTAAAGGAATCCGTTACGAAGGCGAATATGTTCGTCGTAAAGAAGGTAAAACAGGTAAATAATGCCGCTTAGGCGCATGAAAGGAGTGACCTTGATTGATTACTAAAGTTGACAAGAATGCGGTACGTAAGAAACGTCATGCACGTGTTCGTACAACGATCACGGGAACTGAATCTCGTCCGCGTTTGAATGTTTACCGTTCAAACAAGCACATCTACGCTCAGCTTATCGATGATGCAAATGGTGTAACACTAGCTGCTGCATCTTCAAAAGAGCTTGGCCTTGAATCTGGCGGAAACGTCGATGCTGCACAAAAGGTTGGCGAAGCAATCGCTACACGTGCAGTAGAAAAAGGAATGAAATCAGTCGTATTTGACCGTGGAGGATATCTTTACCACGGACGCGTGAAAGCTCTTGCTGAAGCTGCACGTGAAAACGGACTTGAATTTTAATAGAAAAAGGAGGGACAATCCAGATGCGTCGCATTGATCCAAACAAACTTGAACTTGAAGAACGCGTAGTTACGATTAACCGTGTCGCTAAGGTTGTTAAAGGTGGCCGCCGCTTCCGTTTCTCTGCTCTAGTAGTAGTAGGAGACAAGAATGGCCATGTAGGTTTCGGTACAGGTAAAGCCCAAGAGGTACCTGATGCGATCCGTAAAGCAATCGAAGACGCGAAGAAAAATCTGATTGAAGTACCAATGGTTGAAGGAACAACTCCTCACCTTGTTACAGGCCGCTTCGGTGCAGGCTCAATCTTAATCAAACCAGCATCTCCTGGTACAGGAATCATCGCTGGTGGACCAGTTCGTGCGGTACTTGAACTTGCAGGTGTCCACGACATTCTTTCAAAATCACTAGGCTCTAACACACCAATCAACATGGTTCGTGCCACAATTGACGGCCTTAAGCAGCTTAAGCGTGCAGAAGACGTTGCTAAGCTACGTGGCAAGTCAGTGGAAGAACTGTTAGGATAAGGAGGGATAAGTGATGGCAAATAAACTAGCAATTACCCTCACTCGCAGCGTGATCGGACGCAGTAAAGATCAGCGTGCAACAGTACAGGCTCTTGGTCTTCGTAAGACTAACCAGACTGTTGAACAGCAGGATAACGAAGCTATCCGCGGCATGATCAATAAAGTGTCTCACCTGGTATCAGTTAAAGAAATCTAATTTGATGTTTATCAACAAGGAGGTGCCACTATGAAACTTCATGAGTTAAAACCAGCAGAAGGATCTCGCAGAGAACGCAATCGCGTTGGCCGCGGTATCGGTTCTGGTAATGGTAAAACTTCAGGTAAAGGTCACAAAGGTCAAAACGCCCGTTCAGGCGGAGGCGTAAGACCAGGCTTTGAAGGTGGTCAGAACCCATTAGCACGCCGTCTTCCAAAACGTGGATTCACTAATATCCACCGTAAGGAATATGCGGTTGTTAATCTTGACACACTTAACCGTTTTGACGAAGGTACGGAAGTAACTCCGGAACTTCTAATCGAAACTGGAGTAGTAAGCAAAGAATTAGCAGGAATCAAGATCCTTGCTAAAGGTAACGTAGAGAAGAAGCTGACTGTTAAAGCTCACAAATTCTCTTCTGCTGCTAAAGAAGCAATTGAAGCTGCCGGCGGAACAACTGAGGTGGTTTAATGTTTCGGACAATCTCCAATTTTATGCGCGTGGGTGATATAAGAAATAAAATTATTTTCACCCTTTTAATGTTGGTGGTCTTTAGGATCGGAACTTTCATTCCAGTTCCGGGTGTAGATGCACAAGTTCTTCAGGCACAGGATGAAATGGCCGGCCTGATCGGATTTATGAATACATTCGGTGGTGGAGCATTAATCAACTTCTCGATCCTCGCGATGGGCATTATGCCGTATATCACGGCCTCCATCATTGTACAGCTTTTGCAAATGGACGTAGTACCGAAGTTTGCTGAGTGGTCAAAGCAGGGAGATGTTGGTCGTCGTAAGCTGGCTCAGTTTACACGTTACTTCACGATTGTACTGGCATTCATCCAGGCAATCGGAATGTCTTATGGCTTTAATCGTATGTACGGCGGATCACTGATCCCTGACACATCGGTTACAACGTACATGCTAATCGCAGTTGTACTGACAGCCGGGACAGCCTTTTTAATGTGGTTAGGAGAGCAGATCACAGCAAAAGGTGTTGGAAATGGTATTTCCATCATTATCTTTGCAGGTATCGTGGCCGCTATTCCTAATGGCGTTAATCAGTTATACGCACAACAGATTCAGGGTGCAGGGGAACAACTTTTCCTTAACATCGTGATTCTGGCACTATTGGTACTCGCGATTGTCGCAATTACAGTTGGCGTTATTTTCGTCCAGCAGGCATTGCGTAAAATTCCGGTTCAATATGCAAAGCGTGTAGGCGGCAAGAATGCACCGGCAACGGGCGGACAGTCGTCACACATTCCATTGAAAGTGAATGCTGCAGGGGTAATTCCGGTTATCTTCGCGATTTCCTTTATTATCACACCGCAGACACTCGTTACTTTCTTTGGTCAAAACAACATTACAACAACGATTCAGGAAGTATTTGATTACACGCAGCCAATCGGTATGACGATTTATGTTGCGCTGATCGTTGCGTTCACGTATTTCTACGCATTCATTCAGGTGAATCCGGAGAATATGGCAGAAAACCTTAAAAAACAAGGTGGTTATATCCCAGGGATCCGACCTGGACAAGCGACTCAGGATTACCTGACGAGCGTTCTTTACCGTTTAACTTTCGTAGGTGCGATTTTCCTTTCAGTAATTTCAATCCTGCCAATCTTCTTCATTAATCTTGCAGGACTTCCACAATCGGTTCAAATTGGCGGTACTAGCCTATTGATCGTTGTAGGGGTTGCACTTGAGACAATGAAGCAGCTTGAAGCACAGCTGGTAAAACGGAATTATAAAGGGTTCATGAGATAATCACATGGTTTTGGGGTGAGAGCCCTGAAGCCCATCGTAAATGAGGGGGCTTACTTGTGAATATTGTTTTAATGGGATTACCTGGTGCTGGTAAAGGTACTCAGGCTGAAAGAATTATTGAAAAATATAATATCCCCCACATTTCGACAGGGGATATGTTCCGTGCAGCGATTAAAGACGGCACAGAGCTTGGAATGAAGGCGAAATCGTACATGGATCAGGGTGACCTGGTACCGGACGAAGTAACGATCGGTATTGTCCGTGAACGATTAAGCAAAAACGATTGCCAAGAAGGGTTTCTGTTAGATGGTTTCCCGAGAACAGTGGCACAGGCCGATGCGCTTGATGCATTACTCAAAGACCTTGGCAAAGAACTTGACTATGTTCTAAACATTAAGGTGGAAAAAGAAGAACTGATGACGCGTCTTACCGGCCGCTGGATTTGTAAGACCTGCGGTGCGACGTATCACACAGTATTCAACCCTCCTGCAGTAGAAGGTGTATGTGATAAAGACGGTGGAGAGCTTTACCAGCGTGAAGATGACAAACCTGAAACTGTACAAAATCGTTTAGATGTTAATATGAAGCAAACTCAGCCGCTTCTTGACTTTTACAGTCAAAAGGGTGTGCTCAGAGACATTGACGGCCAGCAGGATATTAACAAGGTATTCGCTGATGTTGATGAATTGCTTGGGGGCCTTCGCTAATGATCATTTGCAAGACTCCTCGCGAGATTGAGATCATGCGCGAAGCAGGCAAGATCGTTGCGTTAACCCATCAGGAGCTGCAAAAGCATATAGCGCCTGGTATCACAACGAAGGAACTTGATGAGATTGCTGACCGGTTCATCCGTCAGCATGACGCGGTTCCATCCTTCAAAGGATACAACGGTTTTAGCGGAAGCATTTGTGCATCTGTGAATGAAGAACTCGTACATGGTATTCCAGGTAACCGAACGCTTGAGAACGGCGACATTATCAGTATTGATATTGGCGCAAAGTACAAAGGCTATCACGGTGACTCAGCCTGGACTTATCCGGTAGGAACGATTCCTGAAGAGACACAAAAGCTGCTTGAAGTTACGGAAGAGTCACTCTACCGTGGCCTGAGTGAAGCTAAACCGGGTGTTCGTCTGTCGAACATCTCTCATGCTGTTCAAACGTATGCTGAAGAAAACGGTTTTTCAATCGTACGGGAGTATGTGGGGCACGGTGTAGGGCAAGACTTACATGAGGCACCGCAAATTCCTCATTTTGGTCCACCTGATAAGGGACCCCGCCTGAAGCCCGGCATGGTACTAGCGGTTGAACCGATGGTGAATGCAGGAAGTCGCTACGTCAAGACACTTGCTGATAACTGGACAGTCGTAACAGTTGATGGTAAAATGTGTGCGCACTTTGAACACACGATTGCGATCACAGAAGAAGGTTACGAGATCCTGACAAGAACCTGATTGAAGGTGATCCTTTTTGTTTGAATCCGATTCGCCCCCCGGGATAGGGCAAATTGTGCAGGTGAACAAGGGCCGCGATACGGGAGTATATGCGGTTGTCATTCATCGGTTAGATGAAAAGTTTGTTTTAATTGCGGACGGTGAAAACCGGAAGTTTGACCGGCCCAAGAAAAAAAACATCCATCATTTGACTTCATGCGACTATGTATCCCCTGAAGTTCAAAATAGTATATCCGAAACAGGGCGTGTGACAAACGGCAAGCTGCGTCATGCAGTGACGACATTTGTCAGCACTCTGAAAGATTGATAAAGAAGGGAGATTTGTTCGATGGCGAAAGACGATGTTATCGAAATTGAAGGCACCGTTGCTGAAACTTTGCCTAATGCAATGTTTAAGGTAGAATTAGAAAATGGTCACACTGTGCTTGCACACGTGTCAGGTAAAATTCGTATGCACTTCATTCGAATCCTGCCAGGCGACAGAGTAACTGTGGAGTTATCTCCATACGATCTGACTCGCGGCCGTATCACTTACCGTTACAAATAATCTTTTGCACTCCGAACCACTAAGGAGGTTTAGATAAGATGAAAGTGAGACCATCTGTTAAGCCAATCTGCGAAAAGTGCAAAGTCATCCGCAGAAAAGGTAAAGTAATGGTGATTTGCGAAAATCCTAAACACAAACAAAAACAAGGCTAATAAAGAAGGAGGTGCTCGTGTAAATGGCACGTATTGCTGGAGTAGATATCCCTCGCGATAAGCGCGTTGTGATTTCTCTAACTTATATTTTTGGTGTTGGTAAATCAACTGCAAGTCAAATCCTTAAAGAAGCTGGTGTTTCTGAAGACACTCGCGTTCGTGATCTGACTGAAGATGAACTTAACAAAATCCGTGAAATCCTTGACAGCTACAAAGTGGAAGGTGACCTTCGTCGTGAAACGTCACTTAACATTAAGCGTCTAATGGAAATCGGTTCATACCGTGGTCTTCGCCACCGTCGTGGTCTTCCTGTAAGAGGACAGCACACGAAAAATAATGCTCGTACTCGTAAAGGTCCTCGTAAGACTGTAGCGAACAAGAAAAAATAATTAGGTAAAGGAGGTTACTTCCTACAATGGCACGTAAACAACAAACTCGTAAGCGTCGTGTGAAAAAGAATATCGAAGCTGGTATTGCACACATCCGCTCAACTTTTAACAATACAATCGTGATGATTACTGATACGCAGGGTAATGCAATTGCATGGTCAAGTGCTGGTTCACTTGGTTTCCGCGGATCTCGTAAGTCAACTCCATTCGCAGCACAAATGGCAGCTGAAACAGCAGCTAAAGCTTCAATGGAACACGGACTAAGAACTCTTGAAGTAACAGTAAAAGGTCCTGGTGCTGGTCGTGAAGCGGCTATTCGTGCACTTCAGGCTGCAGGTCTTGACGTAACGGCAATCAAAGACGTAACGCCAGTGCCTCACAATGGCTGCCGCCCGCCAAAACGTCGTCGTGTTTAATTTTTCTGTATAAGATCAGCTGATTCCGGTTAATACTGGAAAAGGCAGTTTCCTTCTTACAGAGATGATAGATCCAGTTGTAAAGCACAATGGGAACCGTAAACATGGGGAATTTCGGATACCTTTCCGGGATTTCGACGTTTTGAAGGAGGGTAAATTTGAATGATCGAAATTGAAAAGCCAAAAATTGAAACGGTTGAGATCAGCGATGATGCCAAGTACGGAAAATTCGTTGTAGAGCCACTTGAGCGTGGGTATGGTACAACATTGGGTAACTCCTTGCGTCGTATCCTATTATCTTCACTTCCTGGTGCAGCAGTAACGTCAATCCAGATTGACAGTGTACTGCACGAATTTTCAACGATCGAAGGCGTCGTAGAAGATGTCACAACAGTTGTAATGAATATCAAGAAACTGGCATTGAAGATCTATTCAGATGAAGAAAAAACATTGGAAATCGATGTTCAAGGTGATGGTCAGGTAACTGCGGCCGATATTACTCATGACAGTGACGTAGAGATTCTTAACCCGGATCTTTATATCGCAACAGTGGGCAAAAACGGTCACCTTCGCATGCGTTTAACTGCATCAAGAGGACGTGGTTATACACCAGCAGACCAGAACAAGCGTGAAGATCTGCCAATCGGTGTAATCCCGGTTGATTCAATCTACACACCTGTTTCCCGTGTAAACTATCAGGTTGAAAATACTCGTGTTGGTCAGCTGACGAACTTCGATAAGCTTTCACTTGATGTCTGGACAGACGGAAGCATTGGCCCGAAAGAAGCTATTGCTCTAGGTGCTAAGATTCTGACTGAACACCTTAACATTTTCGTTGGCTTAACCAATGAAGCGCAGAATGCAGAAATCATGGTAGAAAAAGAAGAAGATCAGAAAGAGAAAGTATTGGAGATGACAATCGAAGAACTTGATCTGTCTGTTCGCTCTTACAACTGCCTGAAGCGTGCAGGAATCAACACAGTCCAGGAACTGGCTAACAAGTCAGAAGAGGATATGATGAAAGTGCGTAACCTTGGACGTAAGTCTCTTGAAGAAGTTAAGGCGAAATTAGATGAACTTGGGTTAGGCCTTCGCAAAGAAGACTAATGAACTGATAGAACAGAATTTTAATAAAGGAGGGAACCCTTCATGGCTTACAGAAAGTTAGGACGTACAAGCTCTCAGCGTAAAGCACTTCTTCGTGACCTTACAACTGACCTTATCGTCAACGAACGTATTGAAACAACTGAAGCTCGCGCGAAAGAACTTCGCTCAACAGTAGAAAAAATGATCACTCTTGGAAAACGTGGTGACCTGCACGCACGTCGTCAGGCAGCTGCATTCATCCGTCGCGATCAGGCAACTGTTAAGAACGAAGAAGGCGAAGAGTCAACAGTATACGCTCTTCAAAAACTATTCAACGATGTAGCACCTCGTTATACTGAACGTCAAGGTGGATACACTCGTATCATGAAAGTTGGTCCTCGTCGCGGAGACGGCGCACCAATGGTAATCATTGAATTAGTATAATTCTTGATTGCACCGGAGAGGGCGGAGCCTAACTGCTCTCGCCCTCTTTATTTAACGATTCATACGACACGCAAAAAGCAGAGCGCTACGATGGGCAGGTTCGCCTGTCCCGTCTAGCTCTAAGCACCTCATTCATCCATCGTCACAATGGAGACGGAAATATAATAGTCACACTTGCGCATTTCCTTGAATGAGGTGCGCGCTTTTTTTGTATTAAGCTATGTTAAACTCGAGGGGAGAGTTTGATGTAGTTTAGTATGAAAAAATAGTTAATAAGTAGATACGAACGAGAATTGATCTTCGCTGCAGGCGGATGCTTTCCGCAGGGCGTGCGCTGAGCCTCCTGATATGAACAAAACTGTCAAGAGTGCTGCTCCCAACCCGGTTTGGATCTTTTTTAGTCCGCCCTTAAGAAACGAAGCTTTTT
>NZ_JAFBDK010000024.1 GCF_016908195.1 Jeotgalibacillus terrae
TTTATGTGGATCTCGTATGGCAACGGTGGATCAAATGGATGTCATTGGTGGGTCAAAAAGATGGCAACACTGGATCTATCCCTTGGCTGTAGTCACGCTATCTGGCCAATTCGTTGTATTATATATAAAATGCAATATCTATGCTTAAAAAATACTGATTTCAAAAGGTAAGGTATTTTAAACAAATAGTTATTTTTTTTTTTCATTTTGTTAAAAATACTTGTCTTTTTTGTATTATATGTAATAGAATGTATTTCATAAACATCTAAATTTTAAAGGAGGTATTTATAATTTGACGTTATCAAATAAAGTAGCCGTATACAGGGCTATGAAAGGTTGGTCTCAACAAAATTTAGCAGATCGGGTTGGAGTAAGCAGACAAACCATAATGCACATAGAAAAAAATAAATATAACCCTTCATTAATATTAGCTTTCAAAATTTCAAATGAATTTGGAGAGTTATTAATTAATGTGTTTGATTACAAAAAGGAGGATTAAGAAATGTTAAACTTATTATTTATCTTACTAATGGCAATAGTGGTTGCATCCAATTTTTATATTTTTAGATTTCAAAAAAGTGTTGAAGGTAATGATGAGCGTGGGAAGTTAATTCAACTACAAACATTTAGTTCAATGTACAACACTTTGTTTGTGAGTTCAGTTTTAGTGATTGTATTAAATATAGTTGATATTATTAACGCGGAACAAATGGTGGATGTTTGGTTATATCTTCTTGTAGCTATAAGTGTATTCGGAGCATTTAAATTAAATAGAAACAAAAACAAACAAGTTTAAAGTGGAATCATAAATGTTTAAGAAAGGAATGGATCCATATTAAAAAAATAAAACCAACAATATTTTACAGCGTATTTTTTCTAACTTTATTGATATTAACTGTATTTTTTTCTGAGAATAACGAAAAAATAATAAATTATATGCTTGTATTTATTGCGTGGAATCTATCTATATTAATTCACGAGATTGGACACATAATATTTGCTTGGATAAACAAACTAAAGTTTATAGAATTTACTGCCATGTTTTTTAGTATTAAAAATGTTAACGGAAGAATTATTTTAAGAGAAAATAAAGAGTGGGCGAAAGTTGGAGGAATAGTCATATATTTGCCCAATATAGATACAAAAGAGACCACTAAAAAGTGGAAGAGTTTTGTTCTGGGAGGTCCAATTTTTAGTGTGCTATTTGGGTTTTTATCATTGATCTTAAGTTGGTCGTATAGCTCTTTTTTCTTAAACATATTTGGCTATATGAGTATAGCCATTGGAATAATAACTTTGCTTCCCACTCCAAGATCTGATGGTCGTGTCTTTATGATGCTTTATAAAAATGACTCAACTGCAAAAGAATATTTATCAAATATGTTGATCATGAGGGAATTTTTAACTTCCGTTCGCCCTTCAGCTTGGTCTAAACAAGTAATAGATCAATGTAGCTACTCATTAAACAACACAAATGCCAGTGATATACATATAAATTTTAGTCTGAGGCTGCCCTTATATTATTATTATTATGATGTCGGGAAGAGTTTAAAAGCTGTGGAGATCTTGAGCTCTATAAAGATAGTTGATGAAAAGACTATAAAAAATAATATTCAATATTTAATTATTTATGGTTTATATATAACTCATCAATATCTGAACAATCATAAATTATCTAACGAAGACATATCGATTATTGAACAATTAAAGGAAGTAGATCAGTACTCCTATTACCGCACAAGAGCTGCCATAGAAGCTAAAACCCAACAATATAATGCTGCTTTTAATTCTTTATCACAAGCAAAATTAATTCAAAAAAGTGTTGGAGATTTTGGCTATTTAATTGTTGAGGCGCGTCTATTGAAAATAATAGAAGAGGAGCTTGTGAGAAACACCAATAATAAGACAGTTGAAATCTAAAATGCTTGTAGATAAACGCATAACGTTTATCTACAAGCACCATTTCTAACTTTATTTATTCTTTTGAATGTTTTTTAAAGAGTTATAGATATTTAATTTTCCTTCTCCAAAATAAATATCTTTTCCTTTTTCTCCAATATCAATACTACCGTTTTTTAAATATTTTTTTACCTGATTGATATTGAGCTCTTTATTATAAATCTCTCTGTACTCTGAGATCACCATTGCAGCTGCTGCACTAACTTGTGGTGTAGCTAAACTAGTCCCCATGCTTAAAGTAAATCCTTGAGGAATACCAATCATTTGGTCTAGATAAGTGTTTGGTCCACCACTAGGGTAAGTAGTGATAATCATTTCACTAAAATCAAAATTTGGTCCCAAGTCTCCTCCAGGAGCTGAAAAGTCAACTTCTTTTCCAAAATTCGAATATGAAGTTGTTTTGTCTTCCTTACCGTTACTTGAAACAGTTATTAGATGATGCGAACCACCTGGCAAATGAAATTCATTAGTTTGCTTTAATTCATCAAGATCAAAAGAGCTGTTTCCCACGGATGCAACAACAATAGCCCCTTCTTTTTTTGCAAACTTAATTGCTTTATCATAGGCCTTAATTAAAAGCTTATCTTCTTCATCAGTTTTAGATAAATAAGTACCTAAACTTAGATTGATAACGTCATTTCCATCTTTAGCAGCATCAACTATCGCTTCGATCACCCATGTGGATTCTCCACTTCCCGTTCCCAATACTTTATATGGAGTGATCTCACTGTTAGGTGAGATGCTTGCGATAATACCTGCTACTTGAGTTCCATGACCTTGTTCATCATTTATGTTAGAACTATTATCAACGTAGTTTTTTGCTAATTCTAAATTGATTTGACTTTTTAATAAGGGATGATCTGTGTCTATACCACTATCAATTAATGCTATAGTTGAATGATCACTATCATTAACAAAATCAAATGCTTTATGATTGTTAGTTACATCGTTTAAATACCAATTGAATGGAGCGAAGTATTCAGAATGCAATTCAGGCAATGCTAACATATTTTGACTAGTAAAAGTTGATGTTCCAATGCTTAAGTTAGAGTAATTTTCAATTTGATTTTTTTGAATATGGATTGGATTATCAGGTTCCATTAAATCAGGCATTTCACCTTTTCCATCAACAAAGGAACCTATTTCATGATATATTTCCTCAATCTTATTTTGTGCATCTTCAACTTCAGTAAGGTCTACCGTAACAATTCCTATTTCTTCAATAACATTAAGTTTGATGTTTGGATATATTTTTTCAATATTCTCAGCAACTACATGAGTATCATTACTATTATTTAAGATAAAACTATAATGTTTATCTGTATTTTTCAGACCTTGACTCTCAGAAATACCTGTTTCAGGTAATAAAATAAATGAAAACGTCATGACTAACGTCATAATTAATCCTTGATATAATTTCATTTGAATAGCCTCCTGATTAATTTAATACTTTCAATTCACTTTTTTCTTGTGATTGATATAGTTGCTGGTATAACCCTTTGTTGTTCAATAAAGAATTATGGGTTCCTATTTCTTCTATCTCTCCTTCGTTTAGCACTATAATTTTATCTGCGTTTTCAATAGTACTTAATCTATGTGCGATGATTACTCTAGTACTAGACAAGCAGGATATGCTTTCTTCTATTCTTTTTTCTGTTAGTGTATCCAATGAACTTGTGGCCTCATCTAAAACGAGAACTTTAGGTTGCTTAACCAAAGCTCTTGCTAAGATCAGTCTTTGTCTTTGACCACCAGAAAAGTTGGCACCACTCTCAGACACTTTAGTGAAAATTCCTAAAGGTAAATTATTAACGACATCTACAAGATCTGCTTGTTTTAAAGCATTCTCAATATTAAAACTGTTTTCGGTGTCACTCATTACTATATTTTCAAAAACTGTTTCATTAAACAAACGTGATTCTTGTAAAACTGAACCAATCTGTTTTCTTGTTTCTTTTAAATTATATTGCTGCAAGTCAACACCATCGTAATAAATATGACCCTGAGTTGGTTTATATAATCCCAAAATTATTCTAGCAAGGGTGCTTTTACCAGAACCTGAAGGTCCTACGATAGCTACTGTTTCTCCTTTGTTAATGTTAAACGATATATCTTTTAACACTTCTTTACTGAAAGAATCATAAGAAAAAGAAACGTTTTTAACCTCTATTGCACCACTGATTTCTGCTTCAGTTATAAATTGCTCTTGTTCAGGTTTAGATTTTATTACATCCATGAGCCTTTGTATGTAAGAACTGAGATTTATCAAGTCTGTATAAGCAGAACTGATAGAGATTACTGGGGATATAAATGATGCTGCCATAGTATTAAATGCGATTAAAGTTCCTAATGTTATTTGACCTTGAAGTAAGAAATACGCACCTACATAAAGTAAAAAAAGAGGTAAGATAAATTGCACAGTAGTTGATAGAGCCTGTATGGAGGATATCCATATACTTCTTTTCTCGGAAGTTTTTAATTGTTTAAAAAATCGTTCTTTCCAATTTTTAAAAACTAACGACTCCAGCCCCAACATTTTCACATCAGAAATACCATAAATATTTTCTGACAAATATCCTTGCACTTCAGCTTGTTCTGTAACTTGTTTGTCAGAAAGGTTTTTCAAAATTCTAGTGTTAATCAATAGAATGACTAATAAGCTCAATCCTATAGTAAAAACTATTAGACTCATTGGTACTGAATAATAAAACATAATTATTGAATAAGTAACTAAGAGAAGTAAGTCAATAAAAAAAGTAACTGCATTCGTTGAAAGGATCTGTCTTATGTAAATATTTAAATTCGAACGGAAAATTAAATCTCCACTTGATCTTGTTTCAAAAAATTTATAGGGCAAATGCAATAATTTGTCCACAAACGAGGACATCATTTGTGAATCCATTTTTGTTTGAATCTTAGCTATTACTATTCCTCTCAAACCGGACAGCAATAGATTAAGTATGAAGATTACAGAAACAGCATACCCTACAGTAGTTAAGTGAGAAGTTTCACCAACAATTAATACATTATCGGTAAACCACCTAGTGATTAATGGAATAGCTACAGCAGTAGCTTGCAGAACTAATGATAGCAGGAGTATATAGATCAATGATTTTTTATTTTTTTTCATAATACTTAAGAAAAAAGGAAGATTCGAATCCTTTTTTCTCTTTGCAAAAAGTTCTGTTGGTTCGAACAGAAGTACCTTACCAGAAAAGTGTTCTTTAAACTCTTTTAGTTTATAAGTCCTCTTACCTGAGGCGGGATCTACTACATAAAATTTGTTACCAATGATCCCTTCTAATACAACGAAATGTTTATTATCCCAGTGCAAGATCAATGGTAATTTTAACTCCTTTAATGATTCTGCAGTAACCTCAAACCCTTTTCCTTTTAAACCTTTCTCCTCTCCCATTAAAAGTAAATGATAAAACGATCCTCCACCTTTTGGGAGGCCAAACTCATCTCTTAGAATGTTTAATGAGACATGGTGCTTATAGTAATTCAATACCATTGCTAAAGAAGCTAAGCCACATTCACTGTGTTCCATTTGTTCTATGTACGGTACGTTTATTTTCATAAAACGACAATCCCACCTATGTTTTTTGTCACCTCTTACATTATATTTCCAACAAAATTTATTCAACCGAATTTTAAAAAAATTTAAAAAATAGTAATAAATGCTCATTTATGGATTTTATCTTGTAATATTTGAGTGTCTAAGTTTATGCTTGTTTTGTACTAGTACATAACCCAAAAATTGGAGGAGGTGTAAATTATATGTCTAGAAAAGATGTTCTACTTTCTATGAATAACGATAACCCAGCTGGTCCTTCTATGATGGAGATTTCCACTGAAGAACTACAAAAGGTTTTAGGTAGTGGTGATGTTCAAGGTGAAACTACAACGTTCCCTTGTTTTGCTGTCGCATATTATGGAGTTCAGAGTTCTGTTGCATGTGCTTATGCTGCAGGAGCTGGTGTAGGTCTAGCTTTATCTGCTTGGAAATGCTAATAAAAGGAGGATTTTTAATGAGTCGTTCTGAAGTACTTAAATCTTTAAATGAATTTCAACCTGCAGGAGATAAAATGCCAACTCTTTCTAAAGAGGAGTTAGCTAAGATCAATGGTGGTGGGGATGTTCAACCTGAAACAACTCCTACTATCGTTCCATTCACTGGAGGAGTTGTGTTTACAGTTACAATGTCTAAACTGTTTGGTTGTAACGGATAATTTTTAATCAAACCATCATAATGTACTGTTACATTATGGTGGTTTTCCCATGCTCTAGAATTGATTTTTAAAGGACTTTGGAAATCTAAACAAAAAATAGCTTACTCTTTAGTCCCCAAGGTCTTATTAAGAAGCATTTCTATAAAAATATTTATAAAGGCGGGTTAAACCTTATGAATGAAAGTCAAACTACTAAAGAACTTCTTTTTTCAGAAAATTTGTACAAATCTTTATCGATTGATGAAAGGGCAAAATTATTCAGTGAAATTGATAAAGAATTAACTGACCTTGAGGTTAATGGCATTGTTGATAATTGGAAAGAAAAAGCATTGCTTAAAGACTATTCATTAGATGCTAAATTAAATACATTTAATCTAAATAAACAAGAATTTGCAAAAATCTTGTTTATTTCTTCAAAAGAGAATTGGCATAAAGATCTCAATTTCAGCATAGACCATAAGCCAGAGTGGATGAATGAAATTGATAAAGCCTTTAAATTAAACAGAGAAAATTTAATAGATGATTCAGAAGACTTAAACCTGTCATTTGCATATCGTCCTTTTCTATTATGGGCAAGGGTAGAATTAGAAGAATATTTTAATAACAACGATTCGTTATCTAAATTGGTTGATTGGAAATCTCTTCTTCCATCTCTTATGCACAATCTAGCTCTTGGATTAACTCAAATTGGAGCGAGAACTTTTGTATTAGAAATGCATGTGTGTAAAAAAATGAATGAATTAAAGGGTGATAGTTCTGAAGAAAGGCTAAATTCCTTTTTAAAAGATAAGTTACTTGATCCTGATTATTTAGAGTTTGTTTATAGTGAGTATCCCGTCTTAGCTAGAGTTTTAATGATTAGAACCAAATTTTTTATAAACAACTCTATAGAAGCATTGGAGCGATTTTCTAAAGATTGGAACACTTTGGATGATGAATTTCATTTGCAAGGGAAATTGCTTTCAGAAATTTCTGCAGAACTGGGAGATTCTCATCAACAAGGAAAATCAGTAATGAAATTTAAGTTTAATTCAAAATTAGAGATTATATATAAACCAAAATCTTTATCATTAGCTAATAATTTCGGTAATCTACTGGAGTGGTTTAACCATAAGGGTTTTTCTCCGGATTTAAAGTCATACAATATTATTCATGGGAAAAATTATGCATGGGAAGAAAAAATAGAATACGTTAGTTGTTCTTCAGTTGAAGAAATTAAGAATTACTACAAACGTTTAGGCGGATTATTAGCTATTTTGTATATAGTCAGAGGTACCGATTTCCATTCGGAAAATCTTATTGCACATGGAGAATATCCGATCCTTATAGACCTGGAGACTTTGTTCCATCCAAGTTCAACGGTTAGCTTCGAACCAAGCGCGGAGATCGTGGCCAAAGAAAAAATACATAATTCAGTACTTGGAACTGCTTTATTACCACACTTATCATTCAGAAGTCGTGATGGTAAAGGTATAGATTTGAGTGGTGTAAGTTCTACGGATAAGGAAATGCCAATTCCTATTTTACAAATAGAGAACTATGGTAATGATAATATGAGATTCGTTCGAAAAACCATCACTACAAAAGAATCTGATCAAAATGTTCCTAAGATTAATGAAGAAGTTGTAAATGCTGAGGATTATTCTCAAGAAATTGTTGAAGGTTTTGAAACACTATGTAAAATTGTTATAAATAACAAATCTGAGTTATTGAGTGAAGATGGAATTATATCCAAATTTAAAGATGATATTATTCGTATTATAATTCGCCCTACTCAATATTATGGAGACTTCATTTCAGAATCAAGTCACCCAGATTATTTAACTGATTGGTTAGAACGTGACAAATTATTAGACAGATTATGGTTTACAAGCTTAGACAATAGAACTATCCCTTTAGAGATAAAAGATATTATCAATAATGATATCCCTATGTTTTTCTCTACTACTAATAGTTTAAATTTATTATCTAGCACAGGAGAAAAAGTTCTTGACTTTTATAATAAATCTAGCTATCAGATCGTATTGGAACGGATTAAAAACCTAGATTCAATTAGCATGAACGAGCAATCTAATTGGATCAAATCTTCTTTGTTGAGTAATAAGAAAGAAGAGCCGTATACAATTAAAAAGAAAAGCCAGTTTTCTGAAAATGAATTAACAGATAATAATTTATTTATTAATGAGGCAGAAAAAATAGGTGACAAATTATTAGAACAAGCTATATTGGGTAAAAAGAATGATGCTACTTGGATTAGTTTAGATACTAATTATTATGGACAATGGCATGTCTCCTCATTAGAAAATGGACTTTATAATGGAGTCGGAGGTATTGCTTTATTTTTAACTTATCTAAGTAAAATCACAAAAAAAGATGTGTATAATGATTTAGCAAATAAAGCAGTTGAATCAATATTGAATACACCTGCTTACTCAAGTGACTTCTTTAGTGCTTTCTTTGGTAAAGCGTCAGATATTTACGTATTATCCAACTTCATGAGCCTTAACGGTGAGAATGATAGAATTCGAGAAGTTATAAAAAGTCGAATTAATTTAATTCATGAAAATATAAGCAAAAATGATCATTATGATCTTTTAGGTGGAAGTGCCGGTATTATACAAGTGCTATTAAATGCTCATGAACAAATTAATTCTACTGAAGCTTTACTAGCTGCAAAAAAGTATGGTGAACATTTACTAGAAAATAAAACCAATTTAAGTAATGGGGTAGGCTGGCTAGATAATACCAGTAAAACATGCTTAGGTGGTTTATCTCATGGGAATAGTGGAATTGCTTGGTCTTTATTACGATTACACAAGATGACTGGAGAAGAAAAATTCTTAGAGACTGCACTACAAGCACTAAACTATGATCGTTCACTCTACAATAAAAACGCTGAAAATTGGGAAGATTTAAGATTAGATTCAATAAAGAATCAACCTTATTCAACATCTTGGTGTCATGGTGCAACCGGCATTGGTTTGAGCCGACTAGAATATCTTGATTATTTGAAAAAAGACCAACTATTAACAAATGAAATTGACCAAGCTATCACAACAACAGAAAAATATGGCATGGGACGTAGTCACTCTCTTTGTCATGGAGACTTAGGTAATAGTGAGCTCTTTCTAAATGCAGGATTAAAACTTCAAAATCAAAATTATGTTGAACTGGCCCAGTCTGTAGGTGTAAGTGTCATAGAGGAAAAAAATAAAAACGGATATTACTTTACTGGTATCTCAAATAATATTGAACTTCCTGGTTTATTTTTAGGACTCTCAGGGATCGGATATCAATTACTAAGGTTGGCAGAACCGGAAATCGTACCTTCAGTTCTCACTTTAGAAATAAACAATAGTAAAAATATAAAAAATTAAATATCTTTCCTATACCCTTTTCTTTAAAACGATAGATGAGAGAAGTTTGCTTTTCAGCTATTAAATCGCTCTAGTAAAGAAAAGGAATTTATAAATGGGTTGGTACCAGCAAGCACATGAATAAAAAAGGCTACCGATGAAGAGTCTGTATATGAAAGCTCAGTGTATAATCCCAAATTTAATTCTGTTTATACTTTGAGAACGAAAAGTTAAAAAAGGCAGCCTCTAAACTTCAGAGGCTGCCTTTTTTTCTTGATTTATTCTCCTATACAATGTTGCTGGAGAAATTCCAGTTGCTTCTTGTATATCTTTAACTGTCATTCTTTTTGAATGATACATAGCAATGGCTTGATTTAATTTCTGTTGATTTACTTTTGGTCTCCCGCCTTTCCTTCCTCTTGCACGTGCGGCCTTCAGGCCGGCTGTTGTTCTTTCGCGAATGATATCTCTTTCAAACTCAGCCAATACTGATAACATTCCAAACATCGCTTTACCTGCAGCTGTTCCGGTATCAATATTATCCTGAATGCTTACAAACTCTACATCTTTCTCTCGAAGCAATTCAGCAATCTCGATTAACCTTTTGGTGGATCTCGCTAGTCGATCTAATTTGTATACAACAAATTTATCTCCAGATCGAGACATTTTAATTGCTTGAAGTAATTCTGGGCGATCATCTTTTGCCCCAGATAATTTCTCCTGGAAAATCTCTTCGCAACCAAACTCTTTTAAAGCATCTAGCTGTAAGTTTAATGACTGGTCAACTGTACTTACTCGAGCATAACCAATAATCATAAAATCTTTCCTTTCGAATCCAATTGTCAGATTAATTATATCAAAAACATACGTTTAAGAAATGTAGTTTTTGATATAAGTTTTGAAATAAAAAAGATATAAAAAAGAAGAAGATTTTTATCTTCTTCTTGATCCTCTCAAAAACCATCGTTTTTGATTGGCTAAAAATTTTAGAATTTACACATTATACAACCTTTTTATTTTTAGTATGATCGCTAAAAAATTCTTTAAGTACTCGCTTATGTTCGGTATATTGAGACTTGTTAGAAAAAATTTTCATTAAGGCTTCGCGATCGTAAAAAACAGATGATGGGAAATTATAGTCCTCAAGTATCTTTCTCATCTTTTTACCATTATTTCTCGCCTCTAAGTATTGAATAGCTTCTGTAGAAAAGTTTGCTGAAGTAATAAATACTGGAATGACCGCTTTTTGGGTTCTATTTTTAATAATATTACATGTACGTTCAAAAAACTTTTTTACGGAATCTTTATCTTCTTCAGTATTTCCAAGCTGAACTTCAATTCCTTTATTATAACCTTTGACTTCACAAGCAATTATATAATCTCCGGTAGTCACAACAATATCGCATTCACATTTTTTATCTGAACCTGGAGCCTCATATTTTACGCCGATCTGAGGTCTTAGACCATACTCATTAAAAATAGAGGCTATTAAAAAATTAAATACATACCCTTTCAATGACCCGAATTTACCATCTTGTTCAGTCTCATTGGAGTTTTCTAAAATTTTAACAAGTGCAACAGGGTCCACATTGTAGGGGTCCACCTCTTGTATTGCCTTCAAAGCTTCAACCATTTTGGTTCCAAAGACATCCTTAAGCATCATAACCATAATTCCTCTAGCTCTTGCTAATTCTAAAGCATCTTTTTCTATGGTATTAACAAAACAAATAGGAATGATCTTAAAATTATTATCGTTCCTAATTGGACCGTACAGATTACTGACACGATTAATTAGACCTGTTATATCATGTCTTTTTGCTTCTCTGTGCAAAATTGATTCTATGATTACTGGGGAACCAGCCTTCTCAACGGCGGGATTATATAACTCATCTTTATTATTTGTTCTATAAAGTCCCCATAAATAACAATAACTAACAGCATCGCAATAGAATCCGTTATACCCTTTTTCATAATCTTCCATACCAGTAACGAAAGATGAATTCCAGCCAACAAAGTTCATTCTCTCTAGCCAGTTGAGCAGATCCTTAGTAAACTCCTGATTATATGATAGGTCTCGAACTCTTTTGTACATTTCCTCAGTTGAAGCATCCACAGAAGGGATCCACTCTTGTTTAGCGATCACTACCGGAATACCATTAAAATCAGTTAACGGTTCTACCATTTTTAAATTCAGAAGGTCATTAAAAATATCTCTAGCTGTTTTGCGTTCTGATTTTGATGAATCTACTACACCAGCTGATATTTTAGCAAATTCAGACCAGAATAAAAATCCTTGCTCTTCAACTAATGCCTGGTATAACCTATGCAAAGTCTCTGCATGATTAGGGAAAATACCTTTTAGCTTACTCTTTAAGTTTTGTTTAGGTAAAAAGTATAAGACTTGCTTATGTTGAAATTTAACTGGATCAGTACTATAGAAAGCTTTTTTATTTTTTAATCGTAGAATTATCTGTCGGGCGTTATTAGAAGTTACACCAGTTTTTTCTACTAAAAATTTATTCAATTCACTTCCAAGTAATGGTCCTTTGGTTTTTAATATATTCACACAAATTTTTTCATAATCAGGCATTTTATCCTCCCCTTTTTCAGATGTAACACTATGCTTATTATACTTAAAATATTAATTAAACAGTCATGAAATAAAAAAACGATTTAGCCTTGTTGTATAGCGTTTTATCACATCAAAATTAGGGGATGAGTGTGTAACGGGAGAGAATTAAGATTGAAATAACGTCGTTAAATTTAAAAAGGACTTCATTAAGAAGCCCTTAAAATTATCTCACTAATTCTTTTTCATACTTATTTTGTTCTGGATCTAAAGTGAATTCATTACCATTGTAATAAGCTTTTAAGAAGTCAGCTATTGGTTGAGAAATTGCTTTCGCCAATAAACAAGGAACTGCATTGCCAATCTGCTTGTAGATAGAACCAAGGCTGCCTTTCCAGATGTAATCAGCTGGGAAGGTCTGTATTAAGCTACATTCAATTGCAGATAATCGTCGATGTTCAGATGTTTCAGGTAGGATCCATTCGTCAGTGCCCAACTTAATCATAGGTTCTCCACTTGGATGTAATGGTGCGTGACGACCACTTGCTTGAATTGTAAAGCTCGTTTCATTCCAAGCGCGTTTACGGTTACGACTTAGAAAACGGGAAGAAAAACCACTCTCATAAATCTCCCCAACTTCATTTGGTTTCAAATGCCCAATTGCATCTTTCAACGTGACATAGGGTTTGTCAGTGTCGAAGCCATCTCCATGTGTAGGATATGGGAGTTTATATTTAAACTCTTTACTAATGTCTTGACGAACTCCAATAATAAAGACCCGTTCCCTGTCTTGAGGCACACCATAACTCTTAGCGTTAACTAAGTGGTAAGTTACTTCATAACCCTGATTTCTGAAATCCTCTACCATTGCTTCGATAATCCTTCCGCCACCCATAGTGACCATTCCTTTAACGTTTTCAGCAATAAAAAACTTAGGATTAGACGTACGTAACGCTCGTACAAATTCTCGGTAAAGGAAGTTTCGTTCATCGGTTATAAGTCGATTACCAGCTAAAGAAAATCCCTGGCATGGGTATCCCCCAACAACCACATCAGCTTTAGGGAAAGATTTTACATTTCGTACATCCCCGCGTTCTACATAGGTATCAGGGTGATTAACCATATATGTTTCACAGGCATCCTTATCTATCTCATTCGCCCATATTGTCTTAAATCCAGCCATTTCCAATCCAGTATCAAGGCCCCCAGCACCAGCAAATAATGAAACCACTGAAAACGGCAGTGATTCTTGCACGGACCTATTTATGTATTCGCTATAACCAATATTAAGTAAGTCCAATATAGCATCTGATAATGATCGATTTTCTTTTTCAGCTAATAATTCGATTTTATTAAGAAGTTCTCTATGTTTAGCTTGTGATAAAGAGATAAGTTGAGTTTTTTTCAATTTAAACACCCTCATTTGGTACATTTATTTTATATAATATAAATGTACCAATAAATAAAAGAATGTCAACATTTAAGCTTTAATTTCCGAGCAATCGATGTCGATAAACATAAAAAATAAACTCTTCACCCTGGAGATTGACTCTTGTTACTGTAGTATCTATTTCAAGGTTGCTACTAAAATCAGAAGCGTTAGGGAATTTTGATATAAAAGAAATGCCAGGTGCTGTTCGAACAGGACTCGGGAATGAGTACATCTTTCTATGACGGACTACACCATCTCCATAATCCCCGAAACCGGTTTCTTGCGCATTTAAATGGCTGAACGCTTTTTCTCTATCGTGATTAAAAAAATCTCCGTCACAAATAGTAAAGTCTTGTAGATATCCAAAATCTCTGTCAGTACTATAGCGAGCAACTGCATAATAACATTCTCCAGAGATATCACCATGACTAAAACCGCCACAAGGAATGGTAGAGTTAAACTGAATTTGTGAATTTGTTTTCAGTGATTTCAATTCAACCCCTACCCCATCGACAATTAAGTCAGGATGCGCATTTGCTCCAAGTTTTTGAATAGTGTAGGTTTCTAAACCATCTTCAAACCAATCACTGAACTTTTCAGCATTGCCTTTAATATAAATATTAGGGTTTCGATGCCTTACTAGTTGGTTACACTTCATTTCAAAAATTTCTGTTGCTATCCTTAATCCATGTTCTTCGGTTGTATTCATTTACTTACCTCCAGATAAAGCGTCCCTTACTATTATAAATTTTCTTTAATCCTTAAAATATATAAATAGTTTTGCGAAATCACTGGCCGTTTTAAAATTCTAATCTTATACTTTTTATAGAGCAGAAAAGAGACAGACCAAGTATCTTGATCCATCCCTTCTTACTCAATCTCTCCATAAGCTTGAGTATATTATTCTCAAATGGAACTAAAATTTACTTATATATATTATGAACCATTTGTAGTTATCTGTGAAGGATGAGTCGGGTTTATCTTAGTCTCTCTTTGTGTTTGTGGAAGGGGATTATTCATGAACGTGGAGGTTAAAGTTAACATTAAAATTGATTTTAAAATCATAGTAGCAATATTTTTTCACGTTTTCTTGATAACTTCTAATCTATAAAAGTTTTTAGTAAGCGATATTCACGAGCTATTAAATGCGCAGTGAAGTATCGCTTTTTATACGGAAATTTTCTTCGATAAGATGCTAAAAAAAACTTAATATGATCGGAATATACTTATTGAAATTTCTGATTTTAAGTATCCACATTATAGTTTTAATGTAATAATATACATATAAAGGAGGTTGACCATGAAAATAAAAGAATTTACTATTAAGAACTACAAGAATGTCGGAATTGATGAAGTTTGTACAATTAAGTTTCCAAATAAATCTGATGGACACTCAGATATGCTCACAATAATTGGGGAAAATAACGTAGGTAAATCTAGTGTGTTAGAAGCATTAAGAATGTTTTTTCCTTATGAAAAGCCACATTGTCCAAGTTTAGACAGATTTCCTAAAAAAGTTGAGCCTAATTCTCTTAATGAAGAAGAACATATGGAAATTTGCGTAACATTTCATGAATTTAATGAACAAGATTTAATGAAGAATGAGATAAGCAGATATATTTATAATGATGAGTTAAAAATAAAACGTACCTGGAATGCTCCAAACTTAAATGATAAGGACGTACCATACTTTGCCTACATTCAAAAAGCTTATATTCATGAGCTAGAGGATGTTAGAACATGGAACAGTGCTGCATTTAGAGGTGTTTCAGATGAATTGAAACTCATCTATGATCAGTTCTGTGTAGATCAGAGTTTTTCAAATGGGACGATTCCAGCAGGGAAGAAAGAGGACTTTACTCAATTTATATTTAACCAAGGAGACACACAATTAATTAACTTTTATGATCCTCAATGGATGGCTAATCCCAATGGACTTAGTAGTGTTCTTAGGTCAATAATGCCTAAAGTAGTTTACATACCTGCCATGAAATTGTTAGAAGATGAAACTAATACATCGAAAGCCAATTCTGCAGCCAAAAACCTTATGTCATCCTTAATAGAAAAAAATATGCGAAGCTCAGAAAAATTCGTTGCATTTGAAACTGCAGCATCTGACTTAACAAATGAATTTGTTGGAGTTAATCGCCATGAATCTCTTAACGCGCTAGAAGATTCTCTTAACACTAAATTGAACCGTTTAATGGATATTGAAGCAATAGTAAACTTCAGTCCGCCGGTAATCGAAAAATTACATGAGAATACAACATTTTCACTTAAGTATAATGATGTGGAGACTACAACAGAAAACCAAGGAAGCGGTGCTCAAAGGCTACTAATATTATCATTACTAGAGTTAATGTCTGAAGAATTAGATGAGCCTATTGATGAAGGAGCAGATGAGGTATGGCAAAGAAGCTATTTGTTTTTAGTTGAAGAACCTGAGATATATTTACATCCTCAATTACAGAGAAAAATGAGAGACTCTCTTTTGAAAATATCTGAATCTCAACTTTCACAAGTTATTTGCACTTCACATTCTGAACATTTTATTGATTTAGCAGACCGTCATCAAGGAGTTGTTATAGCAAAACGTTGTAATTCTACCGGCGCTACAAAGTTTTTTCAAGTAGAAGAAGACCTTTATAATGGAGACAGCGCCTCAGAAAAACGCAATGCCATGCGAATGCTTTTGAATTTTAATTCGACGACTCTAGAGTCTTTTTTTGCAAGAAGAGTGATTCTAGTTGAAGGAGATTGTGAAATTGCCAGTTTTAAAGCAATTAAAGATGTTCTTATTTCTGAATATCCAGGTAAAAAAGAGGCTATAGAAAATTGTTGTAAAGATATAAATATTATTTCTTGTAAAGGAAAACTGACCCAAAGAACATACTGTGAAGTTTTATCTCACTTCGGGATTGAACCCGTACTTATTCACGATCTAGATGGGGAAGCATATAATTTAGGGAATAACATGAGAATGTTACAATCTATCAACTCCGATGAAACTAGAAGGCTCTATCATAACCCAAACTTTGAGGAACATATTTTTGGAGAAGCGTGGACAAATGATAAGCCATGGAAAGCAACAAAGCTTATTACCCAAAGTTTTCATCAATATCAAGAGGGTTTACTAAGGTATTTTAACTTTGTTATAGGTGAAGACGCTGCAGACTCTTTGGGGATTGAATCATTAATTGAGTCAGGAGTATAATGGCGTCTGTATTAAAGTTAAGCGTTTGCGATTCTTAGTAAACGAATGTCCTTATTCTTCCATGATGAATAAACATTTACGTATCATTGAAATTTAATCTACCAATAAAAGCCATAGCAAATTTGCTATGGCTTTCTCATGGATTGAAGCAAGAGGCAACCCGGCATCTGCAACTAGGGATGATGTCAGTCTATGCCATCCTATATTCTTATCATAAAGGATTGCTTCAATTTTATTTATATTTTCTCGCTAACATCTCAGTGATTCACCGATTGATCCTTTTCTTTATGAAGTTGGTATAAGATCACTACTCAAGATTTCCCGTATACTTCTTATTACCTCCCCATAAGAGACCTCTTCAAATAACAGCGTTGATGTGATGTCGTTATAATCTTTTTTATATACATCTTGATCGACAATCACGCGCAGCGTTTGAATTAAGTCATATCCGTCTTGAGAAGAGGTGTTTCGTTCAGAGTTTTTTCGTTCTGCCCGGACTTGGTGGAATAAGGTTTGAAATTCTTTCTTGATGAATTCCGTATACGTCCAAATGCTATGTAAATCATATAGATGTCTTGAATAACGATGAAATTTTTTCTCTTCGTAGTAATCGCAAATCGCAAAGAGTTTATCAATAAAGGTGCGATCAATTCGCTGGACATTTAGTTCAAATTCTTTTAAATCGTATTGCTGGATGATATCCAGTTGTTCTTCTCTTTTAAGAAATTCAAGGATATAACTTGAAGCTGGCATTCGTTCGCATGGAAATGACTTTATGGCGATGAACGTTTCAACGAGCAGCTCTTTTCGAATGAAGCCATCATAAGAATCTACTTGTTGCGGATAGCTCACTTCATATTCATTATGATCTCTTCTTGAACGAATGTTGCTTTCATTGAGTAAGGTCAAACCAGCCTTTTCGATCCCAACTATAATGCCTTCTTTAAATGCTTTTTTTTGACTTTGGGTCGGTTTGTCATTTGCAGTATAGTTCAAATCAATATCTTCTGAAAATCGTTTAATGACGCCGTAACATTTTGAAAGGGAGGTCCCTCCTTTAAAGACAAGGGTCGGGACCTCGCCCACAAGAAATTCTAATACATACGAAACAAAGTAATCTTTCTCTACTTGCTCTTCAGGGATCCCCGTATCTTCAGGTGTTGCAGCGATGATTTCTAAAAATGCTTCTTTATCTTCGTGTAAGTTCATCCCATAACCCACTTTCATATAACGCTAATTTGGTTTTTTGCGGATAGCTTTGGATACAGGCTTGGATTTCCTGTTGATCCATTTCACCTGAGGCCAGATAATCGATGATTCGTTGTTTGGCGGATTCTAGTGGTTTTTCACTGTATTTATCGTAATTCGTGAGTAAGTCCAGCACTTGAAGAAGCTTATAATTTTTTTCAGTTACGTTAATGCGCGGTTTCCTCAGGATCACACGTCTGTTTTTTAAATTAACCACTCTTTTGATGTTCGTTTCTTTATTGGTAATAATTTCAATCATACCTGGTATTTGAGTCGTTAAATTTAAATCATTTGCAAAAGCAAGTCCCGTTCGATACCCAATCAGTTTATCTTCTTTATACAAGTATTTTTTCTTAATAATTTTATTAACACTTAATGATTTCTTTTTAAGTAGAGAGTCAGGTCTTGGGATAAAGTAGATCCCTTTATCAAAACGGATAATCTGTTCACGATCTGTCAGTCGCTTTAGATTTTGTCGTAGTGTTGTATCTTTCCCCATCATGTTATTGCGGAGATCTTCAGGGAAAATGGGCTCATTATACCCGTAGTTTTCAAGTAAATAACTCATCAAATCCATGTTGTTTCACCTCCAGGTTACATTATAACATATTTATATATAAAATATATAAAAGTGTTACATATGCTGTTAAATATAGTATGTCCAGATTAAATTTATTTATACAGCCCTTCTAGCTTAAATAGAATTACCTCTGAACTTCCAAGCTTATCAGCCTAGGATGGTTCAACATAAAGGTGGCTAGGTCTGTGAAAGATCATATCATTTCTAGATGTAAACGATTAACATATCTTTTGAAAAGGATATATGACAACAATAATAATGTTGTTGATATCAACATATGTTTTAATGTTTACACTCATTTATAAAAGAGATCATTCTTAAGCTATTTAAGGCTTCTGAATTGTCTCTTTTTTATTGCATAAGAATTTCTCGAAAAGAATTTCCTCATAGATTTGTGCCCTTTTAATTAAATGCCTGAAAGTAATGATAAACCCCAAAGGCTAACCCTTCCATTCCTTAAGGCGGCAGCACTAACGGTCTGAGCAAAAAGCAAAGACCGCTTTTTGTCATGCCGTAGGTGTCGCTGCAGTATTAAATGACTCGATAACCACGGTCTGTACGGCTTACGCCTACATTCCGTAGGTTCCTGATCCCTTAACCTCCGGCACATCCTGCACGAGCCGAAAACCTCCAAATAAAAACCAAATCGGAAACCAGCCTGGCGGCTGCTATGTAAGAACATTTGCCTTTTTGCCTTCCGAATCGTAAGACGGAGCAAGGGCTCTAAGCGTCTGGCCGGTAGGACACCCGACCCTTTCCGGCCACACACTAAGACCCCTAGAAGGACGGTCAAGGGACAAAAAACTTTTTACTGACGGCGCTTCGCTGCAAAAACTTTTTATGTTTTTCCCTTGACCGTCCGTCTATGCTCGTCTTTCGTTCTCCTTGCAAAAAGGGCAAAAATCATCCCTTTCCTGGGACTGATTCGCTCCGGAAGGCAAAAAAATGCGAGTAGTAAGGGCAAATGAGTATAAACGTATATGAAATCGTTACAAACAAAATCATGGAAGAGCTTAAAAAAGGCGTGATTCCTTGGCGGCAGCCTTGGATTAACGGAGGAGCCGTCAATTGGAAAACGCAAAAGCCGTATAGAAGCATCAATGCCTTTTTGCTTAAAAGTGGTTAATATTCTACTTTTAACCAAATTAAAGAAGCAGGTGGAAAAGTCAAAAAGGGTGAGAAATCTCATATCGTGGTGTTTTGGAAGCTGCTTGAAAAAGACAGCGCAGATAGTGAAAACACTGAAAAAGTGCCGTTGCTACGCTATTATCGCGTGTTTGATATCAATGAGCAGGTAGATGGAAGAAAAGAATGCGCTTTTCTTGATTAGCTGCAGGCGTTGAGCCTGCAAAGTCAAAATACAAAGGAGACCAACATGACACAAGCATGGATCAGTGCACCTAAAGTGATGAGATCCCCGGCAGGTTATTATATAGGAAGAGAATTCAAAGAAATGGGTGAAGCCGTTCCTTATGATCGTTTAACAGATTACTTTCCAACAAGAATAGCAGCAGAACACGTACTGCAGACGTTTATCTATCTTGATCCAAGAAGAAAATAGCGCTGTATCAGCTAGTGTTAAAGTCTTTGTCAGTTCTTTCTTATATGATCACTCCAGGTATTCATATATTCATAACTGTTGGTGTATTTTATTGAAGTTGTGTAACGGGCGGTTGAGGGTTAAGGAGAAGCAACATTTCCAGCCCTGACATATTGGGGAGTCTTTTGATAAAGTTCCTTGCTTGTTTATAGTTTAAAAACATAAATGCTTCTAATTCGTATTGGATGTCAAAAGTGTGATCTGTGTGATTTTTCTGCAACAGGTAAAGCCTGATCACTATTTCATTTGAAAAATGATTTAATCCCTTTGACATGACTAATATAGCAACATCTGGGTTAACAGGATTTACAATGGTTGATTGAATCTCCATCTCCTCTCTCATTTCATCTGGTATCGTTACTTTGACATTGTTTGACCTCATACATTAATTCCTCCTTTTGTTATCAAAGTACATTTCGACAAAAAGGTAAAAATTCCTTTTAATTTTTAATTTATTTTAAATAAAGTAAATATATAGATATGTTTATATAGGAGATCACATTTATGTTGTCAACAACAGCGTATAAGCAGTTTTATGTATCATCATCCATTACAAACGTGACCACACTGTCAGCATTAACATATATGACAATGTATATGAATAGGCAAAGCATCTTTAATGAGATAACCCATGGTACAGATTATGAATGGCTAGATTTAAAAGCAGAAACTAAATGAAAAGATCTGGGCGTCGGCACTGACGGTCTAATCAAAAAGCACAAAACGCTTTTTGTCAGGCCGTAGGTGTCGCTGCAGTATTAAAGGGCTCGATAACTACGGACAGTACGGCTTGCGCCTACATTCCGTAGGTTCCTGATTCCTTTGCCTCCGGCACATACTGCACGAGCCGAAAACATCAAATCAAGTTCAATAAAAAGTTAAAATTAAAAATCCAAAAAATGTTTATTTATAGTGTTTAAATGGTGCAATATATAAGTTTTATTTAGTTACACGGCTAAGTGTAAGGCCCATGAAGATATAGGATTTAGGAGAGGTTGTATGAATGTATTTGAATATACCTGCCCCTATTGCGGAAGTGAGATGAGTCTTGAAAATCAGGATTTTTATTGTGCGTTTTGTGTGATGGATGTAGCCCCTTCTGATGTGAAGCGTAATCATGAGCGAATCTCTGTTAGAGTCAAAGAGTTTGTATCTGAATCATACCTTGATAAGACAACGCCAGAATTAATGGAGATCTCAACTTATGAATTGTTGTCTCTATTAAAGTCTGTTCGAGCAGAAAGAACGTCGATGTACCAGCTAATGAATGCTTTTTACAAAGCAAGAGTAACCCTTTCTACAACTGATTATGAGGATTCAGAGAAGTCTTCGGGTGAAGAGTATGAACGTATTACGCGTAAGATGTTTGTACTGGAAAACATCATTAGAGAGCGTTTAGGGTATGTGCCAGGGAGGTTAACGGATCATTATTTATTCAATTATTTAGCGTCTATTAAAAAGATAAAAATAAGCCTATGATGATCCGCCAGGAGCGAAAAACAAAAGATTCAACTAAGTAATACTTTCTACCAGTCACTTAATTGGTTATAATTGACGTAAATATTCTTGTGTTTGGGTATTGTATGTTACTTTTGCTCCGGCTTGATAACCGGATTATTTACTTAGTTATATTAGTGTCTAAGCGGTATAAAAAATGGAGGTTTTTTAAATGAATTTTTCCTTTGTAAATCAGGATCATCAAAAAAAGTTTCAAGAAATTAGAGAAGCAATGCCTCTGTATACGCGTAATAACAAAGAATATCTTTCTGTTGTATTTATTATGGCCGGTGATGAAGAATTATATAGCAAAATGGCCCCTTATTTTGATGTGCAGGAAGGCATTTTATCTTCAGTCAAGATGTTTGAAGAACAGGATTTCAGCACTGCTTTTCATGTGTTAGCTAGATTAGCTGTTCATTTATTTAATCACAACGAAACGGTTGAACCACTGGAATTTATGTCTTTAGACGATCAAAGAATGGCTTTAGCCATGAATGCTATTTTATTTCGCCGTTATGGTCTTCCCTCTCCATATGAAGAAAAAGAGGAAAAGTTTTATTCGTAACCGATCTGGCAGCAAAGAGGAGCGTATGTATGAAAAGAGTTTCTTTTTCGTTATCGCCCGAGCAAACAAAACAGTATAAATCATTAGTGGAGGCGTCTTTACAGTCGCGTATACTGCGAAACTACACCTTGAATGAGTATCGATTACCAGATGATTTAAGTGTTTATCATGCGAATGCTAGGAGTGGATTAAAGCCGTTCCCTTTTCACTTTGATGAATTTACAGATGAACGTATAAACGCTCTGGTGACCCTAGTCCGTGAGCAAGGTTTTAAAGTGAACAGGTCTTCGCTCATGTCTCATATTTTAGATGAGTTGATTGAAAAGCTCTCCCATCAAGCTGAGGACCTACCTAAAGCTCGAGATATTCGTCATTCGAGTTTTTATTTTGAACGCGGAACTAGAGAAGTAATTGAAAGGCTTATTCCGTTTAGAGACAGGAATTCAACGATTGAGCGCTTTATCATCGAAGAGTATCAACCAAGACAAACACATTCAGTGCTTTTTGAGAAGCCTGTAGATCCAGAATCTTTTAGAGTTAGTATCGCAGCAGATGCTTTCAATAAGCTGGACCGTTTTGTTAATGAAACTGAAGTGAAAGGTTTGACTCGGACTGCTTTGATGCGGGATGTGATCGAACAGCTGATTGCTAAATTATCTAATGCTGATGCGAGGAAATTGATTGCTGAAGTACGGCTAAAGCATGCTTTAGAAGAATATAAAATTAAATTTGGTGAAGATGTCCTCCAAGAGCAGCTGCAGCCTTACATAACAAAGAAAGAAGAATTTTAAATTGTAGAATTAAAATTAAGGCTCGACCGTTTTAAAACAAATCTAAACGTTACATCGTTGGATTAAAGAACAATTGATGCCCTCGCCCTATTAGGAAATCAAAAATACAAACTTTCACAGTAGTTTTTCTCCTTATTCACTTATACTTTGATTAAGTGAAGTGGACAGTTAGAAAGAGTAATGCATGATAAAAAGGAATGGGTGAAGTACATGTTATTCGAGGGAAAAGTGATTGAATATGTATGCGATTATTTAACAAAAGAAAATTTTGAAATCCTGCAAAAATTATCTACAACAGAACAAGGTGACGATATCATCGCATTAAAGTCTGGAGTTAAATTGATAATTGAAGCAAAGGGTGAATCGAGTTCAAACCAAAATTCTAGCCGATATGGGAAATCATTTACTTATAACCAAGTTAAAACACATGTTGGAGTGGCATTATATAAAGTTTCAGAAATATTAACCAGAGAAATAAATAATGGTAATGATGTAGTTGTTGGTATATCACTTCCCTGTAATGAATATCATAAAAAATGCGTAAAAAGAATATCAGAAGTAATTAAATTATTAAATATAGTTGTGTTTTGGGTTAACGAAGATGGAAGCGTGGATGTAGAAGGGGATTTAATCTAATTCGGTAATCCGATGAGGGTTACTCCCTCCGTAAGTCAGTTGAGATGGTTAAAGGTGTGACCCACGTCACATTGTTTTACTGGAGACATAAATTATTATCAGCGCTAAAGCAAATTGAAATAGCGGATTTTCAAGGTATCGTTGAAATGGACGAGGCCTATTTCCTGTACTCTGAAAAAGGAAAGAGGAAAGTCGGAGGCAGAAAACCTCGTAAGCGTGGTATCAGCAAGGAACAGGCCTGTGTTTTAGTAGCAAGAGACCGTGACAAAAATACAGTTTCGACAACACTCGGTATAGGCAGAATAAAAAAAGAGCAATTGGATAAAGCCCATGGTCAAAAACTTTCATCCCAAAATGTATTATGTACATACTCTTGGCGAGCTTTCAGAACCTACGCTACTGACAAAGGAATGACCATTTATCAGTTCCAATCAGATGGAAAGGTCCGCACAAAGGGTCTTTATCATATCCAAAACGTCAACAGTTATCACAGTAGACTGAAAGGATGGATACAGTGTTTTAACGGTGTAGCAACCAAGTATCTTGATAATTACCTTGCGTGGTTCCAAGTGCTGGAGAGCATCCAGCACCAATTGAACGAAGTGACGGTAAACGATATGATAATTAAAGGAAATTTAATTCCGATTATTGGAACATATGATAAACTTAGGTTGTCCAATTTTACTAAATAATCATATTTCTTATTCAATTGACATGTCAGTTCAGGAGAATATTTGGAAATAGATAGTAGGAGGTGCTTGTGTTGAAAAAAAGAAGTATATGGTCAATTGTCTTTATTGTATTGGGATTACTTTCTTTCAGAATTAACTGGCTAATAGAAGGTTTTTTTGAACCAATTGCTCTTATAGGAACTGTTTTTTTATTGTTAGGAGTTGTAGTTAGCTTTTTTGCTATCTTTAAGCAAGAAAAAGGTAATATGAAGTTTATTTCACTTGCTTCTTTTTTTATAATCCTTTTTTTAATTACTTGGTTTAAAACATTTGAAATCGTCCTTATAATGACTTGGCTTAAGAATGTTACTTAACTAACGGTGAGTGTTAATTGTACAAGCCATTAATCCATTAATAAAAACGAAAAAAACTTCCAATAATATGGAAGTGTTTTTATCATATTTGGTGTCTAGGATTTCTTTTCAATTACTCCATAGCCCTCTAATAAAGTCCTTATCCCTTGATTAATTAGTTTTGACTTATCACCCTTTTCGCCCCTGGCAGCGATCTTATCTACTTCACTTGCTAAGTCCGGATCCATATAAAATGAAGTAAAAACTTTTTTAGGCTTTTTCTTCACCGCTTTTTTACCAGTTGCCAACCTTCTTAAATATTCGTTGTCATTAACAACGTCATCATTTTTGACATATACTTTAATCGTATTTTCGTTATCAATGGTGGTGTTGTTTGAACTATTATCTTTAATAGAGACACCTTTATCGTTATTTATATTATGTTCAGTTTTATGATCTTTTGTGTTGTCGTTAGCATCATATGAATTAAAGAATGCCTGAGATGCATTGGGTTTTCTGATTTTATCTTTGAGGCTGTTTTTGCTGGACACGTTTTTTCAGCTCCTCCACAAATGGAATATAGTACTCTAATGCATTCTTCAATTCAGGATTACCGTTAAATCCAGCAATGGGCAAACGTCTAGTGGAAGCTTTTCTTTTAATGACCGTATTAAATTTTAGGTGAGGATATTCTTCTTCAATTGATTCCAGCATCGCTTCATTTTCTTTCGCTCTCGCATCGATTAAAGAGAATAAAATCCCTGCAGTGTTTAAGTTAGCATTATATCGATCTCTTGCTCCCTCCACCATTTCAATAAATTTAGGAATGGCGTAATAAGCAAACATAGAGCCATCAAACATAATGACCACATGGCTGCCGGCTTCTGAATATGTACTGAGTGGGAGAATGGTTTGTTCTGAAAGAGATGGCGGTGTATCAATAATAATCCAATCGTAATCCTCTATGATTGGCGCCAAAGCCTTCTGAAGAGCATCAAGCTTCAGTCTTTTTGAATACATTTGCCGCGGCAATGTTGCAAGAAAGTCATTAGAAGGAATGAGATCCAGGTTATCTTGTATACGGATAATGTAAGGCCTGGCATCACCCTCAAGAATTGCTTCTAGTACCGTTTTTTCTTCAAATACATTACAGATATCGTATTCTCCGGTTAGAAAGCTTGTCAGATTACCCTGGCCATCCATATCAATCGCTAGCACCTTCTCTTCCTGACTTAACAAGTAAGAAGTGATACCACTGCTGGTGGATTTAGAACAACCACCTTTACTGATTCCAAAGGTTATTATTGTTGCTGTCAATATCGACACCCCTTTCAGTATATACAGTAATATATATGATTTGATTGCTGACAACATTACTACATAGATGTAATTAATAAAGATTGTAAACATGCTTTGGTCTTTGAAAATAACATTAAGATATATGTCAATGTATATGATATTGAGATATAAGCTATATATAAGTGTTTTAATATGTAAATTTTAATTAATACCATGTTCTCTTTCTAAGTAAAGGTAAAAGGGTAGTCATACAATAATGAAAATGATATGCTTTATATAACTTTTATTCACTTGTATACAAGTCTACAAATATACAAATCTACATAATATATATTTGTTAATTTGAAGGAGGATCCACATGTCAGAAAACTCTTGTACAGTCGTTACTTTTGGGAATTTCAAAGGTGGGACAGGAAAAACAACAAATAGCACAATGATTGCTTACAGCTTGGCTAAAATGGGCTACAAGGTGTTATTAAGTGATCAAGATCCACAAGCAAACGCCACTAGCCTTTATTTAAAGACAAAAGCTTTGATTACTGACGATATTGTGAGTTTTGAAAAAACCTTAATGTCTGCGATTCAGTCTGAAGATCTTTCATCTATCGTTACAGAAATAAATGAAAATCTTTTTCTGCTGCCAAGCTTCAGTGACTTTGCCCTATACCCTAAGTTTTTAGAAAAGAAATTTGCTAGCGATATTGACCGGGTTCAATATTTTTCTAGTTTGATTGAGCCACTCAAGTCTGACTTTGATTTTATCTTTATTGACGTACCACCTACGATTTCAATCATTACAGACTCAGCGTTATATGCTTCAAATTTCGTCGTTGTAGTACTTCAAACACATGAGCGCAGCTTACAGGGAGCAGAAGTATTTACAACGTATCTTCAATCTTTAATTGATGATTATGGAGCAGATATGGATATCCTCGGCATTCTGCCTGTATTATTAAAAAATGGGGCTCCTGTAGATGTAGCTACACTTGAAAATGCGAAAAAAATATTTGGAAAGCACAACCTGTTCAAAACCCTTGTGAAAAATATGGAACGATTAAAGAGGTTTGATATTACGGGCATCACAGAAGAAGACATGCATGATAAACGAGTCATCAAAAGTTATAACAATGTAGCAACAGAATTTCTCGAGCGTCTACAACAAACTGTGGGAGATGAAATTAATGTCTGATCTGCTCAGAAAGAAAAACAAACCAATTCTCGATCGAGGTAATTCCATTAAACCTAAGACTACATTTAACTTAGAAGAAGCAAAAGATACAAAACCAGTAACTGAAAGTGCGGGTACGATCAGAGAGCCAGCGAGAAAAAAACCAGCATCAACCTCTACTACTGTTAGAGTGAGTGCAATGAACAAAGATAAGTTAAATGCCCTGGTTACATTAGGGGTTGCTGATAATGTCGATAACCTTGTAGATATTTTAATGGATGAGTATGTGACATCTATATTGTCCAAAGATGAAAAGAAACAATATTCTATGATCTTAGATGTCTATAATTTAAAGAAGAACAACAAGAAATAAGTTTATAAATATTCATGTAAAAAACAGCCTAAAACGTATTCTAGGCTGTTTTTTATATGCGCGTTCAAAATCCGAAAAACTTGTAGATGAATCTACAAGTAGACCGATCTACAAATCTACAAGTAGACCGATCTACCGATCTACAAATCTACAAATCTACAAGTAGACTGATCTACATTGTGAAAGAAATAACAATCAGTTTATAAATTACAAATACTATTATAAAGCGATTTAAGAGAATAGTAGATATCAAATATTCAGACTATAATTATTATAAACAGTCTACATGTATATCAATCTACAAGTAGACTAATATACAAATCTACAAATCTACATGTAGATCAATCTACAAATCTACAACATTTATAATACCCCTCAAACCCTGTTGTAATAGGGTATTTCCTTCTTTATACTTGGACTATATCCGCTTGGAAAGTATTAGTATATTTCTCGATCTGAAATGCACTGAATCAAAAAGTATTTTTTCAACTACCGTATTTTCTATCTAACTTAAATTCGTCATATTAACTTCATAAAAAGATCAAAAAAAGAGAGTGCTGCTGTCAACAACACTCTCTCAGGTAAGCTAGTCTACGGCCATCAACCAAACTAACTTTAATAGGCATCATGATGCTGTCAACATCACGATGAATTCACATAAATATATGTATATAGATAATATATGATGTGAAAGTCTTTTACAAGAATTTTTGCTAGACAAAAACTAGCAAATTGTGAAGTATTCCTATGCACTAAAAGGTTGTGGTCGCTATGAGCAAAAGCTTACAGCGATCTTTTTTGTGTAGAGGAGGGAAAGGCTTATGAATACATATCGAGCAATATTTAAAGACCAGCTAACTGAAACACCTAAAGTGCAATCAGAAACGCAAGAGTCTGGATATAGCAGTCATCTGGGCTGGGTGTTTCTCTGTAATCAATTTACCGATCCACCAAAATCATTTCGGACGTATTCTTCTTTATATAGCGCATCAGAAACTTTCACTTATTACACACCTAATACCTTTTATCGTAGAGATCAAAGACATGCCGGAGCACTTCGCTGGCTGAATGCTATGGTGATTGATATTGACGTGAAGAATGGACAAAATGAAGGGTTAATCTTACCGGATGTACTAGACCTTATCACAAACACAGGTCTTCCAGGTCCTTCTCTAATTGTTTCTACTCCTTCTGGAGGGTTTCACGTTTATTGGTATTTTAGCCAGGCTAAAAGAGCATTGCCGAAAGTGACAGAGCACTATAGGCGTATTCAACAAACTATCGCAGAAGCAGTGAATGGAGATCCTCAAGCTGTAGGAGCAGAACGTTGGTTTAGAATCCCTACACATCAAAACACTATCTATCAAAGTGACAACCGCGTTTCCTTTGATGATTTATGTAATTGGTTTTCTATACATATTGAAGAACAGACAGAAGAGAAAAAGTCGATTTGCGCAGATGCTGCAAATCTTCTTCAGCATGCTGCCATTCAAAGGCTGTTACAAGGCGTTTCGAAAGGTCAGAGAGATAATACTTGCTATACGCTCGCTTTAGCATTTAAAGCATCAGGATATTCAGAAAGTGAAACTGAAAGCAGCCTACATGACTGGAATAAGAAAAACCAACCTGCTATGACGCAGCTGGATGTTAAACGAAAAGTGAAAAGTGCTTTTAAAAAAAGTGCACCACTTGGACCTTCTGCATATTGGATTAGAACATTATCCGGCTTAGCTTTTACTTATAAAGTGTGGGATGAAGCTAAACCACGTGAAGAGAGAAAATATAGTCATTTTGATGAGTGGGAGAAAGACATTATTCGCTACCTAAAAAAACAAGGTGGCCAAGTTTGTGCTGCACAAAGAAAGATTGCTCAAGCAATTACATCATCTTCAGATCGGTCAATTTCTATTCCTTATTCAACCTTTAAAAAAGTAATTGATTACCTCGTGCAAATTGGAATTATTTCAAAGAAGGTTGAGGGGAAAGGAAGAGCTGCGGTTACATATTTAACACTTAAAAAAGACTATAAAGTTGTTCCTTTCAGGAGAAAAACTAAGTCTAAAATTAATGGGCTCGATTCAAATACATTTATAGATCAGGTGGTGGGGGGGACTTTTTTTGGTCTCTCACAAGCTCTTTCCCCCTATCGTTATTTTTGGGCTACGCCTATTTTGTATTTGATCGGAAGAGAAATTCCTTAGTGTTACTTATTTATTCTTTCGAATACTTTGTAGCTATGGTCTTTCTTTGTCTTACGAAATCTTTCCATTTTAGTTACTCTTGTATTGTGGTAGATATTGGTGGTGGGGTTGAAGTGTGTTAGGAGTTTGTAGTTAGTAGTAAGTCAGAGACTTTGTATAGCAGAAGTGTTAGTTAGTCGTGTAAATAGTATGAGTGAGTAGAAGAGATAGCTAAGAAAGATTGGTTAGAGGTTGTGAACAGTTAGGGATTGAGGTTATTTATGAGTGGAAGAGTGTAAGTTGTGGGATAGTGATCGTGGGTTTATTGGGGGATGGGTTTTAGAAATTTGAATTTTTGAGCAGATTTTATTAGTTGAGAATGTTTTCTGGAGAGTTCGTCAGTTGTATCGAGAAAGAGATTATGATGAGACGCTTGATAAAGATAATGAATTTTATTTATCCGTTATAGAAGTGAAATCTACTCGGATTTTATCGAGGCTGAAAATGCGTGTTGTAGCCTTTGGCAGAGATCAGACAGACGCTAAAGATTTAATAAAAAGTGCAAAGGGATCCATCGGAACATTCTCCAGTGGCCATGTGAATAGTTTAAGAGCTCGGGGATGGTGGTGGTTTCGCACATTCCGTCCTCTTTTTCGTTGGGAATACAGTAAAAGAATTTATTCTATGGAGCGTATGAAGAAACGGGTGGTACCTGGGACAGAAGAAATGGCCGCTATGATGAGGCTTCCCAACGAGCGCGTTCAAAATATTAAATTAAACCAGTTGAAAATGAGTCCTACACCATTACCAAAAGAAGTGAAAGAAGCTTCTTTCACTTGGGGATTTTTATTATCACAGACAAAGGCAGTCTGTGATAATGATTTAGCGTTTTTACGTTATCACGCAGCCTTTAGTGTGGCATGTCTGGTATGTGCGAATCAACAGCTATGTATAACTTGGTTGAAGATTTACTTACGTTAGAAGGATCTGGTGAATCAATTGGTCTTAGCTAAAGCCTTACGCGAAATGAAGCGAATAGAAAAAACAATCTTTATTCTTACTTACATTTTAAATGAATCATTAAGAAGAAAAATACAAAGAGAATTGAATAAAGGAGAAGCCATGAATGGACTGGCAAGAGCTATTTTCTTCGGAAAACGAGGAGAGCTTAGGGAGCAAACCTTACAGCATCAGCTTCAAAGGGCCAGTGCTTTAAACATAATTATCAATGTCATTAGTATCTGGAATACGTTACATCTCACAAAAGCAGTTTAGTATCAAAAACAGTCTAGTAGTTTTAATGAAGAATTATTGCACCATATGTCGCCTCTAGGTCGGGAACATATTAATTTGCTAGGAGAATACCATTTTAATTCCGAGAAAATGGTTTCTTTATATACATTAAGGCCATTGAAATTTTCTTAACGTTGTTAAAAATGTTTTTAGCGTTGTAAATCCGCATTTTCCTGACACTTCCCATTAAAAAGAAATCAAAAAGCATCCTATTTGATTTCTTTTTGATTGATGTCATATTCATATTGTTTTTCTAAATCTTTTAGATTTCTTATTTATATCTTTTAGATTTATTCTAAGTAATTTTTAGTAGGAAGCTTTAATTTAAACGTCAGAAAATACAAAGGGTTGATGGTTGTTATAGAGGATTCTTCCTAAAATAAACAAGTTTTTCATTATGAAATTATATTTAAACTATTAGTAAAAATGACATTGAAGCTTTGAAAAGAGTGATAGTTTACTGCTAACTACAAAAGCTGCAGCGTAAGACATTAGTTTGAAAACTAATAAAAAACAATTCAAAAGAGATACCAAAAATATGGTCGATTTTATGTGGGATGTAAATGAGGTAACTATAGAAACATACTATAAATTTGATCAAAAAATTTAATAGCTCGTCTAAATACCAAATAAATGTGGCTGAAAAGTTCCCATGAAAAAATAAATTTTTATGAGGAACAAAAAAATAAAGAAATGCAGTGAAAAAGAAAATCTGTGCAGTGGATAGTTTCATCAAGTGTCTTCAATAAAAACCTTGCTACATCAAGGGTTCAGAGTGGAAAAATAGCTAGTTAACGGGTACTAACTACTTTTTGACTAATTTTCTTTTTAAAAAGCTAGTAGGTCTACTAGCTTTACTAACGTTCCCACTTATCGTAATGATTTAAATTCTTTAATTTATTAAATCCCATTAAATTCAGTCTATTTAGATTAAATTAAGCACAATATTTCTGATAAGCTATCTCTTTCTGCGGGCTCTTTAGTAATTGAACGAGAGAGAAAAGCTTTGAAAAAAAAGAAAAAGAAAAAATAACCTGTTTGAAAATTAATTGGTCCCTCCTAAGATCAGGCCAACATTTTATTAAAATTGGTGAAAAAAAGACAGGTGCATATTTTTACTGAAGATAAAGTAATCCATTCTACAAACAATCTGCTTAAATAAATCAAACGTTACTCAAACATAGAACAAAAAGTGTGTTTGAGTAAATAAAGCTATCATACTTGCATGATTCAAACATATACTCACATTTGACCTGGTAGTTGATGTAAGTGTATTTGTATCACTTGTATAACGCTTGAATAGTTAAAGCAAACGGGCAGTGAATCAAACAATATATTAAACAGTATCCCTCTTAACTGCTCAAAATCAGTTTAAAAAACACCATTTTTTCATCAACTAAAACGGATCCGTTTTTTCCTTACTAATACAGTAATTTAAGTAGTTTAGTGTTCTAGATAATTCTCTTCATAAATTGACTCGAAAACGTGTGTAAATGAAAAGAATAATAAAGATGCCTCCACCAAACTGATATGAATCGCAAAGGGATGTCTATGATTTTGGCATTATCAAAACCACTTGTTTATTTTTTGCTTAATATAGTTAAGATTATTCATGAATATTTGAAATTCAAATATTCATGAATTTTTTCAAATTAAACTATATAATCAATTAGCTACAAGGTTCTTTATATATCATAAATTATTTCAATTTATTTCAAATCGAAAACCTTAAATAATCTCAAATTTACTGAAATATCGCTTACTTCAAAGTAGTCCGCTTTCAAAATTCTACACTAGCTAGTAATCGATTAAATGACTTAAATGGTAATTAAAATTTTTTAAAAAAGACCCTATTTGTTAGTTGGCCATAACTAACAAATAGGGTAGTACCAGTGTACTAGCATTTAAGCTACTCTTCTACTGATATATCAGCATTTTTGTGCTTACAGTAAACGCAACTATTATACACTCAAATGGCTAAAGTTAATGATATTTCTGCCCGTACTTCTCAAGTATTATTAAAAGTTAATATAGTTCGGACAGATCCAATTATGCATAATGCCAATATCTATTTATTTGATCGAATCTCTTCGAATTTTTCATATTTAATGACTAGCGGAGCACTGAAAAGTTTTTCTCAATAACTTTCTAAAAGAGTGTTTCATTCAAATCCCTAATCACTACAGAATACTCATCATCTATCGAGATTTTTCCTTTGTGCTTTAATTAGATTTCAAAATCTGGAATTCATTTAATAATCAAATGTGCTCTTTCATCTATTGATGTATAGTAATAACTTTATCTTCCATTCCATAAATTATTTCTTTAACCTTACAGTTAGCCGCTTTCTCGTCTGGCCAATAACCGCAGAATATTCACCATCCATTGGAGTCTTTACTTTGTTTTCCATAATAATACCCACTTCTTTGAAGCTATTGATAATGAATTCGATCTCTTTTTGCAGCTGCTCTTCTGATTTTCCGTCATTGTAGTACATCTGAACACCTCTTTTTCACAACATGTCGTATATGGCAATTAAGAATGAAATATTTATCCTCCACACAGAAACTTTTAACCCTTTTCTTTCAGACTGATAGTCGCCACTTGATCATTATTGTTTCTAGATTTAGGATTTAACCTTCCCGGCTTTAGAGTAGAAAGCATTTCTATATCTTTCTGTGGCAATTGCAAATCAATAATCAACTCTTCTTCAGTTTTTAGCCCATGTTCTAAGATCATTTCAATAGCTCTTGATAATAAAGTAGGGGAAGGAACATGTAAAACATCATCAAGAGGTTCTTTCTTTTTCATTTTCCGAAAAGCCATTTGTTTATTTAGATACTTATACTGATTTTCGCTAATATAATCCAGGTCATAACATCTGCGAATCATAGCCGCCATAGATACTTTCCAATATCTTTTTAAGTCTTTAAAATGCTCCAGCTTAGGTGATACTACCATTCTTATAAATGCTTCTTGAGGCAATAAGAATGCAGAAGCAAAACGGTCAGCCTGAGCCTCCATACGTTTCAATTCTTCTCTGGATAATTGTTCTTGGTCATCAATAATGTGCCGATGCATTAACAAATGTCCTAATTCATGAGCACAATCAAAATTTCTTCTTGCAGCAGATTTTTTATCATCTCCAAGAATAATTATCGTACGTTTCTCTCTGGTCTGGCAAAATGCATCAATCTTATTATCATTTATTTCAAGTGCAGTAACCACAATCCCATGTTTCTCGAGTAAATTAACCATGTTTGAAATCGGTTTATCTCCTAATTCCCAATAATTCCTTGTTAAAAGTGCCAGTTCTTCGATCGTTAAATTGTCACATTCTTTATCTTCAAACCTTGTAGTATCCGGAAGGTTTAATTCTGGAAAGTCGATAAATTGTTCTAAATATGAGTGGATCTTAGCGACCCACTTTACTCGAATTCGTTGCATTTCTTTTAGTTTTGGGATGTTCGTGAAGAAGCTCTGAAAAACGTATTTCCAGTTGCTTCATCCTCATCCTTTCCGTAAAAGTATACTTTAGGGAAATCCAAGGTGTTAACTAAGTACATTAGGGTTTCAGCTTTTGGAGTGGACTGACCTAATTCATATTGTGATATGGATTGCTTTGTTACTCCCACCTTTTCAGCTAATTCTGTAATTGTCATACCACGTGACATTCTCCAAATTCAGATAGCATTTATTTATTTTAAATAATATAATTTTTAGAAATTTTAAAATTCGATTTGACCAATCTATACCTAATGTGGTAAGTTTTATCTAATTAAGGAAAAGGAGTGGTAATAATATGAATTTAGCAAAACAATTATCTACAGAAAAGGAATTAATCTTTAAGCAATTACCAAATTTGTTAATTCAAGATTCTAAGACTTTGAATAGATATTATATTCAATCAGAAGAATTACGAACACACTTAGTAAAAAACAAAAAAGAGAATATGGATAATACAATGACATTTTTAATTCCAGATGGTAATTTCGTTGATGAAGTTGAATTTGTCCAAATTACCGAAAATCCATCAGTTTTGATCAAATTCCCTAAGGGAAATGAACAATACTATTTAACTTCAGATCAACTAAAAGAATATGAAGTTAAGTCAATTGAAGAAATGATGGAAATGAATGATAATTATTTGACATTTATTATACCTACTGGTGATGAATTCCTTGAAGATATCCCTAACATGGCCCCAGCAATGCTTCAAAGTGGAACACCGAGAACTGAATTTGGCAAGCCAATTGACCGATAATTACATTAATTTTTTAAAGGCTGCTAATTACATTATATGTAATTAGCAGCCTTTAAAAATATATAAAATAAAATTAACTTTAGCTTGAAATTTATAAAAAGCTTTCAACCATAACAACTAGCTAGGTGTTAAACAATTAAAAGAAAATGTAGTGACTGTTAAAATTCAAACTTGTTCTACAAAGTTAGTTTAAAATTAATCACTTGCGAAGTTTACATTAATAGTATATTTAAGCTATTTCAGATTTTAAGGAGGCATAATATGCTGTCTGTTGTTAAAGAAAAAGAATACATAATAAACCCCAACCTAATGATCATACAAAGTAAGCTTTATTCACCTTCCTATGCAGGTCCCGGAAAATGGGTGATTTATAATCCATTAACAAAACAAGCTTTGTTAGCTGTTGGAAAAGATCGTCTTCCTGACATCGTCCCGCTACTTACTGACAATTCTAAAAATACTCTCACTTTGAAAGATATTAAAGAAAGAAATATTGAAACACTTATTGAAAAAGGTATTTTTATAGAATTTGATGGCTTCATAGAAAACTTTAAAAGCTCAACTTTCGTTGAAAAATATCATAATGCAGTTTTTGATTTTCCTTTTAGAGATTACAATGATAATGAATGGTTACAAAAGGACCATGAAACTATGGATCACTATGCGAAACTGTGGGAGCATCCCCCCGTGTTTACTAAGCGAAATGGCTTGGCTTATGAGATGCCTGAGACATCCTTGGAAAGTTTAAAAATCGATGAGAAAAAGATATCAGAAAAATTTATTTCTGTATTGCTAAAAAGTGTTTTTGGTCCAATCAAAATTAAAGGAAAATCTCCTAATATTATGGTGCAAAAGTTAAGTCCTTCAGGTGGAGGAAAACATCCCATTGAAGGCGTAGTTTTCCTAAATAAAGCTGTAGGAACACTTGATAAGGGAGTTTATACTTATGATCAAGAAAACCACAAGTTAGTATTAAATGACGAATACGTCTTAGAGTCAGAAAATTCTGATGATGATACTTTTAAAATACTTATAAGAGCAAGAGTTGATAGACCCATGTGGAGATATAGAGAAATCAGATCATTTCGTGCTGTTTTGTTAGACGCAGGTCACCTGATTGAAAATATAAGACAGATTTGTGAATTTAATGGGTTCTATACAAAAATCACACCAAGCATAACCACAAAAAATCATACTTCTGAATTTGAATGGATGAAAGAACCAGAAATATGTAGCTTAACTATTTCTATGAAAAATCATGAAAAAACAACACATGATTCAGCAAAAGAACTTAAAGGGTTTCAACAAGAAGGTAGGTACTTAACTAATCCGAGCATTTATTTTACATTTGAAGATGGAAAATTAATTTGTAATTCGTTGTGGCCCAAAATAGTTGCCAATGAAATTAGCTATAAAGATTTTGAAATATTAACCCATTGTCTACCTTCAAGAAGGGGAGACCGAGATATAACTGATAAAGGTATATTTAAAGAATTTTTAGTCAAAAAAAATAATATAGATATTTTAACTGATTTAAATTTTTTATTGCCTGAAAAAGTTGCGAAAAGTATGTATAAAGAGGTGTTCCAGTGGAGTAGCCATAATTGGTATTTAAATTTCCTGGTGCATTGCGAAGTTATCAATTCTAAAAATAAAAAAATATCTTCATATAGATTAGATCCTATTATTTCAAATATTGAAAAGAACTTTGAAAGAAGAACTACTCGAAATTTTATTAATCATCCAATACCGACAGATCAATTAAATAGAATTATTAATGAAGCTATTCCTAAAGATGATCAAACCACTGAGCTAATAATTAATGTTAAAAATTCTGAAGGGATAATTCCAGGTTTATATAGCTGGAAAAATAACAGCCTTACTAGGTTGGGCGAACATATATCTCCAGAGCAGGTTCGAGAACTTATAATTGGACAAGAGTGGGCTGGGACCGGTTCAGTAGATGTTTGGATTAAATCATGTATCGATACATCAGACCCATCAAACTATGAAATGGAATTTATAAAGCTTGGCTCTGTGGCACAAAGAATTTGTATATCATGTACAGAAGATAATATTGGTACGTTTATGACCCCAGCAATAAAAGATAAAGAGGTTTTAAACACTTTGAATTTACCAAATGTTAAAAATATAATTTTATACCATATGACTATAGGATATCGAGGTTAAAACTGTGGATTATACAAATATAAACAACTATTTCTTTGAGAATAATTGGATTTTTTTTCGTTTAGAGGAGAAGTTTGTCTTAGTAGATAATGAAGAAAATTATATATCATTTGTAAGTGAAAGTTTATTTCTTAAAATCACAGAGTATATTTCAACAAATAAATTGGAAGATGAAAAAGAGATTACTTTAAGTCACTTAGTCAAAAAATCAAAAAATATGACTTCCAGACCTACTAAATTTGAACTCAGAAGTGATACATATTCTGAATATAATTTTTTAGCGGAATTTTATGACAAGCATTGGGGAGATTTTTATGAAGGCCTATACCCACTAATTAAAAAGCACTACGATGAATTTGCATTTCCAGATGAGAAAATATTGGATATATGTTGTGGAACTGGGCAATTTATAAGAAAGTTATGGAATGAAGGTTATAATGTTACAGGGTTAGATGGTTCAGAAGAAATGATTAATGTGGCAAAAGTGAATAATCCTAATGTAGAGTTTTTAGTTAAAGACATAAGAGATTTTAACTTTCCAAATGAATATAAAATGATTACATGTTTATTTGATAGTATAAATCACATTACAAAAAATGAGGAATTATTAATAGTTTTTAAAAATGTTTATAATAGTTTGACTGAAGGTGGAAAATTTATATTTGATGTAAACACTTACAGAAACTTTAATGATTATTGGAACAATGAATTCGAAATAATAGAAGATCAATATAGAATCTCCATAAAAACTAAGTTCCCAGTTAAACCTGACATTGCAAGTATGAATATTAAAGTTTTATCACTTCAGAATGACACTATATTAAAAGAAAATACAATTTTAGAAAGATGTTACGAAACAAGTGAAATTAAGCAAATGTTACTAAAATGTGGTTTTAAATCTGTGAATTCCCTAGAAGATAATTCAGGTAGGTATATTTTTATTGCAGATATATAAAATGCTAAAAGGAATTATTGATTTCATTTTTCGAAGGTTATGAATATGAAATAAATACCTTTATTGGTTTGATGTATTAACGAACATGATGTTCTAGGATTTATAATAATTACTTCAATAAACTCTATTTTCAAGATTGCTTATATAATGCACAAAATCTTTTTTTGGTGAATTTAAACATTAAATTGTTTGTTGGGTTAAAAATTTTGTATCTAGTTCGGATCACTCTTTTTATCATTTTTAATAAATTGAATCGATTTCATAATTGCTCTTTTTAAAAAAGCCAATAAAGCGCCTGTTCTCTAAAATCGATATTTTTTAATCTTTCATTTGAAGCTTAAGCT
>NZ_JAFBDK010000025.1 GCF_016908195.1 Jeotgalibacillus terrae
CTCAAGAGAATAACGTTTATAAGACATAGAAAAGCTCCCCCCTAGGCAAACAGATTTTTGTTTTTAATCTGTCTACTTAGAGGGGAGCATATCATTACTCCCCGGACGGTTTTTTAGGCTGTTCATTTTTCGTAACTGAATTCAACCCTTTTTTAAATTCATAAAGTGTTTTACCGGCTGTTCTGCCAAGCTCCGGCAGTTTTGACGGACCAAACACGATAAGCGCTGCAAATAGTATAATGAGTATTTCTCCAAATCCGAGGTTCATTGTACTCTACCCCTTCTTTTCATCTTGCTTTTAGTATACAATCTTTCACACAAAATGCGAGTGGAGATATTGTGAATTACGCTTCACCGCGCTGTTCTTTAATTTTTCTCTTTTTTTCTGATTCCGATACGAATAGTGCAACTGCAGCGTCACCGGAAATATTAATCGCTGTTCTTGTCATATCAAGCAGTCTGTCGATTCCGATAATCAGACCAATACCAGCGACAGGAAGACCTACCTGTGAGAGTACCATAGCAAGAAGGATCATTCCGACACCCGGCACCCCGGCAGTTCCGATACTCGCAAGCACAGCAGTCAATACGACCGTTAACAGTTCTACAAATGACAGATCTACAGCATACACCTGGGCGATGAAGATTGTTGCTACCCCCTGCATAATGGCTGTTCCATCCATGTTAATTGTCGCACCCAGGGGCTGAACGAATGAACTTGCAGTTTTAGATACTTTCAGTTCTTTCTGTGCAGTTTCCATTGAAATCGGCAGTGTTGCATTACTTGAAGATGTACTAAAGCCGACAGTCATTGCAGGGAAAAAGTTTTTGTAGAACCAGATCGGGCTCTTTTTAGCAAGAAATGCAATGATAAAACTGTAAGTTACTGCTGCATGAATCAATAGTGCCAGCAGCACAACCAGTACATACATCAAAATACTCTGAAGGGAATCCAGCCCCGCTTCCCCAAGAGCTGACGCAATCAGGCCAAATGTTCCATACGGCGCAAACTTCATCACAATTCCAACGAGGAACATCATAATGTCATTCCCCTGTTCAAAAAGCTGATAGACACCTTTTGTCTTATCTCCAAGTACCGTAAGGGCAAATCCGATAAAAATAGCAAATGCGATAATCTGCAGCATATTTCCTTCCGCCATTGCCATGACCGGATTTTCAGGAATGATATTCAATAAAGTCTCTCCAACTGAAGGTGATTCCTCTTCTTCAAAAGTTGCAGCATCCTTTTCTTCCTGGGTAAATAGTGAATCACTGCCCGGCTGAATGACCGTTGCAAGTGTCAGTCCGATGGTAATTGCAATTGCAGTCGTGGTCAGGAAAGTCAGGATTGTTTTTACACCCATTCTGCCAAGTTTTTTCGTATCGCCAAGCCCGGCCACACCGAGTACCAGCGAAAAGAAAACAATTGGCACAACAAGCATATTGATTAATCCAAGGAATATTTCCCCGAGCGGATTGAATAAGTATGTATTTAATGTACTAAACAGATCAGGCGCGAATATATTTAATAATAGGCCTACGATAATACCAAGTACTAACCCTATTATTATCTTAGCTGTCAGATTAAGTTTCATACAGCGTCCTCCATCCTCATATTTTTAAGCATTCCGTTTTTACTCTATACCCAAATCAATTTACCTGCTAACCGCACAGAAATCAAATAATGCGCCGGAAAACAGGTCTATGTGCATATATTTAATTAAAGATGGGTATAGTGAATTATGAAAGCGTTGAAAAATGAAAGGAGCTGTTCGTATGGCAGATCGATACATTTACTTTATATCAGCAAACCATGAACGCAGCTCAATCGCTGAAGGATGGGCTTCAAGACTTTATATTCCCGGCACTGTTTTTAAGAGTGCAGGATGGACCGACGCCAGAAAAAATCCTTTCACTTTACAGGCAATGCAAGAAATCAGTATAGATATAGCATCGATTACACCGTATCGCATAAGTGAAAGCGACCTCAGGAACGCGGATGTGATTGTCCTGATACAGGATCCGGAAATAGACGAGGAAATTAGTATTCACCCGTCATTTTCCGACAAAGTAATTAACTGGAATATCGTTAACCCTGCAAAAAGAGCAACTGATCCTTTTACAAAGTGGGCGATGTTTCAGGAAATATGTGATGAAATTGCACTTAAAATCCGCGAGCTTGAAAAAGATCTTTCAGCATCAGCTGTGTAACCCCCACCTGCATATCAGCAGTGGGGGCTTTTTTCTACTTTTCTGAAATGAGTACTGCACGTACCGGACTGCCGTCCCCGCCTTTAATTTTCAATGGCATAGCGATCAGCTGATACATCCCTGCCTCCACTTCATCGAGTACAATTCCCTCTAATATATTGATATGCTGCGCATACAGTGCGTGATGAACAGGCAGCTCCTTACTCTCAAGATGATCAACAGAAGGCAGATCAACACCAATCAGGTTAATGCCCTGTTCTTTCAGATAAGCAGGTACCTCAGTACCGAGTACAGGAATACTCTCCGGGAAGACCTGACGATTCTGCCACGCGCATGTTTTAAACAGGACAGCAGTGACTGCTTCACCCTTAAAGTTAATATGATCTTTTTTAATCTCTGACAGACCTGTACAATCGATCACAGCAGCCTTGGCAAAATACCTGTTTAAGTCCAGTTCATCTGTTTTCTGTCCCGCATCGTCATAGTGAAAAGGGGCATCTATATGTGTGCCGATATGAGTACTTGCTTCGATTTTCCCTACATTAACAGACCCGCTTTCTGCCATCGGCCATGCGATTTCATAGTGAAAAGGTGTATCTCCCGGCCAGTTTGGCGTCTCTTTGCTTAGCGTCATTGAAATGTCGATCAGTTTCATCTGCTTCCCCTCCTTACGCAATGACATTTCTTTCATTCGAATAGTTCTTATAATCTTCTGTTACCATGATTTTCTGTATCTTCTGCATGGCTTCATATAGATCCTGATAACTTGTATAAAATGCTGCAGGTGCCAGTCTGATAATGTCAGGCGCTCTGAAATCCGGAATAATTCCATCTGCCTTCATCGCTTTGCAAATGCCTGCTGCATAAGGGTGCTGAAGTGCAATGTGCCCTCCACGTTCTTCATCAGCAGAAGGTGTCACTTTTTTCATACCAAATGACCTCAGCTTTTGCTCAAAGAAATCAGCCATATACTGCGTCTGATGCAACGATTTTTTCCTCAGATTATGAATACCTGCTTCTTCAAACAATTCAAGGCTGCCAATCAGCGGGGCAGTTGATAAAATATTCGGCGTGCCGATCTGGTATGCCCCTGCACCATCAGCTTTTGTAAATGTATGAGCCATATCAAACTGTTTCTCTTTATTTGAACCGAACCACCCTTTTAATCCAGGCAGTCTGTCATGATGTTTCTCGTGTATGAACAGTCCGCCTGTTCCCCCGGGCCCATTATTCATGTACTTATAATTACACCATACTGCAAAGTCAACGTCCCAATCATGAAGCTCATGCGGCACAGCACCGATTGAATGCGCAAGATCAAAACCGACAATAATGCCTTTTTCATGAGCGCGCTTTGTCAGTTCTTTCATAGGCAGCAGCTGCCCGCTCCGGTATAGAACAGAAGGCAATAGTAAAACAGCAACCTCATCCGTTAATACACGATCAATTTCCTCAATTGATAAAGTTGTACCATTATCAGAAGCAGCTTTAATAAGTTCTGTATCCGGGTTAAGGCCTTTTAACTTGATCTGACTTTGAAGCGTATAAATATCAGAAGGGAAATTCAGTTCATCTGCTGCAATTTTCGTTCTTTTTCCTTCAGGCTGATAAAAAGTTGAAAGCATTTGATGAAGATTGACTGTAATAGAACCTGTTACAATCACTTCAGCTGGTTTTGCACCAATCAGCGGCGCCGTTTTTTCACCGAGCTGCTCAGATAGTGTAAACCATGGATGTTCACCTTCCATCCACCCTTCAATGCCATAGCTCTTCCAGCTGTCAAGCAAACTCAGTACTGACTGTTCAGCTTTTTTGGATAAAAGCCCGAGTGAATTTCCATCTAAATAATATTGGCCATCTTTTATGTAAAATTGATCACGAAATGCGGAGAGTTCATCATGCTGATCAAACTCCACAGCTTCCTCCCTGCTGAATGTAAAACTCATACTTTCACCCTCCAGTTGTTTATGATGATTGAATTTGTATGATATTATCATACAGTATAGAAACTTGTTTTGCGAAAGCAGGAGGGCCGACTGATGAAGAAAACCAGAGTAGTCATTCTGATGGTACTGATTCCTTTACTCATCACTACTCCTGCTGTCTCTGCAGCGCTCTTATACATACTTCCGCTGTTTATCCTGCTGTCAATTTTATCTGTTTCAAAGCCTGGAAAAGCCGAACTGATCAAAAGTGCATTATTGATCCTGGCACTCTATATGATCGGTGTAACTGCCGAAGAACTGGTAATCAGGATGATCGCAATTATATTCATCATCTTCACATTGCTATCCACTTATTCATAAATGGAGGATTTTATTATGCAAAGAGTACAACTAGCATCGGATTTTTCGATTTCAAAAACTGTTCACGGACTGATGCACCTGTCAGGATGGAACCTGTCAAAATCAGAACGTCTCTCCCTGATCAAAGAAGTGCTCGATACTGGGATTACGACATTTGACCATGCAGATATCTATGGAAGTTATCAGTGCGAAGCGCTTTTTGGAGAGGCACTTGCACTCGAGCCGTCACTGCGTGAAAAAATGGAGCTTGTAACGAAATGCGGGATTGTTCTTGAGTCCCCTAACCGCCCTGCCCATAGAAGTCATCATTACAATACGGGTAAAGCGCATATTATCTCATCAGTTGAACAGTCACTTATAAACCTTTCAACTGATACAATCGATCTGCTACTGATCCACAGACCGGATCCTTTCATGAACCCTGAAGAAACTGCGGCAGCTTTCGATGAGCTTCACCGGTCAGGAAAAGTCAGACACTTTGGCGTATCAAACTTTAAAAGAAGCCAGTTCAACATGCTTGAAAGCTATATAGATCAGCCACTGCTTACAAATCAAATTGAGCTTAGTCCATATAACCTTGAGAACTTTGAAGATGGCACAGTCGATCTTTCACTTGAAAAAAAGACACCGCCAATGGCCTGGTCTCCTCTTGCAGGGGGAAAGATTCTGACGGGGACTGATGAAAAAGCGGTAAGAATACGCGAGGCATTAAATGAAGTCGGTCAGGAAATCGGCACTTCACAGTTGGATGAAGTCATTTATGCATGGTTATATGCCCATCCGGCAAACATTTCTGTGGTCGCAGGAACAGGTAAAATTGACAGAATCCGTTCTGCTGCAGGTGCCCAATCGTTCAATATGGATGCCCACCAGTGGTTCAGAATCTATCAGGCCGTGCTTGGACACGATGTAGCTTAAATGAAATTCAGTGGTAAAAATTTTGCTGACTGTGGTAGAATATAGGCAATAAACTTGAGAATGGAGGAAATCTGATGGGGTTATGAACCTGAACTGTATAGCGGTCCGTTTTGTCAATGGCATAAAAGCTCAGAGTGAGTCCCCTGAAGAACCTTCGTTCTGCACGGACGATCTCTGATGCTTACACACTAACATTTACAGGAGGTGGAAGAGAGCTTCCTGAACAGACTGGAATGCTCTCGCATCATTGGAGATAGACAATTTAATTTTGGTCGTTGTTTTACTTGCATGTACTGCATTTTTCGTGGTTTCTGAATTTTCGATTGTAAAGGTGAGATCCACACGGATTGACCAGTTACTTGAGGAAGGTCATCCCGGGGCAGCAAGGGCAAAAAAGATCACTGATAATCTTGATGAATATTTATCTGCCTGTCAGCTTGGAATCACAGTTTCAGCGCTGGCACTCGGATGGATTGGCGGACCGACAATCGCACACATGATTGCACCGCTCTTTACAGGCATTGAGGCTTCATGGATTTCAATTTTCTCATTTGCAGCTGCTTTTTCACTGATTACGTTTTTACATGTTGTGATTGGAGAGCTTTCTCCCAAGATTATTGCGATACAGCAGGCAGAAAAAATTACACTCATGGTTGCAACACCTCTACTCTGGTTTTATCGCATTCTTTATCCTTTCATCAGATTCCTGAATGGTTCAGCCCGTCTTTTGACAAGAGCACTTGGATTAAAGCACTCGACGTCCAATGATATGGCTCATTCTGAAGAAGAACTACGCATGATTTTATCTGAAAGCTTAAAGAGCGGTGAGATTAATCAGTCAGAGTACAAATTCGTAAATAAGATTTTTGAATTTGATGAGCGTGTTGCGAAAGAAATCATGGTACCAAGAACAGAAATTGCAAGTGTAGACAGCGGCCTTACGCTGCTTGAAGTATTTGAAGTCATGAAAGAAGAGCAGTATACACGTTATCCGGTAACTGAAGACGGTGACCGCGATAATATTATCGGTATGATTAATATGAAAGAATTGATGACAGCGTTTATTGAGGATCAGAATAACGGCAAGCGTCCTGTTTCTGAGTTTACACACCCGATTATTCAGGTCATCGACAGTATTCCAATTCATGAACTGCTTCATAAGTTCCAGAGAGACAGGATGCATATGGGAATTCTGCTTGACGAATACGGCGGAACATCCGGCCTTGTCACGATGGAAGATATTATAGAAGAAATCGTCGGAGAAATTCAGGATGAATTCGATGCTGATGAAATTCCGGACGTTCAGCAAATTAATGAACATCACTTTATTCTGGATTCAAAAGTACTTGTTCAAAGTGTCAATGAACTGCTGAACATTGAAATTGATGAAGAAGACGTTGATACGATCGGCGGCTGGTTCATGACAAGAAACTTTAATGCTGAAGTTGGCGATGAATTGTACGAACAGGGCCATGTGTTCAGAGTTAACGATGTAGAAGGCTACCATATTCTTTATCTGGAAGTATGGAAGCTGTCTGAAGAAGAAATTTCTACAACTGAAGTTGAAACTGCTCCAGCATCCATACGGACAACAGAAGCTTTGTAGAGTGAACCGCGCAAATGTGCGCGGTTTCTTTTATTTATGTTGAAGGACTTATTTCTGGTGTTAATTTCAGTGTTTTTTGTAGACGGTTGTAGCGTTTTGTCTGGCAGCTGTCGTGTTTCGCTTAACAGTTGTAACGTTTCGTCTGGCAGCTGTCGTGTTTCGCTTAACAGTTGTAACGTTTCGTCTGGCAGCTGTCGTGTTTCGCTTCGCAATTGTAGTATTTCGCCTAACAGCTGTAGCGTTCTATCCGGCAACTGCAGTATTCCCGCCTGCAGGCCTCGGCCAGCACGCTTATTTTAAATAAATATTGCGTAATGCCTTTATAGACGGTAAAATAAATGGGTATAAAAAGTGAATGAAATACATGTACGCTTTGTAATGCAGTCTTTACAAAATCACTGCAGACAAAGCATTTTATTTGATTGTTAGTGCAAGCGATTGCATAAAATATGGAGGTGCCGTACTGATGAAAAAAATATGGTGGAAAGAAGCTGTCGGTTATCAGATCTATCCGAGAAGCTTTCAGGATTCGAATGGTGATGGAATTGGTGATCTGCAGGGTATCGTTCAGCGTCTGGACTACGTAAAAGACCTTGGAATTGATGTGATCTGGATTTGTCCAATGTATCAATCCCCTAACGATGATAACGGCTATGATATCTCTGATTACCAGGCGATTATGGATGACTTCGGTACAATGGAGGATTTTGATACCTTATTGAGAGAAGTGCATAAGCGTGATATGAAATTAATTATCGATTTTGTACCGAACCATACGAGTGATGAACACCAATGGTTTGTGGAATCCCGCGAGTCTAAGGACAGTCCAAAGCGTGACTGGTACATCTGGCGCGACGGTAAGAAAGATAAATCAGGGAAAACCATTGCTGAGCCGAATAACTGGGAAAGTATTTTTGGCGGATCTGCGTGGGAATATGATGAGAAAACCGACCAGTATTATCTTCACGTGTTCTCTACAAAGCAGCCGGATGTGAACTGGGAAAATTCTGAAGCACGCCAGGCCATTTATGACCAGGTCAATTACTGGCTTGATAAAGGGATTGACGGCTTCAGAATTGATGCAGTCAGTCATATTAAAAAGCGCAAAAAACTTCCTGACATGCCAAACCCTAAAGAGAAAAAATATGTGTCTTCTTTCGATATGCATATGAACCAAAAAGGTATCCAGCCTCTTTTAAAAGAGTTCAAAGAAAAAACATACGGCCAGTATGACGTTATGACAGTCGGCGAAGCCAATGGCGTATCGATCGATGAAGCTGACCTGTGGGTTGGTGAGAAAAAAGGGAAAATGGATATGATATTCCAATTTGAACACCTCGGTCTCTGGGATGCTGAAACCAATCTTCAGCTTGATATTGTTGAACTGAAAAAAGTATTGACGAGATGGCAAAAAGGTCTTGAAAACAATGGCTGGAATGCATTGTTTATTGAAAACCATGATAAGCCGCGTGTTGTATCAACCTGGGGTAATGATGATGAATTCTGGTATGAAAGTGCAACATCTATGGCAGCGATGTACTTCCTGATGCAGGGTACGCCATTTATCTATCAGGGTCAGGAAATCGGCATGACAAACGTTCAGTTTGATTCTATCGATGACTATGATGATGTCTCTGCGAAAAACCTATACCGTATCCGCCGTGAAGATGGTGTAGCGCATGAAGATATTATGCGCATTCTGTGGGCATCTTCACGTGACAACAGCAGAACACCTATGCAGTGGTCTGCTGAAGGTAATGCAGGATTTACAACAGGTTCACCATGGATGAAAGTGAACCCGAACTTTAAAGATATTAACGTTGAAGATCAGTTAAAAGATGAAAACTCTGTCCTTTCTTTCTATAAGCGAATGATTGCACTGAAAAAAGAACATGATATTTTCACTTACGGGATCTATGATCTGATTCTTCCTGAACACCATCAGATCTATGCGTATACGAGAACGCTTGAGGATGAAAAAGTTGTTGTACTGACTAATCTTTCAACAAAAGATGCAATCTGTGAGGATCTTGATTTTAAGATCAGCCTTGATCACCTTCTGCTGAATAACCTTCCTGTAGCCGCACACGACGATACTACAACTGTGGTATTGAAGCCTTATGAAGCAAGAGTATATAAATTATCGTAAGTTACAGAGACTGTCCAATTGGGCAGTCTTTTTGTATTGAAAAAAATGGACAGTCAATATTTCATTCATGTCATTTTTATGAACCAGTCTATTAAATCATAGCATTCAAGAGTATAGAATACTATTAACGACTTTAATACGCTTACATGAAATTTTTCATTCTATAAAAATATGTTATAATTCTTCTCGTTATAAACGGACCCTGACTTTTCTGAGAGTGAAAAGTCGAAAAAATATATTTAAAGGAGAGATTATTAAATTGGATTTAACTAAATATAAACAGGAATGGTTTGGTAACGTGCGCGGGGACATTATGTCCGGTATACTTGTGGCCCTTGCATTAATCCCTGAAGCCATTGCCTTCTCAATCATTGCAGGTGTTGACCCGATGGTTGGACTTTATGCTGCTTTTTGTATCGCTGTTGTCATTGCATTTATCGGAGGCCGTCCTGGAATGATCTCTGGTGCGACTGGTGCGATGGCTCTTCTAATGGTCACGCTCGTTGCTGATCACGGGCTACAGTATTTATTCGCTGCGACCATTTTGACCGGATTCATTCAGCTGATTATGGGTGTGTTAAAGCTCGGGAAGCTGATGCGCTTTATTCCAAATTCGGTTATGATCGGTTTTGTTAATGCACTGGCAATTTTGATCTTTATGGCTCAGCTTGAACAGTTCGAAGGTGCCGGGTGGATTATGTATGGATTAGTGGCGGTGTCACTTGCAATTATTTATCTTGTACCGAGGTTTTTCAAGGCAATTCCTTCCCCATTGATTGCCATCATTGTGGTGACTGGATTTGTCATGGCTACAGGTGTTGGAACGAAAACTGTCGGTGATATGGGAACGATCTCACAAACCCTCCCTTCTTTCCTGATTCCAAATGTGCCATTTACATTTGAAACACTGATGATTATTCTACCTTATTCAATTTCACTTGCAATAGTAGGTCTGCTTGAGTCTCTCCTTACAGCTCAGATTGTGGATGATATGACTGACACACCAAGTGATAAGAATAAAGAAGCGCGAGGTCAGGGTATTGCGAATATGGTTACCGGATGCTTTGGCGGTATGGCAGGTTGTGCGATGATTGGACAGGCTGTAATCAATGTAAAGTCAGGTGGACGCGGTCGTCTGTCCTCTTTTACTGCAGGTATTGTCCTGCTTGGGTTGATTATGATTCTGACTGATATTGTTGTACAGATACCGATGGCTGTTCTCGTTGGTGTCATGATTATGGTATCTATCGGTACATTTGACTGGAACTCTCTAATGAGACTCCATAAGGTGCCAAGGTCGGATGCTGCAGTCATGATCGTGACTGTTGCGACAGTTGTGATTACTCATGATTTATCAATCGGTGTACTTGCAGGGGTACTTCTGAGTGCGATTTTCTTTGCTGCAAAAATTTCTAAAGTACACATCGACAAAGAAATTGACGAGGCCGCTTCAATGATTACTTACCGCGTTGACGGTCAGATTTTCTTTGCTTCAGTGACTGATTTTGTATCTGCAATTGATTACGATACTAAAGGGATCGATACAGTTATTTTTGATTTTAAAAAGGCGCATTTATGGGATGATTCAGCCATTCATGCAGTTGATAAAGTTGCAATTAAATTACAGCAGAATGGTGTTAAAGTTAAATTAACAGGATTAAATGAAGAGAGTAATGAGCTGGTTGATCAGCTTTCAGTATATGATCAGCCGGGCGCTAAAGCTTCAGGACATTAATCCGCTCTCCCCCTGATACCGGTTCGTATCAGGGGGTTATTATTTGATAAAACATACAGCCCGAATTAACTAAATATTCAATTTTATAATTGAAAGCGCTTACTTTTTTGTATATAATCAGACTACCTGCAGATGAACGGAGTGGATCTGGATGAAAAAAGATCAGTTGCTTCAGCGTTTGGAAGAGGTTGCATCACGTGAGGAAAAGCCGGGCGGTATTCAAAATTATTTTATCTTAAGTCTTGGGATAGCGGCAGTTATGCTTCATACACTTTTATAACGACACGAAGTCTTCCGGATGAGCCGGAAAGCTTCTTTTACTTTTTCCCAAAGTTCGAAAGATGATCTGCTGAATCTCTAAGCATCTTCTTAATTCTCGGACTGATACCTTCCGGAAGTTCATTCGGCGGAAAGAAGTCAGTCTCTATTGTTTCAATTCCATCTGCAGTTAATTCGCCGCTGATATCTTTTGAATAGTAAACGACAGTTACCGCAAAAAATTCATCACCATTTGGCAGCTTTACATAATAGTCTTCTCCGGACAAAACAGTCACCAGTTCAAGCGTGCCGATTTCAATACCAGTCTCTTCTTTCACTTCTCTTCTTGCAGCTGCTTCAGTTGATTCACCGAGTTCAATCAGTCCACCGGGCAGTCCCCACACACCATCAGGCCGTTTCTGCAGAAGAATATTACCTTTATCATTGAATGCCACTACTGTGACACCAACCAGGTTAACCGGGTCGTGTCCGATCTTCTGTCTCAGGTTTTTTATGTAATCCATGCTCCCACCCCTTTTAAAGTATGATAACCTATCGCTTCACATAAATAAAAGCAGTTCCGCAAAGTAGACGGAACTGCTTTTGAATATATTATCGTGCTGCTACTGCACTTAAGTCTTTTGCAACTTCAACAACGCGCTTGAAGCCCTGTTCTTTAATTTCTTCTGTGCGGTCAACATACTGATTATGTCCTTCAATAATGACATCAGTCTGCTGCTGGATACCAAAGAAGCCAAGTGCATTTTTGATAAAGTTAACACTCATTTCAGCACCCTGCATTGCTGGAGCTGAGTAGTCTCCGCCACGTGCATTCAGCAGGATTGCACGCTTGTCACCCATAAGCCCCTGGGGACCTTCTGCAGTGTAGCGGAATGTCTCACCTGAACGGAACAGATAGTCCATGTACGTGTGAAGGACTGCAGGTACCGTAAAGTTCCATAGCGGGAATGCGAAAACTACAACATCCGCCTGCTTGAAACGGTCAAGATGACTGTTAGCGATTGTCAGAACATTCTCCTCTTTTTCATTCAATGGCGCGCTTTCCGCTGACTTGAACTGTGCAGCCAGGAAGTCCTGACCAATGTATGGAAGTTCTTCGTTATATAGATCGACATGGTCGATTGTAATCTCTTCATTATTTTTAATTTCTTCTAAAAACAGGTCGTGCATTTTTGCAGATACTGATTGATCTGATGGTCGGTTGTTTGCTTTGACTAGTAGTACTCTCATGATGAAAAACTCCTTTTTAAATGATTATTACATAATGTTAGTCTCTGTTTAGTCGTGCAGTTGATTTCCGCTTCAGGGGAACGCTTTCCGCATGAGCCGTCTTTTGGCTCCGATTCAATCGGACCTCCTCGAGCTTCGCTCTGCGGGGTCTCACCTGTCCGACTTCTCCTGCTGGAGTCGTCCCCTTCCGCTACAATCAACTGCTGTGCTAAACATGATTTAACTTTAATAAGTTGCAATGCTAAATACATATTTTCATTTATCTCGAATACAGAACAATACTAAAACAAAAAGCAGATCATTTCAATTGATCTGCTCAAGTTGTATAGTCAACCTGTTTTTTATATACCCCGCGGCCGCTGCATGTAAAACAAAAAGTTTTCTGATTGACCACTGTTTCAAAGTGAACTGTTCTTCCCCAAAGTTGATAGATATAATGAAGCACTTTTTCAAGGTAATGAAGATCAAGTTCATTTCCTTCATAAGCGTGTCTAATATAGAGCTCACCGTTTTTCATGTAATCACCGTCTTCAACGTATAAACATGGAAATCCGCCATTTACTCTGGACTGGATCAATTCATCTCTGACCGCTTCAAAATCCTTATCAGTAATTTTATAATCTTTACCGAACTGCTGAAATAAATAAAGGTCTTCCTGTCGTGAAAACTCGTTTGTGAAGTAATTTCTGATAAATGACTGGTCTGACTCAAGTTCTCTCACTTCAAAAAGTTTTTTTCTGCCCGCGTCTTTACCATGTTGGTCTGCTTCTTTTTTTTCAATATCCTGAAGCAGTTTTAATCCAAGATAATATGGATTAATTGATGTTTTAGAAGGCTGGACAACGTTTGCGTTAAGCTTTGCATATTCAATGGTTTCCTCTTCAGTCAGCGGCAGCTCCCTCATGATTTTCTGGTGCCAGTAAGTTGCCCAGCCTTCATTTAGGATTTTTGTTTCAAGCTGAGGCCAGAAATACAGCATTTCTTCACGTACCATCGTCATAATATCTCTCTGCCACTCTTCTAGTTCTTTGCTGTGTGACTGAATAAAAAGCATGAGATCTTTCTCAGGCTGGGGAGGGAATCTCTTTTTCTTTTCTTTTTCATCCTGTTGTGGCATTTCGTCCCATAAATCACTATATGGTTCCGGTGTTTTCTTTATCTGTCTGTCATCTGACTGCTGTTCTACTGCTTTAAAAAGCAGTGGATCCACATGCTCTTCAATTGCGAGTACCGCATTAAGAAATTCTTCTACTTTTTTAATACCGTATTTTTTTTCATAAGCTTTGATCCGCTCAGATGTAGCACTCATTTGTTTAATCATGTCACGGTTTGTCTGACTGAACCTGATGTTGTTTTTAAAGAAGTCACTGTGAGCGAGGACGTGAGCAATAATCAACTTATTTTGTATCAGTGTATTTGTATCAAGTAAAAAGGCATAGCACGGGTTGGTATTAATTACAAGTTCATAGATCTTACTCAATCCAAGATCATACTGCATTTTCATTTTATGATATTGTTTTCCGAAGCTCCAGTGGGAAAATCTCGCAGGCATTCCGTACGCACCGAATGTATATATGACTGATGCAGGACAGATCTCATAGCGCATCGGGTAATAGTCAAGACCGAATCCTTTTGCAATTTCAGTGACTTCATCAATCGCTGCAGCCAGTACTTTTGAGTCCACGCAAATCACCTCTTATACATGATATTCCGCGAATCCCAATAGTATTACATTACAAAATAAAACCGGAAGCCTCCGCTCCCGGTCTTCTTTAATGGATTTCTGCAACAATTTTGCCCTTTACTTTCCTGGTCTCGAGCTCTTCAAGTCCTGCAGGTACTTCTTCCAGCGAAATAACCTGATTGACCAGACTTTCAATTTCACCTTTAGCCAGCAGCTCAACCAGATGATCACCAATCGTCTTAAGTAACTTTTCTTCATCAGAATTACCTGACTGGTAAACGCTGCCAAGTGCTACATGGTGAAATGAGATCGGGTGCGCAAATGAGATTGATTCATTCATTTCAGGCTGACCTGCAATAAATGCGATATGTCCATTATACGCAAGAGTCTCAAGGGATTTCGTAGCATTTTCACGGCCTACCGTATCCAGCACATAGTTCACGCCCAAGCCATCTGTATACTCTTTTACCTTCTCAACAAAGTCCTGCTTTTTATAATCAATCGCGTAATCAGCTCCAAGCTGTTTGACATAATCATGATTTTTCTCTGAAGCTGTTGTAATAACTTTTAACCCTGCATACTTCGCAAGCTGAATGGCAAACCCGCCTACTCCGCCTGCGCCTGCGTGAATCAGAATCGACTTTTCCTTTTGAATATGGAGTTTGAAAAACAATGCCTGGTAAGCTGTATAGGCAGCGACCGGCAGTGCTGCAGCGTCTGTGAATGAAACTTCTTCCGGCAGGACCGAAACGGTATGTGCTTTTGTTACGATATATTCAGCAAACGCACCTTTTCGGGTCATGTCTGCAAGAAATACGACACGGTCCCCATTTTTAACATCCGTTACTTCTGAACCGGTTTCTTCAATGATTCCTGCTGCATCCAGCCCCAGAACATGAGGGTAACTCCAGGCCGGCGATCCGTTTTGTCCTGTTTTATAATCGACCGGATTCAATCCGGCTGCCTTTACTTTTACAAGAATTTCATCTACTGCAGGAACGGGTTTTTCAAATTCCTCAACCTTCATGTCCCTCCATGTTCCTTTATCCTTTAATAACAGTGCTTTCATGATGAAGTCCTCCTTTTGTCTTTCTTTTGTGTTACCCATTTTAAAAGCGGCTCAATCAGTCTGATGTACTTGCAGACATGCAAAAAACCGGAACGAGTGTATTCCGGTTTCATCTACAACCTTCTATCAGGTGAAGCGAGTCCGTGTCTGACTGCATAGAGCGCAGCCTGCGTACGGTCTGATACTTCAAGCTTTGAGAAAAGATTGGATATATGCGTTTTCACTGTTTTCTCTGTAATAAACAGTGAAGAAGCAATCTCTTTATTACTTTTCCCTTTCGCAAGCTCAAGCAGCACATCTTTCTCTCTTTTTGTCAGTTGATGAATTTCATGAGGAGACTGCTGTTCCGGGTCAGCCCTTGTCATCAGGTGGCTGGTGGCCTTTGGGTGAAGCGTATTTTCACCTTTTACAAGTTTCCTGATTGAGTCGGCAAGTTCATCAGGCTCTATATCCTTCAACTGATAACCTGCAGCACCTGCTTCAATGGCAGGCACCACATGATCCTGATCCGAAAAGCTTGTCAGCATCATGATCTCTGTTGATGGCAGTGCACGCTTAATCTCTCTCGTTGCTTCGATTCCGTCCATCTCAGGCATCACGAGGTCCATGAGTACGACATCCGGTTGAAACTTCTTCACCATCGCAACTGCCTCTACTCCATTTTTTGCTTCTCCGACAATTTCAATATCTTTTTGTGTTTTTAAAAAGAAAACGAGTCCTCTTCTTACAACATGATGATCATCAGCGATCAGTAATTTTATCGTCACTGCAGTTCCTCCTAGTAAGGCAGTATTACCTTAATCTGTGTTCCTTCTGACGGGGCACTTTTTAACGAAAACTCACCGTTTAGCAGACGCGTTCTCTCCTGCATACTTGATAAGCCGACTGATGGCACTTTGTCTGTATGCTCAGGGAAAAATCCCCTGCCAAAATCACGGATCGTCATCTCAATTTTATCGCCTTTCGCTTCAATCCAGATATAAATATCTTCTGCTTCCGCGTGTCTTTTACAGTTTGTAATAGCTTCCTGACCAATTCTGAAAATCGTTTCTTCCACTTTGGCGGGCAGATTCAGTACTCCCTCTATCTTGATGGATGCTTTCAGTCCAAGCATCTCTGCAAATCCATCCAACGCTTCAGTAAGTCCGCCTTCCATTCCTTTTGGACGGAGCTGCCAGATCAGCGCCCTCATTTCAGTCAATGCTTCCTGCGCAAGGGATTGAAGGCTGTGAAATGTCTCTTTTACATCCTGATCATCAGACATTTCCGCCCCTCCTCTTGCAGTAAGCGTCATTGAAAATAATAACTGGTTCACTGAATCATGGAGATCCCGCGCTAACCTGTTACGCTCCTGCATCAGCGCTACTTCCTGTTCTTTTTTCGTCAGCTGAATCCGCTTGATAGCAGAACCGATCTGAAAAGCTACGGATTCAAGCAACGCGAGTTCATGTTCTTCAAAGCTTCTTCTCCCGGGCGTAGCAACATTCAATAACCCGAAACGTTCACTTCCCGATTGAAGTGGCACTGTCGCATGGTGTGTGATGCCTTCTGGGTTCTCGCTGCTTTTATCCAGGGCTTCTGTAATCCGCTTGCACTCAATAATATTCGAGGCTTTTTTCAATCTCCCCTGTCTGAAGCGGTTTACGCACCAGCAGCCACCGGTTTTCATATAAAAGCAATCTTTTTGCATGAGTACCTCAGGAAGATTTTCATGGGCAATCAGCGTGTGCCTGCCAGTCTCTTCAATAAAAAAGATCCAGCCGGTGTGGAAGTCAGTTCCTTCAAGGAATTTTTCGAGTGAACCCTGAAGCATCGACTCAATTTCTGTTTCTTCATTGAGAAGTTCAGCGATTTCTTTCAGGATTGTTACATGAGTTGGGTCGTTCATGCGATCACCATCCGTTTCATCTGTTTTTATTATAGGGTAAAAACAGGGTTGAACTAATCAGTCATTGGACTGAAAAGAGGCTGCGACAATGGTGTCTCAGCCTCTTTATTCAATAACCGGTTCACTGCGCTGCAGGCGGTGCTTTCCGAGCGGTGGTTGCTGAGCCTCCTCACCTTCGGTTGCGGGGTCTCAGCTATCCCGCTAATCGTCCCGGAGTCACCGCCTTCCGCTACGTTCACCTGTGATTCAGTTAAGAACCAATACTTTTTCTCAACTTTTTAGAAAGAATTAATTATTCAATTCAGCTCGGATTTTTTCCATGAATGAGTCTTTGATGCTGTTGAGTTTTTCTTCGCTGTTTTCAAGTGTTGACCCGACTACACTGAAGTAGAATTTGATTTTCGGTTCTGTTCCGCTTGGTCGTACACATACCCACGAACCATCATCAAGGAAATATTTCAGTACGTTGGATGAAGGGAGATTGATCTTATATTCTGCTCCTTCTTTTGAGTGACGGCGCAGTGATGTCAGGTAATCTTCCTGTGCATCAACTGACAGCCCTGCAATTTCAGACAATGGCTTTTCACGCAAAGATGAAAGCAGTGACTGAATCTTTTCAGCTCCGTCTTTACCTTTCATCGTGATCGACTCTAGGTCTTCTTTAAAGTAACCGTGCTGTTCATATAGTGCCAGCAGTACTTCATACAATGTCTTTCCTTCAGCTTTATGATAAGCAGCTGCTTCTGTCGCAAGCAGTGCAGCCTGAATCGCGTCTTTATCACGCGCAAAATCTTTTACCAGATAGCCATAGCTTTCTTCGTAACCAAACAGGAATGTATATTCACCAGTTGCTTCATACGCTTTAATTTTTTCTCCGATGAATTTGAATCCTGTCAGGACGTCTTCAGCTGTTACCCCGTAATGCTCAGCTACTTTCCGCCCGATCTCTGACGTTACAATGGTTTTGAATACACGACCGTTTTCAGGCAGTTGACCTTTGTCTTTCTTCCGCGCGAGCAGATAGTCGAGCAATATAGCTCCAGTCTGATTTCCTGTCAGCAGTGTATACTCACCGTTCGGTCCCTGTACGGCAAGCCCCAGTCTGTCTCCATCCGGATCTGCAGTAATTAACAGGTCTGCCCCAATCTCTTTACCGTCACGAATCGCAAGTTCAAATGCCCCCGGCTCTTCAGGATTGGGAGACTTAAGTGTCGGAAATTCAGAGTCAGGCTGTTCCTGCTCTGTTACCACATGCACATCATACCCAAGTGCTTTCAATCCACGCTGAACCATTACATTCGATGCGCCGTGAAGTGGAGAAAAGACAACTTTCAGATCCGTTTCTTTTGCCATCTGCGGCTTTTCAGATACAGTGATCAAGTGCTCTGCGTAAGCGTCATCCACATCTGCCCCAACCATTTCAATCAGTCCCTGGGCTTTTAATTCATCAACAGGCTTCACCTGAATATCCAGTTCATTTTCAATGATGTTGATTTCATCAATCACATCATCAGCATCCTTCAGATTAAGCTGTGCACCATCAGCGCCGTATACTTTAAACCCGTTGTATTCCGGCGGGTTATGACTGGCTGTAGTCATTCCACCCATGAACGTTCCAAGGTGACGAACGGCAAATGACAGTTCAGGTGTCGAGCGCAGTGATTCGAACACATACGTTTTAATTCCGTGAGAAGCCAGCGTACGTGCAATCTCAAGTGAAAATTCCGGAGATTTTCTGCGGCAGTCATAAGCCAGCACGACACCCTGCTTCTTAGCGTCTTCACCGTTTTTTTCTATGTACTTGGCGAGTCCTTCCGCAGCTTTCCGGACAGTGTAAATATTCATTTTATTTGTTCCCGCACCGATCTCTCCGCGCATGCCGCCAGTGCCAAATTCAAGGTTTTTATAAAACGCATCTTCAATTGCCTTATCGTCGCCTTTCATAGCTGCCAGTTCAGCGTGAATCTCCTGGTCCAGGCCGTCAAAAGTAACCCATTTATTATAAACCTGTTGTACGCTCATAAAATCCCCTCCACTTTTTTCTTATTGTAGCACGCACGCTGTCTATTGAATATTGAAAAGTCTGAAAGAAGCCCGTAAAAATAGGACATGACAAACCTTCATGCAAGAAGGTTTGTCATGTCCCTGAATATTACTGCTTTTTATAGTTGATTGAATAGATGTCGTGTCTGCGGTCTTTCAGCTGTCGCACGGTTCCGCCCTGACGCTGACGGCGCAGAATTTCAAGGTCAACATCACCGATCATCACCATTTCAAGGTTTGGATCAGTCTCCCCTACAATACCATCACGCGCAAATTCAAAGTCAGACGGTGCAAAAATTGCTGATTGCGCATACTGAATATCCATGTTTTCAGTTTCCGGCAGGTTGCCGACTGTACCTGAAATCACTGTATAGATCTGATTTTCAACTGCACGTGCCTGTGAGCAGTACCTTACGCGCAGGTAACCCTGACGATCTTCTGTACAAAATGGGGTGAAAATGATTTTCGCACCCATATCTGTTGCAATACGTGCAAGTTCAGGAAACTCAATGTCGTAACAAATCTGGATCGCAATTTTACCGCAGTCTGTATCAAATACTCTGACTGTATCCCCAGGGCTGATTCCCCACCATTTCCGTTCGTTCGGCGTAATATGAAGCTTGTATTGCTTCTCAATCGTGCCATCTCTTCTGAAAAGGTAAGCGATGTTGTAAATCTCGTCATCCTCCTCTTTTACAAAATGGGAGCCGCCAATGATGTTAACGTTATAGCGCACTGCAAGATCTGTGAAGAGTTCAATGTACTCTTCCGTGTAATCTGTCAGCTTTCTAACTGCCATACTCGGAGACTTTTCATTCAGGAAGGACATCAGCTGGGTGGTAAAAATCTCAGGGAACACAACAAAATCTGACTGTGCGTCTGAGGCCACATCCGTAAAGTATTCCACCTGATTCGCAAAATCTGTGAAGGAATCAATCTGACGCATCATGTACTGAACAACACAGATACGCACAGGATGGCTTGTCTTAAAGTGTCTCTTCGACTTCGGACGGTAGTCCACATTGTTCCATTCCATTAATGTTGCATACTTATTCGACTGCTTATCATCCGGAAGATAATTCGGATTGATCCGCATAAGTGTAAAACCGTTAATGAGCTGGAAAGACAGAACGGGATCATAGATCTTATGCATTTGAACTGAATCTACGTATTCACGGGGAGACATTTCGCCCGCGTATTTATGGTAATTTGGAATACGCCCACCGATAATGATACTTTTCAGATTGAATTCCCGTGCAAGTTCTCTTCTTGCTTCGTAAAGTCTGTGACCGACTTTCATACGGCGGAAATCCGGATGAACCATCACTTCAATCCCGTACAGGTTGTACCCATCCGGATTGTGATTTGTGATATACCCTTCATCCGTTACGTCATCCCACGTATGACGGTCATCATATTCATCAAAGTTAATAATCAGACTCGAGCATGACCCGATAATATCCCCATCAAGCTCAGCTACAAGCTGACCGTCCGGGAACATCTCAAGGTGACTTTCAAGATGCTCAACTTTCCACGGCTGCATCCCCGGAAAACAAAGCCTTTGCATATGAATAATTTTATCTATATCAGCATGAATCATTTTACGAATGATCATTTTTTTCTCAAATTGAGACAAATCCAGTTTCTCAGACATAGGTTTCACTCCTCAAACGTGTATTCATTTAATTATAAACTCAATTTATAATAATAACAGCTTCCATACTTTTTGTGCCAAACTTTAGACAAATTCAATATGTAATTTCCGAGACCTGATTTTCAAAGCTTGTATTATTCACCATTAACTTTTACAATCTTCAATGACAATAGATTTTTGTGAAAGAAGGCGTCTCAATGACCAAAAAGATAGAAAATATGCTTTTTGCTGCCTGGGCTGCTGCGTTTACTGCTGTGATGGGTTCGCTGTACTTCTCTGAGATCAGGGGCTTTGAGCCTTGTGAACTTTGCTGGTATCAGAGAATCTTTATGTATCCGCTCGCAGTGATCCTGCTGATTGCAGTCATTAAAAAGGATGCAAAAGCTGCCCTTTATTCAGCTATTCTCTCAGGGATGGGCGGATGTATTTCCATCTATCATTACAGCATTCAAAAGATTGATACATTGTCATCTTCTGCTCCGGCATGCGGGATGGTCCCATGTACAGGGGAATATATTAACTGGGCTGGCTTTATTACGATTCCGTTTTTAGCACTGACAGCCTTTACGATTATTTTTGTATTCAGTCTGATCATTCTTAAGCAATCGAAAGGAGCAACACAAACATGAAAAAAATTCTACTCTTTGGCGGTGTAATCGTACTGATTTTTGCTGCAATTGCATTGATTACCAATATGCAAAATGAATCAAAAGTCGAAGGAAATCCATACGGAAAAGAAGAGCTGGCTCAATCTACTATTGATCTGCTTGATAACGAAAACTATCAGAATCAGATTGTTCCGGATGAACTGGAAGAGCGCATTTCAAGCGGTGAACCGACAACCGTGTATTTCTTCAGCCCTGAGTGTCAATACTGTCTTGAAACAACACCAATGCTTGCACCACTCGCTGAAGAAATGGGCGTTGATATGGTTCAGATGAACTTAATTGAGTTTCAGGATCAGTGGAACAAATATGGAATCCAGTCTACACCTACATTAATTCACTTTGAAGATGGTGAGCCAGTTGACGGCATTGTTGGTGCCGCACCTGAGGAAGATTACCGTGAGTTCTTTGAACGCAATGTAACAGGCGGATAATATGAAGACTGCCAGGAGTAAAAACTTCCTGGCAGTTTTTTTATCATAGAGACTCTGTTAAAGGTGGCTGTTGATTTCCGATGCAGGGGGGGAATGCTTTCCGCATGAGCCGTTTTTTGGCTCCGGTTCAATCGGACCTCCTCGCGCTTCTTGCTGCGGGGTCTCACCTGTCACGCTTCTCCTGCTAGAGTCGTCCCCCTTCCGCTGCAATCACCATCTATGCTAAAACAACATCAGGCTTTATCATAGCCATCATAAAAGATATTAAAAGGAGTTTTAATCAGTGAAACAATCATTTACGATCACCGTTCACCCAAAGTGGGATGGCAGTACGCTTGATACTTTATTGAAGGAACAACTGGCGTTCAGCAAAAAAACCATACACCAGTGGAGAATGGAAAAAAGTATCGTTATTAACGGAGAGCTGAAGCCCTGGAAAGATCCCCTCACAACAGGTGATCTTCTATCCATTGAATATGTTGCCCGCCCATCAGTACCAGCCTGGGAAAAAGAGATTGATATTTTATTTGAGGATGAGCATTTGATGATCGTCAATAAACCGGCGGATACAGATACACACCCAAATAGTGAGGCTGATACAAAGACGCTGCAAAATGCTGTTGTAAATGTCTTAATCTCAAACGGACAAAGCGGCTATGCGCAGCCGGTTCACAGGCTAGATCGTGATACTACAGGCACAATCCTTTTTGCAAAACATCCGGCAATCAAACCACTGCTTGATCAAATGCTTGAAAAAAGACTGATTAAACGCACCTATCTTGCACTCGCCGAGGGCCAGCTTAATCAGCAGGGGACGGTATCTGAGGCAATCGGGAAAGACAGGCATCATCCTGTCAGAAGAAGAGTTTCACCAGGTGGACAGAAAGCGGTCACACACTTCCGCCGGTTAAAGTATAATGCTGAAAAACAACTGTCACTGGCTGAATTGAATCTTGAAACCGGCCGTACCCATCAGATCAGAGTGCATCTGTCACACATCGGGCACCCGATCGCAGGTGATACGCTCTACGGAGCACGCAATAAAATGTACGATCGCCAGGCATTACATGCAAAAAAGCTGATATTTGAACATCCGTTTACACTTGAGATGATTGAAGTTGAAGCCGCCCCGCCGGCATATTTTCATTTGCACTAAAAAACGCAAAGGCATGAGCCTCTGCGTTTTTCTTTTATGCTTTACCTGCGTTAACCCATTTTGCAACTTCTACTGTACGTTTTGCCTGGTATTTAACGCCGTCTTTAACGTCTTCCTGCATATTGCCATCCTGATCGACTGTAACGCTTGTACCGTACGGGTTACCACCTGAAGCGAATGTAACCGGATCAGAATAGCCTGGTGCTGCAATAATTGCGCCCCAATGCATCATAGTTGTGTAAAGGTTCAGAATGGTTGCTTCCTGACCTCCGTGTGGATTTTGAGCAGAACTCATACCGCTGACAACCTTATTCACAAGCTTACCATTGAACCACAGGCCACCTGTTGTATCAATAAAGTTTTTCATTTGTGCCGGCATCGTACCGTAACGTGTCGGAATACTGAAAATGTATGCGTCTGCCCATTCAAGATCATTTAATGTGACAACGGGTACATCTTTTGTTTCTTCATAATGATCTTTCCACGCAGGATTTGATGCAATGGCCTGCTGCGGAGCAGTTTCCTCAACTTTTAATACCTTAACTTCAGCACCGGATTCCTTCGCTGCTTCTTCTGCCCACTTGGCAAGCTGATAATTTGTTCCTGTTGAACTGTAATAAATAATCGCTAATTTGACGTTTGACATTTCACAATCACTCCTTGATTCGATTTTAATTTTCTGAAAATGATTTCACGCTTTATATTATTTCCTTAAATCACCTAAAATAAACATAGTTTCGAAAATCTCAGTTTCAAAGTATCATAACAAGGTCATTGACATAGAATGTTGAAAGGTTACAATTCGAGTAAAAAGGAGGAATCATTTAAATGACTTTATTGATTATTAGTGGAAGCTCACGTGAAAAGAGTAATTCAGAGTATTTCGCAGAGAAAGCAGCTGCTTCTTATAAAGGTGAAGTAAAGTGGATAAAATTGAGAGAGCTGAATATTCAGCAGATTCATGACCAGCGGCATGATGAATACGGCTTTACCCCGGTAGATGATGATCACACTCAAGTGGTTGAATCTATGCTTTCTGCCGATGCTGTCCTCTTTGCTACACCGTTATACTGGTATGGCATGAGTGGCTATATGAAAACGTTCATTGACAGGTGGTCACAGGCAATGAGAGATCCTGATCTGGACTTTAAAGAGCGGATGAAAAACACACCTTCCTATGTGATCACTTGCGGCGGCGATCAGGTTGATATTAAAGGACTGCCGCTGATTTTGCAGTTTAAACATATTTTCGAATTCACAGGAATGGACTTTAAAAAATATTTTATCGGAGAAGCAAGAAAGCCCGGTGATGCTTCAAAGAGTAATAGACTTCATCAGCTGGAGCAGTTTTTCGACTAATTCAGTTAATGATTAACCCGGATGAAGGTGACCTGGTACGTCCATCTTATTTCTTGACAATCACCATTTTTATATACTATAGTGGGCGCTGATAACTTAAAGTAACTCATTTTTAATAGATATACTTTTTTAGGAGGAACCCCACTATGGCTTCAACAACTTTAGAGAAAAATGTACTCGATGTTCTTTTTGAAAGAAGAGCAACTAAACAATATGATCCGGAAGCTGAGATCAGCCGTGAAGAGCTGAATGAGCTTCTTCAAGCAATGGGACAAGCCCCGTCAGCATGGAACCTTCAGCACTGGAAGTTTCTCGCTTTCCACAACCCTGAATCTCAGGAACGCCTGCTGCCAATCGCTTATAACCAGCAGCAGATTACTGATGCTTCAGCCGTTATAGCTGTGCTTGGCGATCTTCGTGCAAACGAAAATGTAGATGCAGTTTTCGATCCTGCTGTTGAAGAAGGGGCAATGTCTGAGGAGATCAAACAGGCATTGAATGGACAGATTCAGGGTGCTTACGAGAATGAACAGTTTGCACGCGATGCAGCTTTTTCAAATGCTTCACTTGCTGCAATGCAGTTCATGATTGCTGCAAAAGCGAAGGGCTGGGATACGTGCCCGATCGGCGGATTCAGCGATGCAGGACTGGTTGAAGAATTCGAGATCTCTGACCGTTATGTACCTGTGATGCTGATTACAGTTGGTAAAGCGGCTAAAGAGCCCCGCAAATCCGGCAGAATGAGTATTGATGACTTAGTTGAATATGTATAATAGTAAAGGGCTGAGACAAATTTGTCTCAGCCCTTCATTATAATTATTTCACCAGATCTTTAGCGAAGTCTTTAATCAGTCCTGGTAATATCCCAAAAGTGTATGGTTTATAGACACGCTCTGTCCATTTATGTCCGTCACGGCCGTAGACGCCGATGTTGATTGATGGGATGTTCAGTTCGCGGATCAGGTGCACAGGTACCGGGTAGAGATCCTGCATGCGCGGAATATTTCTTTTTAACATTTCAATCGCTTCTTCTGACTCATGAAGTGACAGGAAGCTTCCATCTGCAAGGTACGGGAAAAAGCGCTTAGTAACAAATTCTTCTCCTTCTCTTTCTGTGGTAGCCTGCAAATGTTTTTCAAGCTTTTTTATAATATCTGCCCCATGCTCATTTTTATCACTCAAATAATTATGAGGAAGAAACGGCGGTGCGAAAAACATGAGTACACGCGGTGTTTTTTCAGGATCAAGCTGCTGCAATGCTTCAGCCAATGCAAAAGCTGCCTCCCGCTTGTCCTTCCCCTTGTATTTTTTCACTACTTCATTTAACTTACTTTCCACATCGATCCCCTGCGCTCTCAAGGACGATTCCAGCTCGCTGAATGTACAGACATCCATCTGAAAGTTCCAGTCACTTGGCGGGAAACCATGCTTTATGCGGAAGTCTCTGTATTTTTTTGTACTCTCTCTACTGATCTCATACACTGCCTCTATAGAAATTTTTCGCAGCTTCTCAAGTACGTCCTGTGCTGTCTGTTCAAATACGAAATAGTTGAAGTACAGGTGAGCACTGATGGCAGTCTGCACATTATAATCTTTTTTATCGTCCTTAAAATGAAGACAGGCCGGCGGAAGCACATACTCCCCTTCGAGATCTTCAGCAAGGTCAATATTTTGATTAATTCTGCGGTTAAGCTCTGCCCCAATCCGGGTCGGGTCAATCGACGTCAGCACATCTCCAACGTGCGCTTCCCTTCCGTATATATAAAAGCATGGAAGTACCTTCCCCGCTGCACCTGTATAAATGTATTTCGTGCGGTCACCGTCATACATCGGTGCGATAAAATCATTATTGATCGCTGCCACATAATCGAGGTTCATCTCTTGCTTCAGACGTGCGAGTTCATGAAGCGCTCCAAGCATCCCTGCATGTTCACTCTCTTCATCAGGATTAAATAAAAACAGCATATGGCCGTCCCTGTCTTCTCCAGATAACTGCAGGAGGTTCACCAGATGAATCGCCGCCCCGCTTTGCATATCAAGTGATCCCCTGCCAAAAAGCCACTCTCCAGAACCGGCCTCCTGCCTGACGCGATAATCTCCCGGAAATCCCTTAAAGAATTCTTCAAGACTGTCCGGGTCATGAGCCATCTGCTGCAGTGATCCGAAATCTTCTGTGCCGACAGTATCAATATGACTGTGAAACAACACAGTTTTATCTGAGCCACCGGGCAGCATCGCCCAGACATTTTTTCTGCCTATCGGGTCATCTTTTATATCCTGAATCCACACATGTTCAGGATTTTCCTGAAAATAAGGAAATGAAGAAATCCACTTAAAAATCTGCTCTACTTTATGTACTTCACCCTGTGACCCCGTATAACTCTTCATTGCAATCAGCTTTCTTGTGATGAATTCAGCCTGTTCAGGCACAGATAAATGCTGTATATCGCGAAACATCCTATTACCCCCTGCTCTCTTTTCATTCATCTTAATGGAAGGACGAACCGATTGAAAGCAGGTTTGTGTGAAATCATCATCTTAAATAAAATTTATTAAGAATATGGGTACGTTAAAGACCAATGTTGTTCTAGCACAGCTGGTGATTGCAGCGGAAGGGGGACGACTCCAGCATGAGAAGCGTGACAGGTGAGACCCCGCAGAAGCGTAGCTTCGAGGAGGTGCGATTGAATCGGAGCCACAAGACGGCTCATGCGGAAAGCGTTCCCCTGGAGCGGAAATCAACAGCCATCTTTAACAGAGCCAATAATATAAAAAAATTTGATCAAAAGGGTTGAATCTTACGTTATAAACGAATATTATATAACTTGTGCTTTTAAACGTTCGTATTTTAATAAAGGACTGATATGATGTTTCGCTTTCATTTAAAAGAAAATAATACAACTGTTAAAACAGAGCTTTTAGCAGGCTTTACCACATTTATGACAATGGTCTATATTGTTGTTGTGAATCCGATTATCCTCTCAAGTGCAGGTGTGCCTTTTGACCAAGTATTTCTTGCAACGATTATTGCAACGGTCATTGGAACACTCTGGATGGCGTTAATGGCCAATTATCCGATTGCCATTGCACCCGGTATGGGACTCAATGCATACTTTGCCTTTTCAGTTGTCGGCACTAATACGAATATTACGTACGAGGTTGCCTTTGCGGCAGTATTTGTTGCCGGTGTGATCTTTACGATTCTTTCTCTGACTTCTTTCAGAAAAAAGCTCATTGAAGCGATTCCTGATAACCTGAAACACGGCATTACAGCCGGAATCGGTTTATTCATTGCTTTTATCGGTATGAGAATGACAGGTATTATTGTTGCACATCCGGATAACCTTGTCGCACTCGGCGACCTTCATTCACCTTCAGTCATTCTGGCATTTACGGGCCTTGCAGTTACACTGATTTTAATGGCTTTAAATGTCAACGGCGCACTGTTCATTGGAATGATCGTGACGGGTGCAATTGCCTATTTTACAGGACAGCTCGAATTCAACGGTGTAGTTGCACTGCCAAGCCTGCCTGAAGGAATTATTATTTCCAATCCGATTGCAGCATTTGGGGATGTCATTGAATATGGTTTATTCGCTGTCGTCTTTTCATTCCTGTTAGTCACAATCTTTGATACTACCGGTACGATGATTGGTGTCGCTCAGCAGGCCGGTCTGATGAAAGGCAAAACAATGCCGCGCGCCCGTCAGGCACTGTTAGCTGATTCAATCGCTGCTACAGCAGGCGCAATGGTTGGTACAAGTCCGACTTCAGCCTACATCGAATCATCATCAGGTGTTGCAGCAGGCGGCCGTACGGGACTGACTACTGTAACGGTTTCAGTATTATTCATTGCAGCAGCCTTTTTCGGACCGCTCGTCAGTGCTGTATCAGGCGTTTCAGCGATTACTGCTCCTGCACTGATTATCGTCGGCAGTCTGATGATGAGCAGCATCTCCCACATTAAATGGGGTGAGATTGATGAAGCGTTTCCTGCATTTCTGATTATCCTGAGTATGCCGCTGACATCAAGTATTGCAACAGGCATCGCGCTTGGATTTATCTCTTATCCAATTTTAAAAATCGTTAAAGGTAAATGGAGAGACGTTCACTTCCTTGTCTATTTATTTGCAGTGCTGTTCGCTTATCAGCTCGTTTTTCTTCCACATTAAAAAGAAAATCCCGCGTCCTCAGACGTGGGATTTTTTACTGAGAAAATATTTTAACGCATCAAGTACTTCCGTTTTCCTTCTCATAATAAATGTCCGGATCTCTTCCTCTTCCGCTTTTGCAAAAACAGACATGAGAGAAGACTGGCGATGATACTGACTTACTTCCCCATACCCGACCATATTGCAATGTTCAGCGAGTTTTTGAATCAGCGGCAGACACTTCTCATTATCTGAAGTCAGGTTATCACCGTCTGAAATGTGAAAGGCATAGACATTATATCTTTCCTGCGGATAATCACTCCCCACAATATCAAGCGCTTTTCTGTACGCCGACGAACAGATCGTCCCGCCGCTTTCTCCTTTTGTAAAAAACGTTTCCTCCTCGACTTCTTTCGCTTCTGTATGATGTGAAATAAACCTGATTTCTACATGTGCATAATGAAGGTTCAAAAACTTTACGAGCCAGAAGAAAAAGCTCCTCGCAATATACTTCTCAAACATGCCCATTGACCCGCTCGTATCCATCATCGCAATGACGGCAGCTTTTGACTCTTTTTCTTTTGATTCCGTCCACGTTTTATAACGGATATCTTCAGGAAGAATTGGATGAAATCCTGCTTCCCCATTCATCGCATTACGTTTGAACGCTGTCATCATGGTTTTCTTTTTATCAATATTGCCAGTGAGTCCTTTTGTTCTGATATCAGTGAACTGTATCCCTTCTTTTGAAGCCTCTACTTCTTCTTTCTGCTTAAAATCAGGAAGTTCAAGCTGACTGAACAGGGCGGTCTCAATTTCTTCAATGGATACCTCCGCCTCCACATAATCTTCACCCGGTTCACTGCCCGCCTGTCTTCCTCCCCCATCACGAGATCTTGCAATAATATCTCCTTCCCCGCTGTCTCCGTTACCCTGGCCTATATGCTTCTTTTTTGAATGATCATAGCGGATTTTATATTCATCAAGTGACCGCACTGGAATCTTCACTGTTTTTTTGCCATCTGACATAATGACATTTTCTTCTGTGATCAGTTCGGGGAGTCTGTCTTTTACTGCCTGCTGGATTTTCCTGTTGTGTCTCTTCTGGTCTTCCTGGCCCTGCTGATGCAGGGACCAGTCTTCTTTTGATACGGTAGAACCCTGCATATATCGCCTCACCCTTCATCTTTTCTTTATTGTATGAGGGCAGGCTTAAATTATTGCTTATGATTTCAGGGAAAAGAAAAAGGCCTGCTTAGCAGACCTTAGAAACTCTTCTCTTTTGCTGTTGAACGTGAGGCATCAAGCAGCAGGATGATTGCTGTGATGACGTGCATGATAAATCCAAGCAGCGGTACAAATCCGAATACAGATGTAAAGATTCCGAAAATGCTTCCTGTTTTTGATGTAAATTCACGTGCAGCGAATATTAAAGCGACAATATGCAGTGCCAGCATAATCCATAATAACGACCAGCCTGTTGAGATAATCAGCGTACCTCCGAGAAATGGAATCGCCAGCACAGCCTCAAGACTGCCCGTCACCCACTTCATTATTGTTGAAATCTTCATTCATCATCAAGTCCTTTCTATAAATACGATATTAAAAGGCACAGTGCTTCATTTCAATTGATACCTCTTATACGTATTCCCTATTTAAAAAGTTTCAAAAAAAATAACCAGTTTTTCTGACTGGTTATTTCAAGACTTCTCTTCATATTGAATTGGATCAGACAATTTCTTACTTGACTTTAACTCCCCGCCTGACCGGATCTTCTCCATCTGCTTACCGAGCATCACCAGTTCTTCCATATTACTCGCCATACTACCATTCACCGGCTCAAGCTCCTTAAAATACTCTCTGCCTGGCATAAAAAATCGCCTCCGAATTTTTATATATTGTATCATTATTAGAAAATTCAGTCAAATACTGAAAAGTGAAGGGCGCTCGTTCAGCTCCGACAGGCATAAGACACGGGGCGGAAAACGGGTGCTCTTTCCCGTTTACCGCTTCGTGGTTTATGACCCGAGGAGCTAGCGCCAAAAAGATTTTTGGGTTAAAGTGTCTGCTGTCCGAAAAAATAGAAAGGTCATTGAATTAACATGAAAGATGATAGATAAAATTTAAAAGCTCATCGATATATCCAAGAGATCATGAGCAGAAGTTGAATAAACCCGATTGCTGATTGAATTATATTAAAAGGTCAAGGATAAATCCCAAAAGCTGATTGAATGAATACCCTACTCTTTCAAATACTTATACCACTCACTTCATTCTATTCTCAAACCAGAGCCCGCTAAAAGACCGCAAAAAAAGAAGAGGATCTACTCCTCTTCTTCATACTGCTCAGTCCCGGGTTCGCGGTGCTTTTTTAATTGTTCATTCGTTCTCATCTTCTCCATTTGGCGACCCAGCTGATCCATTTCCTCAAGATCACTCGCCATAGAACTATTATCAGGAATATCGTTTTTCAACTCTTCTTTCTTAGCCATTGATCATCACCTCTACTGTCCCATTACCCTCATTATCGTTTCAAAAAACGCTACCGATTTAACAATGATCCTACATATTTAAGCAGATCATTCGCGCTTGTTGGATTGTATCCATACTCATCAATCAGCCTTGCAATCACTTCATTCATTTTCTTCAATTGCAGCTCATCAGGTGTTTTAGATGAAGTTGTGATCTTGACCACATCTTTTAAATCAGTAAACAGCTTTTTCTGAATTGCCTCTTTCAGACGGCTGTGGGACTGGTAATCAAATCGTTTACCTTTCCTCGCAAATGCTGAAATTCTGATGAGTATCTCTTCACGGAATGCTTTTTTCGCATTTTCCGACACACCGATCTGCTCCTCAATTGAACGCATCAGCCGCTCATCAGGATGCATCTCTTCACCTGTTAATGGATCCTTCAGTTTTGACTTATGGCAATAAGCTTCAACATTATCAAGATAATTATCCATTAGCGTTTTTGCAGATTCTTCATAAGAATAGACAAACGCTTTCTGAACTTCTTTTTTAGCCAGGTCATCAAATTCTTTTCTCGCAAATGAAATACATGTCAGGTAATGCTCCCTGCTTTCTTTTGAAATGGAGGCATGCTGATCAAAGCCTTCTTTTAGCGACCTTAACACATCGAGTGCATTAATTGAGGACAGTTCCTTCTTAATAATTGTCGAAGAGATCCGGTTGAGCACGTAACGGGGATCAATCCCTTCCATCCCTTCGCCGGTGTGCTCCCGCTTCAGCTCTTCAACATCAGCCTCTCCAAAGCCTTCAACCGATTCTCCGTCATACATTTTCATTTTACTGATCAGATTAATGTCTTTTCTCTTTGGCTCCTTCAGTCGTGTCAGCACAGTAAAGATCGCTGCTGTCCGTAGTGTATGCGGCGCAATATGCACATCTGCTACATCACTTTGTGAAATCAGCTTCTCATAAATTTTCTCTTCCTCAGACACTCGAAGATTATAAGGCATCGGCATGACAATCATTCTCGAATGCAGCGCTTCATTTTTCTTATTCGAAATAAACGAGCGGTACTCTGTTTCGTTCGTATGGGCGACGATCATTTCATCTGCAGAAATGAGCGCAAATCTTCCCGCTTTAAAATTTCCTTCCTGCGTCAGTGAAAGTAAGTGCCATAAAAATTTCTCATCACACTTTAACATTTCCTGAAACTCCATCAGTCCGCGGTTTGCCTTATTTAATTCCCCGTCAAAACGGTAGGCGCGCGGATCTGACTCTGATCCGTATTCAGCAATTGTTGAAAAGTCCAGGCTCCCTGTCAGGTCTGCAATATCCTGTGACTTTGGATCAGACGGGCTGAACGTGCCGATCCCTGTTCGTTTATCCTCCGAAAAGAACACCCGCTCCACCGGAACATCCTCAATTCTGTTACCAAATTCCTTTTCGAGTCTCATCATATTTAACGGCGACAGATGCCCTTCAATTCGGACGCCGTATTCTTTAAAAAAGTCCTCTCTTAGCGCTTCAGGAATTAAGTGAAGCGGATCTTCATGCATCGGACACCCTTTAATCGCATATACAGCACCGCGGTCAGTCCTTGTATATTGCTCCAGTCCTCTTTTTAAAAGGGTAACAAGTGTTGATTTTCCACCGCTTACAGGACCCATCAGTAAAAGGATTCTCTTTTTCACGTCAAGCCGTCTTGCCGCCGGGTGAAAGTACTCTTCCACGAGCCGCTCAAGTGCTTCTTCAAGCCCGAATAGATGACGATTAAAAAACCGGTAGCTTTTTCTCCCGTTGATCTGTTCGGTTCCAGCATCTTTGATCATATGATAAATCCTGGAATGTGCAGATTGTGCAATCCAGGGCCTGCTTTTAAGCATCTGTAAATAATCGGAGAAGGTCCCTTCCCATTTCAGCATCGACTCTTCAAGCTGATAGTCTGCCACCCGTTTTAACATATCCATCTGATTCTCCCCCTCTTCGCTCTCATATAAAACGGTATGCAGCTCATGCTGTATTCATGAGCAAAGTAGGATGAATTATGCATATTCACAGGACAGTCATTTCTTTATTCAGTATAATCATGTATACTTAAACATATATGACATGATTCATACTTTATCTGGGAGGTATATGAGATGGGTACAGCACTTATTCTAGGTATTTGTGTAGCATTCCTTGCAGCAATCTTTACAGCCGGTTATAACGATAAGCCGGGCAAGACTAAAAACAACTAAAAAAAAGCTGCGATCGCAGCTTTTTTATTTTTTGGCGAAAAGTTTCCCTTCCACGAAATCCTTCATATACATTCTGTTTTTCTTCTGCAGCATAGCTGCCATCTGTTGAGTCCATTTATCGGACCTTTTCCCTGAAGTACGATCGTGATAATATGCAGAGATGGCTTCATTATATTCATCAAGCTCCTGCTTCACAGTTTCTTCCTGATGTCTGTAACTGTTTTCGTGATAGATCGTCTGAAATGGCATTCTCGGTTTTACAGCCGTTTCCTGATCCGGCACGCCAACTGTTAAGCCAAACAGTGGAACCACATGTTCAGGCGTTTCCAGCAGCTCAGAAACCTCAGGCAGATTATTCCTCAGCCCGCCGATATAGCAGATACCAAGCCCCATCGATTCAGCTGCCACAGCTGCATTTTGCGCTGCAAGTGAAGCATCAATGACTGACACCATGAACTTTTCCATCGACGTAATCGAATCTTCCACATCCGCTTGTTCCCACTGACCAATTAAGGAATGTCTGTACAGATCTGCACAGAATACGAAGAAATGTCCGCTATCTGATACATAATCCTGTCCGCCTGCGAGTTCAGCCAGCTTCTTCTTTTTATCAGGATCTGTTACCCCAATAATTGAGTAGGCCTGTATAAAACTTGAAGTTGATGCCATCTGGGCAGCTTCCACAATCATCTGAACTTGCTCAGGTGATAACTTTTCATCCTTAAACTTTCTGACAGATCTGTGATTTAACATCGTTTCAATTGTCTCGTTCATACTTATCTCCACCTTTCATACTCTAACCTTCATTAAGTGTAGCGTTTTGGAATACAGCGATTCAAATATTAAGCATTAAAAAAAGCCATAGTCTAAACGACTATGACTGTACCTTCACCCAAGTGAAGGGAAATTCTGCTGTCTCAGCGCTTCATATACAAGAATTGCTGCTGTATTCGATAAGTTCAGTGAACGCACATGTTCATTCATTGGAATACGAAGCGCGCGGTCTTTATTATTTTCAATGACATCATCCGGTAACCCTGATGTCTCCCGTCCGAAAATAAAGTAGTAATCTTTTTTCACGTCACTATAATCAAACGTCGAGTGCGGCTGCGTGCCATACTTGGTCAGATAAAAATAATCTCCGCCCTCACTTGCCTGATAGAAATCCTCAAGCGAATCATGGTAATGAATATCAACATGCTGCCAGTAATCAAGTCCTGCACGTTTGAGCATTTTATCATCTGTAGAAAAGCCAAGCGGCCTGATTAAATGTAGTGATGTACCGGTTGCTGCGCAGGTACGTGCAATATTACCTGTATTAGCAGGAATCTCCGGCTGATATAAAACAACGTGTAATCCCAATTTCTTCACCTCATCGTCTATTTCGGCTGAGCCATTCTCTATTCTATCACGAAAGGTGAAAAAAATAATACCTGATCGATGGTGAATAAGCAGCTGAATCACTATATGTCCATAATCTGTGCCTGCTGTCATTGGTGTGGGCATTCACATAAGGTACGCCTGAGTCAATAACCGTCACAATTGCAGTATGATCTACTCTGCCATCTCCCGCGAAATCATAGCAGATGACATCTCCAATCTTCAGCATAGAAGCATCTGACACTCTTTCAGCTGCTTCCTCAAGAAACCAGCGCATAGAGTGTGCAACTGCCCAGATTAGACTCCACTGTCCTCCCTGCAGCCACCAGCCCCTGTAACGGTCAGGATATCCTCTCATCACGAGTCCGCCTGCAAGAAGACATTGAGAGACAAAGTTCGTACAGTCTACAGGAAAAGCCGGAAATGCAGGATTTCTTTTATTCCACCACTCCTCAGCATATTCAGCAGCAAGTACGCCATTATACATACACTTACACCCCTCACTTACAAAGTGATAAGCCTTTATCGATCTCTTTTAACACCTCTGCGTCCTGTTCAAGATCCTTTTGCTTTAAAAGCATCTTCTCAACTTCTTCCCCACCGATTTTCCCTGCAGCCCAGGCAGCAGTCCCTCTCATTACAGGACGCACATCATGCTGCATCACTTCAAAAATAGAGGGCAGTGCTGACTCCTCTTTAAAATGAGCAAGCGCAATCAGGGCATTACGCTGAATCGGCTTTTTGCCTCTCCAGGAACCTGATACGTGACCAAAACTTTCTTTAAACTCTCTGTTGCTGATTGTTAAAAGCGGTTCAAGCAGCGGCTTCGCAATCTCAGAGTCCGGTTCAAATTCGGGATGGACATGCATATCAATCCCTTTATTTTTGGGACAAACGGTCTGACACGTATCACATCCATACAGCCTATTCCCAATTTTAGAACGATATTCATCAGGGAGAAAATCCTTCGTCTGAGTCAAAAATGCGATACACTTTTTCGCATCCAGCTGTCCTCCTTGAACAAGTGCCCCAGTCGGGCATACATCCACGCATAAATTACAATCTCCGCATTGATCCTCCATCGGTTCATCCGGACTGAAAGGTATATTTGTAATCATTTCACCTAAATAAACATAAGAACCAAACTCAGGCGTAATAATAGAACAGTTTTTAGCACTCCACCCAACACCTGCCCTTTCAGCAACAGCACGATCTACAAGTTCACCCGTATCAACCATCGATTTCATTCTGGCATCAGGTACTCTTTCCTGTATAAATTGCTCAAGGCGCTCAAGCGCTTTTCGTAAAACAGTGTGATAATCCTCTCCCCAGGATGCCCTCGCAAAAATACCTCTGCGCTCACCTTTTTTACTTCTCGGTGCATCCTTCATTTTAGAAGGATATGCTAACGCTATAGAAATAATTGACTTAGGCTCATGCATTAATAACGAAGGGGTCACACGCTTATCAATATCCTTTTCTTCAAAACCCGACTGATAATTCAGCGCTTCCTGTCTGATCAGCCGGCCTTTTAGATCAGAAAAGAAATCCGCACTCGTAAAGCCGATTTTATCAATACCAAGTTCGTCAGCATGATCAATTATTTCCTGTTTTAAAGCATCATAGTTCATTCTAATCCCCCTTTCTATATGGACATGGTAAACTGAATGCATACAAAAGGAGTTGACCACCTTATGGAAGTTTCAGTTCATTCATCACTATCAAATTATTCGTTCGGTATCATTCATTATCGAAACGTCACCGTCAGCGACTCACCTCAAATGCTAAAAGGACGGCTTCAATTATTTCAGGAATCACTATTTTTTGACCTGAAGGATAAAAAGCCAACTGACTTTGAAGGAATTGCTGAATGGAGACAATTATTTAAACAGTTCGGGAAAGATCCCAACAGGTATAGACCAAGTACGGAAGCACTTCTTAGAAGAATATCAAAACAAAACTATCTGCCGAGTGCCAATTCAGCAGTTGACCTGAATAATTTCTTTTCCCTGCAATATGAAACGCCTCTTGGTATATATGATGCCCAGAATATCAGCGGCCCTGTTGAACTCAGAGTCGGCAGCAGAAACGAACAATTTGAAGGCTTAAACGGCAGAGAAAATTCTGCTGAAAACCTGATTATCGCTGCTGATGATCATGGACCCTTCGGAAGCCCCTGCGTCGATTCACTCAGAACCTCCGTTAGCAGAGAAACGACTGAAGCAGTACATATCATCTACTTCAGACCTTCCCTCCCGGCTGCGGATCAGGAAAAGCTGCTTGACTCATTAAAGCATATGTTTATCCAGGTAAATGGCGGTACTGCCACATCACAAATTGTTTAAGGATATTATATCATCTGGACCCGCCCGATCAAAAAGCCTCATCATATATAGATGGGGCTCTTTAAATTGTTTTGGTCATATAAAAAAACGCAACGCTTCGTTTTAGATAAACGAAACACTGCGTTGGTTATGTATGTTGGAGCGGGTGATGAGAATCGAACTCACGACATCAGCTTGGAAGGCTGAGGTTTTACCACTAAACTACACCCGCAAATGCTGGTACCGATGGCCGGGGTCGAACCGGCACTCCCGAAGGAACACGATTTTGAGTCGTGCGCGTCTGCCAATTCCGCCACATCGGCATGACAATATGAATATTATCATACTCATGCATGTATTACAAATCAGATCATTTTATTTTTTGGAGGCGGTAACCGGACTCGAACCGGTGATAAGGGTTTTGCAGACCCGTGCCTTACCACTTGGCTATACCGCCAAAAACAAAAAATGGAGCGGAAGACGAGATTCGAACTCGCGACCCCCACCTTGGCAAGGTGGTGTTCTACCACTGAACTACTCCCGCAAAAAATGGCTGGGCTAGCTGGATTCGAACCAACGCATGACGGAGTCAAAGTCCGTTGCCTTACCGCTTGGCTATAGCCCAATATATGGGGCGACTGATGGGAATCGAACCCACGAATGCCGGAACCACAATCCGGTGCGTTAACCACTTCGCCACAATCGCCGTAATGTTATTTTAAAATTGGCAGGGGCAGTAGGAATCGAACCCACACCGGAGGTTTTGGAGACCTCTGTTCTACCTTTAAACTATGCCCCTATGAATGGTGGAGGGGGGCAGATTCGAACTGCCGAACCCGAAGGAGCGGATTTACAGTCCGCCGCGTTTAGCCACTTCGCTACCCCTCCATATGAATGGTGCCGGCAAGAGGACTTGAACCCCCAACCTACTGATTACAAGTCAGTTGCTCTACCAGTTGAGCTACACCGGCAACACATGGTGGCTTTGGACGGAATCGAACCGCCGACACATGGATTTTCAGTCCATTGCTCTACCAACTGAGCTACAAAGCCAAATATTTAAGCATTTTCTATCTTACTATGTAAATAAGTTTTTTTCAACTGCGAGTTAAAAATGGCGGTCCCGACCGGGATCGAACCGGCGATCTCCTGCGTGACAGGCAGGCATGTTAACCGCTACACCACGGGACCAAGGTAATTGCGGGGGCAGGATTTGAACCTGCGACCTTCGGGTTATGAGCCCGACGAGCTACCGAACTGCTCCACCCCGCGACGATATAAAATTAATAATGGTGGAGAATGACGGGCTCGAACCGCCGACCCTCTGCTTGTAAGGCAGATGCTCTCCCAGCTGAGCTAATTCTCCAGGGAAGTTGTCTTAAAATATAATTGGTGACCCGTACGGGATTCGAACCCGTGTTACCGCCGTGAAAGGGCGGTGTCTTAACCACTTGACCAACGGGCCAGTATGCAATGGCGGAGAGCAAGGGATTCGAACCCTTGAGACAGCGGTAGCCGCCTACACGATTTCCAATCGTGCTCCTTCGACCTCTCGGACAGCTCTCCATGGCTCCACAGGTAGGACTCGAACCTACGACCGATCGGTTAACAGCCGATTGCTCTACCACTGAGCTACTGTGGAATAATGCCTAGCGACGTCCTACTCTCACAGGGGGAAACCCCCAACTACCATCGGCGCTGAAGAGCTTAACTTCCGTGTTCGGCATGGGAACGGGTGT
>NZ_JAFBDK010000026.1 GCF_016908195.1 Jeotgalibacillus terrae
AGAGAAAAGCCGTCCCGGAAGGGTACGGCTTTTCTGTTGCCTCAAATATGACCATGAAAGTAATCAACGTGTGAATGCTTTGACGCTTACGAACAAGCGTCAAAATGTCCTGAACCATCCTGGTAATGTCATGAACAGCAGATGTAATCTCCGGAACCGCCCTTAAAATCTCCTGAACCCACCCCCCCTCTCAAAAACCCCTTGCACATTTTCCAACACTAAGTGCTATAATAGCATTGGAAAAACATTTCAATATCGAAGGATCAAGGTGCTGATCATCAAAGATCAGTTAAAAGGGAAGCTGGTGCAATTCCAGCGCGGTCCCGCCACTGTAAATGACTTATGTTTGCCGCATCCACTGTAGCTTAAGCTATGGGAAGGAGGCATCCATACGGAACGTCATAAGCCAGGAGACCTGCCTTGATTCCAAGCACCAGACACGCCTACGAGGATATGGGCGGGTGTTGCAGTCTCCGTTTTTTACATACGGCTATACCCTGCAACCCTGCATCTCCCGCGTGAGATGTTTTTTTATTGCAAAAAATCATAAGACGGAGGAACACAACATGAAAAAGTGGTTACCAGTTTTACTCGCAGCAGGTGTTCTTGCAGCCTGCTCAGACAGCACAGAAGAAACAACAGAAGCACCGGCAGACGATCAGGAGCAGGAGGAGGCAACAGAAGAACCTTCAGAGGAGACAACAGAATCAGCATTCCCTGTCACAGTTACAGATGCAAATGGGGATGAGGTCACAATTGAAGAGCAGCCTGATGCAATCGTTTCAATGCTGCCAAGTAATACAGAGATCGCTTATGCACTTGGTCTTGATGAAGAGATCGTTGGCGTATCTGATTTTGATAACTATCCGGAAGAAGCAATGGAAGTTGAAAAGATCGGTGGTATGGAGTTCAACGTGGAAAAAATTATCGCACTTCAGCCTGATGTTGTGCTTGCGCATGCATCAAACCCGGGCGGTGCGGACGGCCTTCAGCAAATTGAAGATGCAGGTGTCCCGGTTGTCGTCATTGAAAATGCAATGACGTTTGATGAAGTGTATGACACGATCGAAATGATCGGTCAGGTGACAGGAACAACCGAAGAAGCAGAGCAGATTATTACAGATATGCAGGCAGGATTTGATGAAATCGCTGAAAAAGCTGCAGATATTCCTGAAGAAGACCGTAAATCAGTGTTAGTTGATGTGCAGGGTCCGCCTGAATTATTTGTAGCAGGCAATAACACATTTATCCAGGAAATGCTTGACATGATTAATGCGGAAAATGTGATGGCGGATCAGGAAGGCTTTGTTCCTTTGACAGCAGAAGAAGTTGTCACGCGTAACCCCGATGTGGCGCTTCTCACATATGGTTATTATGTTGAAAATGCGGCTGAACAGTGGCTGAGTTATGAGGGCTTCAGCCAGGTGACTGCTGTAACAGAAGAAGCTGTATTTGAAGTGCCATCTGATCCTGTTACACGTTCAGGCCCGAGACTTGTAGAAGGAACGCAGGCGCTTGCCGAAGCGATCTATCCTGATGTTTTCGCGGAATAAAGTCTGGACCGGCTACACCTTTTCAATCCTGCTTTTACTGACAGCCTTCACACTCGGCGTCACAGTCGGCTCTGTTCAGGTCCCGCTGACGCAAATGCTGAATATTTTTGCGGGGGCCATCACAGGTGACAGGGAAGCACTCGATCCGATGTTTGGCTCGATTGTCCTTGATATCCGGTTTCCGAGAGTGGTACTTGCAGCGCTGGTTGGCGCATCACTGGCGATTGCAGGTGCATCATTTCAGGGGCTCTTGAAAAATCCGCTTGCCGATCCGTATACGCTTGGCGTCTCTTCAGGTGCTTCAGTCGGGGCAGTCGCGACGATTTTTCTCGGTCTGACGATTCCGGGTCTTGGCAGCTTTACGTTACCGGTAATCAGTATTTTGGCTGCACTGATCACTTTAGTGATCGTGCTTGGCTTTGCAAGAATGGTCGAAAAATCAATGAAGATGGAAACGATCATCCTGACTGGTATTATCTTCAGTTCATTTCTCGGCTCCATTTTATCGCTGATGATCGCACTCACCGGGGATGAGCTCAGGCAGATTATTAACTGGCTGCTTGGCAGTGTGTCAATGAGAGGGTGGGAGTATATCCGGCTGATCACACCGTTTTTTGTCATTGGCGCACTGCTGTTATTCTGGAATGCACGTGAGCTGAATGCCATGGCATTTGGCGAGGAACGGGCACAGCATTTAGGCGTTAACGTACAGCGCAGAAAATTTGTTGTGTTAGCTTCTGGTTCACTGTTAACCGGTGCAGCAGTCGCTGTATCCGGAACAATCGGGTTTGTCGGACTCGTCGTGCCGCATATGGTCAGAATGGTAACCGGATCTGATCATCGGCACGTACTGCCGCTTTCTATTCTAAATGGGGCTAGCCTGCTGATTTTGTGTGACCTGGTTGCAAGAACCATTGTCGCACCGACTGAACTGCCAATCGGGGTGATCACCGCGCTGATCGGAGCACCGGTATTTGGACTGATTTTAATTCAAAAACGTAAGGAAAGGAGAGGATAGCGATGCTGAAAGCTTCACGTATAAGCGGTGGATACGGTGAAAAGGACGTGGTGAAAAACGTTTCTTTTGAGCTTCAGAAACAGGAGATTTTAGGCATTCTCGGACCGAATGGCAGTGGAAAAACCACGCTGATGAAGATGATCAGCGGACTGTTGCCCTGCAGGTCAGGAGATGTCTCGTTTAAAGATCAGCCGCTCAGTGCTTATTCTGCCAAACAGCTTGCCCGTGAAATCGCCGTTTTGCCGCAGCTGCACAGTCATGCTTTTGACTATACAGTACGCGAAACGGTTTCAATGGGGCGCTATCCTCACCAGAAAGGCATGTTTGCACCATGGAAGGCTGACGATGAAAAAGCAGTGACAGAAGCGATGCAACAGACTGGCGTAGCGGAATTTGAGAACCAGTCAATTCAAGATCTGTCAGGCGGCGAGCGTCAGCGTGTATTTTTAGCACAGGCACTAGCGCAGGAACCTAAGCTGCTTTTACTTGATGAACCGACAAATCACCTGGATCTGTCTTACCAGAAGCAGCTGCTTGACCTGCTGAAGGAGTGGACTGAAACGCATGAGCTGACTGTGATATCCATCTTTCATGACCTGAATATTGCCTCGCTGTACTGTGATCGCTTGCTTCTTTTACATGAAGGGGAGACGGTGCAGCTGGCAGAGCCTGGTCATGTGATGAATAAAGAAACAGTCGAGCGCGTCTACCGGGCACGGGTGCATACACAGTCGCATCCTGAGCTGCCAAAGCCTCAGGTGACGCTGCTGCCAAATCACGGTCAGCAGGCATCATGCGAGATCACAAAAGACCACTTCATTATTACGCCTGACCACGTTCATATGAAGGCGCCCCAGTCATTAAAGACCTTATCGTCAGCAGTGATCGGAGCAGGTCTTGGCTGGTATCATCACTTTGTGAACAGACATGTGCCGATGGACTATGAGTGTGATGACAGCTATCAGGATATGGTTCAGTACGCGGACCGTCATGGTTTTAAGGCGGCGGATACAGTCGGTATGATGACCGCAGTAAAAGTGGAAGATGTCGTGATTCGTGAATATAAAGAAAACGGGTTATCCGTCGTTATTGCTGTAACAGCCGGGGTTGGAAATGCGGTTGATGTCTCGCTTTCACATGAGCGCGAACGGGAGACCACAGTCGGTACGATCAACAGCTGGATTTTTATTAATGGCAAGCTGTCAGATGAAGCATTTATCCAGGCAATGATGACCGCCACTGAAGCAAAGGTCAAAGCGCTACAGAACGCAGACGTGAAAGATCCGCTCACAGGAACGCTTGCAACAGGCACTTCAACTGACAGCGCGCTTGTAGCAGCAACCCAGCACGGACCGCTCATTCAGTATGCAGGATCCATCACACCGCTTGGAAAATTAATCGGTAAAGGGATCGTGGAATGTACAACAGAAGCGATTGGTATTTACCGTGAAAGAAAGAGATCATCATGATTACACATGCAGCCGCAATTACAATTGCACTCTGCCTTGATCGACTTATTGGAGATCCGCCCACCTGGCCACACCCGGTCAGATGGATCGGATCTTTCATTATATGGATGGAGCGCAGGTTAAATAAAGAAAAGTCACAAAAACTAAAAGGTGTGCTTGGTGCATCGGCAGTGCTTGCAGTCACACTGCTTGTGACATGTGCGGTTGTGTCAGCAGGCTATCAATTTCACTGGAGTGCAGGCTTTCTGCTTGAAACACTTCTAATTACGTCAGCACTTGCTTCAAAAAGTTTGGCTGACGCTGCGAAGGAAGTGTCCGCTCCACTTCAAAAAAGGGACATGGATGAGGCAAGAACAAAGCTTTCCTGGATTGTCGGGAGAGATACTGAACATCTACATGAATCAGATATCGCACGCGGAACGATTGAAACAGTCGCTGAAAATACAAGCGATGGTGTCACAGCACCAATGTTTTGGGCACTTATATTCGGAGCGCCCGGGATCTGGGTCTATAAAGCGATTAATACGGGTGACTCAATTGTCGGCTACAGAAATGAACGCTATCACCAATATGGGTGGGCCAGTGCAAAGCTTGATGATCTGGCTAACTGGATTCCTGCAAGAATCACAGCGCTGCTGATGCTGCTGACCAAAAAGCCGGCAAGCGGGAAAAGAACCGCTCTTTACAAAGAACTGCCGGCGCAGGCACGTAAACATCCAAGTCCAAACAGCGGATGGGGTGAAGCGGCCGTCGCACTGCTTTTACATATAAAATTAGGCGGTACGAATACATATCAGGGAGTGATCTCCAACAGACCTGTCATTGGTCTGTCAGATCGTCCGCTCACAGTAGAACATATTGAACAAACGATTACCATCATGCACCGGGCAGCCTGGCTGTTTCTTGCATGCTGCTGGATTGGAGGAATGCTTTATGACTTTACCTTCACATGGCGCTAATCCGCTTCAACTATATGAATCACTTCAATTACAGGTACCGGGTCACCTGATTGATTTCAGTGAAAACAGTATGCCATCAGGTCCGCCGGAAGTTGTCGGGGAGCAGTGGCATGACTGGTATAAAGCTGCTTCATCCTACCCTGACCCTGAAGGCAGAAGGCTGAAAAAACTGATTGCTGAAAAGCACCGGACTGATGAGTCACAGGTGCTGCTTGGGAATGGTGCTGCAGAGCTGATGATGACCGTACTCAGACTTTTTCAGGGAAAAGAAGTGGGTGTGATTCACCCCGCATTCAGTGAATACGAGAGAGTCATTGAAGCAAATGGCGCTCGGGTCCGGCACTTTTATACAAATGAATCTACAGGCTGGCTTCCTGATGATCAGGACATACAGAGATTTCTCGCAGAACCTGGTAACGCATTATTCGTCTGTAATCCAAATAATCCTACAGGAATCAGGCTCGATCGTCGCACATTGATTAACTGGCTTACAACAGTTGAACGTTCCGGCAGTACACTTCTCATCGATGAAGCGTTCATCGATATGGCAGGGGAGGAATATTCGATCTCAGATTATACAGGCAGTCCTTCACTCATCATCTTCAGGTCTATGACGAAAATGTACAGTATTGCAGGGCTCCGGCTTGGGTATCTTCTTGCCAATACTTCAACTGTAAAAAAGGTAAGCACCTTTTTACCCCATTGGAACGTCAATCAGATTGCACTTTTAGCAGGAGAAGCAGTGATTCAGGACCTCACTTATACTGAGAAGGCACGCGATTTTACCAGTGCAGAAAGGCTGCGGGTCACCTCTGCTTTACGGCAGCTTGACTTCAAAGTATCTGCTTCTGAAGCGAATTATCTGCTGATTCAGCCGCCTGATCCAATGCAGACAGAAGATTTGTGGCACACATTGCTAAAAGAAGGACTTGTGCTGCGGCATACATATAACTACCGGGTCCTGGATGGGCGTTGGCTGAGAGCGGGAATCAAAGGTCATGAACAAAATACACAGTTGATTGGAGCGATCAGCAGATGGGCACAGTAACAACCGTCATCGGCGGTGCGAGAAGCGGAAAAACGGCCTGGGCAGAGCGCGAAGCCCTCAATCGACATGAGCAGACCGGTGCACCGCTGATCTATCTTGCCTCAGGTGTCGCATTTGACCAGGAAATGAAACAGCGGATCAAGCGTCATCAGAAGGATCGCCAGGATCAACATTGGCTGACGATTGAACAGCCGGTCAACCTGACTGATGCGATTGATAAATGTCCGGAGGGTGCCATTGTTGTCTGGGATTGTGTAACCACCTGGCTGACCAATGAACTGATGCAAAGAACGGAAAAAGGCCGGATGCTGCATGACCTGATGATGTTTTTGCGCACAGTGAGAATGCATGCAGACCTGTATATCATTTCCAATGAAGTGCTGAGTGAGCCGGTATTTATAGAAGGATTTACAGCCGTATACCAGCGTTTGATTGGAGAAGTGCATCAGCTGCTGGTGAAAGAAAGCAACTATGCAATCGAAATGGAAGCGGGGCTCGCGCTTGTGCGTAAAGGAGGGGCGGCAGATGACAGCTGATGACAGACAATATGATAAGCTTAAAATGAATAGAAATATTACCGCAGAGATGTTGTGTTAAAAGGGTTTCTATTAGCCATTCAGTTTTTTACTTCACTGCCTGTGCGCAGGGAAATTGAGATGACCAATCATACTGTGCGCCGGATGATCGGACTGCTCCCGCTGATCGGCGGACTCATTGGGTGTGTAGCAGCTTGTGTCATTTTCACAGCGGAATTTGCATTTGCTGCAAGCCCGCTCATCACAGCATTTCTCATCTGGCTTATCTTTATCATCCTGACAGGCGGCCTGCATCTCGACGGCTGGACCGATGTAAGTGATGCCTACTTTTCCTATCAGGACCAGGGCAGGCGCCATGAGATTTTAAAGGATCCAAGAGTCGGTGCTTTCGGGGTATTATCGATGATTGTGCTATTAGCAGCAAAATTTGTTTTACTGCTCGATCTTGCATCAAAAGATCAGATTTCGATTGCCTGGCTGATCTGGATACCGGTCATCTCGCGGTTGATGATGGCTGTGAGCCTGACGAAAGCGCCGCTTGCAAAGCAGGAGGGCATGGCTTATTTTCTGAAAAGTTTTTTAAACGGCCGCGTAATACTGATCGCTGGAGCGGTGAGCCTGATTTTACTGGCTGTGCCGCTGACTTTTTCACCGGAACAGTGGCCGCTCCTATGTATTCTTTTAGCGGGGGCAGCATTATTCAGCGTAATCAGCAGCGTATTTTTTAACAGGGCATTTGGCGGAATCTCCGGAGATACGCTTGGTGCTTCACTTGAAGGAGGAGAATTATGGAGTCTGATACTCGTGTGGTGTTATCTCTCTATCGTCATGGGGTAACAAAGGAAAATCAGGATAAAGTCTATATCGGCTGGTCAGATGTTTCTGTTTCTCAAGACGGCATTGACCGGTTACATGAAACAAAAGCACATCGTCCGGATGCAGAACGCGTCATCATCAGTGACTTGAAAAGGTGTGTGGAATCAGCGGACATATTATTTCCGGATCAGCCAAAAATTCAGCATCGCGGTCTGCGCGAAATCAACTTCGGTGAATGGGAAGGACGTAGGGCAGATGAGCTGCAAAAGCGTGATGATTTCGCACAGTGGCTGAGTAATCCTGAAGTCATGCAGCCTGAAAATGGAGAATCATTTACAGACTTTTCATCACGGGTACTGGATGCGTGGAAGACGATCCGCGAATGGTGTGTGCATGATGAAGTAAAGGATATTGCAATCGTGTCACATGGCGGCCCGATCAGAAGGCTGCTCGTTGAACTCGCACCTGAGGAAAAAGAGTTCTGGGACTGGAAACCGCTTCACGGAGAAGGCTTAACGCTTGTCTGGAAAGACGCGGAGTCATTTGGGAGGGGAGACCGGTGCACTTTATTATCGGCGGTGCCTTCAACGGAAAACGGAAATGGGTAGATGAAGAACTGAAGCCCTCTTCGTATGTGGAAATCAGTGAACCGGGGCTACCGGTTACTGAAAAGACGGATACGATTTTATTTACCAGGCTTGAGGAATGGATTTTATCACAATACGGACAAGATGAAGATGACCTTGTTTTATTATGGAAACAGGAAATCAAACGTTTGATTGAATGGGAGAATGACGCGGTGCAAAGGTGCGTGATCATGATCGGCACAGATCAGTCAAAAGGAATCGTCCCGCTTGAGAAAGAGCAGCGCTTTACAAGAGATGTACTCGGCTGGTGTCATCAGCACACCGCATCCAAAGCAGACCGCGTCACGAGAATCTGGTATGGTCTTGCAGAAGAGTTGAAAACAAAGGAGGAGTTAAGGTGAAAATTTACACAAAAACAGGTGATAAAGGGCAAACGAGCTTAATCGGAGGACGCGTGTTCAAAGATGATGTCCGCGTTGAAGCATACGGCACGATTGATGAAGCGAACAGCTTTGTAGGCAAAGCTGTCACTGAGCTTGATGCAGAAAAATTTACTGATATTTTAGCAGATCTTGAAGCGATCCAGCACGAACTGTTTGATGCAGGCGGTGACCTTGCAAATGTATCAAGCCGCCGTGAGTGGAAGCTTGATCCGAAAGCAGTGGAGCAGCTTGAAAAAAGGATCGATGAGCTGATGGAAGAAGCACCTGAATTGGAGCGCTTTATCCTGCCTGGCGGATCACCTGCAGCGGCAACGCTTCATATTGCAAGAACAGTAACACGCCGCGCCGAGCGTCAGACGGTATCACTTGCGAAGCTGGATGCAGAACTGCCTGGAACACCGCAGCAGTACTTAAATCGTCTGTCGGATTATCTTTTCGCTTGTGCACGCGTTGTGAATGCGCGTCAGGGAATTTCAGATGTAGAGTATATCAGAAGCGCAAAAGTGTTCCGTACCGATAAAAAATCCAAAGATGAATAAGGCTTCTTTTGGCCGAAATGCAATGGAGTGGCAGGTTGGTGATCGGGTACTCATTATGACCTCAGACAACAGCGGCGGGATTGGTGAAAAGCCGCTTGATGAGGTCAGTGTACCGTACGAAATGGTCGCCTATTATGCATTCCGGACAGCTGTGATGGACTGCTTCTCGTCAGGCGCCGTTCCGGTATCAGTGATTGTACATAATTTCTGCGGGGATGATGTCTGGCCGAAACTTGTAGCCGGTGTCAGGCAGGGGCTTGAAGAAATTGGTGCTGACGGTGCAACGGTCACAGGCAGTACGGAATCCAATATGGTGATGCAGCAGTCAGCGGTTGCTGTGACAGTCATTGGTGAGCGGGTGCGTGATTTTTCTCTGAAGGTCACCGGACCGCTCGAATGGTCACTTATCGGGAAGCCTTTGGTTGGTATGGAAGTGATTGAGATGGCTGAAAATGTGGCGTCTTTAAATCAGGGCCGCGTGCATCTCGATGATCCCCAGGTTGCTGTGATCTGGCCGGTCGGATCTAAAGGGGTGGCGGCGGAATGGACGCATATGTGCAGTCAACTCGGAATTGATGAAGTCTTACCTGATTTTGGCGTAGATATGATCAAGTCCGGCGGTCCGGCGACGTGCTGGATTGTGGGGCGGCAGCGTTGAATAGATATGGGGTGGCTTTGGGAGTACGTCAGGCTCATGCCTGGCCAGACGCATCAGCACAAACGTACAATACCTAAACCAGAGAACTTTTTCATTCCTCATCCGTATTACTACTATAGGAACCGCAAAGGAGGAACACCACATGCCAACGTGTCAAAACTGCCACCAAAAATGGTCCTGGACAACAGCATTTAAACGTACAGTATGGTTCAACGGCGGAATGGAATGTCCGCATTGCGGGGCGAAGCAGTATGTAACGAAAAACACCAGAAAACGGTCGGCTTCACTATCGGGCCTTTCCAGTTTCGCAATTATATTCAGTGCGCTTATTTTAGACGTATCCTGGTCCGGGTTAATCATTCTTGCCGTTACGATCTTCCTCATCGCAATGATTATACTGCCCTCTGCTGTCAGACTTTCAAATGAAGACGAGCCGTTGTGGTGAGTGAAGTTTGGGACAGACCCAGGCTTCACTCACAGCAAATGCCCCACACACCACGCGGCTGACTCCTTAATCGGCTGCACTTTCAGATCTCCCGGCTTCAGTTTGCGGGAATACAGAAGGTCATTTTCCACACTCTCAACCAATGATTTAATCACTGCAGAATCCTCAGTCACCACATTCAACTCTTCATTAATAAGAAGACTGCGCCGGTCAAAGTTCATCGTGCCGATATCGCAAAGCTTCCCATCAATCAGAATCGCTTTTGCATGATAAAAACCGTTTTGAAACTGATATACGTCAGCGCCGCGCTCGATCAGCCGGCGTAAATAACGGTAGGAAGCGGGCTGCACAAGTGGGTGATCGGGCGTTCCGGGAACAAGGACTTTCACGTTAATGTCATGTTCCAGCGCATGAAACAAGCAATGTTCAACTTTTTGGGTCGGAATAAAGTAAGGAGATCCGATAAAGATTGACTGTGATGCCTGTTTAAGCAGCTCACAAATAAACGTTTCCTGATCCACTGCTTCAGAAGACACGAGGTGGTACTGTCCGCCATTACCATGGGAAGCAGGTAATGCTTCCTCACGCCAGTCGCGTTCGAATTCAGTCTGACAGTCTGCAGTAATATCTCCGGTCAACCTCAAATGATAATCCCTCCATGGGGTTAAAACAGGATCCAGGTTCAAATATTCAAGTCCAATATTAAATCCACCCACATGAGCAATCTTTTTATCAATCACTGCAAGTTTTTTATGATTTCGTTTTTGCAGGAAAAACCAGCTTCCTTTAAAAATGAACGGACGGCTGAATTGAACGATCACACCTTCATGAGGAATCTCTTTCAGAGACTTTTTAAAGGTACGGCTGCCAATTGCATCCAGCATGAGACGGACGCGAACACCTTCACGCGCTTTCTCCGCGAGCAGCTTCATCAGACGTCTGCCAGCATCGTCAGGCTGTAAGATGAAAAACATGATATCGATTGTACAAACTGCATTCCGACAATCATCTTCAAGCTGCTTCATCCATTTGATGCCGTCATCAAAAAATTCAGCATGGCCATCCTTTTTTGAATACGGGGTGGAGCGATGCTGTTTATTTTTTCTCAAACCTGCCAGCCAGTCCAGTCTGAGCCAGAGGACGAGCAGTGCAATCCAGACAAATATTTTCATCATCCGACTCCTTTCTCTAAAATAGTATGTCCAAATAACAGCAGAACCTGTAAAATGAAAGAGAAAAATTCTGAAAATGCATTGACTGAATGCTCATTCATTATATAATGAGTATAAGAAAGAGTCAGACAACTTTGGGAGGAGTGCAGCGAACATGAGCATTGGGGATATTTTGCTGATTGTTAACTGGATTGCGTTCATTCTTGTAACCGCTTACGCAGTCTATTTGTTTGGTTATCTGGTCAAATCACGCTATGACTTTATCAAGCTCGGTAAAAAAGAAGAGTTTGATAACAACGTCAAAGAACGCATGAAGAAGATCATGGTTCAGGTATTTGGTCAGAAAAAATTATTGAAGGATAAGAAGAGCGGGATGATTCACGTCATGTTCTTCTATGGCTTCCTGTTAGTACAGGCCGGAGCAATCGACTTTATTTATAAAGGGCTTGTACCAGGTGAGCACCTGCCGCTTGGTATTTTCTACCCTGGATTCACATTCTTCCAGGAACTTGTCACTTTAATGATTTTGGTAGCGGTTGCGTGGGCATTCTACCGCCGTTACATGGAAAAGCTTGTCCGTCTGAAAAGGGGTTTCAAATCAGGACTTGTACTGATTTTTATCGGCGGATTAATGGTATCTGTACTGCTTGGTAATGGTGCGGGAATCGTTTTCTTCGACCATGATCCGACATGGACAGAGCCGGTTGCATCAGTGATCTCACTTGCAACAGGCTGGATGGGTGCGACAGCGAACGCAGTCATTTTCTATTTTGCATGGTGGGTACACTTATTATTCCTATTAGGCTTCTTAGTATACGTGCCGCAGTCAAAACACGCGCACTTACTAGCAGGACCAATCAATGTATACTTCAACCGTCTCGATAATCCTGGTAAGCTTCGCAGCATCAATTTTGAAGATGAGTCCCAGGAAACATTCGGCGTTGGAAAAGTGGAAGACTTCACACAGCTTCAGATGATTGATCTTTATGCATGTGTTGAGTGTGGACGCTGTACAAACATGTGTCCTGCAACCGGTACAGGTAAAATGCTGTCACCGATGGATTTGATTACGAAAATTCGTGACCACCTGACTTTCACAGGAGCGGCTGTCACGTCACAATCACCATGGGTACCGGCACCAGCTTTTGCCCAGACAAAAGGCAACCAGATCGCAGCAGCTTCAGCAAATGGAGGCGCTGAAGCAGCAATTGATATGTACCACCCAAGCCTGATCGGTGACGTCATCACTGAAGAGGAAATCTGGGCTTGTACAACGTGCCGTAACTGTGAGGACCAGTGTCCTGTCATGAACGAACACGTTGATAAAATCATCGACCTGCGCCGTTATCTTGTACTGACTGAAGGTAAAATGGAGCCGGATGCACAGCGCGCGATGCAAAACATTGAGCGTCAGGGTAATCCTTGGGGTCTGAACCGTAAAGAAAAAGAAAACTGGAGAGAAGCACGTGAAGACGTTGTGGTACCGACAGTCAAAGAAATGAAAAAAGCAGAAGAAGAATTCGAATACCTTTTCTGGGTTGGCTCAATGGGTTCATTTGATAACCGAAGCCAGAAAATCGCCCTTTCATTTGCAAAAATGATGAATGAAGCAGGCGTTAAATTCGCGATTCTCGGAAACAAAGAGAAAAACTCAGGTGATACGCCTCGCCGCCTTGGAAATGAATTCTTATTCCAGGAGCTTGCGAATGCCAACATCGCTGAGTTTGAAAAAAATGACGTGAAAAAGATCGTAACGATCGATCCTCACGCATACAATGTCTTTAAAAACGAGTACCCTGAATTCGGCCTGAAAGCTGAAGTTTACCACCACACAGAAGTGCTCGCAGAACTGGTGGAGCGCGGTAAGCTGAAGCCGGTACATGCAGTCAATGAGAAGATTACCTTCCACGACTCATGTTATCTTGGCAGATACAATGAAGTCTACGATCCACCGCGTGAAATCCTGAAATCAATCCCGGGCGTTCAGCTCGTGGAAATGGAACGTAACCGCGAAAAAGGCATGTGCTGTGGCGCCGGCGGAGGACTGATGTGGATGGAAGAAGACAAAGGCCACCGCGTCAACGTTGCCCGCACAGAACAAGCACTTGTTGTGGAACCATCCATGATTAGCTCCGGCTGCCCATACTGCCTGACAATGCTGTCAGACGGTACCAAAGCGAAGGAAGTTGAAGAAGAAGTTGGCACAATGGATGTTGCTGAACTGCTTGAATTGAGTGTGATTGGGAAGACACAGACAGCAGAAAGTGCCTAAAAAAGAAAAGTGGAAGGCGCTCGGTCAGCTCTGACAGGCATAAGACGCGTAGCGGAAAACGGGGGCACTTTCCCGTTTGCCGATGCGTGGCTTATGACCCGAAGAGCTAGCGCCTGAAGCTGGACAAAGTGAAAAAGCGGAGACGCTTCATTCGCACCCACATAAACTAATAAAACCCAAACGACCTGGCTGCTTCTGATGACGGCCAGGTCGTTTTTTGTGGAACGCCACCTTGACAGGGTGGAGGTCGATGGTTTTGGAGTCGATAGCTAGCAGTAGGTATGGGTCTTTTGATACTAAGTGGCGAACCTTCCCATTTGTAGGCCGAACACCACACCACAAGAATCGAACACAGCTTCACGAACGTCGAACATCACAGCTCAAACGTCGAACATGAACTACTTTCCGCAGAACCCGCAATCTATCTTTAAATCTAATTCCAAATCTCTCATCCTATATAAAATCCCACTTGTATCAATGATTGAAATCGCTTACAATAAAAGGGGTAGAATCATTTAAATGCCGTTAAATCGGCTTTTTTAAAGAGGATTTACTGAGCGAGCGTTCAGTCAACAAGCGTCCGCCCACCCTCAATCCAGTCAAAATGTTCAAGTCAAGGATGCATTTTTGTAAGCGGATTCAAATTTAATTTGTAGATTGAATGGCTGTGTTTGTCAATGCAGTCACAGTAGATTGAAGCGGGGGGTGGGCGACTCCGGGACGATTAGTGGGAAGCTGAGACCCCGCAGGCGCTTGCGCCGAGGAGGCTCAGCAACCACCGTCCGGAAAGCGCCCACCCGCAGCGGAAATCTGCGATTATCAAAGTTAAACAAAGGGGAGAATCACAATGCCAAAAACAGTAATTATTGACGGAGCAAGAACACCTTTCGGAAAACTGGGCGGGTCACTCGCATCATTTACAGCCTCAGACCTTGGAGCAGAAGCAATCAAAGAAGCATTAAAGCGTGCAGACATTGCACCGGAAACAATAGATGAAGTCATCCTCGGAACAGTTCTGCAGGGCGGCCAGGGACAAATCCCTTCACGTCAGGCAGCGCAAAAAGCAGGAATTCCATGGGAAGTCAAAACAGAAACAATCAACAAAGTATGTGCCTCAGGTATGCGTTCAGTTACACTTGCTGACCAGCTGATCAGACTTGGAGATGAGTCACTGATCGTTGCAGGCGGCATGGAGTCCATGACAAATGCGCCTTACTTTATGGATAAAGCAAGATCAGGCTTCCGTATGGGAGATCAGATGGTCAAAGACATGATGGTACACGATGGACTGACTTGTACATTTAACAACGTTCATATGGGTACTTACGGAAATTCAACAGCTGAAGAGTTCAGTCTGACGCGTGAAGAGCAGGATGCATGGGCAGCAAGAAGCCACAAGCTTGCAGGGGACGCAATCGATAACGGCGTATTCGCTGAAGAAATCGTGCCGCTTCAGGTACCCCAGCGTAAAGGTGATCCAATCACAGTAGACACAGATGAAGCAGTCAGAAGAGGCACAACGCCTGAAACACTTGCTGGTCTTCGTCCGGCATTCGGCAGAGACGGCACAATCACTGCAGGTAACGCACCTGGCATCAACGATGGAGCGTGCGCAATGGTACTGATGAGCGACGAGCGCGCTGAAAAAGAAGGCAAAAAGCCGCTTGCAACAATCCTTGGACATGCAGAAGTTGCCGTAGAAGCGAAAAACTTCCCGCAGACACCAGGTCTTGTCATCAATGCACTGCTAGAAAAAACAGGCCACAAGCTGGAAGAGATCGACCTGTTTGAAATTAACGAAGCATTCTCAGCAGTCGCACTCGCAAGTAATAAAATTGCCAAGCTCGACCCTGAAAAAGTAAACGTCAACGGAGGCGCAGTCGCACTTGGCCACCCAATCGGCGCAAGCGGTGCACGTGTCATCCTTACACTTGCCTACGAACTCAAACGCCGCGGCGGCGGACTCGGCATCGCAGCCATCTGCTCAGGCGGAGGCCAGGGAGACGCAGTACTGATTCAGGTTTGATCTCGAACTCTCTGTTTAATTGATCAGGCCTCTTGAGTTTCAGGGCTGGTCAGACTTTATAAATAACAAATTGAGCAGACCGGAGCGTAAGGCGGTGACTCCGGGACGATTAGAGGGAAGCTGAGACCCCGCAGCGCAAAGCGCGAGGAGGCTCAGCAACCTCCGTCCGGAAAGCGTCCGCCTGAAGCGCTGGTCTGCAGTTTATTAATCACAAAATAATTGTACATTGCAACATCCCCTGTTGGGCTGCGCGGAGGGCGGGTGACTCCTGCGGCAGGAAGGGACAGGTGAGACAATCACGGCGCAGCCTGATGGCTCACCGCCCGGCCGCGGAAAGCTTCCCGTCCGGAGCGCAGACCAACAGGGAATATCAGAGTACAAAGGAGAATCCCAATGAACATCAAAACAGTCATGGTCATCGGCGCCGGACAAATGGGCGGTGGCATCGCACAAGTCTGCGCACAGTCAGGCTACAACGTTATCCTCAACGACCTGAAAGACGAATTCCTCACACGCGGGCTCGGCGTCATCGAAAAAAACCTGAACCGCGCAGTCAGCAAAGAAAGAATGACAGAAGAAGATAAAAACGCAACACTCGGCCGCATCACACGCTCAACCGACCTGAACGATGCGAAAAACGCTGACCTCATCATCGAAGCAGCAGTTGAGAACATGGATATCAAAACAAAAATCTTTGAAACGCTCGATCAGGCAGCTCCTGAGCATGCCATCCTTGCTTCAAATACTTCCTCACTGCCAATCACAGAAATCGCAGCAGCAACAAAGCGTCCTGAACAGGTGATCGGTATGCACTTTATGAACCCGGTTCCTGTCATGAAACTGGTTGAAATCATCCGCGGACTTGCGACAACTGATGAAGTCTATCAGGCAATTGAAGATATGACGAAGTCTCTCAGCAAAGCACCAGTTGAGGTTGAAGATTTTCCAGGCTTCGTTTCAAACCGCATTTTGATGCCAATGATCAATGAAGCGATTTACACGCTTTATGAAGGTGTGGCGAGCAAGGAAGCCATTGATGATGTCATGAAAATGGGAATGAATCATCCGATGGGGCCGCTTCAGCTGGCTGATTTTATCGGACTGGATACGTGCCTTTACATTATGGAAATTCTGCACGAAGGGTTTGGCGACAGTAAATACCGTCCTTGCCCGCTGCTTCGCAAATACGTCAAAGCAGGCTGGCTTGGCAAAAAGACCGGTCGCGGTTTCTACAGCTACGAATAGACATCAAGGGGGAGCAGGAAGATGGATCTGCGATTTACAGAAGAGCAATTAATGATGCAAAAAATGGTGAGAGATTTCGCACGCGAGGAGATCGAGCCATTTATCGAAAGAATGGAAGCGGGAGAATTTCCGCGTGAGATTTTAAATAAAATGGCTGAGCTCGGGTTAATGGGAATCACGGTTCCTGAAGAGTACGGTGGCGCAGGGATGGACTTCACATCTTACATCATCGCGATAAATGAGCTTGCGAAGGTGAGCCCGGTAGTCAGCGTGATTTTATCTGTGCATACATCAGTCGGGACGAACCCGATTTTATATTATGGCAATGAGGAACAAAAACAAAAGTACGTCACAAAGCTTGCGACGGGTGAACATCTCGGCGCCTTCTGCCTGACAGAGCCGAGTGCAGGATCGGATGCTGCAAGCCTGAAAACGCGCGCAGTGAAGAAGGATGGTCACTACGTACTGAACGGTTCTAAAATCTTTATCACAAACGGCGGAGAAGCTGACACGTATATCGTATTTGCTGTGACAGATCCTGAAAAAGGTACGAGAGGGATCAGCGCATTTATCGTGGAGAAGAATTTCCCTGGATTCGTTGTCGGCAAAGACGAAGAAAAGATGGGGCTTCACGGTTCACGCACTGTCCAGCTGACGTTTGAAGATATGAAGGTGCCGGCTCAAAACCTTTTAGGAGAAGAAGGAGAAGGTTTTAAAATAGCACTTGGCAACCTCGATGTCGGCAGGATCGGAATTGCCGCAAAATCACTTGGGATTGCTGAAGCAGCCGTAGATCACGCAGTCGCTTATGCAAAAGAGCGTGAGCAGTTCGGTAAGCCGATTGCGCAGCAGCAGGGAATCGGGTTCAAGCTTGCGGATATGGCAACGGCCGCTGAAGCTGCAAAACTATTAGTCTATCAGGCAGCATTCCTTCGTCAGGAAGGCAAGTCGTGCGGGAAAGAAGCCTCGATGGCAAAGCTGTTCGCTTCATCAACCGCAATGAATAACGCAATTGAATGCGTGCAGGTATTTGGCGGGAACGGTTATACAGAAGATTACCCGGCAGAGCGCCTGTTCCGCGACGCAAAAATCAGTGAGATCTATGAAGGTACAAGTGAAATCCAACGAATCGTGATCAGTAAACACGTAACCAAATAGGGGGAAGCTCAATATGAATTTTAAGTTAACTGAAGAACATGAAATGATCCGTAAAATGGTACGCGACTTTGCAGAAAAGGATGTTGCACCAACAGCTGCTGAGCGTGATGAAGAAGAACGCTTTGACCGTGGAATTTTTGACAAAATGGCTGAGTTTGGCCTCACTGGTATACCATGGCCTGAAGAATACGGCGGCATCGGAAGCGACTACCTTGCATACGTGATTGCAGTTGAAGAACTGTCACGCGTCTGTGCATCAACAGGCGTAACGCTATCAGCTCACCTGTCACTGGCGAGCTGGCCGATTTTCAAATTCGGAACCGAAGAACAGAAGAAGCACTACCTGACAAAGCTCGCGCAGGGTGAAATGCTTGGTGCATACGGACTGTCTGAGCCGGGCGCAGGATCTGACGTATCGTCAATGAAGACAAAAGCTGTGAAAAACGGTGATCATTATGTACTGAACGGTTCAAAAGTATGGATCACAAACGGTGGCGCAGCAGAACTGTATATCATTTTCGCAGTAACTGACCCTGAAGCCGGCACGCTCGGAATGAGTGCATTTATCGTTGAAAAAGGCTGGGAAGGCTTCTCAATCGGCAAGAAAGAGAAGAAGCTCGGCATTCGTTCATCACCAACCACTGAACTGATCTTTGACAATGTAAAAGTACCGGCTGAAAACCTTTTAGGCAAAGAAGGAGAAGGCTTTAAGATTGCGATGATGACACTTGACGGCGGTCGTAACGGAATCGCAGCACAGGCAGTCGGAATTGCACAGGGCGCACTTGATGCATCAGTTGAATATGCAAAAGGACGCGAGCAGTTCGGAAAATCAATCCTTGCCAACCAGGGCGTATCCTTCAAAATCGCAGATATGGCAACAGGTATTGAAGCATCACGCCTGCTGACATACCAGGCTGCATGGCTTGAGTCTGAAGGTCTGCCATACGGAAAAGAATCAGCGATGTCGAAGCTGATGGCTGGAGATACAGCAATGAAAGTTACTGTCGAAGCAGTCCAGATCTTCGGCGGCTACGGCTACACGAAGGACTACCCTGTTGAACGCTACATGCGCGACGCAAAAATCACCCAGATCTACGAAGGCACCCAGGAAATCCAGCGCCTTGTCATTGGCCGTATGGTGACGAAGTAAGGATATTTTCTTGGAGACTCGCTTTTGATCTCCGCGGGAGGACCTCGCTTTCCGCGGACGAACGTCCGAGCCTCCTCGGGCAGAAAAACGCTGCCCTGCGGGGTCTCGCCCGATCGTTTTTCCGCAGGAGTCTCGGCCCTCCCGCTGCGATCAACGCTTTATTTTTACTCTGATACAAGATATACCTTTTGAATTGAAGATTTATATTAGCCTGTCAGATTAGAAATAATATGTGAGTTCAAAGCGTTGATTGGAGCGTAAGGGGGCGACTCCAGCGGGATAAGTCGGACAGGTGAGACCCCGCAAGCGCCCTGCGCTGAGGAGGCTCACCGCCGGCCCCGCGGAAAGCGTCCCCCTGAAGCGGAAATCATAAGCGGTTCGAATAGACTTTACCCCTCAGCCAATGGAGCGTCAGAATGTGAAAGGTGGCGGATGCGATTGGAGAATAAAAGGGAAGTGCAATCCTCAGTAAAAGACGAGCGGCTGATTGAAATGCGCCGCGACCAGATGATCAAAGGAGCCGTATCGCTATTCAAACAAAAAGGCTTTCACCGCACCACAACACGTGAGATCGCAAAAGCCTCAGGTTTCAGCATCGGTACCCTTTACGAATATATCAGAACAAAAGAAGACGTCCTCTACCTCGTCTGTGACAGAATCTATGATGAGGTACGCACGCGTCTTCACGGAATGGAACTTGACGGCGGCACGCTGCAGGCACTCTCACGCGGCATTGCACACTATTTTAAAGTAGTGGATGGGATGCAGGATGAAGTGCTTGTCATGTATCAGGAAGCGAAGTCGCTTTCTAAAGATGCCTTGCCGTATGTACTTAAAAAAGAGCTCGAAATGACTGAGATGTTTGAAACGCTGATTCAGAAATGTGTCGATGAAGGTGAGCTTGTGATGGGGCGCGACGAAATTCATCTGCTTGCACAGAACATTTTTGTCCAGGGACAGATGTGGGCGTTCAGAAGATGGGCGCTGCGTGAATATAACATTGATCAGTACACGGAGAAACAGACTGAACTGCTGCTAAAGGGTGTCAGGGGATACCAGGCAGCGGCGAACAAGGGGGAATAAACATGGCAGTGAATGAACCAGTGATCTACAAGCCGAAAAATCCGGTTCGATTTGTAACAGCATCGAGCCTGTTTGACGGACATGATGCATCCATCAATATTATGAGAAGAATTCTGCAGGCAAGTGGTGCGGAAGTAATTCACCTCGGCCATAACCGCTCAGTGGAAGAAGTCGTAAACGCGGCAATCCAGGAAGACGTTCAGGGAATTGCCATCTCTTCTTACCAGGGCGGACACGTTGAGTATTTTAAATACATGTATGACCTGCTGAATGAACGCGGTGCGCCGCATATTAAGATTTACGGCGGTGGTGGCGGTGTGATTATCCCGCGTGAAATTAAAGAACTTCACGCATACGGGATTGCACGCATCTTCTCACCGGAAGACGGTCGTACGAACGGGCTGCAGGGTATGATCAACAGAATGCTTGAAGAGTGTGATTATGCAACGGTTGAAAAGGAAATGAAGCATGAAATCAGTGAGCTGACATCAGGTGATATTCCGGTTGTCTCAAAGTTTATCTCGCTTGCTGAATACCGGATGAAGGATGACAGCGACGTCTGGCAGAACATTATGGACCAGGTGAAAGCGGAAGAGAAACATGCGCCTGTCATCGGTATTACAGGTACGGGCGGAGCTGGTAAGAGCTCGCTTACAGATGAACTGATTCGCCGTTTTATTAATGAAATTCCAGATAAAAAAGTAGCAATTCTCTCCATTGACCCGACGAAGCAGAAAACGGGCGGTGCGCTTTTAGGTGACAGAATCCGTATGAATGCGATCTTCTCTGACCGCGTATTTATGAGAAGTCTTGCAACGCGCGGATCGAAAAGTGAGCTATCGCTTGCAATCCGTGATGCAATTTCTGTTGTAAAAGCAGCAGGCTATGACATGGTGATCGTTGAGACGAGCGGAATCGGGCAGGGCGATGCTGAAATTGCTGAGATCTCAGACATTTCAATGTATGTGATGACGAGTGAGTTCGGTGCCCCTTCACAGCTTGAAAAAATCGATATGATTGATTACGCAGACCTTGTTGTGATCAACAAATACGAGCGTAAAGGCTCTGAGGATGCAAAGCGCCAGGTCCAGAAGCAGTACCAGCGCAGCCGCATGCTGTTCGATCAGGACCTTGATGAGATGCCTGTGTTCGGTACAATTGCTTCACAATTCAACGATGCAGGAACGAATGCTCTTTTCGCAGCGCTCATTGAGAAGGTAAATAATAAAGTGCAGACTGAATGGTCAACTGCATTTTCCAAAAAAGCTGAAGTGGAAAAGCAGAATGTGATTATTCCGAATGACCGCCGCTATTACCTGCGTGAGATCTCGGAAACTGTTCGCCGCTACCACAAAACTGCTGAGGAGCAGACAAAGCTTGCGCGGCGCTTCTTCCAGATTGAAGGCAGTATCGAAGCTGCAAAAGAAGCAGGAGAAGACGAGACAGCGGGCGTCCTTGAAACGATGAAAGAAACAGCCTGGGAGCAGCTATCAGCAGAGTCTAAAAAAATTCTTGAAAACTGGCCGCAGCTGAAAGAATTGTATGCACAGGACCAATTCACCACAAAAATCCGCGACAAGGAAATCGTCACAGAGCTGAAGACAACAAGTCTGTCAGGCCTGTCGATTCCAAAAGTTGCCCTGCCGAAGTTTGAAGACTACGGTGAGATTCTGAAATGGGTATACAAGGAAAACGTTCCGGGATCATTCCCATATACAGCAGGCGTATTTCCGTTCAAACGTAAAGGTGAAGATCCGAAGCGTCAGTTTGCCGGCGAAGGAACGCCTGAACGTACGAATCGCCGTTTCCACTACCTCTCAAAAGATGATGATGCAAAGCGCCTGAGTACAGCATTTGACTCTGTGACACTTTACGGAGAAGATCCGGATCATCGTCCTGATATTTACGGAAAAGTCGGGGAGAGCGGCGTCAGCATCTGTACACTAGAAGATATGAAAAAGCTGTATGCCGGATTTGATCTGTGCGCACCTTCAACGTCAGTGTCTATGACGATCAACGGCCCTGCGCCAATCATTCTTGCTATGTTCATGAACACAGCAGTGGATCAGCAGGTGAAAGCGCGAGAGGAAGAACTCGGCCGCACGCTTTCTATGGAAGAATTCACTGACGTGCGCGAGCAGACGCTCCAGGTTGTCCGCGGTACTGTTCAGGCTGATATTTTAAAAGAAGATCAGGGACAGAATACGTGTATCTTCTCAACAGAATTCGCACTGCGCATGATGGGTGATATCCAGCAGTACTTTATCGACCATAAAGTGCGCAACTATTATTCTGTATCGATTTCCGGTTATCATATTGCTGAAGCAGGTGCGAACCCGATTTCACAGCTGGCATTTACACTTGCCAACGGCTTTACGTATGTAGAATATTACTTAAGCCGCGGCATGGATATTAACGACTTTGCACCTAACCTGTCATTCTTCTTCTCAAATGGACTCGATCCTGAATACACAGTGATCGGCCGAGTAGCAAGACGCATCTGGTCAACAGTCATGAGAGATAAGTACGGTGCAAACGAACGAAGCCAGAAACTGAAGTATCACATTCAGACATCAGGCCGTTCACTTCACGCACAGGAAATAGATTTTAATGATATCCGTACGACGCTGCAGGCATTAATGGCGCTGCAGGATAACTGTAACTCGCTTCATACCAACGCATATGATGAAGCGATCACAACGCCGACAGAAGAATCTGTCCGCCGCGCAATGGCGATTCAGATGATCATTACAAAAGAGCACGGCTTAAGCAAAAACGAAAATCCGCTCCAGGGTGCATTCATCGTTGAAGAGCTGACAGACCTTGTAGAAGAAATGGTCCTTCAGGAATTCGAACGCATCAATGACCGCGGCGGCGTACTTGGCGCAATGGAAACGCAGTACCAGCGCGGAAAAATTCAGGAAGAATCCATGCACTATGAAATGAAGAAGCATACAGGCGAGCTTCCGATCATCGGTGTGAACACATATCTGAATCCAAATCCGCCTTCAGAAGAACAGATGGACAGCATGGAACTTGCACGTGCGACAAAGGATGAGAAGGAAACGCAGATCACCAACCTTCAGAACTTCCAGCAATCGCACGCTGACACAACAGAAGAAGCATTGAACAGACTGAAAGAAACAGCAGTCTCAGGAGGAAATCTCTTCGCCGAGCTGATGGAAACGGTAAAAGTTGCCTCACTCGGTCAAATCACACATGCTTTATATGAAGTCGGTGGACAGTACCGCCGCAATATGTAATATTAATTTCCCGTTAAAACTGCCGGATTACTACCCGGCAGTTTTCTTTTTGTACTATAATTAGGACATAAGACATCTGACCAGGACGTGATCTAGTGAAAAAACTGCTAATCCTCAGCGCATCGATCCTGCTCGTTGCAGGGCTGACCATGTACATGTACAGCCGCATGGTCGGAGCCGTCCCATTTCTGCTCCTTGCTGCCCTGTTCTACTGGCTTGCGTGGCGCGAAACTAAAAGAGGCCGTATAAAGAATTCCTAAAAAACAATAGTAACTATGGCATTCTCCTCAAAACTTTGGTTATAATGGAACATATGCCTTGAGCTAAATTCATTTATGTACTTTATAAGAGGATCGTTGATTTCCGCTGCAGGCGGACGCTTTCCGGACGGAGGTTGCTGAGCCTCCTCGCCTTCGGCTGTGGGGTCTCAGCTTCCCTCTAATCGTCCCGGAGTCGCCGCCTTCCGCTTCAATCAACTAAGTGCAAAATAGCACGTATGAACTTTTCTAAAGTATTTTAAATGAAATTCTATACAAAGTTGCTGCAGTTAATTTGTGTTAAAAAAACATCTGTCTGTTTTAATCCGCCTCAGCTGTCCCTTGTAGTGGGGGACGGAGACTCCCGCCCCAGGAAGGGACAGGTGAGACCCCGCAAGGCGAAGCCTGAGGAGGCTCACCGCCCGGGGGCAGGAAAGCGAAGTCCCCCACGGAAAGGGACAGCGGTGTGGAAGATTAACTTCTGACAGCAACACCACCCAACCCAAAGGAGTGCATAGCATGGAACTTAAAAACCGCTCAGTAGAAGATCTACGTGAATATTCATTTATAGAAATCGCACACCAGCTCCTCGTTGATAACCACAACTCAATGACATTCAACGACATGGTCGAAGAATGGAGCAGACTGCTTGGTGTAACCGATAAAGAAGCACGTAAAAGAATCGTTCAGTTCTACACAGACCTGAACATGGACGGCCGCTTCATCTACCTTGATTCAGACAAAGGCTGGGGCCTGCGTTCATGGTACCCGCTTGATCAGGTAGAAGACGAGCAGGTAACAAGTGAAATCCAGACAACAAAGAAAAAGAAAACAAAAGCAAAGTCTAAGAAGAAGAAAAAAGCTGAAGAAGACCTGGACTTTGACAACCTGGATGACGAAGAAGACGACCTTGTCTATGACGAAATCGATGACGAAGTTGAAGATGTAGAAGACATCGACGGCGAAGAGTTTGAAGATGATGTAGACTTCGATGACCTGGACGACGATGACGAAGATGATGATGAAGATGAGGACGATGACGACAAGTTATAAATCGTCAGTCTTTTCCGCCATTTAATTCGTTCTTGATTTTTTAAAATTTGATGGTAGTATTTTATTTGGGCTCCCTTTAAAGGGATCAATCGCAAATATCCGCGCTCCCTTGCGTTTTACACGCAGGAGGGGCGCTTTTTATTTTTTATAAAACTCTTTTTAACCGCATTGAATGATGTATACAAAGAGTTATTTTTTAATTCACGCATGAATGATTGGCGTTATAAGGTTTTATCTTATACACAGAGTTGATCGGAGCGGAAGGGGGCGACTCCAGCAGGAGAAGTCGGACAGGTGAGACCCCGCAAGGCGAAGCCTGAGGAGGCTCACCGCCGGCCCTGCGGAAAGCGTCCCCCTGAAGCGCAGATCAACGGTTATCTTTAACAACACCCGCAAACCCGAAAGGAGAAATATACATGTCAACAAAATATATTTTCGTCACTGGTGGAGTCGTATCTTCACTCGGTAAAGGAATCACAGCAGCATCACTTGGACGCCTTTTAAAAAACAGAGGCCTGAACGTAACCATCCAAAAATTCGACCCGTACATTAACGTAGACCCTGGAACAATGAGTCCGTACCAGCACGGTGAAGTATTCGTTACAGATGACGGCGCAGAGACTGACCTTGACCTTGGTCACTATGAGCGTTTTATCGACATCAACCTGAACAAATACAGCAACGTTACAACCGGTAAGATCTACTCAACCGTTCTGAAAAAAGAGCGCCGCGGTGACTATCTTGGCGGAACTGTACAGGTTATCCCGCACATCACAAACGAGCTGAAAGAGCGTGTTTTCCGTGCAGGCCGTGAAACAAATGCAGATGTCGTGATTACTGAAATCGGGGGAACAGTAGGGGACATTGAATCTCTTCCATTCCTTGAAGCGATCCGTCAGATCAAGAGCGATGTTGGCCGTGAAAACGTGATGTACGTGCACTGTACACTTGTTCCATACATCAAAGCTGCCGGTGAAATGAAGACAAAACCGACACAGCACAGTGTAAAAGAGCTTCGCAGCCTTGGTATTCAGCCGAATATCATTGTCCTGCGTACGGAAAACCCGATCTCTCAGGACATGAAAGACAAAATTGCATTATTCTGTGACATCGATGAAAAGTCAGTCATCGAAGCAACAGATGCAGATACACTTTACGCTGTACCGCTAGCACTTCAGGCACAAAACATGGACCAGATCGTCTGCGATCATTTCAAATTAGATGCACCGCAGCCTGAAATGACAGAGTGGAATGAACTTGTGGACCGCGTCCGTAATCTGAAGGAGAAAACAACAATTGCGCTTGTCGGTAAATATGTTGAGCTTCAGGATGCATACATCTCAGTAGTGGAATCGCTGCGCCATGCAGGCTACAGCTTTGACGCTGACGTGGAAGTGAAATGGCTGAACTCTGAAACGATTACACGTGAAAATGTGGAACAGGAACTTGGAGACGTTGACGGTATTTTAGTACCTGGCGGATTCGGTGACCGCGCAATTGAAGGTAAGATCGAAGCGATCCGTTATGCGCGTGAGACAAAGACACCATTCCTAGGAATCTGCCTGGGCATGCAGCTTGCAAGCGTTGAGTTCGCACGTAACGTACTTGGTATGGAAGGCGCGCACTCAGCTGAGATCAACCCAACGACCCCATATCCTGTCATCGACCTTCTTCCTGAGCAAAAAGATATTGAAGACCTTGGCGGTACGCTTCGTCTTGGCCTGTATCCATGTAAACTCACAGAAGGCACAAAAGCATTCGAAGCATATGACAACGAAGTCGTATACGAGCGTCACCGTCACCGCTTTGAGTTCAACAACCAGTACCGCGAGAAAATGGAAGACGCAGGATTCCTATTCTCAGGTACAAGCCCTGACGGCCGCCTTGTAGAAATCATTGAACTTGCTGACCACCCGTGGTTCGTGGCGTCCCAGTTCCACCCGGAATTCACATCACGACCAACACGCCCTCAGCCACTGTTCAGAGACTTTATTGAAGCAACAATGAAGAAATAATAGTTGACGAACCCCCGCTGTGCAATTTGGCGGGGGTTTTTTAAATCCTTTTGCATCAAAAATAGCTTCAGTGATGACGCGCAGATATAATGACCTAAAGGAGGTGGATCCAGATGAAAAAGCTGTACCAATGGTCAAATTGGAAAACCTGGTTGGTCTCTCTTATTATTTTTGCAGCATTTTTAGGATTCATTTTACCGAATGAAGCGGCAGAATCATCGCGCGTTACTGGAACCTCTGAATCACCGGACAGCTCATTTTTCTATACACCTGAAACACTCTTTTCCATTGCGGAAATTTATGGGGAAGAAGGAAGAGCGTATTATGTCCGGGCACGTTATACATTTGATATCATATGGCCGATCGCTTATTTCTTGTTTTTAACTACAACACTGGGCATTCTTTTCAAACCAATTCAGCGATCTAAATGGAGATACGCTATTTTATTTCCGTTATCCGGTCTGGTTTTTGATTATCTTGAAAATCTCAGTACTTCTCTCGTAATGAGCTTTTACCCGGAACGGCTTGATATTTTCGCAACCGTTGCGCCGGTCTTTACTGCTGTTAAATGGACCAGTATCTATGCAAGTTTTGCACTCATTCCAATAGGCATCATCGTGTTTTTCATTAACCGGAAAAAGTCATGACAACAAATGAAAAAAGTTCCTACCCGAAATAGAGTAGGAACTTCACGCATTAATAATCCTCCAAAATCTCATCAAGCACAAACTTCACACCATGATACAGATACAGTGCGGCCATAAGAGACGGAAAGCCAAAACGTCCGCCAGTTTCATCAGGGAGCATGCCGCGAACAGTCTGGGTGTTCAGGAAGGAGTCTGCTTTTTCTGCGAGGTCACTTTCAGCATCTTTTACTTTGCCGGCAATGACGGCAAACGGAATCTCAGCTTCAGTAAGCTTCTCAGCAAATGCAAGCGCCTGCGGGTCAGTGGATCTCCGGGTGACAAGCAGCACGCGGTCTGCAACTGTCAGTGCATCAGCATCCTGCAGCTCGCGAACGCCCTCAAGCGGTTCCTCACCCTGCAGCGCTTCAGCTGTAATCCCGGCCATTTCGCCAAAACCTTTTATATAAATCGAACCGTCACCCACTGTTGCCTGGGCAAGCAGACGGGCTGCATTTTCGATCTCCATTTCTTCTTTAGACTGCAGTCTGCCGAATAATCCGGTCAGCTGCGTTGTAAACATTTTCAGCATCTAAATCATCCTCTCAAAATCATACTCCAGCCAAATGTCGAAAAAGCGCACACGATTTCTTCATATATAGGAAGGAACTCATTCTTTTGTGTTGAATGTACCATAAGTAGCGCTCATTGAGAAACCATCCTTTTTCCTCTATGATAAAGAAGTGTACATAGAAATACGAACAATTGGGGTTGTGAGGGAATGACAAAGAAGAGGTGTATAACGTGGAGAAAATACTGATTGTAGATGATCAATTCGGGATACGTATTCTGCTCAATGAAATTCTTGAAAAAGAGGGGTATCAGACTTTTCAGGCGGCGAACGGACCGGAAGCACTGTCGCTTTTAACAGAAGCGCCGGATCTTGTCCTGCTTGATATGAAGATTCCTGGTATGGATGGGATCGAGATTTTGCGCAAAATGAAAGAGGAAGATCCTGATATTAAGGTGATCATTATGACAGCCTATGGTGAACTCGGCATGATACAGGAAGCAGAGGCTCTGGGAGCGCTTACACACATTGCGAAGCCTTTTGACATTCAGGATATAAGAAACCTTGTCAAAGAGCATGCAGGGGTAAAATAACGCATCTTAATTTGAAAAGATAAGTTGCCGGCATGGTAAAATCCTTAAACGTTTGGTATGATACTAGAGAAAATGGTTGTACATTAGCGTACGTGATGCCGTTTATTTAAAGGAGGAAACAAATTATGCCATTAGTATCAATGACAGATATGCTGAACAAAGCGAAGGATGGGGGCTATGCAGTAGGTCAGTTCAACCTGAATAACCTTGAGTTTACACAGGCGATTCTTCAGGCTGCTGAAGAAGAAAAATCACCTGTTATTCTTGGTGTTTCTGAAGGTGCTGCCCGCTACATGAGCGGATTTACAACTGTGGTAAAAATGGTTGAAGGTCTACTTGAAGACTTAAACATTACTGTACCAGTAGCAATTCACCTTGACCACGGATCAAGCTTTGACAAGTGTAAAGAAGCAATCGATGCAGGTTTCACATCTGTAATGATTGACGCTTCTCACGGTCCTTTCGAAGAGAACGTGGAAGTAACTTCTAAAGTTGTTGAATATGCACACGCTAAAGGCGTTTCAGTAGAAGCTGAGCTTGGCGTAGTAGGCGGCCAGGAAGATGACGTGGTTGCAGATGGCGTGATTTATGCAGATCCTAAAGAATGTAAAGAACTTGTAGAACGCACAGGTATCGACACACTTGCACCGGCACTTGGATCAGTTCACGGCCCTTACAAAGGCGAACCGAACCTTGGATTCAAGGAAATGGAGCAAATCGGTAACGAAGCAGGCGTACCAATCGTTCTTCACGGTGGAACAGGCATTCCGACAAAAGATATCCAAAAGGCGATCTCTTACGGAACAGCTAAAATCAACGTGAACACAGAAAACCAAATTGCATCAGCTAAGAAAGTACGTGAAGTACTTGCTGCTGACTCAGAAGTATATGATCCACGTAAATATCTTGGACCAGCGCGTGAAGTGATTAAGGAAACAGTAATCGGTAAAATGCGCGAATTCGGTTCATCTAGCAAAGCGTAAATTTGTCACTCGGTTTCAAGGGGTAGAAATTGAGTCATATCAAAGAGGCTGGCTCACAAACAGGCAGGCTGCTTATTCACCAATAAGCGGCCCAACCGTTTTTTGAGTCAGCTTTTTTTGAAGACTTATATAACCGGAATTGACCGGTGTTCCGAGCGGATGCTTTCCGCGGGGACGGCGGTAAGCCTCCTCGACGCTATGCGTCTGCGGGGTCTCACCTGTCCGTCTGCTCCCGCTGGAGTCACCGCCCTCCACACCGGCCAATTCCTTTATATGCAGGACAAAAATATTTGAAGTTAAAACACACTTTTCTTAGTTATTAGTCACACAAAGTTGATCGGAGTGGAAGGCGGCGACTCCGGGACGATTAGAGGGAAGCTGAGACCCCGCAGCCGAAGGCGAGGAGGTCTTATGGAGCCACAAAACGGCTCACCCAGGAAAGCGTCCGCCTGAAGCGCAGATCAACGGTTATTATAGTAAGCACAAACCAAATACATAACAAAGGATGGGATCATATTGAAATTTTTCATTGATACAGCAAATATGGATGAGATTAAAGAAGCACACAGCTGGGGGATTATTGACGGCGTTACGACAAATCCGTCTCTTGTTGCAAAGGAAGGTATTTCATTCCACGAACGGCTGAAAGAAATCACCTCATTAGTAGACGGTTCAGTCAGTGCTGAAGTGATTTCTCTTGATGCAGAAGGCATGATCAGAGAAGGAAAAGAGCTGGCTGCAATCGCACCGAATATCACCGTTAAAGTCCCCATGACACCAGATGGACTGAAGGCAACGGCTGCATTTGCTAAAGAAGGCATTAAAACAAATGTCACGCTGATTTTCAGTGCGAACCAGGCGCTGATGGCAGCGCGCGCAGGTGCATCTTATGTATCACCGTTCCTTGGCAGACTTGATGACATCGGACATGACGGAATGGATCTGATCAGCACGATTTCTGAAATGTTCATTATGCATGACATTAAATCAGAAATTATCGCAGCATCAATCCGTCATCCAATGCATGTCACTCAGGCAGCGCTGAACGGGGCACATATTGCTACATGCCCATCAAAGGTGTTGCACCAATTATTTAAACACCCACTAACGGAAGCAGGAATTGAAGCGTTTCTAAATGACTGGAATAATCGTAAATCATAAAAATCCCTGCTTCCTTCGCACATGATTCAGCTCGAAATACACATGATAAAAAGACATAAAGCTGGTTCGGAAGGAGCTTTCAAGTAATGGAGAAACTAAAAATTGAAGGGGGCAATCCCCTTAGAGGAAACATCAAAGTCAGCGGTGCAAAAAACAGTGCAGTGGCATTGATTCCTGCGACAATTCTCGCAGACACACCGACTGTCATTGAAGGTTTACCTGATATATCAGATGTTCATACGTTAAAAGCACTGCTTGAGGAAATTGGCGGAAGTGTTGAATTCGAAGATGGCGAAATGCGCGTAAATCCTGAAGGTATGGTGGCAATGCCATTACCGAACGGGCGTGTGAAAAAGCTTCGTGCCTCTTATTACCTGATGGGTGCAATGCTTGGTAAGTTCAAAAAAGCGGCAATCGGACTGCCTGGTGGCTGCTATCTGGGCCCGCGTCCAATTGATCAGCATATTAAGGGCTTTGAAGCGCTTGGTGCCACTGTTACAAATGAGCAGGGTGCGTTATACCTTCGTGCTGACGAATTAAAAGGTGCCCGTATTTATTTAGATGTCGTCAGTGTAGGGGCAACGATCAATATTATGCTGGCAGCTGTCAGAGCGAAGGGTCAGACAATTATTGAAAATGCTGCAAAGGAGCCTGAAATTATTGATGTAGCCACACTCTTAAGCAATATGGGTGCGAATATCAAAGGCGCAGGGACCAACGTGATCCGGATTGAAGGTGTTGATGAACTTCACGGTACGCGCCATACAATCATTCCTGACAGAATCGAAGCAGGAACCTTTATGATTTTAGCAGCGGCAGCAGGAGAAGGTGTGACAATTAATAATGTCATCCCGCTCCATGTCGAATCACTGATTGCCAAGCTGCGTGAGATGGGTGTGCCTGTAGAAGTGGGCGATGAGGATGTCTATATCGGAAAGTCGGAGAACCTGAAATCGATTGATATTCAGACGCTCGTTTACCCGGGATTCCCAACAGATCTGCAGCAGCCGATGACGTCACTCATGACCAAAATCCATGGCACTGCGATGGTGACAGATACGATTTACTCAGCGCGCTTTAAGCATATTGATGAGCTGAAGCGGATGAATGCGAATATTAAAACTGAAGGTCGTGCAGCGATTGTCTACGGTCCATCCGTCCTTCAGGGAGCACGTGTGAAAGCATCTGACCTGAGAGCGGGTGCAGCGCTTGTAATTGCCGGACTGATGGCAGAAGGTATTACTGAAGTGACTGGTCTTGAACATATTGACCGCGGCTACAGTGATCTGATTGAAAAGCTTTCAGGACTCGGAGCGGTGATTTGGCGTGAAGAAATGTCAGCTGAAGAGCTTGAGCAGGTAAATAACGCATAGTCCTTAAATAGTATGTCATATTGAAAAATAATGTGTTATACTGATTCATGACAAATCATGAGGGGATGATGGACATGGAACGCAGTTTATCAATGGAGCTTGTACGTGTAACAGAAGCAGCCGCTTTATCGTCAGCAAGATGGATGGGACGCGGATTAAAAAATGAAGCAGATGACGCAGCTACAACTGCGATGCGTGACGTATTCGACACCATCCCGATGAAGGGTACAGTGGTGATCGGTGAAGGCGAAATGGATGAAGCGCCAATGCTTTATATTGGTGAAAAGCTTGGTACAGGATACGGTCCCCGTCTGGACGTGGCAGTAGATCCATTAGAAGGCACGAATATTGTTGCTTCAGGCGGCTGGAACGCACTTGCGGTCCTTGCCGTTGCAGACCACGGAAATCTGCTGAATGCACCGGATATGTATATGGATAAAATTGCAGTTGGGCCGGAAGCGGTCGGCTGTATCGATATCAATGCACCGGTCATTGATAATCTCAGAGCAGTAGCGAAAGCCAAGAATAAAGATATTGAAGATGTAGTAGCCACGATTTTGAACCGTGACCGCCACGCAAAAATTATCGAAGAACTGCGTGCGGCTGGTGCACGGATTAAGCTGATTGGTGACGGCGACGTGGCAGGTGCGATTAACACGGCATTTGATACGACTGGTGTCGACATTCTTTTTGGATCAGGCGGAGCTCCTGAAGGCGTAATTGCTGCAGTGGGTCTGAAGTGCCTTGGCGGTGAAATCCAGGGTCGTTTACTTCCGCAAAACGAAGAAGAAGCAGAACGCTGCAAGGCGATGAATATTGACGTCAGCCAGGTGCTGCGCATGGAAGACCTCGTTCGCGGCGATGACGCAATCTTCGCAGCAACAGGCGTGACAGACGGCGAATTGTTAAAAGGCGTACAGTTCAAAGCTACATACGGGGAGACTGACTCGCTCGTTATGCGCGCGAAATCAGGCACAGTCCGTTTTATCAAAGGAACACACAGCCTGAAGAAAAAGCCGAATCTTGTCATGAAGTAACATCCGAAAAGCTCCGGGACAAACCGCTCGGAGTTTTTTCTTCTGGTTAGAACTTTAATAACCTTTGTTCTGTCGATTTCGTAATTTTTCACGTAGGTGGGCACTTATAGACTGATTCTGAGCGTTGATTGTAGTGTAAGGCGGTGACTCCAGCGGGATAAAACGGACAGGTGAGACCCCGCAGGCAAAGCCGAGGAGGCTCACTGCCGTTCCCGCGGAAAGCACCGCCTGAAGCGGAAATCATAAGCGGTTCTAGAGAGTCATCAAGACAGTTATTTTCACCATTGATTGTCTGTATAAATAAGAGTAGAATAATGAATGACTTCAGCTACACAACCTCTATTTCAACAAGCTATCCTCACAAACAACATTCAAGCACAATAGATTCGCTGAAGAAGCATTTAAAAAAACAGAAGTGTGGTGTCCTTAATGGAAGAATTAAAAATGTCGTCACTCGACAATATGAAATTAAAAGAATTATATGAGCTTGCTAAAGAGTACCGTGTATCTTATTACAGCAAGCTGACGAAGAAAGAACTGATTTTTGCAATCCTGAAATCACGTGCAGAACAGGAAGGTTTCTTCTTCATGGAAGGCGTTCTTGAAGTCATCCAGTCAGAAGGTTTCGGCTTCCTGCGCCCGATCAACTATTCTCCAAGCTCAGAGGATATTTATATCTCTGCTTCACAAATCCGCCGCTTTGACCTGCGTAATGGTGACAAAGTTTCAGGGAAAGTAAGACCGCCAAAAGAAAATGAGCGTTACTTTGGACTCCTTCACGTTGAAGCAGTGAATGGTGATGATCCTGAAACGTCAAAAGAGCGCGTGCATTTTCCTGCCCTGACACCGCTGTATCCGGACCGCCAGATCAAGCTTGAAAACCAGTCGCGTCAGCTTTCAACACGCATCATGGACCTGGTTTCACCTGTTGGGTTTGGTCAGCGTGGACTAATCGTTGCCCCGCCAAAAGCAGGTAAGACGATGCTGATAAAAGAAATCGCCAATTCCGTTACGACAAATCATCCTGAAGCGGAACTGATTGTCCTGCTGATTGATGAGCGTCCTGAGGAAGTAACAGATATCGAACGTTCTGTTAATGCTGATGTTGTCAGCTCAACATTTGATGAAGTGCCTGAAAATCATATTAAAGTAGCAGAACTTGTACTTGAACGTGCGATGAGACTTGTTGAGCACAAGCGTGACGTTGTCATCCTGATGGACAGTATTACACGTCTTGCACGTGCCTATAACCTTGTCATCCCGCCAAGCGGCCGTACCCTTTCAGGTGGTATCGATCCGGCTGCATTCCACCGTCCGAAACGATTCTTCGGTGCTGCCCGTAATATCGAAGAAGGCGGAAGCTTAACGATTCTTGCGACTGCGCTTGTTGATACAGGCTCACGTATGGATGAAGTGATCTATGAGGAATTCAAAGGGACAGGCAACATGGAGCTTCACCTTGACCGCAGCATGGCTGAGCGCCGGATCTTCCCTGCAATCGATGTCCGCCGCAGCGGAACGCGTAAAGAAGAGCTGCTTGTACCAAAAGATCACCTTGATAAGCTATGGGCAATCCGCCGCGCACTGTCAGATTCACATGACTTCGGCGAGCGCCTGATCCGCAAGATCCGCCAGACAAAAACGAATCAGGAATTCTTTGAAAACCTGACAGAAGAAATGAAGACGAGCGGCCGTAAGTCATAACTTTTCTAACAGAACCGCGCCTCCTTTCCGTGCAGGACTACGGTTTACTGCACTCCAAGGAGGCGCTAAGTGATGGTAAAGTGCTTTAAGTTTATTATTAAACTCAGGTTGGTCGGAGCGGAAGGCGGGGACTCCGGAACGATAAGCGGGACAGCTGAGACCCCACAGCGCGAAGCGCGAGGAGGCTCAGCGACCGCCGTCCGGAAAGCCTCCGCCTGAAGCGCAGACCGACCGTTCTCATATACCAAACATTTTTCAAATACCATGTTGCCTCACAACATTCAGCCTGCTATAATGTAAGCAGTGTGCTTGAAAGTTATCTGGCACCATGCTAGTATGTAAGATACTTACTCTGTTCCAGATGGTTCAGGGCGGAAGGAGATGACTGAGATGAAAACTGATATTCATCCAAATTACAAAGCTGCAAAGGTATCATGCACTTGCGGTAATGAGTTTGAAACAGGTTCTGTTAAGGAAGACATTCGTATTGAGGTATGCTCAGAATGCCATCCATTCTACACAGGACGTCAGAAGTTCGCAGCAGCGGACGGCCGTGTTGATCGCTTCAACAAAAAATACGGTCTTAAGTAATTTTCGTAAATCAAAACAGGCGAGAATCAAATTCTTGCCTGTTTTTTTACGGTTAATTTCGCCAAATAAGGGAATAAAACAACAAACCTACTCAAATCGCCTCTTGAATGAAGAGGTGTTTTTCAATAGACTTAGATTATATTGCAGATGAAAAATTTGTATAAAAATGCTTTTATATATTTGATTGATTTAACAAAAACAGCTGGCTCTTGGAGTGGGGGGACGCAGACTCCCGCCCCAGGAAGGGACAGGTGAGACCCCGGAAGCGAAGCTGAGGAGGCTCACCGCCCGGGGGCAGGAAAGCGGAGGCCCCCAACGGAAAGAGACAGCGGCTTTTAAAAGGATAAAAAACTTTTACATAAGCTTACTGCTATTGAACCAAAGGAGCTGAAGGAAACGTGTATGTAATGAAACAGACGGGCTGGGTGGAAGTGATTTGCGGAAGTATGTTCTCCGGAAAATCAGAAGAATTAATCAGACGTGTCAGACGCGCACAATTTGCAAGACAACATATCCTCGTATTCAAACCAAAACTCGATGACCGCTACAGCGAAGAAGCCATCGTATCCCATAATGGTGCGTCAGTCATCGCGGTACCTGTTGACCATTCATCAGAAATCCTCGATCAGGTAACTGAAAAAGCTGATCTGATTGCAATCGATGAAGTCCAGTTTTTTGATGAAGAAGTTGTGGACGTTGTCACGCAGCTTGCAGATAAAGGATTCCGCGTCATCACAGCCGGTCTGGATCAGGATTTCAGAGGAGAGCCATTTGGTCCTGTACCACGCCTGATGTCACTTGCAGAACAGGTGACAAAGCTTCAGGCTGTTTGTGCAGTTTGCGGGTCACCTGCAAGCAGAACACAGCGCCTGATCGAAGGACGTCCGGCAGGCTACGACGATCCGGTCATCCTTGTTGGTGCATCAGAAGCTTACGAGCCACGCTGCCGCCATCACCACGAAGTCCCAACAGGCGTAACCGTTTCTACCGAAAAAGCATAACCTGCTGATAGAATAGAGAATCATTTTCTTCATATGCCGATTGGAGAGAATGGTTCTCTTTTTAAGGCATATGGCTTAAAAGTGAAAATTAAGGATGATGGCAACGTAAGGCGGGGACTCCGGGACGATAAGCGGGACAGCTGAGACCCCACAGGCGAAGCCGAGTTATCATGAACAAAACTAGCTCCTTATTCGTACATTCGTAGGTTAACTGGGTATAAGAAAGTAAGAAACCATCAAACCCAATCAGAGCTAT
>NZ_JAFBDK010000027.1 GCF_016908195.1 Jeotgalibacillus terrae
TTATGTGGATCTCGTATGGCAACGGTGGATCAAATGGATGTCATTGGTGGGTCAAAAAGATGGCAACACTGGATCTATCCCTTGGCTGTAGTCACTTTTATCCTGAGCAACTATTTTATCAATTGCAAGACTATGGTTAATGATCGTAGGATCTTTTAAATAGACTTGCTGACCACTCATTATCTCTAAATTATTTACCTTTAACATCTCTTCAGAAGAATCCTGCTCACTTGGCTCATCTTGTCTGTCGGATTCTGGTCCTGGCTTTGGTCCTGGCTCTGGTCCTGGCTTTGGTCCTGGCTCTGGTCCTGGCTCTGGTCCTGGCTCTGGTCCTGGCTCTGGTCCTGGCTCTGGTCCTGGCTCTGGTCCTGGCTCTGGTCCTGGCTCTGGCTCTGGTCCTTCTTGCTCTTTTTTGAAAGCTTCAAAAGCCTTACCTCTATTATTCGGATTTATAGCCATATCTATATTTGTCACAAAATATACAACATAATCATATATTACACCTAAAAATTTGTGGTAATTAATGTTTTCGATAAAACCTCCACGTTCATTGGAAATCTTTAATCCTTCTTCTAGATCATTGAAATTAGGAAAGTTCAGGTAACCGAAAACATTATGTTGCTTGTAGCTATTTGCTTTTTTTCTTTGACTAATATTTGTAAGTTGCAACCAGTCATTGTTTACATTCAAGAAATTATATAAAGCAAAATTATTAACATACAATTTAATTCCATGACCAAATTTCTTCATATCATTAGTTTTTTGCTTACTTTTAACATACCATGTTCCACTAAAATCTGGGATCATAATAGATTCATCATCAATCAATCCACCTGTAAGATAGTCATCAAATGATAAACTCCACGGTTTAAATAAATATTCTTCCTCAAGAATAGCTTTTCTATCAATATTCTTAGATAAATCTATATATATCTTCTCTTTTTTTATTCTTGAGTCATTGACCAAGTATTGAAAACTAAGGATATTCTCTTTTTGATTGTAATCAAATTGAACACTTGCATCAAAATCATTTTTCATGTTTTCAATATTTTCTACTTCTAAATCAACTTTTTCTGCATCTTTAACAATAGTTATCTTAGGAATATTAGAATTTAATTTAAAATTAATCATTGAGATGTGTTTAAATTTTTCTAATTCTTTATCAGAATTAAGTAAATACATATCATGATCACTTATACCACTAATTGTGATCTCTGTGCCTTGTGTAAAATTATTATCCTCAATTAACTCATATATAGGATTTATATTATCTTTATCCCATTTAATTAAGTATGTTTCATCATTTTTATTTTTTGTTTTAATCTTTGCGGAGTCACCTAAAGAAAATATGGAAAATAAAGCAAGACCCTTACTACCTAAAATCATCAACCCTTCTTCATTTGTTAAAGTAACTCTCTTTTTTTGAGAAGATGCAGCCTTACCTATTTCTTTTATAGCCTCTATTGAAAAACCATCTCCAGAATCTATTAATTTAATTTGATTAGAGCTTGAGTTTATATGTATAGTTACTGATTTCGCATTAGCATCAACACCATTTTTTACTAATTCCGAAAGAACTACGAGTGGACTAGATACATTTCCTAATGTATTTAAAATTTCTTCTTTAGGTAGTTCTACCCCTAGAACAGGCATTTTAATTCTCCCCTTTTCTTAATATTAATACAGTTTCATTATTCATTGATGAAACTGCACCATGACTTTTTATATTGGAAATCTTACGAGGCATTCTTTTTCTTGGTATAGCTCTATTAAATGTCGCTTCAACCTTTAAACCTTTGAGTTCACAATAGTCGCTTGTAATCTTATCAAGTCTTATTTCCACATTATCCACTCTTCTATTACCTAAAGTTAGTACCATAAGAGAATTTGGTTTTAGTATTCTAATCATATGACTTAATGACAAAAAATAATCCGAAAAAAAGCTATTAACTTTTTTCTTTTTTTGGTTACTAATTTTAGTTAGTATTTCTTCAAGTGCAGGTATTTCCTCTCTCACTTTACTATTTTTCAGCCTACCTCCTAAACTCTGACTATCGATAGCAGAAAAATTACTAATCAGTTCTTCATTATTGACACTTATATCTTGTCTGTCCATCCACAAAAGACTCAGTATTGAATATTGACCATAAGTAACGGTAGTTCCATTGTCTCCATAGGGTGGTGAAGTACAAATCAAATCAACGCTATTACTCTTCATTTTTTCCATTTCAATGTTAGAGTCACCTTGAGTTATTGATTGTTTTTTCTCATAGTTTGAATCTAAGTGTAAATGTTTTTCTTTAATGAGTATTATAAAGTCATTAAAAACGTTATTTTCCATACTTATTATTTTTTCTTCTTCTTTTATATGCAATTTAAAAGTCGAACTTCTGGTATTACTGTACTTACGTATTAAATCTGATAAACATACCCAAAAGTATAATCGATTCTTTCTGTTCTTTTCTAAAATTATTGCTTGTCTTATCACTGTGAGATCTGAAATTACATCTTCGCGAAACCACTTGGATATTTTTGGGAAGTAATGACATGCTGTAATATCATTTTTCAATTTTCTAAAATTGTATATTAAATCTTCAATACTATTATAAATAGTATCTGTGTTAACACCATTTATTTTTACGGTAGTGATAATATTAGCCAAAGGATTTATATCAATTCCTATTAAATTCAAATTAAATTTCTTACCTTCTACTAGAGTTGTTCCTGATCCGTGAAAGGGATCAAAAATGTTATCTATGTTTTTTTCTAATTTAATAATATCTCCTATTATTTTATGTTGCATAGGAGCAACCATCATCGCTGGATAAGTTGCTATTTCATGAACTCCAGCTCTTTTTTCCTTTTGAAAATCCCAATAACCATCACCATAACTATTAAGTTTATCTTGTAAAGTTGTCAAATTAAAAACCCCTACTTTAGTACTTTTTTCATGAACTATATCACATGATAATACTGATAAGTAAATAAAAAATATCAATTAATATTTAGTAAATATTGATGTTAAATTGAAACCAGCTAGATTCATTGTTAGTTTAAACTAAAGTTCTAATATATACATTTTATACTATATTATTAGATGTTTATACCCTATTAACAAAAATGAACTGAATATTGATAAATATCTCTATCAAATATTTATTCTCTTTTGGGTTACCATTTAGCTTTATTTTTGTAGTGTTAGAAATAATTAAAAGCCATTAGAACCGCGTGTATATATCGTCTAATGGCGTTCATGTATTCTGAAATAAATATGCCGTAATACTTCAGATACAACCGAAATATTTAAAAGAAAGGATCGATCACAAGAAAAATATTATCTACAGCACTTTATTTGACTTAATTAAAAAAAGAAGACGAACTAGAAAAGTTCGCCTCCTGAAATAAAAAATAATCTAAATCGTTACAAACAACATGATTCAAAACCCTCGTACTTAATTAAATTTTAGCACTTTATAAATAAAAAGTTTAGCTTATTAGCCGATTGAACCTTCCATCTCGAACTTAATCAGACGGTTCATCTCTACTGCATATTCCATCGGAAGCTCTTTCGTGAATGGCTCAATGAAGCCCATTACGATCATTTCAGTTGCTTCTTCTTCAGAAATTCCGCGGCTCATCAGATAGAATAGCTGCTCTTCAGAAACCTTAGACACTTTTGCTTCGTGCTCAAGTGAAATGTTGTCATTCAGAATTTCGTTGTATGGAATTGTATCAGATGTTGATTCGTTATCCATAATCAGCGTATCACACTCAATGTTAGAACGTGCACCGTGGGCTTTACGTCCAAAGTGTACGATTCCGCGGTATGTTACTTTACCGCCTTGTTTTGAGATTGATTTCGATACGATTGTTGATGATGTGTTTGGTGCTAAGTGGTGCATTTTAGCTCCTGCATCCTGGTGCTGACCTTTACCTGCAAGTGCGATTGACAGTGTCATACCACGTGCACCTTCACCGCGAAGGATCACTGCAGGATATTTCATTGTCAGCTTCGAGCCGATGTTTCCATCTACCCATTCCATTGTTGCATTTGCATCACATACTGCACGCTTCGTTACCAGGTTGAATACGTTATTCGCCCAGTTCTGAATCGTTGTGTAACGGCAGTAAGCGTCTTTTTTGATAATGATTTCAACAACGGCACTGTGAAGAGAGTTCGTTGTATAAACAGGTGCTGTACAACCCTCAACATAGTGTACGCTTGAACCTTCATCAGCAATGATCAGTGTACGCTCGAACTGACCCATGTTTTCAGAGTTGATTCGGAAGTACGCCTGTAGTGGTGTATCAACCTTTACGCCTTTTGGAACGTAAATGAATGATCCACCTGACCATACTGCTGAGTTCAGTGCTGAGAACTTGTTATCACTAGAAGGAATAACTGTTCCCCAGTGCTTTTTGAAAAGCTCTTCGTTTTCTTTAAGCGCTGAATCAGTATCCTTGAAGACGATACCCATGTCTTCAAGATCTTCTTTCATGTTGTGGTATACAACTTCTGATTCATACTGTGCAGATACACCTGCAAGATACTTCTGCTCAGCTTCAGGAATACCAAGCTTATCGAATGTACGCTTGATTTCTTCCGGAACCTCGTCCCAGCTGCGCTCGCTTTTCTCTGATGGCTTTACGTAGTACGTAATTTCATCAAAGTTCAATCCACTTAAGTCGCCGCCCCACTGAGGCATTGGCATATTGTAGAATTGCTCAAGCGCCTTCAGACGGTAGTTCAGCATCCACTCAGGCTCTTCTTTCATGCGGGAAATTTCTTCCACGATTTCACGCGTCAGACCACGCTTTGAACGGAAAATCGATACGTCTTTATCATGGAAGCCATACTTATAATCGCCAACTTCGGGCATTTTCTTCGCCATGATGATTCCTCCTTCTTTGTTTGCAGTTACTCAGACTGCTGGTCAATCCCCTTCTCCATTGCTTTCCAGGAAAGTGTTGCACATTTGATACGGGCAGGGAATTTTGCCACTCCCTGCAGTGCTTCAATATCACCAAGGTCAACTGAATCATCGTATTCTTTGCCAAGCATCATATCTGAAAAGATTTGAGAATATTTCAGTGCTTCATCAACCGGTTTACCCTTGATGACCTGTGTCATCATAGAGGCAGACGCCATTGAGATTGAGCACCCTTCACCATCGAACTTTGCTTCTTTTACAATTCCATCCTGTACATCAAGTGTTAAGTGGATTCTGTCACCGCAGGTTGGATTGTTCATATCGACAGTCACGCTGTCTTCAATCTCACCTTTGTTACGCGGGTTTTTATAGTGATCCATAATCACCTGACGATACAGCTGATCTAAGTTATTAAAAGACATCGCTGAAATACTCCTTTGTTTTAACGAGTCCATTCACTAAACGGTCGATATCTTCTTCTGTATTATACAGGTAGAAGCTCGCACGTGCAGTTGAAGATACGTCCAGCCATTTCATCAAAGGCTGTGCACAGTGATGACCTGCACGGATCGCAATACCGTCTGCATCAAGCACTGTAGCGAGATCATGTGGGTGAACATCGTCAAGATTGAATGTCACAAGTCCTGCGCGCTGTCCTGGATCTTTAGGTCCGTATATCGTTAAACCGTCGATCTCAGACATTTTCTCCATCGCATACGCAGCAAGATGGTGCTCATACTTTTCAATTTCATCGAGTCCGATTTCATTTAGAAAATCAATTGCTGCACCAAGACCGATCGCGCCTGCAATGATCGGTGTGCCGCCCTCAAATTTCCACGGAAGCTCTTTCCATGTGGAATCCTGAAGCCCCACAAAATCAATCATCTCACCGCCGAATTCAACCGGCTCCATTGCATTCAGATGCTTTTTCTTACCGTAAAGCACGCCAATACCGGTCGGACCGGCCATTTTGTGACCTGAGAATGCAAAGAAGTCACAGTCAAGGTCCTGTACGTCAACCTTCATATGCGGCGCAGCCTGTGCACCATCCACCATCATCACTGCACCATGTTCATGGGCAATCTGTGTGATTTCTTTAATCGGGTTCATTGTACCAAGAACATTTGACACCATCATGATTGAAACGATCTTTGTATTAGCAGTAATCGTCTCGCGAACATCATCAAGTGACAGTGTGCCGTCTTCCTGAAGCGGTACGTACTTCAGTGTTGCACCGGTTCTTTTCGCCAGCTGCTGCCACGGGATAATGTTGCTGTGGTGCTCCATATGTGTGATGACGATCTCATCGCCTTCTTTCACATTGTCTGCACCATAGCTTTGTGCCACTGTATTAATCGCTGTTGTGGTACCGCGCATGAAGATGACTTCTTCAGATGATGCGGCATTAATGAATTTACGAACTTTTTCTCGAGCTCCTTCATACCCGTCTGTCGCACGGGTTCCAAGCGTGTGTACACCGCGGTGCACGTTTGAGTTGTACCCTTTATAGTACTCGTCAAGCGCCCGGATCACAGACAGCGGTTTTTGAGAAGTAGCTGCGCTGTCCAGATAGACGAGCGGCTGACCATTTACTTCCTGGTCCAATATTGGAAACTGTCTGCGGATCTCTTGAATATTCATACATTCACTTTCCTTTCAATAACCTCTGTAAGCTGCTGCTTAACCCCTTCGATTGGAAGTTTGGTTACAACAGGTGCAAGGAATCCATGGATTACAAGACGTTCTGCTTCCTGCTGGGAGATACCGCGGCTCATCAGATAGAACAGCTGCATCGGATCAACACGTCCAACAGAAGCTGCGTGACCTGCTGTTACATCATCTTCATCAATCAGAAGAATCGGGTTAGCGTCGCCGCGTGCTTTCTCGCTTAACATCAGCACACGTGATTCCTGCTCAGCGTTTGCTTTTGTTGCACCATGTTCAATCTTACCGATTCCGTTAAAGATTGATGATGCAGCGTCTTTCATTACGCCGTGCTTTAAGATATAACCTTCTGAGTTTTTACCCCAGTGCCTGATATTCGTTGTAAAGTTCTGTTTTTGTTTCCCGCGGCCTACAACAACCATCTTTGTATCGCCATGAGAATTATCACCGATCAGGTGCGTGATGTTTTCAGAGATTGTATCTCCATCATTCATCATCCCAAGCGCCCACTCGATTTTAGCATCGCGTGCAGCAGTCCCGCGGCGGTTTACATACGTTGTTGTACCTTCAGAAAGGTTATCAACTGCACCGTATACAACGCGCGCGTTATCTTTTGCCACGACTTCAGTAATAATGTTTGCAAGTGACTCACCGGCACCTTCAGTAGCCAGGTAAGACTCTACATACGTGACTGAAGAATTTTCTTCTGCTACCACAAGTACGTGGTTGAACAGTGCTGCTTCAGCATTATCATGAACGTAAACTGCCTGAATCGGCTCTTCAAGTTCTACATTCTTCGGAACATAAAGGAAAGCTCCTCCGTTCACAAGTGCTGCATGAAGTGCAGTCAGCTTATGCTCGTCCACCTGAACTGCATCCTTCATGAAATATTGTTCTACAAGCTCAGGGTGTTCCTTCGCTGCAGTTAAAATATCTGTGAAAATAACACCTTTACTCTTAAGGCTGTCAGACAGCTTTAGGTAAGCTGGTGTGTTATTGCGCTGAATATACAGGTTTTCCTGCTTATCAGCATCTACAAGTGATTTTACTGTTTCAGGAAGGTCTTCAAGTGAAGCATACACTTCGCTGTCTACAGTATGGCTTGCAAACTGTGTGAAATTCCATTTATCAATTCTCGTTTTATCCGGCTTCGGCAATGGCAGCTCTTCTGCTTTCGCAAGTGCGTCCAATCGAAGGGACGACAGCCAGCCAGGCTCGCCGTTCTTTTCTGAGAAAGCCTGCACCGCTTGCTGATCAACCGGCAATTTCATTTGTGTCGTCATATTCATCCTCCTATCAGTTACGCTTCTTGTCCTACAGTTTCGTCTTCAATACCAAGCTCCTGCTTGATCCAGTCATACCCTTCACTTTCAAGGCGCTGTGCAAGCTCAGGTCCGCCAGACTTCACTACGCGGCCCTGCATCATAACGTGTACGAAATCAGGCTCAATGTAGTTTAGAAGACGCTGATAGTGAGTGATAATCAGGCAGCCGAAATCTTCGCTGCGCATCTGATTGATTCCTTTTGATACAACTTTAAGTGCATCAATATCAAGACCGGAGTCAATCTCATCAAGAATACCGAATTCAGGCTTGATCATCATCAGCTGAAGAATTTCGTTACGCTTCTTCTCACCGCCTGAGAAACCTTCATTCAGGTAACGCTGTGCCATATTCTGATCCATTTCAAGGAAGTCCATGTTTTTATCAAGTTCTTTGATGAATTTCATCAGAGAAATCTCCTGGCCTTCTTCACGGCGTGCATTGATTGCAGAACGAAGGAAGTCTGCGTTTGTCACACCAGTGATCTCACTTGGGTACTGCATTGCAAGGAATAATCCTGCAAGTGCGCGCTCGTCCACTTCCATCTCAAGCACGTTCTCACCGTTGAGGAGTACTTCACCTTTTGTTACTTCGAACTTAGGGTGTCCCATAATTGCAGAAGCAAGCGTTGATTTACCTGTTCCGTTAGGTCCCATAATAACGTGAATCTTACCGCTATCTAATTCAAGGTTTACACCTTTTAAAATTTCTTTGCCTTCGATCTCAACGTGCAGATCTTTAATTACTAAAGTTGAAGCCATTGTCTAATTACCTCCGTTTGTATGTGAATTTGAAATGGAAGAACCATTCTCAATTTATTCTCATTCTAATCTTATAACAAATTAAAACTAGAATCAAATGACGTTGACCCTTGCCTTTACAATCAAAAAAGTCAGTGTAGGATACACTGACTTTTTCACTTCTCTACTATTATAAATGATTGATGACTTTACCTTCAAGTTCCTGGACTAAGTCCTGTGACTTTTTGTACTCTTCTTCACGTTTCATTTCCACATTCATACGCACATTGTGATCTCTCATATACGTCTCGTAACCAACTCCGTGCGAACTTAGCATCTGCTTCTCCATGTCAGTTGTAAAATCAACTTTAATCGGATGGATAATGAATCATTCCTTTTCGGTTTTTTGTCCGTGACTTAGCTTCCAGATTTTTTCTAAAACTGTTTGCTAGTTGGTGTATTACCCGCTAGAAAACTTAATAAACACCCTATCATAATTTTTTCACTATTACAAATATTCATTAAAGGAGTGTAAGGGTTTACATTGTTTTTGTATCAAGGGATGAAAATTTTTAAATTTTTTTTGGAGGCTGCAGCATCCTGATGATGTGATCACTACATTCAAATCGTGCTTCTTTGCGGCTGAGCGCGAAAACACAACACCTGCGGCCCTAACACTACAACCAAGTCCTCCGCCCCCATCAAAAAAACTGCCCAGTCTTAGACTGAGCAGCTTCCTACTATATTATTCACCATCTACAGGAACGACTGCGCCGCCCCATTCTTCAAGGATGAAGTCCTGAATCTCTTCAGAAGTTAATACTTCAACAAGCTTCTGAACCGCTTCATTCTCTTCATCACCGCTGTTTACCGCAATGACATTCACATATGGTGAATCTGAATCCTCAAGTGCGATTGAATCTTCAAGCGGGTTGATTCCTGCATCAATTGCATAGTTAGAGTTAATCAGAACAGCGTCTCCTTCTCCATTTTCATAAAGCTGAACAAGAAGTGCTGCTTCATAATCAGCTTCGAACTGAAGGTTTTTAGGGTTTTCTACAATGTCTGATACTTCTGCTTCTGTCTTTTCAACATCAGGATCAAGTGTGATCAGACCTTGTGCTTCAAGCATTGTCAGAATACGGCCATGGTCAGCTACTGAATTACTCATCAGGATCTCAGCGCCGTCAGGAAGATCCTCGAGCGATTCGTGCTCCTGAGAATAGACACCAATCGGTTCGATGTGGATACCGCCAGCATTAACAAAATCAAAATCTGTTTCAGGATCTGCAATTTGAGACTCAAGATAAGGAATGTGCTGGAAATAGTTCGCATCAATTTCACCTGCATCAAGGTCCATATTAGGCAGGATATAATCCTGGTAGGTCTCAATCTTAAGATCCACGCCTTCTTCTTCAAGAATCGGCTGAGCCTGCTCAAGGATTTCTGCGTGCGGTACATTAGATGCACCTACAGTCAGTTCAATCGGTTCGCCGTCTTCTCCTGATCCGATTCCTTCATCTGCACTATCTGAACCGCAAGCGGCTAATGCGAAGATACTTGTTACTGCGAATGTTCCTGCTACGAATTTTTTCATGTGTGATTCTCTCCTTTAAATGTGTTTGATATAGTGAGCTAAAATTAGCGTTTATCCAGTTTGTTGGTAAAGAAATCTCCGATAAATTGAATGATGAATACAATGATCAGGATAATAATCGTTGCTGCGAGCGTCACGTCATCTCTGCTCCGCTGGAATCCATCAAGGAAGGCCAGGTTGCCGAGTCCGCCTGCTCCGATTACACCGGCCATTGCCGTGTAACCAACCAGCGCGATCGCTGTCACTGTAATACCTGAAATAAGAGCGGGCATTGATTCAGGAATCAATACCTTAAATACGATCGTACTTACTTTTGCACCCATTGAACGTGCGGCCTCAATAACACCTTTATCAATTTCTCGCAGTGCAATTTCAACCATTCTTGCATAAAACGGTGCCGCTCCAATGATCAGTGCAGGTAACGCGGCGTCTGCTCCCCGTATTGTACCGAGAAGAGTCCTGGTAAATGGAATCAGCAGAACAATCAGGATGATAAATGGAATCGACCTGAAAATATTTACGACCGCTGTTGTAATGGCATACACAATCTTGTTTTCCCAAAGGTTTCCTTTAGAAGTGAGAAATAATAGAAGTCCGAGTGCGATACCTAAAATAAATGTGATCACGACTGAAATAAGTGTCATATAAATGGTTTCATATGTGGCTTCCCACATCATCGGCCATTCAACATTAGGAAAAATCTGCTCAATCATGTGTGATCACCTCCACACCAACACTTGCTGCTTCCAGGAATTCAATCGCACGGTCAAGTTCATCTTGCTTACCGTGTAAATGAATAAAGAGTGAACCGTAAGCCCCGTTTTGAGTCTGTGAAATTTTCCCCTGCAGAATGTTCACCTGAAGGTCAAATGAACGGATTAGATTCGTAACGACCGGCTGCTCAGCTGATTCTCCAACGAATGTCAGCTTGATGACCCTGCCATCCTGATATTCATTCAGCAGATGCTCAATCGTATCTTTCGTTTCTTCAGGCTCAGTCACCTGTTGGACAAAACGTTTTGTAATATTTTCTTTCGGCTGTTTGAATACATCAAGAACATTGCCAAGTTCAACAACCTTCCCGCCTTCCATCACAGCAACGCGGTGACAGATCTTCCTGATCACGTGCATTTCGTGTGTGATCAGCACGATTGTCAGACCAAGGCGCTTGTTGATATCAACAAGCAGTTCAAGGATTGAATCAGTTGTCTGAGGATCAAGTGCTGACGTTGCCTCGTCACAAAGCAGCACTTCAGGGTCATTTGCAAGTGCTCTTGCAATCCCTACTCTCTGCTTCTGACCACCGCTGAGCTGAGCCGGATAAGCATCGCCACGTCCTTCAAGACCAACCAGTTCAATCAGTTCATTTACTCTCTTCTGCCGTTCCTGTTTTGGGACACCGGCAATTTCAAGAGGGAAAGAAATGTTTTCACTCACAGTCCGTGACCAGAGCAGATTGAAATGCTGGAAGATCATACTGATTTTCTGTCTTGCTTTTCTTAAGTCGCCGCCTTTAATGGACGAGATCAGTTTGCCATTAATATCTACTTTTCCTTCTGACGGCTGCTCAAGACCGTTCAGCATCCGGATCAGCGTACTTTTACCGGCGCCGCTGTATCCGATCACACCGAAGATCTCGCCTTCTTTTATTTTTAAATTGACTTTATCGACTGCCGTCAGCGAGCCGGTTTTTGTTTTGAATACTTTTTTTACATCTGAGATGGTTATCATACCATCACCTACTTTCGTAAATTAACTTATTATCCCGTTAAAGTGGCAGAATGGAAAAGTGCCACTGTTTTGAGGCGGGATACCTTTTATGTGAAATACAAAACGCCTTTCTGCGTGATGAGCAGAAAGGCGTCCAAAATTAAACGGCTTTCTCTCATCTGCCAGGTGTTAACCTGTGTGACTTGGCACCTTTCCAGTAAACTGTCGGTTGCCGGGCTTCATAGGGCACTTCCCTCCGCCGCTCTTGATAAGAGTTTTGCGTATTAAGTTAGTAGTCATTAAGAGTACGAGACAAATCGTATCATGATCTTAAATTTACTGTCAACGAATTTTTTTCAAAATTGCACATTTACTTTTGTGCAGGTTCCTGGGACAGCTGTCCAAATGCCTCAAAGATTGTCGGCACTGATTCGAATTTATAGATTTTTTCAACCATCTGCCCATCCTTAAAAAGCAGCAGACATGGTACGCTTTCAATTTTATACCTTTCTGCCAGCGGCTCTACATAATTCAGGTCCGCTTTTCCGATATCCGTATCTGTTACAGCTGCTGCTGTGACTTCGAGCATTTTACCGGCCAGCTTACACGTTCCGCACATCGGTGTGTACAGATACATGGCTGATTGTTTACCTGATTCAAGTCTTTGATCGAGGTCTTTGATCGTCCATTCTTTTATCATTAAAGATTCATCCTTTTTTCAAGAAACTCTGTGTAGATATCTATATTTGCACCTGCAAGTATAACTGCAAGATGCTGCTCTGGCGCTGTTGCAACTTCCCTGTAAGCTCTGTCAATATACAGGTGATCCGCTTCAGGCATTTCTCTTTTGAACTGTTTACGGAGTTTCTCTCCAGCATCATCAGCATCTACAAGTACATACACATCTTTTTCATACAATTCATCAATCAATTCATCCATCTTTGTCAGGCTGATTGTGCCGTTTGTACAAATGATATCTACGGGTTCTCTGATGATCGGCTGTACTTTCCGTTTATCAGACTTCCCCTCAACAATAATAACCTTCTTGCACTCCATTTTCCATCACACCCTCACCTAAGGATCTCACGGCTTTCTAACATGGTATGCTGCTGATTTAATTGTCGCCTGTACGCTTTGGAAATGCAAGTAAATGAGATTCGAAATTCCTGCCCGGATGCGGACGATTGAGTTCTCACAGCAGTCAATGCGGTTCTCACTGCAGCCAGCGGACGTTTTACAGCAGTCAGTCCGGGTGTATCAGACAGTTAGCGGGCCGAACACAGCAGCCAGATCAGAAAACACAACAACCAAAACAAAATTCCAGCAGCTGGCCAATCACAAATTCCCAACTAAAAAACCGCCCACCAAAAAGGTGAACGGCACAAGAATCAGTCTTCGTCAGTCATTTTGTCATATGCTTCAGCATCCATCAGTTCATCAACCTCTGACTCATCAGAAAGTTCAACGACGACCATCCATGCTTTTTCATATGGTGATTCGTTTACGTACTCAGGGCTGTCTTCAAGGTCTTCATTAACCTCTACAACTTTACCGCTGACTGGTGCATAAAGCTCTGATACCGTTTTTACAGACTCAACGCTGCCAAATGGCTCGTCTGATTTAAGCTCGTCTCCAACTTCTGGAAGCTCAACGAATACGATATCGCCAAGTTCAGATTGTGCGAACTCAGTGATTCCGATTCGTGCTTTACCGTCTTCAACTTTTACCCATTCGTGCTCTTCTGAATAACGCAATTCTTTTGGTGAACTCATGTACTTTCCCTCCGCATACGAATTGATTACTATACTACTTCATATTGGCATAACAGGTGCCTGAAAACAAGAATTGTTTACGAATTAGCCCAGCCATTTTTCTTCAAATTCAGGTTCCTTAAATCCAACCGTTACATTTTCACCATCAGTCGTCAGTGGACGCTTGATCAGCTTACCGTCTGAAGCAAGCAGTTCGAGCTTTTCATCATCTGACATTTCCGGAAGTTTATCTTTCAGACCCAGCTCGCGGTACTTTACGCCGCTTGTGTTAAAGAACTTTTTCAGCTCAAGGCCGCTTTTTTTATGTAGCGCCTCCAGCTCTTCTTTTGAAGGCGGTGAGTCAATCAGGTGAATTTCCTCGTAAGAAACCTCCTGCTGATCAAGCCATTTTTTTGCTTTACGGCAGGTGCCGCATTTTGGGTATGTGTAAAAAGTAATTGCCATGTTCAATTCCTCCTTTTAATAACAGCGATCTTCAACTGTAATAATCAAATGCTTTAATTGTGCGAGCGCTCCTTCAAGCGCAAGCGAGTAGTTCCGCTGCGTGCCAAACTGCTCCATTTTCAAAATACCCTGTTCTCTCAGGATTTTCAAATGGTGAGACACAGCCGGGCGTGATAATGGAAGTTTTTCTGTCAGTTCATTGACTGTCATGGAATCTGTATCTGAAAGCATCAGCACAATATCCTGCCGATACGGATCACTTAATGCCTGGAATAATGGAATGCAATCGCGGAATGCTTTTTCTGCCTGCTCCCCCATTGGTGTCACCTCGATTCTGCAACTATTATACCCGCTCCTGCGTTTTTCTCACAATCCCTGCTGCAGCTGACCTTGAAATCAGACGGCTCGCCCGCGACTGAAGCTTATTCATACCACCCGGGATAATCTGTTTTTTACCATTCATGAATTCGATATATGCAATTTTAGCAACTGCCTGCGGTTTCATCGTTCCGCCTTTAAACAGTTTTGAATCATTGAGTTCAGCCTGATCTTTAAATCCGGTGCTCGTAGGTCCCGGATACAGTCCTGACACCTGCACACCATGGTCTGCCCATTCATTATCGAGCGCTTCTGTCAACGATTTAACATATGCCTTCGAAGCATAATAAACAGCCATCAGCGGTCCCGGAAAAAAGGCTGCTGTTGAAGCAACATTCAGGATTTTCCCCTGGCCTGCATCAACCATTTTTATACCGAATAACTTTGTCAGTTCAGTCAGAGATGTGATATTCAGCTGAATCATCTCCTGCTCTTTTTGGAGATCTGTCTTATGAAATTCACCGAACAATCCAACGCCGGCATTGTTGATCAGGATATCTACAGACAAATCCTGAGCTGTTATCTCATCATAAAGCTTTTGCGCAGAACCTGATTTGGACAGATCACTCTTAAAAACATTCACCTGAATCGTGTATTTATCAGCCAGTTCTGCTGCCAGACCTTTCAGCTTATCCTCACTTCTCGCCGCGAGAATCAGATTATAACCATTCTCAGCATACAGCTTTGCAAACTCTTTCCCAATCCCGCCTGATGCACCTGTGATTAATACATTCATAATAAAACACCCTTTCTGTTTATATGTTTAAACGTTTGAACATATAGTAAAGGGTTGTCTTTGGAATGTCAATTTGAAATGCTCACTCATAAAAAAAGAACCGCCTGATTGTCAGACGGCTCCTTTGCATATTGTTTAAGCTCTTAGCATTGGCTGTGACTTATTTATTAACTTCACACGACAAACTTTTCAGCGTCGATCAGCTTAGCTGCTGCTTCACGCTTAACCGGGATCAGGTTAACCGGTGTGAAACGCGTGAACTTGCGCAGTGCAGAAAGCATCATGCGAAGTGAATCTCCGCTTTCAGCAGCAATCAGTGTTTCTTTTGCATGCTGTTCAATTTCATTGAAAGCTTCCTGACAGAAGATCTGTGTATAAAGAACTTTCTGCTGGTTCTTTTCAAGGCCTGACTTTTCAACTGCTTTTTGCGTACGGAGCAGTGAAGATTCCATCGCATAGGCAAGTGAAACGATATCAGCAATATTCACAAGAACTTCCTGCTCTGCTTCAAGTGCTTTGCCGTATTTCTGAGCTGCAAGACCGGCAGCAAGTAAACCGATTTTTTTCGCGTTTTTCACAAGATATTCTTCCTGCTTCAACGGCTCGTCACTGATCTCTTCAGGCATCATTGACATTAATTCTTCCTGAAGCGCCTGAGCTTTCTGAAGAAGCGGCAGTTCACCTTTCATTGCTTTACGCAGGTATGTGCCAGGCACTAACAGACGGTTAATTTCATTTGTTCCTTCAAAGATACGGTTGATACGTGAATCGCGGTAGATACGCTCTACTTCATATTCCTGCATAAAACCGTAACCGCCGTGAAGCTGTACTGCCTCATCCGCAATGTAATCAAGCGATTCTGTACCGAATACTTTGTTCAGTGAACATTCGATTGCGTATTCAGCAATTGATTTTGCCACTTCTTTACCGTCTTTAATTTCTTCATCAGACAGCTGGCTCATACGGTCTTCGAACAGCCCAACTGTACGGTATACTGAACTTTCTGTTGCATAAAGTTTAGCACCCATTGTCGCAAGCTTTTCTTTTGTCAGGTTAAAACTTGAGATAGGTGTATTAAACTGCTTACGCTCGTTTGTGTACTTCACTGCAAGCTCAAGTGCACGCTTTGAAGCTCCAACAGTACCTACTCCAAGCTTATAACGACCAATGTTCAGGATGTTAAAGGCGATCACGTGACCCTTGCCTGCTTCACCAAGAAGGTTTTCAATAGGTACTTCAGCATCTTCAAGAATCAGCGTACGAGTTGAAGAACTCTTAATACCCATCTTCTTCTCTTCAGCACCGACTGATACGCCATTAAAATCGCGTTCTACGATAAAAGTAGAGAAATGCTCGCCGTCGATTTTTGCATAGACAACAAATACGTCAGCGAAACCTGCGTTTGTGATCCACTGCTTTTCACCATTTAACACATAGTGAGTACCAGCTTCATTTAACTTAGCAGTTGTTTTCGCACCAAGTGCATCAGAACCTGAACCCGGCTCAGTCAGTGCATAAGCTGCAATTTTCTCACCTGTAGCAAGCAGTGGCAGATACTTCTGCTTCTGATCTTCGTTACCGAAAAGAACGATTGGCAGAGACCCGATTCCAACGTGTGCACCGTGAGTGATTGAGAAACCGCCCGCGCGTGACATTTTTTCAGCAATAAGCGCTGAGCTGACCTTATCAAGTCCAAGGCCGCCGTACTCTTCAGGCACGTCTGCACCAAGAAGACCAAGATCCCCTGCTTTTTTCAGCAGCTTAACTGAACGGTCAAATTCATGATTTTCAATGTGCTCTACTTCAGGAACGACTTCGTTGATCACATAGTCTTCAGTTGTTTTGGCAATCATTTTCTGTTCGTCTGTATAATCCTCCGGTGTGAATACGTTTGCCGCTTCAACATCCTCAATTAGAAAGCTGCCGCCTTTTACCAATGCTTTTGTTTCGTTTGACATGAAAAATTCCTCCTTTGTTTGTTTTGCTTTATGAACGCTGCTCCTTTCGCTCCAGGCGGACGCTTTCCGCAGGGCCGGCGGTGAGCCTCCTCGAGCTTCGCTCTGCGGGGTCTCACCTGTCCGACTTCTCCTGCTGGAGTCGCCACCTTCCGCTCCAGTCACAGCTGAATTTAACTGACTAAAGGTTATGACAAGCTATCAAAATATCATTAATTAATCATTTCGAAGACGCCGGCTGCGCCCATACCGCCGCCGATACACATCGTGACAACGCCGAATTGCTGCTGTCTACGCTTTAGTTCATGCAGCAGTGACAGCGTCAGCTTTGCACCTGTACAGCCAAGCGGGTGGCCAAGTGCAATCGCACCGCCGTTTACATTTACAATCTCTTCATTCAGTCCAAGCTGTCTGATGACCTGAATTGACTGTGAAGCAAAGGCTTCATTCAGTTCGAACAGATCAATATCAGAAAGCGAAAGTCCTGCAAGCTTCAGTGCTTTTGGAATCGCTTCTACAGGTCCGACACCCATGATTTCAGGTGGTACACCGCCAACAGCGAATGAACGGAATTTTGCGATCGGCTTCAATCCAAGAGCTTCTGCTTTTTCGCGTTCCATCACCATCAGTGCAGCTGCGCCGTCACTTGTCTGTGAAGCGTTACCCGCTGTTACTGAACCGGTAGTTGAGAAGGCCGGACGAAGCTTAGCCAAAGACTCAACTGATGAATCAGGACGTACACCTTCATCTCTTGAGAAAGTGAATGTTTCTTCTTTCATTTTATGATCTTTTCCTACTGTACGGCGTGTGACTTCAACCGGAACGATTTCTTCGTCAAACACACCGCCATGTACTGCTTTTGCAGCCTTCTGGTGACTTCTGACTGCGAATGCATCCTGGTCTTCACGTGAGATGCCGTATTTTTTTGCTACTTCTTCTGCTGTGTGACCCATGCTCATATAGTATTCAGGCATGTCTTCAGCAATAATTGAATTTGGACGGACTGTGTGACCCATCATCGGGACAAGGCTCATTGACTCTGCCCCACCTGCAATGATTGTGTCAGCATGACCGAGCATGATGCGCTCTGCACCGTAAGCGATTGACTGCAGTCCTGATGAACAGTAGCGGTTAATTGTGATCGCCGGGACTGTGTAATTCAGACCTGCAAGTGCACCGATATTACGGGCCATGTTCATACCCTGTTCTGCTTCAGGCATTGCACATCCGAAAATCAGGTCATCAATTTCACCGTCATAGTTTCCTGCACGCTTTAATGTTTCTCTAACTGCCAGTGCGCCGAGGTCATCCGGGCGTACATGAGCAAGTGATCCTTTTTTTGCTTTACCGACCGGAGTTCTTGCTCCGGCAACAATTACTGCTTCACGCATTGTGCTCCCCCTTTAATGCTAGAATGATCTGATTAGACCGTCGAACTGCGCTCCGTTCGACTGGATGAATATTTAAAATGTAAAGTTGCTGATATAAAGTCAGATCTTCAACGTTTAATAATCTAAAAATTAGTTGCGCAGCGGCTTTCCTTTTACAAGCATGTGCTGCATACGCTGTTGTGATTTCGGCTGTTCGATCAGGCTCAGGAATGCTTCTCTTTCAAGCTGAAGCAGGTATTCTTCGTCTACTTCTGTGCTGTATGGAACTTTTCCGCCTGCAATGACATAAGCGAGTTTCTTCGCAATTTTTAAATCATGTTCAGAAATGAAACCTGACTGATACATAGACTGTGCACCGAGCAGCAGTGTTGCATATCCAGGTTCACCTGTAACAGGCACCTTTCTTTTCACAGGAGCTGAATAGTTTTCAGCCAGGTGAAGAACTGCCTGTTTTGCATCATAGATCAGGTGATCACCGTTAACGCTGATTCCGTCTGATGCACTAAGGAAATTATTGTCTCTTGCTTCAGCAGCTGATGTTGACACTTTCGCCATTGCGATCGTTTCAAACACTTTGTTAGCTACCTTCTGAAGGTCGAAGTCCACACCTTTTGGCAGGCTGTTATAGTAGTTCAGGTAAAGCTCTTTGTTCCCGCCGCCACCAGGGATCAGCCCGACACCAACTTCAACAAGTCCCATATACGTTTCAGCTGAAGCCTGGATATGGTCAGCCGGCAGACAGACTTCTGTTCCGCCGCCAAGCGTCATGCCAAATGGTGCTGCAACAACCGGGAATGAGCTGTATTTCAGCTTCATCATTGCCTGCTGGAAGTGTTTGACGACCATATCGATTTCAAAAATATTGTCGTCCTGCGCTTCCATCAGAATCATCGCAAGGTTTGCACCGACACAGAAGTTTTTACCCTGGTTACCGATCACAAGCCCTTTATAATTTTTAGACACTTCATCTACAGCAAAATTGATCATCTGGGTAATATCCATACCAATCGCATTGTTAGGTGATGTAAATTCAAGCAGCGCGACGCCGTCACCAAGATCGATCAGGCTTGCACCTGCGTTCTTCTTGATTACACCGTTCTTTTTCTTCAGACGCTTCAGGTTAATGACTTTCTCATTTACTTCGACAGGCTGATATTCTCCGTTATGATAGAAGAACTGATCACCATTTTCTTCTTTATAAAATGAGTCATGGCCATCTGCAATCATTTTTTCAACCCATTCAGGTACGGTGTACCCTTCAGCTTTCATGCGCTCAACTGATTTCGCTACGCCGATTGCATCCCATGTTTCAAATGGTCCTTTATCCCAGCCAAAGCCCCATTTCATCGCCTGATCAATATCTGTAATATTGTCCGCGATCTCACCTGTCAGCTCAGCTGAATAAACTAGTACCGGTGCAAGAATTGACCAGAGCAGCTCAGAAGCACGGTCTTTTCCATACACAAGCGTCTTCATTTTTCCTGAGAAGCCTTTTTCCTGCTTCGCCATTTCAACAGATGCTGCTTTTAATTTGCCGCGCTCTTCATATTCGAGTGTTTCAGGGTTTAACTGAAGGATTGCTTTTCCTTCTTTTTTAAAGAATCCCTGGCCTGACTTACTTCCAAGCCAGCCGTTATCACGCATTTTCAGCATGAAGTCCGGTACTTCGAATACTTCTTTTTCCTGACCGTCAACCTGGTCATATACGTTTTTTGCCACGTGGATGAAAGTATCGAGTCCAACAACATCAAGCGTTCTAAACGTTGCACTTTTCGGGCGTCCGATCAGTGGCCCTGTGACAGAATCAACTTCGCCGACACTGTAACCGCCTTTTAGCATTTCTTTCACTGTGACTAACAGACCGTAAGTACCGATTCTGTTGGCGATAAAGTTCGGTGTATCCTTTGCGAAAACAACTCCTTTGCCAAGCGTATCTTCTCCAAATGTTTTCATGAACTGAACAACTTCCGGATCTGTTGACTGCGCCGGGATGACCTCAAGTAATTTCAGGTAACGAGGCGGGTTAAAGAAATGTGTGCCTAGGAAATGCTTTTGGAAATCCTCAGATCTTCCTTCCGTCATTGCTTCTATTGAAATACCTGATGTATTCGAGCTGACAATGCTGCCAGGCTTTCTATATTGATCTACTTTTTCAAATACCTTCTTTTTCACGTCGAGGTTTTCAACAACCACTTCAATAATCCAGTCAGCTTCTGCCAGCTGTTCCATATGATCGTCAAGATTTCCGGCTGTAATGAGTGCTGCATTAGACTTTGAAGAAAGTGGTGCGGGTTTTTGTTTGAATAATTTCTGAACAGCTCCCTGGCTCAGGCGATTTCTGACCTGCGGGCTTTCAAGTGTCAGCCCTTTCGCCTGCTCTGCTTCTGTCAATTCACTTGGCACGATGTCCAGTAGGAGTGACGGGATACCGATATTTGCAAGGTGGGCTGCAATGCCTGAGCCCATAACACCAGAGCCGATCACTGCTGCTTTTTGAATGTGTCTCATCTGTTAAAGATCCCCCTTTTAAACTGAATCCGTTTTTTGAATGAATACTCATTCATTTTACGGCAAAAAAATATAAGAAAATTCTCTACATTTCTATCTTAATAAAGTTTTCAGAATAAAGCAACAGAAAATTATAAGCGCTTTCATATGAATTTTTGAAAGTTTGATTACAACTCAAAGAACCTGCTTCAAAAGAAAAGACTGAGACAAATTTGTCCCAGTCTTCAGCACGTTATTTGCTGATAATCCCTTTAGCAACAAAAGCCACATTCTGTGGACGTTCTGCCAGGCGGCGCATGAAATAACCGTACCAGTCAGTGCCAAATGGCGTGTACACGCGCATTTTATAGCCCTGCTTGTGAAGCTCTCTCTGGCGCTCTTCACGGATACCATAAAGCATCTGAAATTCAAATTGATCCTTTGAGATTCCATGTTCTTCAACCAGCTTTAATGTATAGTCGATGATTGCATCATCGTGTGTGGCAACTGCTGTATAGTTCCCGTTCAATAAGTGCATCTTAATAATTTTTTTGAAGTTTTCATCCACATCTCTTTTTTCAGGGAATGCGACTTCCGGTGATTCCTTATACGCTCCTTTTACAAGTCGGAGGTTAGGAGAATACTCATTGAGCATCTTGATATCCTCTTCAGTCCGGTAAAGGTAAGCCTGAATGACTGTTCCGATATTATTGTATTCCGATTTGAGCTGTGTAAAGACTGCAAGTGTTTTGCCGCAGCGCTCGTAATCTTCCATATCAATTGTGACAAATACGTTATGTTCAGTCGCCGCATCCAGGATTCTTCTCATATTTTCAAGGACGATCTCTTCAGACAGATCGAGTCCGAGTGATGTCAATTTTAATGAAAGCTCTGAATCAAGGTTATTGAGTCCGATCGCGCGGACTGCATCAATGCATAGGTCAGTGATTTCTCCTGCCTCCTGCTCGTTATCCACAAACTCACCAAGGCAATCAAGTGTGACACAAAGCCCTTCATCATTCAGTTCTTTGATTGTCTTCACTGCCTGTTCAACTGTTTCACCCGCTACAAACCTGTTCGCACCAAACTTTAAACCATACTGTTTGGCTGCCTTTGTCATTGGCTTGTTCGAAGATAAAAATAAAAAGAAATCACGCATCACTTTTTCCATGATGACAAACCCCCTGAATCAAAAATTTGTAACCGCTTTCTATTTTTCTAAAATAAGAAATCCTTTAGCGGACTAGCATAATCTTATCATGACAAGTTTCATTTGAATACAAAAATCGACGCATAATCTTTCCAATTCCTGCACATAGTAATCAGGATGAAAAAGGAGGCGAAAATTATGATGCAGCAACAACTGTCGACAAAGGATCTTCTTTATCTGAAGGATGTGCTTGAATGGAATCTGCTGGCTTCAAAGAAAGCTCATTTTGCGGCTTCCCAGTGCACGAATCCTCAGCTGAAATCAATTCTTGAAACATGCTGTACAACACATAAGAATCACTATGAAAAAACATCTGCTTTTCTATCAGGTCAGCAGCAGGTCCAATAATCAGTAAGGAGGAATTCATATGCAGAACATTCAGCAAACCACGATGTCAGACAAAGACTGGGCAACTGATCTTCTTATACTGGAAAAACATATGACGCTCAGCTACAGCGTAGCAGCCAACGAAGCAAGTACAAATCAGTTATTTCAATTCCTGCAATCGCTTCACGATGAGACAGGCAGACAGCAGCACAACCTGTTTTCATTCATGCAGCAGCAAAACTGGTACTCACCCGCCCAGGAGACACCTGCCAATATTCAGCAGGCTGCCAGTCAGGCTCAGACAGATAAAAGCCAGCTTCCGGTTCATTAATGGAGATAAAAGCCGAAAAGTCCAGTGACTTTTCGGCTTTTATTATTCAGCTGTTATCGTCTTCTTTCTTTTCTTCTCTGACTGCTTTGTTTTTCTGCTGGATATCCCGAACAATGCGCTTCATCTCTTCTTTCCCTTCAGGATAGAGACTGTTCCAGTGACGGGCAAGGGCCGGCATTGTTTTTGCGATATGATTGTATAGCACATACATTTTAATTTCTTCAATTGATTGCTCGGATGTATCTCCTGTAAGCAGTTCTGCATATTTTTCAACCATTGCGTCCATTTTTTCATTCATCATTATACTTACATCCCTTCCCTGTTTTTATGTAGTTAATCGTATGATTTACAAATTTCGGTCATTAAATATAAAAACCGCCTTCAGCAGACGGTTTTGTGGTTATGAGACTGCATCTGCAGTTTTTTTCGTTTGCTGGACGATGCATCGGCCTCTGCCATGCGGAATACATAAAGGTGTCCCGAATAGAGGATCTGTTGTGACCTGGCAGTTCATTTCAAAAACATGTCTGACCATATCACAGCTGATCACTTCTTCAGGTTTACCCTGCTGAAATACTTTTCTGTCTTTTACAGCAATTAGATTATGTGCGTATCTGCACGCAAGATTTAAATCATGAAGCACCATCACGATTGTACGGTTTTCACGTTCATTTAATTCAAATAATAGATCCAGAATTTCAATCTGGTGTGTCATATCCAGGTAAGTTGTCGGTTCATCAAGCAGGATAAGATCTGTATCCTGTGCAAGTGTCATAGCGATCCATGCGCGCTGGCGCTGTCCACCGGAGAGTTCATCAACGAATCTGTCCTGAAGCTCTGTCATGCCAGTTGAAGCGAGTGCTTTTTCAACGGCTTCCTCATCTTTTTTAGACCACTGTTTTAAGAAGCCCTGATAAGGATATCTTCCCTGCTTCACAAGCTGAAGTACGGTTAGACCTTCAGGCGCAACAGGTGACTGTGGTAAAATCGCCATTTCCTGCGCTACTTTCCGCGAAGAATATTGATTAATCTCTTTTCCGTTCAGCAGTACATCTCCGTCATGCGGTTTCAGCAGACGGGCCATTGAACGCAGCAGTGTTGACTTGCCGCAGCCGTTCCCGCCGATCAGAACAGAAATTTCACCTTTTGGAATTGTCAGATCAAGCTCTTCTATAATAATGGAATCTCCATATCCAAGCGTTAATGATTGAGTTTTTAACATCTAATCCGATCTCCTTTAGCTTCCTTCGCAGACTTTTGTAACTGAGTTATCTTCAGTCTAGCTTGTTTTTCCGTATGAGTCAATGAGTTTGAGAATCATTATCATTAATTTTATACTTTGCGTTTTGTGATGAAAACTTTTATCATCTCATTATGGAGGGATGAACATGCAAGGAATTAAAAATAATGATCAATTTAAAGAAACAGTAAATAAAGATGAGCCGGTAATCGTGAAATTCACTGCAGACTGGTGTCCGGATTGCCGGAGAATGGATATGTTTATTGACGATATTATGGATACTTACAATCAATACGGCTGGTACGAGCTTAACCGTGATGAGCTGCCGGAAATTGCTGATGAACAGGAAGTGATGGGGATTCCGAGTCTTCTGATTTTCCAAAACGGTGAAAAGAAAGCTCACCTTCATTCAGCAAATGCCAAAAGCCCTGAACAGGTAAAAGAGTTCTTAGACGCTCAAAAATAAGCCAGAGGAGAGGTCCGCCATGACAGCCAGAACGATTCACGTCAATGAAGTCCCTGTCTCAGCTTCAGTCATCGCATTTGATAAAGACGGTACGCTGTTTCAGGCAGAGCCATTTTGGAAAGCTTTGAATAAAGAGCGGAAAAAGCGTTTCGTCTCATTGACAGGCCTTCACCACGGCGAAGAATGGGACAGGATCATGGGCGTCAATGAAACAGGAGTCGACCCGGCCGGACTGCTGGCTGTCGCAAGTGAAACGGAAGAAAAAACAGTCATTGCTGCACTCCTGTACAGACATACACAAAAGCCATGGATTGAATCGCTCGCACTTGCAGAGAAGCTGCTTACCGACAGCAACGATTCTCTGAATATCGAAGAAGCATTCACACCTGTCCAGGGCGCAGCCAGTCTTTTAAATGATCTGAAACGGGCAGGATATATTATTGGCATCGCCACTTCAGACAACCGTAAGCGTACACTTGCCTGTCTTAATCTTCTCGGGTTTCATGACGCTGACTTTATCGTTACACCCGAAGACGTTAAGCATGGCAAGCCATCACCTGATATGCTTGAAAAAATATGTCGTGACTTTACCGTTCCACATGACGAAGTGTTAATGATCGGGGACAGTACAGTTGATTGTATGATGGCCAAAGCTGCAGGATGTAAAAGTATTGGCGTGAATGAAAATGATGATATCAGAGAGGAACTTGCTTCGATATCGGACTTTACGCTGAATAGCGTGAATGACATATGTGTGAGTTGGGACTCATAGCGTATATGCAGACCCGGAAAGTGTTCATATTGAACCTTTCCGGGTTTTTGTTTTGGGGTGGCTGGGGACGGTGCCGCACCCATTTCATGCTTTTAAGAAATCAAAATACTTTATCCTAAGGGCACGGCGCAGTGCCCGGATGTCGCATATCGCTCAGCGAAAGTCGTATTCAGCTGCTCGAAGGTCTGATACACCCGGGTTGGCGGTCGCATTGTCGCCGGGGAAGGTCGTATGAGCACAAGCGAGTGTCGTATCTGCACAAGTGGGCGTGGCGTAGATCCGGGTCTACGCTCCCCCCTCCTCTGCTTCCAAAACAAAAAACACATCCCGGCACCTTCATTCTTGACACAACTGTCGGTTTTGTGAAAAAGTTAGTCTATCAACAGAACAATTGGAGGTGCAACCATGTTTGAATGGGTGCTGAAACGATCAAAAATATTTATGATTTTATTTGTATTATTCCTTATTGTCGGTGTACTGACGTTTCTGCAACTGCCACAGCGGGAAATTCCGGAAACGTCGATTAACATCTCGACCATTTCCACTCCGTACCCCGGGGCAACACCTGAAACGGTGGAACGAACCGTCACAAATCCGATTGAACGGAATCTTGATGGCTTAGATGGTGTCGAGAGCGTATCGTCTTCATCAGCTGCAGGATTCTCACAGATTATCGTGGAGCTGACGGGTGGCGCTGATAAGCAGGAAACACTTTCAGCGATTAGACAGGAAGTATCTGATGCCTCTTCCGGGTTCCCTGAAGAAGTACTTGAATCTACTGTCAGCGAAGCCGCTGCAAACTTCCCTGTCTCATCTTATATGCTGACTGCTGAAAGCCGTGAAGATTTCGAAGGCTTACGATCAGTGATGAATACATGGGAAGAAGAGCTGACTGCTGTACCCGGCATTTCAGGTGTGACAGTTAAAGGTGTTCAGGAAGAAGAAATTATACTTACTTTAAACAGTGAGGATCTCGGGGAAAACGGTCTTGCCTTCCCTCAGGTACTGACAGCGATTGAAGAAGAATTCAACCCTGTTCCGCTTGGCAAACAGGAACAGGAAGATACCATTTATCAACTATCTATTGAATCCTATTCATCTGTGGATGAAATGGAGCAGGTTGTAATCGGACAGAACCCCGCAGGTGAAGCTGTGCTGCTTGGTGATGTGGGAACGATTGACATACAGCCGAAAGAAACTGAAGACCTGATCACTTTTAATGGTCAGCCTGCGGTTTCTGTTACAACATACTTAGAATCAGGCGAAGATATTCCTTCAGTCAGTGAAGCAGCTGAGGGGAAAGTTGCTGAACTTGAAGAACTGTTGCCTGACAATATTACACTCGAACCTTATTATTCACAGGCAAATCTTGTGAATGACATATTCCAGGGGCTGTTTTTCTCTCTTGCCATTGCCGTTCTTGCGGTTATTGTGACAAGTTCACTTGGCCTGACTGCAGGTGGTGCGATCGTCGTTGCGATTGCTGTACCAATGTCAGTGCTGATGGGAATTATCCCGCTGCCTGGGGCTGGCGTTGACCTGAATCAGATCTCAGTGATCGGGGTCATCATTGCACTTGGTATTCTTGTTGATGACTCAATTGTAGTCAATGATAATATTCAGCGCAGATTCAAGCTTGGTGATAAAGCACTTCCGGGTGTTGTCACGGGTGTAAAAGAAGTTTGGGTATCAATTGTGACTTCTTCACTGGCAATTGTATTCACCTTCCTCCCTCTTGTTTTCCTTTCTGGAGGAAATGGTGACTTTATCAGAGCGTTGCCTACTGTATTGATTACAACGATTATCGCTTCAACAATCGTTGCTCTATTACTGGTACCAATGCTTCGCTACACGTTTTACCGCAACACCTCTAAAAAAATGTCAGATTCACCGGGACTGCTTGGCAAACCGCTGAATGCAATTGCTGATTTCTATGCAGACCGTATTTTGAGAAAAACGGCTAAAAAGCCTTTATTAACAGGTGCAGTCGGTTTGATCGTTACAACGCTGCTATTCGGACTAGTCGTACTGACTCCGTTCGAGTTTTTCCCTGCAGCTGACCGCGAAGAAGTAACCGTTGATGTAACGCTTCCAATCGGTACGCCGCTTGAAGAGACTGAAAGCACACTGCTTGAAATGGCAGACCTACTTGCGCAGGATGAAGGCGTATATGAAACTAGCGTCTTTGCCGGAACGGGACTGCCGAATCTTTTCAACAGCTCACTCAATACAACAGGTGAATATACAGGACAGATCGTTGCGAGGGTTGACCGTGAAAATCAGACAGCCCAGGGCTTGATCGAAGACTGGACAGATGAACTGAGAAGCCAGTATCCTGATGCAATCATATTCATGAATACAATTGAACAGGGGCCACCATCAGGAGCACCTGTAACCGTTACTGTAAAAGGACCTGAACTTGAGGAACTTACATCCATTCGTGATGATGTCATGACACAAATTGAGGACCTGGGCGTTGATTTAGTGCTTGATAACATTGGAGAAGAACAGCCAGTGATATCATATGTACCTGACAGGGCCGCTCTAGAAGAAAATGACATCAGTATTCAGTCCATCAGCCAGCAGATCCGCCTTGTCACTGAAGGCATTCCAATGGCTTCGTTTGATGATGGCGTTGTGCAGCGCGATATGAAGGTACTCGTTGATCCGGTTGAAGAAGGACAGGAAATTCCGCTTGATGAGATCGAAGTCGCTGCCCAGTCGCAGCAGGGTCCTCCTCAGCTGATCCCGCTTTCTGACCTTGTTACAGCTGAAGAAACGTCCCAGCTGCAGCGGATTCAGCATGAAGAGGGTGAACGCGCGATTACAATCCGTGCTTTCCCTGGAGATGTGGAAGATCTTGAAGCAAAAACAACTGATATCGTTGAAGACGTCCGCTCATCCCTGGGTGAAGAATACTCACTCACGATCGGTGGGGAAAATGAAGCACAGAATGACTTCTTCTCAGAGATCATTTTATTATTTACAATTGTCATCTTTCTTGTCTACCTGCTGATTGCTTTCCAGTTCAACTCTCTGTCACTGCCATTCCTTGTACTGACAGCAGTGTACCTGGCAATTGCAGGGGCAATTCTTGGACTGTTTGTCACGCAGACGCCGATCAGCTTCCTTGCTGTTATGGGTATGGTTTCACTGACAGGTATCGTGGTGAGGAACTCAGTTGTTCTCATTGACTTTATCGAACAGGGTGTTGCCAGTGGCATGAAGGTTATGGATGCCGTGATTGAATCAGGACGCGTCAGAATCCGTCCGATTGTACTGACTGCGCTCACATCCATTGTAGCCCTGATCCCTGTTGCAGTAAGCGGAGATGCACTCTTTACACCACTTGCGGTTACAATCATTGCAGGTATCGCATTCTCCACACTGCTGACATTGATTATTGTTCCAATGCTCTACCTTGTATTCCTGCGTTTCAGACGTAAAGGGAAAGAATTGAAAAAGAGCGGTCAATATTAATTGAGCCGGAGCCGTCCTATCGGGACGGCTCTTTTGTTTTGTGCTTATATTTCTAATCGCCTTCCCCCTTTTGTTATAATGAACCGTGAATGCTTGTAAAAAGGAGATCGCGATGAATATCATGCTGACTGGAGCTACAGGATTTGTAGGCTCTAAATTAATGCTTTCGCTTTTAGATAAAGGACACACCCTCTACCCAGTCGTACGAAGCAGAAAAAAGATTAATCAATTCATAGAAAAAATTCCGTCAGATCAGACTGAAAGAATCCATCCTGTCGAAGGCGATATTACACAGCCTGACTTTGGCATAACTGAAGCTGAATCACTGAACGGAAAAATTGATATTTTGTACCATACCGCTGCTTTTCTATCATTTGACCCAAAAGATCGTGAAAAGACGTTCACAGCCAATGTGGATGGCACGGCCCATGCGCTTGAGTTAGCAGAAAAACTGCAGATCCCTGCACTTTATCACGTGAGTACTGCTTATACGTCAGGCCTTTCAGATATAGCAGCAGAGGAGATTCACTCAACAGAAAGAGCATTTGTAAATGATTATGAAGAAAGTAAAAACCATGCTGAACACATTGTCTGGGAAAAGCGGAATGAGATGAAGATCAGTATTTTCAGACCTTCAATCATTGTGGGTGACACAAGTACCGGCGAAGCTGACACAACGTTTGCGTTATACGGCCTGCTAAAAGCTGTAGCGCTGTTGAAAAAGCTGATCGCACGCGGACGGGTCAGTGAGGATAAAATGATTAAGCTGCTCTGTGATCCCGAAGCTGCCAATAATGTCGTCCCAGTTAATTATGTAGTGGACGTCCTGACAGCAGCTGCTGATCATGCTGAAGCGGGCACCATTTATCACATTTCAAACAATAAAGCACCGGATAATGCAACTGTGATGGAATGGATCAGAGAGGAAAGCGGCGTGGAAAACCTGTCAGTAACAGCAGATGCAGTCGATCTATCTGAGGAGGATGCAGTGATCAACGCACCGATGAGTGTGTTTCATTCGTACCTTTCAAGAACGGTTGTGTTTCAGGATCCAAACACGAAAGCCTTACTTGAAGCTGCAGGCTATCCGGCGTTTGAATTAACTGACCAGCAATATCAGATGCTGATCAGCACGTATTTCAAAGAAAATTAAATATCTTCATGAGAAGCTGTGACGATAATGTCACAGCTTTTTTATATGATTCTGATATCTGCCACAAATTTTTCTCAACAAATTCAGGAGTTTTATGCTGATATAATCTTTCGAGTAACTAATGGAAATCACTTTAACACACCAACGCATATACTTGCTAAAGTAAAGCGTTTTTCCATTTTTATGCTTGGAAATGAATATTCATATTTTGTATATTCAATGTATAAATAATTCCAATTAACGCTTCTAAAACACTTATAAATCAATATTCTTTCCTGTAATCTCCTATTTACAATGAATAATAATTTTTATATATTATACAACATTCAAATAATTTAGACTTATGAGGTGATTAAATTGCAGGGAATGATTGATTCGATTAACAATGTTTTATGGACGTATGTATTAATTGCAGTGTTACTTGGAGCTGGTGTTTACTTTACGATTGCCACAAGATTTGTGCAGTTCAGGTATTTAAAAGAAATGGTGAAAGTACTTGGTGACAAGTCTGTTGTGCCAAACGGTATGAAGAGTATCAGCTCATTTAAATCATTTTCAATCGGGGCTGCTACAAGAATTGGTACAGGAAATCTTGCCGGTGTTGCAGTCGCCATTGTCATTGGCGGACCCGGAGCTGTGTTTTGGATGTGGATCGTGGCACTTCTCGGAGGTGCGACGAGCTTCATTGAGAGCACACTGGCACAGGTGTATAAAGTAAGAGATGGCAGTGCATACAGAGGCGGACCCGCTTATTATATTGAGCGCGGTCTGAATAAAAGATGGCTGGGCATTATTTTCGCGGTCCTCATTGCGATTACTTTCGGATTGATTTTTAATTCAGTGCAGAGTAATACGATTTCCCTGGCATTTGAAAGTGCTTTTGGCATTGATCGTCTGATTGTTGGCGGGATCGTGACTGTGTTAACGGGTCTGATTATATTCGGAGGCGTACACCGGATTGCCAGCTTTTCGAGTGTGATTGTACCTGTGATGGCGGTTTTATATATCGTCATTGCGCTTGTCGTCATCGTCATGAATTTCTCACAGATTCCTGCTGTATTTATGACAATTATTAATAGCGCGTTCGGGTTTGAACAGGCGCTTGGCGGCGGTATTGGTGCTGCCATTATGCAGGGCGTCAGACGTGGACTTTTCTCCAACGAAGCCGGTATGGGTAGTGCACCAAACGCAGCAGCGACTGCAAACGTCAGCCACCCCGCCAAACAGGGCTTCATTCAGACGCTTGGCGTGTATGTCGATACGCTGATTGTATGTTCTGCGACAGCTTTTATCATTCTGGTCAATACTGATTATCAGGCAAGCGGACTTGAGGGAATTGAATTGCTTCAAAGCTCCCTGAGTGCACAGGTTGGTGACTGGGCAGGTATCTTTATCGCACTTGCCATCTTTATGTTCGCATTCAGTTCCATTATCGGCAGCTATTATTATGGTGAAACAAATATTGAGTTTATTAGGAAAAACAAAACTGCCCTCAACGTTTACCGCGTTCTGACGATGGGACTTGTGATGTTTGGTTCATATGCAAGTCTTGGCATGGTATGGAGTATGGCGGATGTGTTTATGGCGCTTATGACGCTCATTAATATGATTGGTATTGTGCTGCTGAGCGGTATTGCCATTAAAGTGCTGAAAGATTATGAAGCGCAGCGTCGTATGGGACTTGACCCTATTTTCAAACCAACCTCACTGGGCATTAAAAACACTGATTGCTGGGAAGAAGTACACGAGACATTTACGAAGGAGAAGGATGAAAAAGTTTCATAACATAAGGAAATTCCGGGACAATGAATGTCCCGGAATTTTTTCTGGTTATACGTCACATGAATCGTCTGTGCAGGCATTTCCCTGTCCGCCAACGTTAACAAGAGGTGACTGATTGGTTTCTTCCCATACTTTTTCAAGTGCCTGGGTAAATACCTCATCAGGCTGTGCCCCTGAGATCGCGTATTTATTTTCAAGCACGAAAAACGGTACACCGGATACACCGATCTGTGCGGCTTTCTGAATATCTGCGTTCATCTCAGCAGCGTACTGATCTGATTCAAGTACTTCACGTGCCTTCTCACCATTAAGACCAGCTTCCTCTGCAATGGCAACAAGCTGATCATGATCGCCAATATGCTTGGATTCAAGGAAATAAGCACTTAACAGCTTTTCAGTGAGCACGCCGTCTTTTCCGTGTTCAGCAGCAAAGTGCGTCAGTCTGTGCGCATCCTGCGTATTCGTGCGCTTCATTTTTGAAAAGTCATAATCCAGGCCGACTTCTTTCGCCTGTGCGACTACATTGTTTGTCATGTCAACTGCCTGATCGTAAGACATACCATACTTTTTCGCAAGTGCTGAAACAGTATCTTCACTTGCATTCTTAGGCGCGTCCGGATCAAGCTGGAAGCTGCGGTAGACGACTTCGACCTGATCTTTATGCTCAAAGTTGTTCAGTGCATGTTCAAGTTTTCTCTTACCGATATAGCAAAATGGGCAAACGTAATCTGACCATACTTCAATTTTCATAGGTGAATCCCTCCTGATGTGTTGATAGTGTTATCTTACAATGTTTGTTTTGGTTTATCGAAGGATCTGCTTGTAGAGAGGTGTGGTGGTTCGGAGAAAAATGTGGTGGGTTCGGAGGATAAAGGTAGGTCTTCATAGAAAAGAGGTAAGCGTCAAAGCATTCACACGTTGATTACTTTCATGGTCATATTTGAGGCAACAGAAAAGCCGTACCCTTCCGGGACGGCTTTTCTCTAATG
>NZ_JAFBDK010000028.1 GCF_016908195.1 Jeotgalibacillus terrae
TCTGATTGGGTTTGATGGTTTCTTACTTTCTTATACCCAGTTAACCTACGAATGTACGAATAAGGAGCTAGTTTTGTTCATGATAACTCGACGCTTCGCGTCTGCGGGGTCTCACCTGTCACGCTGCTCCTGCTGGAGTCGTCCCCCTTCCGCTGCAATCAACAGCTGTGCTAAAACAACATTGGGTTTTAACATAGCCTAAAATAAAGCCTTTAAAATAAACACTTTTAAAAAGCATCTGTTTCAGATGCTTTTTACACTGTAAAGCTATTTTACTTTCAGTGGTTTTTAAATGCAAGGTCAGCGCTTTTTTACCGGGATACCGATCTTTAACGAAGGCGACATTTTATATGGACGGTAATCCGCATCATAAACTTCAATGTGATCCAGTCCGTTTTGCTGAACAGATAATCCCTGCTCCACTGCCCACTTCATTAACTTTTCATAGCTTTTCCATGCGTGCTGGCCTTTATGTTCTGTAACGGCATAATCATGCGATGGAACAATAATTCTGTACATATTTGAAGGGAATACCGTATTTCCAAGTGCTTCTGTTCCAAAATAATAAGTGAATCCTCCCGGCCTGTCCTGATACGACAATCCGATGAAATCTGAGTTAGGCTGAGCAATCCCTATACTTAAAAGCCTGTCACGTGCTTCTTCGATTACAGGGAAAATATCTCCATGCGCAGCTGCTTCATAAGTACCTGTCCATTTCATGCCAATAAAATAAAAGCTGGATTTCCTTACGATTTCAAAGTCAGCCATTTTTGCACTCCTTTCATTCAAACGGAAGCGATTATTCTTATATTTTAGCAAATTCTGAATACTTACGGTACGTTGAACACATTATTTTTATTAATTATCAGTCAAATATGTTACTTTTGAGTTAAGATAAGCGACTCAAATTTACAAATGGGGTGTAAATATGAAAAAAAAGAGCTGGGTGATGCTGATTCCAGGCGTTGTACTAATTGGTGCAATCGTCTTTTTCGTATTCTCAGACCAGCTGCTCAACCGTTCCTATGGCAGTGAGGCGAGCACGCCTGCTGACCTTGCGCCAAATGAGGAAGTCGCGATATTTGCAGGCGGCTGCTTCTGGTGTATGGAACCGCCTTTTGAGAAGCTTGCAGGTGTGAGGGAAGCTGTCTCCGGTTATACAGGTGGAGATGAAGAAAACCCTGAATATAGAGAAGTGGCGAATGGAGAAACCGGCCATACAGAAGCTGTTCAGGTGATTTATGATCCGGATGTGATCAGCTATAAAGATCTGCTTGATGTATTCTGGCGCCAGATTGACCCGACAGACGCTGAAGGACAATTCGTTGACCGGGGCAGACAGTACCGTCCTGAGATTTTTGTAAAGAATGATGCAGAACGTGAGGCTGCAGAAGCATCTAAACAGGAGATTATTGATTCAGGCCGTTTTGATGGTGAAATCATTGTCCCGATCACAGAGGCTTCAACATTCTATATAGCGGAAGAGTACCATCAGGATTACTACCTGAAAAACGGTGACCGCTATTACTTCTACCGCACAAGTTCCGGAAGAGACCGCTTTTTAAATGAATATTGGGCAGAAGATGAACGTGAAGTCGATCTGCCGACTAAAGAAGAAGTTGAAGAAGAGAGCCCTTACGCCGTTAACTATACAGATGAAGAACTGCGTGACATGCTGACAGATATTCAGTACGAAGTGACGCAGGAAGATGGAACTGAAAAAGCTTTTGATAATGAGTATGACGGTTTTTATGAAGATGGGATCTATGTGGATATCGTCTCAGGAGAACCATTGTTCAGTTCAAAAGATAAGTATGATTCAAGATCCGGATGGCCATCATTTACAAAGCCGCTTGTTCCTGAAAACATTGTAGAAGTTGAGGATCCAGGTATTTTTGGGATGAGAATTGAAGTCCGCAGTAAATACGCTGATTCTCACCTTGGACACGTATTTGAAGACGGACCCGAGCCAACCGGACTCCGCTACTGTATGAACTCAGCCGCGATGCGCTTTATCCCTGCTGAAGACCTTGAAGAAGAAGGTTACGGAGAATTCACTTATCTGTTCGAATCATAGTTTCCATGCGATCTGTCTCACTTAAATTAGACAGATCGCATTTCTTTTTTTAAAATAAAGTTATGCGAAGTCAGCTGTCATCACCAGCCGCTTCTGTAAATCCAGAGTACGTAACGCTAAGGAGGATACATATGACACTATTATCGGATATTCTTACATTCAATGAGACATTCGTAGAGGAAAAACAGTACGAACCTTACGTAACAACGAAAATCCCCAACAAAAAACTTGTCATCCTGACTTGTATGGATACAAGACTGGTAGAACTTCTGCCAAAATCAATGAACGTAAAAAATGGTGATGTAAAAATGGTACGCAATGCCGGAGCGGTGATCACACATCCTTTTGGCAGTATCATGCGAAGCCTTCTTGTTGCCATTTATGAACTGCAGGCTGAAGAAGTCTTAATCATTGGTCACTACGATTGCGGCATGAGTGCTGTTGACAGCCACGCTACAGTAGAAAAAATGAAAGAACGCGGCATCTCAGATGATACATTTAACACCCTTTCATACTCAGGTATTGATCTTCATGCCTGGCTGAAAGGCTTTGATGACGTACAGGAAAGCGTTAAAAACAGCGTTGAGATGGTACGTAATCACCCGTTAATGGACAAAAACGTTCCCGTACATGGTCTCGTTGTTGATCCAAGTAACGGAAAACTTGATCTGGTTGATGAAGGATACTAAAAAAAGTTGTGCGGGAAAATCCGCACAACTTTTTTATTTCACTTCTTTTTGAACCGTCCATTTATGAAAGACGGTTGTGAAACTGCCTTCTGTAGAGGGACTGCATGCATATAACCCAAGCTTTACAGGTCCATTAGGCTCATCATGAAGCCTTGTAATACGGATCTGTTCAAAGTCCTCATCTTCTGACGTCTTTGCCCAGACGCGGTAGTCTCCCCCTGCACGGGTCACTTTGAAAGTCAGTGTAACCCCCTGATCAGGTGTGGGAAAGTTTTTGGATGACCAGTCCGAGTAACCATTATTCGTTACGACTGAACCTAGATATGAGTACTTGTCAGGTGCATATTCAAGTGATACCTTCATCCAGCAGTCATCTGAGATCAGCATGAGCAAACCTGCCTGATCATACCGTTCAGACGGGTCTTTCATGGTAAGTGTGACTTCTGTCTCAAATGCGCCAAGAAGTTCTTTATAAAAGGCATGACCGTTCATCTGATCAAAGCCATAAAAAGTTTTTCTCCAAAAATCAGTTTTCGGGTGAGTAGTCAGACTGAGCTCTTTTTGGTGAAGAGTCCAATTCGCGGGTTCATTCAGCCAGCAGCAGTCTCTTGACTGATCATCCAGTAATGAGAGCATGGTGAGGACTCCTTTCGATATGGTTCTAACCTCATGTTTACCCACAAAGTCAGTTCCATAACACCAGAGAGGAACTATTTTACAAGATCATGTTTAAAAGCATAGATTACAGCCTGCGTACGGTCCTGTACATCAAGCTTTCCGAGAATGTTACTGACATGGGTTTTAACCGTTTTTAATGCTATGTAAAGCTCATCTGCAATTTCCTGGTTCGTTTTTCCTTCTGCAATCAGCATCAGAATCTCTCTCTCACGTTCTGTCAGGCCATCATGTGCTGGTTTTACATCACGCATTCTCATTCGCTGCATGACTTTGCCTGTAACTTCAGGTTCAAGCACCGTTTCCCCATAATGCGTTTTTCGGATGGCTTCAGCGATCTCACTTGCTTTTGACGTTTTTAAAAGGTAGCTGACTGCTCCGGCTTCAAGTGCCGGATATACCTTATCATCATCAAGAAAACTTGTGACAATCATAATTTTCGCATCCGGCCACTGTTCGATAATTTTTGTTGTTGCTTCGATTCCATCCATGTTTTTCATCACTAAATCCATCAGTATGATATCCGGTTTTAAGGAAAGTGCCATTTCTACTGCAGGCCCGCCATCATCACATTCCCCAACGACCTCAATATCTTTTTGTGCGGATAGATATGAACCAACACCAATTCTGACCATTTCATGATCATCAACAAATAATACACGGATCATTTCAGCTCCTCCTTCCTTTCAAAAGGTACTTTAATTTCTAGACGCGTTCCCTGATTCGGAAGTGAGACAATCTTTAATGTCCCCCCGATTTCAGCTGCACGCTCTCTCATATTATTTAAGCCATAAGAACCTGCCTTATCACCGGAAACCTCAAACCCTTTTCCATCATCTGATACTCTCATGATGACGGACCCGTCTCTTAGAATACATAATACGTTCAGCATAGTGGCTTCAGCATGTCTCAACGTATTTGAAATGGACTCCTGCAAAATTCTGAAGAGATGATCTTCAATGCCTCTTTCAAGCTCGAGCGGTTCTGCTTTCCAGGTGATTGCAAGCGGTACTTTCTGTTTCAGTTCAACCAGCAACTCTTCAATACCCTCAGCCAGCGTTTTTCCTTTTAGGGCAGCAGGTCTTAAGTGAAGCAGGAGTGCTCTCATCTCCACCTGTGACTGGTGAATCATTTTTTCCACCATTTGCAGCTGACGGTTCTCCTCCTGCGTTTCATTAATTGCAGACATGAGCATGGAAGCTGCAAACAGCTGCTGGCTGACTGAGTCATGGAGATCACGCGCAAGCCGCTGTCTCTCGAGTGACACCATCTCCTGAATTTTCTGTTCCTGCTGCTCTACTTTCTCACTCGCAAGACGCTGATTCATCTTAATCTGTTCGTTCCACATACGCTGAAGGTCTGCTACTTTCTCTGAAAGCTTCACAAACTCCTGTGTCTGCGGCTGAAGTTGCCTGACGGTATTTTGCCCCTGCATGACACCATCCACCTGCTGCTCAATCGTATAGACCTGCTTTTTCAACCCGCTGCTCTGAATCGCCCCCCATAAAAAACCGATCAGCAGCAGCTGCATCAGCAGGAAAAATATAAAGGGAACATCAAGTACAGAAACAGTCCATAAAAACGTCCAGTCGTCAGGTGGAAAAAATATCAGATACAAGCCAAGGGTCATTAACGCACTAAAGAGGCTGATACTGACAGCATGGAGAATCATTTTAGCTGTCATATGCGCCTCACCTCAAGATCCCCAATCCATACAGAAGAGAAAATCGTACATTTCTGCTGTGCATCATTGTATCCTTCTGATTGATAAATGATATTTTCATTCCAGAGTCTTTTTGCCTGATATTGAAGAATCACGGCTTCCCCCGCAAGAGCCGAATGCTGTACAGACAATTCAAGTTCATAAGGGACAAGTATCGTGATTTTACCCGCAACGTTTCTTAAAGAAATCAATACCTCTTTCTCAGGGAGTACTGTATGACTGAGATCAATCCGCACATCACCGATCCCGTTCTGCAAATGAATATCATCCCATTCATATGAATAATCCGGCGTTTCATGTGAACCCACCCATTTATTTTGGAAGAATGGCCGTTTTGCAGTTAATAATTGTTCTTTAGCCGGCCTTTCCTCTGATTTAACAACATGTTCAAATGTCAGGGGATTTTTTTTCGTATCAAAGTATTTAATGACAAGATAAATGATAAGACCGACAAATATAATACGGAGCGTGACCATGGATAAAACCGCTGACAGCAGCATCAGCGCCCCTACTCCTACAAGGATTTTCCCGTACATCTGAGGCCATCCCTGCTTTCCGAAATACAGCAGACCAGCTGACAGTGCCAGAGTAAAGATCATTCCACTGTTAAATAGCACAATTTCGATTAAGACAATGATCAGTCCGGCTGTCAGCCAGTTTGATAAAGTCATGTTACGCAGCTTTTCCATTCAGCCCACCTCCCTATTCTCTATTCTATCTGTCACACACAGGTTTTAGAAAGACTGAATTCGGGAGAAGACATGATGTCCGCTCCCGAAAACCTGTTATTTTAACTGCTCAATCTGTTCATCAATTGACAGTTCTTCTTTTTTCTTAGCAGACTGTTTTAAATGTTGTTCAATCTGTTCATAGCGGCGATCTTCATCCGTCGCTTTTTCAGGTGTTTTCAGCTTAGCTGACTGCTTTTCGCCTATCACTGCATTTTCTTTAGCCATATACTCAAGCCTTTTCAATTCGAGATCCTTCAGCTCAAATGTAAGCTGTTCTAACTGAAGCTCCAGAGCCTCAAGCTGTGATTCAGCTTCTGCACATGTTTTTTCAAGTCTTTCAGCGCGGCCGCTGTAATAATTAAACTCTCTTAAAGCAGCTGCAGCAAGCGCTTCTTCTCCTGCTTCTTCCGCAAGCTGAACGTGCTCTTTACGTTTTGTGGCCATTGACTTGGCATGATCATATTCTTTTTCAAATTCTTTCTTTAACAGTTCCTGTCTCTCCGTCAGCTGCTTTGCTTTTTTAACAGATGCCTGAACTTCTTTCAGCTCACGCTGGATTTCAATGACGGGATTCGACTGTGTTTGTTTCCACTTTGACTCCTGGATATCCTGCCTGATGACTTCAGTAATTTTTGTTAGTAAGTTACTCATATTATATCGTCTCCTTTTTAGTTAGTTGAATGATTATGACTTTCTCTTCAGTTCCTGCCACTGCTTTTCAAAAATAGAAAAGTCGCCTGCCGGTTCTTCGTTATTCCATTTCTTCCAGACTACATACAGTACATAGACTGCGAGCACCCCGAGTATTGCCGGAACATTGAATACTGCTGAAAGACCTGCGATAACTGCTACGATCGCACCTGTTACTTTCACCCACGTTTTTTCAGATGAAAAGTACATTTTCACTCCAACATAAGTAATCAGCAGACTGACTGCAAGACCTGCGATCGATCCGAGATTTGACAGCGCGACGATCGCTGCGACAATACCAATGACTGTTAACCAGAATTTGTTCATGTTGTTGCCTCCTTTGTTATTTGTAACTTAAGTGTACGCGGGTTTCGCATCCGCCGACAGGAGCCCCGGCTTGATTTTGAAGTAGGACCTGAGGCGTAGAAGGAGACAGGGACGCAGGCGGGGGCAGAGAGCGCGGAGCGGAAAGTGGGGACGGAGTTTACACTACGAGGTCAGACCTCGTAGTGTAAACTCCGTCCCCAAAAAAGAAAGAGACCGCAGATGCGGTCTCTAACGATTCAGTTTATTCAGCAGCCTGCCGGTTAACCGGTCCCAAAAGGGCTTACCCTTTCAGAAATCCTCTTCAAGCATGCTGTAGAGATAGTGATCTTCCCATACGCCATTGATAAAAAGATTTTTTCTTAACGTTCCTTCCCTGAACATGCCGACTTTTTCAAGCACTTTCTGTGAAGCTTCATTTTTAGGTGACACCATTGCTTCCACACGATGAAGCCCGAATTCACGAAAAGCAAATCTCAGTGCAGCTTCCACTGCTTCAGTGCCGTATCCCTGCTTTGTGTGATCTTCATCCAGCGAATAGCCGATATAGGCAGAGGCAAATGGCAATCTTCTGATTGAATAGATTGATACACTGCCGATCAGACGGTTCGTATCTGTATGATAGATACCCCAGCTGTATTCTTTTCCGAGCCGCTGGGCCTGTTTTGCTTCAGCCAGTTTTTCAAGCTGGGCTTCGCGCGTATAAAATGGTTCAGGATGCTTCGGTTCAAAAATCGTCCAGAACTGCTTGTTACGGATCAGCAGTTCCACAAATTCATCAATATCTTGTTCTGAAAGCGGACGAAAGTAAAGCCGACTGCTTTTTAGTAGCACCATGTATGTTCTCTCCATTTCAAGATTCTATACTTAGTGTATACCCAAGCTTCACAAAGATCGACTGTTGACATGCAAAAAACTGAAATTGTTTTTTGCGAATATCTCTGTTAAGACTGGCTGTCCGATTCAGTTGCAGGCGAACATTTTCCTTATTTATCATCCAGAAGTCAAACGGATGAATTCCTCTGCGTCCTGTATACAAAGATCAATGCCCTTCATCCAGAATGCTTCAGTTGTAATGTCCTCACCAAGATGCTTCATGGCAAGCTCTTCTGTTGTCATCACAGCTGTATCACGCAGCAGTGCCATATATTTTTCCTCATAAGCTGTACCTTCTTCAAGCGCTCTTGCGTAAACGCTCAGTGAGAAAAGATAGCCGAATGTATACGGGAAGTTATAGAACGGTACGCCTGTAATATGGAAGTGCAGCTTAGATGCCCAGAAGTGCGGCTCATTATCAGTGACTGCTCCGCCGTAAGCTTCATTCTGAGCCTGAGTCGTCAGCTCATTCAGACGCTTCGCTGTAACAAACCCTTCTTTACGCTCTTCATAAAAACGCTGCTCGAAAATAAATCTTGAGTGGATATTCATAAAGAATGCAATGCTTCTTGATACTTTATCTTCTAAAAGTGCTGCCTGCTCATCTTTAGAATCCGCTTCTTTTACAGCAGCATCTGATACAATCATTTCGGCAAAAGTAGAAGCTGTTTCAGCTACGTTCATGGCATAGCGGCGATTCAGTGGATCCATGGGACGCAGTGCATACGTATGGAAAGCATGGCCCAGCTCATGTGCAAGTGTTGCAACGTTGGACATTGAACCACTGTAAGTCATGAAAATACGTGACTGCTCACTGAGCGGGAATCCTGTACAGAATCCGCCAGGTCTTTTACCTGAACGATCCTCTGCTTCAATCCAGCCTTCTTCAAATGCTTTTTCTGCAAAAGCGGCCATTTCAGGACCGAACTTTTTAAAGTGTTTTAAGATAAATGCAGCACCTTCATCATATGAAAGCTTCTTCACACTTTCAGAAATCGGTGCGCCAATATGCGCCCATGACATCTTTTCAAGTCCAAGCAGCTTTGCTTTGTGATCCAGATACTTCACAAACACATCCTTACTTTTACTGATCGCACCCCACATGGCATCGAGTGTTTCAGGCTTCATTCTGTTATACTCAAGCGGCTCTTTCATAAAATCATCCCAGCCGCGCTTTTTGTACTTCGCAAGACGGTAGCCGCCGAGATGATTCAGCGTCTGCGCGAAAAGATTTTCATTTTTTGACCAGGCTTCTTCAAGTTTTTGATGAACCTCTTCCCTCACCTGTGGATTCTCGTGGGAACGAAGGTTATTCGCCTGTCCGACTGACAGTTTCTTCACTTCCCCGTCGACTTCAATTTCTATAGACATTTCAGACACAAGCGCATTGTACATCTGACCCCAGCCGTGATAACCATCAACGCTCAGCGCACTGATCAGCCCTTCTTCAGCTTCAGACAGTTTGTCCTTTGCAGCTTCACGCCATTCTGTCATAATAAATGTATATTCCTTCAAGCCCTCATCTTCAAGCAGGCTATCCCATACCTGATCTTCTGTTTTTGCCAGCTTCTGCTGAAATGCCTGAAACGCAGAACCAAACTCAGCAGCCATTGAAGTGACTTTTCCTCTTACAACGCCTGCGCCGGTATCATTCATATCCTGCGCTTCAAGACAGCTCGCAAATGCTCCTGCCTGACTGATGCCCATCATAATTCCTTTAGCTTCCTGAATGTGCTGATACACAAGATAACTGCTGTCAGAAGACTCAGGTGTGTTAAACTGCTCTACTTTCTTTGCAAACACTTCAATTTTTCCTTCATATGTACGTAAGTGCTGCTGTAACTCATCAGACTCACTTCCACCCTTAAAAAATACATCTAAATCCCACGTTTCCGGATATGTAGCTGTCGACATATTAACTCCTCCTAATTTTAAAAATTCTGAACACTGCAACACCTATCTTAACACAATACTTCGACATTCGAAACACTGACTTAATCCTCTAAAAACTCAACTGAATTCGTGATAAAATACAAAAGTATGGTCGATGCGGTTACTTTGTAACTCTTATAACTTTTAAAAGTTATAAGGAATTTAAGCACAGCTGTTGATTGGAGCGGAAGGGGGCGACTCCAGCAGGAGAAGTCGGACAGGTGAGACCCCGCAAGCGCCCCGCGCTGAGGAGGTCCGATTGAATCGGAGCCACAAGGCGGCTCATGCGGAAAGCGTCCCCCTGGAGCGGAAATCAACAGCCAAATTCTACAAATTTAACTTTTTAGAAACTCATCAGATAAATTAAATGATACGCAGCAAAAATAGCACGCCAACATTCAAATGACCATACGAGGAAGGAATGATTCACCATGATTAATCAGGCCCAGCAAGTCCTGCATACATACTTTGGATACGATTCGTTCAGACCTGGCCAGGACAGGATGATCGAATCCATACTCGACCGGAACAATGCACTCGGCATCATGCCGACCGGCGGAGGAAAATCACTCTGCTATCAGATCCCCGGCCTCGTCATGGAAGGAACTGCACTTGTCATCTCACCGCTTATCTCCCTGATGAGAGACCAGGTGGATGCATTAAATGAAAACGGCATATCCGCCACTTATATTAACAGTACACTGACTGCAGCTGAAACGAGAGAAAGGCTTCAGAACCTGCGTGAAGGACGCTATAAGTTTGTCTATGCAGCGCCTGAACGCTTTGATTCCGCTTCTTTTTTTAATGCAGTTTCAGATATAGATCTCTCACTGATCGCTTTTGATGAGGCGCACTGTATCTCACAATGGGGGCATGATTTCAGACCGAGTTACAGGACGATCGTTGATACTATCAGACTGCTGCCTAACCTGCCTGTTCTTACAGCACTGACTGCAACAGCAACTGATAAAGTCATTCAGGATATCACCTCCCTTCTGTCCATTGACCCCCACCATATCGTTAATACTGGATTTGCACGGGATAACCTGTCTTTTCACGTTGTAAAAGGAGCGGATAAGCATTCCTTTTTAACAAGCTTTTTAAAAGAAAAAAAAGATGAGACAGGCATTATTTATACAGCTACAAGAAAAGAAGCCGATCAGCTGACAGGCTGGCTGAACCAGCAGAATGCGAGCGCCGTCTGCTATCACGCCGGTCTGCCTGAAGAAGAGCGTAATGAAGCACAGCGGAAGTTTATCTATGATGAAGCAAAACTGATCGTCGCAACCAATGCATTTGGTATGGGAATCGATAAAAGTAACGTACGGTTTGTCATCCATTATCAGCTGCCAATGAATATGGAATCCTACTATCAGGAAGCGGGCCGTGCAGGTCGTGACGGAGAACCGGCCGACTGCTATCTGCTGTACAGCCCTCAGGATTCCATGCTGCAGAAATTTTTAATTGAGCAGTCTATTGCAAATGAAAGAAAACGTAATGAAGAATATGCGAAGCTTCAGCAGATGATTAATTACTGCCACAGTCACAGCTGTCTGCCACGCTTCATTTTAGAATATTTTGAAGACCACCAGATGACAGCTGACTGCGGTCACTGCAGCAGCTGTCTTGACAGCCGGGAAAAAACAGACCGCACAAGAGAGGTTCAGATGATCCTATCCACTGTCAAAAGAATGGGCGAACGTTTCGGGACTGGACTGACTGCCAAAGTGTTAAAGGGATCACGCAATAAAAAGTTGATCGAGGCTGGCCTTGACCGCGTCACAACTTACGGATTGATGAATCAGAAATCTGAAAAACAGATCACTGAACTCATTCAGCTGCTGATTGCAGAAGGCTTTATTGCCTTAGAGGGCGGTCAGTATCCGATCCTTAAGCTAACGCAGGATGCACTGCCTGTTTTAAAAGGCGAGCAGGAAGTCTGGCTGAAATCCGGATTCCAGCTCCATCAACAGCAGGCAGATTATGATGAGCCGCTATTTGAACAGCTCAGACAGGTTCGTTCCAGTCTTGCAAAAGAACACGCTGTCCCTCCGTATGTCATATTCTCGGATGCGACACTCCGGGAAATGGCACAGCACTATCCTGAAACAGAAGAAGATATGCGTGCGATTAAAGGTGTCGGTGAGAGAAAGTTGCAATCATATGGCAGTCCATTTACTGAAGTGATTGCCGCTTATGTAAAAGAGCACGGTAAAAATAAACATATGGTACCTATACCGGGTCCGGCAGAACCAAAGAAACCGCAAGTCACCGGTGATCCTGATCTCCCGAGTCACCTGTTCAGTTATGAACTGTATCAGGAAGGCAAATCTATTACTGAAATCGCAAAGTTAAGAGCACTGACAGGTCAGACGATCGAGCGCCATCTTCAAAAAGCGTATGAAGAAGGCCATCCACTTGATTTCAGCAACTGGTTCACAGAAGAAACAGAGAAGCTGATATTGACTACAAGAGATCAGATGGAGACCCCGGGACTGAAACCGCTCAAAGAATCACTGCCTGAAGAAATCAGCTATACACAGATCAAAATGGCTCTTGTAAAAAACCAGCTTGTCTGAAGGATTTTTTTCTTCCTGAAGGGAATAGAGTGAGTGACAGGAGGTTTTTTGATGAAACAGTTTTGGGCAAATTTTATCGCACTTGCTGCCGTCATAACCGTTAATGCACTCGCGAATATTATTCCGATTAACGGACAGACGACAGGAGAAATCTCAAATCGGCTGAATGTATTATTTACCCCGGCCGGATACGTTTTTTCAATATGGGGGCTCATTTACTTACTATTAATGCTTTGGGTATTAAAAGGGGCATTAAAATCACAGCGGAAAAAAGAAGTGTATCAGAATACTTCTTTTATGTTTGTGATTAGCTGTCTATTGAATATTTCATGGATTCTGCTGTGGCACTATGAATTCTTTCCGGTATCAGTAGCAGTCATAGCCGGGTTACTAATCTCAATCATTATTATTTACTCAAAAATTAAACAGGCTAAATACAGCTTTTGGGACCTGCTTCCGTTTTCTGTGTATATGGGCTGGGTCAGCGTTGCAACAGTCGCCAATGCGGCTTATACAGTCAACGAAGCCGGCTGGGACGGACTTGGCATTGCGTCATCCGTCTGGACGGTCGGACTGCTTATCATCGCAGCAGCGCTGGCACTTGGTATCCGGTACAAGGAAAGCGACTGGATCTACCCCCTTGTCTTTATCTGGGCATTTATCGGGATAGGCGTACAGAATGAAGGCGAACAATCCGCTGTTGTTTTCACTGCATACGGGTTGAGTGTTGTCATATTGATCGGCCTTTTCACTTTACGTAAAAAGAACAAAAGCAGCTTCAGCAACAGAAAGCTTTCTTTTAAATAGCCGGGCAATTATTGCGCTGATCATGTAAAATAGGTATTGAAGTTTTTTTGAAAAGAGGTTTTATGTTGGACGGGCAATTACTATTCTCTATGTTTTTGGCTACACTTCTCGTGGGGCCGGTTTTGATGATCATCTCAATCGTTTTCGGCTTAAAAAAGAACAGAAAGTGGTTATGGATCACGAACGCCGGATTTCTTGTTCTGACAATCGCCATAGCTGCTTATTACCTGTTACAGATCGATCAGATCGCTGCACAAAACCCGACGCCGGGCGGAACAGGTGTGCTTGTGATGCTGCTCATTTCATCATGGGTATCAGTCCCGACTGCGATTTCATTCTTCCTTCTTGCCGGTGCAATTTTTATGGAACAGCGTAAAAAAGCAAAAGAAATTCAGGCATAACAAAAGGACTTGTGATGACACAAGTCCTTTTTGTTATGCTTTTTTTGTTTCCGTTAAAATAATCGGCTCACCTTTTGTAATAACAATTGTGTGTTCAATCTGTGCAACAAGGCTGCCGTCCGGCGTCTTATATGTCCAGCCGTCATTTTGCTCTTCCACAAAATCCGCACCCGAAGAAATAAACGGTTCGAATGCAATGACTGTTCCTTCTTTCAGTAATTCATTGTCCCATGGATCATGATAGTTCAGGATGTGGTCAGGTGCTTCATGAAGGGATTTACCAACACCATGACCTGTCAGGTTTGTAATAACCTGATAACCATTTTGTCTGGCAACCCGTGATACAGTCTTACCAAGCTGGCTCTTTTTAGATCCCGCTTTTGCTTTTTTCAGTGCAAGTGCAAATGCTTCTTCAGCAGTCGCGCATAATTTTTCAAGCGCCGCATTTTCACCAACTACAAATGAAATACCTGTATCGGCAAAATAACCGTCGAGTGAACCTGAAACATCAATGTTAACAAGATCTCCCTCATTAATGACGCGGCTGCCCGGAATACCGTGTGCCACCTCGTCGTTTACACTGATGCATGTATAGCCTGGAAAATTATATTCTCCTTTAGGTCCGGAAATGGCACCATATTGTTCAAATTTCTGCTTTCCGATCTCATCCAGTTCAGCAGTTGTCACACCCGGTTTTGTTGCAGCACGCATTTCATCGCGAATCTCTGCAACGATGGAACCGATTTTCTTCAATGCTTCTAATTCTTCGTTATTCTGTACGATCATTCGATTCTCTCCTTGCTTTATAATGGTCCACTATATCATATGTAGGGTGGATAATGCATGAACAATGCTGAAGAGATTTAATAGATACCCGTTTAACTTCCGCTTCAGGAAGACACTTTCCGCGGGAACGGCGGTGAGCCTCCTCGCCGCTTTGCGTCTGCTCAGGTCTCACCTGTCCGTTTTATCCCGCTGGAGTCATCCCCTTCCGCTCCAATTAAACTATGTATGTCATCCTATCTGATAGTAAACTGCATATAGGATTGTAGTTAATAATGTATACACCCTCTCTAGAAATAAAAAGAAGATGACGTTTTTGTTAAATGCCATCTTCTTTTTATTATGAAATTTAGGTTCATTGAAGCGTAAGGCGGCGACTCCGGGACGATTAGAGGGAAGCCGAGACCCCGCAGCCGTAGGCGAGGAGGCTTGGCAACCTCCGTCCGGAAAGCGTCCGCCTGAAGCGTAAATGAACCGGTTATTTAAACGTATCAAGCACTTGTCATCTGACGGTTGGTTGCGACTCTTGGCACTGAGATGAGCAGTGTTGCGAGTACGATTGATGTCAGGATGAATGCAGGACCCATGTAGGAGCCGTTATAGCCGAGTGAGAACAGCCACGCAGGGACGCCTTCACTACCTGATCCGAAGAAGATTACTCCGGCAAGAAAATGACAGGTGAATCTCAGCAGCGCACCGATAAACACACCTAATGTAATATACGTTGCTGCCTTTTTCATAGAACCTTCTTCAAGCGAGCGTTTGACTATACCGGCAAATAGGCCGGCGAAGCCAATCACAGTGAATGCCAGCGGATAATCAAGAATTCCTTGAACAGGATCAATAATATACGCCCCGAACATTGTCTGAAGCAGGCCGACTAAAAAGCCTGTTAACAGGCCTCCTTTTAACCCCCATCGAAATGCCATCAGTACGATCGGTACCATCACAAAGCTGATCGATCCACCCTGGGGCCAAAGACTAAACGAGAACTGATCCAGTATAATACCGATTGCTGAAAAAATGGCAACCTCTGTTAAAAATAATAATTTCTTGCGTTCCATTCCTTTTTCCTCCTTAAGCGATATTGATGCAGCTCGCACAGAGGGGAATTCAACGGGCCCAAAAAAATATAAAAAAGGCCCCGGGGATAGAAACCCGGGACCTTGCATCAGTCCGTTTCCATCCACATTCCTGCGTAAGCATTAACTTACAGGTTCGAAGGGTCTGAACAAATTGTTCACTCTCAGCCGTTATGGCTCCCCTTGTGGAAATTGCATCTTTACTCATTGTAACGCAAATTTAGAAACTTGTCATGTCCCCAACTTTTTATATGCTATACTATAACACGTTGAATTAATCAGCTGAAAGGAGGTCCTGACTGGATGAAATGGCTTAAAAAAAGATTTATCGGGGGAAGAATTTTAAAAACAGGTGTGGCAGTTTTTTTAACAGCACTTATTTGTCAGCTGTTGAATCTGCCAGTCGTATTTGCTGTCATCACAGCGATCGTCACAATCGAGCCGACCGCTGCAGACTCGATCAAAAAAGGTCTGATCCGTTTTCCTGCTTCAGCAATCGGGGCCTCTATCGCGATGCTTGCTACATTTTTGCTCGGCGATACAGCGATTACATATACGATTTCAGCAGTCCTGACCATCTATATCTGTTACAAGCTCAAACTTGATGCGGGTATGCTCGTCGCTACACTGACTGCAGTGGCCATGATCCCTGGAACAGAGGATCATTTCCTGCTTGAATTTGTTAAAAGACTTGGCACGACTGGTATCGGGATATTAACTTCTACATTAGTAAACTTCCTCTTAATGCCGCCAAAATATAAAGATCAGATTATCGCACTTATGAATGAAGCGGAGTCAAAGCTGACACAGCTGCTTGCTGAAAGAATGAATGAACTGCTTGATCAAAAGCAGTCTGCGATCAGCCTTGAAGCAGCATCCAATCAGCTGCGCACCAAGCTCGACCGCGCTGAAATGTTCTGCCGGTTCCAGCTGCAGGAATGGCACTATCATTCTTATAAGCGTGAAGAAATGAATGAACTGCAGAGTTATCAGAAAAAAATCTATCTCCTCAGGCAGCTGTCGTTCCATTTAGCCAATCTGATCTCACTGCCTTCAGATGATGCTCCTGATTGGTGTATGGAAGAAAAGCAGGCAGTCAGAACACTCGTGTCACAGCTGAATAACCGGATTATCAGAAGCGGTGAACAGGAGCCGGTTGATGCGGATGCACTCGCTCTTCTCAGACACGAGTTGAAAGGTGAAACCGATGAAGACGAGTTGCCTGATAAGAGCTATATTTACTTTGAACTGTTAACAATTCACGCTTTACTGAAGAAACGGAGATCGTTTGTGAAGGTGCCAAGCGCCAAGCCGGAAGAACTTTAATTATTATGAAGTAGAAAAAAGCCGGGGAGCCCCGGCTTTTTTTACATTAATCTTTCACTGATCTGGAGGCGCACTCGTAAGTTAATAGTCCCAAAGTGTCGAAGTTTAGCAAAATAGTGTTGAACTTGCAGCTATAAGTGGCGAACACGAGACTTCGAGCATCGAACAATCAACTTTCACACTCGAATACCAGCCATCCAACGCTGAACCCACGATCGAACATCTCACAACACACGCACTCCCTACATCACATTAAAATATCTCGCATCCGGATGCGCAAAGACAATCGCTGATACGCTTGCCTCCGGCTCCATCATAAAACCATCTGTCAGCTGAACGCCGATTTCTTCAGGGCGGATCAGCTTAAATAATTTTTCCTGATCCTCAAGCTCAGGGCATGCAGGATAGCCAAATGAAAAGCGCTGGCCCTGGTATTTTGCACTGAACCGTTCCTGCATCGTAAAGTCCACAGGATCCGGGAAGCCCCAGCGGTCTCTCATCTGCTGATGCAGCAGCTCTGCGAAACCTTCTGCAGTTTCAAGTGCAAGTGCCTGAAGTGCATGACTTTCTAGGAAGCGTCCTTCCTCTTTATACTGCTGCGCTTTTTCACGGATGCCTCTGCCTGCTGTTACCGTGAAAAATCCGACGTAATCCATTTCTCCACTTTCTTTTGAGCGGAGGTAATCAGCCAGGCAAAGGTACGGCGCTCTAGGCTGACGTGGGAAGGTAAAACGTTCAATTTCCACGCCTGTGTCCGGGTGATAGATAATCACATCATCCCCTTCACTTTGTGCCGGGAAGAATTGATACACTGCTGAAGGAGTAATCAGGCCTTCACGCTTAACATCTCCAATTAAGTGATCCACTGTCTCTTTAACTTTAAGCGTCTTTTCATCTTTTTCCTCAAGAAGCCTTGAGATCTTTCCTTTTACACCAAGGTGGTGACCCAGAAGCATCTGCATATTGATATAAGCTTCCACATGAGCAACAGAATAAGAACTGATCACATGCCGCTTCGTATCATTTGGTACAAATACAGGTGCTTCTGCCACGGCCGGTTTGTCCATCACGCCGACCGGTGCTTCTCTTGCAGGGCGGGGCTCCTGGGATTGAAGCTTTTCCTGCTTGGCAAAGATTTCTTCACTAAGTTTGGCACGCTCCAGTTCATCCTGCAGCTGATTAGCCAGACTCAATCCGTTCATTGCATCTTTCGCATAAAGCACAAGTCCGTCATAATGGTTGGAAATTTTCGTATCCACAAACTTTCTCGACAGGGCTGCTCCGCCAACGAGGATCGGGACATCAAGTCCTTTTTCACGCATATCACCAGCTGTAATGACCATTTGCTGAGCGGATTTCACAAGCAGTCCTGACAGCCCCACAATATCCGGCTTTTCCCGCTCAATCGCTTCAATTAATTCAGGAGGCGTTACCTTGATACCAAGGTCGACGACTTCGTAACCATTGTTACTGAGAATAATCTCTACCAGGTTTTTACCGATATCATGTACGTCCCCTTTTACAGTAGCAAGAATGACTTTCCCTTTAGAAGAGGATTCATCCGATGCTTCCATATACGGCTCGAGGTAAGCAACAGCTGCTTTCATTACTTCGGCACTCTGCAGTACTTCAGCAACGATCAGCTGATTGTCATTAAAGAGCCTGCCGACTTCCTTCATCCCGGTCATCAGCGGACCGTTTATGATTGATAACGGCTCATCAAATGCTTCAAGTGCCTGCTCAAGGTCAGGCAACAGCCCTTCCTTTGTCCCTTCCACGACATAATAAGCAAGTCTTTCATCAAGTGTCATATCAGGCAGGTCAGAAATCGTTTCTTTTTTCTTACCGCGATAAAAGGCTGTGAATTCAGCTAACGTTTCATCTGTTGTGTCAAATAGCAATTGTTCTGCCATTTTTACTTCATCGGGACTGATAGACGCAAAACGCTCCAGCTTTTCCGTATTAACAATCGCATAATCCAGCCCGGCAAGTGTACAGTGATACAGGTAGACTGCGTTTAGCACTTCACGGCCAACCGGCGGAAGACCAAATGAGACGTTACTTACGCCCAGCACAGTCTGTGTGTTAGGGAAGGCTTCTTTTATTAAACGGATCCCTTCGACTGTTGCATTTGCCGAACCGATATACTGCTCATCGCCTGTTCCCACTGGAAAAACGAGCGGATCAAAAATAATATCAGTCGGATCAACGCCGTAATCCTCAGTCAGGATCTGATAAGAGCGCGCGGCAATCTCTAGCTTTCTTTCAGCTGATACGCCCATTCCTTTTTCATCAATCGTTCCGACTACCAGTGCAGCGCCGTATTGTTTGGCTAGTGGAACCACTGCATCAAAGCGCTCCAGTCCATCTTCAAGATTGATAGAATTGATAATCGATTTTCCCTGTGAGTAGCGGAGCGCTTTTTCAATCACTTTTTCATCTGTTGAATCGATGACAAGCGGCACTTTCACTTTTTTAACAACTTCCTGCATGAAGACTTCCATATCCGCTTCTTCTTCTCTGTCAGGATCAGCGAGGCAGATATCAATGACATGTGCGCCTTTTTTAACCTGGGCACGTGCAATTTCAGAAGCTTCTTCAATTTTCCCTTCAGCAATCAGCCTTTTAAACTTTCTTGACCCGATCACGTTTGTACGTTCACCGATCATGAGTGGACGCATAGATGGATCGTCATAGATCAGCGGTTCAATTCCTGAAACCGTATGTTGCTTTTTAGGCTTATATCGTCTTGACTCATAGTTTTTCATGACTTCAGCGATCGCGCGGATATGAGCAGGAGTTGTACCGCAACAGCCGCCTACGATATTCAGCCAGCCCTTTTCAGCGAATCCTGCGAGTTTTTTCGCGAGTGTTTCAGGTGTTTCGTGATAGATACCTTCTTCATCCGGCAGCCCGGCGTTTGGATAACAGCTGACATAAGACTGATTAATGTCAGCAAGTGAACGGATATGATCCTGCATGAATTCCGGACCTGTCGCACAGTTCAGTCCGACTGATACAGGATTCATATGCTCAACACTGATATAAAAAGAATCAATCGTCTGCCCTGCAAGTGTCGTCCCCATCGGTTCGATTGTTCCTGAGATCATAAGCGGAAGTTCTTTCCCGGTCTTCCTGAATGCATCCTGAATGCCGAGAAATGCACTTTTTACATTTAATAAATCCTGACTCGTTTCAACCAGCAGCAAATCTGAACCCCCGTCAATTAAGCCTCTCGCCTGTTCAGCATAGGAATCCTTCAGCTGGTCAAATGTAGCTCCGCCTGTAACACTCAGGGTTTTAGTTGTTGGCCCCATCGAGCCTGCTACAAAACGCGGACGCTCTTCAGTAGACCATTTCAGCGCTGACTTTTTAGCAATTTCTGCTCCGAGTCTTGACAGTTCATATGCATCTTTTGCGATGTCATACTCCTCGAGTACCACGCTCATACTGCCAAATGTATTCGTCTCTACAATATCTGCGCCTGCTTCAAAATAGGCGTCATGGATTTTCTCAAGTACATCCGGGCGGGTTCTATTCAGGTTTTCATTACATCCTTCAAGATCTTCTCCGCCAAAATCATCTGCTGTCAGATTCGCATCCTGCAGCATCGTACCCATGGCACCATCCATAATCAGAATTCTTTTTTCAAGCTGTTCAGTAAATCGCACGTTCTTGTCCCCCTCGCTTTGCCGCCTGCTCATTGGCATAGCGTGTTAATTCAGCTGTCATTTCATACCGCATAAATGGTGTGATCAAATAAATCCCGTTAAATAAATCAAGTGCTGTATCAATCAGCGATTTAGTGATCGCAAGACCTTCCCTGTATGATTTCTCCCGGTCTCCTGACACGGCAGCCATCCGGTCCCTGACCTGTTCAGTCAATTTAATACCTGGCACTTCATTATGAAGGAAGTCAGCATTTTTACTGCTGGTCAGCGGCATCAGACCGATATAGACCGGTTTGCCAAGGTCTTTGACTGCTTCTGCAGTTTCAATCAGCTTTTCTTCTGAAAATACCGGCTGACTCATAAAATAATCCGCACCTGCTGAGATTTTTTTCTCGAGCCGCTGCACTGCTCTCTCCACGCTTCTGACATTCGGGTTAAAAGCAGCCCCAATCGTAAATGATGCCTTTTCACCAAGGTCTTTTCCTGACATCGACATACCATTATTCAACTGCTGGATCATTTCGATCAGCTCAAATGAAGAAACATCATAAACAGAAGCGGCACCAGGGAAGTCCCCTACTTTAGTAGGGTCACCTGTAACTGCTAAAATGTCATGCAATCCAAGCGTATGAAGCCCCATCAGATGACTTTGAAGTCCGATCAGATTACGGTCTCTGCAGGTCAGGTGCACGAGCGGACGAACACCCTGCTCTTTGATTAAATAACCGAGTGATTCATTTGAGACCCTTGGACTTGCAAGTGAATTATCAGCAAGTGTAACTGCATCAGCACCAGCTGTTCCAAGTGCTTTCGCCCCTTCAATAAACTTGTCGGTCTGAAGTTTTTTGGGCGGATCGAGTTCAACGATCACTGATTTTCTTCTGCCAACAATCTCAGGAAGCGGCTCAGGCAAATCTTTTTCACGGGCATGCAGGACAATCTTCTCTGCCTTCTCCACTTTTTTCTCAGTGACCGGTGTGAGACCTTTAAGCGCCTGACTGAAAGCTCTGACGTGATCCGGGGTTGTACCGCAGCAGCCACCAAGGAGTCTGACACCCTGCTGCCTGAATGCTGGTGCAACCTCTCCGAAATACGTTGCATTATTGCTATATTGAAGTGAGCCTTCTGAATAGGAAGGCAGGCTCGCATTCGGATAACATGACAGATATGCTTTTTCAGGAAGCGGGACCTGTTCAAGAGACTTAATCATATGAAACGGTCCCTGCCTGCAGTTCAGTCCGACTACATCTGCACCAAGTGATTCAAGCTCAAGCAGTGCTTCAGCGACCGGCTTTCCGTTTTGCATTACACCAGGCTCCTGCACGGAAATGTGAGCGATAATCGGGATATCTGTTTCTTTTCTCGCAATCTCAACAACCGTTGCCAGTTCCTCAAAATCGTAATATGTTTCGAATAACAGTCCATCTACCCCTTCTAAAAGAAGACAGTAAAGCTGTTCTCTGAATGTACGCTTGATTTCGTTGATCTCAATTGACTGAGGCCGGAAACTTCTGATCCCACCAATTGTTCCAAGAATAAATGTATCTTCATTTGCAGCAGCTTTTGCATTTTTCACTGCCGCTGTATTGATTTCTTTTACTTTCTCTTCAAGTCCATACCTTTCAAGCTTATGATAATTTGCTCCGTAGGTATTCGTCTGTATCACATCTGCACCGGCATCAATATACGCCCTGTGAATCTGCTGAATATGGGCTGCCTGTGACAGATTTAATTCTTCAAAACACTGATCAGAACCGTATGAATACAGGAGGGTTCCCATTGCGCCATCACCGATTAGAATCCGTTTTTTCATTTCATCAAGTAAATTCATGTCTTCACCCTTCCTGATACGTACGTGTATATACAAAAAAGCCCTCTTATATCATAGATAAGAAGGCTTTAGAGTTCTAAGCTTCTTATCTTCCCTGCCTGCTGACAGGATGGATTTAGCACCTTTTCACTGTTTGTGAAGGTTGCTGAGGTTTCAACGGGCCTTTTCCCTCCGCCTCTCTTGATAAGAATCCACGCTATTCAATTAATTATGACAACTTTACAAGAAAGAGGGCTGTTATGTCAATAGAAGCGATGATAAAAGTAGTTTTAAAATGCATCAGCATATATAAAAAGACTGAATTTAAGTAATTCAGTCTTTTTAATCGTTTCGCTGCGTTTCGGGCGGACGCTGCACTTAAGTTATATTAAAAATATAGTAGAGTTTCTTCTATGAATCCCTATAAATTGAATCAATCTAACGACGTAATACCCGGCAGTCTCCATTCGATTTCTTCTTCACTGAATGTGCCCAAGAGTTTGAATGCTGTTGCTGCTGCTGATTCGTACTGAAGCGCTACTTCAGTTGTTTCTCCTGCTGCGATTGTCCATTCTGATGTTTCACCATAAGCCGTTTTTTCCTCATCCGCAAGATCAGTCAGCGTGAAATCTTCGTAAGATAAAGTGAGATCTTCTTCTCCATTATTCATCACTGTCATGTTGATTTCATATACGCGGTTCGTATCATCGAGCTGTTCAGCTACACCTGCATCAGTGACTGTCATTGTAAGATCACCGGCTGTTACTTCGTCATCAACCAGGTATAGTGATGGCTCTTCAGCTGATTCTTCGCTGTCAGCAGTTTCTTCTGTTTCTTCTGCCGTCTCTTCCTCAGTTGTTTCTTCTGTCGTTGCCTCTTCTGTTTCTGCCGGTTCAGATGAATCATCTGAACATGCTGCAAGCATAAGTGCAGCTGCCATGGCAGATACTAACCAAAATTTCTTCATATGGAATACCCTCCTGAATATGTATGTCTAAGCACAGTATGATTCGTAAAACGAAACAAATCAACCGATACCCTTTAAAAGGAAATAAGTTTAAATCTTCTCTATCTTTGCAATATTTTGTTACAATTTTTCTAAGGAGTGATTGTGATGTGCGGAAGGTTTTCGTTAGTTGAGGCTATGCATGACCTGCAGGCTTATTATCAGTTTGAAATGAGGGAAGATTTTCTATATACACCAAGCCGGAATCTTGCACCAAGCCAGTCCGCTGCAGCTGTTGTCGAGCTGAATGGCAAAAGGTATCCTGCTAATTTCAGATGGGGATTGATTCCGCCATTTGCAAAAGACCAGAGAATCGGCTACAAGACTTTCAATGCCCGATCTGAAACAGTCTCTGAGAAGCCAAGCTTTAAGAAAGCGTTCGAGTCCAAGAGGTGTCTGATTCCTGCAACGTCCTTTTATGAATGGAAGAAATCAGGGAATGAAAAACAGCCCTTTGAAATTAAAAGACGTGATGGGGATCCGATCACATTTGCCGGTCTATGGGAATCCTGGCGCAACGGGGATGAACTGATCAGAAGCTGTACTATTTTAACAACTGAACCGAATGATCTGATGGCTGAGATTCATAATCGTATGCCTGTTATTCTTGAGCATAATAATTTTGACGCATGGCTGAACCCGGATGCAAAGCTATCATCTCTGCAACAATTGCTGAAACCATGTGCAGGTGACCTGCTTACTGCAGAGCAGATTTCAGGAGAACGATTCAAAAAATCCGCTGGCTATTAAGCCTGCGGATTCCTTAAGGTTAAACACCCTGCTTTTCAAAGCGGTGCAGTTTTCTGTTTTCACCAATAACAATCAGTACATCATCTTTCTCAATTCGATCCTCACCGCTTACCGCCACAATTAAATCATGATTTCTATATATACCGACAATATTACAGCCGAACCGGTTTCTGACGTTCAATGCAGCGATGGTTTTCCCCGTAATCTTCTGGGTCGCTTTCATTTCCACCATTGAGTGTTCTTCTGAAAGTTCAACATAATCAATAAAGTGTTTTGAAGCCAGTCTGTGTGCAATCCGCCTTGCCATATCTTTTTCAGGACGGATGACACGTGTAGCACCAATCTTTTCAAGCACTTTCTGATGATAAAGACTTGAAGCTTTTACCCAGATCTCTTTTACGCCCAGATCCGTTAAAATAATCGTAGTCAGGATACTTGCTTCAATGTTTTCACCGAAAGAAACAACCACCAGGTCAAAGTTTCTGATTCCGGCCTGAACAAGAAGCTGTTCATCCTGTGCATCACCATGGATGACATGTGTGGCAATATCAAAGTATTTATCTACTAACTCTGCATTGCGGTCCATCGCAAACACTTCTGCACCGATTTCATGGAACTCTTCGACCAGATGTCCTCCAAAACTGCCCAGTCCGAGTACTGCAAATTGTTTGTTCATGTCAATCCTTCTTTCTGTCTAAGCGCTTCTAATACACAATACGGGAAAGTTTATCTTCAAGATTATTAATAAAGGTAAGCTTTTGTATCATATGAACCTGGTGAAGGAAAGGAGCATGCTCCGGCTTCACACCCGTTATTGTACACGCTGTTCCAAACAGTGAAAAGCTTTTTATCATTTTTATCATCTCTTCAACACCTGCAGCATCCATCACTCCGACAGATTGCAAGTCGATGATGACCTCATCGATATTCTTCACATAAATGTTATCTAAAATACGCTGCTGATTCTGATGGATGAGTGCGACAGTTAAATCCCCGAACAATGGAATGAGAACAATTTCATCTGTTAATTCAATTGCAGCGGTACTCAATTCCCCAATTCTTTTCAAAGATTGCTCAAGCTCATTCTTTTTCAAAATCAGCTCCATATCGCTTTCTTCAAGGCGGCGCTTATGTTCTGTTACTTTCCCCATCAGCTGCATGAGACGGTGATCCTCCTTCTGAAGCGCTACGGTGGCGAAGGTGTCATCCCAGGTCATCAAAACAGAAAAGAGTGAAATAGCACCATCTATCGTCACTAAATTCAGCTCAATTTTTTCAGAATGCTTATCCTGCATAAACCTGACAGCTTTTTCACGGCTTTCATCATCTACCCAATCGAGAAATGAAGCTGCATGTCCAAGAAGCTTCTCAGTTTTCTTTGAAGATTCTATGATGTTTAAAGCATGGTCAATGATTACCACAGGCATAGGCATGGCATCAAGGTGGATCAATGTTTATTTTCCTCCTTCAACGCGAGCAGCCATCCATGCAGACAGTTCGCTTCCTTCCTGAATAATCGTCACTTTTGAGTCATCTGCTTTATCTAACAGCTGATCCGGCAGTGAAAGGAAACGGCCGCCGATTAACAGTTCAGTCTGTTCAAATCGTTCCATCAGCCTTTGAATATACGAGGGTACTCTTTCACCCTGTTTCAGCATACTGGCCGACATTCCGATAACATCAGGTTCCCATTTTACTGCCATCGTCAGCACAAATTCTACAGGCAGATTAGCTCCCATCAGCCGGACTTCATAACCGTTTTCTTCAAAAATCTGTGCAATCATCCGGATACCCAGGTCATGCTCTTCTTTTTCAACACAGAAAAATAATGCACGGCCCTGATCCTGCGGTTTATTTTGAATTCTCGGCAGGAGCACTTCATGTTTATAGCGGGCAAGTGTGAAATCACATGTAGTTGTAGCAAGGTGCTCGTCTGCAACTGAAATTTCATTCTCCTGCCACTTTTGTCCGATCTCGACCATTGCCGGTGTTAACAGTCCAAAAAAAATATCTTTAGTGGAAGTTCCCTTATCCACTTCATTTATTACATATTCCCATGCTTTATCCTGATCTCCATCAAGAAGCACGTCTGTGAAGTTCTTTACTGTTTCCATTTATTGATCACTCCTTATTATTCGAGTGTCTGACATCTATACAAATTCTCGTTGTTCTGAAAAGGAAAGTCAACTATTCCACATTCAGGATTGGGAGGAAACAGTCTGCCATTCACCTCTGTACATCGTTACTTCCTGCAATTCCACGCCAAGTTCTTTCGTGAAGCGTTTGATTTTCTTGACCTCTCCAGGTGTTACAAAGGATAACACTGTTCCTTTTGCACCTGCCCGGCCGGTTCTGCCTGAGCGATGAATATACTGATCAAGTGATTCAGCAGCATCCATATGAATGACATACGTTACTTCTTCTATGTCGAGACCGCGTGTGGCAAGATCTGTGGCAAGCAGCAATGGCAGTTCACCTTTTCTGAACTTTCTCATCGCTGTGGCTCTCTGTTCCTTCGTCAGATCACTGTGCAGCGCAGCAATTTCCAGATTTTTATAGTTCAGTTTTTCAGCTGCTGTCATGACATCAAGTACTTCCTGCATAAAGGCAAGTGACTTTTCCTGCTTCATTGCATCCATTCTTACCATCCGTCTGATCATATCCACTTTTTCACGATTTTCACAGATCATATACTGATGACGTATATCACCCTGCTTAATGTCTTCACGTCCGACTTTTATCACTTCCGGTGACTTCATGATACCTTTTCCATCTTCAATCACTTCTTCAGGAAGTGTCGCTGAAAACATTGCCAGCTGCCTCTGATCCGCAAGCGTACTCTTAATGATCTGACCGATCGATTCTTTATGCTCAGGTAAAAGCAGCTGATCTGCTTCATCAAGAATGACTGTCCTGATTTCATGTGTTTTTAATTTCTTTTGTTTAATCAGTTCAAGGATCCGTCCAGGGGTCCCGACAATGACGTGCGGCTGCTTTTTCAGTTTCTCAAGCTGCCTTTTCGGGTTAGCGCCTCCTATAATAGAAGCGGATTTCATTCCTGCTTCTTTTCCCCATTGCTGAAGAACATCAAGGATCTGCATCGACAACTCTTTTGATGGTGCCAGAATCAATGCCTGAGGAAGTTTCTGGTCTGCGTTCAGGTTTTCAATCAGCGGCAGGACATAGGACAACGTTTTACCTGTTCCTGTAGGTGATTCCGCAATCACGTCTTTTCCTTCTGTTAATAGCGGAATGACTTTTTCCTGTACAGCTGTCATATTCTCAAATCCTGATTCATTCCATTTATTTAGTGTTTTTTCAAGCATCTTATCCACTCTCCGTTCATCTCATTGCTTATTATTGTACCATTTTCATTTAATTTACGCATGATGGAGAAAATCTCTGCTAAATGGGGAATAGATGAATATATCAGAAAGAGAGGAGCTTACATATGAAAGAATTTTTCAGTTTATTAAAAGGGGGAAATAAACCCTCCCTGCTTGCAGCAATCGTTAATTCATTTATCGGAGTATTGAAAATGGTGGCCTATCTGCTTACAGGCAATATTGCAATGTTTGCAGAGATGATGCACTCATTTGGTGATGCAGCAAATCAGCTTTTTGTTTTCATTGGATCAGCTTTATCCAAAAAAGCACCGACACCAAGGTTCCCAAACGGATTTGGCAGGGTCGTTAATCTGGTTTGTCTCGGTGCAGTGATCATTGTCGGTATACTTTCTTATGAAGCCATTAAAGAAGGCATTCACCACCTTCTGCATCCGGCAGAAACAACCGGTCTTGCTATTATTCTTAGTGTTTTAGGAATCGGTGTTGTCCTTGAACTGTTTGTATTTTATAAAGCCGGTAAAGAAGTTCTTCATGAGGCAGGTGTTGAAGGGAAAGGTTTAGCTGTTTTTACTAAAAGTGTGACTCACCTTAAACAGGCAAAACCAGCTACAAAGCTTGTCTTTATGGAGGATTTTGTCGCAACAAGCGGCGGAGTTCTTGCAATGATTGCCGTGCTGATTGCTCACTTCACAAGTTTTGTACAGGCTGAAGGAATCGCTTCAATTATCATTGGACTCATGATGTTCTATGTTGTTGGACGGGTATTTCTTGAAAATGCACGTGGTGCGATTGGGGAAACTGATGATGAAATGCGTGTTCATATCAGCAGAATCATCATGAAGGATGAGCATGTCAGAGACATTAAAAGGTTGCATGTAGTCAAAGAAGGAGAAAGCCTCCATGTAGATGCAAAGATTGAGGTTGACAAGTCAATCTCTATTGCTGAAGCAGATGATATCAGGGATCGCCTGAAGCTGTTAATTTATGCGCAAAAAGGTGTTTCTGATGTTGTTATTTCTTTCGATGAAGATAACCTGAAAGCCGATTGGCAGCCACTATAACAGCTTTAAAATGAAGCTGACTGTTGATCTCCTCTGCGATCACCAGATGTGCTAAAACAACATTGCACTTTAACATAACCAAGATAATAAAAAAGTCCACAGTTCAAAGTGAACTGCCCCCCGTCAAGTAGACAGTGGAAATAATAAAAGTGATTTAAGCGGCTTTCGCTCTATATTCTATAGGGCTGAGGCCGTTTAATCGT
>NZ_JAFBDK010000029.1 GCF_016908195.1 Jeotgalibacillus terrae
GGGGGGGGTGGCGGGGTTGGTGGCGGGGGGGGGTTTGTTTTTTCCAATTTGTGTTTTGTTTTTGGCTGGGGGGGGGCCGTCTCCGCCCTCCGGGCGCCCCCCCCCCCCCCCCCAACTCCGTCCCCAAATCGATCAGCCTTTCTTTTCAAAACAACTTTCACACAGAAACGAAGCCTCGTTCCGCAAATAGGCTTTGATCTCTGTAAAACCTTTTCTTTTTGGGTAGCGCAGCTTTGCATACACCTGCTCGCCGTCTTCGATTTCTTTCCCGCAATTCATACACTTTGGTGGATCAAATAACATGTCTAAACCCTCCTGTTCTTTCCGTTTTTTGTAAGGTATTATATAAGTTGAGTGTAGCTTATATGCTGCAGACATACAAATTCATTTGGGGAAATGGAAGGGAGCAATCAAAGATGATTCAGCAGGTCAGACAGATTGGTATACCGGTGAAAGATGTGAAGCGGGCGACAGCATTTTATGGAGAAACGTTGGGTCTTCAGCTGTTATTTGAAACAGAAAATATGGCATTTTTTGAACAGAACGGTCTTCGGCTGATGCTGACATTGCCGGAAAATGAGTCATTTGATCATCCGGGGTCAGTGATTTATTTTAGCGTGGAGGATATCGAAGAAGCCTATCAAAAAATTGAGGATAAGGGCATTTCCTTTCTGGATCAGCCGCACTTGGTAGCGAAAATGAATGAGACAGAAACCTGGATGACCTTTTTTAAAGACACGGAAGGAAATACACATGCACTCATGAGTGAAGTGTCGGTATAGGGGGAAGCTGGAATGGAAAATCAGTTAATCAGAGTTGGCACTACCTACATTCCTGTATCAGATCCGCGGGTATCTGCAGTCTGGTATAAAGAAAAGCTTGGTGCAAAGGTGAACTACAAGGATCAGGATAAAGCAATTATAGATCTGGCTGGTCAAAGCTTTTTTCTCGTAAAAGCATCTGAGAATGAAAAGGCCAACTTTTTCGATCAAAAGGGTGCTGAACGCTTCTCGCTTACTTTTGAAGTGGATGGGATCGAGTCTTTAAAATCGTTCCATCATACATTACATTCATTGGGTGTAAAGACTGGTGTGATTGAAAATAGAGGACATGCCGGGAGAAACTTTGTGTTTTCAGACCCGGATGGCAATTTGTTTGATGTGTGGAGTGAGTTGAGTGCTGTTTTTAAAAAGGCGGGGAACCGTTGAAAACAGTTAAATTAAACCGGTCACAAATGACGATTGCCATCCTGACTCTCACTGTTGTCGCATTTGCTGTCCTGCAAATAAAAGACATGATGCAAAAACCCGATAACAGTCTCACTCTCTATCAGGAAATAGCTTTTGCAGATGATATGGAGGCGGTTGAAGCGTTAATGCTTGAAGGGTATGAAGAAAATTTAAATCCTGAAGCGGTAGAGTATATGATGCGTGCGGATCGCCAGGCGCTTGGAATTGAGCAGTTTACACTCGTTGATTTTCACGATAGAACTTATCTGGTAGAATCTTCGCCGGGAACTGATCAGCTTTATATCTTAAATATTGAAGAGCTTCCTGAAGAAATACGGGACTATTTTGAAGAATAGCGTATCGGTTATGCGGGGAGCGTGAGAGGCGAAACCGGGGACGGAGTTGGCACTGCGATGACCTCGTAGTATTAACTCCGTCCCCAAACCTCTCCGGAAAGCAGAACTCAAAAAGACAGTGCTTCCCCGTCATCCGGCACAGTCAATCTGCCGGCAAACTCCTTCTCCTCAGCAAAAGCTTTCAATTCTTTCCGTGGTAGGGCCCAGTGGTTCACAGCTTCCATATGAACCGCTATGATCGCTGCGTTTGGAGCAGCTTTCGATGTTTCAAATACGTCATCTTTCCCCATCACAAGTGAACCGCCTTCAAGAAACTGATTATCCCCGGCGTTCAGCACGATGACTTCCGGCTGATGCGTGCGGATTTCTTTCTCAATTCCTTCATACCAGACTGTATCACCAGCGATATAAAGGGACTTTTCACTTTCATGTCTGAAGACTACTCCGCTCACTTGGCCAATCATTTCCAGGATTTCGCCTCTGCCGTGCTGACCCTCTGTTTTGATCAGTTGAACGCCTTCAAACTCCGACTGTTCCGTAAGTACCTCTACATTTTCAAAGCCGTCGTTTCTTACTTTTTCAGCATCTTCCGCGTTTTGCACAAAAACCTTTATCCCTTTTGGCAGCAATTCTTTTGCCGCGTCATCATAATGGTCGAGATGAAGATGCGTTAAGATCACAGCGTCGATGTCCTGAATGATCTCATTGATTGATACCGGCAGTTCAACCAGCGGATTTTTCTGATCCTGTCTGGCTGAGTTTTGAAAAGGCGGATAGGTATCCTTTTTAGCTAAAAACGGGTCCACAAGAAACTTTTTGCCTGCATAATGAATAACGAGTGTGGCATTTCTGATTAATTGGATATTCATTGAAAATCAGCTCCTGTTTCTGAAAGTTACTGCTATTTTATAACACAATCTAAAAAAGCTTTAAGAATTAGATTGGTCAGGTTTTATCTGTGCTGATCAATTAAAATCGGGTTGCCGTCAGGGTCTTCAATTGTAAAGCTGGCTGGTCCGGAGCCATTTTCGTCCGCCTCGCTGGTTAATGTGACACCAGCTACCTTTAATTGTTTCTGCAGTTCACGCACATCAGTAAAAGAATCCGTATTCTCTGCGTTCTGATCCCAGCCTGGATTGAATGTAAGAATGTTTTTTTCAAACATCCCCTGAAATAAACCGATAACTGTATCGCCATTCTTTAAAATTAACCAGTTTTGCTCGATGTCTCCACCTAATGTCTGGAACCCCAATTTCTCATAAAAGTCCTTTGACGCCTGAATATCTTTTACAGCTAAACTGATTGAAAAAGCACCTAGTTGCATGTGATAACCTCCATCGGAAATTTTGTTATGGAAGCAACTTCGACAATTGAGGGTGGAAGTCCTTTCGTTTCTTGTATTGTAGTAAAATATAGACAGCAAAGGAGGCTGGACAGTGGAATTAAAAGCTGAACTGGAGAAATTACATAATGAAGCATTTGAGCAATCAGATGATCAGAAACTACAATTGCTTTTAGATGAAATGGTCAGACAGATAGGTTCCATTGACCCTTACTTAAGAGATGAACTAATCTACCCGGCATTTGTTAAGCTGATTACGAATGAAAAGCTGACAGCGCCGCAATGTAAGCATCTGATGGAAGTATGTGCGGATCAATTATTCTATAAAATTGGAGAAGATCAGTCTGACTCTGTATTTACGCGTTCGTTTTCAGCTTTAGTCGTTGCTGTTCTGATTTCATATGATTCAACAGCAGCTATATTATCTGAAGAAGATTTTAAACAGGCTTTTCTAAAAAGTCATACATACTTAAGGAATGAAAAAGACACAAGAGGGTTTGTGGAGGAGAAGGGCTGGGCACACAGTATTGCGCACGGAGCTGATTTGCTCGGGGCATGCGTCAGCCATCCAATGTTTGAATCAGAAGATATCGGCGAAGTTCTGATTACATTGCAGGCATGTCTTTTCAAAAAAGCAACCTTCATTGATGACGAAGATGAGCGGCTGGCTCTCGTAATTGAATCGTTAATAGTTAAATATATGGATGATAAAACAATCAGAAACTGGCTATCAAAAGTGGTCGCTTCACTTGATTCAGTCTTTGAGCGCGAAGGCTTCTCAAACCAATATTTCCGTACCAAATTCAATGTTCTCAATTTCCTGAAAACCCTATACTTCAGGTTGGATGTTCAAGGTGGTACAGCATTGTCGAAGGATTATATTGCCGAGAATCTTCATAGATTTCACCAGCAGGTGTATGGTTAAAGAGATTTGGGGACGGAGTTCACACTACGAAGTCTGACCTCGTAGTGCGAACTCCGTCCCCAAAAAAGAAAGGTATTGTATTTTCCAACACAATGGCTATAATAGGTAAAAACAAACGTCAATGACAAAGAGAGTAGCTGTCTGTGGATGTGAAGCGAGCCGGGGGTGGTGGGAGCCCGGTTGTGAAGCAGTTAGTGAAGCGCACTTTGGAGATGCAGCACTGAAAGGGAGTAGGAGCTGCCGGGGAGAACCCCGTTATCAATTTGAGTGGTTGTACAAACAATTAGAGTGGTACCGCGGACGAATGATACGCCCGTCTCTTTTCCTGTGAGGAGAAGAGGCGGGCGTTTTTTATTTAGAGGAGGAATATTGATGAATTATCAATCATTATTTGCAGAAGCGCTGAATGAACAGCTGAAAGATCAATTGGATCATGGGAAAGTCTATCAGTTAATTGAAAAACCGAAATATAAAGAGATGGGGGATTTTGCGTTCCCGTGTTTTGAGCTTGCGAAGGTTTTTCGGAAGTCACCTCACGAGATCGCACTTGAGCTGTCAGAGCAGATTGCGTTACCGGGCACATTTACAAAAATTGAAGCAGCTGGCGGTTATGTAAATGTCTTTTTAAATAAGAGTCAGGTGTCATCTTCTGTTGTGGAAGAAGTAATTAAGAAAAAAGAACATTATGGCACGCAGAATCAAGGTGATAGCGCAGTTATTACAATTGATTTTTCATCGCCCAATATCGCCAAACCCTTTTCAATGGGACACCTGCGCTCGACAGTGATTGGTCATTCGCTTGCGCGGATTGCTGAAAAGAATGGCTTTGAGGTTGTACGGATCAACCATTTAGGAGATTGGGGTACGCAGTTTGGGAAGCTGATTGCGGCTTATAAGCTTTGGGGAGACGAAGAAAAGATTCGTGAACATCCGATTAAGGAGCTGTTGAAGCTGTATGTACAGTTTCATGATGAAGCGGAGCATGATTCCTCTCTGATTGATGCGGGACGTCTGTGGTTTAAGCGGCTTGAAGACGGCGATCAGGACGCGCTCGCTCTTTGGAAATGGTTCAGAGATGAATCGCTGAAGGAATTTAACAGTATTTATCAGCTGCTTGGGGTCTCTTTTGATTCGGTACAGGGTGAAGCGTTTTACAATGATAAAATGGATCGTGTTGTGCAGCTGCTTGAAGAGAAAGAGCTTTTAGTAGAGTCCGACGGGGCACTGGTGGTAGAGACTGCAGAAGGAATGCCTCCCTGTCTGATTAAAAAGAAGGATGGGACGACATTGTATGCGACGCGGGATCTTGCAGCGGCGATCTATCGTCATGAAACATACGGATCTGAGCAGTCATTGTATGTTGTGGGCAATGAGCAGACACTTCATTTTAAGCAGCTGTTTGATGTGCTTCAGAAGATGGGGTATGACTGGAGTGAGGGGCTGTCGCACGTTCCGTTTGGAATGATGCTAAAAGACGGCAAGAAAATGTCAACGCGTAAAGGAAAAGTGGTGCTTCTTGAAGAGGTGCTGAAAGAAGCAGTCAGTCTTGCGCGACAGAATATTGCAGATAAAAACCCTTCACTTGCTGATCAGGAGCAGGTCGCACACCAGGTAGGGACAGGTGCGGTCATTTTCCATGATTTAAAAAACCACCGTTTGAATGATGTGGAATTCTCACTGGACGCAATGTTGAAGTTTGAGGGGGAGACCGGTCCATATGTACAGTACACGCATGCGCGGGCATCTTCTATTTTGAGAAAAGGTGCGTATCAGGAGAAAGCTGATGGGTTGATGTTTTCAGATGAAGCGGCCTGGCCTGTCGTTAAATGCCTGATGGATTTCTCTGAAGCGATCAAGCGTTCATTCGACGGGAATGACCCGTCACAGACAGCCAAATACGTCCTTGAACTGGCAAAATCATTTAACCAGTACTATGGGAATGTCCGGATACTGGATGCTGTTGAAGGGAGACAGGAAAAGCTGTCGCTTGTTCATGCGGTTCAGGTTGTATTGAAGGAAGGGCTGCGTTTGCTTGGGGTGGAAGCGCCTGAGGAGATGTAGTACCTGGAAATCGGGGACGGAGTTGGCACTACGAGGTCTGACCTCGTAGTGTTAACTCCGTCCCCATTTGAAATAATCCTGGGCATGATATACCTCAAACCCACATGATTCATAAAGCTTCAAAGGTCCTTTATTCTCTGCTTCCACCTCAAGATGAACCTCACGCCCGCCATATTGCAGCTGATGAAGCACACTTAAAAGTGCATGTCTGCCAATTCCTATTCCTCTTAATTCTTTAGAAACCACAAATCCGTATATCCAGTACTGATCATTCATTAAGTGAACTCTGAGTTTGCCGGCAGGTTGACCTTCCCATTCAATGATAGATGACGTTGTAGATTCATCTGCAGCTTCCGCATCAAAGAATTGCTCCACTTCTTCACGTGGAATTGAAAACCCGTCAGCATCCAGATCGATTTGAAATGCACGGTCAGCTGGCTGCGATTTGCGTAAAGTGAGCTTTTCAGAGGGAGGTGACAATTCGTTATTGTTCCACTTCATCTGGTATTCAGTCATTTTATAAACCGCACCGGTCTTTTGAATAAATGCCTGCCCGGGTACTGATGAAGCTGGGGCATTCAGTAGAACAGTGTTATATCCCGTCTCCCTTATAAACTCAATTGCTTCTTTAAAAAGTGATGTGAAAATCCCCTTTTTCCTGAAGTCAGGATGAACCATCCCGCAAACTTCTGCAGTCATCCCAAAATCATATACACCAAGGTAGCCGATCAACTGGCCATTTTCAGTATGTTGAAATACCTTTACCCCATTTCCACTCTCGATCGTGTTTTCATTCAGCTTCAGCTGTATCTGATCATACTGCTCGCATATTGCTTTAAGTTCTGTGATTTTTTTAAATGTGTCTGCCATGCTTTTCACTTCTTTTCTTTGAGTAAGTTTGTATGAGACTATTTTATACCAATTTGGGGACGGAGTTAACACTTCGAAGTCTGACCTCGTAGTGCCAACTCCGTCCCAAAATTTTTAGGGTGGTATGGGGCAAAAAATTTCCGGCATTTACCGGAAGTTTTTTAATTATACAAGCTCTTTATTCTTATGATAGGAGCGCTTTAATGAGATAAAGCTTGAAACGAACATGAATAGTACGGCTGTTGTCAGTAAACCTATGACCTCAAACCACTCACTGATTGTGGTCGGAATCTCGATAATAAACATATACGATACCAGAAAAATGAATGCAAAAGTAAACATTCTGACCAGTATCACTTTTCGTTCTTTCTCATATGCTTTTTCTGTGGCAACAACTGTGTACTCAATTCCGGAAATGATGTATCTGGCTCCAACATACAACACAAAAACGCCCATCGAAATAAGCAGAACAGTCTCAGCGTCCAATGTCAGATACCGATTAATAAAAGTCATCACAATCAAAGATAAAAAAAGAAGAACAGCGCCTTCAGCAAGGAATGTCAGTATTTTTTTCTCCTTATACTCATCATCAGGTAATAAGAACCCTATCCACGTTTTCATATCAATCAACCTCCCAAAATAAGTCATCAAGCGTTTTATTCAGCTCTTTTGCGATCGCTACACATAATTGAAGACTCGGGTTATACTCCCCTTTTTCAATCAGCCCAATCGTCTGCCTCGTGACCCCTGTCCGTTTGGCCAATTGTTCCTGTGTAATTGAAGCATTCATCCTTGTTATTTTCACATTGTTTTTCATAGTTTCACCCACGTGATGTAAGATATAGTTTGCATATGCAATTTATATGTTACATTCCAAATGTGTAATTGTCAATCTCTTCTAAGTAGTAACCCTATGTAATCCAAAAATATGTAAAAATAACAGGAGTTATATAGTATAATAGACGCAAATGTCGAAAAGTGGAGGGTTGCAAATGGCATATACAGTACCGGAAACGATCAGATCAACTGCTACTGCGGGTGAACGGCTTCTTTTCAGAACGCTAAAAGACTATCTGCCTGATGATTATATTGTCTACTATGAACCTAATATACTTGGGCGCCGTCCTGATTTTGTGATTGTGGGACCGGACCTTGGACTGGTTGTTCTTGAAGTGAAGGACTATACAAAGGGGACGTTGTTCCAGCTGAACCAGGATGAGTGGATGATTGTGTCTTCTTCAGGTGAGCAGGTTAAAACGAAAAGTCCGATGCTGCAGGCGCGGGAAAATATGTTTCATCTGGTCAATGCACTGAAAAAAGATAAGAACCTGCTTCAGCTTGAAGGAAAGTTCGCTTCACACCTGAAGTTTCCATATGGTTCGGGTGCTGTATTTACCCGTTTGACGCAAAAAGATTTTATTCAGCATGACCTTTACCGTGTTGTGGACCCTTCCCTTTCGTTAACGAGAGATGAAATTAATCCGGATGATGAGTCTTTTTCAGAAGAAATTTTAGTTGAGAAGATATTAAATATGTTTACGGTGCCTTATCGTTTGAGAGAGCCTTTGACGAAAGAGGATATTGATGCGATCCGCTATCACCTGTTTCCTGAGGTGAGAATCAGTGCTGAATTCAAACCGCCATCGCCGTATCAGGATCAGCTTCTATTGTCTTTACATGACGTGAAGGCGATGGATCTTCATCAGGAAAATATGGCAAAGCAGATTGGTGATCAGAACAGGTTAATCCGCGGTGTGGCAGGAAGTGGAAAGACACTTGTGTTAGCGAGTCGTGCAAAATTGCTCACAAAAGATCATCCGGATTGGAAAATACTGATTCTGTGTTACAACATTTCACTGTCACGTTTTATTGAACAGATGATTGCGCAAATGATGACAGAGCCTGATAACCTTTTTGATTTTGATCAGGAAGCTGACCTGGCAAAACATCAGATTCAAGTGAGAAATTTCCACGCCTGGTTGAAGCATGACGTGAAGTGTAAAGAACAGGACATCCCGGTGATGGTGGAAAAACTGAGGAAAAAAGAAGCGATTCTGCCTAAATATGATGCCATTCTGATCGATGAGGGACAGGACTTTGAACCGGAATGGTTTGAGCTTGTCAGTGAGCTGTTGAATCCTGATACAAAGTCGCTTTTACTGGTGGAAGACCGAGCCCAGTCCATTTATAAAAGAAAGCGAAGTTATGTTCAGGATACCGGACTTGATTTCCGGGGGCGGTCAAAGATCCTGAGTATCAATTACCGCAACACCGCTCAGATTGTAAAGTTCGCATGGGATTTTTATCAGGCGCAGTCAGCACTGAAAAATAAGGTCGTGGCAAAAGAGCTGGATGGTGAAATTATTGCGCCTCAAAGCACCAAACGAAAAGGCTTTGAGCCGGCAATTCTTAAAACGGATTCTTTTCAAAAAGAAGCAAATATTGTTGCAAGGCAAATGAAGAAGCTGCATGAGCAGAAGAAAATCCCTTATTCTGAAATGCTCGTCCTCTATCGTGTGAAAAAAACATACGATATGAACTATATTGATGTTCTTCAGCGTGAAATGAAAAAAGCAGGCATCAGCTACTATTGGCTCACCGAAAATAGTGAATCAAAGCGTAACTTCCAGAAAGATGATCAGATGGTCAAGATCAGTACCATTGAAAGCAGCAAGGGACTTGATTTTCAGGCCGTCTTTATTGTGAATATCGATAATATGCCATTCGTGCTGCAGGATGATGTGGAACGGGAAGCGTCTCTGCTCTATATCGGGATGACCAGAGCAAAAGAATATTTATGCTTGTCTTATTCGGGAGAGTCGGTGTTTACGGAGTATTTTGATGGGTTGATGGCTGAAAGGAAAGCGTTGGCAGGTGATGAACGAAATGAGGTGAACTAATTGGGGACGGAGTTGGCACTACAAGGTCTGACCTCGTAGTGTTAACTCCATAACCGAACTGTTTATCAACTAGGAAGGGTTGAAAGAATATGAATCAGATGATTAAGCAGCTTCAACATTCACTCGAAAAAGGGTTCATTAATAGAAACCACACAAAGTTCAGCCGTTTTCAGCCTGAGCTTCTTGTGAATCAGCCAGGGAAGCGTCAGGATGTTTTAACTTCTTTAACTGATGAACTCAAAGCCTGTCAGTCATTTTTATTCTCTGTTGCATTTATAACAGAAAGTGGGCTGGCAACCTTAAAGTCTTATCTGCTGGATCTTCACGAAAAAGGCATAAAGGGAAAAATACTTACATCCACCTACCAATATTTTAATCAGCCAAAGATTTTTAGAGAACTATTAAAACTGAAAAATGTAGAAGTTAGAATTGCTGAAGTGGAAGGGTTCCATTCAAAGGGCTATATTTTTCAGCATGATGAGTATTATTCCTTAATCGTTGGAAGTTCTAATCTCACAGCGAATGCTCTTAAAGTGAATTATGAGTGGAATGTAAAAATGACTTCTCATGAAAATGGAGATATTGTTCATCACTTCAGAGATCAGTTCCAGGGTATGTGGGAACAGTCAGTAATACTAAATTCACAGTGGATTGAGAACTATGAAAAAGCTTTTTATGAACAATTACCGGACCGTGTTGCAGAGTTTCCCGGCACGTATACAGTTAATAAGGTGAAAGATGCACTAGAGATTGACCCAAACAAAATGCAGGATGCTGCACTTCAGGGAATTGCAGATATTAGACATTCAAATGAGAAGCGGGCGCTGATTGTCTCCGCAACAGGAACAGGGAAGACGTATCTGGCTGCATTTGACGTGAGAAGGGTGCGTCCGAAGAGAATGCTATTTGTGGTTCACAGAGAACAGATTTTAAAAAAAGCAAAAGCGGATTTTCAGCGGGTACTTGGGGGAGATGAAACGGAATTTGGCATTCTTTCAGGCACAAGTCGCGATACAACTGCGAAATATTTATTTGCTACCGTGCAAACAATGTCAAAGCCTGAAACAATGGCGCAATTTGATCCTGAAGTATTTGATTACATATTAATTGACGAGAGCCATAGAGCAGGATCACAAACCTATCAGCGAATGATTGATTACTTTAAACCTGCTTTTATGCTTGGCATGACTGCAACTCCCGAAAGAACAGATGGGTATGATCTGTTTAAATTATTTCATTATAATATTGCATATGAGATCAGGCTTCAGGAAGCACTAGAAGAAGACATGCTTTGTCCGTTTCATTATTTTGGCGTGACTGACTTAGAAATTGATGGAACAGAGCGCGAAACAGAGCTATTTAGTCACCTTTTATCGGAAGAGCGTGTAAATCAGATCTTGGAAAAAACAGATTACTATGGACATTCGGGTGGACGTGTATGCGGATTGATGTTTTGTAGCTCAAAGCGGGAGGCTTATGCATTATCACTTGAATTGAATAAGAGAGGTTACAGAACGACTGCACTCACAGGAGATGATTCACAAGATAAGCGTTCTGAAGAAGTGACCAGGCTTGAAGAGGGGCAGTTGGATTACATTCTAACTGTCGATATTTTCAATGAGGGTATTGATATCCCGAGTGTGAATCAGGTCGTGATGTTAAGGCAAACGGAATCCAGTATAATTTTCATCCAGCAGCTTGGCCGAGGATTAAGAAAACATGATACGAAGGATTTCGTAACGGTCATTGATTTTATCGGAAATTATCAAAATAATTATCTGATTCCAATTGCGCTTTCTGGTGACCGCTCTCAAAATAAAGATGCTGTTAGAAGAAAAATGATTGATCGAAGTTATATTAAAGGAACATCAACCATTAACTTTGAAGCAATCGCAAAAGAAAGAGTTTATGCTTCTATTCAGCAAGCGAAATTGACGCATATGTCTGTTATGAAGGATGCTTATCAGGAACTGAAAAACAGAATTGGTCGGATCCCGATGATGGAGGACTTTTATGACCATCATTCAATTGATCCAGTGGTAATTGCTGATAAAAAAGATCACTACGGAACATTCTTGACCGTGATGAAGGAAGAAACACCTGCATTATCGCAACATCATCATCAGGTGCTTACTTTTCTATCAAAAGAAATACTATCTGGTAAAAGAATTCATGAGGCATTGTTATTATGGAATTTGATAGAAGCAGATAAAATAAACGTTGCGAGCTTCAAAGAGATCTTAGAACGTGAAGGTGCAAGGTCTGATATTAACACGGTAAAATCAATGGATCGGGTATTGAACCTTACTTTCTTTAAGACTGCAGACCAAATAAAATACGGTAACGAGCCATTGATCGTATTAAAAGACGACCAGTATACTCTTTCTGGAAAATTAAAAGAATTATTAGAAAATCAGTGGTTTGAAAAACTTGTAAAAGATGTTCTTGCAGTTTCATTAAAAAGAGGAAAACGTTATGATCAGAGCGTTCCTTTAACTAGACTTCAGAAATATTCGCGTAAAGATGCGTGCTGGCTGCTGAATTGGGATAAGGATGAGCAGTCAACAATTTATGGATATAAAACCAAGCATAAGACGTGCCCGATTTTTGTAACCTATCACAAGCAGGATGATGTTGAAGCAAGTGTTAACTATGGAGATACATTCATTAATCCTGAAGTTTTTCACTGGTATACCAGAAGTCGCAGAAGAATGACATCAAGCGAAGTATTAGAAATTACAGAGTCACAGAAAAGAGGAAATACACTACATCTGTTTGTCAAAAAAGACGATGATGAGGGTGGAGACTTTTATTATGCTGGTGAAGTGACACCTGATTCTGGTTCAGTGGAAGAAACGGTGATGCAAAGCGGCGATGAAAGCCTGCCGGTTGTAACGATGAATCTGATGCTAAAAGAGAGCATAGACCGTCAAATCTATGATTACCTGCATGAACAAACATAAAAGCAAAGGGGGTGCCCTTTGCTTTTATACTTTTATCTGGTTCATTACATCTTTAACAGCCGGAATATCAGCAGGTGCCCATATCAACGAGTCGAGGTTTTCGCGTGGCATCCAGATTAATTTAGCATGCTCTGTTGCTACTGGTGTTCCTTCAACAAGTTCAGCTTTAAGAGAAATTAGTTCAATGATAAACGAATCATATTCATGTATGTTTTCATTAATTATATCATAAGCCTTGATCTCACATTCAAGCTCTTCAGCGATTTCTCGCTCAAGTGCCTCCTGCAGGTTTTCTCCTTCTTCAACTTTTCCGCCAGGGAACTCCCACATGTTAGGGATTGCCATATTATGAGCCCGCAAAGCGCATAAAATTTCACTTTTTTCGTTCTCAATCACTGCAGCTACAACTTTTACTTTCTTTTTCATTTCGACAACTCCTGATCTGTTTATTATAAGTTCATCTTAACATAAGCATACAGCGCGTTAATTCCCAGTCAATTCCTGTTATAATAGATACAATGATTTTCCGTAAAGGAGCCCACAATATGAAAAGTCTTATCTCCTATTTCAAACAAAGAAGATTCCGTAACCATTTCATCAATACGTTATATGAATTTCACGGGTTATTGCTTTCAAATATAAACGAAAAAAAGATTAAGAAGGCGCAAAAGCAGAATCAGCCGATTGAGCCACATGATCTGAGAATGATCAGGGGCGCGCGCATTGTATAAAAGGTGCAGAAAATAGCAGGACGCAGTGATGGAGCTGAGCTGCTTGCGAATCTGCTGTATTCCGAAACCATTTTGATGAGACAGGTGCTGCAGGCTAAAAAGGATGGGTTATCCATCAAAAATGAAACCATTCAGGAGTCGATTGAGGAAATTGCAATCGGATTTGAGAAGACAGTCGAGCATTTTTATGAACTGCGGACCGAGGGAATGAGAGAGGAAATGAAGATCGGCAGGGAGCTGAGAGCGCAGAGAGAACGAATGACAGCGCATAAAAGAATTGACCATAAGTAAAGGATATAAGGCTTATAAACAGCTTTATATCCTTTATTGTTTTTGCAGCTAATCCAGCTGCTTTTTCATAATCAGATCAAACTGCTCTTCATCACCCATGTAAAACGAGTGAACGCCCGTTTCCACGAATCCGTTTCTCTTGTAAAAAGCGATCGCTCCTTCATTCTTCTCCCATACGCCAAGCCAGATCATCGTTTTTTGATGAATATTAGCGGTCTGTATCGCTTTTTTAAGCAGGTGCTTGCCGAGCCCGCTTTTCTGATGCGTCTTTCGAATATATATTCGTTCTATCTCAAGCGATTCATCGCCCATTTCTTCGGATTGAGCCGCTTCAATATTTACTTTCAAATAACCGGCAATCTCATTATTTGCATATATAAAGAAAAAAGTGGAGAGCGGGTTGTTCAATTCATTTTCTAACCGCTCCCGGGTGAATGCTTTATCAAGATAAGCCTTCATATTTTCCGGGCTGTTCTGATTCTTGAAAGTATCATTGAATGTTTCATAGCTGATGTTTTGTAGAACTGAAAGATCATCAGGCGTGCAGGTTTTAATTTGTATGTCCATACGTTTCTACTCCTTTACAGTTCGGTATATCATTTTTTTGATAATATAAAGCTAGCACATTTAGCCTTGAATGCATAAGAGGAGTGAGACAATGATTCATCATATCGAACTGTATGTATCAGATTTAAAGAAATCCACTGTATTCTGGGGGTGGCTGCTTGAAGAGCTTGGCTACGAGTTGTTTCAGGAGTGGGAGAGCGGGAGAAGCTGGAAATATGGTGAAACGTATCTCGTATTTGTCCAGACAGAAGAAGCCTATCAGGACGTCCCGTATCATCGTAAACGCACAGGACTCAACCACCTGGCCTTTCATGCGGATTCCAGAAAGCACGTTGATCAGCTGACAGAAAAATTGAGAGCTGAAGGAATCCCAATCTTATATGAAGACCGCCATCCATTTGCAGGCGGAGAGGATTATTATGCGGTATTTTTTGAGGACCCTGACCGGATGAAGGTTGAAGTGGTGGCGCAAAAGTAGAGATACGGCAAATAAAATGGTCGAGATTTATCGTTGTTAGAAGCATGCATAAAAAAGCCCCTGTTCACAGTGAACAAGGGCTCAACTTTCACAGCCACTCCATCACACGCTGAATCTTCATATCCCAATAACTCCAGTTGTGATCCCCAGGCTCCTCTTCATAAGTCAGGTCCAGGCCCTTTTCTTCAGCAAGCTTCTTAAAACGAATATTATCTTCATATAGAAAGTCCTCTGTTCCACACGCCTGAAAAAGTCTTGGCAGCTCTCCGGATGCGTTTTTTACCAAATGTAACAAGTCATTTTCAGTCCCGGTAAGGTCTGCGTGATCACCGAAGGCATTATCGTACTTTCTGTCTTTTCGCACGCGGTCCGCCATATCAAGCGCACCTGACAGTGAAGCCGCTGCCGCAAACTTTTCAGGCTTACGCAGTGCGAGCTTGAATGCGCCATATCCGCCCATCGAGAGACCGGCTGCAAAAGTGTCTTCTCTTTTAGTGGAAACGGGAAACGTTGCTTCGATAAAAGCGGGCAGTTCTTCGCTGATATAAGTCCAGTAGTCGTGCCCATGCTTCATATCTGTATAAGCGCTGAGGTCCGCACTCGGCATTACAACAGCAATTCCCTTCTCATTTGCATACCGTTCAATCGACGACCAGCGCATCCAGCATGAGTAGTCATCTGAAGCCCCATGAAGCAGGTAGAGCACTGGAAACTTTCGGCTGCCGTATGAATATGTATGTTCTTCTGATAATGCTTTTTGATCCAAGCTGATTGGTAATACGACATTCACAGCTGTCTGAATGCCAAGTGCTGCAGATGACAGGTTGATTTCAAATAAAGGCATCGCGATCGCTCCTTTTTAGTAAAAGTTATTTTTTAGCAGGATACTTGATCCCGTTCTTCTTAATCTTTTCTCTGATAATCTCTTCAACGTCCAACTCGAGCACGCTGCTGAGGGTTAATGCATAGATCATCACGTCTGCAATTTCGTCTTTGATATTTTCTATATTCTGCTCAATCGCCTGTTCACTGCTTTTCCACTGGAAATCCTCAAGCAGCTCTGAGGCTTCAATGGATAGTGAGATCGCTAAATCCTTCGGGTTATGTGCTTCTCCCCAGTTTCTTTCTTCACGGAAGTCGTTGATAGATTGAATGATTTCATCGATTTGAGTCAATATTGTCAGTCCTTTGCTTATTATTTTCTTTCTATACTCAGGAATGTCATATGGATTCAGAGGCAATCTCCTTAATCACTCTCGCCGGATTACCGCCAACGACTACATTAGCCGGTACATCTTTCGTTACGACAGCGCCCGAAGCAATCACTGCGTTATCACCGACTGTAATTCCAGGATTAATGACTGCATTGCCGCCAATCCACACGTTATGGCCAAATGTGATCGGCTTTGCATACTCCCTGCCTGAATTCCGTTCAGCGGGATCAAGGGGGTGGGTCGCCGTATAAATTTGCACACCTGGTGCGAGCATACAGTTATCGCCAAAACGGACCTCACACACATCTAAAATTGTGCAGTCAAAATTAGCAAAGAAATTCTCCCCAACGTGCGTATTGTAGCCGTAGTCAAAGCGTATATTCGGCTCCATATATACGTGATTGCCAGTTGAGCCAAGCAGGTCCTTCAGCATCTCAATACGCTGCTCCCCTTCAGATTCAGTGGTCTGATTGAACAAGCGGACCTTCCTTCTTGCCTCCTCACGCTCTTTCATTAAAACTGGATCAGCCGGGTCATACATTTCTCCAGCAAGCATTTTTTGTTTTTCAGTTGTCATTTGATTCACCTTTTCTGGACGGATTTTGATCTTAGTTTCTCATTTTTTGGGTGGGAAGGCTAGTTTGGGGATGAAGTGTGCATTGTAGGGACGGAGGTTAAAGTGTCATCTCATGACACTTTAACCTCCGTCCCCAGCATGTACACCACCAACAATCAATGTTTCGCATTACTAAATAACAGAGTATAATACTCGTTAATACATTTAAAGGAGGAATCAGCATGCAGCAGCTATTAGAACAATTAACCGCCCTGCACGGACCCAGTGGCCATGAGCAGCCGGTCAGTAAATGGGTGAGGGATACGGTAAAACCTTTAGTGGATGAGGTGAAAGTGGATGCGCTTGGTAATGTGATTGCGGTGAAGAAGGGCGCTCGGCAGGGTCCTGCGATGGTGATGACAGCGCATATGGATGAGGTTGGTTTTATCGTGAAGAAGATTGAAGAGAGTGGCCTGCTCCGGTTTGAGAAGCTTGGAGGGAATGATGACAGGCTTCTGTTAACCCAGAAGGTTCAGCTGCGTACAAAAAGCGGGCTGTTAACCGGCGTAATTGGCAGTATTTCTGCTCACTATGCAAAGTTTGATGATGCCGGAAAGGTACGTAATCATCGTCAGCTATACATAGATATTGGTGCGAAAAACAAGGAGCACGCGATTGAACTCGGTGTAGAAGTCGGAACGCCCGTTACATGGAAGCCTGATATGGAGTTTTTGGGTAATGAAACGACAGGACGTTTTGTCGGAAAAGGCTTTGATGACCGTGCAGGCTGTGCGGTATTGATTCAGACGCTACAGGAGCTTCAGGACGAGGATTTTGCCGGAACGGTAACAGCTGTTTTTACTGTTCAGGAAGAGGTTGGTTTACGCGGAGCACAGGTTGCTGCAAGACAGGTGGAAGCGGATGTGGCAATTGCGCTTGATACAACAGCGGTCAGTGATACGCCTGAAGAAACGATGGATGCATCTCTGGCGCTCGGTGCAGGTACAGGGATCAAAGTGCTTGATTTCAGCCTGATTTCTCATCCTGCTGTAAAAGAAAAACTGATCCGTTTAGCAAATGACAACAAAATAACTTATCAGCTTGAAGTATTCCCGGGCATCGGTACAGACGGCGGCGCGATGAGCTTAGCTAATCACGGCATTCCAACCGGCGTATTATCTATTCCGTCCCGTTATGCACACTCACCGGTTGAAGTGATTGATATGGAGGACCTGGTTGCGACGAAGGAGCTGCTGAAGGCGTTTGTTTTGGATTTGAGCGAGAAGAGCGGGTTTGATTTTATTAATTGATAGGTGATGTGCCATGCGGGGACGGAGGTGAAAGTGTCACCAGATGACATTTTTCACCTCCGTCCCCCTCATATACATATACACCAGTATTTCAGCGTATTTATAAGAAAAACACGAATGAACGTACGCTCAGTATACATAATTCCTCGGATAAACCGTATATTCATGCAATACATAAATTTACTGAAAATTCTTTTTAAAGTATAATGATCTTATACCTGCGAAAAAAATAGTGCTCTATAAGTGGGATTATTTTAATCGCATAAAATATTTTAGAATAATAGATAGATAAAAAGGAGTGGTTGGTTGGAACCCGATATTAAAAACGATATTCAAAAACCGTCATTTACGTATGCAATGCTGATCCTCGCAGCAGCGATCGCTGTTGTATCAGTCGGTATTTTAGTATTTGATGCACCTATTCAAATTCTGATGTTTATCAGTATGCTTGTGGTTATGCCGTTTATGCTGAAGCTCGGCTTTACTTATAAGCAGATTGAGAAATCGATGTTTGAGTCGATGGGGAAGGCGCTCCAGCCTGTACTGATTCTTTTAACCGTCGGAATTTTAATCGGTGCATGGATTGCTTCAGGAACTGTGCCAACACTGATCTATTATGGTGTTGAAGCTATTTCACCACAGTATTTTCTGGTCACAACGTTATTGTTCTGTTCTCTTGTCGCAGTGGCAACCGGTACGTCTTGGGGGACGATCGGTACTGCCGGAATTGCGATGATGGGTGTTGGGGCAGCACTTGGCATTCCTGCAGGAATTACAGCAGGTGCCATTGTCAGTGGTGCGTACTTTGGGGATAAAATGTCGCCGCTTTCAGATACAACAAACCTTGCGCCGGCTGTAACCGGTGGAGATCTGTTCTCGCATATCAGACACATGCTCTGGACAACTGTTCCGGCGTATATTATTACTGCGATCATTTTTACAGTCATCGGCCTTCAGTACAACGGTTCAGTGAACGCTGAGTCTGTTGCACAGATGACAACTTATCTGAGTGAAAACTTCAGTCTCGGTCTTGTGCCGTTAATTCCTGTTGTTGTACTAATTACATTGCTGATGATGAAAAAGCCTGCGATTCCTGCAATCTTTATTGGCGCTGCTACTGGTGGTGTCGTGGCGATTTTCGCCCAGGGATTCAGCTTCAGTGAAACAATTGCTACGTTTTACAACGGTTACACAGTGGAATCGGGCATTGAAATTGTTGACAGCCTGCTGATCCGTGGCGGACTTGTAAGTATGCTCGCTCTTGTAGCACTATTCTTATTTGCACTTGGCCTTGGCGGTATGCTGGCTGAAGCAGGTGTACTTGAAGCAATGATTGCTTCATTCGCTGAAAAGATTCAGCACACAGGCGTACTTGTTTTCGTTACAAGTGTAGTCAGCTACTTCACGCTTGCAATCGGTGGCTCTGTTTACTTCTCTACTGTGATGGGTGGGACCCTGATGAAGCCGATCTTTGACAGGTTGAACCTGAAGCCTGAAAACCTGTCACGTGTACTTGAAGATACAGGTACACAGAGTGCCGCACTCCTTCCGTGGACAGGAAGCGGACTATATACAGCCGGCGCACTTGGTGTCGCAACAGTCGCTTATCTGCCATTCTGTTTTCTTGCATTCGTCACACCAATCGTTTCAATTTTCTACGGTATCACTGGTCTGACAATGACAAAACAGGAAGACGATGACGTAGTTGAAAAGGATGCACAAACTGCATAATAGAATGATTGAAAAACCGCTCTGGAGAGGGCGGTTTTTTTATGAGGGATGTGCTTGCACATTCCCAACACCTCCAGCCATCTCACACCCCATCAGAACATTTTATAATAAAGCTACACTTAAAACGGGAGGGCGACAATCATGCTGGTATATGAGAATAGATTATCTGGTGTCCGGGTGCATGCGTTTTCGACTGGTCAGGTTGCTGTAAAAAAGCCGTATCGTCAGTGGAGAGGGGTGGAGGCGCTGAGAATTCCGGCCCTGGTAGCTTCTCCTTCATGGACGGAGTGGTTGCCTGTGTGGAGTTATCTGGTGGAGCTTCCTGAACTGAAGGTGTTAATTGATACAGGTGAGACACCCCGTGTGAATGAGGAAGGCTGGTTTAAGGAACACAGTAAAAATGAGTGGCTGTTAAAACGGCTGATCCGCTTTAAGATTGAGGATTCCCAGGGGATTGGCGCACAGCTTCAGCGTGCGGGGATTGACCCTGCCAAGATTGATTATACGATCCTGACGCATTCACATACAGATCATGCCGGCGGTTTAGGCGATATTCCAGGCGTTCCGGTTGTCATGTCCAGAAAAGAATTTGATCAGTCGCAGCGATTTCTGCTTGGTGCGGTATCAGAAACATGGCCGACAGGAATTGAATTTAAACTGACAGATTTTCCTGAATCAGATGCATTATTCAAAGGTGCGGATCATTCACTGCATCCTCAGATCTCACTCGTATCAACGCCCGGTCATACAGATGGTCATTTATCAGTTATCGTAAAAGACGGTGACCTGTCATTGTTCTTTGCAGGCGATGTAACCTTTAATCAGGACCAGCTGGCTGATAAACGCATCCCGGGCATTTCTGCTTCCTTTGAGCATGCATACGCAACCATGGGCGCGATCCGCTCATATGCGCTTTACCATCCAACAATCTATCTGCCAACCCATGACCCGGATATCATCACACGACTTGATCAGCGAAAAACGTTAACAAGAAGCGAAGTCGTTACGTATACCGGGCAAAGGCCCGTTTGATATAGATGAGGCCGCGCAGTGATGCGTGGCTTTTTATTTATGCAGTACTTCAAACATAACCAAAACCAATCATAAGTCATCACATTTATCAATTTTACTTATGCTCTTACTCTTCATACAATAAAAGGTAAGAGGAGTGATGAGTATGGAGCTATTTTACATATTTATAACAGGTATCATCGCCACAACACTCGGCACACTCGCAGGAGGAGGCGGGCTGATCAGTCTGCCGGTCATGTTATTGCTGGGTTTGCCGGTGCATAGTGCGATTGGGGCGAATAAAGTATCTAACACTGTCAGTTCATTTTCAGCTTTTTTCTATCTTCTGCGTCATAAAAATATTAATTTAAAAGAGTCATTATGGATTATTCCTTTCAGTTTAACAGGAGGGATCACAGGGGGACTGATTGCGTCTGCACTGCAGGCTGAAAACCTGACGATTGTGGCAGTTATTCTATTAATTTTTGCATTAATTACCTCTTTTCTTAATAAGCGTACGTTCGAACATGATCAGACCTTAAGGAAAAGCGGGTTTGGAGCAGCGGGACTTTATGGGATCGGTATCTATGACGGTTTGTTCGGACCGGGTCAGGGTACACTCATGCTTTATCTCTTCAGCTGGCTGAAGGTCTCTTATCTGAAAGCTGTCGGGCTTGTGCGTCTCGCTACTTTTTCGAGTTGTTTTGGTGCAGCAGTGACTTATATTGCAGCAGGCCATATAATCTGGTCACTCACACTCGCTCTGCTTGCCGGTTCATTTCTGGGCGCACAGATGGGGGTCCGTCTGGCTAAACGCATGAAACCATCCCAGGTGAAGCCGCTTCTGAGAATCGTCACAGCCATATTAATCATTCAGCTGATCTTTGACCGAATTTAAAGTTTTATATAGAAATCCACATAATAATCTGAATATTCAGTTAAAGGTGATATAATGGATGATAACCACCACATAAAGGAGGAGTTGTTTATGAACACATATCCCCGTCCACCCAGTTAAAACATAGCATGTGAACCGCCACAGAACCTCTCTTATCAATACAGGAGAGGGGCGGATGAACGATGAGCGCAAAACGGAACATCAGAATGATTTATTTGATAGGTTTTTTTTTTCACTGATCCCTGCGTATGTCATTGAACGGTTATTTTGGGAAATGCGCGGAATGTCTGTACTGGACGTTGTTTTGACAGAGATTATTTTTGGTATTGTGATGTTGTCACTGGAAGTGCCCTCTGGTGTTCTGGCTGACCGGATCGGCAGGAAACCATTAATTGTAGCAGGTGTTTTTCTTGAAGGGCTTATGTTTGCAGTGCTGCTGATCGCAGATTCGTTCTGGCAATTCGGGCTTGCCATCGGATTTTCGGCAGCTGGAGCAGCCTTTTTGAGCGGAGCTGAAAATGCACTTCTCTATGATTCGCTGGCTGCGGTTCATAGAGAAGAAAAGTTTGACTGGCATCTCGGCAGACTGCAGGCAGTCAGAATGATTTCATTATTTGTTGCGGCTATGTCAGGAAGCTTTTTGCCTGGTTATTATCCATTAGAAATCAACTACTGGTTATCATTCGTCAGCACAATGACTGCTTTCTTGCTGACATTCTTTTTAAAAGATATCAAGCAGAAGAGTAGTGAAGCTGTAGATTCATTGTCAGGTCAAATTGCTGAAGCAGCCCGGTTCTTTATAAAGCAGCCTGCTCTGGTTTATTTATTGTTACTGGGTATGACAGTGGGGCTGGCAGCCGGATTTGTTGAAGAGTTCTGGCAGCTTTATCTGATCGATGCAGGGATCGGGCTCTCCTTTTTTGGGGTGTATTACGGAATCATACTGATCGTTCAGTTTCCAGGCGCTTTATTGGCCCACACTTTAAGAAAGAAATTTGGGAGGGAATGTTTATTAAAGATTGTGATCCTGACCGGTACAGCTGCATTGACTTTCTCTGCTTTCCAGGTGAATTGGAAAGGGGCCGCAGCCATCGTCCTCTTTTTACTGGCAGCAGGTGTGACCGAACCACTCATATTAGGTGCTCTTCATGAAAAAGCAGACAGCAGGATTAGAGCCACACTGGAATCCTTTCAGTCACTCGTGTTTAATGCAGTTCTTATAGCAATTGGAACAGCCTTCGGTTATATTGCCACTCATTTTACTCTCGCAATGAGCTTTATATTTCTTGCGTTAGTCAGTCTGATTCCATTGTTAATCAGGGTAGTTACTAAATTGAATCATTGAACGTGGTGAAAAGCAGTCTGTGGGGACGAAGGTTAAAGTGTCATAAGATGACGCTTTAACCTTCGTCCCCACTTTTTGGTATAATAGCCTAAAATCCTGCACCTCAGTCAGGGAGGAATATATCTATGTTCGAAAATATGAAGAAAAATATGAATGAACAGCGTTTCCGGGCAACGTTTGTGAAGGAGCTGCAGACGTTTGAGCGATCATTAAGAAACGGGGTTGGGGAAACCAAAGTCAGGAAAATTATCAAAAAGAAAATGAGTCCCGATGCGATGACGGGGATGATTGTGCGGACAATAGAGATGGCAGCGGAGATTAAAAAGATGGCAGTGAATAAGGATTCGATCGGGACGTATGCCAATCTTTTATACGCTGAGACGATTTTAATGCAAAAAGTAAACAAAGCTTCCGGGCAGGATCAGATTCCGATTACACATCCAACGCTGATCGAAGCGATTGATGAAGTCAGCAGAGGGTTTGAGAAGGCAATTGATCAATATCTTAAGCTGAAAACATCTGATGTAAAAGACGAGCTGGTCATCACGCGTGAGTTGAGAGGACAGCGTGAAAAATTAAGAAAAGAGATAGAGCGGCAGCGGAGTGCGGCAAACAGGCTGGAATAGCGGACGGTCAGTACAGTAAAAGAGGTTTTCCGGGTGGAAAGATTTTTAATGATATTTGGTCTCCTTGTTTTCACGGGAGGCTTTATTTTTTTCGTTATGAATCTTATTGGAGATTATGAAGATATCGTATTCATCGGGTCTGTTGTAGTTATGCTGAATGCAGCGATTGCGATCGGGGTTTCTGAGGTTCTTGGCAGGTTAAGCAAGGTTGATTGAGCGTAAATATAGTGTGGAGCATGGGGACGGAGGTTAAAGTGTCATGAAATGACACTTTAACCTCCGTCCCGACAGTACAACCCCTGCCATCAACCAAATAAACATTTAAAACAACCCCCTATAATGATACAATATTAATATGTAGAAATAGTTCGAAAAATGATATGTGTCCTGGATGAAGCTTCATTTGGCAGGGCATCTTAGCTTCTAAATAAAATCTTAATATACAAAAGGACGGTAAAAATGAGTAACAAACATATTAAATCAGACGTTATCTTAATTGGCGCCGGTATTATGAGTGCAACTTTGGGTTCTTTGCTGAAGGAGCTGGCTCCGGACTGGAATATTAAAGCTTTTGAACGCCTTGGCAGTGCAGGGGAGGAGAGCTCGAATGAATGGAATAATGCAGGAACGGGTCACTCTTCTTTATGTGAGCTGAATTATACGAATGAAATGCCTGACGGGACAATCGATGTAACGAAGGCGAATAAGGTAAATGAAGAGTTCCAGGTGTCAAAGCAGTTTTGGGCACATTTAGTAAACAGTGGCCTGATCAAAAATCCTAAGGAATTTATTATGGCGCTCCCTCATATGAGTCTTGTGCATGGTGAGAAAGATGTAACCTTCTTGAAAAACAGATTTAAAGCGCTTTCAGATAATCCGTTATTTTCAGGAATGGAGTATTCAGATGACCCTGAAAAGTTAAAGGAATGGATTCCGCTTATTATGGAGGATCGTCAGGTAAAAGAGCCGATTGCTGCGACGAAAATTGATGCGGGTACGGATGTGAACTTTGGAGCGCTGACGCGTAAGCTGTTTACTCATTTAGCTGAAGAGGGTGTATCTGTTAATTACAAGCATCAGGTGGATGATATGCAGCGCACGGAAGATGGCGGCTGGGAGCTGAAGATCCGGGACCTTGAAAACGATCGTCTTGAATATCATAAAGCAAAGTTTGTCTTTATCGGGGCAGGCGGTGGAAGCCTTCATTTACTTCAGAAGTCAGGCATTCCTGAAAGTAAAAACGTTGGCGGTTTCCCTGTCAGCGGACTCTTTATGGTGTGCAAAAAGCCTGAAATCGTTGAAAAGCACTATGCGAAAGTATACGGAAAGGCACCTGTTGGCGCGCCGCCAATGTCTGTGCCACACCTTGATACGCGGCTGATTGACGGAAAAGAATCACTATTTTTCGGTCCGTTCGCAGGCTTTTCACCAAAATTCCTGAAAACGGGTTCGAATATGGACCTCATTACTTCAGTGAAAAAAGACAACCTGACGACAATGATGGCAGCAGGTATGAAGAATATGCCGCTGACAAAATATCTGGTTGAACAGGTGCTGCAGTCTAAGGAACAGCGCATGGAGGCACTGCGTGAATTTGTGCCGAATGCAAAGAGTGAAGACTGGGAACTTGTTGTGGCAGGACAGCGTGTCCAGGTCATTAAGGATACAAAACAGGGCGGAAAAGGAACGCTTCAGTTCGGTACTGAAGTAATTAGCGGTGCGAATGGTTCAATTGCTGCTTTGCTTGGTGCTTCACCTGGGGCATCAACATCTGTATCTGTCATGCTTGACGTACTTGACCGCTGCTTCCCTGAGGAAATGAAGGGCTGGGAGCCGAAAATTAAAGAAATGATCCCATCGTACGGGAAAAATCTGCTTGACGATCCTGATCTCATTCAGGAGATTAATAAAACGACTTCAGATGCGCTAGGCCTGGTAAATGCCGGAGCAGCGCTTGCTGAGGATCCGATTAAAGCAGAAACGACCCCTGTGTAATTGAATTGAAACGCTGCAGCCTTTTTTATGCTGTGGCGTTTTTTTGTATTTCGGGGTTTGTAATGTGGATGGTTCGCAGAATAGACGTGATGGTTCTTAGAAAAAGGGGGGACGTTCAGAGAAATACAGCTCTTGTTCAAAGAAAAAACAATATGGTTCTTAGAAAAATGGTAAGCGTCAAAGCATTCACACGTTGATTACTTTCATGGTCATATTTGAGGCAACAGAAAAGCCGTACCCTTCCGGGACGGCTTTTCTCTAATGC
>NZ_JAFBDK010000030.1 GCF_016908195.1 Jeotgalibacillus terrae
GTCACACCCGTTCCCATGCCGAACACGGAAGTTAAGCTCTTCAGCGCCGATGGTAGTTGGGGGTTTCCCCCTGTGAGAGTAGGACGTCGCTAGGCGGTATTTTATACCGTGGAGAATTAGCTCAGCTGGGAGAGCATCTGCCTTACAAGCAGAGGGTCGGCGGTTCGAGCCCGTCATTCTCCACCATTTTTGCCGGTGTAGCTCAACTGGTAGAGCAACTGACTTGTAATCAGTAGGTTGGGGGTTCAAGTCCTCTTGCCGGCACCAGTTTTCTTGAGCCATTAGCTCAGTTGGTAGAGCATCTGACTTTTAATCAGAGGGTCGAAGGTTCGAGTCCTTCATGGCTCACCATGAAATTTCATATGCGGGTGTGGTGGAATTGGCAGACACGCTAGACTTAGGATCTAGTGCCGCAAGGCGTGGGGGTTCAAGTCCCTCCACCCGCACCATATTTACTATGCGGGAGTAGTTCAGTGGTAGAACACCACCTTGCCAAGGTGGGGGTCGCGAGTTCGAATCTCGTCTTCCGCTTACTCTATTCAGCGCCCGTAGCTCAATTGGATAGAGCGTTTGACTACGGATCAAAAGGTTAGGGGTTCGACTCCTCTCGGGCGCGCCATATAAAATACATAGAACAACACATAACTGACGGGGAGTAGCTCAGCTTGGTAGAGCACTTGGTTTGGGACCAAGGGGTCGCAGGTTCAAATCCTGTCTTCCCGACCATCTTTTATAACTGTGATCATATGGGGCCTTAGCTCAGCTGGGAGAGCGCCTGCCTTGCACGCAGGAGGTCAGCGGTTCGATCCCGCTAGGCTCCACCATATGTATTTTGTAGGCACTTTATTTATTGGGCGGCGTAGCTCAGCTGGCTAGAGCGTACGGTTCATACCCGTGAGGTCGGGGGTTCGATCCCCTCTGCCGCCACCAATATAATAAAGGACCTTTAGCTCAGCTGGTTAGAGCAGACGGCTCATAACCGTCCGGTCGCAGGTTCGAGTCCTGCAAGGTCCACCACTTTATATTTATACGGAGGAATACCCAAGTCTGGCTGAAGGGATCGGTCTTGAAAACCGACAGGGGTGTAACAGCCCGCGGGGGTTCGAATCCCTCTTCCTCCTCCATTTTTAATTTCATATCGTCGCGGGGTGGAGCAGTTCGGTAGCTCGTCGGGCTCATAACCCGAAGGTCGCAGGTTCAAATCCTGCCCCCGCAATTATCTATGGTCCCGTGGTGTAGCGGTTAACATGCCTGCCTGTCACGCAGGAGATCGCCGGTTCGATCCCGGTCGGGACCGCCATTTTAAGGCTTTGTAGCTCAGTTGGTAGAGCAATGGACTGAAAATCCATGTGTCGGCGGTTCGATTCCGTCCAAAGCCATCTTTGTTGTTTCATGGCGATTGTGGCGAAGTGGTTAACGCACCGGATTGTGGTTCCGGCATTCGTGGGTTCGATTCCCATCAGTCGCCCCATTCAGAAAGTGCGGGTGTAGTTTAGTGGTAAAACCTCAGCCTTCCAAGCTGATGTCGTGAGTTCGATTCTCATCACCCGCTCCAATATAAGGGCCTATAGCTCAGCTGGTTAGAGCGCACGCCTGATAAGCGTGAGGTCGGTGGTTCGAGTCCACTTAGGCCCACCATTCGTTCCACAGTAGCTCAGTGGTAGAGCAATCGGCTGTTAACCGATCGGTCGTAGGTTCGAGTCCTACCTGTGGAGCCATTTTTTATGGGGAAGTACTCAAGTGGCTGAAGAGGCGCCCCTGCTAAGGGTGTAGGTCGTGTAAGCGGCGCGAGGGTTCAAATCCCTCCTTCTCCGCCAGTCGGCCCGTTGGTCAAGTGGTTAAGACACCGCCCTTTCACGGCGGTAACACGGGTTCGAATCCCGTACGGGTCATCCAAAAAAGCAGTATGCTGATATTACATCAGCGTACTGCTTTTTCTATAGCCTGCTTTCTGATAGACGTGGTATTACATATCTTATTAATTACCGAAATATCATTCGTAATAAACAACATATTAACTTTGCTAAGATTGACTGTTGATTGTACTTTCAGAGAAAGTCTGCTCTGCGTCTACGCTAAAACATATATGATGGGAAGAGGGAATGTGAGATGATTCGGGACACAATTGCCAGGTTGCCGGTATACAGGTCACATTTCCCGAATTGCAAGTCACAACCATTCAACATATCAGCAAAGAGTCATTATTTTCTTCAGCATGATCTTAGTGAAAGAATTACTCTTATTGCAGATGTTTATGTCAGGTGATCATAAAAAGATTGATCATTTCAAATTGATAGATGTAGACAAAATGAACCCCCTTCTACAACAGAAAAAGGGGGTTTTTAATCTTATTCATCATCAGGCATAATCTTTCTATGCTTGCCATCCATCTCATTGGCAACATCTTCATCTTCATAATCTTCCTCATATAGATCGTCATAACTTTCTTCACCATTAGCCATATCAGATGGAGTTTCTGACGTTCCATATCTTGCAGCTTCATCAAAGCTGTTCTCATAATCTCTTACTTCCTCATCTTCACCACGGTAGGGATGATCTGAAGAAGGGCTGATGACTGATTCTTCACTAGGGCGCTGATTCTGGTTACTGTACTCCTCAGCATGCTCTACACATGTCAGTGCACTTGGCATTGCTTCAAGTCTTTCAAATGGAATATCTTCTCCTCCGACTGCACATACGCCATATGTGCCTTCATCCATCGCTTTTAAAGCTTCATTGATGTCATCAAGTTCTTTTTGTATATGTTCTTCAAGCGCGAGATCCTTTTCTCTTTCAAACAGGTCTGTGGCATTATCTGCCGGGTGGTTATCGTAATTAGAGAGCTCTGTGTTCTCGTAGTCCTCAGTATTGTTATTTTGCTCAATGATTTCTTTTTTACGGGTATATAGTTCATCTTTTAAAGTGTTTTTCTGTTCGTTGGTAATCATTAATATTCATCCTTCCTGAATGTACTTCACATAGTACAGTTTATCCTTCCTGCAGGAATTAAAACCTTTTGAGTGGTTCAGATTGTATCCATATAAAAAATCCCGCTAGTTTCAGCGGGATTAGAATTATGCAAAATATCCAATTAATAAACCGATTGAGAGCAGGAAGCCAAAAATAGTATTTGTCTGAGCCGTCGCTTTCATCGCAGGCATCATTTGCATCGGCTTTGTTTTGCCGATAAACCCTTTCGTTGCTTTAACAGCCTTTGGAATACTGAGGAAACTGATCAGCATCCATGGTGTAACTGCGCCTGTTATAACAAGTACAATCACAAAGCCATATGCGGTAACGAACATGGAGGCCAGAAAGTAGATTGCATATTTACGGCCGAGCAGAATTGCAATTGTTTTTCTTCCATTTTCTTTATCTCCATCAAGATCTCTGATGTTATTAGCAAGCAGGATGGCCCCTACAAGGATTGAAACCGGAATTGAAACAAACATCGCAATGGTATTGATCATTCCTGTCTGAATGTAAAATGAGATTAAAATAATGACAAATCCCATAAAGAATCCTGCTGACAGTTCTCCAAATGGTGTGTAGGCAATCGGCATGGGACCACCTGTATAAAAGTAGGCAGCTGCCATACAGATTAACCCGACTACAGCGATCCACCATGAACTTTGCATACAGATATACACGCCGAGCAGAAGTGCAACGCCAAATAGCGCGTAAGCCAGGTTAATAACAGTTTTGGGCTTAACTCCATTTCTTACAATTGCGCCGCCTATTCCAACTGAGTTTTCATTATCAAGTCCGCGGACATAATCAAAGTATTCATTGATCATATTAGCAGCAGCCTGGATAAGGATACTGGCAATCAGCATGGCCAGAAACAGCAGCCAGTCCATTTCTGCATAATTTAAAGCCAGTACTGTTCCAAGCAAAACCGGTACGAAAGCTGCAGTCAGCGTATGCGGACGGGTAAGCTGCCACCAGATTCTCCAACCCTGATCACGTTCAGGTCTTTCACTCATCATATTCTCTCCTAACTTTCTATTACGATTAAATCGCACATGCGAAATTTGTATGAATATCTATCTCTATTATATCGTTTTTAGGCTTACAGAAAAAGAAACAGATTGTTTTGAAAAGCCTGTAAAATATGGTGGTGAAAACAGTTTCAAAAAAAGCATTGAAAAATGGCGATTCGTTGACAGTGCTGATAAAAGAGGTGTATCTTTAAGAGAGCAAACTGCGGACAAATGTGCGTTTTTTGGAGGGAAGCACAGTGAGAATCCTACATCAATCTCAAGGATTTACAACTTTTGAACAGGCGGTCAGCAAGGCTGAAAAGTCGAACCGTTCTGTCTTATATAGTAAAACAATGAAAATCGATGCGATTGACCCTCTTCAGTTTTATGAAGCGGGTTATTCTATCTTTCATGGTACGCGTACTTTCTGGCAGGATCCGAAGTCTGAAGCTGTATTTGCAGGAGCCGGAGCTGCCAGAACATTTAATATTGAAAATAAAAACCGCTTTGATGCATTGAGTAACCAGTGGAATGCGTTTTTAAAAGATGCAGTCATTGATAACGAGGCATCAGACGGTGGACCTGTTATTTTAGGTGGCTTTTCTTTTGATCCTGAAAAAGATAAAAGTCATGAATGGACATCTTTTAAGCAGGGATATTTTCAGCTGCCGGCATTTATGCTGACAGTGAATCAGTATGGTCATGCATTTCTGACAATGAATATTGTCTTTAATAAAGGAGAAAATGCGGTATCTGTCTGGAACCGGATGCAGGAGCAGAAGGAAGCATTATTAAATAAAGCAGTCACCACTATTCAGGACGTAAATGTCGTCTCAATTAAAGAATACGAGCCTGAAGGGTGGAAATCCTCTATTACATCAGTGGTGAAAAGGATTGACAATAAAGAGCTAGAAAAGGTTGTGCTCGCAAGAAAAGTGAAGGTTCAGTTTGATGATAAAAAGCGTTCTGACTCTGTGCTTGAAAAATTGAGAGATGATCAGAGTGAAAGCTTTATATTTTCTTTTGAAGCCGGCGACAGCTGTTTTATCGGGGCAACGCCTGAGAGGTTAATTAAGAAAAATCATAACAAAGTACTTTCAACCTGCCTTGCAGGATCTATAGCGAGAGGGAACACGATGAAAGAAGATCAGCAGCTTGGACATGAATTACTGAATGATCAGAAGAATCTGGGGGAACATGAGATTGTTGTCCGTATGATTTCTAAGAGTCTTGAGGACCTGTGTCATCAGTTAACTGTGCCAAAGCAGCCGGTATTAATGAAAATGAGAGATATACAACATCTTTATACACCTGTAGAGGGTAAAACTGATCGTGCTTCCATCCTTGAATTTGTGAAAGAACTGCATCCTACACCTGCACTTGGAGGTACGCCAACGCATAAGGCGATGGAAATGATTCGTGATGAAGAAGAGATGGACCGCGGATTTTATGCAGCGCCTGTCGGCTGGCTGAATGCTGTCGGGGATGGAGAGTTTGCAGTAGCTATCAGATCTGGGCTTTTATCAGGCGAAAAGGCATACTTGTATGCAGGCTGTGGTGTTGTGAAGGATTCTGATGCTGAAAGTGAGTATCAGGAAACGCTGATTAAGCTGCGTCCGATGGTGAGAGCAGTAGGAGGAACAATTTCATGAGTCACAGAGAGAATCTGACTGTATATGTATCATCATTTATAGAACAGCTTTATCAAAGCGGCGTCAAAAGAGCAGTGATCAGTCCTGGATCACGCTCTACGCCGCTTGCTTATTTGCTTGAGGCACATCCGCAGATTGAGACGCATGTAAATGTTGATGAACGATCTGCGGCTTTTTATGCGCTGGGTATGGCAAAAGCATCCGGGTCTCCGGTTGCAATCGTGTGCACGTCAGGTACAGCAGCAGCCAATTACTTCCCGGCAGTAGTTGAAGCACGGTACGCAAGGGTACCATTAATTGTGTTAACGGCAGACCGCCCGCATGAGTTGCGTGATAATGGGGCCCCGCAGGCGATTGATCAGCTGAACCTTTACGGTAAGCATGCCAAGTGGTTCTACGATATGCCGCTTCCTGAATCAGATATGAATGTCCTGCAGTATACAGGCCGAATTGCAGCAAAAGCAGCAGCAAAGTCGTTGGCAGCACCAATGGGCCCTGTCCATTTGAATTTTCCTTTCAGGGAGCCGCTGTCACCTGATTTGACAATGGATAAAAGAGAAGCAGCTTTCACGTCTGTTTTTCATGCGAAAAAACAACTGGATGAGGACCAGATTTCAGTACTGGCACAAAAAGTATCTCAGACAGAAAAAGGACTGATTATAGCAGGACCTGCTGAGGACGAACGTGCTGTTGAAGCTATATTGACATTGTCAGAAGCTACAGGGTATCCAGTGCTTGCAGATCCGCTCAGCGGTCTTCGCACATACATGAATGATCATCATCAGGTGATTGAATGTTATGATGCATTTTTAAGAGATGACAGAATGAAGGACCTTTTATCTGCTGATCTTGTGATTCGTTTTGGCGGTATGCCGGTATCTAAAGCACTTACTCAGTTTTTAAAAAGGAATGAAGGCAGTCAGTGGCTGATTGATGCCGGTGCTGAATGGCGTGATCCTTCTTCATCAGCTACGGCATATATTGAGTCTGATGAAGCAGTGTTTGCATCTCAGCTGACTTCTGTTGTCAGCGGAAAACCAGACCGTTCATGGCTTGATCAATGGATCAGCATTAACGCGAAGGCTGAAGCTGAAATCCGGCACTATATTAGTGATGAACAGGATGAAGGAGCCGCTGTCGGAGTGCTGCTTCAGTCGCTGCCGGATGGCGCTCATCTTGTAGCCGGCAACAGTATGCCGATCCGTGATGTTGATACGTGCTGGGTACGCGGGATGAATCAATTCCACCTGTGGGCAAACCGCGGTGCAAATGGTATTGATGGAGTGGTATCCACAGCGCTTGGACTATCATCTGTTAAAGAGGGACCTGTGTATCTTTTGATTGGCGACCTTTCCATGTTCCATGATTTGAACGGACTGCTCGTGACAAAACAATATCCGAATAACCTGCAGATCGTCATTATGAATAACAATGGCGGTGGGATATTTTCATTTCTTCCCCAAGCTGCTGAACCGGAGCACTTTGAAACGCTCTTTGGAACACCGCCTTCACTGGATTTCGGACATGCAGCGAAACTATATGAGATTGATTACAAACACTGTGAAACAAAAAGTGATTTCGGTCAATCTTTAACTGATTTATCACCAAATGCAAGGATCCTTGAAGTCATGACTGACAGAACCGAAAATACGGATGCACATCGGAAGCTTTGGAAAAAAATCGCGGGGACAGTATCCGGTGAATAGTGTGTTTGTGAAAGTTGATGATGCTGCTTATCATGTAAAGGTGAGTGGAAGTGGAGCTCCAATTGTTGTGCTTCACGGCTTTACAGGGAGTGCAGAAAGCTGGGACAGATTTGCAAGTGAAATGAGCAGTGATTTTCAAGTAATCGCGATTGATCTGCCTGGTCACGGCCAGACACAGGCACCGCTGAACAGACACTATTTCTCTATGGAAAAGGTCTGTCTGGCGATCCGGGACATTCTCAGTTTTCTGAAAATCGATCAGGCCGCGTTTCTGGGTTATTCCATGGGTGGCAGAACGGCGCTTGCATACGCTGCCATTTATCCGCAATCTGTGACGAGTCTGATCTTAGAAAGTGCTTCACCAGGTCTTAAGACTGTAAATGAGCGCGCAGATCGAAGACAAAGTGATGCTGAGCTGGCTTCGTTTATAGAAAATGAAGGTATTAAGCGGTTTACAGAGCGGTGGGAGCGCATTCCTCTTTTTGTATCACAAAAGCAGTTGAGTGAAGAGAAACGTATGGAAATACGTGAAGGCCGCCTGCAAAACAGCGCTGAAGGGCTTGCTGCAAGCCTGCGATACATGGGTACAGGCAGTCAGCCGTCTTATTGGGATGCGCTCGGTAAATTGAACAAAACGGTTCTTTTGCTGACAGGAGAGTGGGACCATAAGTTCATTCGGATCGCGATGGAGATGGAAAAGCTGCTGCCGAATGCAGTGCATGAGAACATTTTGCATTCCGGGCATGCAATTCAGGTGGAACAGCCGGAAAAATTTGATACAATAGTAAAGGAGTTTTTATTTAAAAACTCAACTACATAACAAGGAGGTTTCTTTCATGACTCGTGAATGGGTACAGGAACGAAACTATGAAGATATTTTATACGAAACGTATAACGGGATTGCAAAAATCTCAATCAATCGTCCGGAAGTGCGTAATGCATTCCGTCCGAAAACTGTAATGGAACTGATCGATGCTTTTGCATACGCGCGCGATGATTCAAAAGTCGGTGTGATCGTCCTTGCAGGTGTCGGCGATAAAGCATTCTGTTCTGGTGGAGACCAGAGCGTCCGCGGACATGGCGGGTATGTTGGTGAAGATGAAATTCCTCGTCTGAATGTACTTGACCTTCAGCGTCTGATCCGTGTAATCCCTAAACCGGTTATTGCAATGGTATCAGGATATGCAATAGGTGGAGGGCACGTATTGCACGTAGTATGTGACCTGACAATCGCTGCTGACAATGCCATCTTTGGCCAGACAGGACCAAAAGTCGGTTCATTTGATGCCGGTTATGGTTCTGGTTACCTTGCACGTATTATCGGTCATAAGAAAGCGCGTGAAATCTGGTTCCTTTGCCGTCAGTATGATGCAAAAGAAGCGCTTGATATGGGACTTGTCAACACAGTTGTGCCATTAGACCAGCTTGAAGATGAGACGGTAAAATGGTGTGAGGAAATGCTTGAAAAGAGCCCGACTGCACTTCGATTTGTAAAAGCTGCAATGAATGCAGATACTGATGGCCTTGCAGGACTTCAGCAGTTTGCAGGAGATGCCACATTACTTTACTACACAACGGATGAAGCAAAAGAAGGCCGCGATGCCTTTAAAGAAAAGCGTAAGCCTGACTTTGGTCAGTTCCCGCGTTTCCCGTAAATCGATGACTGCCCTGTATGCTCCGGCCTGCAGGGCATTTTTTCATGAAAGGAGGATGTGTGATGACATCCTGGTTAGAAAAAAGAGCAGCTCTTTCACCGGATAAACCGGGTCTTTACGCAGGTGAAGATGTCTGGACGTTCAGTGAAATGGCCATAGAGGCACAAAGATTGGCAGAAAAAATTTCACCTTATATTAAAAACCAAAAACCGGTCGCGCTGCTGATCACGAATCAGCCGCAGTCTGTCTTTTTAATTCATGCTCTGCAAATAATCCGTGTGCCGGTACTAATGCTCAATAACAGGCTCACATCTGAAGAGTGGCGTTATCAATTACAGGACAGTCAGGCCCAGCTCGTTCTCCATGAGGAGCAGTTCAGCTTAAAAACTGAAACAGCCCTGTCAATTGATGAGTGTATGAGAAACAACAATGATACGATCACGAGATTTGAGGAAGAAGAGATCTGTTCATTGATGTACACATCAGGGACAACGGGTAATCCCAAAGGTGTCATGCAGTCTTATGATAACCATTATGCAAGTGCTGCAGGGTCTGCTTTTAATATTGGGCACAACCCGGATGATATCTGGATGTGTACGGTGCCACTGTTTCATATCAGCGGTTACTCTATTTTAATGAGAAGTGTGATCTATGGGATTGCCATCAAACTATATGAGAAGTTTGATGAACAGATCATTCATGCTGATCTGTCAGGTGGTAAAGGGTCTATTTTATCTGTCGTCACCACGATGCTTCAGAGACTGCTCGATGTAAAGAATGAGCCGTATCACCCGTTTTTCAGATGCATGATACTAGGGGGAGGGCCTGCGCCGCTTCATATGGTCGAACGTTGCCACAATGAAGATATCCCGGTCTTTCAGTCGTATGGCATGACAGAAACATCTTCCCAGTTCACAACCCTCTCACCAGGAGACGCTACAAGAAAGGTTGGCTCTTCAGGGAAACCATTGTTTCCGGGAGAAATTCTGATTTTAGATACTGACGGAAATGAATGTGAGGCAGGTGAGATTGGAGAGATTCTCTTAAAAGGGCCTTCCGTAACGAAGGGATATTTGAATCTTGATAAGTCTGTACCTTTTTCAAATGACTGGCTAAAAACCGGGGATGTCGGGTATCTTGACAAAGAAGGGTTTCTTTATGTCGCAGACAGACGTTCTGATCTCATTATTTCAGGCGGTGAAAACATCTATCCTGCTGAAGTGGAATCTGTTTTAGCGGGGCATCCTGCTGTAATTGAAGCAGGCGTTGTCGGGAAAAAAGATGACAGGTGGGGAGAGGTCCCTGCTGCATTTCTCGTAGTCGCTGATCAGATTGATGAAGAGAGATTGATCCGCTATGCAAAAGAACGGCTTGCTGCTTATAAAGTTCCCAAGATATTCAGGTTCACAGATTCACTGCCAAGAAATGCTTCAGGTAAGCTTGTCAGAAGAATGCTGAAAGAGGAGATTAATCATGAATCTGACTAAAGCGGTCGTCAGTAAAATCAGCATGACGTTAAAGACATCCTTTCACACAAGTCTTGGTACGGTATCAGATCGGGAAGGTCTAATTGTAGAGTTATTCGATGATAAAGGTTATTGCGGGCTGGGAGAAGGCGTTGCTTTTTCTTCCCCCTGGTATACAGAAGAAACAGCAGAGTCGAGTCTTTCTGTCATCAGCAATCATTTATTGCCGTTATTATTCGAAGATGAGATCACACACCCTGAGCAGCTTGAAGACACTTTCAGCTCTGTCAGGGGTAATCCAATGGCAAAGGCTGCACTGGATATGGCAGTTTGGGATTTATATGCAAAGCAGCAAGGAAAGCCACTTGCTGATCTGATCGGTGGAATCAGAAATGAAGCACTGGCAGGAGTTGCGATCGGTTCTAAAGATATGGATGATCTTCTGCAGCAGGCAGAGCTGGCTGTTACACAGGGTTATAAGCGGATTAAAGTGAAAATCAGGCCGGGATATGACACCAAACCGCTTCAAACGTTGAAATCACACTTTCCTGATATCGCCATTCTTGCTGACGCGAATTCAGCCTACAATGGTTTTGAAGATGATCTATTAGCACTTGATGACCTGGGTCTTCAAATGATTGAACAGCCTTTTTCACAGGATGACCTTGCGCAGCATGCTGCAGTTCAGCGGGTTATGAAGACTCCGATATGTCTGGATGAAAGCATCACTTCATATGAAACTGCAGTTAATGCCATTACATTTAAAAGCTGTAAGGTGATCAATATTAAAATCGGACGCGTGGGGGGACTGACAGCAGCGAAGAAGATTCACGATCTTTGTCGCGAACATGATATTCAGGTGTGGTGCGGAGGAATGCTTGAGTTTGGTGTATCAAGAGCACATAATGTTGCACTATCTATGCTGCCGGGCTTTAATATCCCTGGAGATCTCTCATCATCAGATAGATACTGGACAAAAGATATTACAGTACCTGAGCTTATTGTCAAAGAAGGAACTGTTAAGCCATTTGAAGGAAACGGAATAGGCGTAGAACTGAATAGGGAGAGATTAGGTGAAGTGACGCTTAGTAAATTTGAATATAAAAAATAGACATTGTCGCGTGAACAATGTCTATTTTTATTAAAATCAATGGCTATTCAGCTCTCATCGCTGTCCCCAATGATTCAATGTTTCTTTCCATCAGTGAAAAATACGTTTCTTCATTTGCGATATCTTCATCTGTTAAAACTGAGAGATTATGCAATGGCAATGTTTCAGCACCGATTTCGCTTTGAATGACATCTGTCAGATTTGATGAAACATTTTGTTCAACAAGCAGGTATTCAACATTCTGTTCAGACGCTGATTCAATCAGTTCAGTCAATTCACGCTGAGATGGTTCATCTGTTGTTGAGATCCCTGCGATTGCCTGCTGCTCAATCCCGTAGCGGCTTTCCCAGTAGCTGTATGCTGCATGGGAAACGAAGAATTGATTCAATTCAGCATCACTTGCCAGTTCTTCAAACTGATGATCAAGTTCATCAAGGCGTTCAACCAGATTCTCGTAATTTTCAGTGAAAACTGCTTCCTGCTCAGGCATTTTTTCAATCAGCGTATCCTTTACAGATTCAGCAAGAGATTGTGACAGGACAGGGTCAAGCCATACGTGAGGGTCTGTATTCCCATGATTGTGTCCTTCGTGTCCTTCTTCAGCATGCTCTTCTTCATCATGGGCATGTTCGTCTTCATGAGAATGGTCCTCATCTTCGGCGTGCTCTTCCTCATCATGAGCACTTTCTTCTTCATGCTCATGTGCGCCGGCTTCAAGCTCTTCATCAGTTATAGCATCTGCAGCAGCCACCATTGTGAGGTCTTCACTTTCAAGAACGTCAGTTGCATTATCAACAAAGCCTTCAAGGCCAAGTCCGATATAGAAGAAGATATCGCCTTCTGCAAGATCAATCATATCTCTTTGTGACGGTTCAAAAGTGTGTTCGTCAGCTCCGGGAGGATAGATCGTTTCGACTGATACGTATTCTCCGCCGATTTCTTCTGTGAAATATTGTAAAGGATAAACGGTTGTATAAACTTCAAGTGTATTTTCATTATTTTCAGCTTCATTGTCCCCGGTATTACATCCCGCAAGTATCCACGGGGTAACAGCAGCCAGCATAAGTAATGATTTCTTTTTCATTTCGCACCTCTTGATAAATAGTAATAATTACGATTTGTAAATCAACAATCGTAACTTTACTATGAAATCATATTAATTGCAAGAGGAAACTGTCAGGAATTTTTTCTTCCTGACGGCCACTTTTCAGGTACATGGTCAACACCGCCCGGGTGAAGGGGGTGGCATTTTGAAATTCGGATCGCCGTCATCAGTCCGCCCTTGAAAGCTCCATGTTTTTGGATCGCTTCTATCCCGTACTGTGAGCAGGTGGGATAAAAACGGCAGCTCGGCGGGGTTAAGGGAGAAATCCCTTTTTGATAAAAGCGGATCATCGCTAGCATTATTTTCTTCATCGTATCACCTCGAATGTTCCATTACTTACAGTGTAGCACGTCAACATTCAAACAGGCGACAGTATGCTCACACGTTTAGATTCGATGGCTCGTGGTAAAAAATAAGATAGAACCTATTTGAAAGGATGATTAAAATGAGTACAAATCCTGAATTAGTAAAAAACGTAAATAAACAAATTGCCAGCTGGACAGTGATGTATACGAAGCTACATAATTATCACTGGTATGTAAAGGGCCATCAATTCTTTACACTACATGAAAAGTTTGAAGAATTGTATAACGAAGCTGCGATCCATATTGATGAGCTGGCGGAAAGATTGCTTGCTTTGAAAGGAGAACCGGTTGCCACGCTGAAAGAGTCTCTTGAGATCTCACTTGTGAAAGAGGCAAATGGCGGGGAGAAAGCTGATGAAATGGTAGAATCACTTAACAATGACTTTGAAATTCTGATGAATGACTTGAAGACCGGGATGGAACTCGCTCAGAAAGATGATGATGAAATGACCAGCGATATGCTGCTGTCTATCCATCAGAGTCTTGAAAAGCATGCATGGATGTTACGTTCATTCCTTGGCCAATAAGATCTCAGGCACCGCTTTTTTGAGCGGTGCCTTTTCGGGTGCCATATGGTAGGATAGTCTAAAGTAGTGATTGGATGGAAATCTCTTCAATGATGGCAAAACAGGCTGCCCAGATGCAGCATACAGCAAGTCTTGGTATTATGAACAGTGCACTCTCGCAGCAGGCGGCAGGTGCTGTGGCTATGCTTGAGACAATGAATAACCAGGGAGGCACACCAGCTCCCCATCCCCATAAAGGTCACGCGATTGATCTGAAGGGATGAGAAAACCCGGGACATTGCATTAGTTGCAGTGTCCCGGGTTTTTTATTAAATGGTCAGCAATTAAAAAGTTTTTATTAATGATAAAACGGTTTTGTATCTTCAAGGCGTTCGAGCCTTCCTTTAAGCGATTCAACTATGTATAGACGTATAAAATAAGCAAGCTCGTCTTCAGACAGCTCTTTTACCATTTCTAACAGTTCGCGGTGATCCAACTGCTCCAATATTGTAAAAGCGATCATATCAAGATCTTCCTGACTGCCACGGATTTTACCTTTATACATTTCAAAGATCTCATCCACAAGCTTCATGTTGTTGTCCTCCTTTCAAATGTGCAGGATATCCATAGTTCCCAGGTCTCATTACCACTATACCCAGGTCAGTTAATTCTAATCATGAATATAAAGGGTATTGGACATACTGAATGGTGAGGAGGGGACTTATGGATAATAAAAACACGTATTATGTTTCTGTAGGTAGACGTGAAATTTTAAGAAGCGGTACGGATTCACCGTATGAATTTGTAGTCAATGCGACTGACGATGAAATTACTAAGCTAAGAATACTGTTTGATCGGAACGAAGAGAGTGAAATGGAAGGCTTTCTGATCGGTCAGATGCCATCGGTACCTTATCATGTAGACGGACCTAATCAGGAGTCGGATAATCTGTTAATTAAAATCTACAGGCTGATCGGGGAAATTGGAGATGAAGAGGCCCGTAATCATATCAAAACAATGGGGCTTAAGCCGCCGACTGAGGAGCATCCTTATATTGATAAAGAAGTGTAAAACAGAGGCTGGGCATTGTCCCAGCCTCTGTTTCTTTTCCAGTAACCGGCTCACTGCGCTGCAGGCGGTGCTTTCCGCAGGGCGTGCGCTGAGCCTCCTCGGCGCTTTGCGCCTGTGGGGTCTCAGCTGTCACGCTTCTCCTGCTGGAGTCACCGCCTTCCGCTTCGTTCCCCTCAGTCAGTATTAAATAAATACTGATATTTTATCGTGTAATAAATGATTACATGTCAATCTCTTCAGCTGAATCGATGACTTCCTGCGGGACTTTGAGTTCGTCGATTGCGTTATAGTCCATGTATTCAGACTCAAGTGACTGGTCGATAGCTAATGATTGTTCTGCAAATTCCATATTCATTGTCATATCCAGATCAAGTGATTCAATATAAAATGTATCTTTATCAATCGTAATAACATATACGACATCTTCAAAAGTCGTGTTCTGGAATAATGTTTCTGCCGGGATCCCGAAATCAAGTTCAGGTAAAAATTGACCTGCCTGCTCCATCAGCATATCGCTAAACTTTTCTCCAGAGGCATTCAGCGTTAAAATAAAGCTATCATCATCCTGTTCAAATGAGAAGTCATCAAGATAGGTTTCAAGTGTTTGAAGTTCACTCGCAGGATTAGTCTGTGATTCATTCACTGCCATGAGCTGCTCTGTCATTTCTGCAGGAAGCTTGAGCCATTGGCCTGAAGTGGGATCTTTCATATAAAAGTCATTTTCTGTCATATACGACTCTGATGTATAGCTTTGGGAAGCTGCATCTTCAGCGGCTGCCCCACTCATGTCAGTCGTATTAATCTGATGGGTTACCAGCGGATCATTAAAAATGGTCATATCGATTTCTGACACTGTATGAACAGGATCTTCACTGCCAATCGTAACCGTCTGATTCAGCACAGCTGAACTTTTAACACTTTCTATGTCATTGTTCTTCTCAATTGCCTTAGTGTACACTTCTTCGAGTGAAAGTGAAGATGTCTCTTTACTGCCTTCAGCCGGTTCAGCGGTTTCAGTACAGGCTGCAAGGGATAAAGTTAAAACAGCGGTTGTAAACAATAGAGGTTTATTCATCTGATCAGCTCCAATATTTATTTTGTTCCTTCACTTAAATACGAATTCATATCCAAAAAGTTTCAATTTTTTGAAAGCAGGTGAATCCTATGTATCAATTTAAAGATGAAAATGGTTTTACTGTTACATATTCTCACCAATCTGATTATTTTTCCAAATCGCCTGCCCATGTACTCATTTTAACACGCTATAACGGACAGTGGGTGCTGACTCAGCATAAAAAAAGAGGCTATGAGTTTCCGGGTGGTAAGGTTGAACAGGGTGAATCTACTGAAGATGCAGCTAGAAGAGAAGTGATGGAAGAGCTTGGCGGAGAAACAGGGGAACTGATTTCTGTAGGTCAGTATAAGGTGGATACATCTCCTGTGATTATCAAGTCGGTCTATTATACAGAGCTTACTTCTCTTACTCCAAAAAAAGATTACCATGAAACAGATGGACCGGTTATGGTGACAGGAGAGCTGTTATCTGAAAGGTTTAAAGACGCATTCAGTTTTATTATGAAAGATGATACAGTGAAAATTTCGATTGAATATATCCAAAAGTTTCAGGAAGGAGGACGAGAGCTTGGCTGAGAATGGCCGCATTATCAGACGACAGCTGTACCCTTCGCCTAATCCTGAAGTGGTGATGCATGAAATACTTTACTGGTCTGAAGGGCTGAGAGTAAAGGGGCTTCTTGCTGAACCGGTAAAAAAAGGAGTCTACGATGGGTTTTTATATTTGCGCGGAGGAATCAAAGGAATCGGTATGGTCAGGCCTTCAAGAATTGCACAGTTCGCTCAGCAGGGATTTATCGTCTTTGCACCTTATTACCGTGGCAACCGAGGCGGGGAAGGGAATGAAGATTTCGCCGGTGATGACAGGATGGATGCGGTAAATGGAAATATCATTATTAGAAACCATTCTTCATTTTCAGGTGCACTGCACGTTTTCGGCTTTTCAAGAGGAGGTGTCATGGCACTTTTAACAGGCATTGAAGATCAGACGGTGACCTCAATTGTGACCTGGAACGGGGTTTCGGACATGGTCCTTACTTACAGAGAGCGAAAAGATATGCGCAGGATGATGAAACGGGTAATCGGCGGTTCACCTTCGAAATCCCCGAAAGCCTATGCCTGGCGCACGCCGTTGCATGAAGTCAGCAAAATTAAGTGCCCGGTTTTAATCATTCATGGGGAGCAGGATGACAATGTATCACCTGATCATGCTTATCAGCTGGAAGAAAAACTGAAAGAGCACGACAAACCGGTTGAGAGCTGGTACCATCAGACATATGATCACATGTATCCGCCGCTTGAAAATATCGCTACAGTTAAGAAGCTGACTGCGTGGATGAAACAGCAAAGGAGATGAGTATATGGGAATGCCGTTAGAATTAAATACAATGATCGTCACCAAGGGTCGGGAAGAAAGAATTGAAAATAACTTTTTTAAGCTTGAGAAAAGTGAATACAGACTGTATCCGATGCATGTACCGCTGGAAGTGAAAAACACAATAGCCGGTGAAGTGCGCGGCGTGGCAGAGATTTATAAGCTTGAATGGAGCCAAGAAAAAACGGTTATATATTTTGAGATGAAGGCATTGGAATCAACAAATTAAAAAATGCGTATCAGCTGATACGCATTTTTTAATTATACGACCGGGCCGCCGAGGCGGGCAATGCTTTCATCAACGCTTGTGAATTTTTTGAAGTTCTCTTTGAATTTCATCGCAAGCTCCATCGCTTTTTTCTCGTAGTCGCTTTCGTTCTTCCAGGCAAAGCGCGGCTGAAGGACATCATCAGGCACACCTGGTACGTGAAGTGGTGTTTCAAGTCCAAACAGTCCGTTTTTAGCAGTTTCAGCATTTGCAAGTTCACCGTGAAGCGCGGCTCTGACCATTGCTCTTGTGTAAGCAAGCTTCATGCGTGAGCCTGTGCCGTAAGCGCCGCCTGTCCAGCCTGTGTTAACAAGAAAGACTTCTGCATCATGTTCTTCAAGCTTTTTACCGAGCATTTCAGCATATACAGTGGGCTCAAGTGGAAGGAAAGGTGATCCGAAGCACGTTGAGAAGGTTGCTTCAGGTTCAGTGATACCTCTTTCAGTTCCGGCAAGTTTTGATGTATAGCCGCTTAAGAAGTGATACATTGCCTGTTCTTTTGTCAACTTAGAGATTGGAGGCAGTACACCAAATGCATCTGCTGTTAAAAATACAATTGTATTCGGGTGACCAGCTCTGCTAGGATCCACAATGTTTTTCATTGCCTGAAGCGGATAAGCAGCACGCGTGTTTTCAGTTAAGCTTGAATCATCATAGTCTGCTTCGTGCGTTTCAGAGTCGAGTACAACATTTTCAAGGACTGAACCGAATCGGATCGCATCAAAGATCTGCGGCTCTTTTTCCTCTGACAGGTTAATGCATTTCGCATAGCAGCCACCTTCGATATTAAAGACACCGTTATCTGACCAGCCATGCTCATCATCACCAATTAACTTACGGTCTGCATCAGCTGAAAGTGTTGTTTTACCAGTACCTGACAGACCGAAGAATAAAGCAACATCACCCTCAGCGCCAACATTAGCAGAACAGTGCATCGGCAGGATATCATTTTGTGGAAGCAGATAGTTCATGACAGAGAAAATAGACTTTTTCATCTCACCTGCGTATTCCGTACCCCCGATTAAGATCGTACGCTGTTCAAATGAGACGATAATGAATGTTTCGGATCTTGTTCCGTCAGTTTCAGGATCAGCTTTTAATGAAGGTGCTGATAAAATTGTAAATGGCGCTTCATTCTGGCTGCTCCACTGTTCTCCTTTTTCAGGACGGATAAACAGCTGATGGGCAAACAGATTATGCCACGCACGTTCATTCACGACGCGGATCGGCAGTCTTGAAGCTGCATCTGCTCCTGCAAAGCCTTCGAATACAAACAGTTCTTCTTTTTCACCTAAATGGTTCAGGACTTTTGTATAAAGGCGGTCAAATGATTCTTCAGAAATCGGCTGATTGACTTTACCCCAGTCAATCTTGTTGCGCACGGAAGGCTCATCGACAATGAATTTGTCTTTAGGGGAGCGGCCTGTATATGTGCCTGTTTCAGCTTTGACAGCACCAGTAGAGGTTAATGTGCCTTCTTCTCTCATTAAAACTTTCTCAACGAGCTGGGGCACAGATAGGTTTTTATTTACGCGTTCACTCATCAATAATTCTTTCAGTTCTGAAGTGTTTCGGATTGTTGTCATATGATCTCCCACCTTTTCAGTAAGTCATTCACCTTTGTTCGAAATTAGTATAACACATTCAAATCAATAGTCTATACTAATTGGTGATTTCGTAAAAAATTCTTAAATTAGACAGAATAGTGATAGATGTAAGTACATAATAACCGGTTCACTGCGCTGCAGGCGGTGCTTTCCGAGCGGCGGTCGCTGAGCCTCCTCAGCTTCGCTTGCGGGGTCTCAGCTGTCCCACTTATCGCTCCGGAGTCACCGCCTTCCGCTTCGTTCACCTTTGACTTCATTAAACAATAGAATGTTTTTTGACTGAGTAATTTAATTTAAATACAATACAATGAACAGTGAACTTATTACTAAAGGTTATGTTAAAGACCAATGATGTTTTAGCACAGCTGTTGATTGAAGCGGAAAGCGTTCCCCCTGAAGCGGAAAGCGTTCCCCCTGAAGCGGAAATCACCAGCCATCTTTAACAGAGCGCTTTACTTTTAAGTATATGACATCTTATGATTGACAACAGTGTTTCATTTCCGTATGATAGTTTTTTGAACGGATACTCTTATCCCGAGCTGGTGGAGGGACAGGCCCTATGAAACCCAGCAACCTGCTCTGCAAAAAAGCTTCATGCTTTTGCGGTCCAATATTTAGAGCGAAGGTGCTAACCTGGAGCAAGACACGCGTCTTGAACGATAAGAGTGAAAGGCTGACTGACTATTGAACCTTTCCTCGACTATCCATAGGGGGAAAGGTTTCTTTTATTTTACGCCGAAACTTGGATGATCTGGTAGGTTAACGTTCGATCTCTAAGGGTAATGAGTACCGTCGACTATTTGCTTCACAAGGAGGAGACTTATATGTCTGTAAAACGTCGTTTATTTACATCCGAGTCCGTAACTGAGGGACATCCGGATAAAATCTGTGATCAGATTTCTGATTCAATTCTTGATGCAATTCTGAAAGATGATCCAAATGCCCGTGTGGCTTGCGAAACTTCTGTTACAACAGGACTTGTGCTTGTAGCGGGAGAAATCTCAACTTCTACTTATGTAGATATCCCTAAGATCGTACGTGAAACGATCAAGGAAATCGGTTATACACGCGCTAAGTACGGCTTTGATGCTGATACGTGTGCTGTCCTGACTTCTATCGATGAGCAGTCAGCTGATATTGCAGCAGGTGTGGACCGTGCACTTGAAGATCGTGAAAGCCAGATGACTGACGCTGAAATCGAATCAATCGGTGCAGGTGATCAGGGTCTGATGTTCGGTTATGCGAATAACGAAACGGCTGAACTGATGCCGCTTCCAATCTCACTTGCTCACAAACTGTCACGCCGTCTGACTGAAGTGCGTAAGGAAGACATCCTTCCATACCTTCGTCCTGATGGTAAAACACAGGTGACAGTTGAGTATGATGAAAATGACAAGCCGGTACGTGTAGACACAATCGTTATCTCTACACAGCACCATCCGGAAGTAAGTCTTGAGCAGATCCAGCGCAACCTGAAAGAACACGTGATCAACCACGTTGTTCCTGCAGCGCTGATCGATGAAGAAACAAAATACTTTATTAATCCGACAGGCCGCTTTGTAATCGGCGGACCTCAGGGAGACGCAGGTCTGACTGGCCGTAAAATCATCGTAGATACATACGGTGGATATGCACGTCACGGCGGCGGTGCATTCTCTGGTAAGGATGCAACAAAGGTTGACCGCTCAGGTGCTTATGCAGCACGTTACGTTGCAAAGAACATCGTAGCAGCCGGCCTTGCTGATAAATGTGAAGTACAGCTTGCATACGCAATCGGCGTAGCACAGCCTGTATCGATCTCAGTTAACACATTCGGAACAGGTACTGTGGATGAAGATACACTGGTTGACTTAATCCGTAACCACTTTGACCTTCGCCCGGCAGGCATTATCAAAATGCTTGATCTGCGCCGTCCGATCTATAAGCAAACAGCTGCTTATGGTCACTTCGGCCGTAATGATCTTGACCTTCCATGGGAAAGAACAGATAAAGCTGGTGCTTTGAAGAAGGATGCTAACGCTTAATATGAAAACAATCCGTCCGGAATATATCTTTCATGATATATTCCGGATTTTTTATATTGGAGGACATAGGTCATATTACACTTTTCTGAGAAAGTGGCTTGAGATTCTTTGAAACACCCGGCTTATTCGATGAACATCAACAGTTATTCTAAGAACACAGTCATGTATTCGTAAGCGTCAAACGAACCACACCTTCTGTTGTCTAGCCTTCCGTGACAAAATGAAGGAAATCAAATATGTAACCAACGTGTTCAATCAAGCT
>NZ_JAFBDK010000031.1 GCF_016908195.1 Jeotgalibacillus terrae
GTTGACGTTTGGTTGTTTAGTTTTCAAGGTTCAATTCTTTCCTGCCGCTTTCTTCTTTACTATAGAAGAAACGCGGTGTTGCTCTCTCAAGCGACCAATCTATCATAACATCTTTCAGCGTTTTAAGTCAATCACTTTTTTTAAAAAGTTTTTCGCTGTTTTTGTTGTGTGTTTTGATTGTGTGCTGTGTTGTTGAAGCAACGAGAACTAATATACCATGTATTCTTTCAATAACGCAACCCTTTTTATAATTTAATTTTTCAAAGATCAATTTCGCGTCCTGTTCGTGCATCCAGCACAACATCCGAATCAAGCTTGCAGCAGAGAATATACTTCCCGTATTCCGGATCAAATACATAGACAGGTGTCATAATGAGCGCTGCAAGAATATCCCGTGCTGCCTGTTCTGATGAAATACGCTCCGACGATTCTAATCGTTTTTGATCGGGCATCATATGTGCGAGTATTTTTTGTTTATCCATTACATTTAGCAATTGATAGCTCTCATCTAAAAAAAGCTTAATTCGATTCCCATTACGATCTATAGATGCTTCTATATAATGATCTTCGCGAAAGAAACTTCTCAGCTGCCACTGACCGGATTCCTCGGGATACTCACTTTGAAGATAAGATGTAACAGCTTTTTTCAGCAGACTAATTTCTTCTTCTGTCCATGAACGTGCTGCAGGATGTGGTTCATGCTTTTCCAATTGCTCCCTCGAAAGTGAATGATGAGTAAAGGGAGGTTTAAATGACCACTCTCTTTTGATTGCATGATCCCACTGAAGCGGGTATGACTGCTGACCGTACCACTGATTTCTTTCATCCAGTTCAAACGGCAGCGTGGTGAGATCATGATTTTTAACATAAATCTCTTCAAAAGCGTAAAAAGGTTTTCCTTCAAAAAGAAAAGGTATCTCAAATATCTTCACCTGATTGCGGGCGATAGAGATCACATCTTGCTTTGTAATCGTTAATGTTTCTTTATGTATCCACTCATCAGAAGGGAACACGCCGTATTTTGAATACATCTTTAATCGTTGCTGTTCATCAAGCTCCAGGTCAACAGATCCTCCCGGTGATAATCGGATACCTGATGTGACTGCAGTGTAAGAGACACCATGATTTGTTTTCTTTTTAATCATATCCACTCCCGGCGTCATCCTTGTCTGGTTCAGCAGCCAGACATCCAGTTCTTGTTCTGTTTTAAAAACGAGTTTGTCACGGCCTTTATCCCCAACTACAATCATTCTGATATAACATTGATGCGTGATGTTATAAGTTAAGACGATCGTTCCTGCCGGATTAAGATCTTCTTCTTCCCGCTTCCCTGTACCTGGAGGCAGCCAGTCAACGGTCAGCGTGTAGACGGTTCCCTCCACCGGATTGTAAGAACGTTCAATATAAGATTCAACCGGGGTATAGCCTTCCAGATCATAATCCTTTTTCATTTGATCCATCCACTTTTCCATGTTTTCCTCCTTACACGTAAAACGTCATACAAAGACCTTCACCATTTTTCATTCAACAGCTCCGTTTTCTTCTTTTGAAACTCTTCTTCAGTAATCAGCCCTTCTTCTTTTAACCGGTGCAGCTGTCTGATCTTTTCTTCATAACTATCTCCCGGCGCACTTGATAAAGGATGGTCTTCGATATTCACATCATATTCCGAGACGCCTTTAGCAGAAAAAGCATTGATCGTATGAAAAATTGTAATGCCCGCTGCAATCAGTGTCCATATGACGCCAAACAAACCGAATTGTGGAATCGCAACTGTAATACCTAAAACGAGAAATGCAATCCCTCCGGCCATTGCAAATGTTGAAGCGCCTTTGCTCGGCCTTACACGATAGCGTGCCATTTAACATCCCTCCCGAAATAAAAGTCTCACCTGTTTTTACGATTCAACATAAAAAAAGTTCCATACAGAAGGGTCGTTGCGCTCCCTTCTGTATGGAACCTCAGTATTAACGGGTAAAAATGTAGACCAGCGCAGCTGTCCCCGGCAGACCGAGTACACCCGCTATTCCTGTGGTGAGCGGATTCATCGGAACATATAATCCGTACTCCTGCCCGAAACGGTTAATGAGAAACAGCAGGCCAAGACCGACCACCCATTTCGTCGCAAACCGCCACAGCCATTTTAAAAAAGGAACGGTCCCAACTGACAGAATTAAAATGACAGTTGTGAGCGTTCCGAGTACCCACAGCCAGATCATGTACACGACTCCCCCTTTAAGAAGTTGAACGAGCGCCTTACGCTTTTCGTCTTGTCCAGCTTCAGGCGCCAGTCCCTTGAGTCATAAGCCACACTGGGAAAATGGGAAAGGTCACCCATTTTTCTCAGTGCGTCTTATGCTTGTCGGGGCTGAACAAGCGCCTTACGCTTTTCGTCTTGTACTTATCTTATGTGCGGGTGTTTTACTTTATGACAATTTTCCGGTGACGCGCTTCTTTAAATAGATAAAAGTAGCGTGCTTCGGCCATTTTTTCTTCAGCAATCATTTGTGGGCTTTTTTCAAAACTCAAGTCTGACAGGCTTTTCTGCTGCTGCCATTCTTCCCTTGTCTGCTGCATTAAATGAATGAGCCGCTCGTCATACTCTTTTTTCAGTTTCCCTTTTTTACGAAACAGCATAACGAAGCTCCTTTGGATCGATTATTGATTAGACGTCTCTTCTTCCTTCAAGTGCTTTGGATAGCGTCACTTCATCGGCATACTCAAGGTCGCCACCTACAGGAAGACCGTGTGCGATACGGGTTACCTTGATGCCTGAAGGGCGGAGCAGCCTGGAAATATACATCGCTGTAGCTTCCCCTTCAATATTCGGGTTGGTTGCAAGAATGACTTCCTGTACTTCATCATCCTGCAGACGCTTCAGCAGATCAGGCACGTTAATGTCTTCAGGACCAATGCCGTCCATTGGAGAAATGGCACCGTGAAGAACGTGATACAGACCTGTATATTCACGCATCTTCTCCATCGCAATCACGTCTTTAGGGTCCTGAACGACACAGATAATTGAACGGTCGCGCTTTTGATCTTCACAAATATAGCATGGATCCTGGTCTGTGATATGTCCGCAGACAGAGCAAAATCCGAGATTCCGCTTGGCGTTGACCAGCGCTTTTGCGAAATCGAGCACTGTGTCTTCTTTCATTCCTAATACAAAAAACGCCAGCCGGGCCGCTGTTTTCGGCCCAATGCCTGGCAGTTTCATGAAGCTGTCGATCAGCTTGGATATCGGTTCCGGGTAGTGCACGTATTAAAACATCCCCGGTAGGTTCATGCCTTTAGTGAACTGTCCCATTGTAGAGTTGGTCAATTCGTCAGCTGCTTTCATTGCCTCGTTTGTTGCGGCTAAAACAAGGTCCTGCAGCATTTCGATGTCGTCCGGGTCTACAACCTCTTCTTTAATCTCTACATCTACTACTTCTTTGTGACCTGAAACAGTGACTGTCACCATTCCGCCGCCAGCTGTACCAGTCAGGCGCTTTTCTCCAAGTTCTTCCTGTGCCTTTGCCATTTGCTTCTGCATTTTCTGCATCTGCTTCATCATACCTTGCATATTTCCTCCACCACGCATGTGTATTACCTCCGAATAATTTAGTCTTGAATATCGAGTAAGTCTGAGCCGACAAGTTTCCTTGCTTCTTCAATCAGCGGATCTTCTTTCGCTTCACCGTCTCCCTCAGGTTCATCCTGCTGCTGAATAAAGTCCTCACGAATATCGAGCCACTGATCTTCAGGTACACCGATCACTGAATAATATGTGCCGGTAAGCTCCTGCAGAATAGAAGGCATTGTGTCAGTCAGCTTATTGTTTTCCATTGCCATTTTGCAATGAATCTCATATTTAAATTTTAACACAAAAGTGTCCTGAGATGCTGCAACTGGCTCAGCTTCATTTAAAAGCGCTGTCAGTGATCTGAGCTGCTGGCGGTTCATACTCTCAAGCATATCTCCCCAGCGGTTTTTGATCTGCGCAATGTCATCCTTCGTTGCATTTCTGAGCACTTCTTTAATTCTGCCGGCTGGTGCTTTGAATGTACTTTGACGCGTCTGCTTTTTCGCAGCCGGGGCTGCAGCGGGCTGCGCCTGTTCCTCCTGTACACCGGTTGCCCTCAGTTTTTTGAGCTCTCCTTCTAACTGGTTCACTCTGTTGATCAGCTGCTGCAGATCAGGAATATCCGCCGCCTGGGATGTTTTCGGCCGCTCAGATTGAGACAGCTTCACTGCCGCCACCTCTAAATGGGTTCTGGCATGATTGGACATTCTCATCTCCTGCTGCGTTTTATTGAGCACTTCAATATATTGATACAGCAGATCAGATTCCACAGTTTCTGCAATCGCTTTAAATGCATCATCTGACAATACACGTTCAAGTGAATCCTCAAGCTCAGGTGCTGTTTTAAACAGTAAGAGATCCCGGCTGTATAAAATGAGATCCTCAATCAGTCTGAGCGGATCTTTCCCTTCTTCAAGCAGACGATGAATGGCGTCGAGTGCCTGAGGGGTATCCTGATCAATAATCGCTTTCACAAGATTCGTCAGCTGCTCCTGACCGATTGAACCTGTTACAGTGAGCGCATCTTCTACTTCGACCTGCTCGCCGCTGAATGAAATCGCCTGATCAAGCAGACTGAGTGCATCACGCATCCCGCCTTCAGCAGTCCGGGCAATGATATGAAGTGCTCTTTCTTCAACTGTCACACCGGACGCTTCTGCAATGTGCTTCATTCTTCCTGTGATGTCATGAGCTGTGATTCGTTTGAAATCAAAGCGCTGGCAGCGTGAAATGATCGTCAGTGGGATTTTATGCGGCTCTGTTGTTGCGAGGATAAAGATGACATGCTTTGGCGGTTCTTCAAGCGTTTTAAGTAACGCATTAAAAGCCCCGGGCGTCAGCATATGCACTTCATCGACGATATATACTTTATAGCGCCCTTCATTCGGCGCGTATTTTACTTTGTCACGAATATCACGGATTTCATCGACACCGTTATTGGATGCGGCATCGAGTTCAATCACATCAGAAATGGAACCGTCTGTGATTCCTTTACAGATCGCACATTCATTACACGGTTCTTTGACTGGTGCGTGCTCACAGTTCACCGCTTTGGCTAAAATTTTCGCCGCACTTGTCTTTCCGGTACCACGGGGGCCGGAAAATAAATAAGCATGAGAAATTTTCTCCTGTAAGAGGGCGTTCTGCAGCGTTTTTGTCACGTGCTGCTGCCCTACAACATCAGCAAATTCCTGTGGGCGCCACACGCGGTATAACGCTTGATAAGCCATTGGTGTACCCTCCTCATCTGTAATGATTTCCTCCCTTCAGTATAACGCAAATCCGCGCTTCTGACACTTAGAAATAGAGGAGGAAATCATACAGATTTTAAACTATGACTTTTTGCCTTTCACTTCTTTATTCAACGTTTTCACAAGCCCTACGCACATGAGTATGACAATGAACGACAGCGGCAGCGCACTGATCACAATCGCTGTCTGGAATGCCTGGAGACCGCCGACTAACAGCAGTATCGATGTAATCGAAACGAACAGAACGCCCCATGTGATTTTGATGCGCGTTGATGGATTCAGGTTCCCGTTTGTTGACTGCATCCCTAATACGAAAGTGGCGGAGTCAGCTGTTGTAACGAAAAAGATCGTTACGATGATAATTGTGAAAAATGACATAAAGGCTGTGAACGGAAGCTCCTGCAGCACATAAAACAGTGCTGTCTCAAGTGACTGCGCAGATACTTCAAGCCCCTCATATAACTCATAATAAATCCCTGTCCCGCCGACAAAAGCGAACCAGATAAACATAACAAAACTTGGTACTAAGATGACACCCACGATAAATTCGCGGATCGTTCTCCCTTTAGAAATACGGGCAATAAACATTCCGACAAACGGTGTCCATGAAATCCACCATGCCCAGTAGAAAATCGTCCAGCCCTCTGTCCAGCTCGAAGCCTGTTCATTAACAGGGTTCACCTGCAGTGACATCGGTATAAATATAGATAAGTATTCGGCGAGACCTGATACAAACATATTTAACATAAACAGGGTCGGACCTGTGATAAAAATAAACACTAAAAAGATAAATGAAATCGAAATATTGATGGTACTTAAGTATTTGATTCCTTTATGAATACCGGTGGATGCTGAAATGACAAAAATAACAGTGATAATCATCATAATAATCAGCTGAACAGTAAAGTTGTATGGCGCATCAAACAGGAATACAAGTCCGGAGTTCACCTGCTGGGCACCCAACCCAAGAGATGCGGCAACGCCAAACAGCGTGGCAAACACTGCGATGATATCAACTGTATGTCCAATCGGTCCTTTTACTCGTGAACCTAATACGGAATAAAGCGTAGAACTCATTAAACCCGGAGTATTGTAGCGGAATTGCTGGAGTGCGAGTGCAAGTGCAACAAGTGCGTAGATCGCCCATGCGTGAAAGCCCCAGTGAAGCCAGGTGTAGGCTACACCACTAACTGCATCAGCCGGTGTCCCGCCTTCCCCATAAGGCGGTGAAGAAAAATGACCAATTGGCTCAGATACGCCGTAAAAGAATAACCCGATCCCAATCCCTGCTGAAAACAGCATTGAAAACCAGACCGGCCTGCTGAACTCAGGCTTTCCATCCTGTGGTCCAAGCTTAATTTTACCAAAACGGCCGAATGCTAAATAAACCGCAAATAGAAACATCCCCGTCACAAGCAGCTGGTAATACCACCCGAACGTTTCAAACATAAATGATTGTGCTGTCGCAAGTCCCGCATTAAGCTGGTCGGTAAATAACACACCAACAAGCACAAAAGCGACTGCGAGTCCCACAGAAATCGAAAATACTGGTGACTTTTTCGGATTCATATGACTTCCCCTTTTCAGTTGTAATGTATTTAAGGTTAACATACCTTTAAAAATGATTCAGGAAACGCCCAGATAATGGGATTTGTGTGGGTTTTTATGGGTTTTTTAGACTTGGTGGATACATGCGGGGTGGGGTTCTCAGAAAAGATGATCATGTTCAGAAGTTAACAGCTGTTGTTCAGAGAAAAGACGTGTTGATTCGGAGAAAAATCGCTGATGTTCGTGGAATCGTGTAATTTGACCTATTCTATCAGCACACAAAGCGTGTGGCAGTTCGCGTTTTGACCTTTTGTGTTCGGCACTTAACGTGGCGGGTTCGCGTTTCACACCACCATGTTCGACGTTCAGCAGTTGACGTTCGACACTTCAGGTAGTAAGACCCAAACACCGCTCCGGTTCACACACCAGCCCCGACCGCAATATAAAACAAAAAAGCCACCCCGGAATCCGGGATGACTTTGATTATATAAAAATTAAAATGCCGTGCACCTTCTGTCGACTGACAGCCCCATGCGTTACTCCTGCAGTTAGCTCGGTTCAGGCTATCCCGCGGCACATGAGAGGTTCCACTTAATGCTGCTTCCTTCCGGACCTGACATGGTTCATGAATTCCCATTGCGCAGGACCCAAACGTCAACACCACTTACAGAAGGCAGACCATGAAGCATGGCAGCCTCGAGAAGGGATTCAGTTTCGCTAGAGCGGATTGCGAATACAGGGCACCGCTAATTCCCCACCTAGCACGGCAAAAATGAGACCAATATTCATTTGCGCCTTTTGACGACGCAAGATTTAGTATACTACCTGTAGACAGAAAAATCAATCAGGATCTTTTAACATCTGTCTCTTCAATTTCTTTTCCTCACGCAGCCTTCTGAAAAAATCCGTCAGCATCTGACCACATGCTTCTCCAAGTACATCCGGCACCACTTCACAGCGATGGTTAAAGCGGTCATCCTCAAGTAAATTCATCAGACTGCCAGCGCACCCGGCTTTTGGATCACGCGCACCATAGACAACCCGGTCCACGCGTGACAGCAGGATCGCACCGCTGCACATCGGACATGGCTCAAGCGTGACATAGAGCGTTGTGTTCTCAAGGCGCCAGCTGCCAACTGCGTCACATGCTTTTTCAATTGCGAGCAGCTCGGCATGTGTGACAGCATTCTGCGTAGTTTCGCGAAGATTATAGGCAGAGGCGATCATTTCGTCATCTTTAACTATCACAGCCCCGATTGGCACTTCACGGATCGCTTCAGCTTTTTTCGCTTCCTCTATCGCCCGCTGCATCCAGTATTCATCGCGTTCAGTCATCACATTCGCCCTTTGCTCATTTTTTTCTGATTCTATCATATAGTTGAAAATAGCGTCTATTTTCTCTAAAAGTGAAAGGAGTTCTTTATGCAAATTCACGTCGTCCAACCGGGTGAGAACCTGTTTACAGTCAGCGCACTTTACTCCATTACCCCTCAGCAGATTGCTGATGCCAACCAGCTTCCTAATCCTGATCAGCTTGTACCGGGGCAGGCACTCGTAATCCCGATTACCGGCAGCTTTTATTTCGTTCAGGCTGGGGACTCCCTCTATTCAATCGCCCAGAAAGCCGGTATCACTTATCAGGAACTCGCCTCAATCAACGGGTTATCACCTGAACAGCCGCTTGCAATCGGGTGGCGGCTTTATTTACCGCCAAAACCTAAAACATCTGCAGAGTTTAATGCCTATGCAGAACCTTTTGGTGAAACCGTTTCTGAAAATATTCTGCTGCGGACAAGGGAGGCCGCTCCCTATTTAACTTATCTCGCCCCGTTCAGTTTTCAGGCAAAGCGCGACGGCTCACTCAGCACGCTGCCGGTCGAACCGTTCGTGCCGATTGCTGACGCTAACCGCAATACCCTGATGATGGTAATCACGAATCTTGAAGAAGGCGGCTTTAACGATGAACTCGGGCGGATTCTTTTAAATGACATGACGGTGCAGGATAATCTGCTGGATAATATAGAAACAACCGCAAAGCAATATGGATTCAGGGATATTCATTTTGATTTTGAATATCTGCGCCCTCAAGATGAAGAAGCGTATACCGCATTTTTAGCAAAAGCAAAAGAGCGTTACGCGCAGGAAGGCTGGCTCGTCTCAGCTGCCCTTGCACCGAAAACGCGTGCGGACCAGCCAGGCAGATGGTATGAGGCGCATAATTACAAGGCGATCGGTGAAGTTGTGGACTTCGTGGTTATCATGACATATGAATGGGGCTACAGCGGCGGACCCGCGCAGGCAGTCTCGCCAATCGGTCCGGTGAGAGACGTGCTTGAATATGCCCTCACTGAAATACCTGCAAATAAAATCATGATGGGGCAGAACCTTTACGGCTATGACTGGACGCTGCCGTTTGTCCAGGGCTCCCAGGCGCGTGCAATCAGTCCGCAGCAGGCAATCGAAATCGCCGCCACACAAGGCGTGCCGATCCAGTATGACACAACCGCCCAAGCACCATTTATTGAGTACACGGCTGATGGAAAGGATCACATCATCTGGTTCGAGGACGCCCGGTCCATTCAGGCGAAGTTTGATCTGTTAAAAGAATTGAAGTTGCGCGGGATGAGTTACTGGAAACTCGGCCTTTCTTTTCCTCAAAACTGGCTGCTGCTCGGCGACCAGTTCACCTCTGTAAAGCTCAGATAAATTTTTCATACGGACAAGGAGCGTGATATCACACTCCTTGTCTTTTTTCGTCGGATCACGCCTACTTTTCACCTGTTGATTATGGTACAATAACGGGTGCGAACTGAACCGGCTTGACTGGAGAACAAGGAGGAAACGAGAATGACAACCATTCCGTTTATTACAGTGGAGGGGCCGATTGGCGTCGGTAAGACGTCACTTGCAAAAGCCATTTCCTCACACTTTGATTTTCATTTGTTAAAAGAGATTGTCGATGAGAATCCTTTTTTAGATAAATTCTACTCAAACATTGACGAGTGGAGCTTCCAGACAGAGATGTTCTTTCTCTGCAACCGCTATAAGCAGCTGAGCGATATTCAGCGTCACTATCTGTCAGCCCAGAAACCTGTCGCTGCAGATTACCACATTTTCAAAAACATCATTTTCGCCAAACGCACGCTTCGCCCCGAGGAATACGATAAGTATCTTGAAGTGTACCGCATTTTAACGGCTGATATGCCAAAGCCAAATGTGGTTGTCTATCTTCATGCAAGCCTTGAGACACTGCTAAAACGCGTAAAGCTGCGCGGACGTGAATTCGAAAGAGATATGAGCCCGCTTTACTTAGAGCAGCTCTCAGCAGATTACGATGAATTCATTCATCACTTCGAAAAAACGCACCCGGAAATTCCGGTACTGCGGATCAACGGTGACGAGATCGATTTCGTCAACTATGAACAAGACCTCGGACAAGTCCTGCAAAAGGTCGAAGAATCATTACTTAAAAGGAGTACAACCCTATGAACGCACGTGAACGCTACGGTATCCCGAATGATGCCGTGATTACAATTGCCGGCACAGTCGGCGTCGGCAAATCAACAATGACGCAAAAACTCGCTGAACACCTTCAATTCAGAACATCTTTTGAAAAGGTTGAAGCGAACCCTTACCTTGATAAATTCTATAAAGACTTTGAAAAGTGGAGCTTCCATCTGCAGGTTTACTTCCTGGCAGAACGCTTCAAGGAACAAAAGCGTATGTTTGAGTACGGAGGCGGCTTTATTCAGGACCGCTCGATCTATGAAGATACAGGTATTTTTGCGAAAATGCATTATGAAAAAGGCACCATGTCACCTGTAGATTATGAAACGTATACAAGTCTTTTTGAAGCAATGGTGATGACGCCTTACTTCCCTCACCCGAGTCTGCTTGTCTATCTTGAAGGGTCACTGGATGATATTGTAACGCGCATTCAGGCAAGAGGCCGTCCAATGGAGCAGGAAACGCCGCTTGCTTATTGGGAAGAGATGCACCAGCGCTATGAGAACTGGATTGATTCGTTTAATGCATGTCCGGTGCTGAGACTGAATATTAATGATTATGATCTTGTGAAGAATCCTGATTCGATTGATCCGATTCTTGAGAAAATCGGCTCGTTTATTCAGCAGACTTCGCTTTTGAAGAAGTAAATCTTTGAAACCGCTGGTCCTTTCCGTGGAGGGCTTCGCTTTCCTGCCCCCGGGCGGTGAGCCTCCTCGAGCTTCGCTCTGCGGGGTCTCACCTGTCCCTTCCTGGGGCGGGAGTCTTCGCCCTCCACTCCAAGGACCAGCTGAGTGAGCCGTTCTAAGAAAAAATCAATTACAATGTTTACAATATGCCGCAATCCTCCTTTTATATAGAGTAAAAGGGGGATTTTTTGATGGAGAAAATTCTGATTGATGTACTGTCGACGCAGGGTGTGTTTGCGGTTTTGTTTGCGGGATTGCTGTTTTATGTGCTGCGGATGAATAAGGAGCGGGAGGATAAGTTTTTTGAGACGAACCGGAAGCTTGAAGAGACGCTGCAGCTGATTGAGCTGTTGCTGAAGAAGGATGGAGGGTAAGAAAAACCCGGCGGTGTGCCGATACACCGCCGGGTTTTTCATGCATGAATTCCCATCTCAAATAAGCTATAATTGAGACAGGGAAAAGGAGCATCTATTCTTGTGGTCTGGTCACTACTTCGAATCTGATGGCTTCCTTTTCTCTTTTTCATGTCCAAAATACAGACATTTGATTTTCTCAAGCGCTCTGTTTTTTGTCTGATTCACAGCCTGTCTTGATATCTTCATATATTGGGAAAGTTCTGTAGCAGACAGATCATTGACATACATACACTCAATTACAAATGACTCCTGTTTTGTTAAGACCTCCATCATCTCCAGTAATTCCATCTCTGAATTCATAGCCGCTTCGTCTGCTACATTTTTCACCTCAAAGGCTTGTTCAATTTCGATTTTCTTACTGTTCTTTTTTGATAAACGAATAAATTCATACTTTAAAGATTTTGCGAGATAGCTGAAGATTACTTTATTGTTTTTCTCTTTCAGCTGTTCAAGCGGCATTTTTCGGGCAGCTTTCAGTAAATGGAGCTTCAGATCCTGTTCGGTATCCTCACCATGAAGCAAGCGGCCGTATTTATGAATAACCGGTTCAAACGTCGACAGCAACTCTAATGTCTCTCTTTCCCCGCCGCTGCGCATGTTCACAGCGATATCATATAATTTTTTTTGCATATAATCCCTCCTTTTTGCCATTATACCAAACATACGTTCTTATTTTTAGTATTAGGAGTCGGGAAAATTCGCGATTTTTTGCGATAAAGAAAAACAGCACACCATTTTTAGTGTACTGCCAGCAAGAAATCATTGTTTTTACATACAAAAAAGCCACTGCCGAAGCAGTGACTTTCTCCAATTTATGCGCGTTGATGTTTAATTTAAAAATTATGGAGGAGGTAGAGGGATTCGAACCCCCGCGGGCTGTTACACCCCTGTCGGTTTTCAAGACCGATCCCTTCAGCCGGACTTGGGTATACCTCCCTGTCGACAAGAACTATAATATCATGGCTGAAAGTTCCCGTCAATCTTTTTTAGAAGATTTTAAGAAAAACTTTTTGATGCTTTCGTGCGGCGGTACTGCCACTGTTTCCATTGAAAACGTATAAAACATCCGACACAAAAGCCCATGATCGCAACTGATGCCGCAGTCACAACCATTATTGTAAAGGCATAGGCTGCAATTGTCCACCCTAAAATGAAAGAAATATAGCCGCCGCTCAGGAAAAATACAGCGAGCGTCTGATTAAAGCGCTGATCTGCACGATCCTCAGGGATATAGCTACTCATCGGTTTCTTCAAAAACTGTTTAGCAAGACGCATAACCGGATTAAAGTTAAATAAGACGCCACCAAGACCGGCAAGCAGCGGAATGAGTAATAAATGATGGAAGCCTGTGATCCAGACTGCTGCAACGGTCAGAACAATGGTCCACTGGTTCGTACGAACGAGCGGACGCGGGATAGAAAGAGGTTGAGACATATCTATATCATACCTTTCTGATCGGAATATAAGTTTATAAGATATGATACGCCTGATGGTATCGAAACGTCAAGCAGAGAGTTTTTAGGAACTTCTGATTGACCGGTACAATATCAAAAAAAGAGCTGCCCCACCCAGGGGGACAGCTCTCAGCTCACTTATTTAGAAATAACCTTTTTACCACCCATATAAGGCTGCAGTACTTCAGGAACAAGCAGGCTGCCGTCCTCCTGCTGATAGTTCTCTAAGATTGCGGCTACTGTACGGCCGATTGCCAGGCCGCTGCCGTTTAACGTATGCACGTGTTCAGGCTTTGCATTCGGCTCGCGGCGGAAGCGGATATTTGCACGGCGCGCCTGGAAGTCTTCAAAGTTACTGCAAGAAGAGATCTCACGGTACGTACCGTAGCTTGGAATCCATACTTCGATATCGTATTTCTTCGCAGCTGTAAAACCAAGGTCCGCTGTACACATGCTCATCACGCGGTATGGCAGTTCAAGCAGCTGGAGTACTTTTTCAGCGTGACCTGTCAGCATTTCAAGCGTTTCGTAAGACTCTTCAGGCTTTGCAAAACGGACAAGCTCGACTTTGTTGAACTGGTGCTGACGGATCAGTCCGCGCGTATCACGGCCGGCAGATCCTGCTTCAGAGCGGAAGTTCGCGCTGTAAGCAACATATGCTTTAGGCAGATCCTCGATTTTTAAAATTTCATCACGGTGGAAGTTTGTCACAGGCACTTCAGACGTCGGCACAAGGAAGAAGTCTTCCTTTTCGATACGGAAAGCATCCTCTTCGAACTTCGGCAGCTGGCCGGTACCTGTCATACTTGCACGGTTCACAAGGTATGGCGGCAGCATTTCAGTGTAGCCGTGCTGATCCTGATGAAGATCCATCATAAAGTTGATCAGCGCGCGCTCAAGACGTGCGCCTGCACCTTTGTAAAAGACGAAGCGGCTGCCGGTTACTTTTGCGGCACGTTCAAAATCAAGCATCTCAAGATCTGTTGCCACGTCCCAGTGAGGCTTTGCTTCAAAATCGAAGTCTCGAATGTTACCCCAGTTACGGATTTCAACGTTATCATCCTCAGTATCACCAATCGGTACACTGTCATGCGGTACGTTTGGAATAGAAAGCAGCAGTGTTTCAAGCTTCTCTTCCACTTCACGCAGACGCTCGTCAATCTGCTTAATCTCATCCCCAAGACCGCGCATTTCAGCAATCACATCATCTGCATTCTTCTTCTCACGCTTCATCTGCGCGATTTCCTGAGACACTTCATTACGGCGGCTCTTCTTCTCTTCTGTTTTCGTAATCAGCTCGCGGCGTTCCTGATCAAGTGCCTGGAACTGATCAAAATCCTTCAGGTCCTCCCCGCGTTTTGCCATCTTATCTTTTATCTCGTCAAAATTATTACGTAAACGTTTTAAATCCAACATGATGATTCCTCCTTTTGGTTAGTTGAAAAGCTGTGAGTAGAAGCGGGTCTGGCCCCTCTCTACGCAAACAAAAAACTCCCGCCCCTTATTATAAAAATAATAAGGGACGAGAGTTGAAGCCCGCGATACCACCCTGGTTGAAAGCACATATGTACTTTCCGCTTAAGGCATAACGGTGCCTGCCCGTGGAATCTTACTTTGATTTCGGATTCCCGCTCCAGAATGGATTCGCGAACGTCTTATACCTGCTCACACCGGCCGCAGGCTCTCTTGAATAAGCACATTCCGCTACTGTTTTCTGTCACAGCTTTTCGTTTGTTATGATAAAAATTAGGTTACTACACGATCCGGAAAAGATCAACTGTTTTTTATATTACAACAGCTGGAGATTCTACCATTTTGATGAAATACTCAGTTAAACGGTGGTCCTCTGTCAGCTCCGGATGGAATGAGCAGCCGAGAAATTGCCCGTGACGCGCAAGGACAATCCGGTCATTGTGAGTGGCCAGCACTTGTGTATCAGGTCCGGCTGATACAATATGCGGCGCACGGATAAAGACCGCTGTGTAAGGATCTCCTTCAATACCTGTAATCATCAGGTCCGCTTCAAAGCTTTCCTTCTGACGGCCGAATGAATTCCGCTCAACGACAACGTCCATCACGCCAAGGTGAGGCTCATCATATCCCGCAATTTCTCCTGCAAGCAGGATCAGTCCTGCACATGTACCAAACATCGGCTTGCCTGAAGCAGCAAATGCTCTCAGCGGCTCCATTAAACCATATACATCAATCAGGCGGCGCATCGTTGTGCTTTCTCCGCCTGGTAATATTAATCCGTCAATATTTGTGAGCTGTTCTGCTTTCTTCACGACAACCGCTTTGGCACCGCCTGCTTCGATTGAACGGACATGTTCGCGAACCGCTCCCTGTAATCCTAAAACACCAATTGTTGTCATGATGATCAGCCCTTTCTTACCAACCGCGCTCCTGCATGCGGTCTTCTAATGATAGTGATGAGATTTCCATCCCTTTCATCGCTGTACCAAGTTCTTTTGATACTTTTGCGATTAATTCGTAATCCTGATAGTGCGTTGTTGCTTCAACGATCGCACGTGCAAACTTTTCAGGGTTATCTGACTTGAAGATCCCAGACCCTACGAATACACCGTCAGCGCCAAGCTCCATCATCAGTGCAGCATCCGCTGGTGTTGCCACGCCGCCTGCAGCGAAGTTCACAACCGGCAAACGTCCAAGTTCTTTAATTTCTAAAAGAAGGTCAAATGACGCACCAAGCAATTTCGCTTCAGTCATCAGCTCATCTTTAGACATATTCACGACTTTACGGATCTGTCCGTTAACTTTACGCATGTGGCGTACTGCTTCTACGATGTTACCTGTTCCAGGCTCACCCTTGGTACGAAGCATTGATGTACCTTCGCCGATACGGCGTGCTGCTTCACCAAGGTCGCGGCATCCGCATACGAATGGTACAGTGAAATCACTCTTCATTAAGTGATACTCTTCATCCGCTGGTGTTAATACTTCACTTTCATCTATATAATCTACACCCATTGATTCAAGTACGCGGGCTTCTGTGATATGCCCGATTCTTGCTTTTGCCATGACCGGAATACTTACCGCGCTCATAACCTCTTCTACAATGCGAAGATCTGCCATACGGGCAACTCCGCCTTCTTTACGAATATCAGATGGCACACGCTCAAGTGCCATAACTGCTACCGCACCTGCTGCCTCTGCTAACTTAGCCTGCTCTGCGTTGACAACGTCCATAATCACGCCGCCTTTTTGCATCTCAGCCATTCCTCTTTTTACACGATCCGTACCTGTATTCATGGTAAAAGCCTCCTTCATCCTGTAGAACAGCTCAAGAAGTCCAGAGAACATGCCCTGTACTTCAATAGAACTGGTAAAATTTGATCTTATTAGTCGGGATTAACGATCCAGCTCAGGGCTCTAAATAAGCACCATAAGCTTTTCGTTCTCCCAATCTTTATCTTCACTAAAAAAGCACTCCGTGTCAAGACACGAAGTGCTTTTAAAGCGCTAAATGGTGCTAAAAACCTTATTTAATCAATGTTTTTAGCGCATTAAAGTATTGAATATTTATTTTATCAGAACCAGCCTTTAACCGTTGTCACGATTGTATCCCACAGGCCGCCGAAGAATCCGCCGACTGCACGCATGCTGAGTACGAACCAGTTGGCTTTTTCTACTGCTTCTGTTGTAACGACTTCAGTTTCAAGAGATGACGCCATGCTTTCATCAAGGAAACCGTATTCGCCCGCTGCAGATGCAAGGCTGATTGTCCCTACCTGTGAACCTTCTTCAATTGGTGCTGTCAGTTCACCATCTTCATTTAAAAGAGATTCATCAAGCATCAGTTCAGGTGTGAAGGTTGCAGGATCCTGCCCGTTTTCAAGGATCACTTGTACCGGCTCCATTGACTCAATGTCCACAGTATCTTCTGTTCCTTTATCAACAGGAAGTGTTTCCTGACCTTCTACTGTATAATTGGCCGGCAGAATTTCCTGCATAGAGAAATTGCCGAAACCGTAGTCAAACAGTTCAGTTGTTGCACCAAAGCGCGCAGCATAAGAACCGACACCATTTTCATTTGTCGCATTCATCACAACAGAGATCAGACGCATACCGTCACGCTCTGCAGTACCTGTAAAGGTATACCCTGCAAAATCAGTTGTACCTGTTTTAATCCCGTCAACGCCTTCATATTCAAATACTAAAGAAGGCAGCATGAAATTCCAGTTTTCCATTTCAGTTGCATCATCGGTACCTTCACGGAAAATTTTCTTAGGAATACTTGACGTTTCAAGTACTTCAGGGAAATCATTTAACAGATGATAAGCAAGCTTTGCCGTAGCACGTGCTGACATCACATTTTCTTCATCTGCCCCAGTACCTTCCGGATGGTAACCTTTCATATCTGAATTATTCAGACCGCTTGAATTCACAAAATTATAATCATCAAGTCCGAGTTCAGCCGCCTTTTCATTCATCAGCTTAACAAACTCTCCTTCAGAGCCCGCTACTGTCTCTGCAAGTGCAATGGTTGATGCATTTGCTGAATAGATCACCATTGATTCATAAAGCTCCTGAATCGAATACTGCTCACCATTACGCAGCGGCACATTACTCAGTGATGTATCCTGAGATATTTCATACGTCTTATCCGTTACAGTATACTGATCGTCCCATGACACTTCTCCGTTTGCGATCGCTTCAAGTAGAAGGTACTCAGTCATCATCTTGGTCATACTTGCCACACCAAGCTGCGTATCTGCATTCTCTGCAAATAATACTTTACCTGTTTCTGCTTCAAGTAAAATCGCTGCATCAACCTGCCAGTTCTGAATCACATTTGCTTTTGCTTCGTGGGTAAATGCACCACTTCCAAAAAATAATCCCAACGCAAGCGCACCTGCTGTCGCTTTACGTAATACGTTTGTTTTAAACATGTTAGACCTCCGATAAGTTATCCGTGTCCAGCTTCAGGCGCTAGATCCTCGGGTCATAAGCCACGCATCGGCAATCGGGAAAATTCGCCCGCTTTCCGCTCCGCGTCTTATGCCTGTCGGATCTGACCAAGCGCCTTACGCTTTTCTATTGTCCAGCTTCAGCGCCTAGGCCCTCGAGTCATAAGCTACCCAGATAAAATGGGAAAGACCGCCCATTTTTCTCAACGCGTCTTATGCTTGTCGGGCCTGTTCGAGGCGCTTACGCTTTTCTATGTACACTTTTGACATTTTACCATACATATAAGCTAAAAAGTATAGCCAGATTAGCACTGTTCAGTGACAAAAAAGCAGGACTCCTGTAAGAACAGAGCCCTGCTTTGTGTGTGTCGAATGTTGCATTTAATTATAATGAGTAGTTTGGAGATTCTTTTGTAATCTGTACATCGTGCGGGTGGCTTTCGCGAAGACCTGCACCCGTCATACGGATAAACTGTGCTTCTTCACGCAGTTCGAACAGATTCTTAGAACCGCAATAGCCCATTCCGCTGCGGATCCCGCCGACTAGTTGATAAACAGTATCTGCAAGCGGTCCTTTATAAGCTGTACGACCTTCGATGCCTTCAGGTACAAGTTTTTTCGCATCTTCCTGGAAGTAACGGTCTTTTGAGCCTTTTTCCATTGCAGCCATTGAACCCATTCCACGGTAAACCTTGAAGCGGCGTCCCTGGAAGATTTCCGTTTCACCTGGGCTTTCAGTCGTACCTGCAAGCAGGCTTCCAAGCATGACAGCATGTCCGCCTGCAGCCAGTGCCTTCACGATATCGCCTGAATACTTAATTCCGCCATCGGCAATAATAGACTTACCGTGTTTACGTGCTTCAGTTGCACAGTCATACACTGCCGTGATCTGTGGTACACCAACACCGGCAACAACACGTGTTGTACAGATTGAACCTGGTCCGATCCCAACTTTGACAACGTCAGCACCAGCTTCGATCAGTGCCTTTGTTCCTTCAGAAGTCGCCACATTTCCTGCGATAATGACTACATCAGGGAATGAGTTACGGATCAGTGCAATGGTATCCAGCACGCCTTGTGAGTGACCGTGCGCTGTATCGATTACAAGTGCATCAACGCCTGCTTTTACGAGCTGCTGCACACGCTTTTCAGCATCTGCTGTCACACCGACTGAAGCAGCCACTAAAAGACGTCCCTGCGAATCTTTTGCAGAGTTCGGGAATTCGATAACCTTTTCGATATCTTTAATCGTAATTAACCCTTTTAAAATACCGTCATTATCTACTAATGGAAGTTTCTCGATCTTATATTGCTGGAGAATACTTTCAGCTTCATGTAAAGTCGTGCCAACTGAAGCTGTTACAAGGTTCTCTTTTGTCATGACTTCATCAATTTTAATAGAGTAATCCTGAATGAAACGAAGGTCGCGGTTTGTAATAATCCCCACAAGCTTCTGCTCATTCATATCATTAACAATTGGTACACCGGAAATACGATATTTGCCCATCAGATGCTCTGCATCAAAAACCTGATGATCAGGAGTCAGGAAAAACGGATCTGTGATGACACCACTCTCAGAACGCTTTACACGCTCAACCTGCTCAGCCTGTGCTTCAATACTCATATTCTTATGAATGACACCAAGACCGCCTGCACGGGCCATCGCAATCGCCATTGCAGCTTCAGTCACCGTATCCATACCTGCACTGATAATTGGTACATTCAGTTTAATCGTATCCGTAAGCTCAACTGACAGATCAACATCACGCGGTAATACCTCAGATTTCGCCGGGACCAGCAGTACATCATCAAACGTCAAACCTTCTTTAGCAAATTTCGTTTCCCACATTGTCAATTTCCTCCCCGTCTCAAAAATATTATTGTAAGGTTATCAGCCGGCCAACCGCGTGTCAATATTGAAGGAATAAGTTCGATTATTAAGAATAGTTGGGAGATTTTTTGTATGACGTCCGACTTTATCTGGCAGCACTACCTGCCCCTATACGCCAAACACCATGTTACACAGCTTTTATTCACCCGTTATACAGCAGCAGGGATCACTCATTCTGAACAACTGGCCATTGAAAAAGCACCCGCATTATGTGCGCACATTGAACACGCCGAACTATTTTACCAGCAGGCAGCTCACTCGACTGTCTTCATTCAGCCTGTCCTGCAATTCTACGGGATGATCCACCTAATCAAAGCAGCTATCACGATGAAAGACCCTTTTCATCCCGAAAAAACAAATCAGCTCGCTCATGGCGTATCTTCCCGTAAAATCAAAAAGCAACATTACACCTTTTTAGAAGACACCGTCAAAATACAAAAACACGGGCTATACACAACATTCTCAGAAAAACTGCTTCATTGCTCACCAAGAACAATCACCTGTGATATACAGCAATTATTCAATTCACTGCATGAGCCCTATCCGTCCTTACACAATATGCAAACCCACTATCTGATTCTCTACAGCCTCAGTATGCTTGCGCGCTACGAAACAGAATGGTGGCACCGGTGTATGACTTATAAAGAAACAACAGATTATCCAGTGATCAAAAGTTTCCTCACCTATGCAGCGCATCAGGTACCTGAGGGGATGAGAGTGTTTTTGCTGCATTGATGGGTCATGCGGATTAAATTAAGACTGGGGTGGCTGATGGGAATAACCATCAGTTTGAAGGGTCCTTTTTCTGTTAATGACTTTAGGATCCTGGCTCTTTGCACTTCATGCACTTGGGATTCCAGCCTTTTGCCCTTGATGCCTTCAGGTCTCCAGCACTTTGCCCTACATGCCCTTCAGTATCCGGCCCTTCTCTTTTACGCGCACAAAAAAAGCCTTCCCTCTAAAGGAAAGACTTTTTCAAAGTGCCTAGCGACGTCCTACTCTCACAGGGGGAAACCCCCAACTACCATCGGCGCTGAAGAGCTTAACTTCCGT
>NZ_JAFBDK010000032.1 GCF_016908195.1 Jeotgalibacillus terrae
TTTATGTGGATCTCGTATGGCAACGGTGGATCAAATGGATGTCATTGGTGGGTCAAAAAGATGGCAACACTGGATCTATCCCTTGGCTGTAGTCAATGTCCATATACGAGCAAAGTGTAAAACCCGGAACACTATATATACGAAAAAAAGCACTCAAAAAAGTACTTCCACTATGGGGGCATAGAAAAATTGAAGATATTAATTACCGGACTTATCAAAGCTTAATCACAGACCTCTCTAAAAACTACTCTCGTAATTATGTAGAAAGCATACATCATTCCCTCTCACTCATATTTAAATTTGCTGAGCGTGAAAAACTAATTTATGAAATCCCATGTCATAACGTTGTTTTTAAAAAAGAATATTCCGATGCGAACAAATTTGAAAATTTCTTAGAAAAAGATAAGCTAAATGAGTTTCTAAGAATCGCAAAAAATAGTAATAAAAAGAATGATTTTATTATTTTCTACACCCTAGCTTTAACCGGACTTAGAATAGGCGAACTAATGGCATTAAGATGGGAAGACATTAATCTGAAGGATAAATTTCTTACAGTGAACCACACTCTCTATAATCCAACGAATAATGAAAACAAATACCTGTTAGATACTCCTAAAACGGAAAAATCGAGAAGAAAAGTTCCGCTCGCAGACGTGTTAGTAAAAGAACTTGATAAATACAAAAAAGATATAGAAGCCAAATATAAAACGCAAACAAATAAGAACTTTGTATTTTTCAAGAATGAATATAAGCCTTTAACTCACACTTATATGCGTAATAGACTTAAAGCTCTTCTTAAAAAATGGGATTACGATCATCCAATTACCCTACACTCTTTCCGTCACACTTTCGCTTCATTGTTAATTGAGCAAAAGGAATCTGTTATAAATGTAGCAGAATTACTGGGACATTCCGACACAACCATTACTACAAAGATTTATACACACTTAACAAACACTAGACACCTAGAAATGCAGAGTTCATTAAGTAATTTTGCTGCTACATTAGAGTTATAAAGTCATCAGTTCTAATAGAGTTATCAAAATAACTCCATTAGAAAAAGCCGTTGAAAACGGCTTTTACATAAAAATACCTCATAACCAAAATAACTAAAAGTTAGCATAAATTATGCATTTAAGTTGTATCTCTTAGCACGTAATTCAAATGCCTCTCTGCCGCCCTCCATAATATTGCATATCGCCTCTTTTACATTTTGGTCTTCTATAGAACCTTCATGCATAACTTCTATATCCTTACTTTCTGAATTCATTGCGATAACCCACTCCGAATCACCATTAACGGGAATATTTGCATTGTGAGTGACCGTGATAATTTGACGATGATTTTTTGAATGACTTAAACGGTTTACAATAAGATCATAAATAAGCTGGTTATCCAAATCATCTTCTGGTTGATCTAAGAGTAGCGGAGAATTTCCATATGACAAAAGAAAAGTCAGTATTGCTGAAGTTTTTTGACCAGCAGAAGCATTTGAAATTGACTTAAAAGGTGAAGCTTCATTTGATTTGTATTGCACTTCAATTTTGTCTTCAGGATATAGCAGTTTGATTTTATCTATTTGTTCATCACTTAAATTCTGAATAAAAGTATTAAACCTTCTTGAAAATCTATTATCAATTATTCCATCATATTTTATGGATACAATAGATTCTGAGAATGCTTTTATTGTTCGCTCAACTTGCCCGGAGAATATTATGGAGTTTACTTTTTGAAAATCTTCTGTAAAAGCTTCTGCCCTTTGAAGAATCTTTCTCAATTCATCTTCATAATTTATTATGTCTCGGAATGGACTCACACTAATATTGATATTTGATATATCGGCAAGCGTATCTTTTAAAAATTCTCTTCTCCGTAAAGTTACCATTTTTCTTATTTCTAAATATTCAGAAATAAGTTCTTCTAATTCCTTTGATAAATCATTTAATTTTATTTCATCATCCATTAACTCCGCCATTTCCTTCTCTTTTTGCGATAGACGGTTTGACAAACTCTCAATATTAGATAGATCGCTTAAATCTTCAGGTCCAAGTCTCTCCTGTAAATTTTCGTATTCAACCTTAACTTCTTTAAGATGTAATTGCCAAGCAGACGAAGCGATGGCATCTTTCAATGAAGTTTGAACTGTAGCTAAAATGGTTTTACCTTCTTCTAATTTTGCTATTACCTCTTGAAATTGTTGGTAGTTATCCTCTAAAATTTGTTTTAAATTAGCAGCAGACTTAGAGTTATAATTAAATTTACTTATATCCGGGTAAGAGAATTCTTTTTGAAAATCGGATAATGTTTCTTTTTTTCTATCTAAATCATTTATCACGGATTGCAATTGAGAATTTTCTATTTCAGCTTCTTCTTGTTTTTTCAGAGTTGATTGATAACCCTTTTCTTCAAACTCCTTTAATCTTTCTTTCATATCATTGATATCTATTTCTAATCTAGATTTATTTTCTAGACGCTTTTCAATAGTTCTCATTCTTGCAGTTATCTCAAAATATTTATTTTTAATCGCATCAATCATATTTTTATGTTCATTGAATCCATCTATCGATTGATCAATTTTTTCTCTTAGAGCATTTGGTCTGCTTGCGATATTATAAATCTGCTTTTGTGAATAAATTTCAGCCTGGAAAAGCTCTAAAATAGAGCTATCACACACTTCATACTCATCAAAATCATTTAAAACGTAAAAGGATTTATCGCATTCCACCCCATTAAAATTAATATAGTTGATTTTATATGTACGACCCAATCGTTGCAAGTAAAGGTCTATTTCAGTTTCAGCTTTAAGTACACCTTTACTTTCTTCACCTCTAACACTTTCATTTACCTTAAAAAAATCGGTTTGTTCTTTGAGCAATTCATTAAAGTCATTTAATTCACTATTGCCACCTAATAGTCCACGGATAATTCGATTAATAGAGGACTTACCAGTTCCTCTACCTCCAATAATAGTATTCATTTGAGGATTAAAATGGATTTCTAGAGGCTTCTCGGAATTCAAATTACTATTCTTAATTTCTAAACCTTTTATTGTTAAATCAGGCGTTGCATATGGAATAGACTTACTTTGAAAATCATTTTTGATCTTCTGACGAGGCATTAACAATGCATGTCTAAGACTTTCTAGAGTTACTTCTTCTTTCATTTTAATCCAAGTATACCTATTCCCTATTCCCCAAAGTCCATGAGTAGTTTGTCCCTGACCACTTGGATTATCTGAGAAAGTCAATATCGCTTTATTCTTCTCTAGTGATAACTTTACTGCATTCTTCCATTCCCTTAAAAGATTTACGTCGATTCTACTATATCTTGTCTTCAGTGATTCTAGAAGATCGGGCGTAGAAACTTCTGTTTGATCAAGTAATTCTCCATTCACTACTTGTACACCATTAATATAATTCTTATCCAAAAAATCACTCATCTTTTGGTAACTCATTTCAGAGATACCGTTATATTCGTCTATATGAGCAGCAATAACTAGAGCACCACGTTCACTAGCTTTTTCTGCTACCGTGAATATATTTTCCCGCTCAGATGTAGTGGCATCCTGTTGAGCAAACTTATGTTCTTCGATTCCACAATATTGAAGAAAGCCATTAATATCACTTGTACGTTTGTGCTTATCAAATAAAATTAAAAGATGTACTTTTGCTGAATCACAAGTAATTTCAACGCCCGGAAAAACTGTTAGACCGGTCCCTTCAGCCTCTTCAAGAACTTTGTCAATATAATTACCACTGTTGTGATCTGTCACCGCTACAACATCTAAACCCTTATTAATGCATGCTTCAACCCATTCTTTAGGCGTAACATCTTTATCCGAAAAACAAATGCTTTCAGGTGTATGTAAATGTAGATCACATTTGTACCATCTATTCCCTCTGAAATCCATTAAAGTTCCTCCTAAATAACTGTAATTTGGTTAGTATCATAAGTAATTATAACAACTACACACATGATTTCTACAATATTTTACAATAAATCCAAACTAACTAATAACATCATTGAGTTTAATTACATAAACTATGAGCAAACTATGAGCATTTGTCCTAAAATCGATAAAACAAAAAGAGAGAAACCTTCATAAAACAAGGTTTCTCTCTTTTATTGAGGGCGATTATTACATCATGCCGCCCATACCGCCCATATCAGGCATTCCGCCGCCGCTATCCGGTTCTGGAATGTCTGCTACGACAGCTTCTGTTGTTAAGAACATTGCTGCTACTGATGCAGCGTTTTGAAGTGCTGAACGTGTTACCTTTGTTGGATCCACGATACCAGCTTCGATCATGTTAACCCATTCGCCGTTAGCAGCATTAAAGCCTACGCCGACTTCTTCTTTCTTCAGGCGGTCAACGATGATTGAGCCTTCAAGGCCTGCGTTGTGTGCGATCTGGCGGATTGGTTCTTCAAGTGCGCGAAGCACGATGTTGATACCAGTTGCCACGTCGTCTTCTGCTTCGATTGAAGCGACTTTGTTGTATACGTTCACTAGCGCTGTACCACCTCCTGATACGATACCTTCTTCAACTGCTGCGCGAGTCGAGTTCAGTGCATCTTCAATGCGGAGTTTACGCTCTTTCAGTTCAGTTTCAGTTGCAGCACCAACTTTGATGACTGCTACGCCGCCTGCAAGCTTTGCAAGACGTTCCTGAAGTTTTTCTTTATCAAAGTCAGAAGTTGATTCTTCGATTTGAGAACGGATTTGTGCAACGCGGGCGCCGATTTGCTGTGCGTCTCCTGCGCCTTCAACGATTGTTGTGTTTTCTTTTGTGACAACAACTTTCGCTGCGCGTCCAAGCTGTGAAACGTTGGCAGACTTCAGATCAAGTCCAAGGTCTTCCGTGATCACTTCACCGCCAGTCAGGATTGACAGGTCTTCAAGCATTGCTTTACGACGGTCACCGAATCCTGGTGCTTTAACAGCCACTGCGTTGAATGTTCCGCGAAGCTTATTCACAACAAGTGTTGCAAGTGCTTCACCTTCAACGTCTTCAGCAACAATTAGAAGCGGCTTGTTCTGCTGAACGACCTGCTCAAGGACAGGAAGTACTTCCTGGATGCTGCCAATCTTCTTGTCAGTGATCAGGATATATGGATTTTCAAGTACTGCTTCCATTTTGTCAGAGTCAGTCACCATGTATGGAGATGCATATCCGCGGTCGAACTGCATACCTTCTACAACGTCAAGCTCTGTTGTGAAGCCTTTTGATTCTTCGATTGTGATAACGCCGTCGTTACCAACGCGCTCCATAGCCTCAGCGATCAGCTGGCCAACTTCATCGTCAGCTGCTGAGATTGCTGCAACCTGTGCGATTGACTCTTTGCCTTCAATTGGCTTAGAGATTGCTTTTAGTTCTTCAAGCGCAGCCACGACCGCTTTTTCGATCCCTTTACGTACGCCAACCGGATTCGCTCCAGCTGTTACGTTTTTCAGACCTTCACGGATCATTGCCTGTGCAAGAACCGTTGCAGTTGTTGTACCGTCACCGGCGATTTCGTTTGTCTTGCTTGCTACTTCAGCTACAAGCTTTGCACCCATGTTTTCGAATGCATCTTCAAGCTCGATTTCTTTTGCAATCGTTACACCGTCATTTGTAATCAGTGGTGAGCCGAATTTCTTTTCAAGAACAACGTTACGTCCTTTTGGTCCAAGTGTTACCTTTACTGCATCAGCAAGCTGATCAACACCGCGAAGCATTGAACGGCGTGCTTCTTCACTAAATTTAATTTCTTTAGCCATTTGTAAGGTTCCTCCCAGAATATAATATAGTTGTGAATCGTTATGTTTTTAAATGAATGAATTAGTTTACGACAGCCAGAATATCACTTTCGCGAAGGATAAGGTATTCTGTGCCCTGGTATTTCACTTCTGTTCCAGCGTACTTAGAGAAGATGATACGGTCATCAACAGATACTTCAAGCTCAATACGCTCACCGTTTTCAAGTACACGTCCTGTACCTACGGCAACGATCTTACCTTCCTGCGGCTTTTCTTTCGCACTATCCGGAAGTACAATCCCGCTTGACGTTTGCTCCTCAGACTCTACCAGCTCAATTACTACGCGATCACCTAATGGTTTTAACAAGTGAAACAACCTCCTTGAATTATGTTCTTCTTTTATTAGCACTCTTCATATATGAGTGCTAACACAAGTATTAGTTTAAATAATTCCAGATATTTTTGCAAGTGACATGGGCTTAAATTTTTTAAAAATTTGTTTTCGGTAACTGCTTGTCTTTTTCGTGGAGAAGTGCGCTTTCCATGGACGAAAAATCGTTTTTCCACAGGCGACTCCGCTCTCCACTACTAGGACAAGCTTAGGTGTTAAAAGTTATGTACGCTCAGCAAATTGAAGATTCCTACCTCCTTTACTACGCACTTTATTGTGATGAGTAATCTCCAGCTGCCCTTCGGAGTGCAGGACGTAGACTCCCGCCTCAGGAAGGGACAGGTGAGACCCCACAGGCGAAGCCGAGGAGGCTCACCGCCCGGGGGCAGGAAAGCGAAGTCCTGCACGAAGAAGGGCAGCGCTCACTAAAGAAACACTATATGCACGCCCTTTTCACAAAATGTCTACTAAATACGTCTGACATGGTGGCTTTGAATTGAAGGTGCTGTAGTTCAATAGTAGAATAAACAGAACGAATCTATTTCAAAGGAGTATGATTGTGAATCGCACCTTTCTCATTATATTAATCACATACGTGTCTATGCAGCTTTCTACATTTGTAGCCGTGCCACTTGCGCTGTTGGTCAGCGGGATGGTCAGTGACAGTGAGCCTGCTGTGCTGCTTTATTCGATATCCGGTTACTGGATCTTTATCAGCTTCTCAATCGGGCTGATCATTATTTTACTGATTATGAACAAAAATAAAGGCGTGCTTGATCTGCCTGGTGAAAAAACAAGTCCCGGCATGTCTGCAATCTGGGCGTTTATCGGGATCTTCCTGGCGTTCTTCAGTCAGATCATTGCTGTTGCGATTGAATCATTGATCGGCATTAATCCAGGGTCTCAGAATACAGAGGATATTATCGGCCTGCTGTCTTATGTGCCGCTTGCAGCGGTTGCAGTTGCAGTAATTGGCCCGATTTTAGAGGAAATTGTTTTCCGCGGGGTGATCTTCGGATGGCTGTACCGGAAATATAATTTCTTTATCTCAGGACTGATCAGTGCACTGGTATTTGCGGCTGTACACGTCGACTTTACGCACATTCTGCTGTATGCGGCAATGGGCTATGCATTCGCATTCCTTTATGCATATACTAAACGCATCATCGTGCCAATCATCGCACACATGGCGATTAACTCATTCGTCGTGTTAACACAGTTCTTCTTCGCTGAACAGATCCAGCGCTGGGCTGAATTGAATGAAGCGATGTTCGCACTGTGGCGCTTTGCAATAGGGGGAATTTTGTAAATGAGATCTCCACTCGGACACGGAGTCTTCTATCTGATCCTTGGCGCGTTTTTCGTCTACTTTGCGATCAACAGCGTCAATGAAAATGGCTGGGGCTTCTTCGCCTATCTGTTCGTTGCCTTTGCAACGTATGATATCGGTGCAGGAGTGAGGCTGATCGGACTCCACTTTAAGATTAAGAAGCATATGAATGAGAAGAAGTAGCGGCTTGGTGCCGCTGCTTTTTTGTTTGTGGTTCGGGGGGATGGGGGGTGGGTATTTAGTCATGAAGCGGCGAACATGGTTGGAGATACGTCGAACACAGCATGTTGTACGTCGAACCCCCTGGCGCAGAACCCGAACACCAGCTGACAAGTAGCGAACACGCCGGGTTTTACGCCGAACCACCCCCAACCAACTCACACATCCCGCCCCAAACAAAAAAGCAGCAAGGAATCACTCCCCGCTGCTTTCTCTCTCCGCCAGTTCGCGGTCAATCCGCTCCCTGCGTTCCTGTTCTTCTAATTCACGTTGTTCTGCTTCTGCTTTCTGTGCTTTCCGGTAACCGATCTTTGCAATCGACAGGCTGATTTCATATAGCAGAATCAGCGGGACGGTTACGATCATATGTGAGAAAATATCCGGCGGTGTGACAAATGCTGCGACGACAAGCAGGCCGAAGTATGCGTACTTCCGGATGCTTGCAAGAAACATTGGTGTCACGATGCCGAGTCTCGTAATAAATAGCATGATCACCGGCAGCTGAAATAAGAAGCCGAATGGAATGGTGATCTGGAATAAAAACTGGAAAAATTCATTGATCCCGATAACCTGTTCGATCTCCAGATTTTCAGACAGGTTCATCATGAAACGGACAACGAATGGGAATAAAATAAAGTATGCGAACGCAAGGCCTGTTAAAAATAGAATAACTGAAGCAGGAATATAACTGAGGGTTACCTTCCGCTCTCTGTCACTCAGACCCGGGCTGATAAATGCCCACAACTGATACAATATAATTGGCGCCGTCATGATCAACGCAGTGAACATGATAATCTGGAAATAGATCTTCACTGGATCTGTTACCCGGAATGCATTCAATGTCATTTGCGCGGCTTCGTCTGAGGACTGAAGGAATGTCATCAGCGGTTCAGCTATAAAGAATCCCCCTACCATCGCAAAGACAAAGAAAACGACCACAATGATGAGTCGTTTTCTTATTTCACTTATATGTTCATGGACGGTCATATCTTGCTGATTCATATGGCCACCATCCCGTAATTATTGCTGGTTGTTGTCTTTCTTCGACTCTTTTGGATCATCATCATCTGCAAGTCCTTTTGTTGCATCCTTGAATTCACGAAGGGTGCTGCCTGCTGCTTTCCCTAGCTCCGGCAGTTTTTTAGGACCAAAAATTAATAATGCAACGATTGCGATCACGGCAAGGCTTAATCCACCTGGCATGATACATGCACCTCCTCTGTTCTTTCTTTATCATAAATCATATTGAATCATTTGGCTATTCTATATCTCGTCTAATTGTGACGTTTCTTCGTCATCTGATCCATAATTTTTCAAAAAGTAAATCAGGGACTGTAATTCGACTGCAAGATCGATATGATGGATTCTCATATGCTCAGGCACCGATAGTCTTGCAGGTGTGAAATTCAGTATCCCTTTTACCTTCAGATCAATTAATCGATCTGTGATATTCTGCGCCGGACCGGCCGGAACAGTCAGGATCGCGACTTCAATGTCACTGCCTGTTACCTTTTCTTCAAGCTCGTCCATCGAGTAAACCGGTACTTCGCCAATTGACGTTCCCGCTTTCTTAGGATCGGCATCAAATGCCATTTCAATCTTCGTATTATTGTTTTTCAGGAAATTATAATGTAAGAACGCTGTCCCCAGATTTCCGACACCAATCAGCACAACCTTCGTCGTCTCATCCTGATCAAGTGTTTTACGGAAAAATGACAGCAGGTACTCTACATTATACCCATAACCCTTTTTACCAAGTGCACCAAAATACGAAAAATCTCGTCTGATCGTTGCTGAATCAACCTTTACAGCATCACTCAGCTCTTTTGAAGACACGCGCTGCTTTCCTGATGAATGCAGATTCTTCAAAAAGCGATAATATAACGGTAGCCGCTTTGCAGTTGCCTGAGGAATCTTCATTTGTTCCTGACTCATTCCTGTACTCCCCCTAAATCCAACAGTGCCATAGACACTGCATGTAAAGTGAAGCTGTGAACGCTTCCAAATCTATCTATTGCAGATGGTCTTTAAAGACCGCTGACCCTTTCCGCAGAGGGCTGCGCTTTCCTGCCCCCGGGCGGTGAGCCTCCTCGAGCTTCGCTCTGCGGGGTCTCACCTGTCCCTTCCTGGGGCGGGAGTCTCCGCCCTCTGCTCCAAGGGTCAGCTGAGTGAGTAAATCTAATTTTGTTTAGGTTAACTCTCTCATTTATCAAACTATAAAATAGTTCTTTGTAGTGAAGTGATACTAAATACTAAAGCGTTGAGCGAAGCGTAAGGCGGCGACTCCGGGACGATTAGTGGGAAGCTGAGACCCCACAGCCGTAGGCGAGGAGGCTCAGCAACCACCGTCCGGAAAGCGTCCGCCTGAAGCGAAGCTCAACAACCCATTTATATAAGAACAATCTTTCACAACAAATTCCTTTTAAATACAATCCAAGTCCCTATTGTATCATACACCATTACGGTATCTGCTTGCAAAGTATGCAACATTTTTCACAATGGCACTTCATTGCTTATCAGAACCTCTGTGCGATACACTTAAGAGGAAGAAAAATGAGGTGAGCTTATGATTTTACTGCAGGTCAACAATCTCTCCAAGTCATTTGGCGCAGAAGAGATTCTTTCTAATATAAAGCTTGAAGTCCAGACAAAAGACCGGATCGCACTTGTCGGCCGTAACGGCGCCGGTAAGTCGACCCTTTTAAAAATCATCGCCGGACAGATGTCTCATGACAACGGCGATATGAATAAACCAAAAGGTGTGTCGATCGGTTATCTCGAGCAGCACAGCGGACTTGAATCCGAGCTGTCGATCTGGGACGAAATGATCGGTGTTTTTGATCACTTAAAAGAAATGGAAGTACGATTACGGGAAGCCGAGCAGCAAATGGCTGATCCGGACGTCTATGAAAACGCAGAACGCTATAACCGTGTGATGACGGAGTATGATGAGCTGCAGGTTCAGTTCAAGGATGCAGGCGGTTATCAATATGAAGCAGATACCAGAGCCGTGCTTCACGGCCTGCGCTTTCAATCATTTGATTATGATACGCCGATCTCCACTTTGAGTGGCGGACAGAAAACGCGGCTTGCGTTAGGAAAGTTACTATTAACAAAGCCTGACGTCATGATCCTCGATGAGCCGACCAACCACTTGGATATTGATACGCTCAGCTGGCTGGAATCTTATCTGCAAGGGTATCCGGGCGCGATTCTGATCGTCTCGCATGACCGCTACTTTTTAGATAAAATCGTCAATCAGGTTGTAGAGATCTCGCGCAAGCGTTCGAAAAAATTCCACGGCAACTACAGCCGCTACCTTGATCAAAAAGCGCTCGACTATGAGCGTGAAATGAAGGAATTCGAGAAGCAGCAGGAAGAGATCGCAAAGATGGAAGACTTTGTCGCGCGTAACCTGGCGCGGGCTTCTACGACGAAAATGGCTCAGAGCCGCCGTAAAAAGCTGCAGAAGATGGACAGGATGGATCGTCCTAAAGGTGATGAGAAATCAGCAAGCTTCGGCTTTTCGATTGACCGCCAGAGCGGGAACGATGTGCTGAAGCTGCAGGATCTTTCTGTCGGCTATGATGCCCCCGTTTCGCAGCACATCAACGCAGCCGTTACGCGTGAAGACAGTATCGCGCTGATCGGACCAAACGGCGTCGGGAAGTCCACCCTTTTAAAAACGATTGTGAAAAAGCTGCCTGCACTTGCAGGACAAATTCAGTACGGGTCGAACGTCAGTATCGGTTACTATGACCAGCAGCAGGCTGAATTGCATTCGAATAAAACGGTACTGAATGAGCTGTGGGATGATTATCCGATGAAAAATGAAAAGGATATCCGCACCGTGCTTGGCAACTTCCTGTTCTCAGGGGATGATGTACTGAAGCCTGTTTCAACATTGAGCGGTGGGGAAAAAGCGCGTCTTGCACTTGCAAAGCTGATGATGCAGAAATCGAATCTGCTGATTTTAGATGAGCCGACCAACCACCTTGATCTCGACAGTAAAGAGATTTTGGAGAATGCGCTGATCGATTATCCGGGAACGATTCTGTTTGTTTCGCATGACCGTTACTTCATTAACAGGCTTGCGACAAAGGTGCTTGAGCTATCCGCTGAAGGCAGCACAGAATACCTTGGCGACTATGATTATTATATGGAGAAGCTGAATGAACTGGCTGAGCTTGCCGCAATTGAAGAGCGCGATCGCCTCGAAAAAGCACCGGCTGCAGAAAAACCGACTGATAAATCAGCCTTCGCACTTGATAAAGAAAAGCAGAAAGCTGAACGGAAAAAGCGCAGACGGTTAGAGGAAATTGAGCTCCAGGTAACTGAGCTTGAAGGTACGATCGAAGAACATGAAAATCTGTTATGCGACCCTGAGATCTTTCAGGATCACGAACGGGTCATGGACTCCAACCAGGCCATTGAACAGGCCAAAACACAGATGGACCTGCTGCTTGAAGAGTGGGCTGAGCTGGAAGAGGAATTGAGTGAGTAATGAGGTTTAAGCAGGGATCCTTTTTGGGTCCCTTTTTTGATTGAAATCTAGGTGGTGTGGTTCATGAGATTTTGCTGGTTGTTCATGAGATTTCTGTAATGCTCCATGAAATTCTCACGGGTGTTCATGAGATTTCAGGCAATGTTCATGAGATTTCAAGCTCGGTTCATGAAAAAGTGTAATTGTACCTACTCCCCTCACTGCTCACTGCTGTCTCATCTCACCAACCCCTCCCACGTACTATTTTTCACAAACTAAAATCTCTCATCACCCAAATTCTCTGCAAATCCTCCCTATTCTCACTCATCCTTCCGTTTCCGAAATATCAGGCAATTGTGAATAACTTTTCGCTTATATTTGTGTGAAAATTGCAAATCAATTATGTATATAGTGTGAACGTAATGTAACAGAATGATGACAATACACAGAGTTATACACACTACACACAGCGTATTCATGCTTTTTAACAGAGTTATACACATTGTCCACAGACTTGTACACAATTATCAACATTATCCACATAAAAAGACACACTGAGTTATATACAGCTCTTTTGATAGTTACCCACAGCTTATCCACAGAAAAACACAGCTTTTCACAGCTGTGTTTGACTTCTCATTGATTTAGTTCCCCGTGCCCAGAAGATCACTGGAATCAGGATAAGCGATAGTAATCCACCACCTAATGATAGTATCGAAAAGCTCGAAGCACCGACGACCATGCCTGAGAGTGCACCGCCTGCCGCTCCTGATAATGCAATGAAAACATCAACTGAGCCCTGTGTTTTTGCTCTCACTGAAGGGTGTGTTGAGTCAACAATCGTAGCGGTACCGCTGATCAGACCGAAATTCCATCCGAGACCGAGTAGCATCAGCGCCACAATCATTCCGGTTAAAGATTCTCCCGGCGCCAGTGCCCCTACAACACCGGCTGCAAGCAGTGTGACACCCGAGGCAGCTGCCATAAATGTACGGCCAAGTTTATCAACCAGCACACCTGTCACAAGAGAAGGCAGATACATTGCAGCAATATGCAGACCAATGACTAGACCGACTGCACTGAGTGCATGACCGTGATGTCCCATATGAACAGGCGTCATCGTCATCACAGCCACCATGACAATCTGCGTGAGCACCATCACAACTCCCCCAGTGATCACGCCTCTTCTTTTCAAACCGGATACGTCAAACTGATCAACAGGCGCCGTCTGTTCTTTTGCTGAATCCGATAATGTCCGTGCAATGAGCAGCGGATCAGGCTTTAGCATGATAAATAAGATCAGTCCTGCTGCGATATACGCTGCTGCCGCTAAGATAAACGGTCCGCCAAGTGCCGGGATACCAATTGATTCAGCAAACCGTCCCATGACACCAACCAGATTCGGCCCCGCAACAGCACCCAAAGTCGTCGAGACCATTGCAATACTGACTGCTGTCGCACGCTGTTTGTCAGTTGCCAGATCTGTTCCTGCATAGCGCGCCTGAAGGTTGGTTGCAGTTCCTGCTCCGTAGATCAGCAGCGATATCAATAATAGCGGGACACTATCCCAAACTGCCGCCCCCACGACACCAAGCGCACCAATTCCTCCGGTTACAAAGCCCGCTCCAAGCCCAACACGTCTTCCTGCTCTCTGAGACAGCCTGCCAACCAAGAGTGCCGCTCCTGCAGAACCAAGCGTGAACAATGCAACCGGAAGTCCTGCATAGCTATCCGTTCCAAGCATATCCTGCGCGAGCAGCGCACCAACCGTGATACCGGCTGCAAGACCCGCGCCGCCAAAGATTTGCGAAAGCACCACTACCCACAGCGTTCTTTTATACAGCTGCGTGCGTTTTTCTTCACTATCTATATAAACCTGAATATCCTTATCCATATGATGCATCTCCCGTTCCTGTCTCTCTACCAGTATTGTACGCCCCGGGGTTTATTCATACAATGGAAAAAGTCATCAATATCGGGATATTAATTCTCCTTTAACGCTCTATGCTGACGATAAGCTGTATAGTAACTGCTGCTAAAGAAACCAACCAGCAGGAGTGGAAAAAGCTTTAAGACAACAAAAGGGGTTTCAAATATAAAAGCCTTCCAGAACATTGATCCTTCCATACGCCAGATATTTTCATGGTACAACCCCGTATCACTGTAAAGTAAAAATGAAAAAGTTAAACACATCGTCCCTAACCAAAATGAATATTTCATTAACCGTTGATAATAATTTGCTTTGGAATCGCGATCTGAGAAAATTTCATTTCGATGATCGTTTTTCTTTTGCCAATACCGTATCCCATTGAGTGGAGTACCCTTCACATACCGCCAGCCGAAATCTTCATAAATTCCTTTATACTCCTCAAGTCTTTGCCCGGTTAAACGCTCCTGATAATCAAGACGCATAACGTACTCCACATCACTTTTCTCAAAAGTATATACACCCAGACTGCTCACATTTGTGCAACGATAGCCTTTTTGTAATTGACTATTCAGCCATTGCTCCTCTTTTTCAATGTTAAAGAATATCTTAACCTTCTTCATCCGATTCACTTCCTTCATACAAGGATAAAATATGCAGCAATCTGTCCTGCTCCACTTGCAAAATGCGTCTTCCTTCTGCAGTAATCATATACATTTTTCTGCGGCCTGAGTTACCAACCGGTTCGATCCATTCATGTTTACTCATGTTTTCAATTGCTCCGTATAATGTGCCCGCCGCTAAAATAACGGTTCCATTACTTATCTCTTCTATCTTCTGCATCACAGCATAGCCGTGTAGGGGTTCACGGAGTGCCAGCAGAATATAGTGCATCGTTTCTGACAGCGGCAATAACTTATGTTTCATTTTTTCACCTTCTATTCAGTTTAACTATATAGTTGAGCTTAATAATAAGTTAATACAGTTGAACTGAATAGTCAATGATTTTTCCAATATTTTCGTGTGAATTTCCAAAAAAGGGTTGAACCTTACGTTACGTCAGGTTTTATAATATTGTTAAAGGAATAATTAGGTAAGGGTAGTGATGATATGTACTCGATCGGTCAACTTGCTAAGATCAGCAGTATAACTGTGCGGACATTAAGATATTACGATGAAATTGGATTGTTGACACCCGGCTCGAAAACGAGTGGCGGACACCGCCTATACACTGATCAGGACATTACAAGGCTGCACCACATTATTACGTTAAAAGACCTTGGACTTGAACTCGAAGCGATCAATCAAGTCATTAAAAATAAGCAAAGTGACTTAAGAGAAACCTTGAATTTTCGTTTGGAAAAGATCAATTTTGAACGTGAACAGTTAAACAAAGCTGAGCAGTCCATTCATTCTATTTTAGAGTTAATGTCTCTTGAAGGCACAAGCAGCTGGGAGGATGTTTTTCAGACATTCAACAGTCATCCCACTACTAAAAAAGAGTTAGAGGCGATCTGGAGTCAGCATTTTACTCAGGAAGAACAACAGGTGCTTGCTCACTTACCCTCTTTTGGAGACGGGAGTGAACTGACAGAAAAATGGATCGCACTGGTGAATGATGTACATAAGAATATTGAGGGAAATGTTGAGGCGGAAAATGCCAAAGCGTTAGCACAAAGATGGATCAGTCTGGTTGAGGAAATGTACAAGGGTGATCACGAGCTGGCTCAAAAAGCCTGGCAACTGACTAAAACAAGTGATGAAAACTTAGGCTTTTACCAATTTGATAAAGAAGTCGTAAAGTTTATTGAAGACGCCATCAACTATCATTTCAGTCATAACGGAGGGAGAAAATGAGGAAAATTGCATTTCTGGATCTCGTTTTTTACGTTGGGATCCCTTATTTACTATGGAACTATGGAAGAGACCCTCTCGGAGATTACTATGCAATGCTCCTTTCTACTGTTCCGGGTTTTGTCTATACCGTTTATCGATTTATCCAACAGAAACAATTGAACATGATGGGTCTCTTTATAATAGACTCACTGGTCCTTTCAACAGCTGTGAACATACTTTCTTCAAATGCAGAAAATATGCTCTGGAATCAGGTGTACCTGGGATATTTATTCGCAGCTGTTTATCTATTTTCTATCCTGTTCAAAAAACCGTTAGCCCTTACGTTCGCGATTGATTTTGCTTTTTTACAGGGGTACCCGAGAGAAAACAGCAAAGCACTTTACTCCACTCAGGGAATTTTTATGTGGTTTCAGCTGCTGACAAGCTTATTTTTCTTCCGCGGAGTATTTCAAAACACCTTTAAAGCATGGCTCATATCAAACTATGGCGTGAATGGATATGATCAAATGCTGATCTACCTTACCATTAGCGGATGGATTTTCAACGGCCTGATCTTTGCAGGGTTTATCTTTATCAGCTCAAAAATTAACCACTTTCTTGAGGAAAATGAATTTCAGTTTCCTATCAGTCATACAGAAGGATAAAGTACTTCTTATAATAAAAAAAACACTTGGATGTTAAGATCCAAGTGTTTTCAGCAAGACTGCATCTATATTTACAACATCAACCCCGGATTCGCATTCATCGTCAACGTCGAACGCTTCCCCTGCTCATACATCACAGCCCCGGCTGCTGCAATCATCGCCGCATTATCCGTACACAGTGACAGCGGTGGAATCACTAGCTCAAGATCCTCTCTCTCACCAAACATCTCAGTCAGACGTGTGCGTAATCCTTTATTCGCAGCAACGCCACCTGCAAGTAACAGCTGCTTCACACCATACTCCTCAACTGCCCGCTTCGTCTTCTCAGTCAGTACCTCAACCACACTCTCCTGAAAGCTTGCAGCAAGATCCTTCACATCAATCTCTTCACCGCGCTGCTCTGCATTATGAAGCGTATTGATCACAGCAGACTTCAATCCGCTGAAGCTGAAATCATACGATCCTTCTTCAAGCCACGCTCTCGGCAGCTTCACTGAAGGCGTACCTTCTTGCGCCAGCTTATCAATATGCGGTCCACCCGGATAAGGCAGTCCAAGCGTTCTCGCCACTTTATCATAAGCCTCACCTGCTGCGTCATCCCGCGTCTCACCGATCACCTCAAAAGAACCGTGTTCCTTCATTAATACAAGTTCCGTATGACCACCTGAGACTACAAGCGATAACAGCGGAAATTTCATTTCTTCTATCAGGCGGTTCGCGTATATATGCCCCGCAATATGATGAACGCCAATTAAAGGCTTCTGATGTGCAAACGCAATTGCTTTTGCCGCATTCACACCAATGATCAATGCACCTACCAGTCCAGGACCTTCCGTCACTGCAATTGCGTCAATGTCATCCATCGTCACGTCAGCCTGCTCAAGCGCTTCCTCAACCACAATCGTCATCTGCTCAACATGGTGACGGGAAGCAATCTCAGGAACAACTCCCCCAAATCGTTTATGACTCTCGATCTGTGAAGCCACTACATTCGAAATAATCTCCGTTCCATTCCTCACAACAGATGCAGCAGTCTCATCACAGCTCGTCTCAATTCCCAAAATCAGTGTCTCACTGCTCATTTAACTTCACCCACATGACTAATGCATCCTCTCCATTATCTGAATAATAATTTTTCCTAATCCCGCCTTTTGAAAAGCTAAGCTTTTCATAAAGTGATTGGGCAATATAATTACTCACCCTCACCTCCAGCGTCATCATTGTTACCCCTTCATCACGCAGCTGATTCATCACTCTAACCATCAGCTTTTCACCAAGTTTCCGTCCGCGCAGCTCAGGAATCACAGCCACATTCGTAATATGCGCCTCATCCATCACCAGCCACATACCACAGTAACCCGCAATCACCCCATTCACTTCAAGCAGCAGATACTTCGCAAACTGATTAATCGTCATCTCATTTTCAAATGCTTCACGGCTCCATGGCGCGCTGAATGAAGCTTCCTCCACAGCCAACACCCCATCAATATCCCCATATGTCATCCACCGGAACCGGATCTCATCCATTCTTCTTTTCCTGCTCTTTCAGCCAGTTTGCCTCCGCTTCTGCAAGACGGATATAATTCGGCACAAATCCATGTGCATCCTCATCCGGCAACCCTTCCGCATGCTTTGCCATCATTACAGCACTTGGATAAGCCTCTTCTTCAGAAACCCGGTATGCACGCTTACCAAGGACAGACTGAATCTCTTCCCAGAACACATCAACATCCGCGCCCGTAAAGAATACACGATCTTCTCTCTCAGCTAAATGAACCAGCCAGTCGCTCATCGCCACATTGCGATCCTCTTCAAGCGTCTGCCAGCCATCACGATATTCATACAGTCCTGTATACACATTTCCTCTGCGGGCATTCATCAGCGGTACAACCACACCGTCAAAATACTTCCCCGGCCATGCCAGTGACAGCAGACTCGACACACCCACAATCGGAATTTTTAACGACCACGCAAGTGTCTTAGCAAGCGTCACACCAATTCTCACGCCCGTATAAGACCCCGGTCCTTTCGCTACAACAATCCGTTTAAGTGAAGCCGGCTCCACATCAAGTGACGCCAAAAGCGCTTCTACCTCACTCATTGCCTGCAGTGAATGATTTCTTTTTATATTAATCAGCTTCTCACCCATCACCGTGCCATCCTTTAATACAGCAAGCGACAGCGGCTGATTCGATGTATCAATCGCAAGTACAATCATTAAAAAATCTCCTCACATAACAATTCATAACGTTCACCCTTTGGCTTTAACTCAAACCTTCTGGCCTGTTCGCCCACGTAATTAATCGAAAGTTCAAGTCTCTCCTCAGGCAGCTGATCTGCAATCAGGTGCGCCCACTCAACCACACACACGCCGTCTCCATTAAAATACTCATCAAATCCAAGGTCCTCAAACTCATCCTCCACACGGTACACATCCATATGATAAAGCGGCAGTCTACCCTGATATTCCTTCATAATGGTAAACGTCGGACTATTCACCGTTCTCTTCACTTCAAGACCTTTTGCAAGCCCCTTTGTAAATGTGGTCTTCCCTGCACCAAGGTCGCCCTCAAGCGTCAACACATCTCCTGCCTTTAAAAGACTGCCAAGCCTCTCTGCAAACGCATCAGTCTCCTCAGCTGAAGAAGATCTCCATTCAAATGTCTTCAATCTATTCACCCCGCTGATTATCACGTTGTTAACATCATTTATATTATCAATAAAAAAGACTCACCCACACGGAGTCAGTCTGTCAGTTTCATCTATCAGTATCAGTTTACACGAAAAAGTTTCTTCTTTAAACAAAAAAATAACCATGACCAGTGTCATGGAAACTTAAATGGCGGTCCCGACCGGGATCGAACCGGCGATCTCCTGCGTGACAGGCAGGCATGTTAACCGCTACACCACGGGACCAAGGTAATTGCGGGGG
>NZ_JAFBDK010000033.1 GCF_016908195.1 Jeotgalibacillus terrae
AAGTGTTTGAAAAGCTCATTGTCTTTTTTGTTCGAAAAAGACTTAAAATCTTAAAACGTTGACGTTTGGTTGTTTAGTTTTCAAGGTTCAATTCTCTCTTGCCACTTTCTTCTATATTATAGAAGAAACGCGGTGTTGCTCTCTCAAGCGACCAATTTATCATAACATCTTTCAAAATATTTTGTCAAACACTTTTTTGAAAAAGTTTTTGATGAAATTTTGTTTCGCGTCTCAAAAGCGACGCTTATTAATTTATCATCGTTTCGCCAGTTGGTCAATGCTTTTTCTAAAATAAATCTCTTTTTCTTTTCTTCTACAGATAGATTAAGTGATTACTTCTATTCTTCCTCTCTCTTGCATATGATTTTACAAGGCTTTTGGGAGGTGGTTGACCTGAGAAGTATCGTTGTTCGCTTTTATTCTGCAGTGATCATATTCATTTCAGTTTGTTTATTTATCTTACTGCCCGGAACTTCACGTGTAATGGAGGTGAGTGGCGTCTGGCCCTCTCCGGGTATCATTTATAAAGGTGAGAGCGGCAGTGCACTGACTTTTAATATCACGATTGGTGATGAGTCTGTCAGGTGGCTGCTCGAGACACTCGAAGAAAAGAATATTGATAAGGCGACTTTCTTTCTTGATCCCGCCTGGGTGGATCGCCACCCTGATCTTACAGAGATGATAGCGGAGGCAAATGTAGATGTCGGCATTTACGATCTCCATCCGTCCCGTTATGAAAAGATGACCGAAAAAGAAATAGATAATCACATTTCCACGTTACTGTCTTTTTTTAAGGAACATGAATTGAATCCCCGTTATTACAGGACAAAGGATGATCTTCCTGCTCCGGAGGTTGTGAAAAGACTGAGGAAACAGGAATTGCTGGTGGTGGATTTTCTAATAGATGATGCCATGCTTGCAGGAGGCAATCAGAAAGTTGATGGTGCTGTAATCGCACTGGATGTAGTAAACAACCCGGAGACAATGAAAACGAGATGGGCGAATTGGGAGCAGGCCATGTCAGCTTCATCTGAAGTGACGTATGTTTCTATACTAGAACTGCTTGCTTCTTCAGATAGTAAAATTAAGCTTATAGAATAATAAACTAATTTTTTACCCGGTATTAAACTTTTTTAAACGAAAAAGTGATCCAAATAAACTTCTTTTTCGTTAGCTGTGCAGAGAATTGTTTTAATGGCGTTAGTCTAGTACGCTTAACGTACAAACGTCATATTAAAGGAGTATGCTATGTCGCAGCAAGTACCGGATATTGATTTGTATCAGAAGGTTGTGCACGAGCAGGATGCTCAGGCTTTGCGTCAGCTGTATCAGAAATATGAAAAGCTTATTTATTCTTTTTCTTATAAAATGACGCAGGATCAGGAAGTTGCTGAAGAGGCGATTCAGGAAGTGTTTCTTAAGCTTTGGAAGAAGCATGCACCTTACGATGAGTCTAAGGGGAAGTTTTCTTCATGGCTGTTAACCATGACCCGGAATACCTGCCTTGATGCACTTCGAAAACGAAACCGCCACGAGACGGTTGAGTATATTGAGAAAGACACGCTGCGGGTGACTGAGGAAACCCCGGCGGATATTTTGGAATGGAAAGAGAAAGGTTCAGCTATTCAGGAATGTATCAGTGCGTTGAAAGATGAACAGCAGAAAATTGTGCAGCTGTTTTATTTTCATGGATATACCCAGCAGGCGATTTCTAAAGAAACGGATACGCCTCTTGGTACGATTAAGGGACGCATCCGTCTTGCACTGAAACATCTGAAAACTTGCCTTAAAGGGAAAGGAGGGCATGAGGAATGAGCCAGCAGTGCGATCGCGTACTTGATTATTACAATCAGCACTTACATGATATTGAAAAGGCCGCTTTCGAGAAGCATCTGTCTGAATGCGCAGACTGTCAGGAAATACTTGCAGATCTGCACTCGCTTGAAGACACTCTCCCTTTTGCTGCCGAACCGGTTGAGCCGCCTGAAGGATTGGAAGATCGGGTTTTTGCCCGGATTGAGGCTGAAGATCATCCTCATTCTGCTGAGACCGCTCCCCTCCGCCCTGCCAAAAAGAAAAGGCAGTGGATGATGCCATCTGTTGCCGCACTGCTTGCCGTATCATTGTTTGGAAATGCGTATTTATTTACTCAGCTTTCAGATGATGCAGATATTGTTGAGCAGGCAACGATTGATCAGGTGCTGCAATATGCCGAGCTTGCACCGAGTGCGGGTGACGCAAGCGGTACCGCAAGCATTATTGAACAGGGCAGTGAAAAGCGTCTCGTGGTACAGGCTTCTAACCTGGCTGCCTTATCCCAGGAAGAAGTGTATCAGGTCTGGCTGTTGCAGGATGGTCAACCGGAACGCGCAGGAACTTTTGTCATTGATAATGAAGGAAGAGGTTCTGTTATCTTCACACTGAATGAAGAATATGCGGAACGGGACTGGGATACAGTAGCTGTATCACTTGAACCGGATGCAAACAGTGAAACGCCTCAGGGTGAGATTGTTTTAGCATCAGAAATATAAGTTTTCATGAGATAGAAGCACCGGACGGCTATTCAGCTGTCTGGTGCTTTTTTCTGATTGAATGACCACGTACACTCTCCCTCACTTAAACATTTCAAGAAATTTCTCTCTTTTAAAAACCCTATTAGATCAACCTTTTTAAAGGGATATATATTTATTTTTAAAAAAGTTTTAAAAAAAGTGATCCAAATCTGATCTCTCTTCGTTAGCTGTTTGAAACCAACTTACAAAACAAAAAGGAGAGATTTAATCATGAAATTGAAAAGAAGTCATTTAGCAGCACCACTTAGTCTATTGTTACTTGCACCGGCAGGAAGTGCACTCGCAGATGATCACGGCAATCATGGTGGGGATTCTCCTTCTGTTGAGACACCCGCATCAGACCTTAGAACAACACTTGGTCATTATTTAAGCGAACATGCATTTTTAGCAATTGAAGCGATGCGACGCGGAGCTGATGGCACGGAAGATTTTGATGCAGCAGTTAATGCGTTGAATGCAAACACTGAAGATCTGACTGGTGCCATTGCATCTGTCTACGGTGAAGAAGCTGGCGCTCAGTTCAATGAAATGTGGAGTAACCATATTGGATTCTTTGTAGATTATGTAGTTGCAACTGGTGAAGGTGATCAGGCAGCGAAGGACGAAGCGCTGGCAAACCTTGATAACTACCGCGCAGATTTTTCTCAATTCCTTGAAGGCGCAACTGGCGAGCGCTTACAGGCAGATAACCTGGCTGAAGGATTGCAGGCACACGTTAATCAATTAATTGGTGCTTTTGACAGCTACGTTGCTGGTGATTATGATCAGGCATATATGTATGAACGCGAAGCAATTGGACATATGCACATGGTAGCAAAAGGTCTTTCAGGTGCGATTACTGATCAGTTCCCGGAAAACTTTGATAACACAATGGCTGTGACTCCTGCCGCTGACCTTCGCGCATCACTAAGCCATCTGCTGACAGAACATGCTGCACTTGCAACAATGGCGATGCAAAATGGGATTGATGGATCTGAAGACTTTGAGGCATCCGTTGCACAGCTGAATGCAAACACTGAAGACCTGACAGCAGCGATTACTTCTGTCTATGGTGAAGAAGGCGGTCAGATGTTCAATGAAATGTGGAGTAACCACATCGGATTCTTCGTTGATTATGTAACAGCGACTGCTGAGGAAGATGAAGCAGCGAAAGAAGAAGCACTGGCGAATCTCGATAATTACCGTGCTGACTTCTCAAACTTCCTTGAAACTGCTACGGAAGAACGTTTGAATGCAGACCAGTTAGCAGAAGGCTTACAAATGCACGTTGATCAGCTTGTTGGTGCATTTGACAGTTATGCTGCCGGTGACTATGAAGGTTCATTCATGGATATCCGTTCAGCATATGAGCATATGCTGAACCCCGCAACAGGACTTTCAGGCGCAATCGTTGATCAGTTCCCGGATAAATTCGCAAGTGACATGCCGGAACAAATGCCAAACACCGGTATGGGCGGTGCTGCTGATAACGGATTCCCGATTGAATATCTGCTGGCATTACTATTTGTGGTTGCAGGTGGGTCTGCATTGGCTTACAGAAAATTTGCAGCTGATACAAAAGAATAATATTGATAAGTGGAGCGGCGCCTGAATGGCCCGCTCTTTTTTATTTAGAAAAATACTATTGTATTTAAAACATTTATATAGATCATTTTTACCCCAATACTTGTTTAAACAAGTTAATATACTTATTGTTTAGGTAAAAAGATTTATTTTATTTACATCTTTTAATAGCACATTACTATTCATAAAAAATGTTTAGATTCAAACCTTTAGGGAATCCAAATAAATAACCAGCGAAAAAATCTGAATATTTTTATATCAACATGCGGTTAATCATCTTTCTTTGCTTCTGTACATACGGACGGCTTCTCAACTCATGACGAGTCTCTCCCGGCTGTGTAATCGCAAAGAAGTCAGACACACTTCTTTGACATAACCTGCCATCACATTTGTGAATGAGAATGTTTAATTTTCACGCTGGAAATTAAACCGGAAAAAGGAGAGATTTTACACATGAAGTTGAAGAAAAGTATGTTAGTGGTCCCTATGAGCTTAATGTTACTTATGCCTACCGCAGCCTTAGCAGAAGATCACGGAGATCATTCTGGTAATACAGAATCAGGTATGGAAATGGGTACTGCCACACCAGCCGCTGAACTTCGCATTACACTCGATACTGCATTAACTGAACACGCATTCCTGGCAATTGAGGCGATGCGAAAAGGCGTTGACGGTGCTGAAGATTTTGATCAGGCTTCTGCAGCGTTAATGGCAAATTCAGATGATATTGCTGCAGCTGTGTCATCAGTGTACGGTGAAGAAAACGGTGCTGCTTTCCTTGAAATCTGGAACTCTCACATTGGTTACTTCGTAGATTATGTGACTGCTACAGCTGAAGGAAATCAGGAAGGAATCGATCAGGCACTTGCAGCTCTTGAAGAATACAAGATGGAGCAGGCTGCATTCTTTGCAACTGCAACAGAAGACCGCCTCCCTGCTGCAGCACTTGAAGAAGGCCTTCAGATGCACATCGATATGCTGTTAATGGCTTTTGATGCTTATGCAGAAGGAGATTTTGAAACAGCATACACACATGAACGTGAAGCGATTATGCATATGAGCGGATTTGCTGAGCAGTTAGCAGTTGCGATTGCTGACCAGTTCCCTGAGCAGTTTGAAAATACAAACCCGGATACACCGGCAATTGATCTTCGTTCACAATTAAACTATGTATTTACTGAACACGCAGGACTTGCAGCTATGGCCATGCAGGACGGGGCTGATGGCGCTGAGAGCTTTGATCAGGCCGCTGCAGCATTAAGTGCTAACGCAGATGACCTGTCTGCTGCTGTTGCATCTGTCTACGGTGAAGATGCAGGTGCTCAATTTGCTGAGATCTGGAACTCTCATATCGGCTACTTCGTCGATTATGTTGTAGCAACCGGTGAAGGCGATACTGAAGGTCAGGAAGCTGCAAAAGCAGAGCTTGATGGTTACATTGTTGAGCAGGCTGCCTTCCTTGATACAGCAACAGAAGGACGTATCCCTGCTGCTGACCTTGAAGCAGGTTTGACAGAACACGTGAATCAGCTTCTGACAGCGTTTGATTCTTATGTAGCTGGTGATTATGAAACAGCATATAACTCGATTCGTGAAGCATGGGCACATATGACAATGCCGGCTGCAGGACTGTCAGCAGCAATTGTTGACCAGTTCCCGGATCAGTTCGGTGGAGACATGCCTGGTATGCCAAGTACTGGTATGGGCGGAATGGCTGACGCTGAAGAAAACGGATTCCCTGTTGGATATCTGATGGCACTGCTGTTCGTTATGCTTGGCGGGTCAGCGATTGCAATCAGAAAATATGGAACTGATAAGCAGTAATAACGATTTTTCAACATAAGGGCAGTGCTGAGAAGCCTGTCCTTTTTCATCAGGAGTGAGAGCTATGATCAAAAAATTCATGTTCATCATCAGTCTGACACTGCTGCTTTCTGCATGCAGTATAGAAACTTACCTGGATCAGTACGCGAACCCGGATCAATCCGCTGAGGCAAGTGAAACAAATGTTGCGTCCGAAAAGGCTGTATCAGACCAGACTGACGAAAAACCGGCTGAAGTGAAAGATTTATTCAAGAGTGATCAGGAACAGGAAGTTTCCTGGAATCCCCCGAAAAGCTTGATCCCTGAGCATTTGGAGATCCCATCAATTGGACTATCAGCTCCTGTCGAAAAAGTCGGACTGACTGAAACTGGTGCAATGGCTGTAACAGACAGTTTCGAGACGACAGGCTGGTATGAAAAAGGCTATAAGCCGGGCAGTCAGGGAAATGCAGTAATCGGCGGACATGTCGACAGCTATGAAGGCGCAGCTGTTTTTTACGATCTACAGTATCTATCTATTGGAGATGAAGTGATTGTAAAAGATGCTGAAGGACAGTCTCTGACATTTGTTGTGACAGAGATGGTTGAATATCCGTGGGATGCTGCTCCGATTGAGGAGATTTTTGGATTTACAACAGACCGTTCTTTAAATCTGATTACTTGTACTGGTGATTATGATCGCGATTCAAATAATTATAATCAGCGTCTGGTGGTTTATACGGAATTGAAAGAAGCCTGATGAGGGCTTTTTTTCATGTAATGCGTTTCTCTGTCTACTTATATAATAAAGTGCAACCACATTTCACGTGATCGCACCTTCTATTTTGATCAGTCTTTACATGTTTGGCCAGCGCAGTACTTCGCCGTGGCTTCTGAGCTTTTGCTCTTCTTCCTGGCCAATTCGCTTCTGTACATATGCTACCCGCTCCTCGTACGTATCCCCTTCTATCCTGGGTGAGGCTGCTCTGTTTTCTTCTGACTGTTTTCGATCCTTAATCAGTTGATAAATAAAGCCCTGAGCCTCCATAGAAAGTTGATTCCAGATTTCTAGTTTTTTTAAAGCGTTTCTAAATGCTTCAAAGATCGGGATATATTCAGTCATAATTTTAAGCATTTCATCATGGATCACTTCAAGGTGCGCCATCTTATTTACAATAAAAGATAAATCCTGATCAGTTACGATTTTTACGCCCTCTCCGGAAAAATTCTCCCTTGCTTCTTTGTATTCATGGTTATGACGTCTGTGCCACTCCTGCAGTTCCCTAAGTTTTTCAACTCCTTTTTGAATAGCCGGGTCTTCTATCTCTGACACAGACTCGATGAGCGGACTCAAATAATCCGGGGACATCTCCGCTCTGTCTTTCCCGCCTTTATAAATACCAGCAACGTTCGCACAGTACAGCGTCAATGGCCTGTGTGCAATCTTCGCTTCTGATTCCTGATCATGAGCAGCAGTGATCGTTGCACCACCCGTCACCTTGCCTTTACGGTTTTTATAAATGACCTGAAAGTACAAATTTCTATTCAATTCATACGCATAAGGATTCACTGACACAACCTCAAAAAGCTTTTTATATTTTTTTGCCTTTTCCTGTACGTTCAGTATTTCTTTTTTCAATGGAATCACCGCCATAACAGTAGAATTTTCACAAGATCACTTCTTATCTTTTTAACGATATCGATACCTTTTTACAGTACCCATCCTCTAAATAAAAAACCTGTTTGTTATCTTTTACGAATCAGCTATACAATTGTTTCAGACTGTTCGACAATTAAAATAAAAAAGCACCCCAATTGGAGTGCCTTATTTCGCATTTACTTCTTTTTCACGTGCAGCTTTTCTTGCCAGTCGTGCTTCACGGTCTTTTACAGAGCGTGCATTATATTTCGGCAGCGCAAGCATCTGATAAGCATTTGTTGCAATTAGCGTGAACATGATGGTGATCAGCCAGTAGTCCTCATTACTTCTGAGAACCGGCAGCCATTCGAGCGTTGTGACAACAACCATAAAGAATAAGGTTGAAGGAAAAATCATCTTATTTTTCGCCTGCTTCGCTTTTAAAAGTGAAACAATGACACCAACTACTAAAAGAAAAGCAGCCAGTGAAAAGTAAGGAAGCAATGAATCCCCGTCATCAGCGAAAGCTTCAAAACGGAAGTACACCAGATCAAATAAGACAAATGCCACGAGAACCATCTGCACCCAGCTCCACAGCTTTAATGAGCGGAAGATGCTCAGTCCAAACTGGTGAATGGTCAGGTATGCAAAATACCCCATCTGACTTAATACGCTGAATGTTATGCCTACCCCAATCATCCAAACCATGACAGAAATAATCTCTATACTATTTTCACCCGCAAATTGAGTCGATAACTCTTCCCAGCGGACTGTTATGCCTACGATTCCTGTGGTGACTCCGCCAACAAGCAGTGTCATCATAAAGAAACGGATCCAATTTCGTATGGTCACGTCTATATCCTCCACATCTGTAAATACACATTCTCATTCGATTGTACCAGTCGTTATGTGAAAAATCCATGACTGCTATGTGAACGTGTATATTTCGCGATGTAAAGTAAAAGCTATAAAAAATGCTTGTATGGGAGGTGTCGAGATAATGAAGAGACTGCTTATCAGCTCAGCAGCTGTCCTGCTTTTGACAGGCTGTGCAGAAGAAAAGACGAGCTACGAGGAAACAAAACAGATGGTGACGGACCTGTTAAAAACGGATGACGGCAAAAAAGCAGTGAAAGAGCTGCTTGCAGATGAGGAGATCAAAAAGGAACTTGTGATTGATCAGCCCATTGTAAAAGAGTCGATTCAAACTACCTTGCTGTCTAAAGAAGGACAGGATTTCTGGAAGAAAACATTTGCTGATCCTGAGTTTGCAGAAACGCTCGCAAAAAGTATGAAAACAGAGCACGAACAGCTGTTAAAGGACCTGATGAAGGACCCTGACTATCAAAGCATGATTCTAACCATTATGCAGGACCCTGCCATGCATGAGCAGACGATGTCTGTCTTAAACAGCCAGGCTTACAAGGAAGAAACGAAAAAGCTGATGCTTGAAATGATGGAAAGTCCGCTCGTGAAAAAAGAAATGCAGGATCTGCTGCTTGAAGCTGCAAAAGAATTGGGTCAAGAAGGAGCTCAACAGGGGGCATCCGGCGGTGGTGAAGGTGGCGGCGAGAGCGGTGGCAATGGCGGCGGTGGAAGCAGTACCGGCAGTGAGAGTGAAAGCGGCGGCGGGATGGGACAGTGATGTAGTTGGCGGGTGTTCGTGGAATCTTGAAGAAATACCCGGTTTTGTCACAACAACTCCTATAAGCAGAAAAGCACCCCGCCATTATGACAGGGTGCTTTCCATCACGGATTCGGCCAGCGAAGAAGCTCTTTTCGTAACCGTTCTGCAGTCTGATTATGGTTTTTGGACTGCTTCTCCATGAATTCCTCTAACTGTACATCCCACGCATCAGCAGATGACAGCTCCCATGACACTGCGATTTCTCCCATTTCTGCAGCACTATTGATGATTTCGTTATAAAAATCACGAACCTGATTGAGCAGCTGTTCCCACAGTCCATTCTCAATCATCTGGTCTTTCCAATCCTTAAAGACCTGCACATCCCGGGACATAATGTGAAGCCGGTAAAGGTGTGTTAAGTCAATGGAAGCTGCCGCTTTACTGATCACATCTATATCGCGTTGTGAGATGACAGTAGCATTCGCAATATGCCGTGTGAAATCTTTAAAGTACATTTTGTCATTCTGATGAAACTCATATAAGCGCTCGATCTTTTCTTTCGCTTTTTCCAATTCAGGTTCAGGATTATTTCCCATTTTTTCTAGTGGCTGTGTGTAATAATAATCCGGCACTTTTGTAAGCTCTACACTCTCTTCATAGATGTTGACTAATAAGCCATTATAATTAGCCAGAAGCGGGTAGGCTTCACTTGCTTCTTCAGCATCTTCCTGTTCTGGTGACAGTATTGCAAGTCCGGTTGTGTCTCCTTTGCGGTCGCTAAAGACAACCTGATAATAGCGTTTGCTGTTTACTTCAACCGGATTTTCGTTAACTGCCATTTTTTCAAACAGCTTTTTATATTTTTTAGCTTTATTCTCTACTATTTTTATTTCTTTTTCTACGATCACACTGACTCACCTCTGAACTTCCGGATTAAAATGAAAGGGTGCTTTTTGCCGTCAACTTCAGGTCATCTGACTCTCCATCTGTTGGAGGTGATGCTTACGATAAGCATAGAGTGTCGCACCAATCCCAATTGACGCTAACGGAAAGCTTTCAGAACCTGCTAACCAGAGCATCAATTCAACAGGAATTAAAATCCCAAACATAATCATTAGTATCATGTAAAAACGTTTCCATCTCTTATACTTTTTCATTTTCATCTCTCCTCATTGTCATAATGTACTGATCTATTCAGCATCTTCCGGATACAGTTCTTCAATTTGCTTTTCCATTTCAGCCACACCTTCGTCAAGCGACGCCTCAAGTTCAGCTCTCAGCTCTTCCCGCACCTCATCACCTCTGTCATCTACTTCATCCGCTTTATCTTCAAATACCTTCTGTTGATCAAGCGTTAATTTACCTTCTTCGCGCAGAATAACATTTGCGTTGTAGAGTGAAAGTTTCTGTCCCAGAACATTTGCTGACCATTTATTTGAAAAGTCGATAATCGCAAAAGACAAATCATTGGACTGTCCTAATAAATCAAACGATGCGTCCAGCTTCCAGTTCTTCCATTTAAGCAGAATATCTTCTGAGCGCTTGAATTCCTCAGCAAGCTGATCTGCATTACTGACATTTGTAAACATGCCGTCTGCTGATTCTGCCACTTCCTTCAGCTGTGCCTGGGTTTCTGAATCCGCATTAAACCCAATAACGTTGATAATCGGTGACACATTACTGTCAGCAAAAGATTTTGCCGCCTCAACAGGGTCTCCATCACACGTTTCAATTCCGTCACTCACAAGATAAATCAGATTTGTATTTTCTTCACCGTCCAGCTCCTTAAAGCTTTCGGCTGCAGATTCAAGTGCACCAGCGACCGGCGTCCAGCCTGCAGGCTCGAATCTGTCAAGCGCTTCGCCAAAAGCGGCCTCTTCATAAGGGCCTCTCTCATAAACCTCTTCAATGGCAGCGCATGACTGTGCTTTATCCGCTTCATCTCCTGTGCCTTCATGCCCGTAGACACGCAGTGAGACATTGGCTTCTTCAGGAACGGTTGATAAGAAGCTGTTGATCTCCTCTTTTGCCTGTTCCATCCTGGTGCGGTCTCCGGCATAAGCGCCCATTGACCCGCTCGCATCCAGAATGATTTCTACATTGTAATTCTCTTTGAACTGAAACCGTTCTTCAGCTTCAGGCGTCCCTGATAAAGCAAATTGCATCTGATCTGCAATCTGCTTCGGATCAGGCAGGCTAAAGGCAGTAAGCGAATAAATATAGTTAAAGTAAGCGTCCATCTCTTCTTCCGTCGCGTCCTCAGGAAGAGCAGGCACATCTCCAAATGCTTCTAAAAATTGTTCCTTCTGCTCTTCATCAGAGAGCCCCAGCTCCGTGTTTCCAAGTGCACCAGAATTCTGATTGATGAATTCCGCGGCGGTTGAAGGCGGCTCGGGTATATCTTTCTGCTCTATTGCAGCTATTACATCACCCTTTTCTGTATTATCAGCTGCTTCAGTTTCTTCAACCTCTTCTTCTGCAGAAACTCCCACAGTCTTCTCATCTACTGCTGCTCCCTGCTGTACTTTCTCTTCATTATCCTGACAGCCGGCAAGTGACAGACTGACACATAAAGCAGGCAGTATCATAAACTTCTTCACATATACCCCTCCTGACATTCAACTTTTTTCAAAGTAGTCTCTTCGCATCACATAAACGAATAGTAATGTGACATTCGTTTCGCTTATTCTATTTCCAGAAAGTAAGCTGAAATAGCTATACCTGTTTTTAATGGATTTTTAGAAAACTGTCAAATCGTGGAGGTAATTGAAGATTACAGAGATAGAAGATAGTCCAGGTCGTCTGAAAGATGTCAGGGTCGAATGAACCATACAAGTCATTCCACACATAGTTACTTGGAATTGATTATCTCTCATGAAGCCAATCTATTATTACATTCTTTACAAATCGTATGACCATAGCACCTTTTTCCATGGAACGGTCTGGAAAAAACCTTGATTTAGAGAGGTTTGAAGGCAATATATCTGAGTTTGAATGTATTTTTTTCACGGCATATAAAAAACGACCCCATCAAATGAGGCCGCTCTCTATCGCTTATTCTGTTGTTTTATCAATCACTTCTTCAGCAATCTGATCATAAATCTTACCGAGCTTATGATCTTCTGCGTATACTGACGGTGCGAAGTCGTCTTCATCCCAGTCAGGCTGCTGAAGCGGTAATTTGCCCAAGAGCTCTGTACGGAGCTCTTCTGCAAGCTTTTCTCCACCGCCTGTACCGAATACATACTCACGTTCACCTGTCTTCTTACTCTCATAATAAGACATGTTCTCTACTACACCAAGGATCGAGTGCTCTGTCTGAAGCGCCATTGCACCGGCACGCGCTGCAACGAATGCAGCTGTCGGGTGAGGCGTTGTGACGATAATTTCCTTACTTGATGGCAGCATTGCGTGAACATCCAGCGCTACATCGCCTGTTCCAGGTGGCAGGTCCAACAGCAGGTAGTCAAGCTCGCCCCACTCCACTTCCGTAAAGAAGCTGTTGAGCATCTTCCCAAGCATTGGCCCTCTCCAGATCACAGGCGCGTTATCTTCAACGAAAAATGCCATTGAGATCACTTTTACACCTTTACGATCAACCGGGATAATGCGCTCACCGCGTACAACCGGGCGCTTATTAATACCCATCATATCCGGCACACTGAAGCCGTAAATGTCAGCATCAATCAGTCCAACCTTTTTACCTTGACGCGCAAGTGCCACTGCAAGGTTCACAGATACTGTTGATTTACCTACGCCGCCTTTACCACTGGCTACTGCGATAAACTGTACCTTGTTGCCTGGTGCGAGCAGGTTGTCTTCTACTGCATCACCTGTCTGGCCGCGGAACTTCTCAAGTTTCTCCGGCTCAAGCTCTGTAAAGCGGATTCCCACTGTCTCAGCGCCCGCTCCCTTCAGCGCTTCTACAACCGCCATTTGAAGCTGCATCTGTTCAGCTGTACCCGTTTTCGCAAGGGCAATCTTCACGCTCACGTGATTTTTTTCTTCCTTAATGCTTACTTCCACAATTCCTTCTGTTTCTGCAAGCGTTGTATGTAAAATCGGATCATTCATCGAACCGAGCAATTCTCTAACCTGCTGTTCAGTTACCAAAACAAGACACTCCTTTTGAATTCGTTTTCATCTATGCAAGTATAACATAGGTGAAACGATCATTCTTACTCAGGAGGCTTATCTTCTTTGGAATAATGTCTCAGAATTCCGAGGTAAATGGCAGCTGCAATCTGCTGCTGGTAATCGTCCTGCAAAAGCCAATATCTCTCCTCAGGGTTGGAGAGGAATCCCGCTTCAACCAGCGCACCAGGTGTCTCGGCATGACTTAATACATAGATCCCGTCAATCGGCTTTGACTTTCTTTTACTGTTGGGAATGTGGCGGTTCAGTTCGTGCTGAATGAACCTGGCAAGCCGCTCATTCTGATCATTGTAAGTCGTATAGAAAGTCTGCGGACCGTTCCACCTTGTTTCAGGAATGGCATTAAGATGAATGCTGATAAATAAGTCGTTATCTTTATCATTAATCAGGTCCAGCCTGTTTTTCAGATCTTCTCTTTTACGATCCCTGAACCCTTTCGTATCTTCAGCAGCCAGATCACGATCAGTCTCTCTTGATAGAATCACAATTGCGCCTTGTTCTTCAAGGTATGCCTGCAGCTTCTTTGCGATCGAAAGCGTCAGATTCTTCTCAAGTATTGTCTCATAAGATGCACCGCCATCGAGTCCCCCGTGTCCCGGGTCCAGTACAATCACTTCACCTGTTAAAGGCAGACTCCACTCCTCTACAGCATAGAGCAGTGCCCCAGCTGCCATGCCAATGAGCAGCACAACCACTGCAAGTATCATCGATTTCCTCAGCATGTCCTGTCCTCCTTATTTTCTAGAGGAGTATATGCAGAGGTTGGGAGATATAGACTTCTTCGATGGGCGATTGTTGTTGGGGCGGTGGGCTGGCGGCTGGGGGTGGACATCGAAGGGTTGTGATGCTGTGAATTCCATCAACTTATGTACTAATTCCTTCAACGCAGGAATCTATTCCTTCAGGCAGACTTCGTCCTATAACATTTCCTTCAGCCAAATCGCAGCTGCCGCTTACGCTGAATCCAAACACAGAAAAACCCCCAGGCTTCTGCCCGAGGGTTTGTGTTTGTGTAAGCGAAAAAGAAAATTAACGCTTTGAGAACTGAGGTGCACGACGTGCGCCTTTAAGACCTGGCTTCTTACGCTCTTTCATACGAGCATCACGAGTCAGAAGACCTGCGCGCTTAAGTGAGCCGCGGAATTCTGGATCTACAGAAAGAAGTGCGCGGGAGATTCCGTGACGGATTGCTCCAGCTTGTCCAGTGTAACCACCACCATTAACATTTACGTGGATGTCATAGCTTCCAAGCGTTTCAGTAATGTTAAGTGGCTGCTTGATTACTTCGCGTAGAGTTGCGAATGGGATATAGTTTTCAACGTCGCGTCCGTTGATAACGATTGTTCCGTTACCTGGTACTAGACGTACACGAGCAGTAGAGCTCTTACGACGGCCTGTGCCGATATATTGAACTTGTGCCAAGATAGTTACCTCCTCTTTAATTTAATTAACCGCGTAGTTCGTACGCTTCTGGTTTTTGAGCCTGGTGCGGGTGCTCAGCGCCTGCATATACGTGAAGCTTTTTGAAGATCTGACGTCCAAGAGAATTCTTTGGAAGCATACCTTTAATTGCAAGCTCCAGCATTTGACGTGGGTACTTAGTGCGCATTTCTAGTGCTGTACGCTGTTTAAGTCCACCTGGGTGCATGCTGTGACGGTAGTAGATCTTGTCAGTCAGCTTCTTACCTGTAAGATGAATTTTATCAGCATTGATGATGATCACGTGATCACCAGTGTCAACGTTAGGTGTGAATGTCGGTTTGTTTTTACCGCGTAGAATCGCAGCTACTTCGCTTGATAGACGTCCAAGAGTCTGGCCCTCAGCGTCTACAATTAGCCACTTGCGTTCTACTTCGTGGCCTTTAGCCATAAATGTTGTACGCATGAGTTTACCTCCTAAATAAGATTATATCGTTATGAATCGCTTCATTAGTTTTGTTGTATTTATAACACTTCACTCATTGTAAGGTCCGGGTTCTTACTTGAGGGTGAAATACATACCATAGGCTATCTTATAATGTTTGACACTAGATGTCAAGAGGATGTTACACCCGGATTAGTTGTTTTAGTGATTTTTTTTATTTATTTTATAAACAACCGATATTTTTCGCTCAGCACTCCGCTTTTCGCTCCAATGATCAGGCCGATTAAATTCAAAGATTTATTGATAGTTCACTTCCCACAAATACAGTCCATGCGCAGGAGCTGTTTTTCCCGCAGCTCCGCGATCTTTCGCTTCAAGCATCTTCACAACTTCCTCCGGCTTGTATTTGCCGGTCCCGACTTCAAGCAGTGTTCCTGCGATGATGCGGACCATGTTGTATAAAAAGCCATTGCCTTTCACTCGAAAAATCAGTTCATGTTCAATTTCTTCAATTTTAATAAAATCGATATTTCTGACACGATCGATGACTTCTGTTTTAGCAGAAGAGAAGCTTGTGAAGTCATGTTCCCCTTCTAAATGGGCTGCTGCTTCACGCATCGCCTCAACATTTAAATGATAAGGATAGTGTACGGCATAGTGACGTCTGAAAGGTAGTGCTACAGTGCTTTTATCAACGATATAACGGTATTCCTTCGTCTTAACATCAAAACGTGCATGAAACGTCTCAGGCGCTTCTTCAGCGCTTAATATAGCAATATCGCGGCCAATCTTCTGGTTCAGGATGACCGGCCATTTAGCTGCGGGGATCTGAAGGTCTGTCTCAAAATGAAAAACCTGTCCCATCGCATGAACGCCTGCATCTGTCCGGCCGCTTGCTGTTATACGAACAAAATTCCCTTTGTGGACTTCTGAAAGTGCCTGCTCAATCTCACCCTGAACAGTCCGCTGGCCGGGTTGTACCTGGTAACCATAAAATTGTGAGCCGTCATACGAGACGATACATTTGATACGCATACAATTCTCTCCTTATATCCAAAAACGGAAGGCTGCGAGGACTGCAGCAAGCAGTACGAGTGACAGCAGCGCAAATGTATCACGCGCTTTCCAGAATAACAGGCGATACTTCGTTCTGCCCTCACCCCCGCGGTAACCGCGTACTTCCATAGCTGTTGCAAGGTCTTCTGCCCTTTTAAACGCGTTAACAAACAGCGGAATCATCAGCGGGACAATCGCTTTGATCCGATCCTTCAGCGGTCCGCTCGACATATCTGAGCCACGGGCCATCTGCGCTTTCATAATTTTATCTGTCTCATCCATCAGCGTTGGAATAAAACGCAGTGCGATCGACATCATCAATGCAAGCTCATGTGCCGGGAATTTGATTTTTTTCAGTGGATTCAACAGACTTTCAAGACCATCCGTAATGGAGATTGGTGTTGTTGTCAGTGTCAAAAGTGACGTCATAAAAACAAGTAGTGTAAATCTCATTGAAATGAAGAATGCCTGACGGATCCCTTCTTCATAAATCTGAATAAAGCCAAGATCAAGCACTACATTTCCCTCACGCGCGAAAAACAGCTGCAGGAGGAAGGTAAAAGCAATCAGAATCATCACAGGTTTCAGGCCGCTAATCAGAAATCTGAGTGACAGACCTGACATCTTCACGCTGATATAAGTGAATGCAGCTGCGATGACGTAGCCCCAGACATCATTTGCAATAAAGATAATGGCGATAAAAGCAAAGACGAATATCAGCTTGGCTCTCGGGTCCATCCGGTGGGCGATAGAGTCTGCAGGAATATAGCGTCCGAAAATCATTTTCTCCATCATAGCGATTCGCCTCCCAGCTTCAGCATGTCAGCGAGTTCATCCATCGTCAGACAGACTTTCGGGAAAGCTTTACCCGTTTTTTCCTCAAGCATTCGCTGGAACTTTACAACCTCAGGAACGCCAAGTCCCCATTCAGCTAAGCGTGCTGTATCACTGAACAGTTCACGCGGTGGCGCTTCATGGACTTTTCTGCCTTTGTGCATCACGACGACTTTGTCAGCGTAGCGTGCAGCGTCTTCCATGCTATGTGTAACTAAGACAAGTGTAATCCCGCGCTCTTTATGAAGACGATAGAACATCTCCATCATTTCGCGGCGCCCGCGCGGATCAAGTCCTGCAGTCGGCTCATCTAATACGAGCACTTCAGGCTCCATTGCAAGCACACCTGCAATAGCCACTCTGCGCATCTGGCCGCCAGACAGGTCAAACGGAGACTTCCCGAGTACCTCTTCAGGCATACCCACTTCTTTTAACCAGAAAGCTGCACGCTTTTTCGCTTCTTCCTCTGACACACCGAAGTTCATCGGTCCATAACAGATATCTTTCATCACTGTTTCTTCAAAGAGCTGCTGCTCAGGGAACTGAAAAACGATCCCGACTTTTTCACGGATCGGCTTTAAATCCTTTTCCTTACGTCCTGCCTTAACTGTCCGTTCCCCGATCTGTACAGTACCTGAAGTAGGTTTTAACAACGCATTTAAATGTAATAGCAGCGTAGACTTTCCTGACCCTGTGTGACCGATAATGGCTGTACACTGACCTTCCGGGATTTTAAAGGTGACGTCTTCCACTGCCTTTTTCTCGAATGGAGAATTTGCCGCATAGCGGTATTCTACTTGCTCAAGAACGATGTCCATAATTCATTCACCAACTCTTCTTCTGTCAACGCATTCTGCTTAAGCGGAATGCCTTTTTCAGTTAATACATGCGCCATTTTTAATGGGAATGGCAGATCAAGTCCAAGGTCAACAAGCTCCTGCCCCATTGCAAAAATATCTTCAGGCGTTCCTTCTCTGTAGACTTCGCCCTGATTCATCACAATGATCCGATCAGCTTTTGCAGCTTCTTCAAGGTCATGTGTAATAGAGAGCACGGTCATATCTTCTTCTCTCTTAAGCTCCCGGACAAGTTCAATGACTTCCGCACGACCAGCAGGATCTAACATAGAGGTTGCTTCATCAAGAATGATAATATCCGGTCTGAGCGCAAGCACGCTTGCCATGGCTACACGCTGCTTCTGACCGCCTGAAAGGTGATGGGGCTCCTGGTTCAGAAAGTCATCCATCTTTACCTGCTTCAGTGCGGTTTGTACGCGTTCTACCATAATATCCTGCGGGACCCCGTGGTTTTCAAGGCCGAATGCAACGTCATCCTGAACCGTTGTACCGACAAACTGGTTATCCGGATTCTGAAAGACCATGCCGATATGACGGCGCGTATCCCAGACTGTGTCCTCATTTAATTGAATTCCTGCGATTGTGACAGTCCCCTGTTCGGGAAAATACAGACCGTTCATCAGTTTGGCGAGTGTGGATTTGCCGGATCCGTTGTGGCCGACGATTGCTGTCCATTCGCCTTCTTTTATGGAGATTGATATATTCTTTAATACTTCTTTCTCTGTTCCGGGATATTTAAATGTAATGTTCTCAAGTGAAATCATATTGCTCATGGATCCGGAACTCCTTTCTTCTGGTCTCTGCTCTGCTGGATCATTAAAAAGCTTTTCTTTTAAGAACCGCTGATGATTTCCGTGCAGGGCTTCGCTTTCCGCGGACGAACGCTCAAGCCTCCTCAGGCAGAAGATCACTGCCTTCCGGGGTCTTTCCCGCCCGTTTTTCCGCAGGAGTCTCCGCCCTGCACTCCAATCATCAGCTAAGATTTACTTTCTAAATAGGTAACTGTTATATAAATTAGTTTAATTCGTATTCAGAGAATTGATCGCAGCGGAAGGCGGTGACTCCAGCAGGATAAGCGTGACAGCTGAGACCCCGCAGGCGCAATGTGCCGAGTTATCATGAACAAAACTAGCTCCTTATTCGTACATTCGTAGGTTAACTGGGTATAAGAAAGTAAGAAACCATCAAACCCAATCAGAGCT
>NZ_JAFBDK010000034.1 GCF_016908195.1 Jeotgalibacillus terrae
TCTTCTTCTAAGGCTTGTCTTTTGGCACGAGTGGATTCAAGCGCTTCATCAAGGACTTGTAACTCATTACCTTTCTCTGCTGTAAGCCCTTGTTGCGTCAATACGGTCTCTAACATCTGATTTGTAATTTCTTCAGCCAGACCAAGTTCTGTATTTAGATCTTCTAACTTCTCTTTATTCAAATCATTAGTTTCCATCTGAGAAACATACTGATCTCGGTACTTATTTAACTTTTCTTCTTCCATTTCTAATTGATGCCCTAAGCTTTGTCTTTCCCTGGCACTTAGGTCTTCGTTTTGGAGTCTCAGTTCCAATTTATCCACTAACTTTTCTTGTGCAGCCTCATCGAAATTAGCGAACTCTTCTTCATATTGCTTCTCTAATTCCCGGCCTTCTTGCAGCTCTTTTTCTAAAGCCAAGATTTCCTCTTTAATTTCACGTTCGTTACCTTCAGCAATTAATCGCTGCCGCTCAAGCTCTCGTAACGTAGCGTTTTCAAGTTCTTTATTATAGTCTTTGATTGAATCGGTGGTATCTATAATACGGTTACCTTGTTCAGTAATTTCATAAGTAGCATCAGGTACAGCTTTGATTAAGTCATTATTAAGGCCGACCATTTTACTTAATTCTTCATTCGACAATCCGCTTTTTTCAATTAATTCTTCTTGCTCTGAAGTCAATGCATCAATCGCGCTGTCACTCGTTGCTTTTTTAAGTTCATCCTGAATATCCATAAAGCGACCGAATTCATCTCGGGTAAGGTTACTTTTCGAATTCAATTCGTCATAAGACGCTGTCATATCATCAATTTTTTCGGATGTTTCAATCATTGAGTTAGCGAGATCAAGATTAACTTCCTTTTCCTTGTCAGTAAGAATAATCGAATCGCCTTTTTTGATATTTAGTGCTGCTAAACCTCCAGCAAGTAAGGAGAATGCAACAATTGCCCCTCCGATAGGTGTCATTGATAGTCCAACCAGGGCTACAGACAACTTTCCGATAGTTGCCAATGTAGCAGCTACAGCTGCAGTTATCCCGACAAAAGCGACACCCATTTTAATTGTCTTACTATCAACTTCACCTAACCATCGGACAACGTCTGCGCCTTCATCCACAATATCTCTGAAGACTGGCAGGAAATCATTACCGACTTTAATTCCCACTTCTTCAAGCGCCGATTGAAATTCTTTAAAGGAACCATTCAATGTATCCATCTGAGTTTCTGCTACACGCTCAGCTGTTCCTCCAGCTTTTTCAAGTTCAGCAGTATAGTCAGAAAGACCATCTTCTCCGACTTCAAGCAAGGCAAGAAAACCTGATGCCGCTTCAGTGCCTACCAATTGCGCTGCAGTCGCTGTCTTTTGAGCATCACCCATACCCTCGAGTTTGCCGGCAATATGACCGACAAGCTCTGGGATTGGTTTCATAGAGCCATCTGCATTTTGCACAGAGATATCAAGAGCTTCAAAAGCTTTTTCTGTCTGACCAACTGGATTAGCAAGTGCCAGTAACATAGCACGTAAAGAAGTACCTGCTTGTGAACCCTGAATTCCGGCGTCAGACATCTTTCCTACGGCGGCCGCAGTTTCTTCGATACTTAAACCGAGAGAAGCAGCAACTGGAGCCACATATTTCATTGCGTCGCCAAGCATCGGCAGATCGGTATTAGCAGTACTCATTGCTTTAACTAAGACATCAACTGCATCGCCAGATTCTGTAGCGTTCATACCAAATCCAGAAAGGATATTTGATACGATATCAGCTGAAACACCAAGTGATTCTTGAGATGCTGCTGCAAGGTTTAAAACACCAGGCATAGCCGCAATAGTTTCATTCACATCAAACCCGGCCATTGCAAGGTAACTCATACCTTCTGCTGCTTCAGAAGCGCTGTATTGAGTCGTGGCACCTAATTCACGAGCAGTAGCTTCTAACTTCTTAAATTCAGTATCAGTAGCACCTGATATAGCTTTAACCCGGGCCATCGCCTGTTCAAAATTTCTTGCAACTTGCACAGACGCACCAATTCCAGCTACAACAGCTGCTCCTACGCCTAATGATGCAGTTTGTATTGCACCGAAATCACGATTAAGATTTTTACTTGAAACACGGGTCTTATCCATTTCTTTTCTGGCATCGTTCATCTTGTCTTTGAAGTTTTTACTGTCTAAGATAATACGACCTCTAAGATCACCAAGACTTTTAGTCATAACTCGCCTCCTATTACTAAAAAAGGTTGAGTTTATGCATTTTTAAGTGAATAAAAACAATCTTCAAGCGTGCTCTTGTTTATTCATTTTCTTCTTTTCGTTCTTGGATATATCGCTTCAGAAAACGCTTCAAATCAACAATGTATAAAAAGATGAATAACACTTTCAGATTGCATTATTCGTAAATGCTTTAACAGCAACGTTCAATTAGCATATTTAGTTTACATAATGCAGAAATACGGAAGTTGATTCGTATTTAAATACAAAATATCGTATATATTAATTGTGTATTTTTATAAGATTTTTCGGAGATTATGCATCTTCCTTATCAGCAGCCCCTTCTGGACGGGGATATACTAAATTTATAAATCAGAATCCTCTATAGCAGTCACGCCGTCATCTCCATAACGGGCCGAGATATTTGTGATCAAAGCCTTTTCTCGTTTTGTGATTTCTACCCTACGAGATCTAAGATTATGAATGCATCTCAACTCTTCTTCTGCAGTGACAGGAATGTAGTACCCCTGCGAATCCACCTCGTTACTGGCTCCAATTACATAACCATACTTTACAATCAGATCACGAATGATCGATCTCACTCTGACTGTTGTAAATCCTGTAAGCTGTGCAATATACTTTGAGGTAGTTGTATTTTCTTTGCCCTCACGCAAGAAATCAACTACGCGTCGATGATCGAGTGGCAGCTCCTTCATCGGCGTTTTAAATTCTTCGATTGCCTCTTCCAACATAATCACCTCTTGTACAATTCAGACTTGGCATAGCTTGGCACACCTCACAAACGTTGTCTTATCAACATTTGTAGCATTTTTAAGAATGAGCACTGGCACCCTGTGAACTCAAACTATTTTTCCAATAATTCTCCTTGTTTAGCCCAGTAGCGATCTTGATACTGCTTGACCTTATCTGGATTCTCAGCTCTCCAGGTAGCACTATAAGCACGGACACGCTCCCTATTACGGTCACGCCACTGCTGCTGATACTTACGTCTTGCTAAAGTCTTTTTACTCACAGACATTTCACCACCTCCCCCGTGAAGACCATCACATTAATCTGATACGCTGTACTAAACTACCTCGATAACCAGAGATAGAAGAAGAAGCACTACGCTTTAACCCTCTTTGCAAAACAGTACCTTTCCGGACAATAGCCCAAGGAGATGTTCTCCAAGACTTCTTCCGGTGGAACGCCCTTCTATGAACAGAACTCATTACTAAGATCACCCCCTTTAAAGAATAGACCGCCTCCTCGAAAACATAACAAGCCCCTCTAATACATTAGTTCTTATAGTGGAAGCATCTACAAGGGGTAGACTTTTAAACCCTTGGTATAACTGGATTATTGGGACTTTATATAACGGAAGCATTTACAAGGGGTAGTGCCTCAAACCCTTGGTACGATTGAGTTTCAAAAAATCATTAGTACAAGAGTTTGATGTAGCGTTTTCCCTCACGCTTTTCGGTTAATAAGTACTGGTTAGCTTCCAGCCACCTGAGATTATTTTTAATCGTCTTAGGTGTAACCTGCATCCGTTCTGCTAAAGTGAAGTCACTTGGAAAGCATTCTCTTTTGCTGTTGTATGCGTAATTTTCAAGTAAGATCAGTAGCTTGTAGCGCAATTCATTCAACCGGTTATAAGCTTGTCTGTCTTCCCGTACCTTTTTAAACTGGTTCAGTTCTTTGTCAGCTGCACGAGCATCAACTTCTGAAATGAAAAGCTTATGAAGAAGCTTATTAACAGATGTGAAACCCCGCTTGTGAGAAAAAGGCTTTTCCGAAAAGAAGTAGATCGTTGCCTTCCCTTTACGTTCTTTTTTAGAAACGTGTTTCTGTTTGACTAAAAAAGAAATTGATTCACGCAACGTCCGGTCTAAGGTGTCTCTCCTGCAAATCTTAGCGATTTCTTTTAAAGTGATACCTTTATCCTCAGAGAGCTTTATAATCGCTAATACAGCAAATGTGAGGCCACTCACTTTAGGGAAAACAGATCCGAGTAGTTCGTTGTCGTAGTGAAAACATTCATGTTCATCAACGACAAAGAATTCAGTTTCTGAATCAATGAACCGCTCATTAATCTCCTGGAGCCTGGCGTCTGAAAAGTTTTGTCCGGCGTACTGGTATTGCTCTGTCCAAAATGACTGGACCTCCTGCTTAAGCTCAGGAAGTGGCTTTTCAGGACTGTTTAAACGATTCCACTGGATCAAGACTTCTTGCACTTCCTGCTTTGAATAGCCAAGCCGCTTAAGCGTTTGAGTTATTCTGCCAGTGCAGAAATTGCGCTCTCCCTTTTTTACGCCGGATGCCATATTATGAAGACCGTTGTATTTAATCTTCAGAAGGCTCTCGATAGCTTCTTTTGGCTTTTTGGATACTGATGATAGGTTTACCTTCAGTCTGTCCGCAAAGGTCCTCAAATCGAACCTGAGACCGTTGTCCGGCTGTACAAATGTGCAATCAAGCGTTTCACTTTTAACATTTTTGGTTCCAGGAACTCTTAAGATTCTTGGAATATCCGTAGCTTTTAGATCCGCTCCGATTCTTTCGCTGAGAGACCTAAGTACTTCCTGGACCTCATGGCCCGCCGGCTTATCTAATATCCAATAGGCATGAACTCCATTGCCGCTGTTGATAAGCATTGATGGATAAGGGATCTTGGCCATTTCAATTCTGTATAAAGCCTCTTCATACAGCATGTCATCAAAGTCCGCCCAAAGTGCTTTAGTTCTCAAGCACTCTTTTTTTGAACCGCTATGTCGGCCCCTTCTTTCAAAGATTCCGGCATAAACGTTATTGTCTTGTGAGGGAACGAAGCTGATAGCCTCTGAGTAACTCAAGAATTGCCTGGACACCAAACGTTTTTCTTTATCAATCTCCCGGATCTCAATGAATTTATCCGAGTGGCTGAACAAAGCTGTAAAGAATGATTCTCTTTGCTGCTCAGCTGATAGCTTTGAAGTTCTGATCAATTAGTGCACCTCCTTCCTGTGGGATTGCCGCCCTTTTTATTGTCCTGCTTCAGACAATAAAAAAGGCGACACAAATGAAAGGCTAATAGCCTTCACTCGTGCCGCCAGTTGTCTGGTAGGCATATTAATTTTCTCGCATGAAATAGCTGCAATAGACAGAGTACTTGCGTGAAATTAGCAAGTTACTACTTTACTAAAAACACAAAATGTAGCATAATGTATCTATAAATAACTACACTTATGGTGTGGTAGCAGTCTGGATAGAGACTACAAGCGAGAAGCTTAACACGAACTTTGGACGGTGAGTGTTGGGCTTCTTTTTTATGTTCTTCTCTTTTTATTTATTCTTTAATATATTATATAGTCTGATAGTAATTGACGCAATGCCGCTCTATTCTGAATTGTTTTGACGAATTTTTAAAAACGGTCGTAGATGAACTCAGATGAACATATTTTTCTTGTATTTTCCAAAAAACAAGAAAAAACATACCGTCACATACCGCCACATACCAAAAAAGAATGTTAAAAAATTTTTTAAAACGAAACTTTTCATTCAAAATATACGTACATATGTTTGTAACGTGATAAAATATCACTGAGAGAGCGAAAAAACAGAGGCGGTGCAACGCCCCTGTTGTGTGATCAGTCATTGATCTTTTTGTTCTCTCGCCCTGTTTTCTTCTCCTACCAGCAAGAACGAATATTCTCTTCCTGGAAACATTTCATGAACCGCTCCAGGTTCAAGCCATGGAGTGATGATCTCATTTCTCTCTTTCATTCTCTCAAGTTCTTCAGCATTATTAGCCGCGATCGGTACAGGCCTTTCAATCGCCTCGCCTTCATGTACAGCAACCAAATACGCTTTGTGGAAGCATCCCTGCTTATGTGTGCTTATGATTTTTATTCCTGTGTTGCTACTAATCACTTAAACGCTCCTTGCTGACGTTTGTGACCTGCAACATAACCTGCAGAAAATGCTTCTTTAGAAACCGCTACAACCCACTTGGTCACAATTGATTCAATGCTCTCAGCATCTTCTAAGCGAATGTTCAAGCTCTCCATCAGTTCATCAAAATCCTGACTTTCAACCACGCTATTCATAAACAGAATGCCTTCATCATCTTCATTCATAAAACGATTCTCTAAGCGATTATATTCTCTTTCGGCCAACACTTCAGGTGATGTTTTTAAAGCAGCTGCCTTTAAACGCTCTAACTTTTTGTGGTGCTCCATTGCGTCTTTATATCCTTGCTCGTACGCTACATCATCATATTGAATTTTTCTCATTTAACTTTTCCTCCTAAGTTTTATTTGACTGCTTTTAACTGCAGCCGGTTGTATGCGATCAGTATAATTTCTTGCGTTTTAGCTTCTATCTCTCCAGGTCCTGCGCAGGAATCAAGTAAAGCTTTAATGCTCTGTATCTTTGTCACTCTTTCCAGGTAAGGAATCAGTTTATGTTCCTGTGCTAAACGCAGCACTAACTCCGTGAAGACCTCCTCATCCATTTCAATCCTCCTTTCATATACATTAGACAAAATACAACCTAAATTGTACTTTGTATTGACTTCATTGTATAACAAGGTCAGTTTTTGTCAACACTAAGTTGTATAAATTCATATAATGTATTGATTTTGAACAGAGTTATCAATAGAATTAATAACAAAGGATTATTCTTAAGGAGGATCTCCATGGCAGTTCAATTCCATTTAGACAGAGTTATGTTTGAAAGAAGCAATATGAAAGTACCGCAATTGCACCAGTTAAGTGGTGTAAACAAAAATACACTGTACGGATTGTATAAGGGAGAGTTGAAAAGAGTGGATGTTGATGTAATAGATCGAATCTGCTCAGCTTTGGACTGCCAGCCAGGTGATCTAATGACTCATATAAAGACAGAAGAAAAATAAAAAGACGCTGCGGATCTCGCAGCGTCTAATTGTTTTAGAGGTAAATAAAATTGAGTGCAATCGCTATGGACTGGAGTAGCATGAATACTGCCTTCCACTTAAAGCTCACGTTCAATTTAAAAGTGATTTCTAAGTCCATATAGAGCCTCCTCTCTTAAACACAAAGAGAGGACCTAAAGTAATGAATGTTTCTCTACTTGTTCACATATCGCGCAAAATAGGACATAATATAACTAAGAGTGTGAAAAGCACAATATAATTTCAAGTCCGGCCAGACTTGAAAAACAAGAGAGATGATCAATTAACTTTGGTCATCTCTTTTCTGTTAAATCAATTTTAACACGAAATTCACAGAACCCGACCTACCAAAATTATTGCACCCTTAGTGATGTCGTTAATACGCAACATTTATTTCCTAAAAGTGAAGGAAAGTACACAAAAGTACAATAAAATTCGTCGTTTCACACATTTTGTAATGAAAATGTAATATTAATTCAAAGCAAAAAACCTCACTTTTAAAGCTTATTAATACCAAGAACCATTTGGGCAATAGTGCCACCAATTGCCATCATCATAATGCACGTTCAAGCAGTTATCAGCTTTATTGAATTCGACCTTCACAATGTTGTTCAAGCTGTATTTCTCACGCTCTGCAGCGCCCAACGATCCGTTATGCTTCGCATGTGCCTTCTTCAAAACCCGGTATTCATTATCTGTAAGCTGTTTTAAGACTGGTAACTTACTTTCCATTTTCGTTTCCTCCCTGGATCAGTATCCTTTTATTAAATCCCAGTTAACTCGTACACACTGATAACCTTCTTTTCTCAAAGTCTCAATGGTTTCTGTCGCCTCTGCATAACTATATAAAGCCGCTTCATTCCAACTCCCAAACCTTGCACGGCTGCTATCACCACCAACATAATATTTATCAGCACACTGGATTACATAATCCATCTTTAACCCTCCTGTCCGATTTCGTATTCTTTTATGACTTTATAGACTGTACTTCTGCCGATCCCGTATTCTTTAGCAATATCTGAAGCGCTATGACCTTGATTAAACAAAGTGATGATAGAGCCTTTTGTGTTTCTACTCAAAGTTGGTCTGCCACCTACTTTGCCCCGCCTGCGTGCCGCTTCCAATCCGGCTTTTGTCCGCTCCTGGATCAGCGATCTCTCGAACTGTGCAAATACTGAAAGCATCCCGAACATGGCTTCTCCTGCTGCTGTTGTCGTATCGATCTTGTCTTGTATGCTTACAAATTCTACGCCTTTATCCTTTAACATCTCTGCGATCTCGTATAGTTGCTTCGTTGATCTCGCTAACCGATCCAACTTATACACTACAAACTTATTGCCCGACTGCACTGCTTTCAGTGCGTTAGTAAGTTCCAGGCGGTTTTTCCCGCTGCTCATCTTCTCTGCGTAAATCTCGTAAGGCTCTCCCTGCTCCTGAGCATATTTAATAATTGCGTCTTCCTGAGCATGAAGCGACTGATCTTCTGTTGATACTCGAATATAGCCAATTATCATTTTGTCCACCTCCATACGTTTTATGTAATTTAAGTATAGACGAGTTTATGGACAAATTACAAGTGAAGAAAGTGAAGAACTTTTTGAGAATTATTCTGTCCGTTAAATGATCGTTTTGTAGACAGGTATCAGAGCTCTTTTTTATAGCCTAAAAAAACTAAATTTATTTTTAACTTTCCGCTAACTTTTAGACTTCACCATTCTCTCTTGTGAAAAGTTGTTGAATGCTCCTCAATCCACTTCAGCACCGGATCTCTCGGATAGCGCGCTTGGATATACTGAAATTTTGGAAAGTCAGGCCTTCGAGTGATTTTATGTAAAGTTGCATTCGTGACCTGAAAAATTCCCCTTAAATCAGTATTAGTTAACAATTGAGGAAGGTTAGATATTCTTTTGCCTTCTTCAACACCATCTTCATAGGCCCGTTGAAACATTTCTTTTAGATGCTCATGCAAAACCATAGCTTCCAGTTCGTCTAAGGTGACCCTCATGGTAAACACTCCTTTGCTTTTAGGATTTTTGCAACAAAAAAGAGCAGCCCTGAATAGGACTACTCTTTTATGCGTGTGCTAATTCTCGATGATCACTTTTGGGTGAATCACCAAATTGAATTTCCATATCTTCAATGCCGCCTAATGCGTTAATAATCTTCGTATAAGTTTCGCTACCAATGTTACTGCTACCACTTTCAACCTTCGAAATGGTTGCCTGAGTGATAGAAGATCCATTTTCTCTAATGAGTTTTACAAGATCATTCTGAGTAAGACCTAATTGGATTCTACGTTTAATAATTTTATTGGCCATAATCACTTCCATACTGGACAAGTGCTCTTTAACACCAGGAACTTGATTAAGCATATCCATAACATTCTCGTGATCTTTTCTCAGCTCTTTTAAGTTTTTCATATCAGTCACCCCTTACAGGTATTTGTCCGGATCCTGATGGAATAAATCATACAGTTGATCCGTATCTTTAATCGCTTGACGAGTGGCCGCATTATTGCTGACACCTTGTTTAAGTGCTGCCCGGCACATAACTATAATGTCCTCTCCGTGATAATTTGATTCAAAGAAGAAAACTCGAAATGCTCCTGGAGTAGAGCGATTAACCCTAAATTCAGCAACGGGATTTTTTGTGTACTTCATATCCTTGATCAATTTGTAGGTGCGCAAGTGTCCACTGGCAGATTCCTCTCTCACAAAAATCAATTCACGATTTTCAGGAATACCATTCTCTTCAAGGAAATTTAAACCTTCAGCAATAATTTTAGCCATCTCTTGTGCATCCGGATCCCCTTGAACACCAAGAGCAGCGACATTTTGAATTTCGCCGATCACTTGACTGGCGCCATTCTCTTTCAAATAAACAATCGTTGTCATAAAAATTATATTGTATAGAATATATCAGTTGTAACAGTTTGTTGCAACAATTTATATTCTATACAATATATTCCCCCCTTTTAAAAAAATTATGTATTACTGTCATTTCTTTTTGAAAAAATTTGAGAAGAACCCTTCTTGCTTTTGATTAATTTTTTCATTCAGTTGATTAATTTCTTCCTGCTGCTGCTTGAGAAGCTCCACAATCTCACCGATCTGATTGTTTTGAGTCTCCAGGAGAGTTTTTACTTCTCCCACCTGTACCAGTTCGCTGTTCTGCTTCTTAATCAAGGTGATCATATCGTCTATGTAACGTTGTGCTCCTTGGTCTTCTTTTGTATCACTTACCGTTATATCGGTGTTTTTAGTAGCTCCTACAACACTATGCACCAATTGCTTGAGCGTTAGATCAGGTGCGTTATTCTTACCTGTTATGATCTTCCTAATCATCATAACGTCTTTATCACGATAGTATCTTTTTCCGGTTTCGTCACGATGGAAAGTGTAGCCGGCCTCTTCCATCATTAACGAGTATTTCCGGATCGTAGGCGGCTTGATCTTCAGTTGTGCAGCTGCATCAGATGGACTGTAGTAAGTTTCCACTGCGTTATTCCCCCGTTATGCTTTTAAAACCATTTTAATCTTACGAGGTCCATTTAACAAACCTATTAGCTGATCGCTCAGTTTTACAGGTCCACTTAATAGCACAATTTAATGCTCTTTTTCGTTAGTAGTCCTACTAAGAGTAATCTGTACTTTTTCCGTTAGTTGCCGTTAACTATCGAAATCATGACTTGAATGACTGGTGCAAAAGCTTTTTGATTTTTTTAATAAACGCAACTTACTATACCTGAGATGCATGATAATTCATTAAAAAAGTTGCTGCAAAAAAAGGTACTTTGAACAGCAAGTTTATTCATCAAAAAAATAATACAGATTGGATTTTATTGGGTTTCAAGAGCATTGAAGAGGCGTTATAGAAGGGTTAGATTTGTCCGTTTTAAAACCTTAGCATTTCTTAGCAAGCGTGACTAAAAAAGATGGGGTGTGTTGAAACTACCCCATCGTCAAAATCACGAGTGCCCACCTATACACCCGATAGAATTCCGGGTGTGGAGTGCAGGCATATGTAAATAACACTGGCGTGTTGGACCTGAATCATTTTGATTGTAGTACTACGAAAAAACGTTTGGAGTACTACATTCATTTCCACATGAGTACTCCGTACGAATTTTAACAACACGCTTGACGGAAACACCGTTTCAGCGCTTGAAAACTCTGGATTTTGACAGAGTGTATAAGTGCGCCTTTTGAAAAAATAAAGGAACGTTCCTTTATGCTGTTCCGTTTGGTAAAGTAACGTTTTCGTGCACCCTTATATCGTTTTCTGCACCCTTTCATTCGCGTGAGTCTAAGCTTTCAGACTAAGTGAACAGGTGCCAAAATAGTATTGAGAACGCAGTTAAAGCACTACTTGAGTTGTTTTGTAATTCAACTATTGTTTGTTTTGGAGAACCTAAATCATTTTGATTTTAGTACTGCAATAAACCTTAGGATTTCTTAATAAGTAAACGGAGTATAAACTACAATGAATCTTTTCCAACGCTCTCCGCTTAACCGCACATAATACTTGTTATGTGCGGTACAACTCTCAGAAAATCGGAGGGTTTAACAAGAAGGGTGTTACAAAAGTGACGCACCCCTCAAAATGAACGCCCTAAGTTCAACTTAGATCGCCCTATATTGAACATAGACCGTCTTTTTAAGCACTACAACACAATTAAAAAAGCCGCCTGTATTTCAGCAGCTTTTAAAAGGTTGGTTATATTATTCCTTCTTCCGGATCCAATCAGCAACACCCTGGACAGACTCATCAGAAATCTTTCCGTCTTCAGACAACATTTCATTCCAGATATTTAATGCCAGGGAAACCGCTTCTTCCGAAATATCTTCACCCGGCTTTTTATGATTAACTGGATTTATAGTTTCACGAATTGGCAAAGGCGACCCTCCCTTTCCGGGTTGCGTCAATTTGACGCAGCCCTTTTAAATCAAGCGCATAACGCTCCAAAAGGTCAAATTGACCTTTTGCGCATTACCGGAATCGCTTTTTAAATTTTGCTTTATAACGCTTAAATTCTTCCTGCATATCAGTAAGGTTATTTTCACTCAGCAGCTGTTTCTCCCTCACGTGTCGCTCCTGGTCAGAGAACTCTTCACTCAATGTTCTAAAAGCACATTTGATCGGCATCTAAAACACTCCTTTCAGAATTCATAACCCGTTTCTATTTGTAAATGTCTCACTTTATTGTCATGTGAGATGACATGGAATTTGCCATGAGAAGGAAGTTTCTTCACTTTGATCTTCCCTCCGCTGATCACAATAACCGAATGCTCCAGCTCCTGCAGGTTATCAACTAACAATTCTTTGAGATTACCGTTCAACGTCTGCATGGTTGGCTCCTTTCTAAAGGGCATTTCCGGTTTTATTTCGGAAGTGTACTGCATCTGCCTGTGCTTTTTCCCGCTGCTCTTCTGATTTTTTAAGATTCTCTTGTAGACGTGCAATGATTTCAGTTGGATCTACTTCTGCGACCGGTCGTGCTACACCCAAATCGATAAGACGTTTAGCATCTGCTTCATTTGCTTTTAGCAAATCGTTAGTTCTGTACCATTTTTCATCATGCTTAATTACTCCAAGAACTCTAAGTTCAACAAGATTTTGTTTAGTCGTCATATTAATTACCTCCGAATTTTGGTGCATTCATTTTTGCGAGTTCTTCTCTTCTTCTCAATTCTGCATTTCTAACTTTTTGTACATTCCATGGATCACCTGTAGCTTCAGCTTCAGCCAGATCTTTCTTGAATTTTTCTCTGTTAACCGCTTCTCGACTTTGAGAAGACCAAGGGTTTACCGCTCCTGCAGGATCATCATTATGCTGGCGAGCCAGTCGCTTCATTTCCTCTAAATTATCTTTTCTTTTTGTTGGATCGATCATGTTCCTTCCTCCTCTTTTATCAATCGAAATTGTTCATGTGCTGCCGTAGAATCAATTTCAAATTCTTCATAGTGATAACCATCCAAATCATGCAAAATCACGCGTATTACGTAATCTGGCGATACTGACACTGATTGAGTGTAAGAGATCAAACTGTGTAAAAAGCTTACTCTTTCAATGACTTTTTCAAACGCCAGATCCTTTATCGCATCTTTTCCTACCCCTTGCGGAAAATCCTCAATGGTTAACATTTCTGTTTGATCTTCATCAGAATAGGCTTCTAAAGGGAGGATGGATGTCGCATAATAGCTTCCAGGATGGCATTTAGTCTCTTCTATTTCTTGTCCGGAACTGAACTTCAAAGTACCTATGTGACCATCCATATAAAACCCTGTTATAAAGAGGCTAACGCTGTTTTTAACCTCCAAATACTTACTAAATGAACCCAGTTCAGGATCATCTTGAGCTTCATGTACAACGATGCCAAGAATTTCCTTACACATACCGAGATCATGAAAAGGTCTGATTGCATCTTTTAGTTTTTCAACTAAATACGTTGATACCTGCGAAACTCCTCCTGCAGCAATTAGAAGCTTTTCGTTCAACTGAAAACTTTTGTCCTGCTTTTCATGAACCACCGACAAGTCGTTCTCTCCTAATTTGCGAGGATCGTACAGACCCCCATCAGAAAGAGCATCTGCGTTAACCTCTACAACCCTTTTGTCAGAAGAAACAATCGCAAAATATGGACTAAACGTATAGTTCAGTATCAATGTCATACTGCAGACTCTCGAGGCCTTTCAATAGCTTGTCGGAACATACTCATTGTCTTCTGAGCCTGAACTTTGGCGTTTTCATCCCCAAGCCCGATCGGACTCGCTTTCAAATCTTGCAAAGTTCCGCCCTGGTGTCTGTTTGGGATTGTTTGCCTATTAACTCCCCTAAGAGCCTGTCCATCTTTTCCAACAACTCCACCTGAATGATAAGCGAGTCGCCGGTTGCCTGCGTTTAAGTCAGTACCACCGGATTGACTGGTGATAATCGTTAATCTTTTACTGATATCTCTTCCAAGCTCTGCGTTTAATGCGGCTGCATCAGATTCAGCCCCGCTAATCTGACTACGTATCGTAGAGAGTTCACTAATCTGCTGGTCAAGTGCCGCTACCGCATCTAAATATTGTTGTTTCTTCTTATCGGCTGCGGACGTATTCTGATAAAGCTCCGTTCTCTCACCTTTTAATCCCCGGATAGCTCCGTCTATATTGGCAACTTGTTCGTCATAAGAACCAGTTAGTAAATCGGCATATCCTTGAATGTCGATTATTTGACCTTTTGCTGTAATTAGGCTTGCGATTTGTGAATCTAACTCAGCTACTTGCGCTTGATAAGCTTCCGTATTGCGTTGGTTTACCGGCGTTTCTTCTTCTAAGGCTTGTCTTTTGGCACGAGTGGATTCAAGCGCTTCATCAAGGACTTGTAACTCATTACCTTTCTCTGCTGTAAGCCCTTGTTG
>NZ_JAFBDK010000035.1 GCF_016908195.1 Jeotgalibacillus terrae
AGCTTGATTGAACACGTTGGTTACATATTTGATTTCCTTCATTTTGTCACGGAAGGCTAGACAACAGAAGGTGTGGTTCGTTTGACGCTTACGAACAACCCCCGCTTTTCAATGAACCTTTAACTCTATTCTGTGAACAGCAGCCGCTCATCTACGAATCCCCTCCCCTATAAATTCTTTACACCTTCACCAAATAGGCATAAAATTTATATATTGTTCTAAATTCGACCGAAAAGAGGAAAATCAAAATGAAAAAAACAATTCTATCAACCGCCGCCTTAATGGCTGCGATCACGCTTGCTGCCTGCAGCGCTGAAGAAAACGAGGACACAGACCAACGAAGCTCCGACGAAGAACCTTTTACAATTGGTGTCATCCCTGCCCAGACTGAGGGCGAAATGGAAGGCGCGATGAATAAGCTTCAGGACGTGCTGACTGATGCGCTTGGAAGGGAAACTGAGATTGATGTTTATCCTGATTATAACGGCGTCGTTGAAGCGATGAACTTTGATCAGATTGATATGGCATACCTCGGGCCGCTTACATATGTAATCGCTCAGGAACGAAGCGATGCGAAAGCGATTATTACACAGCTTGTGGGTGGTGAACCGTTTTATCATTCGTATATTATTACTCATCAGGATCAGCCGTTTGAATCGATTGAAGACCTGCTGAGTGATCCGTCAGAAATTGATTTTGCTTTTGGCGATCCTAACTCAACATCCGGCTCATTGATCCCGTCAATAGAATTGCAGGAGCGCGGCGTGTATGAATCAGAAGACAGCTATGAGTTCGGCACTGTCAGATTTACCGGCTCACATGATGCAACTGCACTCGCTGTACAAAATGGCCAGGTTGATGCAGGTGCGATTGACAGTGCAATCTATAATCAGCTGATTGAATCCGGAAAAATCGATGACAGCCAGTTGAAAGTAATCTGGACATCAGAGCCTCTATTCCAATATCCATGGGCTGTGACTGCAGATACAGATGAAGAAACAATTGCTGCACTGAAACAAGCATTCTTAGCAATTGAAGATCCTGAAATCCTTGATGCGTTCGGTGCGTCAGGCTTTACCGAAGCAACACCGGAAGACTATGACAGTATATTGAATGCTGCTGAAAAACAAGGTATTTTAGATGCTGAATAGGACTGACTGCTGTGTGGTTTAAGAAAAAGCACATTGCGCTCGCTGTGATTCTGACTGCTTTTGTTTTTCTCAGTATGCGTGTAACTGAGTTTGATCTTTCTAAGTTTCGTGATTTTGGCAATATGATTGAATTTCTAAGACAATGGTTTCCGATGGATACCACGAAGCTTCCGCTGATGCTTGAAGATGCCGGAGAAACGCTCGCGATGGCGTTTCTCGGCAGCTTTCTGGCACTTTTTATTGCACTTCCAATCAGCTTTTTAGCTGCAAAAAACACTGCCCCTAAAGGGTTTTTCTATTTACTGAGAACGTCTCTGAGCTTTGTTCGCTCCGTTCCCGAGATTGTGATTGGACTGATCTTACTGACGATGCTAGGGCTCGGACCGTTCCCCGCAGTGATTGCCATTATGATTCACAATATCGGCGTTCTTGGAAAACTGATTTCAGAACTGGTTGAAGCAGCTGACCCCGGTCCGCAGGAAGCCATGCGCGCAGTAGGAGCCGGTCGCTGGACTGCCCATCTGTTTGGCATTCTGCCTCAGATCTGGCCAAATGTCCTGTCACACTTTTTCTATCGTTTTGAAGTCGCGATCCGCACGTCGCTCGTACTCGGATTCATTGGAGGCGGCGGGATCGGACAACGCTTGTTCAATGACTTTAAAACCTTTCAATACAGTGCCGTTGCGCTTGATGTACTGATTATTATGCTGATGGTCATTATGATTGATTTTCTGACCAGTTATATCAGAAACCGCGTGATTTAAGGAGGGTATGTGATGATTGAATGTAAAAATGTTTCTGTAACTTATCCAAAATCACATACCAAAGCGCTGGATACAGTCAATCTGGCGTTTAAAAAAGGTGAATTTGTCTGCGTGCTTGGTAAAAGCGGTGCGGGAAAGTCTACATTTATCCGCTGTCTGAACGGATTACAGACGCCGACTGAGGGCGATATCAGATTTGAAGGACGTAAGCTGACTACACTTAAAGAGGCTGAACTACGGGAGATCCGCCGTCACACAGGCATGATCTTTCAGCATTTCAATCTGATTCCCCGTCTGACAGTCATCCAGAATGTGCTCACAGGTCTATTTGGCAGCCGCTCTTCTTTTAAAAGTCTGACAGGCCTTTTTACAAAAGAGGAAAAAGAGGCTGCCTCCGCCGCAATTGCAAGCGTCGGATTAACAGACTTTGAAAACCGCCGGGTCGAGCAGCTCTCAGGCGGTCAAAAACAGCGTGTGGGCATTGCACGGGCACTTGTACAGAAGCCGGTTGTCCTGCTTGGGGACGAACCCGTTGCCTCACTGGACCCCGGAACAGCAAATCAGATTTTTACACTTTTACGTACGATGCATGATGACCTTGGCCTGCTGACAATCATCAACGTTCATGACCTTCAGCTTGCCAAAAAGTATGCTGACCGCGTGATTGCACTACGGGAAGGCGAAGTCATTTTTGACGGTTTGCCTGAAGAGTTTGGGGATAATGAATATAAGAAAACATATGGTGATGAATGAGAATCAGCCGGAAGCGATTGTGCGCTTCCGGCTGATTTTGTTATCGAAGGAGTGTTGTAGTGTAAAAGTCTCTAATGGTTGAAGTTTTGGTGTTGAACGTCGAAGGTGGGCAGGCAACCGTTGAAGTTCATATGTTTTACACCGAACAAACACCATGCATCTTAACTAATCATTTCAATTTTCAACTCCTCATTATATAGTAGAGGGCGTTCTCTGGATCGTATAAGTTCTTTGACGGGCACGGTACCATTGATAGCATATGAGTATAATCAACGTGACATCTATCACGTCACCGCCGTAGTACATCAGCATCGCACCGTTTTCTCCAGCCGTCCGGCTAACCCCTTCCGGCGGATCTGCGTAAATCATTTTTGACAGGATTTTATGTCCTGCAAGTGCAAGGACCAGAACTGCTGCACGATGATAAAATGAATAGCGGAGGGCAGTGAAGTCCACTTCCAATATGACATGTGTAAACAAATATCCTGCTAAAAATACATGCAGGTGAACAAGAATATATAGTACGAGAGATGAATGCATCTGGTGAAACAAACCGGTCATATAAAGCAGGAACAAACCGCCAATATTCAAACAGGCTCCCGTTAAAGGCACATGCAAAAAGCTGATGTACCTGCTTCTTTTCATCCCTCTGGACAGCTGTCTGGCTCTTAAAACAGGAAGTGATTTTAACATTAATGTAAGCGGATTTGATAACACCAGCAAGAGTGGTGACAGCATACCAAGCAGCAAGTGGACAACCATGTGGACTGTGAAATCACCATGTGCCTCGTTTGCAAGCGGACCTGCAAGACTGATAACAGCTGTTAAGACCCCTGCAATAAATAGTCCAAAACGATAGAGAGGCCAGTTCGACTGCTTTTCATAAGCAAGATAATAAGCTGTTAAGACAATCACGCCAATGACCATAACGGCGATTTCAAATCCGGCTCCTGGAAAAGACGCATCATGGACATACTCCATTCAGTCTGCCTCCCTCACAAATGACGTTTTCTTTAACATGATGCCTCCTGCAATTAACAGTAAAATCGCGAATATATTCCATGCAAGATCATACGGCAGTATGTCAATGCCATAGCGGATTTGATGAATCTGCAATAATTTATGACTGACAACCCCATCAAATAATTGAAATCCACCAGCACCAAGACATACACTGCCAATCCATTTTGGCCAGTGAACATGTACTTTTCTTCTGAGATCTGCAAATAAAAATAATCCGAACACTGCTGCAAAGAAACCGAATGATGTCAATAATCCATCTGTAAGAATACCAAGTCCGGTTGTCTCACGGTCATAAAAATGATGCCACTGGAGCAACTGGTGGAAAATCACTTCATCAATGATCACCATGAGACCAATTCCAAATAATACGCCTGACCAAAAATGCTGCCTCATCTTTCTCACCTCTTTTTCATCATTGCTTTTCAAGTACCCTATTACATTTTGTCAAAACTGCATTTCTCATTATCTTCCATACCAAAAACTTCAGCCTATCGGATGATTGGTTTTCACAGGTGAAATATGGTTCAGTAGTACAAGAAGGAGTGATTCAAATGACTGAAGAAAATCGTTTTCAACGGGATATAAAAGATCATTGGAGAGTTTCTTATAATCAAAATGGATACCCTCACGTCCAGCAGGGATGGATTCTCCCTCCTGAGCGGATGAAGGAGTTTGATCCGTTTATTTTAATGGCAGATGACTGGTTTAAGCGCGGCACGTTTTCTGATCACCCGCACAGAGGGTTTCAGACGATTACGTATGTAGTGGATGGACGCCTTGAGCATATTGATAACCACGGCGGCCATTCCGTTCTTGATGCAGGTGACGTTCAATATATGAATGCCGGCTGGGCTGCCCGTCACGGCGAAGAAGCGGTAGATGACGACCTGATTCACACGTTCCAGCTATGGCTCAACCTGCCTCATGAGTTGCGCACCACTACAACTTCTTATCAGAATGTGTACATTGAAGATGCACCTGTAGCTGAAGTGGACGGCGGCAGTGTTCGCGTGTATTCAGGGGAAGTAGCCGGTGTGAAGGGACCGATGGAAAGTCTTGTTCCGATTACGATGACAGAGATCCGACTGAAAGAAGGCGCTGAATATAAACACGTCATTCCGGAAAATCATAATGGATTTTTCTATGTGACAGCCGGAGAAATAGAAGCAGGAGAGTCGGCTGTTCCGCTTTCAAAAACGGATGTAGGTCTGCTCACGTATAAAGAAGATGGCACGGATGCAGAAAGTGAACTGACGATCCGTGCAAAAACACGCGCACGCCTGCTGCTTTATTCAGGTGTTCCGATCAAAGAAGAATATGTAGCCCACGGACCATTCGTGATGAGCAATATGGATGAAATCCGTGATGCGATGCGTGATTTTCAGGCTGGAAAGTTTGGCAAGCCGGCAGTAAAATAGAACTCAAACTTGGCGCCCTCATCATGGAGGGTGCTTTCTTTTAGTAGAGGAAATTGATACGTTATAGGAAAGACACTTTCTGAGAAAGGGTAACCTATGGATATTGCAATATTTATTCTCATTATTTTATTCGCTTCCATCCTGCAGACAAGCACCGGATTCGGATTTTCAATTATGGCTACTCCGTTTCTTCTGTTGCTATTTAATCCGGTTGAAGCAATTCAGATTAACTTAATTTTATCTATCGTCATTTCATTTGCCATGATCAGAACCATACATAAAGATATTGACCACCAATTACTAAAACGGCTTTCCCTTGGCAGCATCATTGGACTTCCTATCGGCATACTCATCCTGCTTTTTGTAAATGTAGACACTCTTAAAATAGGTATCGGGTTGCTTATACTCGTTCTTACTTTATTATTAATCATTCGTTTTCGCGTCAATAGGACACCTGAAAAAGATATAACAGCCGGAAGTATATCAGGAGCACTCACAAGCAGTATTGGAATGCCGGGACCGCCACTTTTACTCTATCTGTCCGGCACTGAGACTCATAAAGCCAGGCTCAGAAGCACAACACTCGCTTTTTATCTGTTGATCTATACCGTCAGTCTGGTATTGCAAATCGCCACGATCGGCACATCAATCGGTACGTGGACGCTTAGTCTGTATGGACTGCCGCTTGTATTTGCAGGGCTGTGGGCCGGTCAGAAATTGTATCATAAAATCAACCAGCAGCAATTTCGCCTGATCACTTATATCATCTTAATTCTGACAGGCCTTTATCTATTGTTAGAATCTGCTTAACGGCTCACCAGATTAGCTGAGCCGTTTTGGGGTCTATTATTAAGTCGCTGCGCCACCGCTCGCACCCTGATTCCTTTTTTCAATCGCATTCACACCCATAATCACTGCAATCAGTTCATCCGCTTCAAACACGTCTGTGTGATTCGTCAACTCATAGGCAGATGATTGAAAAAAGCCGCTTACTTTGCGGAACGTAGCCACTTCTTCCTTCGCGCTGTTAAAAACCGTATACTCTTTCGAAAATGCCGGAGACTCAATCTCGAACTCCTGTCCATTCTTAAAATAGCGATACTTTTTTGTAAAAAAAGAAATTGCATATTTAACAAAACCAAGCTCTTCTTCTGCTCTTTTGATGCTCCATTTGTTCGAGAAGAAACTAAACCCGGCTTCAATCACTGTTTCTCCATAGATATCTTCAATATTAATCCCCGATGTAAAAGCACTCTTATGATCGATCGCACCGATTTTTTCCTTATTTCCATTAAAAATATCTGTCTTGCCTGCTGAAAAGAATTGGTCTGAAAAGTACATTCTGTTTTCCATTTTTCTCACCCCTTTAACTTTTATACGGAGGGAAGTGGAAAATGTTTCATTTCGGATCGGGTGTAGCTGATGCTAGAAAAACGTGGAAAGGTGATCGAATAAATGCGATTGCTGATCGAAAAAACAAAAAGCTGATAGATAAATTCCGTCCCAGCACGCTAGAAACCGAATCCCGCTGATTGATGAGCTAATTCATTCAAAAGGTCATAGATAAAACCGAAAAGGTGATTGATATCCCGCTCCCCCCGTAACATACAAAAAACCTCCAGCAACAGCTGAAGGTTCACTCCTGATTAAAAAGCACATAGACGAGCGGCCCTGCAAACATAAACACCAGCAGTACATAAATGCCTACAACACCAAACATGTCTTCTACATTCCCATTGGCAATGCCGAGCACGAAATACAGAGCGAATGTGACAAACGTCCAGGTCTAGGCTTTCCGCCACCCCGCCTTCTGATCAGGTTTTTGCCATTTGGCGAATAGATAAGTCACCAGCCCCGCAGGTATAGCAGTTAACAGGAACTCAAGGTTCAGATACCGGCGATATTCCGCTTCCGGAAGCGCCCAAACATCCTGTGTTCCAAACGGCAGTGTCACCAGAAATTCCATAAACATCACTGCAGCAAAAACCAAAACACCGAAGAGGACATCCTTTATGACGGCTTTCATCGCCAGCATCTCCTTTCAAATAAGGTTCTACTTATCTATACCCCTTTTTAAAAAGAAAGCTGCCAGATATTATTGTGATTCCTTATACATTTTCATCGGGTTTTTCATACCCTCTTCCAAGTCCATCTTTTTCATTTGAAGAGCGCGCTCTTCCCGAGGCTTTCTCAGATCAGCATAGATGTCACCTGATTTCTCAAGTCCAGCCTCGCCTGCTTCCTCCACTGATGCACAGTAATAAATATCAGTCATTCCTGCAAAAGCCATGGTCGTAAAACACATTGGACACGGCTCTCCACTCGCATACATCGTATAGCCTGAAAGATCGTGAGACTGAATTTCCTCCTGAAGACGCCTGATCGCAAGCATCTCAGCATGACCGCTCACATCATAATGCAGATGAAGCTCATTCACCCCTTCCCCTACGATCTCATCTCCCTTTGTAATCACTGCTCCAAAAGGCTGTCCGCCTTCACGCACATTATCCGCTGCAAGTTGTACTGCCCGTTTCATAAATGCATTCATCCATTCCGCCTCCTCATATCCATTTCAAACTAAGTATAGATGAAGGACATCTAATTTCAGAATAAAACGCTTACAAAAATGTGCAATGTCATAATTGTGTCACTTGCTCTGAAGAAGCATGGCTTGGTACACTTAACAGAACGTTTTAGAAGGAAGGTGTCACGCATGCTCCAAGCCTTGATTATTTTTATTGCACAGCTGATTTTTGTTCCCGTACTGACCCTTCGTACAATTATGATGGTGAAAGGAATGAAAGGTAAAGCCTCTGCTCTTGGTACGCTTGAAGGCTTTATTTATGTCATTGCTCTCGGCCTCGTTTTTAGTGATCTATCAAACTATCTGAACATGGTTGCCTATGCACTTGGTTTTGGTCTTGGTGTCTATCTCGGCCAGATTCTTGAGCAGCGCCTCGCCATTGGTTTTGTATCTATAGAAGTAAATATCATGCAGAAAAACGAAGAGTTGATTCAGAACCTTCGCAACGAAGGTTTCAGTGTATCAACTTCTGAAGTGGAAGGGATGAACGAAGCGCGCCGCTACAGACTCGACTGTACAGCACGCCGTGACCGCGAACGCGAATTTATTAATATCGTCAGCACCCACGAGCCCAATGCGTTTATCGTCTCTTATGAACCGCGTAACTTTAAAGGCGGCTATATTACAAAAGCAATGAAGCGGAACCGCAAGCGCGGTCTGCAGAAAAAAGAAGCATTAAAAGATTCTTAAAACCGGTTCGGGGCGTTTGCCCGACCGGTTTTCTATTGCTTAAAGCTTCCGTTCAAACACCACCATATCAAGCGCACGAATTCCATGCTCGTAGATTGGCGGCTCGTAACCTGCAAAAAAATCTTTCTTAATCGACACCATCCGAAAGCCCGCTTTTTGATAAAAAGCCAGGTTTTCAATGCTTGAGTTTGCAGTGCCGACAATCATGCTTTTAAAACCTTTCTCCTTATAAAGAACAATCACTTTTTCTATGACAGCTCTTCCTGTACCCTTACCCCGACGATTTTCCGCGAGCGCGATATTCTTTAATTCTATTTGTTCCTCACTCACTGGCGTCATCAGCATCACACCTGACATTTCCTCTTCAATATAGATCAGGAATAAGTCTCCGCTTTCTATGTATGTAAGTACTGCTTCTTTACTGTCGTCCGCTAAAAGCAGCCAATCAATATAGTCAATACGCTTTTTATCTAATACACGTTCTAACCTCATACCTGTTGCCTCCTGACAAAAAATAAACCCCCTGATCCTAAGACCAGGGGGTTCCTCAAAATTTGCGGCGCCGGACCACGCTCCACAACGTGATAACATCCGAACGTCTTATGCAAACGAGCTCATCGCAACGTTTACTTTACGTGATCTGCGGAATTCTGTCAATCTATTTTTCCCTCTTCACGCAGCACTTCCTCGAACAAATCAACTACCGTTGCATCATATAAAATGCCCTTATTTTCCTTAATCTCTTCAAGTGCACTCTCAGCTGTCCAAGCTTTACGGTAAACCCTGTCTTCTGTCAGCGCATCAAAAGTATCACTCACCGCAATAATTTTCGCTTCAATCAGGATCTCATCACCCTTCAAGCCATCAGGATAACCCGAGCCATTCAGACGTTCATGATGCTGATGAATAATCGGTGCAAGGTCTTTGTAATAGGTTTGCGCAACCATCTCAGCGCCGTCGGCCGGATGCTGCTTGATGATTTCATATTCTTCTTCAGTCAGCTTTTCAGGCTTGTTGAGGATTTCTTCAGGCACATTGATCTTTCCGATATCGTGAAGGAAAGCTGCGTGCGTTAATTTATTCAAATGCGAAGTATTCATTTTCATTTTTCTGGCAATACCAACCGAATATTCAGCTACACGTTGACTATGTTTGGCAGTATAACGATCTTTTCCCTCAACCTTCTTCGCTACATTTTTTAACGATGCGAGTTTTTCACTAATGTGATGAAATGATTCTTCGTTAGAAAACACCAATAATTTTACATCTTCCAATGTTTTAAAGTGCACAGGTTCATCCAAACCTTGCGAACATATATAATCACCAGGATTGAGGTCAATTTTTTCATCATGATAATCTTCGCATCTGATCTTACCTGATAAAACATAATAAAACTCTAAAACATTTGTATGGCTTCCCGGGTAAATATAAAACATTCTATTTTTCTTAATTTCCTGATGCATAATTTCCATGTTTGAAGCATTAACTAGTAAATTTATCTTGGTAAATTCATAATCAGCCTTGTCAAGAGACTGACCAGCCTTTTTAATATTAAATCCCCTCATTTCATTGCCTGACCTCCTTCTTTTCAAAATAAAACGAGCTCCGGAGAACTCGTTTTATGTTCTTTAAAGAATCAAACTTACTTTGGGCCAATACCGACAACCTGAATCGGATCAATCCACTCTCTCGTGTCACCAAAGCGTACATGCACCCAGCTGCACTCCGCTAATAATCCATTTGCTGCAGCGTCCTGAATGCCCTGTTCTGTCAGTTCAAGTGCAATGTCATAGACTTCCTGGATCACTTTATCACGCTCTGCTTCATAATCGGCAGTTAATACAAAATAGTATTCAATGTTCTCAAAAGATTTCTGTGCTTCTGCGGCCTTCTCTAAAAGAACAGCCTGTCCATTCGCTTCAGCTTTACCCGCATTCGCTGTAAAATGTGCAGCCTCTTCTTTTAATTGGTCAGCCTTCAACAGTAATGATGCTTCTTCTGCTTTAATTTCTTCTACTTTATCAGAAAATGCTGCATTCAGTGCTTCATCACTCTGATCCGATGACTCAAGCGCAATCAATATCGCAGTTTTTTCCTGCTTCAGCTTCAGTACCTCTGAAGCTTCTTCTATATCAGTGATCTGATTAAAATAAGTATCTCTTAATGCGTCAGTTTCAGTTACGCCCTGTTCAATTTCATCATAAATCTCATCATTTTTTTGATCTACTTTTTCTACTGCCTCAGCCAGAGAAGAATCTCCTGAAGCAAAAGCGGGTGTTGCCAAACTTAACAGCAAAATTAATGAAAACATTGTAGTTGTCAGCCTTTTCATTACATGATCTCTCCTGTCCTATTATTCGCAAAGCACCTACTCTAATCTTTTTTCGAAATAATATCTTCCCCGATATTACCTCTTTTTTATCCCCCTTTTATTATACATGTGCTTTATTCAGAACGCTATTATTTTTAAAATATTCCGAACTTTTTTGTATGTTTATACAGACTATATACATAAAAATGAAAAAACTTCCTTTTTTACAAGGAAGTTCTTTGTCGAATACTTATTATAATTCAGATGCATATTTTTTTAACTTTACACTCATTTCTTCGATTTCATCAATGAATGAAGAGATTTCTTCAGTTGCAGAAGCCTGTTCGCGGCCAATACTTACCACGTTTTCAACCATTGCCTGAATTTCCTGAATCGAGCCCTGCATTTTTTTCAATGTGGAGCTCACCTGTTCAGTTGAAGTGAGTGTATCATTAGATAGTTTACGAATTTCCTTTGCCACAATATTAAAACCACGGCCATGTTCTCCGGCTCTTGCTGCTTCAATAGATGCATTTAACCCGAGAATATTGGTCTGACTCGCAATTTTTTTAATCATATTGATCACTTCATCTGTATTTTTCATCGCGTCAGTGGCTGATGTTGTCTGTTCAAGTAATGAAGAAGTATGAGAGGCTAGACTTTCAGAACCGTCGTGGATAGAAGTGATACGTTCATTTGCATGATTGATCGAGTTAAAAATCTGATCCGAAATCTCCTGAAGCGCTTTTTCATTCTGCTCCTGGATCTGAATCGCAATCGCCCCAACAACATATCCATTTTCTATAATAGGTGCTGCAAGGCCTGTGAATGAAACACCAAAAAACTCTTCCGGTACTTCCTGCTTAATATCTTTGCGTTCCCTGATACATTCAGCAAGCGGCTCCTGAGGGTCAATGGCACGTCCAGCTCTCGCACCAATATTAATTTTTCTTCCCGGATAATATGTCAGCCATTTCTCAGTATTCACTATACCGATGCCGATATCCGGAAGCATGGCATGAATCGTTGGTACAACCTGTAAAAACGCTTCCAATTTGTTTGTTGTCTGTTCAGTACGATTAATAGTTTGCATATGATGTACCCCTTTTTAACGATCTATTTATTTCTTCCCCATACTTTAGAATTATAAACTAAAGACCTATTTTTTGCAGTAGTGAATATGTTGCGAAATGTTTACACCCTCACCGAAAGGGAAAATTCATAGAAAATATTGTTAAAAGGAGTCTTACACTGATGAATATACCTGAATGGACAATGCATGATGGACATAAAATTCCGGCTACAGGGCTTGGCACTTATACCTTAAAAGGAGAACAGGGTGTTGAATCCATGACAGCTGCGATAAAAAACGGCTACCGTCTTCTTGATTCAGCCATTCGTTATGATAATGAAGGTACGCTAGGTGAAGCTGTAAAAAGAGCCGGCATCGCAAGGGATGAGCTGTTCCTGACTTCAAAACTGCGCGCACAATATTATGATTACGACCGCGCACTTGAAATGATACAGGAGTCGTTATACCGTGCAAACCTCGGCTATTGGGACCTTTTTCTGCTACACTGGCCAAATCCTAAGCAGGACCAGTACGTTGAAGCATGGAAAGCCTTAATCACGGCGCAGGAAAAAGGCTGGGTCAGATCGATCGGTGTATGCAATTTCATGCCTGAACATCTCGAACGACTTGAAAAAGAAACTGGTGTAAAACCGGTCATTAACCAGATTGAAATGCATCCATACTTCTCACAGGAAGAGCAGCGTGCTTATAACGAAAAGCATGAGATCATCACTCAGGCATGGAGCCCGCTTGAAAGAGCAGGCAACGTCTTAAATGATGAAATCCTTCAAAGCATTGCGAACTATCATAACAAATCTGTCGGACAAGTGATTCTCAGATGGATCTTCCAACTGAATACAATCTCACTGCCAAGATCCTCAAATGCTCACAGGCAGCGTGAAAACATGGACATTTTCGACTTCGAACTATCAGATGAGGAAATCAGAAAAATTAACGGACTGACACGTGAAGACGGACGAATCGCGGATCAGGACCCTCGTGAATACGAAGAATTTTAACAGTGGTCAGGTCATCGGGATAACCCGATAACCTGATTTTTTAATTGAAAATTTTTCTATTTGAGGTTAGACCCCGAGTTGAAAAGGGTATGGTAAAGGTGGCAGTAAAATTACATATTAAAGGAGTGGAGAAAATGAATCAGGATCAATTTGATAAGGTCAAGAACGGAAAAGGTTTTATCGCAGCACTCGACCAAAGCGGCGGCAGTACACCTAAAGCGCTGAAAGCTTATGGCGTCGAAGAAAGTGCTTATTCAAATGAAGATGAAATGTTCGATATGGTCCATGAAATGCGTACAAGAATCATCACTTCTCCTGCTTTTACGTCTGAAAAAATACTTGGTGCGATCCTGTTTGAACAGACAATGGATCGTGATATTGAAGGCAAACATACGGGTGACTATCTCTGGGAAGAAAAAGGGGTTGTACCGTTTTTAAAAGTGGATAAAGGACTTGCTGATGAAAAAGACGGCGTTCAACTGATGAAGCCGATCAATGATCTGGATGAAACACTCCGCCGTGCAAACGAGAGACACATCTTCGGAACAAAAATGCGATCAGTCATTAATGAACCGAACGAAAGCGGCATTAAGCAGGTGATCGAACAGCAATTTGACATTGGCAAACAGATCATTGCTGCAGGACTCGTTCCGATTATTGAACCGGAAGTGAATATCCACAGCGAAAAGAAAGAACAATGTGAAGCAATCATGAAGGATGAAATCTTACATCAGCTGAATCAGCTGACTGAAGATCAACATGTCATGCTGAAGCTGTCTATCCCGACAAAAGCGAACTTCTTTAAAGAACTAGTTGATCATCCACGCGTTGTTCGCGTAGTAGCGCTATCAGGCGGATACTCACGTGATGAGGCGAATGAAAAGCTGAAGGAAAACGACGGACTGATTGCAAGCTTCTCACGCGCACTGGCATCTGATCTGCGTCACGGTCAGACACAGGAACAGTTCGATGCAGGACTGAAGGATGCGATTGACACGATTTATGATGCGTCTGTGAATAAGAAGTAATATGGCGGGACTGTCTGGAGCTGGTTGCAGCTTCGGGCAGTTTTTTTGTTTTGAGCGGTTGATGGCGTATAGGTCTTTTTGGATGATTCTAAGAAGCAAAGACATTTTTCGTAAGCGTCAAACGAACCACACCTTCTGTTGTCTAGCCTTCCGTGACAAAATGAAGGAAATCAAATATGTAACCAACGTGTTCAATCAAG
>NZ_JAFBDK010000036.1 GCF_016908195.1 Jeotgalibacillus terrae
CGTAGCTTGATTGAACACGTTGGTTACATATTTGATTTCCTTCATTTTGTCACGGAAGGCTAGACAACAGAAGGTGTGGTTCGTTTGACGCTTACCAGTGTTCCGGAGATTATTGGGGTAGTTCATGAAATTAATTCAGTGGTTCCCAAAATTTTTCTGGTTGTTCCGGACATTTTACTCCTGGTTCCGAAAATTGGGTACAATAACCCATTTAAAAAAGCTGTCCGAACCAGCCGGACAGCTCTCCATCTATAAAAGGATAAACCCGATTACGCCGGCCATCACCACATAAAACATCATCGGCACAAGCGTCATCCGGATGATCGTGCCTTCTTTTCCTGTTAGATTCACAACTGATGCAGCAGCCACTACATTTAATACGCAAATCATATTTCCGGCATTTGCACCAAGCACCTGAAGCGCGAGGACGATCTGGGGGTCAGCCCCGATCTGATCGGCTACGCTGAACTGAAACAATGAGAACATCATACTGCTGAACGTTGCGCTGCCTGAGATAAATGAGCCGAGCGCGCCGATGACCGGGGCTACGAGCGGCCAGTTCGTACCTGCAGCGGCTGAGACGAAGTCAGCGAGTTCAAGCGGCATACTCAGCAGATCTGCGCTATTTACACCGGAATTAATGAAAATCCGGACCATCGGCACAGCTGTTCCAAGCGCAATCGCAGTCCCGGCCATCGTTTTCACAGACTGACTAAAAACACTGCCGACAGCCTTCACGTGCATGCGGTGGAGCAGTGCAGTTAACAGTACCGCTACTAAAAAGACTGTACCAGGCAGGTAGAATGGTTCGAAAAATGTGGTGATGTCAGTGCCTAAAATGTTGCGCAAGCCGACCTGTACTTCACGCAGCCATCCTTTTAGCGGGAGGGCGTCGATGCGTGTCAACACGAGCAGTGAGGTGACGATCAGATAAGGCAGCCACGCTTTCCAGAGCGGCATTGCACCCCCGGTCACTGCTTCAGCTTTCACCTGATCAGCCTCAGCAAAATCCCACACTTTTTCCGGTAAAAGGAACCCTTTTTTCGCCGCTGGAACCACAATCATTAATCCGATCAGTCCTCCGACAATAGAAGGAAATTCAGGTCCGAGCAGTGTGGCGACAGTAAAGGCTGGTACGGTAAATGCAAGTCCTGCAAAGATCGCAAACGGTGCGATCTGAAAGCCTTCTTTCCATGAACGGTTCTCACCGAAAAAGCGTGTCAGCATGATCACTAACATAAGTGGAATAAACGATCCGATAAAGAGATCAATAAAGACAGCGGTGCTTGCAACCTCCTGCAGATAAGGACCGATAGCTGCCCCGCCAAGCTCTTCCTGCACAACGGGTGCGAGCGCACTGCCTTCATTCAGACCCTGATTTACACCGACAATAATAGGTGTCCCAACCGCACCGAATGACACAGCAGAACTATCCGCAATCAGTGCAAGCGCCACAGCAGCCAGAGGAGGGAATCCAAGTGCTACAAGCAGCGGCGCGGCAATCGCAGCCGGTGTCCCAAAGCCTGCAGCCCCCTCGATAAATGAGCCAAACAGCCACGCAATAATAATCAACTGCACGCGCCGGTCAGCAGTGATCTGCGTAAAACCATTCCGGATTGAATCCAGCGCCCCACTCTTTTTCAACGTGTTAAGAAGAAGGATCGCACCAAACACAATCCATAAAATAGAGACGGCGATAATCAGGCCCTCAATCACAGCTGCAGAAAGCTGAATCACCGTTACATGCCACACGAAAAACGCCAGCAGCGCCGTCATCGCCAGACTGATCGGCATCGCTTTTGTTGCAGGAAGTCTTAAAATGACAAGAAACAAAAACACAGCTAAAACAGGGGTTAAAGCAGTCAGCATCTGTAATAAAGTCATTAGGATCATCCTTATCGGGTTATAAGATACGTTAAGTATAGCAGGTTTTATGTAGGATGAATGAGGTATTTGTGAAATATTTCACAAATATATGTTGAAAGGAATGCGGGTTCGGCGAAAAACCCTGTGTGTTCGCGTTTCAGGGGGGTGGGTTCAATGCGAAACATGGCTGGTTCACGTTCCAACCAGCCATGTTCAACGTTCAGCTGCACATGTTCGACACTTCAGGTACAAAGACTCATCCAAAAGACATCACTTCATCATATCCAAAAACCGCACCTTATTCCGCTCCACTGACTCAAACAAATCAACAACCGGCGCCGGATAATGCCGTCCGATCACCACGCCTGCCGCCTGCTGGCCCTCATATGTCATCTCATAAGGAGCAAAGATCTTTGCTCCCGGTACTTTACGAAGCTCGGGCAGCCATGTGCGTAAATACAACCCCTCAGGATCATAATCCCGTGCCTGCTTCACCACGTTGAACGCCCTGAACTGAACCGCATCATTGCCGACGCCTGCCTGATACAGCCAATTACCGTAATTACTCGCGACATCATAATCAATCAGCAGCGACTCGAACCACGCCGCGCCAATCCGCCAGTCGAGGCCGAGGTTTTTCGTCAGAAAGCCTGCGACATTCTGCCTTGCGCGGTTGGACATAAACCCGGTCTGGGCAAGCTCCCGCATCGCAGCATCAACCAGCGGATACCCGGTCTTGCCGTTCATCCATGCCGATTCCAACGTCTCATCACGGTCCCACGGCGGCGTCCGGTCGCGCAGGCCGGATGCCGCAAACAAATCATCTCCGTAACGCCTGTGCACCAAGTGGAAATAATCGCGCCAGAGCAACTCAAAATAGAGCCAATATGTCGAGCTGTTTTTCACACGCTCATCCTCATAGCGCCGCACTTCCTCCATCACCATCTGCGGCGAAAGGCAGCCGCGAGCAAGCCAGGGAGAGAGCTTAGATGAGTCATCTTCTTTTAGCATGCCGTTACGCGTTTCCTTATAAATGCGAAGCTGATCTGACTTGAAAAAATAGTGTTCGATCCGCTTCAGCCCTTCTGTCATGCCACCGTGGAAAAGGAGCGGGGCATCCAATTCATCGAACCCGAGTGATGATAAAGAAGGAATCTCTTCTTCATCAATCTCCACCCTTTTAGCGGCGGCAGAAGGTTTTGAAAGGGGTGGCCGCATCAGCACATCGTTCTTCTCGATCCGCTTTCTGAACTGGGAAAAAGTATCCGGCACGCTGTAGGAATCAAACGGTAAGTCCACTGGGTCATACAGGTTGTGCCCGTGATCAATCGATACTTTTGCCTGAAGCGCCTGCCGTACGCTGCGCTCAGCGGCTTGCTCCTCGCTGCCGATTTCTTCATGCAGGTACAGACATTTCACAAAGTACTGTTCATTTAACGCGCCGAACACTTCCGCAGGGTCCCCGGTCCGCACCATCAGCGGGATATCCATTTTGTTCAGTTCGCTGCGCAGGTCCTCAAGACTCTCCATGATAAAGGCCGCACGGTACTTCTCCATCTTTTTGAAACCATAAGCAGTCTCGCGCATCTCTTCCGGGTCAAATACATATACACCAACAACCGGCAGACCGCTTGCCACCGCACGCCTGAGCGGCTGGTGATCGATTGTACGCAAATCGTTTCTGAACCAGACAGCTGCAATGTCCATTGAATTCGCTCCTTTTGGTCAATGTGTTAGGGATATTGTAAAAGAATAGGGGGGGTGGGTGGAAGTTTGGGTGGGTTTGGTGGTTCAGGACATTACCGGCGGTGTTCAGGAGATTGCACGTGGTGTTCCGAAAATAACCCCGTGTGTTCAGGAGATTATCACGGACGTTCCGGACATTTCACCCCTGGTTCCGGAAATAAGGCACAAAGACCCACCTCCCTTCACCACAAAAAAGCCCGGGATCCCAAACCCCGGGCTTCAAAATTTCTATTCCACTACCTCAAACTCACCCGATCCCTCAAGCGACTCCACCAGCCCCGAGCCAAAAAGCCCGGCCGGCGTGAAGCTTCCTGAAGGCAGATCGCGACCGAGCATGCGGCGCACGACTTCGAGTGACCCAAGTGCAGTCAGCGTGTAGGCATTCGTCGTTTTCAGCCGCACCGTGATCGTCCGGCCGTCAGCTGCTTTTGCTTCACCGACGATATAAGACGGGGCGTTCTCCCGTGCACGCTCGTCCGGTCCTTTGACGGAGCGGTCGACCCATTTTAACAGCTGCTTCTGAACAGGCTTTGTCCCGAGTACGGGTGCGAAAAGCGACATGGCACGCGCGCCGCGGATCTGGCGCTCAGATAGCGGGATCCAGGTTGTGATATTTGGAATCTTTGTCGTGTAGTACGCTGTTGAGACGTCGCCCCATGGAATGGCGGTTGCAGTTTCCTGTCCTTTGCCGAAGTCCAATGTGCGCTTTTTAGAACCCATCGGAAATGGTACGATCCGGCCGTCTTTGCGTTGAGCGCTCCCGCCCGATAGGCCCTCGACCATCGTTTTGGTCGTGCCGGGGGACATGCCTGCAAGGAAGGAAAAGCCGAGTGCGAGTTCCGTTGCGTTTGGCATGAGCTCCTTCAGCTTATGCGCGGTGCAGTCTGTTGGGATCACATCGAATCCGACGCCAGGGCAGAGCACAATCCCCTTATCAGACGCGCGCTTTGACATGCCCACGTCGTGAATCATTTCAAACACGCCGATTTCACCGGTGATATCGAGGTAGTGCGTGCCTGCAGTGAGACAGCCCTCAACCATCTGCCGGCTTGTCTTTGAAAAGGGGCCTGCGCAGTGGAGGACAAGCTCCATGTCTTTCAGGTTCTCTACGACTGTGTCAGGGTCATCAAGTGAAAAAACACGCGATTCAAATCCAAGTTCCTCTGCAAGCTTAGTGATGGCTTCCCGGTTGCGTCCGGCAAGCACTGGTGTCATGCCGTCATGCACTGCCTGGCGCGCAATGAGCTCTCCTGTGTAGCCGTTTGCACCGTAGATCATCCATTTCGTCATCGTCTTCATCCTTTCTGCTGGTTCGTTGTTCACAAGTATAGCAGTGTGTTGAAATGATTTCCTTTTCAAAGCCGTCACAAAGATAGTTGAAATACACAACTAAATTACTTTTACACTTTGTAATGGCTTACAATAAAGGAACATCAAGAATTTACTGGAGGTACGTATGATTAAAATAATGGCCGATTCAACGTGTGATCTGTCGCGGGAGATACTTGAAAAGTACGACATCAGCACAGCGCCGCTGAAGATTAATATTGACGGCAACTCTTATAAAGATAAAGTTGAGCTGGATCCGGATACCTTTTACAGCATGCTTGAGGACCTGAAGGAATTTCCGACAACCGGCGCACCAAGTCCTGCTGAGTACCTGGCGATTATGGAAGACGCGGTTGCATCCGGTCATACGCATATTCTGTGTATCTGTATGTCGAGCGGCACGAGCGGTTCCTATCAGTCAGCTGAACTCGCGAAGGATTACTTCTATGAAGCGAATCCCACATCACCCGTGCATATTCACGTCATTGATTCTAAATGCATGAGTCACGGAAGCGGCTGGCTTTTGATCAAAAGTGCGCTGCTTCGCGAAAGAGGTGCTACATTTGAAGAAATCGTCGGCTTTAATGAGCAGTATAAAGCAAACGTGAAGCACTTTTTGTCAGTTGATGACCTGAACCACCTGATTAAAAGCGGGCGGATCTCCAATGCGAGCGCGATGATTGGAAAGTTCCTTATGCTAAAGCCTGTCATGACGATGAAGGACGGTAAGGGTGCCGTTGTCGCAAAAGAACGCGGCCGTAAAAGAGTGCTCAAGCATTATGTAGAGGAATTCAAAAAGCGCAATGACGCTGAGCAGACGGAATTTGTCATTATCGGCTATACGTCAGATCCGGCCATTGCTGAGACTCTGAAGGTGAAAATGCAGGAAGAAACCGGCTTTGCCGGTGAGATCCATATTATGCAGATGGGTGTTGCTGTCGGGACCCATGTTGGGCCTGGCGGGATTTCGATGTTTTTTGTGGAGAAATAAAGGGTCGTTGTTGTTCGGCGTTGGTGGCGGGTTGTTCGCTGCAGGCGGTGCAGTGTTCGGCGTATGTGATGCGGTGTTCGCGCTTTAACCCGTCATGTTCGACGTTCAACCCGTGCTGTTCGACACTTCGGGTACAATGACCTATCCTCCGTACACCACTAAAAAACGCCCGGGAACCACTTCCCGGGCGTCATCTATCTCAAATCTTCTCTTTAAAAAGCTTCTTCACAGCGCGCACCGCATACTTCTCCGGCCATTCAGACAGCATGCCAAAAACAGCTGTTTCATGCAGCCTGAGCGTCCGCACCTTATTAGTCGGTTCACCCATCAACATCTGCGCAAGTAAATGCAGCGACAGTGTCAGCTCGGTTTCATCCAAAAAAGCCTCCACCTGCTCTGCTTCAGCGCGCGTTACCTGAAAGCCTTCAACTTCCACCAGCACATCATCCGGCTTCGGCTGGTTCGCCTCAAGCAGTGCTGTCCATTCAAGCATAAGCTCATCAAGCAGCGCGTCAGACACCTCGAGCGTCTGCCAGTCCCGCACCGCCTTCAACACCTTCGTATCAGGCAAGACGACTTCAGACAGACTCATCAGCACCGGCTCCACGCGTTCATCCGGCATCCGGACTGCCTTCAGCTGCTCATAGCACCCGACAATCTCAGGCGCTTCCACCTCGAGCTCTGCCTTCATCTCAACCAGCCGTTCAAGCCTCCCGCTGAAAGCATCCAGCTTCCACTTCAGCGTCTGCACGTCACGCAGCGTCTCCACCACATTCATACTCTGCGCACCGATCTCATTCAGCTGGCGTTCAATCGTCGCGATCCGCTTCACCGTGCGCTCCATAATCGGCTCTTCACGCAGCTCAATGCGCTCTTCCTCAACGTGATACGTCACAGCGTACTCACAAACTGGACACGTGCACACAAGCGCCTCACCATTTACAGTAAGCTCCTTCTCATGCGTACACATCTCCCAACGCCATGCATCCGGAACATCACGGTAAGGCCGCATCACAATCTCCACGCGATGCCGCCAGTACGCGATATCCTCAGGAAACTTCAGCACGCCTAAAAGAGAAGACCGGTTCATCCTCTCAACAGCTTCCACAATATGATTCTTCTCTTTGGCAAGCTGGATAAAAGGATGGCGGCTGTACGCATCATAGATCTGATCAAGCCAGTATTCACGCTTCATCCGGTGCAGCTTTGCACAGAACGCATAATCCTTCAGCACATACGACACGTGATAATGCAGCCCCTCAGCTGACAGCCGGCTGTAGATCTTCCCGTAAAAATAACTCTCATCAATCGGAAGCCCGCGCTGACCGGAATGCTCCTGCCATAAAAACATCTCCGGCCGGACTAGCTGCGGATACAGCTCCTCCTCACGCGTCACCGGAACCGGCATCCGCCAGCAATCCGCATTCAAAAACTCTTTAATATCCTGAAGCTCTCTATAGGAAAACTGCGGCAGCGCACGATGAACCGCCTGCTGCAGACGCGACAGCACCGCACGCTCCTCCTTATGCCCAATCGAGCGGATATTCCCATACCGCCGCCCCACAGGCATAAACAATAATTTATCATAAGGCTCTATCTGGACCCCTGGTATCATGTAAAACACTCCTAACTTCTAACCCCTCACCTCATTATATAGCCGTAACCCGAAGGACTCTAATTTGGATAGTCTCGGAAGTTCCAGTGCAGCCCATTCATGTTAAACTAATACCATCACAACACCCGGAGGACCATTATGAAAATACAAATCATCACAGTCGGCAAACTCAAAGAAAAATACCTCAAACAAGGCATCGCCGAATACGTAAAACGCCTCGGCGCCTACTGCAACATCGAAGAAATCGAAGTCCCAGACGAAAAAGCACCCGAGAACCTGAGCGACGCCGACATGCAAATCGTCAAGCAGAAAGAAGGCGAGCGTATTCTCTCAAAAATCGCACCAGACACCCACGTCATCACACTCGAAATCAACGGCAAACAGCTCACATCAGAGCAGCTGGCAAAAGAAATAGACAAGCTCGCGACCTATGGAAAAAGTAAAATTGCTTTTGTCATTGGGGGATCACTTGGACTCAGTGATGAAGTATTGAAGAGAAGTGATTTCGGACTGTCATTTTCGAAGATGACGTTTCCGCATCAGTTGATGAAATTGGTTTTGGTGGAGCAGGTTTATAGGGCTTACAGAATCAATAGAAATGAACCATATCATAAATAATATAATTAATATTGAATTAAGCAAGCAGGCACTTCTCTTAAAAAATTTAATTTTATTTATGCTATATCTAAAAAATATACTTTCCTCTCAATTTATATAAACGTTTTTTTTAGTGTGGGAATATAAGGGATTTTAAAGAATGTTGTTAATCATGAAACAAATAAGATAATGATTCGTTTTTAATGCTTTAAAGATAAACTTGAATATAAAAAAAGTCATAAATAATAAAATGAAATTTATTGAATTAACTTGAAATATTAAATAAGAATATTTTCAGTTAGGAGTTGAAAATACTTAAGGTAGTTTTAATCTTTCTTTTATAAAAAATTCTAATTAGGATTCTTTATGTGGTAAAATATATAGAAAATGAAATGAGATATGGGCTATGCATAATATCTTGTTTTGTTGGTTTTATAGTTAAAATAAGTATGGAAAAGTAAATAAAATACTAAAAAATCACTATTAGCTCTGTTGAAGATTAACGTGGGCTTAAAAACCAGCATTAAAGAAGGTAGTTCTTCTATTATTGTGCAAAATATAATGGAGCTTTTGTTGTTATTGTGTCAGTATTGGTTTTGGGTTAAAAAAATTGGTGATGACTATTACGAAAAGAAGAGGAACAATATCATAGGTGGTTAAAAAAGAAGGTATAGCTGAATTTTAAACGATTATTATGATTAGAATATAGAAAATAGTAGGTCAAATATACAAATGTATCCATCAATGAGCTACCACAGGTAAATGGGTAAAGCATAAAGGCTATAAAATTTTAAAGAAATGCTCTGAGGTGCTAGATCTTATAGTACCCTTATTTTAATATTTTTGAAACAATTAACTATGACTTTTTTGTACATAATATTTTTAAATAGACATATAGTTGATAAAACTTGGTTTGGGCCAATATATTAAAATGTTATAATAATATAAAAGAATTAGAGGGGTTCAATAAATGAAAGTTGAAAAAACAGAGATTAAAGAAGGATATTTAATAGATTATATTTCTGGCAAGCAAGTTAAAGATACACCTGAAGAAAGAGAAGCAGTTCAAGTTTTTTCGAAATCTCTAGTCGAAGATTATGGATACCCTGTAAATCAGATTCAAACTCGTCCGCAGTGGCGTGTGAAAGTCAGACCATCAGATGTGAAAAAAGAATATCCTGTTGATATAGCTGTGTTTACTTCAAAAGAAAGGTTAGAAGAAGAAACACACATAATTGTAGAGTGTAAGAAGAAATCTAGAAAAGATGGTAGAGGACAGTTAGAAGATTACTTACGGTTTTCAAAAGCGCGGTTGGGAGTATGGTTTAATGGAGAAAACCGATTATTTTTACTTAAAAGTGAGAAAGACGGCCAAATTCATTTCAATGAGATTCCTAATATTCCAAGATATGATCAAAGAATAGAAGATATAGGGCATTTTAAACGTAGTGATTTAAAACCCGCCAATAACTTAAAAAGCGTTTTTAAAGCTATCCGAAATTATTTGGCAGCCAATGCAGTTGGAATAACAAGAGATGAAGTATTCGCACAACAGTTAATAAACCTAATTTTCTGTAAAATTTATGATGAAAGATTTACTAAATCAACCGATATTGTAACTTTTAGAGCAGGAATTGATGAAAGCAGTTCTAAAGTAAAAGAAAGAATTGTTAAATTATTTGATAAGGTTAAAAAACAATATGATGATGTTATAGAAGTTGCTGACTCAATAGTATTAGATGACGAGTCTCTTACATATGTTGTAGGGGAGTTACAAAATTATTGTTTAGTAGACAGTGAGAGAGACGCAGTTGCCGAAGCTTTTGAAATATTTATTGGCCCATCCTTAAAAGGTGGACAAGGACAATTCTTCACTCCCAGAAATGTAGTAAAAATGATAATTGAAATGGTCGATCCCGGAGTAGATGATAAAATAATTGATCCAGCTTGTGGAAGTGGTGGGTTTTTAGTAGAAGGATTAAGATATGTTTGGAATAAAGTAGATGAGCAAGGGAAAGAATATGGGTGGCCAGAACATGAAATATTTGCAGAAAAACAAAAGGTAGCCATAAGAAATTTTAGAGGTATTGATAAGGATAACTTTTTGAGTAAAGTTGCTAAGGCGTATATGGCTATATTAGGAGACGGGCGTGGTGGAGTTTATTGTGAAAATAGTTTAGAAAGCAAAAAAAATTGGTCATATGATACAAAAAATGAGATTAGTTTTGGAGGTTTTGATGTAGTTTTGACAAACCCTCCTTTTGGGAAAAAATTAGCAATTGACTCAGAAGATATCCTTAATAAATATGAACTAGGATATTCATGGAAGCAAGATAAAGAGGGAGAGTTTGAAAAAGGAAAGTTGCAAGATAAACAAGCTCCACAAATTCTTTTCATCGAAAGGTGTTTAGATTTGCTGACCCCTGGTGGGAAATTAGGTATTGTACTGTTGGAAAGTATATTTGGAATGCCAAAGTATAGATATGTAGTAGATTATTTAACTAAACGTACTAAGATCCTAGCTATCGTTGCATTACCGGAAGATCTTTTTCAACCTCATACCCATGCAAAAACATGTGTCGTAATTTGTGAAAAATCCGAAGCTATACCAGAAGATTACTCAATCTTTATGAGTGATGTGAAATGGTGTGGTCATGATAGTAGAGGTAATCCTACTATAAGAATAAACGAGAATGGTGAACAAATACTTTTAGACGATATTCCAAAGGTTGCAGAAATGTTCCATAGGAAGAATAGCCATGATTAATTACTGGATAAATTCAAAAGATATAAGAAATGGTATATTCATACCGAAATATTATGATCCTGAAATAAAAAAAGAGTTAGAAAACTTAAAAGAAACCCATGATTGTATATCAATAGGTGAATTGGTTAAAAAGGGTATTATTGAACACTCGACTGGGGATGAAATTGGTAAACATGCCTATGGTACGGGTAACATTCCATTTGTTAGAACTTCTGATATTTCTAATTGGGAAATTAAGACTATTCCCAAGCAAGGGGTATCAAGGGAGATCTATGAGGAATATGCCGAGAAACAAGATGTACGCGAGGGTGATATCCTTTTGGTCCGTGATGGGACTTACTTAATAGGACATAATTGTTTTATATCTAAAATTGATAAGGAATTAGTTTATCAATCGCATATAATAAAAATTAGAATAAAAATGGTACATGAGCTTGAGCCAGAACTATTCTTTTTATTATTAAATTCAGAAATTGTTCAACAGCAAATAAGAGCAGTTCAATTTACGGCCGATATAATTGATACTATTGGACAACGTTTTAATGAAATTATTATACCAATTCCAAAATCAATCGAATTAAGAAAGCAGTTGGTTGAGTCTGCCAGAGACTCAATTAATTCAAGAGTTGCTGGGAAAGCGTTTATTAAACATTGCCCGAGAATAATAGAGAATATACTCCTTACAGGAGACATGAAAGCGATGGAAGAATATTCAGCTCTTTCTTTAGAGCAGATAACTGAGCTAGCTACTTCAGATACTGTGACCTTGGAATTTGGAGGTTTTAATAATTTCACTATATCTTCTAAAGATATAGTGAACAATATATATATACCAAGATATTATGATCCTACAATTGATGAAGAGCTGTCTAATTTAGAGGAGATGTGTACTTTAATTTCATTAGGTGATCTTAAAAAAAATCAATTAATAGATTATTATACGGGTGATGAAATTGGTAAAATGGCTTATGGAACAGGTGATATTCCATTTCTTAGGACTTCAGATTTTTCAAATTGGGAGATTAAATATAATGCTAAGCAAGGTATCTCTGAGGAAATATTCGAAGAATATAAAACCAAGCAAGATGTACAAGCAGAGGATATTTTACTTGTTAGGGATGGGACCTATTTAATTGGTACTTCTAGTATGATCACAAATTTTGATGATAAGTCATTATTTTGTGGAGGCCTTTATAAAATAAGAAGCCTGGACAAGGAATATTTAGATCCGTATTTATTATTGGGTCTTTTAAACTCTTATATTGTAAAAAGACAAATTAGAACAAAACAATTTACAAGAGATGTTATTGATACCATTGGAAACAGGTTAGATGAGGTTATTATTCCTATACCAAAAAGTGAAGAGACCAGAAGAGCAATTTCAAAGATTATTAAGACGACTATTGAGTCTCGAATATTAGCTAGACAGTCCATTAATGAATTGGCAGTTAAAGCCACCGAAAAAAATAATTAAATATTTTTTAAAATAAATCGTTCTTGTTTTATAAGAACGATTTATTTTTTTATTTTAATAAAACAAATATATTATTAGATATCTTCTGAGGTGAGTAATCTGTTACAAGAAAGAACAGCATAATATAAACTTTAAGCTAAAACACATTATATACGGTGTATGTATCTTTATTTTTGGAAATATTTTGAAAATTTTTTAACTGCGACTAATAATATTGAAATCTTAATGTAAAAACTATTTAGAGGTACAGTATATTAGACGGGGAAATAAATTTTCAATTTCAACAGGATCACAATTTTTATATGTGTTTATGTATTCATATAGTATTTCAAAAATGCAATAATTGTTATATTCTTCTTCAAAAGTTTTTAAATTAATTAAAAACATGTGGTTTCGAAAACAAGGTTTATTTACTTTAAAATAAACCTTGTTTATTCCATTTAAGTCTGTTGTTTCAAAATAAGAAATATTATATGGTGAAAGTTCTTTAATTAGATTTTTTGTTAAATTCCAAGTAGGTTTATTCATTTTTATTTACTCCTTTATACTAAATGTGTTTATTTTTATAAAGATGAATCGATTTCATAATTGCTCTTTTTAAAAAAGCCAATAAAGCGCCTGTTCTCTAAAATCGATATTTTTTAATCTTTCATTTGAAGCTTAAGCT
>NZ_JAFBDK010000037.1 GCF_016908195.1 Jeotgalibacillus terrae
AGGGTGGATCTCTCTATGGCAGAGGTGGTATAAAAACGTGTCACTAGTGGATCAAAAAGATGGCAAAGGTGGGTCAATCTAATGGCTGTATTCATAAACAGGTACACGTCATATTGAAAAAGGAAATAACAAAAAATAAAGTCGAGACAGCGTGAAAAAAATTAATTAAAGAAAATGATGAGCTGATAAATTTTAATACTACTTCAAAAGCTGCAGGTATTTCAAAAACATACCTTTATAAAATAAAGATCTAAATAGATGAGAAAAAGGCTTGAAGGCGCGCTTTAGAAGTTAATGTAAAATTAAAGGCATGCTTAAATGTTCTTTTAAGCATGCCTTCCATTTAAATAGATTATTTCAAATATAAATCATTTTTTAAGTTTAATGACTGCGATCTGAGGTTAAAAACGTCAAATTTGTATTTGAGGAAATTACTAATATTTTCTTCATGAGTTGATAATATGATTTGTTTTTCTCTAAAATCGTTTCTTAGTAGTTCTATAAATGAAGATATATTTATATCATCCATAGTCTGAAGAGGATCATCGATTAGCAATGAGGAGAGCCCTTTATTCCCATAAACTTTATTTAAAGTTAAAGTTAATGCTAGAATAACTCCTGAAAGTTGACCTGAACTCATAAAATTCGACACATCATGATCTTTTTCAGGGTGGCTAATAAATCTAATAATTCTTGATTTGCTTTCCTTCATAAATATTCCTGAACCTCTTTGATGAGATTGAAGAATTTTTGCTGAATAAATATAGAATACAATTTCAATGTCTTTCATTATCTGTTTCCAGTATTTTTTTATATTGGTATCATATACTTTGATTACTTTTTTTGTACCATCTAGTAATTGTTCGTATATTAATTCTTTTTCTTTATATTCTTCAAGCTCTGAAATTAGCTTTTCTTTTTCTATGAATATTGAGTTATAATAACAAGTTTTAATGTACTCTATTTTTTTATCGATGGCTTCTGTATTACATTTATCAACTAAGCGACTGTCCATCTTAAAATACTGTTTATATATTGAATTAAATAATTCTAAGTCAATGTCTATTGTAGTATTTTTAATTGTTTTTAGATTTGATTCATTTGTTGATTTTAATTTTTGTTTTATTAATAAAATCTCATCATTTTCAATATAATTATTCTTTAAAGGTATTAACTCCCTAAAGAATATATCGTTTTTATTTAACCAATCTTCAAACACTTTTATTTGGTTTTTATCTTTAGGAATATCCTTAATCTGATTATAATACTGGGTGCTTATAATTTTGTCATTCTCTTCTTTGAAATAATTTAAACTATCCTGGTATACTTGACTAATTACAGTATCATATAGATTATTTAAGCTATCATTTATCAGATTTGACGTATCATCTAACAAACTCTCGAAGTAGTTTTTTTTACTTTCAAAGTTAGATATTAATTGGCTATATGAATCCCAAAAACCTCCACACAGTGGACACTCCACAGAACTGTCATGTTTATGGGTATCATCAAGAGTAGATTTATACTTTCTAATAAAACTGTCTCTAATATTAATTAGTTCTCGTATACTTTCAGAAAATATTGAAGAATTTTTTTCTGCTTCTCTCAATTCCTTTATTTTATTTTGAATTTTTTCTTTAGTTTCTGATGTAAATAGAGTAGGTTTGTGTGATGTCCAAAAATCATATAATTTATCAAATTCAAAATCTTTCCACTCCACTAAAAACTGTTCTTTCGACAATTGAGTTGCAAGTATATAAGCATTCAGTTGATCTTCGTACAACTCGATTATTTCATCTGCATTATTAGAATTTGATTTTAAAATTATAAAGTTTTCTAAAAGCTGTTCATTATTAGTGAAACTTAATAATTTTGTATTGAATTCTTTCGCCTCAAAGGATTCAAAATTTACAATAAACTCACTAATTTTGTTTAGCTCTTGAATGTATCTTTCTTTGGTTTCGAAATTTAAAGATTTTAAATGCTTTCTGTCCCACTCGAATAGTGGTGAAAAGTGAGGAAGAAGCTCAAAATATTCAACTTTTCCTTCTTCGGTTTTATTCAATTGTTTAGTGAGACCATCAATATCACTGGATAATATTGTTATATCTGAAGATAGTTTTTTTTTCTTTTTTAATAAGGTATTTTTAATTTCATTGTAGCGTTTTAATTCTGCTTCCTCTCGATCAGTATTAAACAATAAAGAGATTTGGGTTAACCTTTCAGTTTCATTCATTCTTAGCAGATATTTATTGTCTTCTTGTTCGATATAATAAACTAGATTAAATATATTAGTTATGTCTACACCAAACTTCTCAAAAATCACCTCACGTAATTCAGTTACGACTAAATTGTCTTGTGAGGGGAGGTCGTTGAAATTATCTAATAAATATGTTTCGAAAATGTCAAAGTTATCTGGTGAGTTTTTTTCGGTCATCAAATTTGCTGGAATTGTCTTTAAGATAGTAAAATTTTCTTTGCTTTCTTTTTTGACAAATTCAATTTTGAGTATACTTTCGACTGAACTGTCATTTTTAAATAAAAGCTCATTATACTTTGTTCTAGCGTCTGATTTTTTTATTCTGTTCAGCTTGCCTGTTAAAACTAATTCGATTACATCAAAAATTGAGGTTTTACCAAATCCGTTAGGCCCATCTAAAACTGTTAAAGTGCTTCCTCCCAAGATGATAGGCTGAGGAATATCTTCAAAGAGTTTGAAGTTTTTTATATGGATTTTATTAATACTAAATAAACTCATTGTTGTTCACCTTTATTGTTTCGACTTAGAAATAACTCAAAAATAATATGTTCATTTTTCTCATCTTTAGTTAGCTCAATATCAATATCAATATTGCTTATTAATAAATCTAGCTCATTTTTAAATTTGTCTAGACCACTACTTTCTAAAGAAACACCAATAGTTTCTTTAAGTAGGTATATCTCTTTGTTTATATCTTCAGGAATTCTTAATGCTGGTAATTTTATAAACAGATTGGAAACAAAATTAAATGTATTTTCACCATATGGATCATTTTTGAATTCGTTAAAAAGATCTACACTTGTAACAATGTTAGCCAACAATTCCGTAATGGGTTTAGAATTGTTTGGCTCAAAATAATTTAAAATAAATTCATTATATTGATCCTCAGTATATGGCAGAATATATTTTTTAAAATAGTATGGGTCTTCTTCTACTAATAGAATTTCATTGCTCCTTTCATTTGTTGGAAGAAATATAAGCATGGAGGTATTTTTATCTATATCTAATAGTTTTTCATTCTGCTCTTTTAAAAAATAGAAATAATTAGCTTGGTTTTCTAGTATAAATTTTAAATCCGAAATATCAGTAGTAAAAAGTACAAGAAAATAAGTGTTATTAAAAGTGTTTTTAAAGAAAAGTGGTTTCAAATGATCCATCTTTACATAGTTAAAATTAGGCATGTCTCTTTTTTCGTAATCTAGTTCGATAAATAATCTTTCAACAAAAGCATATATATCAATTGTTTCACTCATTTTTTTCTCCTAGCATAGCTATTTTCTAGTGTAACTAATTTAACGTTCTTTATATCCATTATGTGGTTATTTTTTTTGTCACTACCTTTTTCTTTATTAACAGTGACTTTATGAATATAATCCTTTAACGAAGCATCTATATTTCCAGTAAGAATTTTATCAATCTTATACAATTCTATATGAATTTCACGATTCTCAATGATACTTGTTGCGATCTTACTAATAGCAGCATTAGTTAATACAGTTGATTCCCGCTGATAAAACGAACTAGGATTTTGTGGAATTGGTATAGTGTGACTTATAGCCGTAGGTAGATATTGTTCTTTATTCAAATTTATAACTAAATTTTTTTCGCTAAGTTCTTTATGAAATAACAAGAGTGAATATATCCAAGGAAATGTAATAAATTGTTCATTAACCAATTCCACAGCAGATAAGTGATTGTTTTTAAAGTCTACTCTCAGATGAGGGTTTATTTTTTTGCAAAGTGTTAAAAATTCTAAGTCACTATATTTGGTATATATTTCTCTAATTAATATCATTATTCTATCAATTCCGGCTTCTTGATGTTTATATTGTTCGTGATCTTCTTGTGATAATTTAGTCTCAGCAGAATCCTGTACGATGGTTTCTATTTCTTGTTTTTTATTAATACAATAACTATTTAATACTTCAAACATTTTGTTTTTTAAATAATATATATAATATGAAAGGGGGAGTTCTTCATACTTTGTATCCATAATATTCATAAAATCCTTAAAACAAATTTCTTTATCAAATATATCTTCATCTTTTTGCCGATTGATATGCCTATTATTAATGTGATTATCAATGAGTCCTAACATACACGTATATGCAGAATCTATATATTTTTCTAACAATCCTTTTTTTAAAAGTGAATCTTTAACTCCTGTACTTTCATAATATTCCTGAATCTTGTCTTTAACTGTCTTTTCCACATCAATAAGTTGGCAATAATATTTTCCAGGAGGATACTTATATATATTGAATTTATTTATTGCTTCCTCTTTTAAAAAATTATCATTTACATAATTATAAAGTTCTAAAGAGTTAATGATTATTTTTGATTTAGAAGGTTGGGGTTTTGAATAAGTATCTAAAACTTCAAAAAGTAATTTTTTAGATGTTATATCTCCTTTTGAAGATCTAATTACATCAGCGACATGCAAATACGAATTTTCAATTGTTGAGTATTCTTCGTATACAGATTTCCCTAAAAGTTGCCAAATTGCATCCTTGTACTCCGATAAAGGCTCCGAAGCATATGATTTAACTTGATGAATCTGAATGTGTTTTCCATTTTTTAATATCGAAAAATCTTCGAGACGCTCAAAAGCCAGTTTAAAGGAATCTATTTTCTCATTTTTTTCAACACGCTCTTTAATTAAATCTATTACAACAATAAGTGCGATTTTACCTTGATAACTGTAGCCGTTCCAACTATTAGTAGCATCAAATTCAAGGGTTTTTTTACTCTTACTCAAATTGGGCATGAAATCGTCCCCCTCTATAAGACATAAAATTGGTAATTATATTTATACTAACAATAATTTGACCGTAGGAGTATAGTCACTCTTAAAAAAATGAAATTTAATTTTTAATTAAATTTTTTTATTATCTTTTTTTACATATAAAACATTGTAGACTCTTATATTTTAAGTGTTTTTTTAAGTTTAGTTTAGATAACCAGAAGGACGATGATTCAGGCTTTAAGGCTTCCCACGTGGCACATTTGAACTGAGACGGGCTAATTTTTGTTTTCTAAGGTTACAACTTTAAAATAATCTCGATTCTCATCCTCTCAGAAATGCTTGAGTAAATTATAGCTGTCTTTTGGAATTTCCACCGACCTTTCTTTATATAAAAGGCTTGATTATTTTACTAATTTTACCTATACGACATTACACCTGTTAGCAGCCTAATCCTTATTACTTTCTCTTTGGCCTGTTAATAGTTTCTTTTCTTTACTTAAGCTCATCAAAGATTCCTGATTAAAATGAAAAGGGCTTAACCTCTGATGGAGGTTAAGCCCTTTTCATTTTAATTACCTTTATAATATATATAACATTTTATACACGTCTGTTGATTAGCCAAAATTTAGGTCTTCTAAATACACTTCATCTTTCAGTCGATAAGGTCATTCAGCTATTGCGTTCTGCCAGTCAATCTTTAATAAATCATCACAAAGAAATAAACGCTTAAAACCATTTTGTGACAACCTCTTAATCTCCTTTAACTTAACCTCTTCGAAGGTCCAATTAATCAAGATATAAGTGATCAAAGCGATAAACAGATGGGAAATACTTCATTTTGTTATTTTCCAAATAAAGTCTAGACAATTAATTGTCCTTTGGTCCTTTGAAAGAAAGATTCAATCTTCTATCGTGTTTGATACACGCTAGCGATTTCATCAGCGGACAGTTCCATCACGTTAATCGCGACATGCACCAGATGACCTTCACGGTCAGTGAATGACACGACTCTGAACCGCTGCTCTGTCCGGGATTGCTTGGTTCCACAAGTCGGCAGGTTATATCTCCTGTTACATTTGATGATCTCGGTGAAAAACGCTGAAGAGAATAGGGTTTGTGAAACACAATGTTGTCTTTCAATCTAATCAAAAAACGTCGTCCGTGCGCATCAAGCTGTTTGTGTTTACCATACGCTCGGTCTCACACAAGAATAACATTCGAATGAGCCAGTGAAATATCGGCAGGTCTATCGTGGAGCAGCCCTGTCGTTTTCTTTACATGAAGAGGCATCTCCGTTTCAGTTGTATAAGCGACATTAAGCTTAATTCCTAATAGTTCACCATGGTAAGGTGCCCATGGCATCCTCGATTTGCCAAGTGTGATTGTGGTGGAATCGATCAATAGACAAGTATTTCTAATCGGCCTCGACCTTCTTTGAGTATAATTACAACGGTTAACAAGCAGATGAAATAGGTACGTAGCCAATTGCTAAGGGACTTCAGCGATCTTTTTACTAATCGATGAATAATGAACAGTATTCAATTGAAGAGAACTCATTCGATCCGCATCGTAATGATACCCGTCCCATTTTTCAAGTGCTGCCTGCTCTAAGAAAATCAGTAAGATCTCTCACAATGAATTTACGGAAAACATCAGAGTAATCATGCTTTCCGAGTAAAGACTGAAATGAATTGTTGGAATTAAATGATTAAATAAGGCGGAAATCGTTCTAGAAAGGTTAACAGAAACCACCTTACCATGATGTGGGCTTGGTCGCTTAACATCGAATCAGAATCGGTGTTTTCGTTCTAGATCCAATTGAAAAAATAGCTAATAATCAGATTCGAAAAATAATAAGTGAACTATTGGATATGCATTATAATATTATTGAATCAAATGAAATTCTAATTTGTACCTTAATAGATTTGTGGATTTGCTAACGTTAAGCTTCAAACTCCAAAAGTAACCTTTGACTTAATGATTATTAGAAATAATTATTATGTACCTTAGCTTAATACTTCTTCTCGAGCTCAGTTCTTTGCTAGTTCATGCTATAAATTTAATTTTGTTTAGAAAAATTTATTAGCTATTTTATCTTAACTATGGCATGCAAATGACAGTTACCATATATTCTAGTGCTTACTAACCACCATAGAAGCCTTCAAATATAAATTAGATAACTTAGTAACCAGTTTGAAATTTCAAGAATTTAATTCATAATATAAATTTCTCTATTAATAACAAATAATGCTAAAACCTCTTGAACTATAGACTATTATACTATATATTAAACTACAAATTAAAAATTTATGAATATTCAGATATCTGTTATTAGATCAATGTCTGAGGAACAAGAATAGAATTTAAATATATTATTAATATCTGAATGAATTTCATAATTCTCAGCCCAACGCCCACAAGCGTTTTAGCGCATAAAAAAAGGAGAACCTCCCCAAACAGTCGAAAAGAGTTAGCGA
>NZ_JAFBDK010000038.1 GCF_016908195.1 Jeotgalibacillus terrae
TTTATGTGGATCTCGTATGGCAACGGTGGATCAAATGGATGTCATTGGTGGGTCAAAAAGATGGCAACACTGGATCTATCCCTTGGCTGTAGTCAGTTTATGGCAATCTAGATATGTAGGTAATGGTAGTTAATTTATGTAGGCCCGTAAGGTGTACCTGTAATTTGGATACGAGCGAGCTGTCTTTATAAAAATCACCTTCCCATTCAATCATCTTATACGCCTACGGCTACAACAACCCGAAGGTGAAGTCAATACTCCATCCAACACCGGTGTACTTAAATTTTATCGCCTAATGTAGAAACCTTTTGATGAGCTCATTCAGGAGTTTGAGGCGGAGAATCCTGGAGTTGATATCCGGCAGGCGTTTGTGTCACGCGTGGAGCCTTCGATTTAAGAAAGTTATCTGGTAGAGGGATGGATGTACGGGGGCTGATGCTGGTGTGCTGTATCATAGATCATTTGCAGAAAAATTTTTTATAAAAATTATGAAAAAATGTCATCTGAAAGAATAAGCTTTTTAATTTTCTCCATTACTCTCCACCAATTAGCACGATATTCCAAAATCATGTATGATAAACCCGTAGGTACATAGGAGGGGTCTGGATGTCTGAGCGGTTGCTTGTGAATAGTGGGAGTGAAACGCTGTTGAAGGAGTTGACGAATTCTCTGGAGACGTGTGAGAAGTTTTATTTTGGGGTGGCATTTGTGAATTTCAGTGGGGTTCAGCTGCTGCTGGATGCGCTGCAGAAGGCGATTGAGAGTGGGAAGCAGGGTCAGGTTATGACCTCGACATATTTGAATTTCACGGATCCGGTGGCGCTAAGACGGCTGCGTGAGTTTAGTGAACTGGATGTGAAGGTTTTTGTGACGGGCGAGCAGAGGGGCTTTCATACAAAGACGTACATTTTTGAATATCCGGATGTATACAAGATTATCATTGGCTTGTCGAATGTGACGCATTCAGCGCTGAAGTCTAATGTAGAGTGGAATGTGGAGGTTGTCTCGAAGAAGGATATGCCTTTTACAGACAGGGTGTTAAAGGAGTATGGCCTTTTATGGGAGGAGAGTACGCCGCTGACAGAAGCGTTTATTGCTGATTATGAGCGGCAGTATGAAGCGGTGAGACGCGTATCATCTACGCAGCATATCTTGAAGCAGAGCGGAGCGTATGTCACGCCGAACCGGATGCAGCGGCGGGCGATGGATAACCTGGAAAGATTGAGAAGACTGGGTGAGACGAAGAGTCTTGTGGTCGCAGCAACAGGTACAGGGAAGACATTTATGGCGGCATTTGATGTGCAGCGGGTGAAGCCGAAACGGTTGTTATTTTTAGTACATAGAGAAGATATTTTAACCAAAGCGAAAGAGACGTTTGAGTTTTTATTACATAATGAGCCAGTCACGTTTGGCTTACTGACTGGGACGAGAAAAGAGATAGGTGCAGATTATCTCTTTGCAAATATTAGATCAATGGCAAATATCTATCAGCAGTTTAGTCCGGATGAGTTTGATTACATTGTCTATGACGAGGCGCATCACGCTGCAGCGGATCAGTATCAGGAAGTGATGACGCATTTTACTCCTACTTTTGCGCTTGGTATGACGGCCACGCCGGAGCGAAGCGATCAGCTGTCTGTGTTTGAGCTGTTTGATCATAATGTAGCGATCGAAGTGAGGCTGCATGAGGCGCTTGAGGATAATCTAGTTGCTCCGTTTCACTACTTTGGGATTACCGATGCGGATGGGATTGATCTGAGTAATCTGACTTCAAAGGACCAGAAGGAAATCGCGCGGCGTCTGCAGATCCATGCAAGAGTAGAGCACATTATGCATTATATGAATTTTTACGGTTACCAGGGCACGAAGCGAAAAGCACTCGGGTTTTGTGTGACAGTTGAACATGCACGCTATATGGCAAATGAATTTACAGCTCGTGATGTACCAAGTTTGGCTTTGTCAGGTGACGACAAGCCTGAAGCACGTGAACATGCAATTGCACGGCTTGAAGATCCGGATGATCCGCTTGAGTGTCTGTTCAGCGTAGATATCTTTAATGAAGGTGTCGATATTCCGAGTGTGAATCTTGTGTTGCTGCTTCGTCCTACAGAATCACCAATTGTATTCATTCAGCAGCTTGGTCGCGGCCTTCGTAAGCATCCTGAAAAAGAGTTTTTAACGGTGCTTGATTTTATTGGGAATTACAGTCGCGCTTATCTCGTAGCACTTGCGCTGAACGGTCAGCGTTATTATGACAAGGAAAGTCTGAAGGTAGCAGTTGCGACAGATTTTGCGCATATCCCTGGGCCGGTTCATATTCAAATGGATGAGATCTCAAAAGAGCAGATTCTGAAGCAACTGGATCAGGAGTCATTTTTCAGTATGGCTCATCTCAAGGAAGCATATATAGAATTTAAAAAAGTTCGTCACGGCAAGCCGCCGTATCGATTAATGGATTATCACACGTATGATGGGGCGCCGGATCCTGTTTCATTTATACAAAAAGCAGGCAGCTACCTGCACTTTCTTCATCGGGTTGAAAGAGAGCCATTCCTCGCAAATCTGCTAGCAGAAGATCTGTGGGAGAAGGCTTATAAAGTTCTGTCCAGTATGCTGCCATTGAAGCGTCCGCATGAAGTTGCCATTCTTGCTGGGCTTTTAGAACAACCGTCCATGACAATAGAAGAAGCGATTCTCGCAGTAGAACATTGGATTGAAGAAGTTCAATCAGAATCCGTTATTCACGCAATGAATACGCTCGCGCAAATGTATGCTGATGACGGTGAAAAAAGCCGACAGCCTGCACTTGTTCAGTGGCGGGAAGACAGACTTGTGCGATCTGATGTCATGGAACAATTCATTACGTTCCCGACTTATGTTACATGCATGGAGGATATACTTGAATACGGACTGCATCGCTTTGAAAAGGAATTTGGTGCGGTCTCAGACCAAGTTCCATTCCTGCATACCGGAACTCAATACCAAATGCGTGATGCTGCGCTGCTCTCTAACTTTGAAAAAAGCCACTCTTCATTTCGTGGCTCGGGGCTGCTAGCAAATGGAAAAGACTACTTCCTTTTTGTCGATCTGAACAAAGATGCAGACATTGATGATCGCTTAAATTATCAGGATGCCTTTGAGGATCAGGATACATTTCTATGGGAAAGTCCTAACAATATGCGCCAATCATCAGAACGCGGCCAGAACCTTATCCACCATAAAAATAGAGGATACCGACTTCATCTATTTGTCCGTAAATATAGAGTAATGGAGAGTCAGACACAGCCATTTATCTATATGGGGAAAGTGAGTGTCGAAAGCGCAACGGGTGACCGGCCAGTCGCGTTTCGAATGAAGATGGAACAACCTGTGCCGCCGCTGTTGTATCGAGAGTTGACGGAGATTGTGTGAATAATAGTTAAATATTGTAAAATTTAAAATGGTTCTTGAGTTAGATATAACTTCTACACAGTTTGCTTAGATTATATAAATAAGTAAGCTTACGTGGGAGTTATTTTAATACAAGGTCAAGAAGTTTAATTTTTGGAGGTGGGTGTATATATGGATAGAGCTTTGGTAGAGTCAAAATGGCTATACAATAATTTATTGAATGATTATCAAAGGCAAGTAATAAGAGAAACGATTACAGAAATAGATGAAAAGGATGAACAATATTCATTAGAAAATTTTTGGGAAGTCGATAAAGATATTGGAGGAATGGGCGGATATAATTTACCTAAAAATCCTGTAAGTAATCCTTTTCCATTTGGTATTAAGCGTAGTATCTTCAGACCTTTACAATATGCTGCAAGTGAGATGGAGTTAAGAGATATAAGGTATGGGGCTCGCCATGTAATTCAATATGTAGGTATGCATTTGGAAGCGACAACAAAATATTATCTTATAGTAAATCAAAAATTAGGTAAATTGAGGCATTATAATTCTACATTGGGAAAAGTAGTTCGTAAATTAGATCAGTTAAAATTATTAGATGATATGACAATAAAAAGTCTCTATGTATTTATAAAAATATACAATAAATCAAAGCATGAAATTAATATGGATAAAACAAGAGAAAGACTATTCACTGTGTCAGATGCTCTCGTGCTATATTTAACAGCAAGAATTTTAGGTCAAAAAATATTATTACAAATTGACTCTAAAGAGCTAGACTCCTCTATAGAATTATGACTTCACTTAACTCTTATAACATATTAATAAAAAAGTATAATAAGGTTTAATACTCATTCCCACAAAGGAGCTATCACATTGAAAAAACACCTCATCATTCTTACCTTCATCACCATTCTCCTGGCAGGCTGCCGCAGCAATGAACCTGCAATCACCATGGATCAGGAGAATAGTTATATTAAATATTGGCCAGATCGGGAAGAGCTGGAGATGTCTGTCAGATATCTGAGTGAGTCTGATCAGCCTGTCGATTTTTGTGTAGAGCTTCTTTTTGAGCACGAGGACTTATGGGACGCGTTTCCTTATGAGCGATATCTGGTGGCATGTTCAGCAGAAGGTGCCTCCGGGGAAACATCAGGTGAGCTCACGTTTCTATCGGATAATAAATTTACAGCCAGCGAGGACATATCTCTTCAAAGCGGGATTGATGAAGCTGTACTACCCGGAAATGTGAGCGTACGGTTTTATAATACGGACGGTGAGGAATTAATTGAACCGCTGGAAGTATTAGAGTAAGGCAGGCTGGGTCTGGACAGGCTTGCCTCATCCTGCAGGTGAGTATGGCGATATTTAAGTTTATTTGAAGCTCGGGGATCAACTTCCGCAGTAAGCGGAGTGGTCCCGGGCTTTTAATTTGCATAAAATCAAATTGTTACGAATCAAAAAAGATATGAGTTGTGGAGCTGTAGCATACATTTATGGAGCCAACACAAATAATATGATAAGGAGTGGTTTGGACTTGAATGCTCATTGTGGTAGGGCAAAATACTGTAAAGAGCAGGCTATGTATAATGATTATGCCAGGCCGAATATGAATCCTCCGAATGTAGTGTCGTTTGCACGCGGAGATGTAACTGGGGATCGAGTACCTGATCATGTCTATTTAACCGGTATCATGACGCCAGGCAGTCCATTTATTCAACAGATCACGCTGCTTGTTCAGGACGGGAGATCCGGCATGTTAACAAGTGTCCCCCTTCGAGAAAATTCAGGCTACAATCCTGTTGTATTCCTTGGGGATTTCACTGGGAATGGAGTAGATGACATTTTAATCAGTATGACGTCAGGTGGCAGTGGTGGCATCATGTATCATTACATTTATTCCTTTATAAACAATACACCACAATTATTATTTGATGTTGATGTATATAATGAGCAGGTTCAATATGAGGTACATTATCAGGATGACTACAAAGTGAAAGTTGTCAGCCTGATCAATCATCAAACGTACATCATAGATATTTCAACAAAAGACAGCGGGTATTTAGATGAAATATATGATGAAAATGGCAAGCTGAAGAGTCCTATATCAGGATTTGTAAATCCTCTCAGTGGTTTATATCCTGTAGATTTTGATTCAAATAACCGGTATGAGCTATTGGCCTATCAGAAAATTGCCGGGAGATATAATGCTGATTCGTTAGGGTATGTGTTGAATACGTTAGGATGGCTGGATGATAGGTTTGTTTTGCAGGATCAGTACGTTGCGATTTTTGGATATGAGGGTTCAAATTGATAAAAACTTCATACATCGTGGTGAACTGATTAGGTGCGGCGTATATCCCTCAGCATTCTGAATGAAAAAAGAACACTCCCCGGAGTGCTCTTTTTTATGTTTGTATGAAATTGTTAAACTACTGACCAACCAATGGATATGTACGTTTTTCTTTCAGTGTGTCATTGAATAGTCGAACCTCCCAGGCATGAAAATCCAGGGCTGCGAGTTGAATGGCATTTTCAAATACGATCCGGTCTGCTTCAGTTACGATATCCTGATTCATTGTATATTGCACGGTCGCAACACCGTTCGTGATAGATGAGCTGACAATCTCGATCCCTTCCACAATTGCTGTTGAATAAAACGTATCGGGCTCAACCGACTTCATTTTCTCGATTGTTTCCGGGAAAGACAGCGGTTCACCGCTTTCATTTACAACCGGCTCCTCTAACTCACCACCGGGAATGAATAGCGTTTCTTCCAGCTCTTTGTCGTAGATGGCATAGTAGCCCCGCGTTTCTCCTCTTTCATCTTTCACAGTGATCGTATCATCGACTGTTCTTTCAGCTACGGTCATCCTTTGTTCACCATCAGGGCTTAAGAATGTAATGTCTTCAACCCCGTAAAGATCACTAATTCCAAATAACGCATCATAAAATAAAACACTTTGGGCAGAAGTTGCGGCTAAGTCATTTCCCTCCTGATCAAACTGGATGGTTAAGCTGGGCCAATCAAGCGTCAATTCAGTATATGAACTGAGTATATCCTGCTCGGAAGGGTCGTTTTCAAATAATGATATTTTTAAGCGCTGTTCGGGAGTGACTGTTTGTCCTTTTTCCTTATCACGGTCTATAGCGTATGCAAGATAAAAGCGGTCAGGCTGACTAATGATATGAGTATCAATAAAATAGTTCGGATTCAACTGAGCTCCGGCATAAACCTCTGTATCGCTCTCTGTTTCACTTTCTTCTGACGAGTCTACATTCTCAGCATCATCATCCGATGTACCTTTCTCCGTGTCTGTATTACCATCGCTTCCAACTTGATCTTCGCTATTATCATCAGTGTTATCATTCGTCTCTTGTGAATCCACCGTTTCGTTCTCAGAAGAATCAACAGTCTGCGGGTTCGTCTCTTCCCCTGAACCTGAGCAGCCGGCAATAAGTATTGCTGATGCGAACGAAAAGGAGATTTTTTTCATATTTTCCATTTTTAATTCACCTCCTAATCCAACTATACCCTCAGAATAACCTGTTAAAAGTTGTTTCCTAATATTTACTTTCTGTAATGAATGAAGAAAAATTTTTATTTTTTAAATTCAGAAATGTATATAGGTGAATCGATTTCATAATTGCTCTTTTTAAAAAAGCCAATAAAGCGCCTGTTCTCTAAAATCGATATTTTTTAATCTTTCATTTGAAGCTTAAGCT
>NZ_JAFBDK010000039.1 GCF_016908195.1 Jeotgalibacillus terrae
AGGGTGGATCTCTCTATGGCAGAGGTGGTATAAAAACGTGTCACTAGTGGATCAAAAAGATGGCAAAGGTGGGTCAATCTAATGGCTGTATTCAATAGCGTATCAAACTATTACACTTGCTATAAATAACAAAAAACATTATTCATCTAGATAATGTTTTTTGTTATTTATAGATTTTTTACACATTTTGTCTTCAAATGTATATCGAAGAAAAAGAACGTTCGTAAAGTACTCTGGTACATTTAAGAACGTTCTTTTTGCCGGCTTTTAGCTTTTTTCAAAGCGTTCATATATGTGTACTTTTGTGAACTATTCAATAACTTTTACTAATTTTTAGATTTATGTTTTTATTATCTCTGGGATGGCGAATAATCTTTTCAAATAAATGAATGAATGAATGAACTGAACTCATGACATAATGACTAAAATTCTATACACAAACCATACTTTTATAATAATCAAAAAAAGAGTCTTATCCCTCTTACGAAGTTAAGACTCTTCTAGCATAATTCAGGTTATAAGATAGCTCGCTTCAAATTGAAATTACTGAGTTAATAAAAAAGGAATTATTTAATAACTTCAGTACTGTCAAGAATGCTGTATTTTAATTTGTAACAATATTAACAATCTTCCCTTGAACTGCGATTACTTTTCGGACTGTTTTTCCTTCAATGGCAGAAGTGATTTCTTCCTGCTTCATTGCAATTGATTCCATTTCTTCGCGTGACGCTTCACGTGGAACCATCAGCTTTTTTTTCAGCTTACCGTTGATTTGAACAACGATTTCAACTTCATTGCTGACAAGCTTGGACTCATCGAATGTTGGCCACTCGGAATAGCTGAGCTCACCTTCTCCAACTTTTTCCCACAGCTCTTCAGCAAGGTGAGGTGCAAATGGTGACAGCATTTGAACAAAGCCTTTGATGTACGCTGAAGGAATCACATCAACTTTGTAGGCCTCATTCACGAATACCATCAGCTGTGAAATTGCCGTGTTGAAGCGGATGCCTTCAATGTCTTCTGTCACTTTTTTCACCGTCTGATGATACACTTTTTCAAGTGCTTCATTCGGCTGATCTTTTACTTTATCCGTCAGTGTGCCCTGATCTGTTACAAGCAGACGCCAGATACGCTCAAGGAATCTTCTTGCACCGTCAAGACCGTTTTCAGACCATGCAACAGATGCTTCAAGCGGTCCCATGAACATTTCGTATACGCGCAGTGTATCTGCACCGTGTGTGCGGATAATTTCATCAGGGTTTACAACGTTTCCTTTTGATTTACTCATTTTTTCATTATTATCTCCCAGAATCATTCCCTGGTTGAATAGCTTCTGGAACGGCTCTTTCGTTGGTACTACACCGATATCGTAAAGTACTTTATGCCAGAAACGCGCGTACAGCAGGTGAAGGACAGCGTGCTCCACTCCACCAATGTAAATATCGACAGGCAGCCAGTGCTTAATTTTCTCCGGATCAGCAATTGCTTCACTGTTTGTCGGATCGATATAGCGCAGGTAATACCAGCTGCTACCCGCCCACTGAGGCATTGTGTTTGTCTCGCGGCGACCCTTCATGCCTGTTTCAGGATGAACCACATTTACCCATTCATCAATATTGGCAAGCGGTGATTCACCTGTTCCTGAAGGCTTGATGTTTTCTGTTTTTGGCAGTTCAAGCGGCAGCTCTGATTCAGGTACGCCTGACATCGTGCCGTCTTCCCAGTGAATGATCGGAATCGGCTCACCCCAGTAACGCTGACGGCTGAATACCCAGTCACGCAGACGGTAAGTGATTTTCTTCGTGCCAAGGTTCTTTTCTTCAAGCCATTCAATTGATTTCGCAATCGCTTCTTTTTTGCCAAGACCGTCAAGGAAGCCTGAATTTACATGCTTACCTTCTCCTGTGTATGCTTCTTTAGAAATGTCTCCGCCTTCCACTACTTCACGGATCGGCAGGTTGAATTCCTGTGCGAACTCATAGTCTCTTTCATCGTGAGCCGGTACAGCCATGATTGCGCCGCTTCCGTAGCTCATCAGGACATAGTCTGCAATCCAGATCGGCATTTTTTCATCATTTACAGGATTAATGGCATAAGCACCTGTGAATACGCCTGTCTTCTCTTTTGCAAGATCAGTACGCTCAAGGTCACTCTTTGATTTGATCTCATTGATATAAGCATCAACTGCATCTTTTTGATCTGCTGTTGTGATTTTTCCAACGAGCGGATGCTCAGGTGCAAGCACTGTGTAAGTAGCACCAAAAAGTGTATCAGGTCGTGTTGTAAATACGTCAAACTTTTCACCTGTATTTTCAATATTAAACGTAATCTCTGCACCTTCAGAACGGCCGACCCAGTTGCGCTGCATATCTTTAATGCTCTCAGGCCAGTCCAGCTCTTCAAGGTCATCAATCAGACGGTCAGCGTAGGCAGTAATTTTCAGTACCCACTGCTTCATCGGTCGACGCTCTACAGGGTGTCCGCCGCGCTCACTCTTCCCATCAATCACTTCTTCATTGGCAAGAACGGTTCCAAGTGCCGGGCACCAATTCACGGCTACCTCATCCACATAAGCAAGTCCCTGCTCATAAAGCTTCAGAAAGATCCACTGTGTCCACTTATAGTATTCAGGGTCAGTCGTGCTGACTTCACGATCCCAGTCATAAGAAAAGCCAAGCTCCTGGATCTGACGGCGGAATGTATCGATATTTTTCTTTGTAAATTCTCTAATGTTATTTCCCGTATCAATAGCATACTGCTCTGCAGGCAGTCCGAATGCATCCCATCCCATTGGATGAAGGACATTGTAGCCCTGCATACGCTTAAAGCGTGAAAGAATATCAGTCGCTGTATAACCTTCCGGGTGCCCTACATGAAGACCTGCGCCAGATGGATAAGGGAACATATCAAGCACATAGAATTTCTTTTTTGAAAAATCTTCCTGTGTCTTAAACGTTTTTTCTTCAAGCCAGTGATGTTGCCATTTTTTCTCAATCATTATATGTTTAAATGTCATTTATTCCCTCCGCCTATACTGATAAATTAACTGCTAATTTATTTCACAGTAACAATACGTGGTTTATATATAGCGAAATTTTATATAAGTTTATATAGAAAACCAGCATAATTTGCTTTATATTTTCTTAACCAAGTAATTTTTCTAAATTTTGGTCATTTGAACTTACTTAAACTCGTAAAGAATCCAATTATCGCTACAAAAATTATTATTATTCCTGATGAAGAAATAGCAAAGGACGAGCTAACACTTTCTCCTACAAACCCCCACAACAAATATCCCAGCGGAGACAATAAGCTTGAAACGCTCGCAATACCAAATATTCGAGCTCTATAATCCTCCGAAGGAACTTCAAATAAGATAGTAGTAGATATCGTACTAACAACTGCAAAAAACAAGCCTATACAGAAGAATGTCAACATCAAAGAAAAAGGGTTTAGAAAAACACCCACGGTAACAAAGGAAATACCAGCTAATAATAAACTACAAATATAAATATATCCTCTGTAATTTTCTACTTTAAATATTGAGAGAAATAAAAATCCTAGAAAAGAACCTATAGAAAATAATGTTAATACCAAACCGTAAAGACTAGGAGTGCTTTCCATTTCATGTTGAATCAAATTTGCTAAATTTACGTTATAGCTAACAACTGCTATATTAGCAAATGTAATCAATATCACAGACCAAAAAATTATTTTGTTATTAACAAAATAATTAATACCTTTTTTCAAGTCAAATATAATAGATTTGTTACTATCATACAACTTTGCTTTACCCTTATGTTTAATGAGCGATGTGAATAATGCCGCCAGAAGGAATCCCGATGCATTTAAAAGTATAAATTGTTCGAATGATATAAACCCTACTAAAAGCCCACTAATTGCTGGTGAAGTTATCATAGATATTTTAAAAACCATTTCATTTATGGACGCAGCTTGAGTCAATTTCAAGTTACTTTTATCGAGTAAATCTGGGATCATCGAATTATATATTGGATGATAAAACGAAGACATTGCAGAAAATATAAAAGTAAATATGTATATTTCAGTCAAGCTAACTGGTCTAGAGAATAGAGATATACTCCAAATTGCGGCAATTGTAAATCTTAACAAATCTATTGTAATTATAAATTTCTTTTTTGAGACTCTATCACCAATTGCTCCAGATATAAATGATAAAATGATTCGTGGAATCATTGCAATAAACAATAGAGTCCCCATCTGTAATGGGGAACTGGTTAGCTCAATAACATACCAAGCAAGTGCTAAAGTATATATCGAGGTAGCAAAACTTGAAATCCCTTGCCCAATCCACAAATAAACAACCGATGGTAATTTTTTACTTATCAAAAATCCAGCCCCTAAAAGTTAATACTTTTGTTATATTATTTTTTTTCATTAAAGAAAAAACTATGATTTAACCTAGCGTTTTCAACGTTTTCACCAAACTTCTCCGTTATTGAATGAAAATATTGAGATCCTTTAAACAAAACCAACCTATTGTATTTTACAGGAATGAACTCAATAAGTTCCCAAGCCTCTTTATTAAAAGTATCAGGATAAACTAGTCTTTCATCTAAATCGTAAAACCCATTATACCCTATTTTTTCGAACTCTTTTGTTGTTTGAGGAACTGTAATTAATCCCGTTTGCTTGTGTTTGTATATTCCTAATCCACCTTTAGAATCTTCGTCTAGACTTAAATAAATCATCGCTGCCCACTCTGCACTATCAATATGGATATCGCTAATTGACTCAGCCTCTTTAACAGAATATCTAAACTTCCCATAAACCATGCTCTTATCAACCATAATATCTTTATTGATTATTGACTTAAAACGATCAGCGTGTTCTTTTGCATAAAATGATTGAACACTTTCATAACCAGGGTAATGTTCGTCTGCTCTAAATTTGTGGTAATCAGTTTTTAAAGCTAAATTTCTTATCACCTCTGGATTATCATAAAAATTATCGACTATATGTATATTTTTCAACATTTCAGAATTAAACCTCCAGACTTTATATTATTTAATGATTTTCGGGATATTTTTCAATACTTGTATTAAATCATCGTATTCTTTATATCGAATTATACTAAAGGTAGCCTCATCAGCTATTTTTTTTAAAGTAATTAAACTTTCTTCAAAATTTGTTCCTGCATATTGATAATATTCAATTAGATTACGATATGACTCAAAATTACTAATTTCTGATATTGAAGGTTCTTCTATATCGCTTTTTTCAAGCAAAAAGCAGTGTGTTATTAAGGCTCCTTTTTGTGCTACTTTTTTATAAGCCTCTATTGAACTTATTGATGTTTTTTCTATCCCTTCACCAATTTTTTCCCGTGGTAACACTAACCTAGGAAAAGGTTCCACTAATAAACTTCTCTTTCTAACAAAAACTGTTTCGTCCGTTAGCAGTTCAAACTCATCTGAGTTGTTTACTAATTCAAGAGTAGAAGTTGTTTTTCCACTTCCTTTAGGACCAACAAACAAAATAGCGTTATTATTAGTAGTACGTATAGCTCCTGCATGCAATGCTACAAAATTGTTTGAAAATGGTGGTTTAACAAAAGGTGGCAAAGGCGGATCATAAGAATCCCATTCCAAAATTTCGCTTGATCCCTTTAATTGATATGAAACCCCAGTTATATATCCATTTTCTGAAGGACTTGTCCTATAGAGGTATCTATCGGATTCTTTTAAACTAATATATATAACTATATCAGGAGTAAAATCTAAGCTGTCATCAAAATTAGCAGAGAAGAAGTATTTTATACCCTCCAAGCAATTTTTATATTTACATCTAACTTCTATACATCCACCTAAGATGTTAATTCTTGTTTTGTATTTATACATCATATACATTCTGACCCCTTAATCTAGCTCTTATTATCAAGGCTACCTTTATAATGTTTTTGAAATAAAGTTGTTTTATAATTGAATGAATTTCATAATTCTCAGCCCAACGCCCACAAGCGTTTTAGCGCATAAAAAAAGGAGAACCTCCCCAAACAGTCGAAAAGAGTTAGCGAC
>NZ_JAFBDK010000040.1 GCF_016908195.1 Jeotgalibacillus terrae
ATATATAAACGCGTTTTTTTTGGTGCAGTTCTAAACCTTTCAGACCTTGGACGCTGTCCAAACCTGCCGGGGAAACTCTTTCCCCGAACCCCTATCAATCGAACCCCCAACCCCCAATCCTTGGGGGCTTTCAGCTAAGCGCTGGGCTGCCAAAAGGATGGACGGGGAACAACCACCCCTTTCCACTCCTTTTGTCGTGTTAAGCATACTGGGCTATTGCAGGCATCAACTCCTTAAATTCCCTTCACTACGTTCCGGTCAGACATTTACCGTTGACACCGCGTCATTATCTACCACTTGCCATGCAAACCTAATTAGCAAACGCTAGTTTTTACCATTCAATTGTTGAAAGCAGACGCAGTTTTCCAGAGCAAAGATAAGACCTCGGACGCTGTCCAAACCTGCCGGGGAAACTCTTTCCCCGAACCCCTATTCTAAGTTCAAAAGCTTTCAGACCTTGGACGCTGTCCAAACCTGCTGGGGAAACTCTTTCCCCAAACCCCTATCCTAAGTTCAAAGGCAGTCCGAATCATGTTTTGTCGACACTGAACCTCGGTTCGATCACAAAATAAGTAAGCCAAAGAGCAAAACCCAAACCAAAAACCACCGCACCAGCTGCAGGAACAAAAAACATTATTTTTAAAAGGATTGTAATCTCATTCATTAAGTACCTCCTTTTGTGATTGTATATAATCTCTTTCAATCAACCCTCGTAAATATTTCGATCTGGAACCACTTTGTTCCTTTACATTTCGATCTACAAAAGACCAAATTTCCTCAGATAAAGTCAAAGAAACCTTTTTTGTAACTCCTAAAGAAGGCCTACCAATCTTATTAGGGTAAACAAGATCATAAGTTTTTTCGAATGAAAATTCAGAAGGATATCTATGAGATTCTTTGCAATGATCAAGATAAATACCACCCTCAGTAAAAATAACTAAGACCTCATTAGTATCAGAATCGTAATAGAATAATGAAGCAGTTTCCTGATCTGTTGTATTAATAAAATGAGAATAGTTTCTTATCAAATCTGAGTAATCTTTGTCAGAGAGTAGTTGTTGTACTTGTTCCAAAAATAAAGTTTTCATTATTATTACCTCCCTTTAAGTTACTTTTATTATAACACTTTAAGTTACCTAAAGTAAAGAGGTTTAAAAAAATATTTTCATGTTCTAAGGTTATACAGTAAAAAACAGCCTATATATCAGGCTGTCAGTCTACTTCATTATCTAACTGAATAGCCAAAACGATTTCCCTAGTGACAAATGAGACGGGTATGATCAGCAAGATACCGAACCATAACATCATGAGATTCTGTCTCTCCTTTCAACAAACTGTGTCTTTTTCAATCTTTCAATCTTTGCATAGGAATCATACATTTCACGAATATCATTGTCCTGAACAAAGTTCTTACGCCATTTACGTTTAAGTTTTTGCTTTCTGATAGGGTCTTGAATAACAGCTTCAAACTCCTGGGCATCAAATGCTTTAAGCCAAGTCCAGCGACCAAGTAATGTATAACACTCAATAACCTCTGATGTTTGTTCCCTAAGTGGTTTAGCAACACGAGTGAAAACTTGTGATGAAGCTATAATTTTTACTTTTTGCTTTCTTTGCTGCGTGATCTCAGAGAGCATTGATTCGGGAAAGTTCTTCCAATCAGTTGAGTTAAATTCATTCTGAATTTCATCAATAGCAAAAATAACGCCATCTTCGCCATTACGAATTTCAAAGAAATCCTTCCAATCAATCATTGGTTGATCTTCAGCATGATAGCCAAAGTTCGTAACGATCTTGACGTTAGGATAAAGCTTTCTCATACGCTCTAAATACTCAACCATAGCCATTGTCTTGCCAGTACCTTGAAAGCCAGTAAATAGAGATACACCATATTCAGAAAATGGTTTACCGTACTTTTTGATATAAGCGAGATCAATAAAGTAATACTTCCAAAACAATAAGAATTTGAGCCAAAACTTTTGGTTTACATACTTTTTATAGATTCTTTTTTTAGACATTTTTACTCCCTCTTTTAAATTGCTGATATAAATACCTTCTTTAGCTGTGGGAGGGATTGCGCGTGTCGCGCTGCGCTTGCGACACTTTCGCAAACCCTCCTCTATCAGTTAATCGAAGGTATTTTATTAATCAGCCAATTTATTACCGACATTGTGAAATCTAAGGAATACATGAGTAATATGATTGGTAAAACTATTAGCATAGTATCAACTGGAACAATACAAGATACTGATTGTATTGCATTCCATAAAGCTGATTGAGATTCTATAAAATCAAGTGGTATTTTCATGACTGGAAGAAGTCCAATAATGAATAATACAAGTGCTAGAAATGCGTCCATGACAGTGTATATAAGACTGGAAAACCATTCACCAATCCAGTTAAACATTAAGTAGAAATACCTCCTGTCCTATTAAAGAATCCAGTGAGTTTTCTGAATACATAAAAGGCAGTAAAGAAGTAAATCAAGCCGGACATAATAGGACGCCACCAGCTAGAATGCTGTGTTATAAAATCGGATTTCATAAAAACATACTCTTTTCCTTGAAATGTACCTTTTATATCAGGGAACGAACCACAAGAACCACCAATAACAGGCATGAGAAATGCAAAGTCTGAAGGCGTATTAATCTTTTTGGAAAGCTCAGTTTCTATCGGCCCCCAAAAGTAAGAGAAATCAAGTGGACCGACTTTAGGAACTTCTGAAGGAGGTATATCTGGAAAAGTAATTTCACCTTCAGGAGTAGTGCCAGGATCTCCCCCCGGATCTGTGCCGGGATCTGTACCGGGATCAGTACCAGGATCTAATTCTTTTAATGGCTCATTCCAGGGAGTAGTAACTTCTTCCGGATAATCAGCAGAATCAGGAATATTAATTTCTACCTCTTGCGGATAAGTTGAAGGCACTTCAACAGGATTGTCTAATACCTGAAGCCCTGGTGATGATGTTCTCAACGGATCTAACAACGGATTAATTGTTGTAGGCAAAGGATCAACAGATCCATGAGAAACAGGAGTAGATTTTATCAATGGATAATCTTTGATTGTATTACCTTCTTCGAGTATCAAATCAGAATAACTATATATTGCTACCCCAGCACTCGTTTCATCATAATTAGGATTAGCTTTAGTGAATCCGTCTACCTGCCAAAATAAATGACCGTTTACAAGAAAATAAGACATAATAGGCATAGCATTGGAAAATCCTCTTGAAGTAGCATGAATTGATCCATCTGGTGCAATAACTTCTACAAAAGAATATTCTGGATTTTGAGCAACTTTCTCAACTAGAGTAAAACCACCAGCAGATTTCAAATATTCTCCACTTTCTAATCCTTCTGCATAATCGCCTATTACGTCCATTAATTCTTCTTGATCTTGAGCGTGTTTTATACCTGCATACACATCATAAGCAATATCAATGCCAAGTAACATTGCACCAGTACCAAGAACAAATTTACTAAAGCCATTCGTATCTGAAGGAATCAATTCAGCAGGTTTCATATTTGCCATTTGAGATTGAAATCTTGCAAGTTCTTCAGCTTCCCATTGCTTTCCTATTTCATCATAATATTTAATCTTTTCGTGTACTTCTAAATTCCATCTTTGTACAGCCTTTTCCCTTGCAGACTTTGTGGCAATGTTGACACCTGCCTTTTCCATTATTCCAAGCGCTGCACGTTCCCCAACTGTTCCAGCAGCAATACGAACTAACACAGGTGCAGCAGCGTCTGTTCTGGAAGGGTATAAAGGTATTAGCAAAATAACTGTTAATAAAATAATCATTGTTTTTTTCATTATGCACCTACAAAAAAAGGGAGGACTGATGTCCCCCCGTATGGAGTTAAGTTTAAAAATAAATGCGAGCCACAGCACCGTTCATCGTGATTGATCGGATTAGATAAACTTGTAGATAATACGTGGGATAAGTGATACCCCAACAAGAATTGCCATAATAGCAACACCAGCAGTAGTAAGTGGTACAGCATTAGAACTGATAGAACTCACCATAGGATCAAGCATTGCTGATGTGATATCAAAACCTGTTGCGCCTTCAACCATTATTCTCTCACCTCCTTTCAGGTCACCTCAAACGACCAAGGAAAGGCATGAGTGTTACCCATAAATAGATGACTATTATTGCCAGTGGTATGTAAACAGTTGCGTACCCCCATACTGCAGACGAACCGGCTTGAACTATATCCATAGCCGAAAGAATTTCATCCAGCTTTTCAATAATCTCAGCGTCATTTTCTAATTGCATTACGTAGTATTCAGCTAACTGATCTGTACCTTCTGTCGGTTGGTTAACCTCTTGCGTTCCCGGAGTCATTCGAAATCACCTATCCAAGTTTTTTTAAGCCAACAACAACAACCTTTGTTGTTTTACCAGGCGTTCTCATTTCTAAAAACGGTTGTACCTTCGTACCTTTTGGTGGAAGGTCTGTTTCAATAATGTATTTAGGATCATAAGCCAAAATATGATTTTCATAAGTCAACGGATCAGCAAATTTCAACTTGTTCCAACGAATAGTGTCCTGAGTCTTTTCGTCCTGGAAACTCCCTGAATCTTCGCTCACAAATACCAATTCTTGTTTCATCTGTTCGCATCTCCCTCATAATTAGGTCTTTTGTATGCGAACAAATATTCTAAACAGGGATATTTGTTCGCTTTTTAAGTATAAAAAAACCCTGCTTTAATAGCAAGGCTTTTTTACGTCTTTTTCTGAAAATATTCTTCTAGCAGTTTTGCGATTAATCTTGATCTATTGTAACCGTGCTGTTGAATCGCATTTAACAACCTGCCGGGAAGGGATACAGTAACGCTTTTCTTAACTTCTTCTTCTGGTTTTCTTTTTCTACCCATTAGCGCTCCTTCTTCAGTTGTCCTTAACTCCTTAATAGATTATACTCTAAATAGTTGATTTTTCCGAGATATTCCGAATCATACTCATTCGTGAATGTCTCTTTTTTTGTTTTCATAGCTTCTACAATCTTTAAGGCTTCAATTCCGTTAAAAACTTCAGGTTGCGCTAACCCTTTAGATGACAAATACGCTTTCTTGCCTTTCAACCTTTCCTCGTTGACTTCCTTAGTCATATACTTAGTAAGATATGCACCAACATTATCAACGTTCTGACCCTTTTTAGTCTTATTCATGCGCTGGATATCGACAAAACCATGACACCAAACCTCTTCTCCAATCTTACGTTCAAGCGCCCTCAATTCATCATTATCCTGCCAACTCAAAGGAGCATTGCAAATCATGTGATAGTGAACCCTGCCCCTTTTGGTAAACTCCCTAACAGCAATATAATCAAATTTGTCCTTCCCTCTATTACTCAGCTTGCGTATAAACGCTTTAAAATGCTTGTCCGATACAGACACCTGATCTTCAAGCTGTTCCATCTCTGAAGCGTATGTAAGAGTAATGAACAAGGACTCAGCATTGAAGTTTGCGATAGCTAACCGCCTGCACTTGTTCCGAGCGTCTCTGAGCGTCTGCATACGCCTTTGAGTGACCCTATCACCCTTATTGTCCTTATCTTCCCAAAACTCCTTATTAACGCCGCCCTGACCGGCAAAAGGTAGCAACCTCGATCTTTGTTCACCATCATCAGTTAAATAGCGCTCACGATAGCCAATAGGCTCACCGACGTCCAACTCTCTCTGACCGCCTGCAGGAGCACGTTCCATCTGGTAGACTTCTACAACGTGATTAGTGACTATTACCTTGTAATGCACAAACCTTAAACCCCCTTTGGATTGTGGTAGCACTTTCTTTTTGGTTCTAACTATGTGCTACAATCAAGTTATATATAAACGCGTTTTTTTTGGTGCAGTTCTAAACCTTTCAGACCTTGGACGCTGTCCAAACCTGCCGGGGAAACTCTTTCCCCGAACCCCTAT
>NZ_JAFBDK010000041.1 GCF_016908195.1 Jeotgalibacillus terrae
AACGATTAAACGGCCTCAGCCCTATAGAATATAGAGCGAAAGCCGCTTAAATCACTTTTATTATTTCCACTGTCTACTTGACGGGGGGCAGTTCAGTTTTGTCCCAGGCTCTTCATAAAAGTTATTCAGTTTTCCCCTGCCAGTTCATCATACCGCCTGACATATTCGTTACGTTAAAGCCCTGGCCTTCAAGATACTGCGTACCCATTGTACTGCGGCCGCCTGAAGCACATACAACAATATAATCCTTTGACTTATCAAGTTCCTGCTTACGGAATTCAAGCAGTCCAAGCGGAATATTTACAGCTCCGGGGATCTTACCGCCCTGTACTTCTTCAGCTTCTCTTACGTCAAGAATGTGAATCTCTTCATTTGCATTTAACTTCTGTTCCACTTCTGTTGGCATAATTGATTTCATTTTAATAACCTCCACATTTTTTTAATTTAACCATTCCAGGCTGTGACTGCTGAAGCAGTGTCATTTTCTCAACCTGATATCCTTTGCTTTTTAAAAAACGGATCCCCAGCTTCAGGTCAACCTGATCTGAAGCTATAATATGAATCTTTTCTTTTGGCAATTCTTTATAAAAGCGTTTCAGATATGCATAAGGAACATGCTGAAACGGTGAGTGACGGTTAACAGTAGGATCGTTATAAGGTCTTAAGTCTACAATTGTCTCTGAATGATTCAGCTGGTCTTCCGGAATACACTTCACACCACTGACCGGCGCATAGCGTTTATAAAATGAAATAATGAGTACAATAACTGCTGCTGCAAGAACAAATTCCACTTCAACACCACCTTGTAAAGTTTACATTGATTATATTATACCCCCAGGGGCATATAGTCAAGAGAAAAGTTTTTGCTTCCTGACCCTTTTTTCTTCTATACTGGTAAGAGAAATATCAGGAGGATATACAATGAAATTATGGGTAAACCGGGTTAGCTCTCTACTCGCACTTGCCGCTCTTTCAATGGTTTTCGTGCGGTTTTTCTTTCCGGAGGTCACACCTTTTCTCACAACTGGTCTGTTGTTTATTCTGTTTTTTATCTTTATAGCCGTATCTATTGTAACGTTTGATCCAAAAGCATCAAAGCGTGACGAACTGGTCGGTCTGCCGGTGACGATTTACTTTTCAGTACTGGTCGTTTTTCTTCAGCTTATTGGCGGAGAAACAGATACGCCGCTCAGCATAGATCAGCCGTTTTTATGGATTGCGATCGCGCTTGGGATCTGGCTCGATATTAAAAGAACGCGTAAAAATAAAAAAGACAGAGAAAAAAGCGCCGCATAGGCGCTTTTATTCGTCTGTATAGATCGAATAGATCAAATGGTCTGTCCACTTTCCATTCTCGTGAATAAATTTCTTACGCGTACACTCATATTGCATACCTGCTTTTTCAGCTGTTTTAACAGAAGCATGATTGTCCAGATTAATCTGTGCTTCTAATCTGTGAAGGTTCAGTTCTTCAAATGCAATACGGATCAGCCCTCGCAGACTCTCAGTTCCATAACCTTCTCCCCAGAACTGATTATGCAATGCGTATCCGCCTGCAGCCCACTGCGTATCATCCCGCTGCAGAATCAGCATATCAACATGCCCTAAAAGTGCCTGATCTACTTTTCTGACCACAGCAAACACATATATATGGTCTTCAGCTGCCCATTGTTCATACCGCTCTACTTTCTCTTTGAAATGACTTTCTGTAAAACCAGTCATATCAATATACCCTTCATCATACTGGTGACGGGAAGGGTTCCGCTTTTCTATCTGTTTTTTATATTCTTTAAAATCTTTTAAGTTAAACGGTCTTAATATGACTCTTTCCATTTCCAACTTCATTCACCTCTTACAGATTTGCAATATTACCCGTATACTGGAAGAAAACGAAATACGGGTGAGTACGTTGAAATCTGCTTCTATTTTATTTGTCTTATTTGCGGCCGTGCTGTGGGGGACAACTGGGACTGCACAATCATTTGCGCCTGATAGCACCCACCCTGTCGCATTTGGCGCTTTCAGATTATGTATAGGCGGTGCTGCACTGCTGCTGTTTTCAATCCTGCAAAAAAACTTTTCACTATCAGGATGGCCACTGCCGACACTTTTTGCTGCTGCGCTATGTATGGCGTTTTATCAGCCATTCTTTTTTTCGGCTGTTCTGATGACAGGTGTGGCAGTAGGAACAGTCACTGCAATCGGCTCAGCACCGGTCATTGCAGGATTACTGGAATGGCTTTTATATAAGAGAATACCGGACAGAAAGTGGTGGGCTGCTACCTTCACCGCCATCACCGGATGTGTGTTTCTGTTTGCCAATCCACAGGCGATTACAGTAGATCCAATTGGGATGCTGCTCGCACTCGTTGCCGGAACAGCATTTGCGACATATACGATTGTCAGTAAAGAACTGCTGAATAGTCATCCTCCTGACACAGTGACGGCAGTGGTATTCACACTTGCCGCTGTACTGCTTTCTCCTGTCCTGTTTTTCTTTGACCTGAGCTGGATCGCAACAACTGAAGGGCTTGGAACAGGTCTTTATATCGGCGTAATTGCCACAGCCGCCGCTTATCTTTTATTTGCAAGAGGTCTGCAGGGCATAAAATCGTCCACCGCTGTAACCCTGTCTCTTGCTGAACCGATGACTGCTGCACTGTTAGGTGTTGCAATTGTGGGTGAAACATTGTCACTGCTTTCATGGACAGGTGTCTTCCTGCTGATGATGTCGATTGTGATTCTTTCTGTTCAACGAAAAACGGAAGCAGGGATTTGATGTCCCTGTTTCCGCATTGTCATGACTGCTGATAGGCCAGCTCATTTACTTTTGTCAGTCTGCGCATATCCTGTCTCGTTATAAAAGGAACCTGCTCCTCCTGAATCTGTCTGATCCACTGGGACATTGCACTCGGAAGGTTTTCAGGCAGTTCTGCCTCCATCCACTTTCCGTCTGTTTCAGCATTTTTATAACGGGCATGCCGGTCTTCCACTATATACACGCCTTCAGAACCGTGAATTTCAAGCTGGAACAGTCCACTTGTGACGAAACCCGTTTCCAGAACGGCTACCTGGCCGCTTTCATACTTCACAAGCACAGCTGACTGGTCATCCACCTCATGATCATAGACATGCTGGAACATTGCTTTTACTTCTACAGGCTCACCACATAACCGGTTCGCAAGGTAGATCGGATGTGCACCGAGATCAATCAGTGAACCGCCTGCCGTCCCCTCTTTTTTGAGGAAATGCGGGGGTAGCCATCCCTGACCGTTTTCAACCGGGACAGCACCATTATGAGCCACCCGGCATCTGACTGCAGACACCTTCCCAAGCTTTCCTTCATCAGCAAGCTGCTGTCCATACACATAATAATCTGCAGACAGCCTTGGAAGAGACAGCATCAGATGAACACCCGCCGCGTCTACTGCTGTAAAAATGTCTTCACATTCCTGTTCAGTGAGACCGAGCACCTTTTCAGAGAAAATATGCTTACCATGCTGCGCAGCTTTAATGATCACATCTCTATGCATCTCGGTTGGTGTATCAACAATCACAGCATGAATATCCTCTTTATTTAAGACTTCCTCCAGGTTTTCTGTAAATGGGATTCCCTGCTCACTTGCCCATTGTTCACCTCTCGTGTGATCTTCATCCCAGATCGCTGCTACTTTAATTTCCGGATGATTTAGTGCTTCTTTTATGTAATCGTCCGCGTGAACATGCCAGCGGCTTAACATTGCGACGTTAATCATTTACATCTCTCCTTTGTTTGAATGCCAGAGTTCTCTTTCGTTCAGAATTAATACAAGCCCACTCAGCATAAGACCTGCGCTGAGAATAAGCGGAGCCACACTTGTTTCGAGCATGGCTGAGAAGAACAAACCGTATCTCCCATCCCATACAGTCATCGCTGTAGCGTATATGGCAGATGCAATCCATGAACCTGCCATCAGGATGACACCTGACAATAGGCAGATCGCTCCGACCGCCACTTTACTGATCCGGCTTTCGCGATGCCCTTTTGACTTACTGTGGCTGAGATCTTTCGTCCTGGTGATTCCCCTGATCTTCCGGTCTGCTTCCACCAGTGATGCCTGCATCGTCACAGATGTTCCGGAGGTTCCCACCTTATAAAACCCTACACTTTTATATAGCTTATAAGCATGATGATTAAACGGATCCACACTCAGGGACAACGCTTCATACCCCTGACTCATTGCAAAGGCTATAACCTCCTCAAGCAGTTTTCTTCCTACTCCTTTCCCCCTTTCTGAAGCTTTTACTGCCATACCGATCTCCGGTATATCCGGACTGACAAATCCATAGCCCGGATGTTCCTCAGTGAACTGACGGTACCAGACCGCACCGACCAGTTCTCCTTCCTTTTCAGCAACCAGCACCTCATCTCCCGGACGTCCCCACTCTTCATGATACTTTTTTAATCCTTCAGATTCGAGAAGTGCCTCTCTTGGCGGCTTCGTTTCAGTCATATAGATTGATTCATAGAGCATATCGAGAAAGAAATCGTACTCTCCCTCTTTTATTTGTCTGATCTGCATTGAAACATCCCCTTTTACAAGATGCTACCTGATTGCATCATCACTTGTTTTTACTTCCAATACACCATGCGGCAGGACAGCATGTACACCTTTCACCTGATTCACAACCTGGGTGATCCGCAAATCCACTACAGTACTGCCAAGCGCAATGGCTTCCTCCCTGCTTACCTGAAAGCGTTCCTGCATGAGATCAATCATTTCCTTCAGTGCAATCCCTGCCGCCTGATCCAGATCTTCATGAAACCCGAATGTCAGCCAACCTGACGGCGTGTCAGCACGCGGCAGGCTGATCGTCTGATTTTCAAACAGTGTAAAGGTCAGGCTGACTTCATCCATCGGACATTCGATCGCTGTACCTGAAATCTCCCCGTCTCCCTGAGCAGCATGTCCATCGCCTACAGAAAACAGCGCGCCATCTGCTGCAACCGGCAGGTAGACCGTGCTTCCTTCAACAAGCTCCTTACAGTCAATATTCCCACCGCAATAGCGGGGTGGAATCGTTGAATGAATACCTTTTTCAGATGGGGCATTCGCAAGCACACCCATAAACGGAGACAGCGGAACCTGAAACTCCCTCGTGCCGATAATTGTTTTTCCAGTCATCCTTTCAGCATCAAGTTCCCAGTTTAAGATCGTCTTATCTTCACTTGAAATTTCAGCCTGCTTATTCTGCCAGGCATCTGAACCGCCCCCTGCATTCCAACCGTACCAGCCTGGAACGATTTTATTAATCCTGACTGCGAGCATCATACCGGGCTTGGCTCCTTTTACTTTGATTGGACCGATCAGCGGATGACCCGGCTTCTTCTCTTTGGTGCTCGAGCGATATGAAGTGCTGCTCCCGTCTTTATGCTTCAGGCCCCATTCAAGACCAATTGTATTCAGCGTAACGCTGTCCCCGGTGCTGATTGTCAGAACTGGTTTATGTTCAGGGCTGAATGAACCGTGCAGTACTTTATCAGATGCTTCTATATGATGTGTCGCCATGATGATGTCCTCCTGCTGTCTATTTCTTCTATTGTACGTGAAACGATTATGAATTGAAAAAGGTATACTGAATATTCTTGAAAAATGGGTGTCACTTCACATTTTTAATCAATTAACTCTGTTAAAGGTGGCTGTTGATTTCCGCTGCAGGGGGAACGCATTCCGCAGGGCGTGCGGTGAGCCTCCTGATATGAACAAAACTGTCAAGAGTGCTGCTCCCAACCCGGTTTGGATCTTTTTTAGTCCGCCCTTAAG
>NZ_JAFBDK010000042.1 GCF_016908195.1 Jeotgalibacillus terrae
TCAAGAGAATAACGTTTATAAGACATAGAAAAGCTCCCCCCTAGGCAAACAGATTTTTGTTTTTAATCTGTCTACTTAGAGGGGAGCATATCAAAGTGATGAACTGTGGACTTTTTTAATATGAACTCAACCGGAAAGCTGTTCTTTCAGCTGGCTTTTTTGCAGGTCTGCATAAAAGCCGTTTCTCTCAATCAGCTGGTCATGATTTCCTCTTTCAATCAGCTGGCCGTTATTCAGAACCAGAATCTGATCTGCATTTTGAATGGTGTTTAGCCTGTGGGCAATCACAAAGCTTGTTCTGCCCTTCATGAGAACCTCCAGCGCTTCCTGGATCTTGATTTCTGTGACAGTATCAATACTTGATGTTGCTTCATCAAGAATCAGCAGATCAGGATCAGCAAGCATCGCTCTGGCAATAGCAAGCAGTTGTCTTTGTCCCTGGCTGATCCCTTCACCGTCAGCTTTCAGCACAGTATCATAACCGTCAGGCATCTTTCTGATAAAACTGTCCGCATTAGCCATGCGTGCAGCTTCTTCGACTTCACTGTCTGACGCAGTAAGCCTGCCGTAGCGGATATTTTCACGGATCGTACCCTGAAACAGGATAGAATCCTGCAGCACAAAAGCCATATGGCTTCTTAAGCTTGAACGCTTAATATTCGTCAGATCCGTTCCATCGATCAGCACTCTTCCGCCTGTCGGGTTATAAAAGCGTGACAGCAGATTGATAATCGTCGTCTTTCCTGCCCCTGTTGGTCCAACTAACGCAATTGTCTCACCAGGTGAAGCTTCAAAAGACAGGTCGCTTAAAATGACTTCATCTTCTTCATATGAAAAAGATACGTGGTCAAAAATAACCCTTCCTTCAAGACGATCAAGCGTCTTCGCATGCTTCTCGTCTTTCCTTTCTTCATCCTCACTCATTATGTCAAAGACCCGCTCAGCTCCTGCAACAGCCGATAACAGTGTATTGAACTGGTTTGCCAGGTCATTAAGCGGACGCGTGAACTGACGTGAATATTCAACAAAGATCACAATGACCCCGATTGTAATATAGCCATTCAGCGCAAGTACGCCACCGACCAGTGCAATCACAGCAAAGCTCAGGTTATTTAAAAAGTTCATCAGCTTCGGGATAAAGCCTGAGAATGTCTGTGCCCAAAATCCTGCGAGTCTGAGTTTTTCATTCTTTTCCTCAAACTGATGAATGACACGTTCTTCCTGTGAGAAAGTTTTAATAATCCTCTGACCTGAAAGTGTTTCCTGAATGTAGCCATTGAGCTCCCCGAGATTCTTCTGCTGCTCCTTGAACAGTCTGCCTGTACGCTTTGTAATCCACTTTAACCCAAGCACCATAGCAGGAATTACAAGTACTGTAATGAGCGTTAGAAGCGGACTCAAGTAGAGCATCACACCCACTGTTCCAACGAGTGTCAACACACTTGAGACGATTTGAATCACTGAGCTGTTCAGCGTGGAACTCACGTTTTCCATATCATTTGTTACACGGCTCATTAACTCGCCGTGTTGCCTTTTATCAAAAAAAGGAATAGGCAGCTTCTGCAGATGATTAAAAAGCTGTGTACGCATTGTAAAAACGGTTTCCTGTGCGATTCTGACCATCCACATCGCCTGAAACCACATAGACAGAGAATAGACAACATATACAGCAGCAAGCAGCCAGATCAGCTGAATAAGACCGTCTGCATCACCTGAAACAATATAATCATCAATGGCCATTCCGACAAGGAAAGGACCAAGCAGTGCCATTGCTGAACTGATCAGTACCATGAATAGCACAAGGTAGAGCTTCAGTTTATTCATTGACAGATAGTGCCAGATCTTTTTGACAGTACCTGTGAAGTCATCTGCTTTACGTTTTTTCGACCCTGCTGCAGACTCCTCTATCTCTTTAAGTGAACGCCTCTTATATTGAAACGGGCGTCTGATTTCATTCAGCATATGGCAAAGCCTCCTTTCCGGCCTGGGATTCAACAATTTTCCGGTAAAGCGTTGATTGCCTGATCAGTTCATCATGACTGCCTTCATCAAGCAGCCTGCCGTCATCAATTAACAGGATACGGTCTGAAGCCATTGTAGTACTGATTTTCTGTGTAATCATAATTGTTGTGCATGACAGGTCTTTAAGCGCTGACAGTAATTTTGCTTCTGTTTTCATATCAAGGGCGCTTGTGCTGTCATCGAGTAATAAAATCACCGGTTTTTTGACTAGCGCTCTTGCAATCGATAAGCGCTGCTTCTGACCGCCTGAGAGATTGACTCCTTTTTGCCCAAGTACCGTGTCATATTGTTTCGGCAGACTCATAATGGTGTCATGAATCTGTGCACTTTTTGCAGCCTCCTGCACCTCTTCAAATGTCGCATGCTCATTACCCCATCGGATATTTTCCTGTATTGTCCCCGTAAATAGCATCGCTTCCTGTGGTACAAAGCCAATCTGGCTGCGCAGGTTTTTAAGTGTCATTTCATGAACTGACTGACCGTCGATTTTTACCGCGCCTTCACTGACATCATAAAGTCTTGGAATGAGCTGAAAGATGGTTGATTTACCCGAACCGGTTCCCCCGATCACGGAGACCCTCTCTCCAGGCTTAACGGTAAATGAAAGCTGATCGAGCACTTTTACAGAGGTCTCAGGATATGTAAAGCTCACGTGTTCAAAAGTGACTTCGCCTCTTTTAATCATAAAGCTTTCACTTGAATCGCTGTCATACAGATCCACATCCGTATTAATGACTTCACTGATCCGCGCACCTGACGCTTTTGCACGGGAAAATACCATAATGATCATGGTAACGATTGATAGTGCTCCCGTCATTCTCGTTGCATAGTTCACAATCGCAACGACTTCACCTACGCTTGCGCCACCAGTATTTACTTCAACAGTTCCATACCAGAGAATCACAAGAATGCTCAGGTTCATCAAAAGTAAAATAACCGGCATTGTTACTTCAATCAGGCGCAGTGCAGCGACTGTTTTATCCATCAGCTGTTCACTCGACTGCCGGAACCTTTTCATTTCATGCTTACCGCGCAGAAACGCTCTGATCAGTCTGATTCCAATCAGGTTTTCCTGCATCACGTTATTCACATGATCGAGACGTTCCTGAACTGATTTGAACAGGCTGCCTGCTTTACTCATAATGACAATTAAAAATAAAACAAGAACCGGGACTGAAATTACCAGAACGAGTGCGAGCATCGGATTCACAAGCAGTGCCATAATGACACTTCCGATCACAAGAAGTGGTGCACGCATCATGATTCTCAGACTCATAAACACAGTATTCTGCAACATTGTAACGTCATTTGTCAGACGCGTAATCAGAGATGACGTTGGAAACACGCTGAAATTTGAAAATGAGAAATCCTGTACTTTTTTATACAATGCTTCTCTGATATCAAAGCCGAAGCTCTGACTGACGTGTGAAGAATAAAAAGAATTTGTTACCCCTGCAGCAAACGCAGCGAGTGAACAGCCGATCAGAACAGCTCCCCACATCATGACGGCAGACAGGTTATTCTGTTGAATCCCCTGGTCGATAATGTATGAAATAATAAGCGGCTGAACGAGTTCAACTGCCAGTTCAGTCAGCATCAGCAGTAATGCAATAATAATGGCTATTTTATATGGTGTTAGATACGAGGTGATTTTTGTCATGAGCATTCTTCCTTCCAGACCATTTGAGACTCGAAATACTTACTCGTACTGTACCATAATTTTGCCACTTTTCAGAGAGATTTGAGCAGACAGAACTTTTCCGACTTCATATAATACCTTATTCATAAGAAAAGCCAGGCTTATGAGCCTGACTTTTCGGGACTTTCATGATCCTGTTGCTGTTCATCATCAATTTGACCCGGCTCCCATTTTTTCTGGTAAAAACGGATTTTTACTAGATCCCGGGTTTTCTTTTTTGTAAGAACATACAATGTGTCCCCTTCTTTTAACCTCGTCACACCAGTTGGCGTCAATATCTTTTCTTTTCTTATGACAGCTGTAATCAGTGTATATTTCGGAAGCGTAATATCTGCCAGCTTCATCCCCGCTATAGCTGCATTTTCAGGAATAGTGAGTTCCACCATCTCAGACTCTGTTTTTCCAAGTGCAATCAATTCAAGACTGTATGGACTCTGCAGCTTTTCTTCCCCGGCGAGTCCCAGTTTATTGCCGAGCCATGAAAGTGTACCACCCTGAATGAGCGCTGAAGTCAAGACAACGAAAAAGACAGTATTAAAAATCAGCATTGCATTTTCAAGTCCTGCTATGATTGGATAAGTGGCAAGTACGATTGGTACAGCTCCTTTTAATCCCGCCCATGAAATAAAGAGCTTTTCCTTACTGTTATACTTCATGCCAAGCATACTGAGAAATACTCCGACAGGCCTTGCAATCAACATCAGAATGATCGAAAGCAGCATTCCCTGCCATACGACTTCAAGCAACTGGTTCGGAAACACCAGTAGTCCAAGCATGATAAACATCACAATTTGCATCATCCAGGCAAAGCCTTCATTAAAACGTAAAATAGAATGCCGGTATGGAATTTCCTGATTACCAACCACGACCGCCATGACATAAACCGCCAAAAGACCGCTCCCGTTGATAAAGGTTGTTCCTGCATATGTAAATATTGCGAAAGACAATGCCAGTACCGGATAAAGTCCAGATGCATCCAGATTAATTTTTGTGATAGTAGTAACAGTTAACCTTCCGAGCACCAGCCCTGCGATTAATCCAACAGTCATCTGAATCAGGAACCCGGCAATCATTGACCAGAACCCTGTGTCCGGAATCTGAATCAGCTCAATAAACATAACCGTTAAAAAAACAGCCATCGGATCATTCGTCCCGGATTCTGCTTCAAGCGTCGAAGTCAGTTTTTCTTTAATATTTTTTGTACCCAGCACAGAAAATACTGCTGCAGCATCCGTAGAACCTACAATCGCACCCAGCAAAAAGCCTTCGAGCCAAGTCAGATCAAGGATCCATACTGAAGCAAGACCTACTATACCTGAAGTGATCAAAACACCCGCAGTTGCAAGAGAGGTCGATGCGCCAAGAACAGGTTTAATGCTTTTCCAGCTGGTCTGTGTACCACCTTCAAATAGAATAATAATAAGTGCAAGTATTCCTACCAGCTGAACAAATTCAGTATTCTCAAAATAAATAAATTCACTGAGGAGCATTCCGGCAATTAAGAAAAGAACAAGAGAGGGCATACCTAAACGCGAAGAAAACTTTGTAGCAGCTACCCCGATAATCAGCATGGCAGCCATAAGAAAAATCAAACCGTCAACCGAAAAATCCACAAACTCACTCCTTTAAATATTGCAATAATTGTATTATATCAAAACAAATTTTATTTTACGCTTGTGAAGCACTAAACATAAGAAAAAGACCGGACAACTGCCTGAACTGCCCCCCGTCAAGTAGACAGTGGAAATAATAAAAGTGATTTAAGCGGCTTTCGCTCTATATTCTATAGGGCTGAGGCCGTTTAATCGT
>NZ_JAFBDK010000043.1 GCF_016908195.1 Jeotgalibacillus terrae
CATTAGAGAAAAGCCGTCCCGGAAGGGTACGGCTTTTCTGTTGCCTCAAATATGACCATGAAAGTAATCAACGTGTGAATGCTTTGACGCTTACGGTTGTTCTGAGAAAAATAGTCATTGTTCTTAGAAAAACCGTAAACGTTCGGAGGAAAGTGATGATAGTCCTATTCAACATAACCAAAAATACAGCCGGTCGACCCGGCTGTATTTTACAGTAACCATCCCGCCGCCATACTGCCACACAGCAGAAGCAGTATTAAAAGACTACCTGCAGCATCAGCGCGACCAATCGTAATCTTACGATAGAAATCCCTGCCCCCTTCACCGGTAAACCCGCGCGCTTCCATTGCGAAAGCAGTCCGCTCAGCTTTACGGACAGCACCTGCAAGCATGGGGATTAGTACATGCCTCATGGCCAGTACTCTTTTGACAGGGGACTTCGGCACTTCAACGCCGCGCAGCTGCTGGGCCTGCCGGATCTGAGAAAATTCATCCTTCAGCACAGGCAAAAACTGATAGCCGACCAGAATGCTATAGGCGATTTTGGGCGAAAGCTTCAGCTGCTGCATCAGGCTCAGGATAAAATCAACCGGTTTTGTTGTAAAAACAAAAAGCAGGGACAGGCTTGAAAAAGCAAGTACACGAAAACTCAACGACAGTGCTGTGCCGAGCGTGCTGTCCTCATTGCCAAAGACAAGGGTTGTCCAGAAATAGCCGACTGCCCCGAACAGGAAGGGAAGCATCATCAGGCTCCATGTTTTCCACGATACTTTGGCAAATAACAGCTGAATCAGTACGACACCGGTGAAGAACACGAGTGGCGTCCATGGATTAAAAAAGAACGCCATCGCAATCATTGAGACCGTGATCATGACAAACTTAACCGAAGGATTCATGCGGTTGATCACATGACTCACCTCCTGATGGCGCAAGCAGATGATGCCGTTCAAGCAGTTTGCGATTCTCCCAGACTGTCTGCGGCTGATATGGCCCGCTCAGCTCGCCTTCACGAAGTAACAGCAGTGAGTCGGCAATCCGGTCTGCAAAATTCATATCATGCGTCACAATCAAAAACGTCACGCCTTCATTCGCACGTGCAATGATCAGATTTTCAAGCTCCCTTAAAGCAGCAGCATCCTGCCCGGCAGTCGGCTCGTCCATTGTAATGACCGGACGTCCGTCACAAAGCATGGCGCCAATAGCAGTACGCCTTTTCTGGCCGTGACTGACCGCAAACGGATTTGATTCACTGACGTCATCCAGATACAAACGCTTCAATACTTCATCAACCCCGCTGCCGCCGCCAAAAGAAAGCTCTTCCCGGACGGACTTTGTGATAAATAGAAATTCAGGTGACTGCGGTACGTAACCGATCCGCTCCGGTGACACAGATCCGCCAGTGGACTTCAGTCCGCAAAGCGCTTTTAAAAGCGTCGACTTTCCGCTACCGTTCGGACCTGCTAGCACTGCGATTTCACCTTTTTTTAAGGTGAATGTTACAGGTGATACGATCGGTTCGACAGCAAGTTCTTTTGCAGATAGAGCCACGTCACCGGATCGAAGCGGCTCGCGTGTGAAAGCTGGTTCAAGACGTTTCCCCGAAACCATCTGCCACTCACGGTCAAAGAAATCGCCCCACATATCAACCTGATGATCGATCGCAATGACAGTCAGGTTGCCTTTTTCATGTAAATGCTTAAGCCATTTTACAAAATCCTGTGCAGTAACCGGATCTAAATGTGTGAGCGGTTCATCAAGCAAAAGGATTTCAGGCTCTAACACCCAAGCGCAGGCTGTCGCAACACGCTGCTTCTGTCCGCCTGATAACGTCTGTATAACAGCATCCCTGAATGATTCCAGGCCGGTTTCCTTCAGCACTTTTTGAATCCGTGCATCGATCTCAGCAGTGGGTACTTTCACATTTTCAAGTGTAAAAGCAAGCTCTTCTTCAACCGTCTGCATACAAAATTGACTGTCAGGGTCCTGAAATACTGTTGCAATTCGCCTGTTGATTTCACCGGGTGCATACATTGAAGCCGGTTTTTCAAAAAGCTCTACTGTTCCTGAGACGATCCCGTCACAGTTCTCCGGATACAATCTATTCAGCAGGTAGAGCAGCGATGACTTCCCGCAGCCGCTCGGACCGGTAATAACGACGCGCTCACCGGCCCTTACCTCGAAATTAATATGTTCAAAAACAGGCATTTCATCATCGGGAAACCGGAATGATACATCCTGCAGTGAAATCACCTTACGCATGTGCATCACGCTTTGTAATCGCATATCCTCTCAATGAGCCTGTTGCAAGCAGGGCATCAACCAGATATTTACCGCCAATTCCCGCGATGATTGCTCCGCTCATGACACGGATCACAAACATCAGCAGTACATACTCTGTGCTGAGTGAGGCAAATCCGCCGAGCAGATAACCATAGACAAAGCTGAATACAGCAGCACCGGCACCGGCCAACATATAAATGCCGAGGTTGAAGTGGCGGTACCTGGTTGCGGCAAATGCTGCTTCAGCACCAAGCCCCTGAATCACACCTGCTAAAATCAGGCGCGGTCCGACTGCATTTCCAAGCATGACCTCAATAGCTGCTGCCATCGTTTCAGGAATGACAGCTGCTCCAGGCTTTCTAATAATTGACATGACGATAATTGATACAATAAACCAGATGCCAAAGAGCCACTCATACGCAATTGGACCAATAAGCGAAGCCCAGATGTTTCCCACGTGCAAAAATAATAAATATATGATCCCGAATACAACTGCAAACAGTGACATCAGGACAATCTCTTTTAATTTCCAGCTATTAAGCATGATGATTCCCCTTATGAGATGGACTATTGATACTCATCGAAACGGTCATAACTAAATGACGGTACTCATCGGATCTTGCAGCGCCAAACGTCTCCTCATAAAAATCGAATACTTCATGAATATCCCCGTGAATGCCACTTGCATAATGCATCGAATCATTGAACACACCGCGCTCCTTCGCACGGTCCACTTCGCGGTAAATGACATTCATATAATCCGGATGATTCATCGGATAAAGCGCAAACTGTGATGAGACATATTGTTTTGTGTCGTCATGATTGTGTACTTTTGGATCTGCCTCCATGTAGGAGTCACCGGCAGTATCTCCCGGACATCCTGCTGAAAAAGTTGCATTCATCGCTACATGTTCTCCAGTTTTTGCGGCATGCAGCGTAATGGCTTTGATGACATTAAATACATGCTGCTCCTGACCGCGGATCACAGTTGATACATCATCTGTATGCTTCCAGACACCTGACAGGTCTGTTGCCTCAAGTGCCCCTTTAATCACTGGGATAAAATCTCCCGTCATTGGATGCAGCGAAAACCGGCACCCGACAATGTTGCTTGTTCCACATTCCATTTTCAATTCCCCCTGAGCAGTTTTTACACAAAAAAAGACCACATCCGCGAAAGATGTAGCCACTGCTCCTGAATCGTAAAAGAGAAGTCACTACACTTCCTCACGCAGGTATTATCCTGATCGAGTCATAAGGGATCGGAGCAAATGCTCACATCTCAGCTAAATCGCACCCCTAGTGCAGATAACGGTATGTAGTTTTTCTGTGCACGACCACTATATCACCAGGAAGTGGAATACGCAACACCTGAAAAACTAATTTAACCCAATTATTTACTTTTTTCATATTTTATCCCCGGGGGTCGAAAACAAGTACACCGATCACTGCAATGACAAAACTGAATAAGACTGAGTAAAACCAGTGCCGCCCCTGAACGGTACCATTCAAAATATTCATCAGTGCGCTGATACAGAATGTAACAAAAAACACGAAAAGGATCAGAATGATCGTCATCATATGCGCCGTCTCCTTTTAATTGTTTTTAAACACATCAGGCCCGCCGGCTTCCTTCAGCTGCCGAATGGTTTTCGGGCCCACTCCATGAAGGGATAGAAGCTCTTTCTCAGTATATTTTCTAATGTCATTCATCGTTTTGATGCCTGCCGCTGTGAATGCGCGCTGGGAAGGTTTACTTAAGTTAGAAGGCAAATCGCTGGTCATGATTATGTTCCTCCTTTTTTCTTAAGCTCTGATAAAGGTGGCTGGTGATTTCCGCTCCAGGGGGAACGCTTTCCGCAGGGCGTGCGGTGAGCCTCCTGATATGAACAAAACTGTCAAGAGTGCTGCTCCCAACCCGGTTT
>NZ_JAFBDK010000044.1 GCF_016908195.1 Jeotgalibacillus terrae
TGAATACAGCCATTAGATTGACCCACCTTTGCCATCTTTTTGATCCACTAGTGACACGTTTTTATACCACCTCTGCCATAGAGAGATCCACCCTTCTTTATAATTGAAGTGCACCTTACGGTGTAAATCAGTTATACAGGAGGGTTTTTTATGGTTAAATATCGGGAAATCCTGAGGCTACACGCTCAGGGAATAAGTCAAAGGGGGATTGCTTCAAGCACTTCAAATTCTAGGAATACCATTAGAGAGGTATTGAAAAGAGCTGAGGAATGTCAGACAAAGTGGCCATTAGAGGAAGGAATGACAGATCAAGATTTACAGGCGTTATTGTTTCCAGAAAAGCATACTTCAATTGATTTCAGAAGAAAACCAGACTGTAATCTTATTCATAAAGAGTTAGCTAAGCCTGGCGTTAATTTAACGTTACTATGGGAAGAGTATTCTTTAAGCTGTCGATCAAGCGAAGAAATACCCTATAGCTATCGTCAATTCTGCAGAGTCTACCATGATTATGCTCGCAAGACAAAGGCGACCATGCGTATCAAACGGAAACCGGGAGAGCTGTTGGAAGTTGATTGGGCTGGTCAAACCATGTCATTGAAAGATCAGCTTACAGGTGAAGACATATCTGTTTATATCTTTGTTTCTGCCCTTCCGTGCAGTCAGTACGCTTACGTAGAAGGTTTCCTCTCGATGAACGCAGAGGCCTGGATCACAGCTCATATCCATGCATTTCAGTTTTATGGCGGTGTTCCGAGAGTCATTGTGCCCGACAACCTTAAAACCGGTGTGGTAAAGGCTTCAAGATATGAACCAATCATCCATACAGGCTATCAGGAGATGGCCGAACACTATCAAACGACGATTGTTCCAGCGCGTGTGAGACACCCAAAAGATAAGGCAAGTGCTGAAAGTACAGTTGGACACATTTCTACCTGGATTATCGCTTCACTAAGAAACCAGGAGTTTTTTAGCTTACAAGAATTAAATAGTGTCGTTCATGAAAAGCTTAAGGAATTTAATCACAAACCGTTTCAAAAGAAACAAGGAAGCAGACACACGGCATTCAAAGAAGAAGAGCACTTCGCATTAACACCGTTGCCTGCTTCAACATACGAAATCGCAACTTGGCGAATTGCGACCGTACAATACGATTATCACATAGTTGTCGATAAAATGTTTTACTCAGTTCCCTATGATTACGTCAAATATCAAGTAGATATTCGAGTGACCAGAACCATTGTAGAGGTGTTTTATAAAGGGTTGCGAATTGCTTCTCATAAAAAATTAAAGGGCAAGCCTGGACAGTTCAGTACACTGTCTGATCATATGCCTAAAGAACATAAACAGTATGTGGACTTTGATCAGTCATACGTTCGTAACTGGGGTGAAACAGCTGGCGCAAATATTTTAGTCACCATCGATCGTATTTTTGCCTCTTACCGGGTTGAAAAACAAGCTATTAAAGCTTGTCTGGGCGTTATTAAACTGGCGGATCAATACTCTGTAGAGCGCTTAGAAAAAGCGTGTGAGCGAGCATTGAAACATACAAGCAGACCTACGCTGAAAAGTATCCAGACGATCTTAAAGAATGGACAAGATAAACTGCCCGACACTTTTAAAGAGGACATCGTTAAAAAAGACATGAAACCCAACCCTTACGGTTTTACAAGAGGCGCAGACTACTATGGAGGTAAGAACTAATGACAACTGAAAACACACTAACTAAATTGAATGAGATGAGAATGACCGCGATGGCAGAAAGATATATGGACCAATTAAAAAACCCTGAATATCAAGAGTTATCGTTTGAAGATCGCTTCGGTATGCTTGTAGACATTGAGTGGGGACGAAGAAAAAATGCCAAACTGGATCGACTCATCAGAAGTGCAGAATTTAGAGATAGCCAGGCTTGTATTGAAGACATTGAATACCATGGTGACCGTAAATTAGATAAAACACAGATCCTGAGATTATCGACAGGAAGATATATCGAGGAAAAGCACAATATCATTATCAAAGGTGCATCCGGAAACGGAAAAACATATCTGGGCTGTGCTTTTGGCGTCGCTGCCTGTCGTCAGTTCTATAAAGTGAAATACATCCGCCTGCCTGATTTATTAGATGAGCTCGCAGTCGCTAGAGGTGAAGGTATTTACCGTAAGGTCATCAAAAAGTATACAAAAGTAGAGTTGTTGATTCTTGATGAATGGCTCTTAACCCCGCTGAGAGAAACTGAGGCGAGAGACCTTCTGGAGATCGTCGAATCAAGGTATCAAGTAGCCTCCACCATCTTCTGTTCGCAGTTTGATCCTCGGGGATGGCATGAAAAGATTGGAGAAGGTACACTGGCAGATGCCATTCTTGATCGCATTGTACACGGCTCATATCACTTGATGTTAGATGGGGATGTTTCTATGCGGGAGCGCCATGGACTGGAGGGTTCACGATGATTCCTGAAGAAGTAGAAAATCGTATTGCGAGGTATTTCTTTCATAACTTTATGCCTGAAGAGCTAATGGTAGATATTGAAGAATACCTTCTTTGCCACTGTCTTTACACGGATGAAGAAGATATTGATATCGATTTCCTTGTGTTTGAGGCTGTATTTATACTTAGAGACAGGTTGCAGGGAATGAAGCTAAAATAGATTAATACAAACAAAACAGCCATTGTGTTTCCATGGCTGTTTTCTATTAAATCTGCTTGTACTCTATTTTTTTATCTTTATGTGGATCTCGTATGGCAACGGTGGATCAAATGGATGTCATTGGTGGGTCAAAAAGATGGCAACACTGGATCTATCCCTTGGCTGTAGTCA
>NZ_JAFBDK010000045.1 GCF_016908195.1 Jeotgalibacillus terrae
GTAAGCGTCAAAGCATTCACACGTTGATTACTTTCATGGTCATATTTGAGGCAACAGAAAAGCCGTACCCTTCCGGGACGGCTTTTCTCTAATGCTTGTTCACTTTTTCAATTCGACAGTGATTAGGTATTTGTTTAGACCACGGAAGAAACTGATCTAGGTTCTGCTGGTCAGACAGATTTGTGTTTGGCATTTTTTCAAATAAATAAGTGAGATATTCAAACGGTTTTAGCTCATTTTCTTTAGCTGATTCGATCACACTGTAAATAAGTGCGCTGGTATCTGCGCCTTTCATCGAATTCGAAAACAACCAGTTTTTTCGGCCGATCACAAAAGGTTTGATACTACGTTCAGCTAAATTATTATCAATTTCAAGTCGACCATCTGAAAAGGGGGTAAGCAAAGCATCCTTTTGATTGAGTGAGTATACAATGGCTTCGCCCAAAGGGCTTTTTGGCAACACAGTTGGACGAATTTTTTTCAGCCACTCGAAGTAAGCCTCCACAATTGGCAGGCTTTTTTCTTTTCGAACCTGGTGACATTCTTCGCTATTTAAGTTCAACTCCCGTATTTCTTTCTCAATCTTATACAGCTGCCCGATTTTTTGAACTGCCTGTTCAGGGAGGTTTAACAGTTCCCCCTTTTTCTTTGGGGCACTCTTGGCAGCTTTAACAAAATACCTTCGTGCATGCGCCCAACAACCAGACAGTTTCACGTTCGCCACTTTGTGATAACCTGCATAGCCATCCACGTGAAGGAATCCTTTGAAGTCTTGAAGAAACTCCTTCGGATGTTTTCCGGCACGAGTGGTTTTATAATCATAGATCGCGCATGGAAAAGAAGTCTGGCCAGTCCGATAGAGCCACATGTAAGAAGTTGATGAAGCTGCCCGTCCTTCTTCGTTCAGCACTTGAACAGACGTTTCATCTGCATGTAAGACAGCTTCCTTCATCATTTTAGCCTTCATCTGTGCCACCAATGGCGATAACCATTGATCAGCCCCATAAACTGCCCAGTTCGCCATTGTCTGTCTTGAAAGAGGAATTCCCTGTTGTTTAAAAAGTTGTTCCTGACGGTACAACGGGAGACCAGACTGATATTTTTGGGTCAGTACATAGGCCATCGATGAAGCAGAGGCCATGCTTTTTGGGTAGACTGATGCCGGTTTTGACGCTTTGATGATAGGTGTTTCAATACCGGATTCCTGACACTGACGGCAAGCATATACTTCCTGGACGTGTTCAATAACTTTGACACTGGCCGGAATAATCTCAAGTGTGCGGTTTGTTTCTGTTGTCATGATGTGTAAATCATGCCCACAGCTTTCGCAATTCTGTTTAGTTTCAGGTAAATGATAAGTGACTTTTTCAACCGGAAGGTTCGGTTCATGTGATGAACGATTCCGCTTGGTTTTTTGAGTACTTGAAACGAGATCACTATCGTTTAACTGTGGTTCTTCATGTGCTAAATCTTGAGTAATTTCTACTTCATTAAAAAGTGGAAGTTCAGTCTGACCATCGGAGGTATTCATCTTTTCACTGGAACGGCCGAATTTCTCGGTCTGAAGCTGTTTGAATTGCCCTTCATACCAAGAGACAAGAGCTTCGAGCTCTTCGTTGCGCTTTTCCAGTTCATGAATGCGGTCATTATTTGAAGTTTTAGGATGAGAAGGTGTCGTTTGTTTTTTCATACCCCTAGGGTACGACACCTTCGGTCTGAGGTCTACCCCTTATATAACTTTCATGCCGGAAAGTTTCGGATGAACTTTTCCATCTTCAATCGTTAGTCCTTCTAACAACCACTTTAACTGTTTAGGGTTCAGAGAAGTGGTTTCATCTTCACGCCCTTCGGGCCAACGGAATCGGCCATTTTCAAGTCTGCGATAATACAGCCAAAAACCATTGTGCTCCCAATGTAGAATCTTCACTTTATCTCGTTCACGGTTACAAAACAAAAAGATATCTGAAGAACATGGATCTAATTCAAATGTTTCCTGTACGATGGCGGCAAGACCATCAATGGATAATCGCATATCTGTCACGCCTTGAGCGAGGTAAATGTTGCGTATAGATTCCGGTTGAAGAATCATGGCGTGATCACCTCCAGCAATTCGGTTAATAATTCTTTATCAAATCCCGGAGGGATCACAACTTTATATGGTCCTACGTGCAAGTCGAGCTTCGTAGTAGGGGCTTGCATATTAATTTTTGCCCATCCAGTTGGACGTTCCTGTTGAATATCCTCTGGCCGGTAAGTGAGTCTGAAATAATGAAGCTGACTGTACGTGACTTCATCCTGGGTCTCGCAAAACGCTTTTAATGATAAGTCACTTTCACGCCACTCTTCATAGATACGCGACATCTTTTCTACGTATCCACTTGGCACATGATTTGAGGTTTCTTTTACATCCATTCAATAACCACACCTTCCATATAACCAATGTGTTCATATGATGAGAGGCAGTCGGTGTACCTTTCGAAGAAAGGAGCATTTCATCTGGCTTAAGATCCATTTGAAATGTCTAAATGATGAGGACGTGGAAAGATTCGTAGCTTGATTGAACACGTTGGTTACATATTTGATTTCCTTCATTTTGTCACGGAAGGCTAGACAACAGAAGGTGTGGTTCGTTTGACGCTTAC
>NZ_JAFBDK010000046.1 GCF_016908195.1 Jeotgalibacillus terrae
TGAACTGCCCCCCGTCAAGTAGACAGTGGAAATAATAAAAGTGATTTAAGCGGCTTTCGCTCTATATTCTATAGGGCTGAGGCCGTTTAATCGTTTTTGGTATCTTTCGTGATTATAAAAATAGATGTACTCATTTATGGCAATGTTAAGTTCTTCAAAGGTCTGATACTTATGTAAATAATACTTTTCACATTTTAACGTGCCGAAAAAAGATTCCATTGGTCCATTATCAATACAGCGACCAACCCGTGACATACTTTGAGTCATTCCTGCCGCCTCTAATTTACGCTTGAACGCCTTAGAGGTGTATTGGAATCCACGATCACTATGAATCAGTGGGTGTTCTTGATGCAATCGTACGATTGCCTGGTCAAGCGTTTTAAATACCAGTTGATTATTATTAGAGTGTCCCAGCACATAGCTAACAATGGATCCGTCATAAAGATCACGAATCACACTGAGATAGGCCTTCTTAGATAGGCCATATTTAAATTCTGTCACATCCGTTACCCATTTCTCATTCGGCTTTTCAGCTGTGAATTCACGGTTTAATACGTTCTCTGCCACATGTTGAGGGGCAGAGGGTTTATATCGCTTTTTTTTGACACGAATGACAGAGCGTAAGCCAGCCAGTTTCATCAACCGATAGATTCTCTTGTGATTTAATGTCTCTTCAAACGTTCTATTCATATGAAGGGTCATCTGACGATAACCAAATATGCCCTCTACTTTTTGATAGAGCGCTTTGATCTCTTCAGTGATTTTCTGGTTCAGTCTTTCTCTGAACGAAGGGGTACGATTAAGCCATTTATAGTAGGCAGATCGTGCAATACCGGCAATGTCACAAAGCAGGGAAATGCTTAACCCTTTTTCCTGGTGAAGCGCTTGAATCGCAAGATACTTATCCTCAAATCGGATCTGACTTATTTTCGCCTCCTTTCGATCTCTTCTAACTTTTTTATGAATAAAAGCTCTGCACGTAATCGATCATTTTCTCTTTCTAACGCTTTCATTCTAAGATTCGCTTTATCTTCTGGCGTGAGTTGATCTTCCTCTTTCTTGTGCCCACGCTTATCCTTCAGTGCTTCATCTCCACCATCTTCGTACTTCTTCACCCATTGATAGACCTGTTGATAAGAAACCTGATGAGTAGAAGCTGCTTTTTGATAATCTTTTCCGTTCTTCAGACATTCAAGTACAATTTGTATGCGTTCATCCCAAGTTGTTTTTCTTCCTTTAGCCATAGAGCTCGTCCTTCCTTTTGAAGTATCTTTTAACTCTCTATGACTAGTATAATGGTTGATCCACCTTTGAAGGACACTTCTACTTGAGATTTCATATTTTTCAACAAGATCCCTTTGAGAATATTCCCCTGAGAGATAGTCATTTACAGCTGCTTCTTTTAACGCTTTTGAATATGGCTTCCATGTGGTCGAACGTTGTAACCCTTCTATACCGTACTTCTCATAAAGCTTCATCCACTCACTTAATGAATCCTCGTTAATATTGAAGTATGTGCAGAGCTCTTTTACAGTGCACTCTCTCTTTTCATAGGCTAGTAAAACGTCAGTTTTAAACTCAAGAGAATAACGTTTATAAGACATAGAAAAGCTCCCCCCTAGGCAAACAGATTTTTGTTTTTAATCTGTCTACTTAGAGGGGAGCATATCA
>NZ_JAFBDK010000047.1 GCF_016908195.1 Jeotgalibacillus terrae
TGAGCCTCCTGATATGAACAAAACTGTCAAGAGTGCTGCTCCCAACCCGGTTTGGATCTTTTTTAGTCCGCCCTTAAGAAACGAAGCTTTTTCAGCTTCTTTTTTACCTTGGTTATTTGCGTGTACTGCGCTTTATACGTCCTCCTTTCTGAGTAGGATTAAACGAAAGACAAGCACACGGCACGAAGGCAAAAATGTTCGACTGCGGTTCGCATTCTGATATTCGTGGGTTCACACATGTTATCTTTCCGTATGAAGGACTTTATCACTAACTCGCCGCGTACGTTCATCTGACAAGTCAGACTAGTACAGAGGAGGCACGTGGATTTTCCTTCCCGGTTTTAACCTTTGCCTTCGAGCCCTGCGCTCAGCTACGTCTTCAATCTATGATCTTGAGAAATAAGACCTGAACAATCCATTCGACGGGTAGCGTTTTACTGATGAGCTGGTTCGATTTCTTGCGCAACTGCCCAGATAAATCCAGCTAATTCTCGTGCGACAGCGGTAACCACTTTATTTTTTTCTTTGCCTTTAGACAGTAAACGATAATATTTTTTATGAAGCCGGTTCTGTGCTTTCCAGGAAATATCAAGAACGGCAGGGGATATGCCTTGTTGTCGCTTTTCTAGTTGTCCTTTAACGGCAGGCCGATGACGATAGCTCCAGGCAGCCTCAATTAACAGCTTCCTGAGATGTCGATTCCCGGCTTTCGTGATCTTGCCCTGGTATCTTTTCTCTCCACTTGAAGACTCGCTTGGGATCAAACCGATATAAGCCATCAATTGCCTTGGAGATTCAAAACGTTTGAAAGAGGAGATTTCAGCGACAAGGCTGGTCGCTGTAACTAACGCAATCCCGCGTAACGCTTGGAATGCTTTGATTAAAGCGAACTGACTACTGAGTGCGGCCTGTTCTTTAATCTCTTCTTCTAGTCGTCGGACACGCTGTTGAAGCTCTTTGAGCTGATGATAGTATTCCTGGAACACGATCCGTGAAGCCGCGAGCGTAAATTGAAGAGCGTCTAACCATTCGTAATACTTATGCGTCCAACGATTGATGCCATCAGGTGGCCGAATGTCATGACGTAAGAGAAACTTAGTTAAACGGTGTTTAGCACTGAGCTCATCTTCTTTGGCATCTTCACGACATCGTGTCAGATCACGCAGGGCTTCATCTTCCTCTGAAGGAACGTGAACAGTTGTTAACTCTCCAGCTCGATAAAGCTGCGCAAGTCGAACGGCATCTCTTTTATCCGTCTTCACACGATCACCAGGTTTTTGAGGAATCAGCGATGGGGCAATCACATCACAATGAACCCCGATCGACTTGAATAATCGGTAAAGAGGATAACCTGTCGGACCAGCTTCATAACACACAAATAAATGTTCAGATTGACCAAGCTTTTTCACGAGAGAACGGATGGCTTCAGCAGTATGAGGAATCATGCCATAGTAACGCGGGGCTTCACGCCCTACATCAGCGATGGCGACCGCAATTTTTTCTTTAGACACGTCTAAACCGATGAATTTTGTGGTATTCTTCATAGTAAGCTAGCTCCTTTCGTATTATAGCTCTGATTGGGTTTGATGGTTTCTTACTTTCTTATACCCAGTTAACCTACGAATGTACGAATAAGGAGCTAGTTTTGTTCATGATAACTCG
>NZ_JAFBDK010000048.1 GCF_016908195.1 Jeotgalibacillus terrae
TGAATCGATTTCATAATTGCTCTTTTTAAAAAAGCCAATAAAGCGCCTGTTCTCTAAAATCGATATTTTTTAATCTTTCATTTGAAGCTTAAGCTGTTTGTTGATTGGCCATTTCATCTTGTAATAAGCGATTGATCCGATCCGCCGCAAGTTTAGACGCATTGAATAAAAGCGTGATCAAGCTCAAATGCAGCTTCGCTTTCTTTCCGTGACGGTGTCTGACATTATTCAACTGAAAGAATTCTTTCAGGTAAGCATTTACACGTTCTACAGCGGTTCGTTCGGCAAAAAGGGCTTTCCATTTTGTCGATCCTCGAGCTGGCGCTGTGTAGCGCCTTAAATCCCTTTCGATTCTGAACTTAAATGTTTTCTGGCACAGCGAATCCTGCGCGAGTGGACAATCGGCACATTCCTTCGGACGTGTGAATTTAATGGTCTTCCATCTCGGATCAAAGCTGTCATACCGATAGGCGTGCTCTCTGACACAGGTTGGGGCAAAGTGTTCATTGAACCCGGGCACTTCCTGTTCACGGCGCTTATTATAAGCGATGACAGATTGAGCATTCATCCGAAACAACTGTTGGTAGATCGCCGGCACATCATAACCTGCATCCATACAGCCAACTTGAATTGGAAGACCCAGCTTTTCAATTCCTTTTAACAAAGGGATCGCTGCTTTACTGTCATGCAGGCTGCCTGAACTCATCAGAGACTGAAAGATATACTGACTCTTTGTCCCAACTGCGAGATGTGCTTTATAACCGAACCAGTAAGCGTTTTTCCCTTCACTGTTTTTCTTGACGCCCCATTGTGGTTCGATTGGGATATCAGAACGTAGTTCTTCATAAGTGGCATCCAGTTGTGCCGCGACTTCTTTTTCAAATAGCGTCTGATTCAGTTCAGCTTCTTTCTTTAATTGATCAAACACAGCCTGTTCTGCTTTTGTTTTACGGCCGCGCTTCTTTGGTTCAGGCTTTGGTTTTTCTTCTTTGGCTGGTGCCTGGTCACGCGCTTCAAAGTGTGAGGCATCAATCGCCACATGGTCATCTGTGATAAATCCTTCAGTAAATGCCTGAAGAATCATGGCGTCATTTTCCTGATCAAACACATCGGCAACTGATAGTTTTTGAATCATTCTTGAATACGACGCTTCAGATGGAACATCATCAGAGATCAAAAAACCACAATTCACACGAAATAGGAGATCGTTTTTTAATCGCTTCAGTAAATCTTTGATCGTCGGAATACGCTCGACCAATCTAGCGATTAAAGAACAGATCATGGCAGGATAATTCAGTTCTACCGGGGCACCGCGCCACGATTTCTTTGATACAACAGCGACGATTTTCTCAAGATCCAGCGTCGAAAAAATCGCTTCATATCGCTGGGGAGGTTCCAGGTCATATAATTCCTGGATGCCAAACAGGCTCACTTGTCTTATAATAGGCATAAGGGGATTTCCTCCAGTCTGAGTTTGTTTCGTCGCTAACTCTTTTCGACTGTTTGGGGAGGTTCTCCTTTTTTTATGCGCTAAAACGCTTGTGGGCGTTGGGCTGAGAATTATGAAATTCATTCA
>NZ_JAFBDK010000050.1 GCF_016908195.1 Jeotgalibacillus terrae
TGATATGCTCCCTCCATAGTAGACAGAGAAATAATAAAAATTCTCTACTACTATGAAGGGGGCATTTTTGTGTCTAAAAGGACGACTGGCCATACATTAGATGAAAAATTAAAAGCAGTGTTATCTGTCTTAGATGAGAAGAAGTCGGTGGGTGCGGTCTCAAGAGATTATCAGATCGATGAAAAGACCATCAAAGCTTGGATCCGTAAATATCAATCAGATGGAATCGATGGATTAAAGGAATCAAAGACTTGGAAAGCCTACTCCCAAGCATTGAAACGACAGGCAGTGGAGTATTATCTGACGGATCAAGGGAGCCTCAGTGAAACCTGTGCTCGTTTTAATATCTCAACCTCCTCTGTTTTACAAAGGTGGATCAAGCGTTACACTAGTGGAAAAGAGATAAAATCCACTAGTAAAGGAAGTATAGAGATGAACAGAGGACGAAAGACGACATTTGAGGAACGGATCGAGATCGTCCAATTCGCCATCGCCCATGACCTTGACTATCACGGGGCTGCGGAGAAATATCAGGTCTCGTATCAACAGGTCTATGGATGGGTACGGAAATATCAGGCTGATGGAGAGACAGGACTTCACGATCGACGCGGTAAGACCTTGGAATCAAAGTCGAATCTGACAGAAGTGGAAAAGTTGCAGTTGCGCATCAAAGAACTGGACCATCGCAATCAATACCTTGAGGCGGAGAACGGCCTCTTAAAAAAGCTGAAGGAGATCGAAAGGAGGGACAGAATGCGCGAATAGGCAGCCATCTACATCGGTTCCAGGCGATCCATGATTACCATGATGAGACGAAGATACCGATCCAACTGCTTTGCCAGCTGCTCGGCGTCTCGCGATCCGGTTACTACAAATGGCTGAACCATACGCCGACTGACCAAGAGGTAGAAAATAAATGGCTCCTCACGGAGATCAAAAAGATGTTCAACAAGCATCAAGGGATTCTGGGCTATCGACGGATCACCACGTTCATCAACCGCCAGTTCAAGAAGCAGTACAATCGCAAACGGATCCGCCGTCTGATGATCAAGCTCGACCTGAGGTCCTTTATCCGCCGGTCGAACGGCTACTGTACGAAGACCAGCTATGTCAACATCGAGGACAACATCTTGAATCGCGAATTCACAGCGAGCCAGCCCAATCAGAAATGGGTGACGGATATCACACACCTCCATTATGGTCTTGGGAACAAGGCTTATTTGAGTGTGATCAAGGACCTGTACGACGGATCTGCCGTAGCCTATAAGATCGGTCACTTCAACAACAACGCCTTGGTGATGGA
>NZ_JAFBDK010000051.1 GCF_016908195.1 Jeotgalibacillus terrae
CCCGTTCCCATGCCGAACACGGAAGTTAAGCTCTTCAGCGCCGATGGTAGTTGGGGGTTTCCCCCTGTGAGAGTAGGACGTCGCTAGGCGGTATTACATAATACCGTGGAGAATTAGCTCAGCTGGGAGAGCATCTGCCTTACAAGCAGAGGGTCGGCGGTTCGAGCCCGTCATTCTCCACCATTTATGCCGGTGTAGCTCAACTGGTAGAGCAACTGACTTGTAATCAGTAGGTTGGGGGTTCAAGTCCTCTTGCCGGCACCAGTTTTCTCGAGCCATTAGCTCAGTTGGTAGAGCATCTGACTTTTAATCAGAGGGTCGAAGGTTCGAGTCCTTCATGGCTCACCATGAAATTTTTATGCGGGTGTGGTGGAATTGGCAGACACGCTAGACTTAGGATCTAGTGCCGCAAGGCGTGGGGGTTCAAGTCCCTCCACCCGCACCATATTTTTTGCGGGAGTAGTTCAGTGGTAGAACACCACCTTGCCAAGGTGGGGGTCGCGAGTTCGAATCTCGTCTTCCGCTCCAAACTTTACTTATAATTTTATCTGCCTTAGCCGGGGTGGCGGAATTGGCAGACGCACAGGACTTAAAATCCTGCGGTGGGTTTCCACCGTGCCGGTTCGAGTCCGGCCCTCGGCACCATTCAGTTTCATAAAGCTTTACTGCGCCCGTAGCTCAATTGGATAGAGCGTTTGACTACGGATCAAAAGGTTAGGGGTTCGACTCCTCTCGGGCGCGCCATATTTTCCCATAACAGAAAACGGGGAGTAGCTCAGCTTGGTAGAGCACTTGGTTTGGGACCAAGGGGTCGCAGGTTCAAATCCTGTCTTCCCGACCATTTTCTTTTGGGGCCTTAGCTCAGCTGGGAGAGCGCCTGCCTTGCACGCAGGAGGTCAGCGGTTCGATCCCGCTAGGCTCCACCAACAGATTGATTGAACCTTGAAAACTAAACAACCAAACGTCAACGTTTTAAGATTTTAAGTCTTTTTCGAACAAAAAAGACAATGAGCTTTTCAAACACTTT